>JAIQFQ010000031.1 GCA_020073245.1 Terriglobia bacterium | reverse complement strand
GCTCGCGGCGGTCGAGCACGCCGCGGCCGTTCTCGCCCAGGCGCTCGTCGAGAAAGTCGATCTTGCCCTTGGCGTCGACCATGACGTTCTCGAGCAGCGCCGTGTGGTGGATGAGCGCGTTGTACATCGCCTCCTGGAGCTTCACGTCCACGTCGGTCTTGACGTAGAACCCCAACTCGGTGCCGTACGAGCTGCCGTCGCGACGCAGGAAGACGACGTCGTCCTGTCGTGCTGCTCGTCGCGCGATTGCGTGGCGACTTGAGATAGAATCAATGGAACGTTGCCGAAAGCTTGCCTTATGGCAAAGGAGAGATTCTACTCGTTGCGGCTTCACAGCGCCCAAATCACGTTGGGCGCCGCAAGCATGACTTTCGAGGTTCCGGCGGGAGGTTGCTGGGTCTGGCCGGACGCGGCGCCTGATGGCTGGATTCGCCTGTCGCTCCTCTCCGGTCGCTCGGGTTCCGGGAAGACAACACTCCTCCGCGCTCTATATACGCGGATCCGATACGGGCGCGACACCACGGATGGGCTCCTCGACTTCGGACCAGATCTCAAGGCCGAGGATGCCTCCGTCGCATATATCCCACAGCTTTCCCCAGAGGTGAGTCATTGGAAGGTCTCCGAACTGGTTTCACGCGAGAACTCATTTCTCCACGGGGTCTTTGGCAAGGAGGTTCTTCGAAGGCGCTTGGGCGAACTAAGTGGAGGCCAACAGCGAAAGGTCTATCTGTGCTCGGCGCTTGAGCTCCTGGCGTCAGCGAGGGCGACTAGTCGCTTCCTGTTGCTCGATGAGACTCTCGACGGTCTAGGGGCGGATGAGGCGGTGCGAACAATCCAACACCTTCGCCAGGTATGGCAGGCGCAAGGCCAAGCGCCACTCCATGTGGTTCTTGTAACCCACCTGAATCGCAACGAAGTTACCAGCGGGGTGAATGTGGCGATGCATGTGCATCTGGAAGTGTTGGATGCGGAATCACTCAACGCCATTAGGGTGACGGTGGACAACCGCGGATGAGTATTAAAGTAACCCTCCGCCGGATTCTTTTGTGGGGTCTCGCCCTCTGGGTATTGAGGGCGGTTGACGACGCGACGTCCTTTGGCAAAACTTGGCTCTTCCCGTTACTTCCGAGTGCCATTCTATCATTGACCGTCGATCACTTCCGCGCGCTAGGTGCGACTTTCTTGGCATCTCTGGCGGCCTGGGTGATCGGCGCTGGCGGTGGGTACGTGATCGCCCTCTTTGTTGGCGCGGGCCGGTTGGGCGCGCAGGCCCCGCGGCACCGTTTTCATTTGTCACTGTCCGAGCATTTCGATCGTTTTTTCGACTGGCTGTATGTGATTCCTCTCGTTCTTACGCTCGCCATGTCGTACGCCGTTTCGATGAAACTATTCCTCGACTATGGGATGCCTAAGTGGCTCGTTTCTATGGCAATGGTCTCGGTGACAGGACTGGCGCTGGCTGGGTACACCGTCTATAAGTGTGTGGTTACGGCGGTCGTTTTCGCTGGGGACGAACATCTCTTCCTAGCCGAATCCTTGTTCATTCCGGGGCGAGCCCTTCGTGTGCTCAGGCGGGCCAGGGTGAGGCTTGTTCAAGTCCGACGACTGAGGGACTTCGACATTGCGGTCTTTGCCGAGGCATTGAGGCGTGCATTCCATCTTGCCGTGGTTTCGATTGTGATCCTCGAGACAGTGACGCCCGCCTTCTACGAGCTCGTGCTGCCGCAGGGAGGAGTTGACAAACCTTGGCTTGGTGGTGTGGGGAAGGTAGTCCTGCGCGCGCAGCAAACGAGCAACTTTGAGTTGATAGCTGGCTGCATCTGGTGTGTTCTCTTCTTTGACTGGATTGTCGTGAGCATCATTGATGCCACACTATGGAGAAGGTGGCTCCGTTTTCAGAGAAAGGGGGTGAGACCATGAAGCGCTGGGCTATCGTCCCGATTCTGGCGGCCGCGGCCGTTCTTGCGGGCTGTCGGCGGGAGGCGCCAGCGGGACGACCGCTGATGATCCAACTGAACTGGCTTCACGACCCAACTTTCGCAGGTGAGTATCTGCTCGCGGATGCAAGCCGCGGGCGTGTCCAGATACACGAAGGCGGGCCGAACATCTTTCCCCTGGAAGAGGTTAGAAGTGGCCGGGCGGATTTCGCGGTGGTGGGTGCGGACGTCTTTCTTCGGGCGATTAGCGAATCGCCGTCTGTAGGAGCGGACGGGGAGCTTGTCTGTTTCTTCGTGGATTTCCAGCGAAATCCGGTGGGATGGGTAATGCACCCAGAGGCCGCGAGGAGGGCTGGGCTGACGAAAGCCAAGGCGGCGACGCCCGCGGAGTTGAACCGATGGCTCTTCGACCAGTTAACGCGAAAGCTGGTGCGGGTGGGAGACAAGCGAGGTACCGAGACCACCTCCGTATGGCTCCAGTGGAAGAAGATCCACAAGGCCGGTGACTCCCTAACAGTGGAGCCGGTGGGATTCGACAACGCGATCGTCCTCACGGCCCCTCTGCTGGCCTATCCGGTGTATCTGAATGAGGAACCCTTCCGTCTGGCGGCAAGAGTTGGACAGCCATTAGTGGTTTTCGACCCTGCAGCGGACGGGATCGAACTGTACGGCAACGTTTTGGTGGCGACAAGGCGATTGGCGAAGGCCAATCCGGAAGAGCTGGGGAATATTCAACGCGATCTCAGATCGGCCTGGCAGCGGGTGAAGAACGATCCCGTTGATGCTGCGCAACGCGTGGCCGCGGTCTATACGGGCGTCGAAAGGGGAGTGGTGGAGGAGCAGGTCGCCAAGACGTTGGAATTCGTCTTCTTCCAAAACGTGTTGCCTGGGACGATGGACTTGGGAGATCGCGGCCGTTGGATGAAAACACTGTTGTCCATGCAGGAGTCCGGACTGGTCGATCCAGCGGTCACGCTCGAACGCCTAAGGAAGCATCTGGTTCCCCCGGCATGAGTTTCACCGACTGGGAGGCGCTCGCGACACAGTACTCGCGGATCAACGACGCTAGACGCGACACGGTGTTTGTTGAGATTGCGAGGTGGCTGGGTGAACGCAAGCCTGGTGCACTGCTAGACTATGGTGGGGGTGACGGATCCTTCGTATGTGGTTTGACTCAAGTTCCCATTCCAGAAATCGTGGTCTTTGATCCAACGCCGACCATGGTGGCGCTGGCGCAGGAGAAATGCGCCCATCTCGCGCATGTCTCCGTTGTCGGAAGTGTAGAATTGATCGCGCCCCGGCACTTTGACGTCGCAACTTTCAATGCGGTCTGGATGTCCTTGCGCTCCGACACCGAGTGTGTCGAGACACTGTCGCTGATCCACGGTTTCCTAAGACCCGGCGGCACAGTGGTCGCGTCGGTGACACATCCTTGTTTCCGAGCCCAGCGGTTCTCCACCTATCGCACAGATTTCGACAACGCCCGGTATTTCGAGGATGGTAGCCAGTTCCTGGTCGAAATGTCCGACGGCCTGGAAAGTGTCGTGCTGATCGACACGCATTGGAGTCTCGGCGCGATGGTTCGGCAACTGAGGAAGAGCGGGTTCCAGATCGAGGAGCTCAGGGAAATCCGCGATCGGGTGATTGATGGGTGGGTTGCGCCCGCTAGCCCGTGGCTGGTTCTGTATGCTCGAGCGCAATAGGTGGGCTTGACGGCCGGGAGGCAGTGCAGGGACGCACACCACGGTCGACGTCAGCGGATTGCGGCTCCACGGCTCCGACGGCAGCCAGGACGATTTCCCATACTTTAGGAAAACGGGCATCCAGCGGCCGTTTTCATCTGGACCATCGTCCGGACAATACTCGAGGTGCGCAGCTCGAGGGTGAGGAGCCGGACGACGATCGGCACGTCAACGTAGGGCGACATCCAGGACTGTTGCCACCAGTTGGGTACTCGCATCGGACAGTGTTTTTGCCTGGTCGCCGACGTAGTCCGTGGCGGCCTCGATGGAGTCGAACTGGCTCGCAGCGTGTCGGCGCGAGTCTTCGGCACTCCACTGGGGGCAGTTGAACCAGCCTACCAGGTAGATGCCAGCAGCGCCGGGATTGTCGGCGAGGTAGCGCTCCAGGAGTTGAGTCTCCATGGCCGATTTGAGTTCGACGTTCCAGCACCCTTTGACTTCGATGACGACCTTGAGGCGGCTCAGGTCGCCATGCGGCAGTTGGCGGACCGCATCTACGTGGATGTCGACCCGCTCGCCTTCTTGGCTAGTACGGTTTGAGCGAATCTCGACCTCGCGGTTTACGATCACACCACGGTCCCTGAGGTCTCGCTCCAGGTGCAGCTTGACAAAGTCCGAGAGCGCACCCTCGTCCTTGGGCCGAGGATGAGCAGTTGTGTCGGCCCACAAGAACTGCATGGCAGGGGTTTCACACTGCAACTCATCCTGGAGACGCATGAGCGATTGCTGGATCACGATCAGGAGCCCGTGGACGTCCTCGACGAACGTATTTTCTCGCGACCGCGCTAGGGCCATGACCTCGAGCGGCCTTGGTGGCTGCCAGGAAGCTCCAACCCGGACCTGTTCCGCGTCAAGCTCCACCCATTTCAGCCAGTCAATATGAGGCAGTGATTGTCGGAGGCGTCGGATTGCGGCGACGGCGTCGCGCGTGCCGCGGCGTCTTAGGTCTTCCAGAACAGCCTGCTTCGCCATGCGTGCGCTGTCTGCTGGACCAACAAAGCTGGCAACCTCAGTCCGGACCTCATACGGGACTCCCGGGAACTCTTCTTCGAGGAACATATAGAGGCGTTCCAACTGACCCTCATTAAGCCGGCTCGTGACAGCGGCCTCTGTCGCGACCCGGTGAAAGAGCCATCCCAGTACCTCACGCCCAGCCGGACCGTCGGTGGAAATCACCGGCCAGACCCGCTCCCAACCGGCTTCGGGCCAGGTTGAGGTCAGAGCCTTGGCTGCCGCAATGGCTCTCTCACGCGCGGCGGTGGTCGCCTCGGGAAGATTGTCGATGAGGTCTCCTGCAAACGCTAATGCCTCTGGAAGCTTGTGCTGAAGCAGAACCGTAAGCAAGCATCGTAACGCCTCCGGTCCGAGGGTGGCGCCACCAGCTTTGTCGAGGAGAGCCCTCGCGAAGCCCTTATCCCAAACATCAAACTTCCGCAGGATGGAAAGGTATCCGGAGCCCTCCTTCGCCTCCTGGTCAATGACCGTCATCAAGGTTCGGAGGATCGACTCAGGAGCCCTTTGGTATGCGATTCCGACCAATCGCCTGTGCGGTGCTTCCCATTCGTCGTTACCCGTGGAAATCGGGAACGCCACGATGATGCACGCCCAGCGAGCCCAAACCTCATATGACAGGTTGGCGAGCGCCGCCGGGTCAACCGAGTCAAGGAGCCTGAACACCCGGTAACCCGCAAACGCAACGCGGCCAACCAGGTTCTTGCCCAGCCACGTCTCAGGTTTGGGCTCGCCGTGAAGGAGGAACTCGGTCGCGGCCTTGGTAACCCTTGTCTTCGTCTCCACGTCGAGCCGGGGCCACGCCCATCCAGCGGTGAGATCCGAATTCAGTTCGTCGATGAGTTGCCGGTTATCGGCGAGGCGCAGGAGTTCGAAGTCAATGGGGATCCAGGTTTCTGGGTGTTCCGGGTCGAACGTCCCAAGGAGCTCCACGATCCGCACTTCGGGCGGCGGGCTCAAATCGCTCCGAGCCGCCCGCTCGGACTCGAACTCCTGCTGGCGCTTGTGCAAGCTCCGCATGTTGTCGGCCCATTCCGAATCGAGGTCAACCGGGCCGATGGCCCAACGGAGCTCGTTTGCCAGCAATGGGACTCGCTGGGTTGCCGCAAGCACCAGGTCGGTGCTCTCGCCGTCACACCCCTGAAAATGAAGGCTGATGAGTCGGGCCAGGGCGTTGCGGATCGGGCCTTCTGCCCTGTGTTCCAGCTGATCGACCATCCACGGGATATCGGCGACGCCAAGGAGCCACGCGAGGCTACTTACGGCGATCTGCCACTCGCGGTCGGCGGTTGGCAATGTGCGGAGGAGTGCGCTTGCCAGGTCTAGTCGAAGGCTGGGTTTGTCGACGAGCATTTCCAGAAGCGTGCTTCGCCGCCTATAGCCCCACTCGAAGGCTGGCTCCTTCATTGCGTGCGCGATGTGGCCTACCAATGCGCCGAACACGGGAGGCTCCAATGCGAGCTCGACGGCACGCTTGATAATCCCGTCCGCTACGTCGTCCAGAGGGTCCAGTGAGTGGATTGGCGCGATCCGTTGAAGGAACGCTAGCGCGGGAGGGATGTCCTCCGCCCTGAGTGTGGTTGGTAGGTCCCAGAGGAATGAGCGGTAGGCCCCGAGGAGGTTCGAGCGTTGCGGCCGGGTTAGGAAAGGAAAGAGCTCTTCAGCTGTGATGAGGCCTGGCCAGAGGGCCCTCAGCGCACACCCCTTCATTTCATCGTCAGGGTCATCGCGAGGGGCCATTGCCAGCACCGGCCGCACCCGGGCGCGGGTAGACGGGTCCGCGATCCGCGAGATCGCCCATCCGGCCTGGATGCGAGTCTCAATCGTGTCGGAGGTGTCCAGGAAGACCTCAACCAAAGGGTTCTGGAGCTGGACGAGATGACAACGTTCGGCAATGTCGATAGCGACCCGCCGAACTACGGGCCCTCTGGCCTTGTCTTTGATGAAGGGGAGCAACTGCTTGCCTAACCCGGGGTGGTTGAGCTTTGCGTAGTGCTCGTGGAAGCCCCGCCTCACGTCGAGCAACCGTTCCTCGTCGAACGCTGCTAGAAGGGCAGCGGCCAAGGCCGCCCGCTCGGCGGGGCCCAGCGTGGCCAAGTCCCCGCGCAGCACGACCTCTGGCGCGCAGGAGAGCAGTTCACGCAGAAGGACGGGCACCGTCCCTGCGAGCCAGGCCACGGTGCCCGCGAGCTGAGGCACCACGCTGGCGTGGCCGTCAGATTGGCCGGTGACGAGTGACAAAACCTGGTTGGGGGAAAAGTCCAGGGCCTTCAGGTAGCGGGCCGCAAGGAATTCGGCGAAGCTGCGGTGTGCGAACCCGAGTCGGTGTGGACCCTTGGAAGCGAACAAGGCAGTCGCCGTTGTTTCATTAATCGCGTCTCGGTTCACGTTGAACGCGAGTCCGTCGACTACCTCGTCGCCTCCGACCACCTCGCTCGGCCGAAGCTCTGCGTTCGAGGCATCGGACTCTGGCGCTCCAGCGCACAGAGCGAGTCGGTTGCAGAAGACCTGGAGCGCTGCCACGCGAGAAGCGACCTGAAGGCGCTGGCGGGCCGGGAGTCTCCCCGCGTGACCAGACAACAACCGGTCCTCGTTCACCTCCTCGCAAAGCCGCAAACATCCCTCTTCGTAGAGTTCCGTGGCCGATGAGGCGAGCTTCCCGTGCGCGAGGTACGCCCCAAGTAGGAACTTCAGTGTGATGGGCTGGGTCGCAAGCGGGACGGCCTGATTGGCTAGGATGGCCTGCATGAAAGCCTCGACGTCGATTCGCTCCGCCTCGGCAGCAGAGGCCACATCCTCCCGGCGAAGTGGCCAAAGCTCCAGCATCTTGACTTTGTTGTCCCCCCACAAGTGACGAAGTCTGTCCTCGAGTCTGAACGGCCAATCGGCCGTACGACAGGCGACCCGAAGGCTGAAGCGCTCAACGGGACACTTGCGCAACTCAGCCAGTAGGACCTTGTGCAATGAGCCTAGGTCGAGCAGACACTCATCGTAGCTGTCGAGGAACAGGACCAGGGAGCCATCTCCCTGACACCAGTCCGTGAACCAACCGCTCTCAAAGATATCCTTCCTCAGCTGGTGTTCATCGCCGATCTCCGCAAGGTCGTGGAACGCAATTCGGTCTTCCGGCCCGTCTGAGCGAAGACGCGTCACCTCCTCAGCCACAGCGTGGCTCTTGCCTGCGCCAGGGGCGCCAAGCAGGACCAAGACGGGCACTGATGCCAGCTCTTGAAGGGACAGTGCGTTCGGGTTCACCACATGACCGAAATCGCCCGCTGGGTCGATCAGGAAGCCTTCATCGCTCAGCGGTGCATCACCCGGTGGACCCCAGAAGCGCCTCCAGGGGTATGTTCGGTTGCTGGCCAATTCCCTGTCTCCAACAGCAGATTCTATGCCGTTGCGGCCCCGAGTGCGCGGACGATGCACCCTTTAGCGCTTGGTCTGAGGCCAGCCGGTCAAGGAGCCGGGTGCATATAGCTCTCGGACGAGATGCTCCGTTGGGTCTGGCGCTCCAGGCGGATACTCGCGCGCTGCGCAGTTGGCGCGCGCGATCGCGAGCGCTGAAATCGGCAGTTCGCCGGGACTCTCTTAGCGCCGCTTGGCAGCCGGCGCCGGGAAGAGGCCGGCGCTCGGGCGGCGCGGCTCCCACGGGGAGATCCACTTCGAGCGCGGGTCGCGGTCCTCGGCGGCGGTGATCTCGCGCGCCTCGGCGGGCGCCCACGGCTCGGCCTTCTTTCGGGTGGTCGCGTCGATCGCATCGAGCTCGCGGTGGGCGATCTCCCGGATGTCCTTGCGCAACCCCTGCTCGGCGATCAGCTCGGTGAACTTCCTCCGGCCGTCCACGAGGTCCGCGACGTACGCTTCGATCTGGTCGTCCGAGTAGTAGTTGTGCGCGTCGTACTGGCCGAGCTCGGTGCCCTCGGCGTTGACCACGTACTCGGTGCCGAGGCGGCCCTTGGCGTACTCGTTGGTGCCGCGGAGGTCGCCGCGCTGGAGCGCCGCCATCAGGTCGATCGGGACGCGCGTGACCTTGCGGACCTGGTTCTTCTTGCCGGTCGCTTTGTCCACCTCGATGATCTCGCCCATCCCGCCGGTGTTGTACTGGAAGAAGTGCACCTTCCCCGGGTAGCGGGCCACGAGATCCATCACGATGTCGTAGAACGCGTTCACCTTGCGCCCCTGGGCGCCGACGATGAAGTCGTCCATCCCGACGATTCGGACGGACTCGCCGGCCTTGGCGGGGACGGTCGCGAACGAGTGGGTGGACTCTCCCCACAGGTACGCCATCACGCCCTGCTCCGGGGTGAGGCGCTGGGCGAACGGCATGATCGTGCCGCGTCGCGTGATGAACGCGAACACGATGCCGTCCACCTCCTCGAGGTTCGCGGTGTTGATCGTGTCGGCGCAGATCGAGACCATCTTGCGCCCGCGCTTCACCTTGAGCTCGCGGCGGTCGAGCACGCCGCGGCCGTTCTCGCCCAGGCGCTCGTCGAGAAAGTCGATCTTGCCCTTGGCGTCGACCATGACGTTCTCGAGCAGCGCCGTGTGGTGGATGAGCGCGTTGTACATCGCCTCCTGGAGCTTCACGTCCACGTCGGTCTTGACGTAGAACCCCAACTCGGTGCCGTACGAGCTGCCGTCGCGGCGCAGGAACACGATGTCGTCCTGCGACACCCACGTCCCCTCGCCCTGCTCGACGTCGAGCCCGAGTTGGTGGCAGCTCCACGTGGACTTGCCGGTGGCCGTGAGGCCGAACATGAACACCGCATACGTCTTGAGCTTTCCGGTCGCGCGGTCGCGCGCGCGGACGAGCTTGGTGCCGGCGTGCAACCCCAGCATCCCGCGGCCGTCGGCGCGGAACATCCCCTGGCGCAGGAACCCCTTCTTGCACTCGCCGGTGTAGTCGGTGCCGAGCGCGATGTTGATGTCGTGCTCGGGGATCGTGAGGATCTGCATCCGCAGCTGGTGCTCCTGCGGCACGTCGATCATGATGAACTCGGGGCCGGGCCGATTCTTCCTGACGTCGCCCATCGTCATCGCCCACTCGTAGGCGAGGCGGTAGTTCTTCTTGTCCGCGACGCACACGTACAGGCTGCAGATCGGGTTGAACTCCCTGTTGTCGCCCATCTGCCGGCGCACGTGGACGAACGGCATGGTGCGCATGAGCTGGAGCACCTTGTGGAGCTGCTCGGGGGCCTTCTCCACCAGCGCGAGCTGCTCCGGCGTCGGCTTCGGCAGCACGATCTCGGGCCCGTTGCCGAGGTAGACCGTCTTCGCAGCCATGCGTGAGGACACCGCCGAGAACCAGAGCGGCGACCCGTTCGCGGTGACGACCGCGGTCTCGAGCGCCTTGCGCCGCAGGGCGCCCATGGAGATGTGCTCGATGTTGGGACCGTCGAGGGCGCCGCGCAGGTTTTCGGCGAAGCGCCGGTAGACGTCGGGATCGTAGGGTGCGGCCATGGCCACCTCGCGGCGGGAAGCCCCCGCCGACGGCGAGGATAGTCGCTTGTGACCGGGGAGAGCAAGCGGGCGAGAGACAGGGCACGGGGCACCGAAGAGACACGCAGAGGAGCAGAGGGGCGGAGGAGCCGGGGGGAAAGGCAGAGACAGGGCAGGTCTCGTTCTTTGCTCCTCCGCTCCCCTACACCTCTGCCCCTTTGCTGCCGACGTACAGGTCGCCGCGCCGCGAAGTGCAGCGATGCGGTACGCTTGACTCGGGAGATTGCGATGGGGTTCGGATGGCAAGGCGAGAGGGTGAGGCTGATTCCGCTCGACAAGGAGCGGCACCTGGCGAACGCGATCGCGTGGCTCAACGACCCCGACATCACCGAGTGGACGCTGATCGGCGACACGCCGATAGCTCGGCTCGGCGAGGAGGAGTACTTCGATCGGATCGGTCGCGGCGACCCCTCGGAGGTGACCTTCGCCGTGGAGACGCTGGCCAGCGAGCACATCGGTTTCGCGGGCCTGCACCGCATCGACTACCGGCACGGCGTCGCGGCCACGGGCTCGATCATCGGCCGCAAGGACCTCTGGCGACAGGGCCTGGGTACGGACGTGGGTCGTACGCGCACGCGCTACGCGTTCGAGGTCCTCGGCCTGCGCATGCTGCTCTCGGAAGTCCTGGAGGGCAACGAGGCGTCGGTCCGCATGCTCAAGCGCTGCGGCTACGTCGAGGTCGGCCGCATCCCGCGCCGCGCTGCTTTTCGCCCTCGAGCGAAACTGACCTCATTTGGAGCAGCAAGCGCCGGAGAGCGAGTTGCGGACGGTGTTGCCGCGCCGTCAGGCAAGCCGGGCGAAGCGACGATCCGAGCGCGGGAAGTCGACCCCGAGCGCGGCAGCGGTGAGCACTCCAAAGGTTGCCGCGGGCCAGAGTGCCGTCCAGTGAGGTGTCGGGATCGGCGCCAGCGGCCCAACGACTGCGGTCGTGGCGGCTCCCACGACGACCGTGGCGATGGCGATCCACTGGTACAGACGCAGCCCCGCGATGACGGGTGTCTGTGGCTCGCCGCGGTAGGCTTCCTCCACGAACCTCCCGACGCCGGTGAGCACCAGGTACAGTCCGACGATGAGCGGCGTTGGCGAGCGGAGCAGCCACAGCCTCGCCATGCACAGTGCGATGACGGCGTTCCACAGAATCGAGTAGAGCGGCGTCGGGTGGATCGGGACCCCGGCCAGGTTGGCGAGTCGGGTGACCCGGGACCGAGGGTGCGAGTACCGGATTCCGACGCCTTCGGGCGCCGGCGAGCCGTGGCAGCACCCCTGGACGAGGCACCGAATGCGGCCGCCGGCCTGGATCCATGGGCCGGCCACCGCGAAGGCGGCCAGGATCTCCCACACTCCCACCCCGAACGCCGGCGCCGCGAGCGAGCCCAAGACGACTCCGAGGACGCCGCCGTAGAAGCCATACGGTCGCAAAAGGCGGGGCGAGCCCTCGATGACCTGCGCCCAGAGCGCTGCCGACACGAGGGAGACCGTCGCGACGACCAGGATCGCTCCGGCATTTCCCGGACCGATCAGCACGCCGACGATGAATATGCCGACGAACGTCCCCGCACCTGCCCAGGCCCCGTGGTTGATCAGGCGGACGGAGCCGAAATCCCACTCGCGCCACGACCCTGCAACCCTTTCGGCCAGGGAGCGTAGGCCCTCCCACAGTGCCTCGACCCGGAGCAGGACGAAACTGAGAACAAGGCCCGCGACGACATCGGCGAGCGCATGCATTCCGGTGGTCAGGCAGCTGCCTGCGACCGCGAGCGCCCAGCCCCAGAACACCGGGCGCAGCCGAGGTCTGCTTGCCGCGAGGAGGGACGCGGCGAAGACCGCCCAGATCACGTGAAACGACGGGAACGCCCCGGCCGCCGAGTCGAGGCTGCGCTCGAGGAGCAGCAACTGCCCCATGGTTCCGTGCGGGGTGAACGCTCTCGGTGGAGCAACGAGGGGTACGGCGAGGTAGAGAAGCGTGACGATGCCCGTGGCCGCCCAACCCCGGACGGCGAAGCGGCGGAGGTCACCCCGTCGCGTGGCCATAAAGGGCGCGAGCACCACCACGACGTACGTGCTCGCGTACAGGATCTCCGTCCACTCCTGGACCGGCCAGCCCAGTTCGAACCGGGCGTATGCGGACACTGCATCCGGCGGCAAGCCGAGAGCCAGCACCGCCTCGTACAGGAGAAGCCAGGGCAGGAGAACCAGGACCAGGGTGGAAACCCGGTCGGCGAGGGTCGGAGCGGCCGCCCCTTCACTTGGGAGATGCAGCCAGGGGGGAGACACCGCCGATGGAAAGCGTTCGCCCAGCGCGAGGCGTTCGTGGCCGAGGACGAACGCCGTGCATGCCAGCACGACCGTGGGCGTGACGAGCCAGAGGCCGCTCGCTGAGCCGGCTGCGATCGAAACCCCGGCGCACGCCAAGGCGAACCCGGCGTAGATGGGGTGTCCGAAGACCGAGTAGGGGCCCGAGGCGACGAAGACCGTGGGTGGATACGGGCTCATGGGCAACCCTCTTCCGTGGCGCGCGAGGCTCCATGTCGCCACGGCCATCAGGAGCAAGCCCGCCGCCGCAACCACTTCGCCACCGGCGACGCTCAGCACCGGCGGGAGATGAACGTTGCGGGCGGCCACGATGGCCCAAAACCACAGCGAGGCCGGCAGCACCAGCACGTAGAGAATCCCGTATGCCAGCTTCCCGAACGAGGGGGAGAGAGCGAAGTTCGTCATGGGACCGATCCTTTTCCAAATGCTACGTCCTCGTGAATCGCCCACCCCGCGATGGGCGGCGATGCCCCACGCTGTAGGAAGCCACGGCTCAACCACTTTCGCTCGAAGGTGCGGAGAATCGAGAGGGGGAGCAGTCGTGCGAGCACGGTCCCACGGCCGAGGGCAGTGGACCCGACGGACCCCTCGCGAAGCACGCAGCAGCGGTCGAGCCGCAGATCAAGGCCACGTCCCTTCACGCGTCCGTCGTCGACCGTTGCCGGAGCGGTCTCGGCACCGTCGACGAAGACCCACGTAGCGTCGCCCTCGCCCTGCCACTGGATCCAAACCATAGCGCCTCCGTCCGCCATGAAATGGCCCCAGCGCAGGTGGTCGAACGGAAGCTGCCATGGCGGGATCGTGATCTCCAGGAGTTCTGCATACCCCCAGCCGGAAACAGGACGGTGGCTGCCCACCTGAACGCGTGCCCTCGAAAGCGGCTGTGCGCAGTTCCAGGACACGGCACCCCCGTGGTACTCGAGCAGAGCTCGCGAGACTGGCAGTGCGGCCGCCTGCCAGGTCCCGGCGACGGCGAGCGGGCCGTGATTCCAGCTCACGGTCGAGCCTGTAGCAGAGGGTGAAGCGGTGCGCCGGAGCGACGTTCGGGTCTGGACGCGGCCGTTGGGGTCCCGTAGCAGGACACTGGCATAGCTGACACCTGTGCCCCGGTACACGAGCCGTGCGCTGTAGCCGATGAAGGCGGTGCCGTCCTCCTCGACGCAGTCGAAGTACCACTTGGTCAGTGCGAAGCGGCGTGCGGCGGCAGCCTGTCGCGCCTGCGAAGGGGGGATGGGTGACGACTCGAAATCCGGCGTGTCGGAGCCTCGTGTGTGCGTTTCAATTGTGCCCTCGACGGCAGCGGGACGCAACCGACGGGGAGCTCGGGAAGACGATGAAGGCTTAAGATCCGGTTGGGGTCAGGTCGTCAGGGGCAGACGCCAAGTTCGAGAACCTCTCGAACGCAACTGCATCGCTGCCGGCTCGTTGCAGGCGGCGTGACGGCGATCACCCGGGGAGTGTGGCGGTCACCGGAAGGGAAGGCAGGCGCCGAACCCGGGAATTAGGTTGGTTGGCAGGGATGGACGTGGCTCGATGAGCGTCGAAGAGAACGTGCCCGACGAGAGGGCTCGAGGCAACCGGGCGTTCCGGCAGGCCGCGATCGGAGTTGCGCTCGCGGCTCTCGCCGGCGCGGCGGTCTCGGTCTGGTTGTTGCTGCCCGCATGGCGGCTGCTCGACCGGCTCGGTTCTGCAAACGCCGGACCTTCGCGCCTGTACGCTCGACCGCTCGTCCTGCGGTCCGGGGAACAGATCGCGCTCGGCCGCGTTCGGGAGGAGCTCGACGCGCTCTCGTACCACGAGGACGTGCGCCCGGGGTCGCCCACGGTGGGCGGCTTTCGCACGGTGCCGGGCGGGCTCCTCGTCCACCTCCGGCGCTTCCCGACCCCGCACGGGAGGGAAGGTGCGGAGCTGATCGACGTGCGGTTCGCCGGCGGGCGTGTCGCCAGCGTGCGACGCAACGGAGAGGCGGTTGAGGAGGTTGCGCTCGAGCCGGTCCTTCTGGCCGCCTTTCTCGGGAGCGAGGCGGCCGAGAAGAGGCCGCTCCCGCCCGGTCCGCTGCCTGAGCCGCTGGTTCATGCCGTCCTGGCGGCGGAGGACGACGCGTTCTTCTCGCACCCAGGGGTTTCGATCGCCGGGATCGCCCGCGCCGCGTGGGTGGACCTCAAGACGGGCGAGGCGGCACAGGGCGGCAGCACCCTCACCCAGCAACTGGTCAAGAACCTCGTCCTCTCGGGCCGGCGGACGCTCTCCCGCAAGGTCCAGGAGGCAGGGCTTGCCGTGCTGCTCGAGCTGCGGATGTCCAAGCAGGAGATCCTGCGCACATACCTGGACGCGGCCTACCTGGGGGTCCACGACGGGGTCAGTCTCGTCGGCGTCGGCGCGGCGGCGCGGGCGTACTTCGGGAAAGACCCCGACCAGCTGTCGCTCGCCGAGGCGGCAACCTTGGCGGGGATGCTTCAGGCCCCGGCGCACACGTCTCCGATCGCTCGCCCGCAGCGCGCCCGGGCCCGACGGGACTGGGTGCTCTCGAGGATGGCCGGGCTCGGGTGGGTGACGCGGGACGCCGCGGAGGCCGCAATTCTGGAACCGGTCCGAGCCGCGCCGACGCCGCTGCTCCCGGAGCGGGCCCCTTACTTTGCAGAAGCGGCGCGCATGGAGGCCCGCGACCGACTCAGGATCGCACACCTCGAGAGCGCCGGCCTCTCCCTGCTCTCGACTCTGGACTGGCGCGACCAGAAGGCCGCCGAGGGGGCGATCCGGACCGAGCTGCCGCGTCTGGAAGGTCAGTCCCGGCGCCGACCTGCGGGGACGCTCCAGGCAGCGCTGATCTCGCTCGACCCGAACGACGGCGCAGTGCTGGCGTACGTCGGCGGCCGAAGCTGGTCGGACAGCGAGTTTGACCGCGTGAGCCAGGCTCGGCGCCAGGCGGGGAGCGCATTCAAGCCGGTCGTCTACGCTGCCGCTTTCGCGAGCGGGTCCGCCGCTCCCGCCACGATCCTCCAAGACGAGGCCATTGCGGTCCCCACCGGAGGCGGCGTATGGGAGCCTCGCGACGACGACGGCGCGTTCCTCGGGCCGATCCCGGCGCGTCTCGCTCTGGAGGAAAGCCGCAACCTTCCCGCGGTGCGCCTGGGGATTGAAACCGGGCTGGACACGGTCGTGGCGACGGCGCGGGCGATGGGGATCACCTCTCCCCTCGAGGCCGTGCCGGCGCTGGCGCTCGGCGCCTCTGCGGTGAGCCCGCGCGAACTGGCGACCGTGTACGCGACCCTCGCTGCGGGAGGCGTCCGGCCGCCGATCCACCTCATCGCGGCGGCGCTCGGACCCCGCGGCGAGCCGTCTGCGCTCGCGGCGTTCCCGGACAGGGTTCGGGCGCTGCCGGAGCCCGTGGCGTTCCTGCTCACCGACGTTCTGCGAGGCGTCCTCGCCCGCGGCACCGGCCGGGCGGCGCGCGCGCTGGGGATCAAGGACCCTCTTGCCGGCAAGACCGGGACGAGCAACGATGGGCGCGACGCCTGGTTTGCCGGGTACTCGCCCGACCGGGTGACGGTCGTCTGGGTGGGCCGCGACGACGACGGCCCGACCGGCCTCACCGGCGGACAGGCCGCGCTTCCCGTGTGGGCGGCCTTTACGCTGGCAGTCCGACCGCCGGAAGGGTTCAAGGGCTTCCGGCAGGTTGCCGGGTTGGTGCGGGCGGTGGTCGACCCGGCCTCCGGAGAGCTTGCCACGAGCCGGTGCCCCGAGGTGCGGGAAGAGCTCTTCCTGGCGGGTCGCGCACCCACCGCCACGTGTCACCTGCACGGCGGCTGGCTGGCGCTCCCCGTCGTCCAGCCCGAGGGCGTGCCGGCCAAGCGGCCGGGGTTCTTTCGCCGCCTGGCGGCCTGGGTCTTCGGCACGCGCCCAAAGCAGGCCGCCCCAACGCCGGGGCAGACGCCGGGGCCCCCCTGATGGACATCCACGGAAAGTAGCCGGCCCCACTCGACCGCGGACGTCGCCTTCTGGGCGATCCGCTGTGTGGGCGTGCCACTCCGCGAGAATCAGGGTGATGTATCGGCGGCGCCTACCTACTCCGTGAACGCCTGGACGACGCGGATCGGTGACTCCTTGACGAACAGCATTCGGCGGCCGGCCCAGTCGAGCCCCACAACCGTGCCGGTCGGCACGAACGCGTCGTTCCCCGCTTCCCGGGTGAGAAGCCTGATCACTCCGCCGTGAGTGAAGACGAGATGGCGACCCCAGCGCAGCTCGGCGAGGAAGTCGTAGAGACGCTCGCGGACCTGCTCGAGAGTCTCGCCCCCGGCGGGGTGGAAGCCGTTGAAGTTGGCGAACGACCTCCTGACGGCCGGGTCGAGCGCGGCCCATTCGCACCCTTCGAGTTCACCGAAGTTGATCTCCCGGAGGCGCGGGTCGGGGGTGGCGGTGCCCCATGCAATGTGGGCAGTCTCGACGGTGCGTTGCAGGTCGGAGGACCACACCCCTTCGAAGCTCTCGCCGGCCAGCTCCGGACGCACCGCCTCGGCCTGCTCGAGGCCGCGTTGGGTGAGCGGCACGTCCAACCAGCCTGCGAGCACTCCGTCGCGGCTGCTGGGAGTCTCGCCATGCCGCACCAGCCAAAGCTCCAAGGTCTCCACCGCATCTCCGGACGGCGGAGTATACGCCTCTATTGGCGAGAGACAGGGGAGACGGAAGAGGGAAGACGGAAGATCGGTTGGCTGCCCGTGTCGTGGTCTACCCTCTCCCGTCTACCTTCTTCCGTTTTCCCTTTGACCTTTCACGTTTGGCCTTTCACCATTTCCCCGACCGACCCTCGAACGCCCCGCGCGAACCTGAGAAACGTTCGCGGCCAAGCGCGCGAAGGCTTGTACGTCGCTGGAACTTGTCGTAAGGTGGCGGCATCCGCCCGGCCGGGCGGTGGAGGAAGCCATGGCGTTGCTCCCGTGGATCGTCGGCGCCGTCGTTCTCGTCGTCCTGCTGCTCTTCATCGGCCTGTGGGCCTTCAACTACCGCAAGGTCGGTCCCAACCAGGTGCTGGTCATCTCGGGCCGGACGTCGACGGTCACGGAGCCCGACGGTAAACAGCGCACGGTCGGGTACCGTCTCCAGGTCGGTGGCGGGACGTTCGTGATGCCGTTCGTCGAATCGGTGGACACCCTTCCACTCGAGGTGTTCTCGGTCTCCGTCCGCTGCCCCGAGGTGCTCACGGCCCAGGGCGTGATGATCTCCGCCGAGGCGTTCGGCCAGGTCAAGGCGGCGAGCGACGAGGCGCTGCTTCACAGGGCGGTCGAGAACTTCCTATCGAAAGGCTCCTCCGGCATCACATCGGTGGCGCAGGAGGTGCTCGAAGGGCACATGCGCGCGTCTCTCGGGATGATGGCTGTGGAGGAAATCTACACCGAGCGTGACAAGTTCGCAGACCGCGTTCGACAAGCCGCAGGCGAGGACTTCGAACGGCTGGGCCTCGAGCTGCTCTCGTTCTCCCTCAAGGACATCTCCGACGCGCAGGGCTATTTGCAGGCGCTCGGCGCCAGGCGAATCGCCGAGGTGAAGCGCGACGCAACCCTCGCCCAGGCCGAGACCGAGCGCGACTCGACGATCCAGGCCGCCGAGTACCGCAAGCAAGGTGACATCGCCAGGTTGCTCGCGGAGGCCGAACTCGCCAAGGCCACCCGCGACTTTGAGATGCAGCGCGCCGATTTCCAGGCGTCCGTCAACGTGAAGCGCGCCGCCGCGGACGTGGCGTACGACCTCGAGCGCGCCAAGCTCTCGGAGGAGTTGAAGCGGCAAGAGTACGCCGTGCGCCTGACCGAGAAGGAGCTGGCGGCCAAGGTCGAGGAGCAGGAGATCGTCCGTCGCGAGAAGGAACTGGAGGCCACCGTCAAGCGGCCGGCCGAGGCGATGCACTACCAGGCCAAGCTCGAGGCCGAGACCGACGCGTATCAAAAGGAGCTCGAGGCCAAGGGCAAGGCGGCCGGGATCAGGCTGTACGGGCTCACCGAGGCGGAGGCGATCGCCGCCAAGGGCAAGGCCGAGGCCGACGCGATGCGCCAGAAGGCGCAGGCGTGGAAGGAGTACACCGACGCAGCCCTCGCCGAGATGGTGATCAAGCAGCTCCCGGAGCTCGCCAGGGCCGTGTCCGAACCGCTCTCGAAGGTGGACAAGATCATCATGGTCGGTGACGCGAACGGCGCCTCGAAGCTGACAGGGCAGGTCGCCAGGGTGATCGCCCAGCTACCGGCTGTGGTCGAGTCGCTGACCGGCATCAAGCTCGAGGAGATCCTCAAGCGCGGCAAGAAGGAAGGGGACACGAAGTGAAGGCGGTATCGCCGCCAGAGGTGAGGTGATCCGCCATGCTCTCCGACCGCGCCAACCGCATCGCGCTCTCGCCGACCCTTCGCATCAACGCCCGCGCGACCCAAATGCACTCCCAGGGGATCGACGTTGTCGATTTCTCCGTCGGAGAGCCTGATTTTCCGACCCCGGAGGCCGTGAAGCGTGCCGGCAAGGCCGCCATCGACGCCAACTTTACCAAGTACACCGCGAACGACGGCATCCCGGAGCTCAAGAAGGCGATCTGCGAGAAGCTCGAGCGCGACAATGGGCTGAGGTTCTCGCCCGACGAGGTCATCGTCTCGGCCGGCGCGAAGAACTCGCTGTTCAACGTCGCGATGGCGCTGTACGACGAGGGCGACGACATCCTGATCCCGGCGCCGTACTGGGTCTCGTACCCCGACCAGGTCAAGCTGGCGAAGGCCAACCCGGTCGTCGTCCCCACCCGTGAGGAGGACGGCTTCCGTCTCCAGGCGCGCGACCTCGCCGCGGCGATCACCCCCAACACCAAGGCCGTCATCCTCAACTACCCGTGCAACCCGACGGGCGCGACGTACTCCCGCGAGCAACTCGAGGAGATCGCCGAGGTTTGCGTTCGCGAGCAGATCTGGGTGATCGCGGACGAGATCTACGAGAAGCTCATCTACGACGGGCAGCGGTTCGTGTCGATCGCCTCCCTCAACGAGAAGATCAAGAAGCTGTCCGTCGTGATCAACGGCTTCTCGAAGGCGTTCGCAATGACGGGTTGGCGCCTCGGTTACGCGGCCGGGCCGCGCGAGATCATCGCTGCCTGCTCGAAGATCCAGTCCCACAACACGTCCAACGCGACGTCGTTCGTGCAGAAGGCTGGCGTGGTGGCGCTCAAGGAGTGCGCCATGGACGTGGAGCGCATGCGGCAGGAGTTCGAGCGGCGCCGCAGCGCGATCGTTTACCGGCTGCGCTCCCTGCCCGAGGTCTCCTGCGCGTCCCCATCCGGCGCGTTCTACGTGATGCCGAACGTCACCCGGTACCTCGACCGCGAGTTCGGCGGCGCGCCGATCCGCAACACCTACGGCCTCTCGTACTACCTGCTCAAGGAAGCGCACGTCGCCGTCGTGCCCGGCGAGGCGTTCGGCACCGACGCGCACGTTCGGATCTCGTTCGCGACCTCGATGGAGCGTATCGAGGAGGGGTGCCGGCGCATCCGCGAGGCGCTCGCACGACTGGAAGAGCCACGGCGTTTGCGCCCGCGTGCGCTCAACAACGTGGTCACCAAGGTGGCGACCTACGCGGAGAGCAGGCCGGTCGGCGGGCTCGATGCGCGCAACGCGCTGCTGGAGGAGGCATCCTCCCACCTCGCACCCGACGCCTACTTCGAGTGGAACGCGGCGATCGCCGGGATCGTGGTGCAGCTGCGCACCAACTCCCCGCACGTCGCCGACTTCTACCAGGAGAACTTCTACCCCGCCCCGCTCGAGGGAGATCTCGAGCCGCACGCCGTGATCTACGCCGTCAAGGACATGCCGGGGCGCGAGCCGTCGGGCCTCGTCAGCCTGGAGACCTCGACCGCGTTCGCCTTCAACACGGCGTTCTACGGACAGGTTCGTTCCCTGGCGCTCCAGCTCGCGGCCGAGACCGCCGCTCGCACCTCCGGCGCACTGCTCGCGCACTGCGCCACGCTCGACGTCGGCGGCAAGGGGGTCATGATCTGGGGCGGGCCTGGCTCCGGCCGCACGGGGCTACTGGCCGCCGCGATGCGCGAAGAAGGCGTCCGGCTGGTCAGCAACGACACCGTACTTGTACGTCTCGGCGCCTCCGAGCCGGTGGCCGACCTCATCGAGCGTAAGCTCTACCTCAAGGCGAAGTGGGTCGGCAAGTTCCGGGAGATCGAGAAGCTGCTCGAGCGCTCCAAGCTCGAGAACATGGTGGTGTCGCGCGACGCGTGCACGGTGAACCACCCGAACGACGAGTGCCCCCTGGACCGTGGCGCGGCGGCCTGCATCGAGGCCTCCAAGAACGGGCGCGTGATGCTCGACCCCTACTGGCTCGGCGGTGCGGCGCGCCACGTCCGGCGCACGGCGCCGCGACTGGCCGTGCTGCTGGGCAAGGATCCGGTGCTGCCGATGGTGCAGCAAGTCGATGCCCGAGAGGCCGCCAGGATTCTGGCCTCGGGGCAGCTCCCCGGGGGCACCGGCAAGGCGTTTCCGTTCATGAACCCGCACCTCGCGGGGCTCGACGCCTCGAGGGCGGACCTGTTGCGGGCCCAGCACGAGCGGCTGCTCGCCGCGGCCAAGGTCGTGGTGCTCAACACCGCGATCGGGTCGACCGATGCCGTGGTCAAGGGGCTGCTGGACCTCGTGCGGTGACGCCTGCCGCAGGGTGACGGTGTGAGCGCATGGTTTCCCGTCGCCGGGAGATCCCCGGTTTGAAGCGCTGAGCGGAGCTATCCGAGAGACGGAGGGACATCACATGGTTGCGGCGGCTTTCCCCTGGGTTCCGATTCTCGTTGGTTCTGCGGCATTCTTCCTGCTGATCGTCTTCTTCAAGTCGTTCGTAGTCGTGGGCGGCGCCGAGCTCGCCGTGCTCGAGCGCAAGTACCTCGGGAGAGACCTCCCGCAGGGACGCGTGGTGGCCCAGCGCGACGAGATAGGGATCCAGGCCCGCACGCTCGCGCCCGGCCTGCACCTGCTGATCCCGTTCCTGTACAAGGCGAAGAAGGTCCCGTTCACGGTAATCGCGGAGACCGAGGTCGGGATCGTCGAGTCGATCGATGGCGACCCCGTTCCGGCGGGGCGGATCTTCGCGCGTGTTGTACCGGGCCACAACCTCTTCCAGGATGGGGAAGCCTTCCTGAGGAACCGCGGCGAGAAAGGCCCGCAGATCAGCATCCTGCCGCCAGGCAACTATCGCATCAACCCTGTGCTCTTCCGGGTCCGCAAGGCGCCGGCCACGATCATCGACAAGGGACGGATCGGCCTCGTGAACTCCATGGACGGCAAGCCAATCCCCCCGGGCCGGCTGCTCGCGCAGAAGGTTGAGGGCCACAGCGCCTACGAGGACGGCGAGGCGTTTCTGGCCAAGGGCGGCCAGAAAGGCCCGCAGATCGAGATCCTCCTGCCGGGAACCTACCGAGTCAATGCCGACCTCTTCCGCGTCGAGGTGCGGGACGCAACCGTGATCCCGCCCAACAAGATCGGCCTCGTGACCGCGCTCGATGGCGAGCCGTTGCCTGAGGACGAGTACGTCGCCAAATCAGTCGGGGGTCACAGCGACTTCCAGAACGCGTCGGCGTTTCTCGCGGCGGGTGGTGAGCGCGGGCCGCAGTTCGACGTGCTCAAGCCCGGCACCTACTACGTCAACCAGCAGATGTTCCAGGTGGAGCTGGACGACGTCGCCGTCGTGGAGCGCGGCCAGGTCGCGGTCGTGGTCTCGAACGTTGGGGAGGAGCCGAAGCAGATCAAGGAGCTCGTCGACGCGATGGCGGCGCGCGAGGGCACGACAGTCGACAACGACGCGCAGCGCAAGCCGGACGAGCGTTTCTCCCTCGGGATCGAGCGCTACGTCGTGCCGAAGGGGTTCCGCGGCATCCAGCAGGAGGTGGCGGGACCCGGTATCTACTACCTCAACCGCCGCGCCTACATCATCTACATCGTCGACACCACCAACATCTCGGTGGACTGGGACGACTCCAAGGAGACCCGCTTCGACCCCCTGCGGGTGGTCTCCCGCGACGGTTTCGAGATCTCCGTCTCGGTCAAGGTCATCGTGCGGGTGCGCCCGGACCAGGCGCCGTACATGGTCGCCAAGATCGGCTCGATCGACAACCTGATCATGCACGTCATCCACCCGATGATCGACTCCTCCTTCCGGAACCAGGCATCGTCCACATCGGCCATGAACTTCCTGCAGGATCGCCAGGAGGAGCAGAAGAAGGCCGAGGAGCGCGCCCGGGTCGAGCTGGAGCGCTACCACGTCGAGTGCGTTTCCGTGCTGATCTGCCAGATCACGCTCCCACAGGAGCTGATGGACACGCAGACGAAGAAGATCATCGCCCAACAGCAGCTCGCGATGTACCAGGAGCAGCAGAAGGCCGAGGGGACGCGCATCGCGACCGAGAAGACCCGCGCGGAGGCCGACCAACAGAAGAACCTCGTCGAAGCCGAAATCGGTGTCAAGATCGCGGAGCAGAACAAGCAGAAGGCGATCCGCTTCGCGGAAGGCGAAGGGGAGTCGGTCCGACTGCGTGCCGAGGGTGAGGCCAAGGGGATCCGGGCCAAGGGCGATGCCGAAGGCGCGCGAATCCTGGCCATTGGGGAGTCCACCGCGAAGGCGTACGAGCTGCAGAACAAGGCGGTGGGCGCGCAGGGCGTCACGGCGATCGAGATCGCCAAGCAGGTGGCGGCCGGCAACGTGAAGGTCACCCCCGACTTCCTCGTGCAGGGTAGCGAGAACCTCGGCGGCCTGCTCTCGGCGTTCCTGACCACCCTCATGACCACCAAGACGAAGGGTGCCGAGCCCGCGGAGAATCCTGCGGCGCGGAAGACCTGACCTCGAGTCCGGGTAGTGCAGGCCACCATGAGCGGGATCCTCCGTCGCCTCCGGGCGCTCGACCACGAGATCCGAGTCGTGATCGTCGGGGCGGGCGCCATGGGGCGGGGCCTGTTCTACCAGTGCTGCAGGACCCCGGCCATCAGGTGCGTCGGGATCGCGGACATCGAGATCGAGAAGGCGAAGGCGTGCGCGGCGATGATGGGGTGCGAGTCCGTCGTCGTCCGGACGGCTCGCGAGGCCCGTGAGGCGGCCAACCACGGCACTGTGGCCGTGTGCGAGGACGGAATGGTCCTCGCGGAGTGCGAAGGCGCCGACGTTTTCATCGAGTCGTCGAACTGCATCGGCCCCGCCGCGCGCTTCGCGATCGGCGCCCTCGAGAGCCGGAAGCACCTGGTGCTCATGAACTCCGAGATCGACCTGATCTTCGGTCCCTATCTGGCAGAGTTGGCCCACCGCAACGGCGTCGTGTATACCAGTTGCGACGGCGATCAGCACGGCGTCCTGAAGCACCTCATCGACGGCCTGACCCTGTGGGGGTTCGACCTGGTGATGGCCGGGAACATAAAGGGGTTCTTAGACCGCACCGCGAACCCCACGAGCATCGTCCCCGAGGCCGACAAGCGGAACCTCGGATACAAGATGTGCACCGCGTACACCGACGGCACCAAGCTCTGCATCGAGATGGCCTTGCTGGCGAACGCCTTCGGGCTGGCCACCCCGGTTCCGGGGATGCACGGGCCCCGCGCGGCGCACGTTCGCGAAGTGTTCGATCTCCTGGATGTCGAGGAGATCTGGCGCCGCTCCGGGCCATTTGTGGACTACATTCTGGGTGCCCAACCGGACGGCGGCGTCTTCGCGGTCGGGCGCTGCGAACATTCGTACCAGCGGGACATGATGGCGTACTACAAGATGGGGAAGGGGCCCCTCTACCTCTTCTACCGCCCGTACCACCTGTGCCACGTCGAGGCGATGGAGTGCGTCGCCGAGGCGGTGCTGGACGGCCGTTCGCTGCTGGAGCCGGCGGCTGGCTTTCGGGCCAACGTTTTTGCTTACGCCAAGCGTGACCTGCAGCCGGGCGAGGTCTTGGACGGGATCGGCGGCTACACCTGTTACGGGATGATCGACGGCTGTGGGGCCGGGGGCTCGCACCCGGGCCTGCCGATCTGCCTTGCGGAGGGTGTCGCTCTCACGCGGGGCGTGCGCAAGAACGAGCCGATCCTGCTGGACGGCGTCGCCCTCGATCCCGCGTGCTTCGAGTTCGACCTCTTCGAGCGATCCCTCCAGGCCTCGAGCCGGGCCGGCCGAGCATGAAGCTCGGGATTGTCGTCGTCTACCTGGTGCGGGACGGCAGCGAGCGGCTCCTCGACCTGCACCTCGAGTACATCCGCAGGCACACCGCGGCTCCCTACACGATCTACGGCTGCGTCAGTCGCCTGGCCTCGAAATTCCGCGAGCGACTCGCTCGGGATCCGGCTGTGATGCTCCTGGACCTCCCGCCCACCCTGCAGAGGAAGAGCGAGGAGCACGCGCACTATCTGGAGCAGTTGATCTCGGTCGCGCTCGAGGACGGCGCGACCCACGTGGCCACCCTCCACGTGGATTCGTTTCCCGTCCGGGCGGGTTGGTTCGAGGACCTGGCGCACCGTCTTGGGCGCCACTGCCCGTTCGCGGCGGCCGTGCGCGACAGCCGGCTGGACCGCAAGCCATTCACGGCGGGCATGCTGATCTCACCGGACTTCCTCCGAGAGTACCGCCCGCGCTTCCTTCTGAGCGATGGCGAGCGCGCCTCGCCCGACTACCGGCGGTACCGACGGCGTTTCCGTCACCACCCCGACTCCGGCGTCGGTTACGGCTTCCTGGCTTTCCGCGAGGGTGTCGGATGGCTGCCTCTCGAACGCACGAACCGTGGGGAGGATCACTGCCACTTCGGGAGCATTTACGGCGACACGTTCTTCCACCTCGGTGCCGCCTCCTGGAAGCGGAAGGATTTTCCCGGCAGTCGGGGGCCGACGGCAGCCCTCGAGGTCCGCGCCCGGCTCTCGTCCCGCCTGTCCCGTTTCGTCCCGGAGAGGGTGCGGATCGGCATCAAGAGGGCGTTGAACCGGACGGTTCCGGCGCTCGACATCGGGCGCAAGTTCGCCGCGAACGAGAGGGCGTTCGAGATCGTCCGGACCCGTCTGTTCTCGGACCCGGAGTCCTATATCGGCTACCTGCGATTCGGCTGAGGCGGGCGTGCCGCAGTCCGCGTGCCCAGGCTATGCGGGACGCTTCGCCATCTCCAACTGAAGCATTCGCTTGTGCTCGATCTCGGACTGGCGCAGACTCTCGAAGAGCTGGGCGACCTGGGGCGGAATCACCTGCAGCAGCGCCGCCGCGTAGTACGCTTCCGCCTTCTCCTCTGCAGCCAGAGCGAGCGTGAACGCGGCCGCCACCGTCATGGTTGCACCCGGCTTCTCCTCGTACGGAGCCTCGACGCCCCAGACTGCGCGGTTGGCCAGGTTGGGCGGGGCGTCGGCGTAGAGCGCCAGCCGGCGCTCCGTGAGTTGCTCGCGGTGCAGCTTCTCGCGGAATGCCATCTTCTCGAAGAAGCGCGCCACCTCGTGGTTGCCGTGGTTCTCCATGAGCGTTGCGAAGTGCTCGTACTGCTCGTGCGCCTCTTCCTCGGCGAAGATCGCGAGATCGAGGACGTCCTGGGGCTGCAGCTTCGAGAAGTCCATGTCGAGGGCCATCGTTCCTCCAGACGGCCGAGTTGGGGAGACGCCTCGCGGCGCACGGCTCCCCCCGCCGCATCGCAACTCTGCCTTGGCCGGCTTTGTTCTGTCAACCGCCTCCAGAACCGGCCCGTCCCGAGATTCGGCCCGGGCAGGCGCTGCAGGGGATCTCGCAGCAGTTGCGGCCGGTAGCCGAAGCCGACGCGCCGGGTAACGGGTGCTGTGGGTGCGCACGACGCATGGGATAATCCGACGCGTGGTCACTGCCGAACGAATCCTCGCTCGCTGGCCTCTGATCGTTGCGGGTGTGGTGTCGCTGCACCTCGGGTTCGGGCTGCTCGGCAGGGGCCTGTGGAAGCCGGATGAGCCGCGCGAGGCGGCGATCGCGACGCGCATGGCGCGGCCCGGCGGCGACCTCATGGTGCCGCACCTGGGTGATTCGCCGTTTTGCGAGAAGCCGCCGCTCTACTACTGGGTGGCGGCCGGCTCGGCGCGGCTGCTCGGCTCGGGGCCGGTGGCCCTCCGCCTGCCCAACCTGATCTACGCGGTTGCCGCGGCTCTGCTGGTTGGCCTCTTGGCCCGGGCAGCGGCCGGCCGGGTGGCCGCCCTCGGCGCAGGCCTGCTCATGGGTACCTTCTATCTCGCCTACCGCGTCGAGATCTGGATCGCCACCGATGCGCTCCTGATGATGTCGGTGGCCGGTGCCCTGCTCGGCTGCTACCGGGGTCTGATGGCCGAGCGAGGGTGGCCGAAGCTCGGCTGGTACACGTTCATGCACGCGTTCTTGGCGGTTGGTTTCCTGACCAAGAACGTGGTCGCCTGGATGGTGCCGGCTCTGACCTTGGTCGCCTTCGTCGCGTGGGAGCGACGCTGGAGCGAGTTCGTAGCCTGGGAGCTGTTCGCGCCGCTGTCCGTTCAGGGCGCGGCGATCCTCCCCTGGGTGACGGCAGTGGCCGCGCGCCCCGAGGGGACGAGCTTCCTGAATGCGTTCTTCTTCAACAACCTTGTCGGGCGCTTCACCGAGGTCCCCGGCGTCGGCTACGCCAGGTCGCACCCGGGATCGCCGGCCACCTATCTCCTCCAGTTGCCGATCCTGCTGCTTCCTTGGAGCTTTCTCATCGTCTCCGCGGCGGCGGCAGCATGGAGGGGGAGCAGGGTCGGTGCCCGGAGATCGGCGTGGCGTTTCGCTGCGGCCGCGATCGTACCCGGCCTGGTCGTCCTCTCGGCTGCGGCGACCGCTCGCGACATCTACGCGGCCCTCGTGATGCCGGGTTTCGCGCTGCTGGGCGGGCTGTGGGCGGAGGGCGCGCTCTCCGCGCCCGGACGCCTCGACCGAGCGATGGCGAAGGCCACATCCGTCCTCCTTGGTGCCGCGGCGGGTCTCCTGCCGCCCGCACTCCTCCTCGCAGTGCTCCACCTGAAAGCGCCCGCACCCGCGGCGCCGGTAACCGTGCTGATCGCTGGGTGGGCTGCCGCCACTTATCTGGCAGCGAGGTCTTGGCTCGCGGCCCGCGGCGGCAGCTTGGAGTCGGTCCTCACTCGTGCGGTCGCCTGCTGGGTTGTGGTGTGGTCGTGCTGGGCGCCGCTGGTCTTCCCGCTGATCGACCGGGCCCAGGACCTCGGTCCGGTGGTGAGGGCGGCGAAGAGTGTCGCCGGCGACCACCCTCTGGCACTTTGGCAGCCGGACGAGACCATCATCGCCGCCATGGACTTCGAAGCCGGTCTGACGCCGCCCAGGATCGCCGGTGTCGGGGAGCTCCGCCAACGCCTTTCCGTCTCGCCTGATCTCCGCCTTGTCGCAGAGGCGACGCGCGCCAAGTCGAAGGAGGCAGGCCTCACCCTGCTGCAAGAACGCCTGGGGCTCACCGTGCAGCGGCGCATCGACCTGCCGGCGCCGGGCGGCCGCAGCTACGTGATCCTGGTACCCAACCCCGCCCCCTGACCGACGTCAGAAGCCCAGACGTCTCCGCAGGGGACGAGTGGCCTCCTTGGTTGCCTGTTTGAACGAGCGCATGGCCAGTCGCACCCCGTAGAGGCGCCGCAACCGTGTGGGGTCGAGACGTCGCACCCGGCAGTACCCATCCAGGACCTCGCCGTGATCGTTGAGCCGGAGCTGCGCGAGGTTGGCGATCCCGTCGGGCACGCTGACCCGGCCGAACCTCATCCGGTTGATGTCCACGACCTGGAACTCGAATCCCTCCGCCCGCGCGGGGTCTGGCACGAGTAAGATGTTCCCCGAGGTGAGGTCGCGGTGCAACACGCCGAGCTCGTGGAGCCGGCCCACGAACTCGCCGAGCAGGCCGAGAAGGAGAGGCCGGTCTGGGGTGTCCGGGGACCTCAAGGCACGGGCCTCACGGAACGCCGACACATAGCCGGAGCAATAGTACGAAGCCAGAGGCCAGCCTCGATGCCGGCTCTCGACGGCCGCGAGGGGGCGCGGCGTCCCCACCCCCAATCCGACGAGACGCACCCCGTGGTCGAACGCACGCACCGCCTTTGTCGAACGCAGCCGGTACAGGAGTCGCTTGCCGGCGCTGACCAGGGGGAACCGCTTGACCGCGATCTCTTGGCCCTCAACGGTGGAGCGGAAGATGACGTTTCGTCCGCGGTAGATCTCGGCCTCGGGCCGGATCGTCCGAAAGAGAGCCTCGAGGCTCGTGCACCACTCACGCACGGCGGAGGTATCCCACTCCGGTGCGAGCCGAACGATGGCCGGGGTCGGGGCCGACACGACGGTATCTTACGGCATCGACCTGTCGTCCTCGCCGCCGCCCTCAGTCGGCCGCGCGTCTGGCCGCAACCGCAGCGTCCTCCGCCGCAGCGGTGCGCGCGCCTGCCGCCACATCGACCCGAGTCAGGACGAGGATTCCGAGGGCGAAGAAGATCGCGACCGAGAGAATGCTGGCGCGAGGGTTGTGGGTGAAACGGCCAACGATTGCGTAGAGCAGCGGCCCGAGTATTCCAGCGAACTTCTCGGATAGCGCATACAACCCGAAGAACTCGCCGGACTTCGCGCGGGGTGACAGCTCCGCATAGACGGCGCGCGAGAGCGCCTGGGTCCCGCCCTGGACGGCGCCGACGAGGACCCCGATGAGGAAGAACTCGGCCTGGGTGTGAAGGAAGAAACCCCAGACCGGGATGATCGAATAGATTGCCAGTCCCAGGATGATGGCTCGCTTGGCGTCGAGACGCCGGGCGAGGCCTCCGAACAACGTATTTCCCGTGACGAATGCGAAGGCTACTCCGGCAACCTGATCGGCCGCGAGCAGAGCCAGGGTAGCCTGCACCCCGAGGTCGCCGCGGGCGTTGGCGAACGCGCCGAGCAGAGGCAGTGTCGCGGCTGTCCAGAGCACCATGGCCACCGCGCGGCCCCGCCAGGCCAATCTGGGATCCGGAATGCGACCGAACGCGAGGGCGTACGGGAACGCGACGAACTGGGTCAGCAGAAGCGTGCCGACCAGCGCCTCCGTCGGCAGCCCGAGCGCGGCGCCGTAGGCGGTCGCGAGGAGCACGATCGCCCCGATCCCCTCCATGTAGAGCCAGAAGGCGACCAGCATCGTGAAGAGCTCCCGGTGCTCGCGCAGGTCGTGGAAGGTATGACTGAGGCGTATGAGGGCGTCGCGGATCGGGTTGCCGGTGGCGCCGTGAGCAAGCGGCACCGCGCCCGGTTCCGGCACATTCGCCACGAGTGGCATCGCGAAGCCCAGCCACCAGATGCCGACCGTGAGAAAGGTGATCCGCACTGCGAGATCGCGTCCGAGACCGATGCGATCGGCGCCCAGGAAGAGCGCCGTCGCGAGAGCGAGCAAGAGGCCCCCGCCGACGTACCCCATTGCATAGCCGAGCGCGGATGCCCGGTCCACATCGTCGGAGCGCGCCACGTGGGGAAGCAGGCTGCTGTTGAGCCCAAGGGCGATGTTGACTGCGATCTGCGAGGCGCCGTAGAGCACGAGTGCCAGCGCCCACCTACCGGCCGTGACGCCAGCCATGGCGGACGCGAGGCTCGCCCCGACGACGGTTGCGACGACAAGGATGCGCTTCCGGTGACCCGTCAGGTCGGCGACCGTGCCTACGAGGGGGGCGAGCACGGCAACGAGAAGGAGCGCAATCGAGGTGGCCAGAGCGTAGACATTGGAGGCCGTGTCGCGGGCGAGCGCGCTTGGTTCTCCCGGGGCGCCGCCCGCAAGGCGAAAGGCCGGGGCCGCCACGGCGATGAAGTAGGGCGGGAAAAACGTGGTGGCGGTCACGGTGACGTACCCATGGTTGGCCCAGTCGTAGAACGACCACGCGCGTACCCGCTTCCGGTAGGCCTTTTCCGCGGAGTCGCCGGTCATGCCCCCTGATCGTAGCGCATGGGCGATGCAACCCTCCACGGCGCAACCCACATGGGGGAGGCGCGTACCATGGGGTGTCGGTACCCCGGCGTCACCCTTTGTTCAAGCGACGCAGAAGGAGGTCGAAGTGAGTCTGCCTGCTGCATTCAGGCGTCTGGTCGCGGCCGGAGTGTGGGTAGCTGTCGTGACCTCGGCCCCGGTCCTCGCGGCGAGTCCTCAGCAAACCAGTGCGAGGCCGGAGAGTGTTGCACCGGCCGCGTCCAGGGTGAAGTTCGACCCGGTCGCGGCAACGGACGCATACCTGGCCAAGGTCACCCCGGAACAGCGGGCGCGCTCCGACGCCTACTTCGAGGGTGGATACTGGCTGCAGCTGTGGGGGTTCCTGTACGGCGTCGCGGTGGCGCTGGTGCTGCTTGCCACTCGGCTGTCGGTCCGGATGCGGGACTTGGCGGTGCGGGTCACCCGCATCGCGAGCCTGCAGACCGCGCTCTACTGGCTGCAGTACCTCCTGGTGACGACGGTACTGGCCTTCCCGCTCACCGTGTACCAGGGGTTCATCCGAGAACATAGGTACGGGCTCGCCACGCAGACCTTCGGCCCATGGCTGGGTGACCAGGCAAAGGGCCTGCTGGTCGGTGCGATCCTCGGTGGTCTGGCGTTGATCGCCATCTACGCCGTGATCCGCCGCGCGCCTCGAACCTGGTGGGTCTGGGGTGCGGGAATAAGCGTGCTCTTCCTGGTGATCGTCATCGCCGTCGCTCCCGTCTTCATCGAGCCGCTGTTCAACAAGTACACGCCGCTCAAGGACGAGTCGGTCCGAGGCCCCATTCTCCGGCTCGCCCGCGCCAACGGCGTCCCAGCCACCGACGTGTTGGTGGTGGACGCTTCGAAGCAAACGACCCGGGTGTCCGCCAACGTCGCGGGGTTCCTCGGGACCGAGCGCATCGCCCTGAACGACAACCTTCTGAACCGCTGCTCCCTGGCCGAAATCGAGTCGGTGATGGGCCACGAAATGGGGCACTACGTGCTCAACCACGTGTACAAGGACATCATCGAGTTCGGGGTGCTGATCGTGATCGGCTTCGCCTTCCTGCGCTGGTCGTTCGACCGCGCATCGGCGCGGTGGGGCTCGCGATGGGGGATCGGGGGGATCGCCGACGTCGCAGGACTTCCGCTGCTCGTGCTGCTGCTGTCGATCTTCTTCTTCGTGACGACACCCGTGACGAACACCATGATCCGAACGCACGAAGCGGAAGCCGACATTTTCGGCCTGAACACCGCCCGCCAGCCCGACGGCGAGGCCGAGGTCGACCTCAAGCTCGGCGAGTACCGCAAACTCAAGCCCGGACCGATCGAGGAGTTCATCTTCTTCGACCATCCCAGCGGCTATAACCGAATCCTGATGGCGATGAGGTGGAAGGCGGAGAACCTCTTCTAGGTTCCTGATCGCAGGATGCAGGTCGTGACGGGTACGGCTCGGGCACGGGCCCTCGCCGAGGGGTTCTTCGCAGTTCTGGTCTGGGGCGCGTCGTTCATCGCCACCAAGATCGCCCTGACGGAGGTGTCGCCCGTCACGGTCGTGTGGTTGCGCTTCGCCATGGGAGTGGCGGTCCTCGGCGTCGCAGTGACGATGTCCCGCCAGCTGGAGTTGGTCCCGTTTCGGACGCTCTGCACCTTCGCGGTCCTCGGCCTTGTGGGGATCACGTTCCACCAGTGGCTGCAGTCCAACGCCCTCGTGACGTCACGGGCCAGCACGAGCGGGTGGATCGTGGCCACCACACCGGTCTTCATGGCGATCCTGGGCCGGCTGGTGCTCAAGGAGCGGCTCGGCGCGATCCGGATCGCGGGGATCGCCTTGGCCGCGGTGGGCGTCGTGCTGGTCGTGACCCGGGGGGACCCGGCCACGCTCCTGCACGGCCAGTTCGGGGCGCCCGGCGATGCCTTGATCGTCATCTCCGCCCCGAACTGGGCGGTGTTCTCGGTCCTGTCCCGTCGGGCGCTCCGCTCCCACCCCGCCATCCGGATGATGGCCTACGTGATGGGGATCGGGTGGCTCTTTTCGTCAGTTCTCCTCGTGGCCGGCCCTGGTCTTTCGGAGGTCGCGCGGCTCTCGGCTCGCGGGTGGGGCGCTGTCGCGTTTCTGGGGATCGCTTGCTCCGGACTCGCGTACATCGCGTGGTACGACGCCCTCCAGCGGATGCCGGCCTCGGAGGCGGGTGCGCTCCTCTACCTCGAGCCTTTGGTGGCCATGACCGTCGCGGCCGCACTGCTAGGTGAGCGCATCACAGTTGCAACGGTCGCCGGCGGAGCGGTGATCCTGTTCGGGGTCTGGCTGGTCAACCGTTCACCGGGCGCCGGCGCGGGCAGGGAGGCCATCGCATTGGGTCCGGGCGAGGAGTGACCCGCCCAGGCGCGGTCTCGGCGTCGAGCGTGCGCCCACCCTCGCGTCTCGGCGGGCACCCGCGGCTTCAGTAGCGCCAGAACATGCGCTGGATCTCACGCGTGTCGACCGTCCGCGTGAGCGCGAGTGAGAGAAGGACCCGCGCCTTCTGCGGGGACAGGTTGTCCGCCACGACGAAGTCGAGGGCATCGTCGTCGGCCTCGCCGTTGCGGGCCACGGCACCGCCGGGTACGCGGCTCGCCCGCACCACGACGATCCCCTTGGAGCGCGCTTCGACGAGCGCCGCCTTCGCGTCGATCGCCAGGCTGCCGTTGCCGGTGCCGGCGTGGACGATGCCTTTCACGCCGGCTGCGATCATCGCGTCGATCGCCAACCGGCCGGAGCCGGCGTAGGCGAGGACGATGCCGACCTTCGGCAGCTCCTTGACGGCACCGATGTCGAACTCGGTCGCGCTCGTGTGTGCACGGGTCGAGGCGCGGTAGAAGATCGGATGGCCCGCTTCCATGACACCGAGCAGCCCGAGCTCGGGGGCACGGAAGGTGTCGAGCGTCGCGGTGTCGGTCTTGGTCACGTCGCGCGCGGCGTTGATCTGGTCGTTCAGGCACACCATCACCCCCCGCCCGGCCGCGTCCGAGCTCGCAGCGAGCGCCACGGCGTTGTAAAGGTTCATCGGGCCGTCCGCGCTGATCGAGGTCGACGGACGCATCGCGCCGACGAGCACCACGGGCTTGGGGCTCTTGACCACGAGGTCGAGAAAGTACGCGGTCTCCTCGAGCGTGTCGGTGCCGTGGGTGATCACGACCCCGTTCACGTCGTCGCGGGCGAGCAGTTCGCTCACGCGCCTGGCGAGCTGCAGCCAATGGGCCGGGGTCATGTTCTCGCTGGCGATCTGGAACACCTGCTCGCCGGTGACGCGAGCGACCTTGGCGAGCTCGGGCACCGCGGCGACGAGAGCGTCCACGCCGAGAGTGGCGGCCTTGTAGCCGACCGTGGTCGTGCTGGTCGTGCCGGTGCCGGCGATCGTGCCGCCGGTGGCCAGGAGGGTCACGTTCGGCAGGCGCGGTTCCGGCGCGGGTTGAGCCGCTACAGAGGATGCCATCGCCAGGATCCAGGCTGCGAACCGAATGAGCCGTGCGTTCATCGAAGGGAGCCTCCCCGGTCTGCGTACCAGCGTAGCAGTCGTGGTTTCGGCCGCAACCGGTACCGGCCCCGCGTGGCACAGGCGGGCGATCATCATGGGCGGGGGCACCGATGCGCTCTCGTCGATGGGAACGGAGCTCGAAGCGGTGCCTCACGCGGTGCTTTACGCCGGCGAGCCTGGCACGGTGAGCCGCTCCTTCGTGCTGCTCGTGAACCAGGCGGAGCAGGTCGCAACGGGCCGGACCGAGAGCCGGCCCGGAACCGGCGGTATCCGCACGGCCAGAGGTCCTGCCACGATGCGACCGGAAGCCGGGCCGAAGCCGCCCCAGGCGTCATCGACGGTGCGGTTGCAGTCTCGAGTCGGGGGGTCCTGAAAAGGGTGTCGGACGAGGCGCCCCGGAAGGGCCGCACCGGCACGGCGTCAGGGCGCAGTTTGATCGGCGAGTGCGGTCTCGAGGGCCTTCTTGTCTCGTGGCGAGATCTTCAGGAACTCGACGCCGACCTCGACACGTCCCGGCTCGGTGACGACCTCCCAGACGACCCTCCCCTGCGCCTTGATGACCCGGCCGGCGAGCGAGATCAAAAGCTCGACGCCCGATCCCACACCGAGCGGTTCGTGGTGGACGAACATGCATCCGCCGCCACCGACCGTCCGGGTCTTCGCCAACGCTTCCGAGGCTTCATCCCCGATTTTCTTGACCAACAAAGCCTTCTCCACGGGGATTCGTGGAAACTTCCGTTGCTCCCGTGGCTTGTCAGTCATTGGCTCACCCTCGTCCCCGTACCCTAAACTGTAATCTACCAGCGAGACGTTCGCAATTCAAGGCGCCGCAGGGCGAAAGCCGGGCATCGGCCTTGGAGGTCCCTGATCGGTGGCGACCTTCCGAACGAGTGTGCTCTCCCGCTACAATCCAGAGCCCTGGCCAGGACGTGCCGGAAAGCGGGTGCCATCGATGAAAACCGCCGGACCCGAGACGTTCCCGAAGGTCTTCTGGACCGCCAACACCACCGAGCTCTTCGAGAGGGCGGCCTACTACTCGATGGCCAGCTTCATCGTCATCTACCTTGGTCAGCTCGGCTTGGGAACGTACTGGCCCGCCATATTCAACACGCTGCTCTGGTACCTCGTGTACTTCCTGCCGGTCCTATCGGGGACGATCGCCGACCAGATCGGTTTTCGCCGAGCCCTCCTGATCGCATTCGTCCTGCTCACGGGTGGCTACTTTCTGATGGGCTATCCGGTCTGGATGGGCGGCGCATCGCTGGCCCCCACGATCGAACGGGGGGTGAGCGCCGGGGTGAACGTCGTGGTGCCGGCAATCCTCGGCATCGTGCTCATCGCCGTGGGCGGTTCGTTCGTGAAACCCGCCATCCTGGGGACGGCGCAGAAGACCGCCGGGGCACGAGCGACCCTCGCCTTCGCGATCTTCTACGTCGTGGTCAACCTGGGCTCGCTGTTCGGCCGAGCCGTCGCCTTCTACGTTCGGACGCGGCCCGGCGCCAACCTCTCGATGATCTTCGGCGTCGCGATGACGATGGCCGTTCTCGCCTTCGTGGTCGTGTTGGCGCTGTATCGAGACGTCGAAACCACGGCCGGGGGCCGCCCGGCGGAGAAACCACACCGGTCGGTGGGCGAGATTGCCGCCGGGATGGTCCGCGTGCTCGGCAACCTGCGCTTCGTGCTGTTCCTTACGGTCTCATGCGGGTTCTTCTTCCTCTACAACCAGGTGTACGTCGCGTTGCCGCTATACCTGAAGACGGTGGTCGAGTCGAGCCCGGCCATGGACATCTACACCATGGCCAATCCCCTCGTGATCGTGTGCTTCCAGCTCCTCGTGACCCGGACGTTTGGGAAGATGAAGCCGATCCGGTCCATGATCGTGGGCACCGTGATCATCGGGCTCGCGATGGCGATCAACCTCGTACCGATCGTCGTCGGGGGAGACCTGCGAGCCCCGATATGGCGCTGGTTGCCTGTCGGGTCGCTCATGGTGGTGACGTGCATCGCGCTCGGGGCGTTCGCTGAACTGTTCACCTCGGCCCGAATGTACGAGTACGTGGGGGCACTGGCCCCAAAGGGACAGGAAGGGCTCTTCTTGGGGTACGCCAACCTTCCGCTTGCGTTCGGGTCGCTGCTGGGTGGTCCGGTCGGAGCTTTCATCTTCAACGAGGTGATGGCCAAGGGTGCGACGCGCCGGCCCGATGGTCTGCTCGACCTCGTGCCCTCTCACAACGCTCTCGGGTGGGCGATCTTCATGGGCGTCGGCCTCGTGTCGGCCCTCAGCATGTGGCTATTCAACCGCTGGCTCGAGCAACAGAAGGCCTAGGTTTCGCCGGAGGCGCATCGTCCTGAGCAGACAGGGGCCGCTAGCGTCGGGGCGAGAGACCGCGGCGGTGCCCTGCGATCGCGCCCTCTCCGGCCTCGCGGAACGCCCTCGAGACACCGCCGACGCCGAGCTTGACCCCCCCGAAGACGCGCGAGACCAGGAGCCCGCCCTCGAGGTCTTCTCGCCGTAGCAACTCCAGCAGCACACGGCCGGGATGTCCCACCTCGCCGTCATCCTTCGAGCGTTCGACGAGGACGCCCGCGGTGTCGCGGCTGCGCAGCGCCCAGCAGTGGTGGTTCGCCTTGCGGTGCTCGCTCCGCTTGCGCTTGAGCATCACGGCGACATCGTCTTCGGAGCGTGCCGGGAAGAGCACTGCATGGAAGCGTGAGCGTTCCACGGTCAGCTTGAACTCGGTCTCCGCGACGACCCTCACGAGCCCGCCCCGGAGGCTGGAGAAGAGGCGCCGTCCCTCATCGCAGCCATCCTACCCGGTTTCGATTCCGCCGACCCCGGTGTCCAAAGGTCAGGAGCACGAGACACGGACGAAAGGAGGCCGCCATGTTCGACACCACGCTGATCGCATCGAACCCCGGGCGAGAGGTGAGAAGGAGGTTGGCGACGTTGCCGGCGGCCCTCGCCGTCCACGCCATGGCGCTCGGTTTCGTCATGGTTGGCCAACTCTGGGCGGTGGACCAGGTTCCGGAGGTGGTGCCTGTGCAGCCTCTGATCGTCCATATCCTGCCGCCGATGGGCGGAGGGGTGGGCGACCGCCCCGCCGAGCACCACGTCCGGCGTGTGACCGTCGATCGCGCCGCGCGGACGCCGATCGTGCAGCCCCAGGCCATCCCTCCTCAAGTGCCGAAAGGAGCCGATCCCGAACCGGCGCCCGACGATCGTGTCCCGTGGAGCGACAGGCTCAACGACGACGATGTGTCCTCGGGCGATGGCCCCCTAGGACCCTGGACGGGCCCGCCTCGCGACAACGTCCGCGAACCTCCGCCCGTCGTCGGGCCCATCCAGATCGGTGGAAACGTGCGACCGCCGGTCCCGATCGAGCACCCGGTGCCCCGGTATCCCGAGCTCGCCCGCAAGCTGCGGATCCAGGGCGTGGCTTCCCTCGAGGCCGTGATCGACGAGGAAGGCAACGTGACCCAGGTGCGACTCACGAGCGAACCCGGATTCGGTTGCGGGCAAGCCGCGCTCGCAGCCGTCCGGAGTTGGCGGTACAAACCCGCAACGCTCAACGGACGTGCCGTCGCCGTCTACCTCACGATCTCAGTCACGTTCCAGCTTGCCGGAGTCGGTTAGCGTGAGGTACTTCGTGTCCACCTTGCGTTTCTCGACGGCGGCCGGCAGCGCCCGACCGCCGCCTCGGGCTCCCCGCCCACACTCTTAACCATGTGCCAAGCTGAAGACAACTCTCGCGCAAGCCGTGCCGATCCCCGGCACGGCTTATTTCTGCGGCGCCGCGAGCTTCCAGCGGCAGGTATCATGCCGACGGGATGATCGAGATAACGGCCACCCTCGCGATCCCTGAAGCGGAGCTGACGTTCGGCGCGTCTCGTGCCGGCGGGCCCGGGGGCCAGAACGTCAACAAGGTGGCGACGAAGGTGACGCTCACCTTCGACGTGACGGGATCGCCGAACCTCAGCGACGCGCAGCGGGCGCGCCTCCGCGAGCGGCTCGCGACGCGCATCACCCGTGACGGTGTCCTGCACGTCGTCTCCCAGCGCCATCGGACGCAAGGCGCGAACCGGGCGGCGGCGCTCGCACGCTTCGTCGAGCTTCTCCGCGACGCCCTCGCCGAGGAGCCGCCGCGCGTCCCGACGCGGCCGACCCGGGTCTCGAAGCAACGCCGAGTCACCGAGAAGAAGCTCCGCGCCCGGGTCAAGGAGAGCCGGCGCCGCCCGTCCCCGGAGGAGTGAGGCTTCACGCGCCCGACAGCGGACCCGGGAAAGACGGAAGAGGGAAGACAAGAGAGGGAAGACGGAGCGTGGCAGAGACCGTCGTCTCCCGTCTACCGTCTTCCCTCTGCCCTCTACCTTCTTCCCTCACCAACCGCTCGATGCGCCGCCGCCGCCGAAGCTGCCCCCGCCGCCAGAGAACCCCCCCCCGGAGCTCCACCCTCCGCCCGAGCCGGAGTGACCGCTCGAGGCCGCAAACCCGACCAGCCCCGGATGGGCTTTCAGGAAGCTCTTGCCGGCAGCAGTCTTCCCCAGCGCGAACTTCGCGATCGGGAAGCCCAGGATCCAGATCGGGATCAGGATCGCACCGGGCGGACCCCAGAAGGCGAACGGGAAGGCGGCGTAGAACGGCATCAGAAAGACGTACAGGAACCAACTCATGCATCCCTTGCCGAACAGCGCTACCAGGGAGAAGACGCCGATGACGATCACGAAGATCAGGGTTCCGAGCAGCCTGGCGCCGACCGGCATCTCGGTGGTGCTTCGAGCCGGCGTTGCGCTGTGGGCCGGGAGCACGTCCTTCCCTTGGATCGTGCCGATGACGGCGTCAACACCGGCCTCCACGCCCCGTCCGAAATCGCCATCGCGGAACGCCGGCCGCATCACGTCGTCGAGGATCCTCTTGCACGCGATGTCGGTGAGCTTGGCCTCGAGGCCGTAGCCGACCTCGATCCGCATCTTGCGATCGTCCTTGGCGACGAGCAGCAGGGCGCCGTCATCGATACCCTTGCGGCCGAGCTTCCACGTCTGGGCCACCTTGAGCGTGTACTCCTCGAGCGGCTCGCCCTCGAGCGAGGCGATCGTGAGCACCGCGACCTGCGCTCCGGATGCCTTCTCGAACTCGGCGAGCTTGGACTCGAGGCGCTCGCGGACCTCGACGGGGAGCATCCCGGCCGTGTCGTTGACTCGGCCCGTGAGGTAGGGGACGTCCCGCGCGGCCGCCGAGATGACGAGCGCCAGAGCCATCGCCGCCGCAAGGAAAGCACGGCAGCACACCGCGCGCATCGCTACTCCTCCCTCAGCTGCAGCTGATCGGGGAGTTCGTCCGTGTCGTCCGCTGCGATCTTCACCTCGTGCCGCTCGAGCAGCTCGCCGCAGCGGGCGATGGCGCCTGCGAGCGCCCTGCCGGGGTACCCGGCGCGTATCCCCTCGACGATGCCGGCGACGATCGCGTCCCACTCCTGCTGGCGCACGCGAGCGTTGATACCGGAGTCGCCCAGCACGACGACGCGGCGTTCATACAGCGACAGGAAGATCAGCACGCCGGTGCGCCCGCGCGTCCTGAACACCTCGTTCTCGAGGAAGGCCGCCGCGGCTCGTTGCCGGACGCGGTGCTCGACCTTGGTCGCCCCCGTGAGCGCGAGCTTGATCGGGCGGATGACGGCGCCGGCGACGTAGCCGACGGCACCGCCGAGCAGCGCGGGGAGCATGACCCATCCCAGCGACGGCACGCCCCATACGTCGCCGAGGTAACGCGCCGCGCCCGCGGCGACCACGACGGCGAACGCTCCGAGGGTCGCGCCCTTCCAGGCCGCGGTCTCGTAGTGATCGGAGCGCGAGACGGCGTACGGGACGATCTCCCCGGACGTCTGCTTCTCCGCCCCGCGGACGGCCGCCTCGATCTCTTGCAGGTCGGCAGCTGAGAAGAACTTCTCGACGTGCATGGCTCCACCTGCCCCTTTCTCGTCGGTCTTGCGGGTGCCGAGAATAGCACGATGGGACGGGCGCGGACGGGCTCGGGGAGGGCTCCTCGCTGGGGGGCAAGAAGAGGAGCCGATGTCACTGATACAGGTGGCGCTTGATCTTCTCGGTCGGGGTCTTGGCGAACTCCTGCTCCATGAGCCGGAATGAGGCCAGGCGTGAGAACGCCGGGAGCTGGGCGTTGACGTCGGCGAGCACGGTGTTGAAGAGGGCGTCCAGGCGAGTCTCCGTTTCGCGATCGGGGCGCCCGAACAGCTTCAGCTCGCGGGAGAGCAGGTCGTAGTCAGGGAAGATCAGCGCCGTCAGGCCGCCCTCGGCCTTGACCACGAGCGACTCGACCACCCACGCCGACCGATCGAGCAGGTGCTCGATCTCCTCCGGGTAGATGTTCTCGGCCGAGGGGCCGAGGATCAGGTTCTTGGACCGTCCGCGCAGGTGTAGGTAACCGTCGGCATCGAGCGCGCCGAGATCTCCCGTCCGCAACCAGCCGTCGTCGCAGAACAGCTCTGCCGTCGCGTCAGGGTTCTTGTAGTACCCGATCGTCACCATCGGTCCCCTGACCTGCACCTCGCCGACCCCGGTGGACGGGTCCGGCGCCGCGATGCGCAGCTCGATCCCCTGCACCGGGTACCCGCAGCTCCCAGGGCGTGTCTCGCCGAGCCCGCAGCCGGCGATGAGAGGCGCGCACTCCGTCATGCCGTACCCGACGAAGTACGGGAAGCCGCCCTCTTGCATGAAGCGTTCGACGTCCGCCGACAGCGGCGCCCCGCCGAACCCCATCTGTCGGAGGGAGCCGCCGAACGCCTCCAGGAGCTGGCGGACCGCCTTGCGGTGGACGATGCGGCGCAAACCTGGCAGACGGGTGAGGTGGCGGATGAGGAAACGCCCCTCGATCTTCGGGCGGACCTTCTTCCGGTAAATCTTCTCGATTATGAGCGGCACGGCGAATACCATCGTGGGCTTGACCCCGGAAAACGCCTTCTGCAGGACGGTTGGGCTCGGCTTCTGTTGCAGGTAGTGGATCGAGACGCCCCCGCACATCGGCCCGAGAAAGCCGCACGTGCACTCGTAGGTGTGGGCGAGCGGCAGCATCGACAGGAGGCGATCGGTGGGAGAGATCGTGACGTACCGGACGGCGGCCAGGACGTCGGAGAGAATATTGCGCTGCGTCAGCATCACGCCTTTGGAGTGGCCTGTCGTCCCCGACGTGTAGACGATCGCCGCCAGGTCGTCCGGCCGCGGCGTGTACGCCTGCGGTGCGCCGGGGAGGTGGTGTTCGGACAGGAACTGCCCAGCGCGCTCGCGCAGGATGTCCACCCTGGCCTGGATCTTCTTGACGAGCTCCGGAAGGACCTGAACCTCGATCACCTTGAAGTCCTCAAGCAGGAACATCCGGACGAGCTTCGGGAACGTGCCGCCGACGACCTTCTCGAGCAGCGGAGAGGCCACGAAGAGCACCTTGGCCTCCGACATGTTGAGGATGTTGTGGATGTTCGGAGCGGAGAACTCCGTGAGGATCGGCACCGCGACCCCGCCGTAGGTGATGATGGCGAGGTAGACAAGCGCCCAATGGATCGAGTTCGACCCGAGGAGCGCGACCTTGTCGCCGGGGTTCACCCCCGCGCGGCGGAGGCTCTGGCGGAGGGCGGCGACCTGCTCGTGCGCCTCGCCATAGGTCGTCGAGGTTCCCCCGATCTCGGCAAGGAAGGGATGCTGGGTGTGGTGGTTCAGACACAGGTCGACGTACTCGGCCAGGGTGCGGGCCTGGGTGTAGAAGGGCGTGGAAGGCTCGAGAGTCGGCACCGTCCCAGTCCAGGAAGTCATTGTATCAGCGGAGAGTCTATCTCAGCCCGGTGTGCCGGAGCGGGCCGGCTGGAGGCACGGTCCGGGGCTTGTGCTAGAGTGCACGAGCCGTGCGCTGCCGAAGATCGTCACAACGTCGTGGGTGGGAGGGGTCGCGTTCTTCTGGCGGGCCGCACCGATCGAAGTCAGCGGCTCGGGCCGGCGAAAAGGACCTGGAGAATGTCCCTACGACAGAAACTTCATGACTTCTTCACCCGCAGGGAAGTGGCGATAACCGGCGGGGGGCAGAAGGCGATCGAGAAGCAGGTCGCGCTCGGCAAGCTGCCGGCCCGCGAGCGCATCAAATTTCTGCTCGACCCCGACACGTTCCACGAGTACGACCTCTTCGTCGAGCACCGCTGCCACGACTTCGGCATGGACAAGAAGCAACTCGCCGCCGACGGCGTGGTGACCGGGACGGGGAAGATCTCTGGGCACCCTGTGTGCATCTTCGCACAGGACTTCACGGTGGCCGGCGGCTCCCTCGGCCTGATGCACGCCCGCAAGATCACGAAGATCATGGATCACGCGATGAAGCTCGGCATCCCCCTGATCGGAATCAACGACTCGGGGGGCGCGCGCATCCAGGAGGGCGTGAACTCGCTCGCCGGGTACGGCGAGATCTTCTTTCGCAACACTCTCGCGTCCGGCGTCATCCCCCAGATCTCCGTGATCCTGGGCCCGTGCGCAGGGGGCGCCGTCTACTCGCCGGCGCTCACCGACTTCGTGTTCGTCGTGGACAAGATCTCCAAGATGTTCATCACGGGGCCCGAGGTGATCAAGACGGTGCTGGGCGAGGAGATCTCCATGGAGGAGCTCGGCGGGGCGCGCGTGCAGACCGAGATCTCCGGAAACGCCCACTTCTACGCCGAGTCCGAGCAGGAATGCTTCGATCAGATCAAGAAGCTCGTCACCTTCATCCCTTGGAACAACCGGAAGAAAGCCGATCCGTTCCCAGCCGGTTCGCCGCGGCCGGGGCTCGACATCGAGACGATCATCCCCCCCGAGCCCACGAAGCCCTATGACGTGCGCTCCATCATCAGGGCCGTGTGCGACGATTCGGACTTCTTCGAAGTCCAGAAGTACTGGGCCGCCAACATCGTGGTCGGGTTCGCCCGCCTCGCCGGTGAGACGGTCGGGGTCATAGCCAACCAACCGCTCGTGCTCGCAGGCGTGCTGGACGTGGACAGCTCCGACAAGGCGGCGCGATTCATCCGCTTCTGCGACGCCTTCAACATCCCACTCGTGACGTTCGTGGACCTGCCCGGTTATCTTCCGGGCGTTGACCAGGAGCACGCGGGCGTGATCCGCCACGGGGCCAAGGTCCTGTACGCGTACTCGGAGGCCACCGTTCCGAAGATCACCGTGATCCTGCGCAAGGCCTACGGCGGCGGGTACATCGCGATGTGCTCGCGCCATCTCGGCGCCGATTTCGTGTTCGCCTGGCCTACGGCAGAGATCGCGGTGATGGGCCCGGAAGGCGCCGCGAACATCATCTTCAAGGCCGAGATCGCGAGCGCCGAGGACCCGGACGCCGTGCGGCGGGCCAAGGTGGAGGAGTACACGGAGAAGTTCGCCAACCCGTATATCGCCGCGGCCAACGGCCACATCGACGCCGTGATCACGCCGCGGGAGACGCGCGACTGCCTCATTCACGCAATCGAGATCTCCGCCGCCAAGCACGAGTCGCGGCCATCGAAAAAGCACGGCATCCCGCCGTTCTGACGCCATGAGCGACGCTCCCGATCTCAAGACGCTCATCGTCGACGGTGCGGCTTACCAAACCCGGTACACCCGCAAGTTCGCGTATCGGAAGCCGTACGTCGCTCCGGA
>JAIQFQ010000003.1 GCA_020073245.1 Terriglobia bacterium | reverse complement strand
GGGTTCATCGAGTCGCCCTACCGGAAGGTCGAGAAGGGGCGGGTGGTCGACTACGTGGCGATCGTCCGCACGGGACAGGGCTCGTACAAGCTGCACGAGGTGGTGGCCGCCGAGGAGTTCGAGCGGGAGCGCAAGCGGGTGCCGCGCCCGTTTGACCGAGCTTCCTTCCAGCGTTCTTACCTGGCTCATGCAAGCCCTGCTAGGCGGGCCCTACCGGCCGCTCATTGGGGGGAACCGGCGTCGGTTTGGGCGTGGGCCTTGCCGGTTGGCCCGGTCGGCCCGGCTGAGCCTGCTGAGCGGGAGAAGATGGCGAACTCTCCACGTCGAGCCCCCGGAACCACCCCGGCAGTGCCCCGTCACGCCGAGCGGCATTCAAGACCTCGTCCGGCTGCTTCTCGGCTCCCTCGAGGTCGGCCCGAGTGGCCTGAAGATCACTCACTGCTCTGTCCCAAGCCGGCTTGATCACCGAGTCCCGGTAGACCGGGTCATCGTGTGCGTAGAAATCGCGTTCAAGGCCGCTGGCACGGGCTTCGAGGCTCTTTACGTCGGCCTCCAGCCGGTGCACCCGCTCGATGGCAGACCGATACCGCTGTTGCCACTTGGCCTTCTTGCCGTCCTCGTTGACGCCGGCCGGGACGGCAGCGGATCCACGCGGACCTGCCACGCCGGTCGTCAGCTCAACGCCCTCGGCGAGCTGCTTCACGGTCGCGTTCGTGAGCACGCGCGGCTGATTCGCCGGGAGCTTGAGCTTGATGTGCTTGGCGACCTCGGACAGTGAGCCCCCTCTCGGCGCGGGCTCGGCATCCGGCCTGGACAACAGAATATTGATCGGGGGTTTCGCGCCCGGCGTCGGCGTGGCGGACGGCTCCACGACCGGTGAGGCATGGGCGAGTGCAAGCACGAGCAGCAGCGTGGTCATTCGGGCCTCCCCACCGGACTACGGTTTGCTGGTCCCCTCGCGCCCGTAACGGTCCTCGAGGCGAACGACGTCAGCCACCTCCGGCGTCGATACTTCAATGATCCGGACGTCCGTCAGGGCTACCACCCGGTGCACCACGCCGGAGCGAATCCGCGCCGTGCTCCCAGGGGAGAGTAGCACGACCTCCAGCGCTCTGCTTCCCGGCGCGCTGCCGGCGTGCAGCTCGCAGCTTCCCTCCAGCACCCGCATCGTCTCGTCCTTTCTCACATGATACTGCAGGGAGAGGGCGTGTCCGGCGCGGATGCTGAGGATCTTGCCGACGTAGCGATCGGTCTCGGCGAAAATCTCCTCGCCACCCCATGGTTTCTCGACGAACCGGGTCAAAGGTGGATCCTCACTTTCAGGTGGGAGAGCAAGCCTGACAGCTGCTCGAGCAGGTACTCCTCGACCTCCTTTGCAGTGGCCAGGGTGAGCGCCTTGTGTGCGATTCGGCGCGCTTCACGGAGCGAAAGCGCACGCACCAGGCTTCGCACAACGGGCAGGGCCGGAGGGTGCATCGAGAACTCTCTGAGCCCGAGGCCTACGAGCACAGGGACGGCCAGGGGATCAGCCGCCATCTCACCGCAGAGGGACACCGGGATCCCGAAGCGAGCCCCGACCGAGATCACGCGGGCCACGAGCCTGAGCACTGCCGGATGGAACGGCCGGAAGAGGTTGGCGACCTGCTCGTTGCCTCGATCGACCGCCAAGGTGTACTGCGTGAGGTCATTCGTGCCGATGGCGAAGAAATCGGTTTGCGGTGCAAGGTGCTCGGCATTCATGGCTGCGGCCGGCACCTCGATCATCGCTCCCAGCAAGACCTTCTTCGGAACGGCTTGCTTCTCGGCGCGGAGCTCCTCCCGGTACCGCGCCAGCAGAACCCGGACCGTCTTGACCTCCTCGACGTGGCCGATGAGAGGGACCATGATGCGCAGCGCATTGGGCTTACCGCCCGCCGCGCGGAGCAGAGCTCGCAGTTGAGTGCGGAAGAACTCGGGCTTTTGGAGGCAGAGCCGGACCCCTCGCAGTCCCAGCACGGGATTGGCCTCGGGGTTTCCGAGTACCTCGCGACCCAGCTTCCTGCCTCCGAGGTCGAAGGTCCGCACCGTTACAGGACCCGAGGGGAACGCGTCGAGCAGCTCGGCGTACGCTCGCGTCTGTTGCTCCTCGTCGGGGAGGTCTGGACTGGCCTGGAGGAAGAGAAACTCGCTCCGGAACAGACCGACCCCCTCAGCGCCACCCGATTTCGCGGCCGCAATCTCGTGCACGAGGTCGATGTTGGCCAGCAACCGGACCCGGTGGCCATCGAGTGTTTGAGCCGGGAGGTGTGCGAGCCCGAGCAACTCCTGTTGGCGTTTCCGATGCTCTTCGGCCCGCAGGCTGTAGACCTGGATCAAAGCCGGATCGGGATCGACGAGCACATGCCCTTCGAACCCGTCCACGATCACGACGTGCGCGTTCTCCGCGCCCCGGACGAGGCCCGTAACCCCGACCACTGCCGGGATGCCCAACGACTTCGCGATGATCGTCGTATGCGACGTCAGCCCCCCGGTTTCCGATGCAAACCCGCTAACCTTGTGACTGGCGAGCCTGATTGCCTGGGAGGGTGGAATGTCGTCCGCAAGCAGGATGCCGGATCCCACATCCTGCTCCATCGCGGGGTGCGCGCGGCCCTGGAGCGCCCGCTGTAACTCGAGCGCGACGTCCAGGACGTCGGCACGTCGCTCGCGCAGATACAGGTCGCCGAGCTGTTCGAACTGAGCGACAAGCCGACGCGTGACCTGTTCGAGGGCCCACTCCGCGTTCACGCACTCGCGGCGAATCAGCTTCTCGACCTCATCCACCAGCGACGGGTCGTCCAGGATGAGACGGTGAGCTTCGAGGATCGATGCGAATTCCGCTCCCACCTTCTGTGCAGCGTCCTTCGCCAGCTCAGTGAGGTGCTGGGCGGCGCGTGCGGACCCTTCGCGGAGGCGGCGCACTTCGCCTTCGATCTGCCCAACCGAGAGTGCCGTCCGGACCACTGGCAACGGGCGGTTCTCGACGACGACCGGGCGCCCGATTGCGATGCCCGGCGACACGCCGAGACCGACAAGCGTTCTGGACTCGCTCACTCCGTCTCCCCGAACCGCTCCCGGATTAGGAGGTCGAGGGACTCCAGTGCGAGGGCCTCGTCGTCTCCGGTGGCAGTGATCGTCAAGGACGAACCGAACGGCGCCGCCAGCAGGAGGAGGCCCAGGATTGATTTCCCGTTCACCTCTTCGTCGTTGTGCCGCACCAGGATCTGGGCTCCGAACCGCGAGGCGGCGTGAACGAACTTGGCGGCAGCGCGGGCGTGGAGTCCAAGCCTGTTGACGAGCTCAACCTTGAGCTGGGTCATTGCCTCTCCCACCACCCGGCCGACGCTCAAGGATCTCGCTTACGACGTAGATGCTTTTCTGGCCCTTTTCGGCGACCAGCTTAGCCAGGGCGCGAAGGCCCCGACCGGTCTGACGGCGGGCCCCGGCGAGTTTGATGAGCATCGGGAGATTGACGCCGGTGACCACCTCGGACGTGGCCGGGTCCAGGAAACCCAACGAAAGGTTGGTGGGGGTCCCGCCGAACATATCGGTCAGCACGATGACGCCATCGCCGGTGTCCAGTTCCTTGAGTGCCTTGGCGATCTCGGCACGCGCGGCTTCTGGGTCCAGGTTCCACTCGAGAGTGATCGCCCGCGCCTGTTCGACCAAGGCGGTCTCGATCGTTTTGGCCGCCGCCAGCAGCTCGGTAGCAAGACGTCCATGCGAGATGACCAATATCCCCACCATGGCGGGGATTATTCCAGGGGAAGGCCCGGACGGCAAGGAGAGGCGTGTTTGACCCTTCAAGCGGGAAGTCCTGGTTGGGCGCTGCCCGGGCCAGACGCGAAGGTCGGCAGGAAGGCCTTCAGCGCCTCACCGCCTCAAGACTGTGGCCTGGGAGGCCGCCCGGGGAGTCGCGCGGACCGCGCGCGGGGGAATCCGATGCGTTGCCGCTCCTCGCCGATGGGGCCCATCGCGTTCGTCGCGGCGCCTCGCACCTGGTCCCAAGGCGCTCGTAACGCGGCCGCACCCGACGACCCGGAGAGGCTCCTAGCCTTCGCGGTCGCGGTCACGGTGCTGTGCGGCCACGACCCACTCGTCCGATGACAGGTCGCGGGCGAGGCGGTCAGCGAAGTACACCGAGCGGTGTTTGCCTCCAGTACAACCGAACGCCACGACAAGGTAGCTCTTCTGCTCTCGCCGATACGCGGGCAAGAGCTTGGCCACGAGATCGCGAATCCTCGAGAAGGTCTCTTCCACCTCGGGATCCCGTTCGAGCCACGCCCTGACGGCCGGATGATCACCGGGCAGCGGCCGAAGCTCCGGAACGAAGTGAGGATTGGGCAGGAAGCGCAGGTCGAAGACGAGATTCGCGTCAGGTGGCAGCCCATATCGGAAGCCGAAGCTCTCGCAACGCACCACCATCGGGAGCGCCAGTTCGGTCGACCCGAATCGAGCGGCGACCTCGGCCCGCAGTTCGTGGGGCGTCAAGCCGGTGGTATCGAAGGTCTTGTCGGCGAGAACGCGCACGGGCTCGAGCTCGGCGCGCTCGCGGGCCACGGCGGCAGGGAGGGACATTCCGCGGTACGGGTGAGGGCGCCGCGTTTCCGAAAACCGCTGCACGATCGCCTCGGTCGACGCTTCGGCGAAGACGACCTGCACGTCCGGATATGCCACTCTGAGCCGGGCGATGAGGTCGGGAAAGGCTCCCGCGAACCCCTCGGCCCTTACGTCCAGGACCACTACCCAGGGCGGGCCAGGCACCTGCCAGATATGGGCGAACAGCGGCTCGATGAGCTCGAGAGGCAGGTTGTCTACGCAGCGATAGCCGAGGTCCTCGAAGCAGCGCGTCACAACACTCTTCCCTGCCCCGGAGAGTCCGCTGACGACGACAGCGCGAGGCACCGATCCCATCACCTTCCCTGGAGCTTCTCGTCGTGCCGAGTGAGGAACTCAGTCGCGGCGTCCGGCATGCCACGCTGGCCAAGCAGGTACTTTCTTGTCGCTGCCTCAATCAGGAGTGCGAGACTCTTCCCAGGCGCGACGGGTACGGTGAGACGAGGGCGCCTGAGACCTAGGATCTCGATGCTGCTCTCCGAGAGCCCGAGGCGTTCAACCGGGCCAGTACCCTCAGCCACCAGGTTGACAACGAGGTCGATCGGCTTGGTGTCGCGAACTGCAACGACCCCGAAGAGCTGTTCAATGGAGATGAGGCCGAGCCCCCTGACCTCCATGAGGCCGCGGACCTCCTCCGGTGCCTGGCCAACCAGATCCTCGTTACGAACCCGGTAGATCTCCACGACGTCGTCAGCCACGAGGCGATGCCCCCGATGAACCAGCTCGAGGGCGCATTCGCTCTTGCCTGAACCCGAGTCGCCGAGGATCAGCACGCCAATGGCGAAGATGTCCAACAGGTCGCCGTGCAAGACTTCGCGGGGTGCCAGTAGGAACTCGAGAGTCGCTGCGAGCCGTTCTATAAGGGTCGAGGTAGTCACAGACGTGAGCGCCAGTGGCACGTTGCGGCGCTCGCAGGGTTGGATAAAGAGTGACGCGGTCTGGTCCATCGCTTTGCTGATGACGATGAGCGGTGGCTGAAGCCCGACCAGGGCTACTACGCGCTCCTCTGCCGTGGCCACCGGCAGGGTGGCAAGGAACTGTGCCTCAGACGACCCTATGACCTGCACCCGACCAGGTTTCACGTACTCCAGGAATCCGGCGAGGGCCAGGCCGGGCTTCTGAAGTCTCGGGTTCGTGATCGGACTCGAAAGCCCCTTGGCGCCGGCCAGCACGTGCAGGGACAGGCTCGCCAGACGGCCCTCGTGCAACAGCCGGTCCGCCGTGACGGTTTCTGGGTGTGCCGTCATGATGAGCGCTCCGCCTTCGCAAGGGCGTCCGTAAGGGACCGTGGGTTGGGCGACACCTCGAAAAGTCGGCGCACCTCGGGGTTGCGCAGGAGACGGGCGATGTTGGCGAGGACCTGAAGATGAGCGGCCGGTTGCTCCTCGGGCGACAGGACGAAGAAGAAGAGACGAGCAGTGTCCTGGTTGTCGCCAAACGGGATCGCCTCCGGGACGCGCGCGAACGCCGCCACGATTCCATGGAGCCCCGGAACCTTGCAGTGCGGTATCGCCGTTTCGTCTCCCACGACGGTCGCGCCGAGCCTCTCGCGGTCGAGGAGGAGATCCACGAGGTCGAGCGACCGCTTGACTGCGCCGCTCCGCTCAAGCTGGTCGGCGACGTAGACCAGGACTTCCTCGCGGGTGTGGGCCGGAATGTCGAGGAAGACGTGGTCGGGCCTCAGGAGCAGGTCTAGTCGCACGGGAACAGTGCTCGCCCGACCATCAGAACTCCGGGGTCACGAGGCCATAGGTCCGGTCTCTCCGTTTGTATAGGACGCTCACTCGGTCCGACTCTGCTTCACGGAAAACGATGAAGTCCTCATCCGAACCTTCGAGTTGAAGCGCTGCTTCCTCTACGGTCATGGGCAAGACCGGGACGTGCCGCGTTTCCACAACCTCGGGGGCGCCGCGGCGCACCGATTCGGGTTCGACGACTTCGACCTGCCAGCTCCCCTCCTTCTCCCGCGGGCGCTTCCGCCCGGTCAGCTTTTGCTTCATCCTCCGCGCCTGCTGCTCGAGCTTGCTGACAAGATCCTGCAGGGAGGTCGCCCACTCCGGGGTTTCCGAGGAGGCTTCAACCTCGAAGTCCTTCCCCCGGATGTATCCCTCGACGGAGACCCTGTGTTTCTCCTGACCCACCGTGAGTCGCGCTTCGTGCACTGCGTTGAAGTACTTGGCAAGACGGTCGAACTTCTTCTGGGCCAGCGCCTTCTGTTGGCTCGTCAGCTCCGTGTTGCGCGCTATGAACTCAAGCTCCATGACCTCCCCTTTCGTACGCTCTGGGCCTCTTGCGGCCACGGGTTTCATTCTAGCTGTGAATCCTTCCTAGCGCAGAGCGCGACGCCTCTGCTCGGACGACGGAACACCGAGCTCGTCTCTGTACTTCGCCACGGTCCGACGTGCGATGCGTATACCCAAACGGTTGAGCTGCCTGGCAACTCGGGCGTCCGATAGCGGCCGGGCCGGATCCTCCTGCCCGATCAGTTCCCGGATGCGGTCCTTCACCACAACGGATGAGATGTCACCCTCGACCGCATGGGAGATCGCCGAATGGAAGAAGAACTTCAGGGGAAACACCCCTCGCGGCGTTGCCATGTACTTGTTGGCGACGACCCTGCTCACGGTCGACTCATGCATGTCGATGTCGTCTGCAATGTCACGAAGGACGAGCGGCCGCAGATACGGCATGCCTTTTTCGAAGAACTCCTCCTGGCGGCGAACGATTGCCACCGCCACGCGAGCGATTGTGCTTTGTCGCTGCTCCACGGAGCGGAGGAACCACAGGGCCGACCGCATGCGCTCGCGCAGGTATCCGCGCGCGTCACCCTCCAGTCCGCGGTTCTGGAGCATCCGCAGGTAGCGGGTGGAAATTCGAAGCCGCGGCAGACCATCATCGTTCAGGGTCACGTGCCAACCGGTCAGATCTCTCGTCACCAGCACATCGGGTTCGATGGCTTGGTTCTCACTCGGGCCCAGTTGACCGCCTGGTCTCGGATTGAGGGTATGAAGCACCGCCAAGATGTCGCGAATCCGCTCTTTGGCTATCCCGAAACGTTGCACCAGGCGGTCCCAGCGCTGATGTAGGAGCTCGTCGAACCCCGTCGCCACCACGCGCTTGGCGAGCTCGATGCCCCCAGCCCCGTTGTCGGTGGGAAGCCGCTGCAGCTGCAACAGGAAGCATTCCTGGAGGGAACGAGCCGCGATCCCTGCCGGCTCCAGCCCTTGGACGATCACGATGGCCTCGCGAACCTCTTCCACCGATACCCCGAGCTGCCGAGCCAACTCTTCGTCCCCGGTCCGCAGGTAGCCATCGGGATCGAGATTTCCGATGATGAATTCACAGAGCCGCTGGACCTCGAGCGAGACTTCCACGAGGTGAAGCTGAGCGCTGAGATTCTCGAACATGCTCAGAGAAGGGGCTGGCGAGTTCTCGAGCGAGCGCTCCTCGCCCTCTTCCCATGCCGGCGCAACGCTAGGTCCGTCATGTAGATAGTTCGAGAAGAGGGCGTCGAGGTCCACCTCGGCGAACGGGTCAGTCGGGGGCGATGCCTCCTCGGGGCTACGCTCTTCCGCACCCGGGGCGTCCGCCGCGGCCTGCTGCTCCTCGGTACCCGACTCTCCGCCTCCGGGCGTCCCGTCATCCGCCGTTTCATCCGGAGACGCGGACTCGTCCTCGGCTGGTGGCTCATCGGTCATTTCGAGGAGCGGATTGGTCTGCATCTCCTGGGTCAGCGCCTGCTCAAGCTCGAGTCGCGAAAGCTGCAGCAGCTTGATCGCCTGCTGCAGCGTCGGCGTCATGACGAGTTTCTGAGCCAGCTTGAGGTGGAGCTTCTGTTCGAGGGCCATGTCGTTAGAGCTGGAACTCTTCTCCCAGGTAAACTTGCCTCACCAGCGGGTCCCGCGCCAGCGTTTCTGGGTCCCCGCTTGCAAAAACCTTGCCGTCTTTGATGATAGATGCATGATCGGTGATTTTCAAGGTGTCTCTCACGTTGTGGTCGGTGATCAGGATGCCGTAACCGCTGTTCCTCAGGTGTCGGATGAGGCGCTGGACGTCCAGAACGGTGATCGGGTCGATCCCCGCGAATGGCTCGTCGAGCAGGACGAACTTGGGCTGCGTCACGAGTGCCCTAGCGATCTCGAGCCGACGTCTCTCGCCCCCGGAGAGCGTCTCGGCGCGCTGGGTCCGGAGCTTCTCGATGCCGAACTCCTCCAGCAGCTCCGTGACCCTGGTTGAAGCCTCCTGCCATCCCACGCCCAGCAACTCGAGTACACCGAAGAGGTTCTCCTCCACGGTGAGTCGGCGGAACACCGAGGCCTCCTGCGGCAAGTACGAGATCCCACGGCGCGCCCTCCGGTACATTGGGAGGTCGGTCACTTCCTCGTCTCCGATCCACACGCTGCCGGAATCGGGTTCGACCAGACCGACAAGCATGTAGAAGGTCGTGGTCTTCCCTGCGCCGTTCGGTCCGAGGAGACCGACGACCTCACCGGCGGTCAGCGTCAGCGATACCCCGTCGACGACGGGGCGCTTTCGGTATCGCTTGACGAGGTCCCGGGCTTCCAGTTGGAGCTGTTCTATGGCTTCCTCCTCCGCGGTGCAGGCGTCGGGCCCGCCTGCTGGGAATGGTAGAGCGTCTCGCTCGGGTTGTCTTCCGCACCCAGGACCACGACAGTGTTGACGTCACGGTGCCACAGGAGGTGATCGGCCTTCACCTGGTTGCCGTTGGCTTCCTTGACCAGAACCGGTTTGCCCCAAATCTCGAAGAGACCCTCTCCGACCATCAGGCGCGCCTTTTGGCCCGAAATCACCCTGGCGCTCACCCGATCGGTGATCGTGACCCCGCCGTCGAGGTCAGCCATGACGATGTTCCCGTTGGCGTCGAGATTGGCCTGCAGGCTCTGACAGGAGGCCTGCGCCTGCTGATCATCGAGTCGCACATCACCTTCGTAGGTGGCGACTCCCGCCCCCCGATCGTACCGAAGATGGCGCGCGCGAACCTCCACGGTCCCCGGGGTACCGTTCTTCGGGGCCGCATGGGCCGTGGTGAAGACACCACCCTCGCCCGTTACGATGTCCTCCGGCCGGTCGAAGTCCAGGCGATCGGCTCGGACGACCCGGTCCCCCTGCCAGAGCCGGGCTTCACCCTCCAGGCTCAGGCGCGCCCCGCCGTCAGAGGACCCTGCCGTCGCGGCGGCGAATTGGATTGGAGCCGCTCCCTTCCGGGGAGTGCCTTCGCCTTGCAGCGTTCCGGTGACCTGCCCTCGCGCAGTGACACCGCCGCCCTCGGAGCCCTCCAGCCGGTCGCACCAACTCAGGCCGCCCTGGCCCCCAAGGGCCACTCGCTTGCCAGGCGAGGGACGGAGGTTGAACGTCCTCGTTCGGAGTGAAAGCTCGAGCTCGCTCCCCTCGGCCCACTGGTCTCCGGTCTCGATCCGAACCTCATCACTCGCGAGTACCGTCGCCGCCTGTCCACCTTCGAAGCTGAGCCGCATTCGGTCCGCCCCGATAGTTCGAGGATCGGCCCCGCGAGCGATGTCGGCGGCGCAGGTGAGCCCCTGTCCTTCGAGCCACTCCCAGGCTGACTGTGATCCCTCCCCAACGATCCACCAGGCAAGGAAGTCGCGCCACTGACCCGAACGATCGGCCCAGTTCGCACTGACCCAGCCGACCCCTGGTGCTGGTTCGGCGGTGAGGCGGTAGCGGCCATCCGGAAGACTCTCGATCACAGTGGTTCCGGCGGTCGCAGCCACGTCGCTGCCGTCGTCCAGGATCCCATCGAGCCGGACGGGCGCTTCCAGCGTTGCCCTTCGCAACTCGCTCTCCGGACTCGAAAGTTGTAGCTCAGCCCGACCGGTCCGAGCTCGGAGCCTCCCGCGCAGCACGGTGAGGCCGTTGTTGAAGTGGATGGCCGCCTGGTTGCGATCGTACGCCATGCTCGGAGCGAGCAAGACCAGAGACGGTTCCGCCGAGGGCGTTTGCCCTCTCCAGACTATCGAGACTCCACCGACCAGCTCCAGGGTGTTCTTCTGCATCGAGCAGACCGCTCCACCTGCCAGGCCTCCCCACCCTGGCCCGGCAAAGGTGGCCGGACCTCGGCTCTCGATCAGTCGCTCCGGGCCACCAAGTGTGAAGCCACCTGCCCGCAGGGCCACACCCCCCTGAAGCGAGACCTCGGCCTCGCCACCGGTCTTTGCCTCGTGTCTTGCCGGATCGAACCGCAGGGTGTCCGACACCAGTCCGTAGGCCACGCGGCCCTGGTGATACAGCGAAACTTGAACGCTTCTGAACTCGTACCAGCCGTTCGAGAACTCGACCGCCTCGCGAGCTGAGATCCGGAAGTTGGGCTCGATCCCCAGGGTGTCTGAGTAGACGAAGCCCTTGTGGACCCTGACCGGTTGTTCCTGGCCCTCCTTGGGCGGTGCCTCAACCTCGACTATCTCGGTTTGCGTCTGATGGCGGAAGTGGCGTTCCAGAAAACTGCCGATGACTACTCCCGACCAGAGAACCAGCACGATGACGGAAAGCCGGCGCAGTGTAAGGAGCCGGGATGTCACCGTTCGAGGAACCGACCCATAGCGCGGAACTTCGCGAACCGCCGGCGGGGAAGTTCGTCCCGCTTCAGCCGTCGAAGCTCGACCAGCGCCTTGCGGACCGCACCGCCGACAGTCCTGATTGCCAGGCTCGGGTCCATGTGGGCTCCACCCAGAGGTTCAGGCACTATCGAGTCGATGACGCCCAGCTGCAGGAGGTCGGGTGCGGTCAGACGCAGGGCGCTAGCAGCCTGCTGGACCGCGGTCTGGTCCTTCCAGAGGATCGCCGCACAGCCCTCCGGCGAGATGACCGAGTAGATGGCGTGTTCCAGCATTAGGATCCGATCCCCGACCCCAATGCCAAGAGCACCTCCCGACCCGCCTTCGCCTGTGACCACGACGACGATCGGCACCTTCAACCCGGCCATTTCCCGGAGGTTGTGGGCGATCGCCTCAGCCTGGCCGCGCTCCTCCGCGTCGATGCCGGGAGACGCGCCCTGGGTGTCGACCAAGCTGATGATCGGCCGTCCGAACTTCTCCGCGAGGCGCATCATGCGCAGGGCCTTGCGGTAGCCTTCAGGACGCGGCTGGCCGAAGTTGCGGTAGAGACGCTCACGAGTGTCCCGGCCCTTTTGGTGACCCACCACGCCGACAGTTTCGCCGTCCAGCTTGGCGAAACCCACCACGATGGCCGGATCGTCGGCAAAGCCCCGGTCCCCGTGGATCTCGACCCAATCCGTGAACAGGCCTCGGATGTACTCCAGGCAGTGCGGTCGATCCGCGTGGCGAGCCAGTTGGCACTGTTGAAACGGTGTAAGGCTCGAGGTCATGCGGCGAGCCTCCGCTTCCAGTTGAGCGCGGAGCCGAGCCACTTCTGCGCGCCCCGCTGGACCACCCAGCCGCTCGGCATCGAGGATGCGCTGGCGCAGGTCCTCGAGCGGAGCGAGAAACGGAGGTGTTGGCGAACCGGCCATGCAGCACGACTCTAGTAAGGTTGACCGGGAATGGCAAGCGTTCCGCGAGCTCCGTTCAGTCGCGGTCTTTCGGCGGCGACTCCAAACGGGTGCGAAGCCAATCTGCATGCTCCATCCGGCGCAGGATCGTCGTGCGCCTAATCTGCCAGCGCCGCGAGGTCGTCGAGGGGTTGTCGCGCCCGGGTGAGGGAATCGCTGCGACAAGGGCGGCCGCTTGTTGGGAATCCACAGCACTCGCCGCGATGCCGTAGTAGTGCTGAGACGCCGCCTCCGCCCCGCAAACTCCGGGCCCGAACTCAACGACATTGAGGTAGAGCTCGAGGATGCGTCGCTTGCCGAGACGGCGCTCGAGCCACCAGGCCAGACGCGCCTCCCGCAGCTTGCGCAAGAGCGTGCGTTCGCCAGAAAGGAAGAGCACCTTGGCGAGTTGCTGTGAGATTGTAGACGCCCCTCGGATGCGGCCGCCGGGTTTGCTCCCCTCCTGAAGCGCCTCCCACATGGCATCGAGGTCGATGGGGCCATGCCCGAAGAAGTCAATATCCTCGCTCACCAGCACCGCGAGTTGGAGATCGACAGAGATTGCAGACAAGGGAGCGTAGCGATTTTCCACCCGTCGCCGGGTCCCTTCCTCTCGCCACCGGCTCTCCTGTCGTTGCAAGGCGGCCCAAAGGTGTACGGGGGGCCCGTGGCGCCAAGTCTCGAAGTCCTCGCCGGGAGTGAACCACCAAACCGCGACCGTCGCGGCGACGAGCATCGCTGCGGCGAGTCCCCAGGCTAGGAGCCGCAGGGCTCGCGTCTGCGCCATGCTCTCCATTCTAGCGGGAACCGGAACCTGACGGCCCTGAAATGCGTACTCGTGGGCAAGGGAGGAACAAGATGCTTACCCTCCTCGCATTCTTGGTGGCGGCGCTCGTCGTGGTCGTCGTTCTCGGGTTGTTCGCGATCCTGGTGAAGCTGGCCTTGCTCCCGCTGCGACTTGCCTTCGGCCTCGTGAAGCTCCTGGCCGCGGCAGCCGTCGGTGTCCTCCTCTTGATGGTGGGGCTGCCCTTCGCCATGATCCTGCTCTTCCCTCTCTTGGTCGTGGGAGCAGTGGTGTGGGGCATGCTGCGCCTCATGGCGGCGTGATCCGGACCGCACGTGCAGCGCGAAGTGGGCAGAGGTCCGATCCCCGGCAGGGCCGGGCAGACGGGGCGGAGTCGGGCTCCCGGGCGCTCCCTCTCCTGAGTACTCCGGACCCCGAACCCATCGGAGAGCCCGGCAGAAGGAAGGCTTCCACAGGCACCGGATGAATCGGAAGCGGGCCATGAACCGGTCGGGCAAGGTGAACGCATTGTAGAAGCAATTTTCTTACGGCTGGCCGGGCCCGACGGCCGCCGTCCGCGCTCGCAGCTCGAGGCCTTCTCGAGGAGGCCCCTAGGGCATCGCGCGAACGAGAATCACGGTGATGTTGTCGACGCCGCCCCGTCGGTTCGCCTCGGCGACCAGCTGGTATGCGAGCCGCGTCAGATCACCGCCCCGCGTCAGGATCGCGGAGATGTCCTCGTCCGAGAGCATCGTGTTCAGCCCGTCCGAACAGAGCAAGAGCAGGTCCTCGCTCTGAATCCCTTGGTCGTTTGCATCCACCAGAGGCTCCTGAGCGCCTCCGAGGGCGCGGGTCACCACGTTCTTGAGGGGGTGGTTCCGCGCCGCCTCCTCGGATAGGAGACCCGCAATGACCTGCTCATGGACCCACGAGTGGTCAGAGGTAATCAACTGCATGGAACCGTTGCGGAAGAGGTAGGCTCGGCTGTCGCCCACATGTGCGACCGTGAGCTGCTCACGGGCCCCGTCCAGAAGCGCCGCGACGATCGTCGCCCCCATCCCTCTCAGGCCGTTGTCGGCCTCGACCGCGCCAGTCACGCGCCTGTGAGCTGACAGGATCGCATTCACGAGACGGTTCGCGTTGACCGAGCGGCGGGCATCCCACTCTTCGGGCCAGGTGTCGTCATCAAAGCCACGGGTCGCCTCGATGATACGTCCCACTTCCTTCACCGCCAGGTCTGCGGCCACCTCGCCGGCCGCGTGCCCGCCCATGCCGTCAGCGACGACGTAGAGGGTCAGGTCTTCCCTGACGAGGAACTGGTCCTCGTTGTGGCGCCGACGCAAACCCCTGTCTGTCAATCCGCGTGACTTGAAGATCACGGCGCGCTGTGCTCCTTGCCAGCCATCATCCTACACATTGCCTCCACCTCCAACTGCCTTGCGCAACTGCTCGAGCCAGGACTCGATATCGGGATCGCCCGGCGAGAGCTGTGCTGCCTGCTGCGCGAACCGCGCCGCACGAGCGACCATCTTTGCGCGGGCGAAGAGCTTCGAAGCATCCATGAGGACACGAACATCGTTCGGTTCCAGCTTGACCGCCTGGTCGAGGTGACGCAGGGCCTCCTCAAGGCCGCCTGTCTGCTTGGAGAGGAATACGCCGAAGAGGTGGTGTGCCTTCGCACTGTCCGGGTCGTGAGCCACCGCCTGGGCGAAGTACTCCTTCGCGTCCACGCTCTGCCCGGCGTTCGCCAGCCCGACCGCCTTGGCGAGCAACGCGCGTGCCACCTCGCGCGGATTCGCGCGTTGCTGAGACGCCCTGGTGGACGAGAGGGCCTGGTCGTAACGGCTTCTTTGCGTGGCGTCGGAGAGAACGTTGTACGCCTCGGTGATGGCTTGGAACTCCTTTTCGGCAGCCGCGCGGGCAGGTCCCTGGAATCGGTCCGGATGACGCTCTCGTGCCAGACGTCGAAAGGCGGCTCGGATCTGGTCGTCCGAGGCCAGGAACTCCACCTCAAGCACCTCGTAAAATGTCCGCCGATCCGACATGTCCTAATCCTCCGTGCTCCAGACTCCACCCCAATGGCACGTCAACGTCGGTGCTCCAGTGTGTCTCGTGCCACCCGCCGCACCGCCTCAGGAATGCCGCGGTCACGGCCGAGAATGACAAGGTCCCGCTGCGACAGTCGTCGGACCAATTGTATCGCAAGGCCGGTCGGGGTCTTCGGATTGAAGGCAAGGCTGCGCAGCACGGGGTAGCGCCGCAGCCATCGGGGCCGGCGACCGATCATCCTAAGCGCCTCCTCGTTGGTACTGCGCATCCCTGCGATGCGCTCTACCTCGGTTTCGTTCAGTTTCGGGCTCAGCATTACCGCGCGAACCACCAGCGGGCTGCGGTCCCTTACGAGGATCAGGCGTTCCTCCCTGGTTCCGCGGAGGGCTTGCATGACGCGCTGGGCGGTCGTCATGAACGCAAGACGGGAGTACGCGTCGCGGAGTTCCTCCGGCGCGTCAGGCTCCGGCTCCGTGGCCCTCTGCGGTTCGACGTCGCCCCCGGGGAGGCGCATCCCGATCGCCCTGAGCTCCGCGAGGACCTGCTCGATAGAAGGGGCTTCAGGAAACTCGGCAGCCGTTCCATCCCCTGCAGCTGCCCACACGATCGCCTTCTCGAGGAACTCCTCTTCGAACTCCCGGACCCGGCGCAGGACATCCTGACTCACCTGGGGATTTGCTCTGAGATCCTCCAGTAGCTCCAGGCAACCCAGAACACGGACCTGGTTCGAAATGATGACGTCCTGGATCCTCGGCGGCGCGAGGTGTGCGACCCAGCGTAGGGTTTCGTTCGCGGTGCGTGGGTGCTGGATGACCGCGACCCAGAGTTCCTCGTCCTGACGGCAGCGCGCGAGCAGGTCGATCTCGAGGGGGTCGACCTCTGGGACCTTGATCACCGCCAGAAGGTGTTCGGGTTCGAACGATGCGAGAGTGGCCTGTGCCGTCTCCGAGATCTCGGGCTCGCCGTCGGCAGCCAGGATGAGGACCACCCGAATGAGATCCTCGCGGCTTACCGGAAGCAGACCCTGAGCTGCGAACAGCCGCAAGGCCCGCGGCGCCATGCCCTGACGGATCCGGGCCAGGAGCTCGGCAACGTTCGAGATACCGCTGGAGGCTTCCATCACGGTCGGACCGAGGGTGTCGGACTGGCCTGCAAATGGATGTGCGCGACCTCGCCTGGACGTCCGACGGGGCTGCGTATCTCGCCGAGGTACTCGATAGACACGGCTCCGGCATCCCCCAGCACCAGGTCGACCTCTTTGCCGCCGGCAGGTACCTCCCAGGTTGCTGAGCTCGCCAGCAACCTGGACGACGGCCTCTCACCGGAGACGTGTACCTCCACCCAGCACGACGTGTCGCCGGTCCGGATGAGCAGAGCGCCCGGCTGAGGCGTGGGTTCGGCGGCCGCAGCAGGGGTGGGTGCAGCAGGGGTCGCCGAGCGGCCCGCCGTCGATCCGGAAGGCGTGCGCGTTTCAGGCGCGCGAACGAGCGCTGGCCCCCCGGAGACGTGCTGTCGCCTCTGCACCAGGAACACACCGGCGACTGCAGCCGCGACGAGCCCCAGGCTCACGATCCACGGTCCAGCCCGGCGCCTTCTGACCGGCACCACTGGCCCCACCACGAAGGATTGACTCGATTCCGCGAATTTCCGCCACGCAACATCGAAGGCATGCAACCAGTTGTCCGGCGCTGCTTGGATGAGGTCGAGGTACTGGCGCAGGAACATCTTTGCAAATACCTGGTTCGGTAGCCGACCGAAGTCGCCGCTCTCCAGTGCGACCAGCAGCGCTACGGAGATCTTGGTGCGCCCCGAGATGGCTTCGAGGGTCACGCCCGCCTTTTCTCGAGCAGACCTCAGCGCCTCACCGAAGTCGCGCGCATTGATCTTGGTAAGAGAGACCATTCGCAGGCAGTTTAAGGCTTGCGCTGCGGAGTTCAAGAGGGGGCAGTGCTGGCAGGCGGTCCCCCTCTTCCCCGCCGGTGGCCCGCCAGACATTCCGCGGCCGCCCGCAAGGCCGGGGCGACGTCGACTGCCGCTGCCAGGCCCGTGAGCTCAGTCAGAGGGAGCGCCGGAAGCAGACCGATAGCGACACCGACAGGTACCGCACGGGAGCGGACAGCGGCGCGAATGATCTCGGGGCGTCTGCCCCACCCCGGATGGCGAAGAAGGACCAGGAGGCACGCGGCGTTCCGGTTCGAACTCACGAGACGAAGCGCCTCGGACTCAGTGAACTGGGGGTTGTTGAGGAGAGCTTCGACGCACTGCGGGTCCCCGCTCGCAAGCAGCGCACCGATGACCCTCCTCGGCGCCACCCGGGCCAGAGCGGTCCGTTCCCCGAGCGTCAGGCTTGGAAGCCGTTCGATCAGCTTCCGCTCGCACTGCGTCCGCACGGCCGGGGCGGTCCTCGGGTCGCGGGCCACATCGACCAGGTCGTGCCATCCGAGACGGGGCAGGGACTCCAATGCAAAATGCCGGGGACAGCGAGGGTGTCTGACCAGCAGCTTGAGGACCTCCGGGCGACCCAAAGTCCACCTGCAGCGGGCCAACCTTTCCACCAACTCGCCGGGACAACTCGAACGGCGGAGTACGAGAAAGAGCGCACCCGATTCAGGCTCACCGCCAGAATCAAGAACCTCGATCAGCGCAGCAACTTCCGGGGCGTGCCTCTGCTCCACGCCCGAATGGTAGCGCAAGCGGCTTTGCTAGACTTACGCCATGGCTCGGCTGAGCCCAAGAAACGTCTCGCGCGGCGCTGGAGCAGCCACGGGCGGCTGCGGTCCACCCATCAGGTCTCGGCGGCGAGCGGGGAAACGCGGCCGGACCGGCTTCGTGTCGCTTCTAATCCTGGGTTTGGCCCTGCCATTTCTAGCGTGCAGAGGGACCGGCGAGCCGAGGGCCAGCCTCGAAGTGGGAACCTTTTGGACCGGTCAGGCGGCCCAGGTGCTCCAACGCGAGCTGATCCGAATCTCGCGCGACCTGGGGCCCATGAACATCGAGGTGCGCACATTCGGTGTGGCTGCGCTCAGTGACTACCTCTCACGACCCCAGCCGTTTGCCGAGAGGGAGCCGCTCGACCTGGCGATCGTTCCTCATGATTGGCTGGGACAGCTCTCGCAACGGGAGATCATCGCCGAGCTGCCGTCTGAGCGGACGCAATTCTTGAGACAGAAACTTGTGGCGCAGGCGTTGTTGGCGGTAAGCGACGGAGAGAGGGTGTTCGGGTACCCGCTCAGCGCCGAGGTGCTCGCTCTCGTATACGATCCCGCGATCTTTCCCTACCCCCCCCGAACCATCGACGAGATCCTCTCCGCTCGCTTTCCGCAGGGCGTTTTGCCTTTCGCCCTCGACATCTCCAAGCCAAGTGCGCTGGCCCCGCTCGTAGGCTCGCTGCAGGGGACGTTGATCGACGCGGACGGCAACCTCGTCTGGCGCTCCAACAGCGTGATCGCCACCCTCGAGCGTCTGCGACCCGCGTGGGGTACCACCGGCGGGTGGCAGGCTTTTCGAGGGGGCGACCTCGAATCCCTCCAGGTACAGCTCTATGCGGAAGGAAAGCTCGCCAGCTTTGTGGCCGGTCCCTGGCTTCTCCAAGCGCTCGAGAAGGCCGGGAGGCCCTTTGCGGTGATGCCGATCCCTGGCTTTGCGGGCGCACCCGCGCCCGCGCGCGCTTTGGTGGGATACCAATGCGTCGTCATTTCCCGGGAGTCGCGCTGGGGAGACCTCGCGCTTGAGGTGGGCTCCCAGCTATTGCGCGAGGAGACCAACGAGACGATCAATCGAGCCACGCGCCGCCTCCCCGTGCTCCTGCGCTCGTACGAATCCAAACAGGGCCTTATCACCGGTGGCAGTTTCGGCTTCCTCCGTGCCCTTGAACAGGGCCAATTCGTCCCCGGAACCCCACATTGGAGCGAGGAGCTGCAACGAGCCCAGCAGCAACTCAAGAGCCTTGCCAGCCAGGACCGTCCCCCGACGGTCGCTCGCGAGAGCGGCCTGCTGACCGGGGGCCGCCAATGAACCTCCGATGGCAGTTTGTGGTGTCGCACCTGGTTTCGATCCTCACCGCAGCCCTTCTCATTGGTGCGGTTCACTTCTTCCTGCTCCTTCGCAGCACGAGGGCGCTCGAACAGCAGGGCCTCGAGTCGAGCCTCGCCACCGCAACCCATCTGCTGCTGCAGAAGATCGGCCAGCTCGAGAATGACCGCGATGCTCTCGCCGCCTTTGCCTCGAGCACGCGGCTGGGCACAAACCTCGAGCAATTGGCCCGCCTCCACGACCTCCTGGCGATCTATAGCGTCGAGCGGGTCGAGGTCTTCAACGGTCTGAGCAAGGAAACCGAGGCGTTCCGTTGGGAACGAGGAATGGGGCGCGCCCTCGAGACACCGTGGTTCCCGCCCAACCCCAGCATCGCTGCCAAGATCGCCGCCGGCAGCCAGGCATCCTGGGTTCAGCGAGGAGCCAGCGGGCAGGCGTCCCTGAAGCTATGCACTCCCCTTTCGGCGACCTCACCGGACGAGCACCGTTGGCTCGTCGTGACCGAGCCTCTCGACAGCACGCTCCTCGCGGGAGTTCTTCCGCCCCAGACCGTCGGAGCTATCGAGACGGAAAAGCAGACGCTCGCCGCGTGGCCGGAGACGCCGAGTTCCGCAAAGACGACCCTTGCCGATCTCGCGGTCTACCTGCCGCGAGGGGTCTTCTCTTCCCTCTTCCAGCCGCTGGTCGCGCGACGGCCGACCGTGCAGCTTGATGACGGCACCGTTCTCAGCGTTGCGCTGATGACATCGGCGGTGCGAAGCGGACAAAGCCTTCTCGGCGGATTGCAAGCGTGGTTCCTGGTCCTCGCCGCCGGCACGCTCCTGGCGTTCACGCTCGGCAGCAGCCTCGCATCCAGGTTGATCGCGCCGCTCTCGGCCCTCCTGGATGGCACGTCTGCGATGGCACGCGGCCATCTCATGGTTCGCCTCCAGGAAGGACGCCACGACGAACTGGGTGCACTGACGCGAGAGTTCAACCGGATGGCGGACGAGATCCGCAACACCTACCTGGCGGCGATATCGACGCTTGCCGAGGTGGTGGAAGCCAAGTCTCACTACACCAGGGAGCACGTCGAACGCGTCGAGCGGCTGGTGGTTGCCACCGCTGAGCTGCTGGAGCAACGGGGGTGGGTACGCTTCTCGAGCCACCAACGGTTTCTCCTGTCGGTCGCGGCGATCCTCCACGACGTCGGGAAGATCGCGATCGGCAACGAGATCCTCAACAAGACAGGACCACTTGATTCGGCTGAGCGTCAGCAGATCCTCACCCATCCTGAGGTCGGTTCTCTCATCGTTGAGCGCATGGGGAAACTCGAACGCGCCGCCGAGATCATCAGGTGCGCCCACGAGCACTTCGACGGCTCAGGTTACCCGCGGGGCCTTCGCGGCGAGGAGATCCCTCTGGAGTCGAGGATCATCCTTGCCGTCGACGCGTTCGACGCCATGACGATGAACCGCCCTTACTCCAACGGCCGCCCCCAGGGCGATGCGATCAGTGAGCTCCGCGCCGAGGCGGGTCGGCAGTTCGACCCCATCGTGGTCGAGGCACTGATCGAGGTGGTGTCGACGCTTGAATCACCCAAGGCCGCGACCCCGGCCGACAGCGGCCTGTACCGTGCGATCCAATCGGGTCAGGGCGGTCGCCTCAGCTCCGATGGTCTCCGTCCTCGGGACGACCAAGGATAGTCAGCACCCGTTCCTTTGCCTCTGCCAGCAGGCCGGGCGTCCTCGCTTCCATCACGAGGCGCAGTAGAGGCTCGGTGTTCGACGGACGCACGTTGAACCACCAGTCCGGATACTCGATCGTGATCCCGTCCGTGTAGTCGGACGTACCATCGCTGAAGACGGTCGCCAGGCGGTGGATCATCCCCTCCTTGTCTTCAACGTGGAAATTGACCTCTCCGGTGCCGCAATAGCGCCTGTGAGGACTGAGAACATCGCTCAGGGAACGGCCCGACCGCCGAAGCTCATTGAGCACCTCGATGGTGGTGATCATCGACGAGTCCGCATAGAAATTCTCACGGTAGTAGAAGTGGCCCGCGAGCTCACCGCCAAACGGGCTGCCGATGCGGCGCATCGTTGCCTTCATGAACGAGTGGCCGACCCTCTCCCGGACCGGCTGGCCGCCTGCGGCGAGGATCGCCTCCCGGGTGGCCCATGACGACCGAATGTCGTAGACGATCGGGGCTCCCGGAAACCGCGCCAGGATCGGCCCGGCGAGGAGCGCGGTGATCATGTCCGCGCCGACGACGCCGGCCTTTTCGTCCACGAAGATCGCGCGGTCGGCGTCTCCGTCAAATGCGATTCCGAGAGCACAGCTCTTCTCGCGCACCGCGCGCTGGAGGTCGCGCAGGTTCTCGGGCTTGAGCGGGTTTGCCTCGTGGTTCGGGAAACTCCCGTCGAGGCCGAAGAAGAGCGGGACGAGTTCGATGTTCAGCTCATCGAGCAACTCCCGATACAGTGTGGCCATCCCGTTCGCGACGTCCACGGCGACTCTCAGACGTGGTTCTCGGTACCTGACAAATCGAAGGACATGCTCTCGGTATGCGCCCGTGATGTCGCACGGTTCCAGCCCGGCGCGCGGCGGCGAGACCTCGACGGGATGATCGTGCACCAGCTCCTCGAGACGGGCAATCCCGGTTTCGCTGCTGACTGGCACGGCATCGCGACGGGAGAACTTGAATCCGTTGTACCTGGCCGGGTTATGGCTTGCCGTCACCTGAATCCCACCAGAAGTCCTGAGGTGGCCGATCGCGAAGTAGTTCATCGGCGTGGTCGCAAGGCCAATGTTCACGACGCCGAGGCCTGCGGCGCGCAAACCGTCGGACAGGGCCTGGGTCAACGGTAACGACGACGCCCTCATGTCGTGGCTCACCACGACCCGACTCCCGAGAGCGAGGTCATCCGCGTCGAGAATGCCTCGGAAGTGGAACCCGATCGCGAGGGCTAGCCTCTCGTCGAGTTCGCCCGGGTAGAGGCCGCGAACGTCATAGGCCTTGAACACACCGCTCATCGGTACCCTCCTCCTGCGCAGAATAGACCAGCTCGCAGCAGCCGACCAGCACCGCGGACGATGGAAGTGCCCGCTTCAAGCTACACTAAAGGGAGTATGGAGGCGGCGGCGAGTCCACGTTGGGCCTGGTGCGGCGAGGGTATCGTCGCGTTTTCGGAAGCGCGTGTCCCTATCGAGGACCGCGGTCTCCAGTTCGGTGAAAGCGTCTACGAGGTCATTGCGGTTGTCGGCGGGGAACCGTTCCGGCTTCCCGACCACGTCGACCGAATGATCAGTGGCGCGCGCGCGGTGGGGATCGACAGCGGCGTCCCCGATCTCTCCAAATGGAAGACGATCATTGCGCAGCTCTATCGCCGTGAACCCCATCGGGCAGCAGTCCTCTATGCACAGTTGACGGGCGGCACGGCCCCACGCCGACACCTGCCACCCCAACGGCACCCCCCCTTCTTCTTCGCCTACCTGTGCCAGTACGCCTTCCCTGTGCCAGCAGAAATCGCTCGTGGGATAGCGGCAGTTACCGTTCCCGACAATCGCTGGCAGCACCGCGACATCAAGACCACGATGCTCCTTCCAGCCGTGCTTGCAAAGAAGGCTGCGGCATCCGCCGGCGCTGAGGAGGCGATCTTCGTGGGCCAGGACGGCTACGTCAACGAAGGCGCCTCGAGCACGGTTTTCGCCGTGCGCGATCGGGTCGTGATGACGCCACCTGTGACCCAGCGCGTTCTTCCCGGCGTCAGCACCAAAGCGGTCCACGCACTTTGCGAACAACTAGGAATCCAAACGGCGTACTGTCCGCTGACACTGAGCGATCTGCACCACCTCGACGAGCTGTTCATCGCGTCCACGACGTCCCTCCTGATGCCTGTCGTCCGGATCGACGGGAACCCAATCGGAAGTGGTACCCCGGGCAGCGTGACGCTTCAGCTCGCCTACCACTTTCAGCGTCATTTCTGGGGCCAGGCAGGCCCGTGAGTCGGCCTCCGCGTCAAGCGCCCAGACCGCCATCCACACGCAGCGTGGTCCCCGTCAGGTAGGACGCCGCATCGGAGAGGAGGAATGAGACGGCGGAGGCGACCTCCGCCGGCTGGCCGAACCGTCCGAGCGGCACACTCGCTAGGGCGCGCGCCCGGCGGTCCTTGTTCAGCGTCGAGACAAGATCGGTGTTGATCCACCCGGGGACGACGGTGTTGACGGTGATGCCGTATCGGCCGACCTCGCGTGCCAGCGCCTTGCCAAATGCGTGCAAGCCGCCCTTGGCAGCAGAATAGTTGGCTTGGCCCGTCTGCCCGAGGAGACCCGATAGGGAGCCGATGTTGACGATGCGACCACGCCCGGCACGGAGCATCGGCCGGAGGAGGGACCGCGTGAGGCGGTAGGCGGCCGTGAGAACAGTGTCCAGCACCGGGTCCCAGCGGCTCTCGTCCATCAGAAGAAAGTGGCCGTCGCGCAGCACGGCGGCGTTGTTGACAAGAGCGTAGACGCCGCCGTCCGCCAACTCGTCTGCGACCTCTCCCATCAGGTGGCCATCCGTGATGTCGCAACGGTGGCCGACCGCACGTCCTCCGTCCCGGGCCACCGTCTCAACCACTTCACCGGCGGCGTCCTCACGGCAACGGTACAGAAAGTGGACCTCGTACCCGTCCCGAGCTGAACGTTCGACGATGGCACGGCCAATCCCTCGGGAGCCTCCGCTCACCACGACCCTCAGCATCGCTGTCCAGCCCCTCTCACCGGCCCGCGCTCAGACACTGGGAACGACTCGACGGTCAAAGAAGGGCCACCGAGCCCACGCCCGGCCCGCGCGAGCGTTGTTCCCGGCCCAAGCTCCACCATACGCCCGAAACCGTCAGCAAGCGCGGCAGGTAGGGCGAGGTCGAATCGCTGGGGCCGGACGAGGTGCTGCACGAGGAGGTTCCACGCCTCCGACGGCGTCGTGAGCCGGCTCCCATCCAGGCCGGAGTAGACCGGATGGCGCAGCGGTCGCAAACGTCCGACGGAGCGGCGTCCCCGGTCCAGCGCCGTGGCGACGGGTTCCATGAGCGTGGTGTGGAGCGGCCATCGGACTGGCAGGTGGGTCACGCGCAGCGCGAAGGGAGAGATCTTCTCGACCAGCCTCTCCGTGGCCGCTAGGTCGCCGGCGACGATCACGGGACCCTGCCCAAGGACGGACGAGACTTCCACCGCGCCCGAACGACACAGCTCTCCAACCTCATCGATTGATGGGCCGGTTATTGCGACCATGGCATAACGTCCGGGGAGCCTGCGGGACGCCTCGAGTACGATGTCGATCATCGTCACCACCTGATGTACCTTGAACATCCCGGCACCTAAGAGGGCAGCGTAGGCGCCGATCGAAAAGCCGAGCGCCCCCGACACGACCCTTCCCTCGGCGCAGAATGCCTCGAAGGCGGCAACTTCTGTCGCGACGACGGCAAGCTCCCACGCTCGGTCGGAGTGAAGCTCGCTCTCACCAGCCTCGAGGACCAGCCGCGAAATATCCTCGCCGCTGGCGCCGCTGAACTCCGCGAGGACCCGCTTCGCGGCAGGATTGTCGGCAAGAGCGCGTCCCATCCCCGGGAACGCCGCAGCCATTCCCGGGTAGAGCGCGAGCGCCTCGGAGGCGCCCGGCGCCTCTGACGCGGAGGCCGGTCGCCCAGCGGACCGCGGCGCAGAGCTCTTCCCTGTCGAGCCGACCCCGCCTCGACGGGTCGGCACCCTGATTGGTCCAGGAGCCAGTCCGAGCGAGCGGGTGGGCAGACCCATTGCTCAGACAGGCTCCTGGAGCGCACAGGCGGCCGTGGGCTCAAGCACCCGTGGCGCGTTGACAAGCTTGCTCCATGCCTCGGGTCCCGGGTCGCTCCGCAAGTCACCCTCGTCGATCTTGAACCGAGCGGCCGAGAGCACGATGTGGACGGTGTCCGGCACCGGACGGTAGTGGGAGACGGCGCCCTCGTAGATGACCCGGACCGGAACATGTGCGAACCGTGCCCTCAGCTTCCCTGCCCTGACGATGATCTCGGTGTCTATCGAATATCGATTGCCGACGAGCCCCATACGACGCAGATAGGACGACGACACCAGCCGATAGCCGCATTGCGAATCTTCCAGGGGGAAACCTGTCATCAGCTGCAACGCGCGCGTGCCGATGAAGTTGGTCCAGTAGCGCTTGGCAGGGATCGCCTCACGGTCCCAGAGCCGGTTGCCCAGCACGAAATCCGCCTCCGCCGCCGCCTTCAGGAACCGAGGTGCGTCCTCGGGATCGTGCTGGCCGTCGGCATCGAGCATCAAGATGTGGGAGTAGCCCTGCCCGAGCAAGACCGCGAGTCCCGAACGAACCGCCGGCCCCTTGCCGCAGTTCAGGGAATGGACCACGAGACGCGCCCCTGCGGCGCGAACGGATTCTCCGGTGCCATCACTCGAACCGTCATCAACGACGAGGACGTCTTGAACGTACCGTTTGACGCCCCGGACGACGGCCGCCGCGCGGTCAGCACAGTTGTATGCGGGGATCAGGGCTGCGAACGCGGGCATCACGGGCGCAAAAGTGTACCACCGAGGTCGATTGGAGGTCCTGCCCCTACCCCCTCGTCTCGTCGGCGAAGGTATGGCTCCGACTCCCCTCGTAGAGGTCGTAGCGCAGAAGTCGGCACTCGATTGGTCCGTTGAAGAGCACGATGCGGCGAGCCGGCCGCAGACCAACGGCCTTGACGAGATCCGGATTACCCACCAGCAACCACGCCGTGGCACCCGCTGCGCGTCGCTTCAGAGCATCGCCAAACTCCCGGTAGAAGGCCCGAAGCTCGCGAGGATCGCCGACCCTCTCACCGTACGGCGGGTTACTGACGATCAGGGTGCCCGGACCCGGGAGCCCGAGTTCCCGAGCGTCCTTGACAACGACGGTGACCAGACCGGGAATGCCGGCCGCCACGGCATTTCGCTCTATCGCAGTCACGGCTCTTGCATCCCGATCACCCGCCACGATCGGAGCGGCCGCTGGCCTGCGCGCGCCCAAGCGCTTCTCCCGCACGGCTCTGAGGAGCGTGGGAGCGTGCTCAGCCCAACGCTCGCAGGCGAATCTGCGGCGAGCGCCGGGAGGAGTCCGTGTAGCGATGAGGGCGGCCTCGATCGCTATGGTGCCTGTGCCGGCCATCGGATCGAGCAACGGTTGCGACCCGTCGTACCCGGCCAGAAGGAGCACGCCGGCCGCCAGGCTCTCGGCGAGCGGCGCCGGCCCGCCCATCGGTCTGTACCCCCGGTGGGAGAGAGGCTCGCCCGTGCTGTCCAGCGCCAGGCCGGCGCCATCGGCGGCCAGGTGGACGTGAACGACGAGATCGGGATTCCGACGCTCGACGTCGGGTCGCATTCCCCATCGCGCTCGGAGCCGGTCGGCGATCGCGTCCTTGACGACGAGAGAGGCGTAGGCCGTGCTTCGGAGGCCGGTGCTGCGACCGGCCGACTCCACCGCGAAGGTGCGTCCACGAGTGAAGGCCTCCTCCCAGGGGATCGCTGATGCCATCTCGTACAGTTCTTCGCCACTCGAGGCAGGCCCCTCGGCCAGTTGGCGCAGCACACGCATCGCGGTTCGCAGCGACACGTTGGCCGCGTACACCGCCTCGAGACCGCCGCGGAAGCTCACCATCCCCCGCCCACACGTCGCTTCGGGGTGACCGAGCGACACGAGTTCGGCTCGGAGCACCTCCTCGAGGCCACGGCTGCAGGTCGCGACGAGAGGCCATTGGGGATCCTGCACACTCTCCCTCATCGAGAGCACGCTACCGCAGGCCTCTGCGATCCAGTCACCGGGTCGGGCCCGCATCTCCAGACGTTCGGCCGGTTGGACTGGCGTTGGGGGGTCTCTGGCTTGATCCTGGACCTCCCTATCCTGCCGCGGCACCGAGCACCGCAGCCACAACGGTCTCCCCCATGACGCCGGCCTTCCTTGCCAATCCCTGCAGGCTGCCCTCGCGGTCGTCCGCGTCCGGCTCGACGGTCGCGGCGGCGACCACCACCAGGGGCACCGCCCTGAAGTTGAAGGGGCATGGCTCCAACACCTCAGATCCGTACCGGACCGGCAGACCGTACGTCCGACACGCCAGGGGTCTCCACCGGTACACCTGGCAGGACCCGCTCGCCGGGTCGAGTGCAGGGCACAGCACGTCCTCGAAACGGGCGAAGAAGACGGCACGGGCCGTCTCGTCGTCCGTCAGCACCCCGGTGATCGGATCACCGGGAAACGCCGCGATCATCTGTTCCCACTGACCGGACGCGCGCTCGATGCTCGCCGATGCCGTGCCAGGATGCCGCAGGGTCAATGCGGCCAGACCCCGGACGAGCCGGGCGGCCTCCAGAGCCGCGATGTTGAAGGGACCGAGGCAACAATGCGTGCACCCCACCCGGCACGCCAGGTGGCCCCTGGCCCGCGCCGCACCGTCGCGCAGCGCGGCGTCGACGGCCTCGACCAACTCCGTATCCGCGGCCACAATCTCCCCCGCGAGAGCCCACAGCGCACGGCGCCGATGTAAAGGGCGTGTCACGGTTCCGACTTGCCGCCTGGATGCCGGCGGCGGGCGAGGATTTCGGCCATCCGCTCGCGAATCCGCCGCTCCCAACCCTCTTCCGTGGGGGCGAAGAACTTCTCACCCGCGAGCTCTCTTGGCAGGCACTCCATGTCGGCTACCTTCTCCTCGGTGTCGTGCGCATACACATAGCCTTCGCCGTAGCCCAACTCCCGCATCAGACGGGTGGGCGCATTCCGGATCTGGAGCGGAACGGGGTACGGCGGTTTCTCTGCGACCGCACGCTGAACCCTGCCGTACGCGACGTAGAGAGCGTTGGACTTCGGGGAGAGCGCCAGGTACACAGCGGCCTGGGCGAGCGCGAGCGCACATTCCGGCATCCCCACATGCTCCACGGCGTGGGCCGCTGCCGCGGCCTGCTCGAGCGCACGGGGATCCGCCATTCCCACGTCCTCGGAGGCTACACGCAGCAACCGGCGCGCAATGAAGCGCGGATCGCCACCGCCCTCAAGCATCCTTCCCAGCCAGTACAGAGAGGCATCCACATCGGAGTTGCGTATCGACTTGTGAAGGGCGGAGATCAGATTGTAGTGCTCCTCACCCTCCTTGTCGTACTTGGCCAGTCGGCGTTGGGCTACCTGCCGAACCACCTCGATCGAGATCCAGCCTGCGCGACCCGCGGTCTCGGCGGAAACTTCCAGCAGGTTGTAGGCGACGCGTGCATCTCCACCGGCAAGTCGAACGATCTCATTGAGCGCTCCCTCACGGACCTGGAGGCCCAGGGCTCCGAGACCGCGTTCGCCATCACCCAGGGCGCGATCCAGGAGGGTTCTGACCTGATCGTCGCCGAGCGGGTCGAGGACGTAGACCTTCACCCGTGAGAGCAGGGCGGCGTTCAACTCGAACGAAGGGTTCTCGGTGGTCGCCCCGAGGAGCACGATGTCTCCCTTCTCCACAAACGGAAGGAAGGCGTCCTGCTGAGCCTTGTTGAACCGGTGCACCTCGTCCACGAACAGAACGGTGCGCCGGCCCGTGCCGGCCCGCAGCCGACGCGCAGATTCCATCACAGCGCGCGCCTCCTTAACGCCGGAGAGCACCGCCGAAAAGCTCACAAACTCCGCGTTGCAGGCATGCGCCAGGACGCGAGCCAACGTCGTCTTCCCGCTCCCTGGGGGGCCCCAGAAGATGAGCGACGGCAGCTCGCCCCGTTCGACGAGCCGGCGGAGTACCCCGTCGTCACCGACCAGCGCGGGCTGACCGACAACCTCGGCAAGAGATGTCGGCCGCATCCGCTCTGCCAGCGGCGTGCCCGGCGGGAACCCTCCGTCCTCTCCGAAAGGTAGACGCGCGTTCATATCGGCACGACCGAACCGGCGCCGGCGAGGTCGATGCTCGCGAGGAGCTCCAGAACCTCGACACGGTCGAGCGCTTGCCACAAGTCCTCGCCCGCACAGAGCGCTCCGTGTTCCAGGAGAATTGCTGCCGGAGCGAGCTGAATCGCACGGCCGCACGCGTCGGCGAGCTCGGAGCTCCCGGCGGTGATGGCGGGTACGAGCTCGATGCGCGGAACCAGGGCCTTCCCCTCCAGCAGAATGTCCGGAGAAGGAACCCTGCCGAGCGCCGAAAGCGCCAATACCGCCGGCGGGTGCGCGTGGATCAGCGCGCGCACTTCGGGACAACGGCGGTACACCTCGAGGTGGGCTTTCGCCTCGCTCGAAGCCCCCGGAGGCGGCGGCTGGAAGGGGGCGCACCGAACCATGTCCGAACCCGACATCCTTCCCTTGTAGGCACCGCGAGGGGTCACGAGAATGACGCCGTCTTCCAACCGGCAGGAGAGGTTCCCCTCCCTGCCTCCGATGAGCCCCCGCCTGCTGAGCGCCGATCCGACCGCGACCATCTCGGCCCGCCTCAGCGCTTCCGTCAAGGTCGCCAGCTTCCCCTCCCAATTTCGCTCCGGGCGGAGTCTAGCGCCGAGACGGGCCACGAAAGAAGGGACCTCTGGTGAAGAACGCGCTGGCGCAGCGGTTCGGCCGCCGGGAGGCCCGCCCGGGACTCCCATCGCTCGGACAGGGAGAGGATGCGTGCGGACAACAGAGTCAGTGAAGCGCCATTCTCAGGTTGCCCATTTCACCCCCCTGGGAGAGGGCTACTTCACGCGACGGGCGATCTCGACGTCGAGCCCGGCGAGGTCCGGGAGGTTGGCGACCTTCCCCTGGAGCTTCTTCAACTGCTCGAGCTCCGTTTTGGCACCGACCGCGTCGTTGAGATCGAACAGTCTTACCACAGCGGCGTTGTAGCGCGACTGCCAGTGCTCCGGTTGCATGGCGGCCGCCTTGTCGAAGAGCTCCAGGGCTTTTTGTGGTTTGCCGGTCTCCTTGTAGCAGACTCCGAGATCAGTCATCACGTCGGGCGATTCGTCCTTGATCGCCCTTGCCCGCTCGTAGTAGTCGGCCGCCCTGACGAAGTTGTTCATGTCGTACTGGGTGTTGCCCATCTGCACGAGGTGGTCGTAGTTGTTCGGGTCCTTCAAGAGCAACCCCTCGAGCTCTCGTGCTTGCTCCATCAGCTTGGGGTTCGCGGTGGCCGCGGTGCGCCCGCCTTCGGGCGGCTTGGCGGGCTGACCGGTCAGGGGTGGAGCCCCCGGGATGCCTGCGTGAGGGTTCGTCGTGTTCGAGGCCGGCGCAGGCGCGACCTGCTGGCGCTGGCCGGCCATGTAGCCCGCAAAAAAGCCCAACAGGACCCCGACCACAGCCGTTACGATAGGGTTCTTCCACATCGGCTTTTCCTATCCTCCTTCAGGGACGGACTTCTCGCTTCGCCACCCAGCTGCCCGTGGTGGGCATCCCTGCAGCGAGGTTCGTCGACTCCCACGTGCCTTCGAGCCGCTTTTCGTTCTCTCGGGCGATCAGCCTCCCCGTATACACCGCAACAAACCCCTGCTGAGCGTCGATTCGTTCCATTCGGACGTCACCACCGATGAATGTGCCGCGCAACGACCCCTTCCAGCCCCCTGAGAGCTGGTACACGCCGGTGATCAGCGTGCCGTCCAGACGGAGATCGAACGTACCCGTGAACCCTCCCGGTTCGATCGCCGCCAGCCAGCGGCCGGAGAGCTCGTCGGGAATCGCCTGGCTGGCTTCCTCCATCCGCCGGATCTCGGCCTGAACCTGATCGAGGTACGCTCTGCGAGCCCCGACGGTCGTTCGGAGCTGCTGCGCCGCGACCACGAGGTCGCTGACTTCGGATTCGGCGTGGCGGAGGTCGGCGGAGCGGGCGGTAAAGCTCCCCAGATCCTCGCCATCCTTCTGGGCGCGGAGCAGGTCGTCACCGAGCCGCACGAGGCGGTCGCACGAACCCCGGAGCTGTTCCTGTACGCGCTCCAGGGCAGCGAGGTCGGCGGCGAGCAGGCGCTTCTCGATGTCGCGCTGTGCCTTGAACATGTCCAGGACCGGATCGCGGCTCTGGGCAACGACCGGACAGGCTAGGAACAGCGCACATGCCGCAAGTGCAGTGATTTGCCTCATCGCACGATCTCCCGCACCGTTCTGACCGCGTTCAACGCGCGAACCTCCGCGTTCGTGCGCTGGAGCACTCATCCCGACCAGCATACGAACGACCGTCGATTCGCATCTATCTCGCATCGAAACTTGCCGCGCGAGAACAGTAGCATAGAAGCGAACGGGCGCTTTTGGCTAGAATTCCGAAATGACAATCTCCGAGGTCCGCCAGCCAGCCATCCGAGTCAGCCTCCTTCCGCGCGACACGAATCCCAACGGCACCATCTTCGGCGGCGTGATCCTTTCCTACATCGACCAGGCCGGTGCGATCGAGGCCCGCCTGCACGGCGCCGAGCGAGTCGTGACTGTGGCCATGGAGAAGGTTGTGTTCCACGAACCGGTGTATGTCGGCGACCTCGCTTCGTTCTACGGCGAGCTCATACGCATCGGCCGGACCTCAATCACGGTCAAGGTGGTGGTCGAGGTCACTCAGCGTGGGACGAAGGCCGTCTCCCGCCGCGTCACCGAGGCTCAGATCACCTATGTCAACGTGGATGCTGCCGGGCGCCCCATCCCAATCCGGAGCGAGGCAGCGACCGAAAGCGCCACAACGGGGCCCGACTGACGGTGCCGTAGCTGCTGCTGCAAGGCTCACCCGCAATGGGGCTAGAATGGGACGTGACTTGGGGGTTCCTCTATCTTGCCTCGTTCCTGGTCGGCCTGGTTCTGGCCGCTGTGACGGGACTGGTACCCGACCTGAACTCACTCGCACGACATCGCGTGGTCGTGGCCTCTCCGGACCACCACAAGCCTTTCCTCGCGAAGGTGGGGACAAGGTTGGCGGTCGGGCTCATCGTCTTCGGCGTCGTCGGGCTCCTCTGGGTCGGGGGCCGAGTCAAAGAGCCGCGGCCGACTCTGGAGTTAGCAACTGTGGCCGGCATTCTCGCGACACTGGGGGCCGCGGTCTTGCTGCGACGGACCCGCAGAGCGCCGACGCACGGCACGCGCGCGACGGTTGTCAGGGACATCCTACCGGGAGGGTACGGACAGGTCCGGATCGAACGGGATGGCCTAGCCGTCGTCATGGCCGCGCAGAGCGATGAGAACTCGCTCCTTGCTGCTGGGTCCGAAGTCGAGGTCGTGGACTCGAGCCGTTCCGTACTGACCGTCCGCATGTCCCCCAAGGCATGACCGATCAGCTGCCTCCCCTGATCCTGGGCTCGGGTTCCCCTCGTCGCTGCGAGCTCCTAGGCCGCCTCGGACTCGACTTCGAGGTCGCAACACCTCAAGTGGATGAGTCACCGCTGGCCGGTGAGCCCCCGCCGCTCCACACCTTGCGGGTCGCAAGGCTCAAGGCCAAGGCAGTGGCGGAGCGCCACCCCGGTCATCCTGTCCTTGCGGCGGACACCATTGTCGCGCTCGGCGAGGCCGCTTTCGGGAAGCCACGCGACCGGTCCGACGCCGCTCGCATGCTCGGCGAGCTCGCGGGGAAAGTACACACGGTTCTGACCGCGCTCGTCCTCCACCTCGACGGCCGGGAGGCGTGCCACCTCGAGGCCGCGAGGGTCACGATGACACCCTTTCGGCGCCAGCTCGTCGCCTGGTATGTTGCCACCGGCGAAGGTGACGACAAGGCGGGGGCGTACGCGGTCCAGGGCAAGGGCGCGGTGCTCGTGGAACGCGTGGACGGCAACGTGGAGACCGTGATCGGATTGCCGCTCGCTCCGATTCCCGTCCTCTTCACAGCGCTGGGGCTGGACCTCGTTCAGAGCGGCGACCGCCTGGTGCTCAGTCGCCGTGACGTATTGCCTCACCGAGCTCCGAGAGACTGAAGTTGGAGAAGATGTGGTGCCCGTTGAAGTCGAGCACGCGAAGGTCCTCCTGTCCGGCAAGGTCCTTTGCGATCACCTCGAAGGGTAGGCCGTACTGCTTTCGCGTTCGCTCGATCGGCACCTCGTAGGCGATGAACTTGACGATCCCCTTGTGCCGGAGCTTGGCCACGAACCGTTCATCGCTCACGCTGGGATAGGTTGTCAGGATCAAGATGGGCCCCGAACCGGTGAAGACCAAATAGGCTCGCATGTTCATCGTGCCGTCTTTGGGGGCGACCCAGGGGTAGGATTCAGGGCGACCCTCCCCGCTCCAGCTTGAGCAGCTTGTGCTTCATGTCTTTCCCGCCCCCAAACCCACCGAGCGATCCATTGCCGTTGACGATGCGATGACAGGGAACGAGGATCGGGACGGGGTTGTCGCGGCACGCGGCGCCGACTGCCCTCGCGGCTCGCGGCTTCCCCAGCCCGGCCGCGATCTCACCGTACGTACTCGTGTTGCCGTAGGGGACGCGGGTAAGTCTCTTCCAGACATCACGCTGGAAAGGCGTCCCGTCGAGCACGATTGGCACCGAGAACTCGTGCAAGCTGCCACTCAGGTACGCCAGGATCTCTGCCTTTGCCGTGCGTGCGCACTCGAGTGCGGCTCCGTCCCCCACCTCGCGCGGCTTCCCGAGTGCCCCCAGGCGCACACGCGTGACACCAGCCTCGGCGGCCTCCACCTCGAGAAGCCCGAGCGGAGATGAAAAGCAGACCGTCGCAGCGTGGCGCGGCATCGCACCCCCCAGATTGTCAAAAGTCTAGCACTTCCTGCAATCCTTGTCGTGAGGATTTTGGACGCCGGATGAAAGAGGTCGCCCGTGCGACCGATCGGGCCGGTGCCGGGCCGCCCGATCCTGCCGCAGACGCGGGGGGCTCCCGTCAGGGATTGTTCCCTTGACATTTCTCTGATCGGGCACTAGTTTCGGGCCATGCGGGCTTGGGTTGCTTTCGTGATCCTGTCTTTCTGCACGGCAATGCCGCCGTGCGCCCCTGCCTCGCAGTGCGCCTCGGCCCAGCCCATGCATCCCTGCTGTCAGACGGCGAAGGGTTGCTGCTGCCGAGGCGGGGACAACCGAGCGCCCATTCCCGAGCCCGGAACCCCGTCAGCCAACGCTGCACCCGAGCACCCCGCTGAGCTCCCTGTCCACCAGCTCGGTGCCGCCGTTCTCCACTCCCCTGCCGGCACTCCGAATTGGTGCGCGCTTCCTGTGGTCTCCGAGGCGGACCCGATCTACTTGAGCGCCTGCACCTTCCGCTGCTAGCCGCATTCTCCGGGAGAAGTGTGCCTGCACCCGATGAGGGTGCACATGTCGTAGTCGCGGGAACCCTGGAGGATGTCGTGAACTACCTTCGGTTTGCAGTCGCACTCGTTGTTTTGGCTCTGCCTCGCTGGACGGCCGCGTCGGGGAACCAAGTTCCGCCCGTGCCCGACCACGCCCGAGAACAGGACACTCTGGCGCCAACGGTCGACGAGCTGGTGGCGGCGGCCCTCGACCGCTCACCCTCAATCGCGGCGTTGCGGGAACGGCTGGCTGCGGCGCGGGAGATGATCGGCCCCGCCGGGGCGCTACCGGACCCGATGGTCGACTTCGCACTCACCGACATGGGCTTCCCGAAGTACACCGTGGGCACCCAAGAGATGTCCATGATCGGTCCGGAGGTCCGGCAGGGCTTTCCGTTCCCGGGAAAGCGGGAGGCGCGACGGCAGGCAGCGCGCGCCGAGACGCAGATCCGGGCTGCCGAGCTCGAGCGGCTGAAGAGACTCGTCGCGGCTCAGGTACGTACCATCTATGCCCGCGTGTACGCCCTCGACCGCGAGGACGAGGCGTTGCAGGCCGGTCAAGAGCTGCTCGAAATGCTCGGCGCCACGGTGGCAGCGAGGTACGGCGCCGGTCAGGCCGAACAGGAGGCAGTGATCAAGGTGCAGCTCGAGCTGTCACGCGTCGACGAGCGGCTCGACGACCTGACCGCCGAGCGGAAGGCGCTGGTGGCCGGCCTCAACCGCTTACGCGACCTGCCAGGGGAGGACGCGCTCGGCAGGGTGGTGCTCCTCCCCCCGGTGTCGGTCCCGACCCCCTCCTTGGAAGGGAAAGTCCTCGCCGAGTCGCCCGAGGTGGTGGTCAAAGAAGCCACCGTGAGCGCCGCGGCGCGGCGCGTCGAGGTCGCCAGGCTGGAGCTGAAGCCCAACCTGTCTGCCGGCGCCGCGTTGGGCCTGCGAGGGAGTTTCGATCCGGCCGTGACGCTGAGCTTCGGCCTCGAGCTACCGCTCTGGAGGAAGGAGAAGCAAGAGCCGATGATCCGCGCCGCCGACCATGAGCTCGCGATGGCGCGGGCCGACCTGCGGGATGCCCAGGCCGCGGTGAGTGCCGAGGCCGCGCGGCTCGCGGCCGAGTGGCAACGTTCTGAAAGGCAGGTCCAGCGGTACCGGCAGGCGATCGTCCCGCAGACGAGCGCGGCAATCGACGCGGCGCGCGCTTCCTACCTCGCAGGGCGTGGCGATTTCCTGACCGTCGTCGACGACTTCGGCCGGTGGCTCGACGCTCGCGTGCAGCTCGCGGCCCGGGAGGCGGATCGGTTTGCGATCTGGGCCGACGTCCAGGCGCTCGTCGCCTCTCCAACAGCGTCCCAAGCCGGGAAGGAGAAGTGACATGGCGAAGACCTCACGAAGAACCTGGCCGGTGTTGGCCGTTGCTGCGATCCTGATCGCGGCCGTGACGCTGGTCGGTTGCGGCCAGAGCACAACCACGGGAGTGAAGTACCACTGCCCGATGCACCCAACGTTCATCTCCGACAAGCCGGGCGATTGCCCGATCTGCGGTATGCGTTTCGTTCCCATGGAGGAAAAAGTCGCACCCACAACGGTGCCCGCATATTCCTGCCCGATGCACGCGGAGGTGACCTCCGACAGGCCGGGGCGCTGCTCGAGGTGCGGGATGAAGCTCGTACCGACGGGATCGGGCGGTGACTACGCGAGAGAGCACAAGACCTACACGTGCCCGATGCATCCCGAGTTCCTGACGGACGACCCGAACGAGCGTTGCCCGACGTGCGGGATGCAGGTCGTAGAGACCGGGCCCAGGAATCAGAGGTCAGGGATCGGGTCCCCCACTCGACCGGTCAACACACTCCCGGCGGCGACCTCCGCCGCGGGCAGCGTCCGGACCCCGGGCCCCGGACCGGTGACCCCGGGTGGCGGGCGGACGGTCGCTTACTACCGCAACCCCATGAACCCGAAGGTCACATCTCCGGTTCCGATGAAGGACGAAATGGGGATGGACTACGTGCCGGTCTACGCCGAGCAGACCGCGCCCGCGGGCGTCGGCGTGGTCGGCATGGCGACCGTCGAGATCAGCCCGGAGGGGATCCGCCTCTCCGGTGTCCAAACCGAGCCCGCCGTCGAAGGAACCCTTGGGCGCACCATTCGGACGGTCGGGACGGTGGTGCCCGACGAGACGAGGATTCAGCATTTCCACACCCGGGTGTCCGGCTGGGTCGAGAAACTCTACGTCAACTTCACGGGCCAGTTCGTCGAAGTCGGGCAGCCGATGATCTCGATCTACTCCCCGGAGCTCCTTGCGAGCCAGGAAGAGTTCCTCCGAGCGCGTGACGCTGCGGCGCTGTTCGCGACATCGGCCCTCGCGGAGGTTCGGAAGGGCGGTGAAGAGCTTCTGGCGGCTGCGCGGCGTCGCCTGAGTCTGTTCGAGGTCCCCGAGGAGTTCATCGAGGAGCTGGAGCGCAGCGGGAAGGCCCAGCGTGAGGTGACGCTCGTCGCCCACGCGTCCGGGTACGTGACGTCCAAGGGGATCTTCCACGGGCAGCAAGTGGACCCCAGCATGATGGACCTATTCACGATCACCGACCTGTCCCACGTCTGGATCGACGCGGATTTCTATGAGTACGAGGCTGGGACGGTCAGCGTGGGCGAGTGGGCGACCGTTGCGCTGGCGTACGATCCGGGCTTGCGCCTGCGCGGCCGGGTCGCGTACGTCTATCCGACCCTCAACCCTGAGACGCGAACGATCAGGGTCCGCTTCGACTTCTCCAACCCCGGTATCAAGCTCAAGCCGGGGATGTTCGCCGATGTCGAGCTCAGAACCGAAGGCTCGCGCGGCGTGATTGTCCCCGAATCTGCCGTGATCGACACCGGGGAGCGCCAGGTCATCTTCGTCAGCCTGGGTGGCGGCAGGTTCGAGCCGCGCGAGGTCAGGCTTGGCGTGCGAGGTTCGGGCGAGGCTCAGGTCCTCTCGGGTGTCGCCGCAGGTGAACAGGTCGTCACGCGGGCGAACTTCCTGCTCGACTCGGAGTCACAGTTGCGAGCCGCGATCGCCGCGATCAAGAACCCCTCCGACGGCAAGCACGGAGGCGGGCAATGATCAAGAGGATCATCGAGTTCTCGGCCAACAACAGGGTCTTGGTGCTGCTCGGGGTGGCCGCACTCTGCGTGCTGGCCGTGTACACGCTCAAGGAGATCCGACTCGATGCGCTGCCCGACCTCTCGGACACGCAGGTGATCGTCTACTCGCGCTGGGACCGATCGCCGGACATCATCGAGGACCAGGTCACCTACCCCATCATATCGGCGCTCCTCGGCGCTCCCAAGGTGAAGGCGATCCGGGGCTGGTCCGACTTCGGCTTCTCGTACGTCTACGTGATCTTCCAGGACGGGACGGACCTGTACTGGGCAAGGTCGAGAGTGCTCGAGTACCTCTCCAAGATCCAGCAGCGCCTGCCCCAGGGAGTGCGGACAGAGCTGGGACCGGACGCGACCGGCGTCGGGTGGGTGTTTCAGTACGCGCTGGTCGACAGGTCGGGCACACACTCGCTCGACGAGCTGCGTTCGTACCAGGACTGGACGCTGCGCTACGCCATACAGTCGTTGCCCGGGGTCGCCGAGGTCGCCTCCATCGGCGGATTCGTCAAACAGTATCAGATCACGGTCGACCCCAATCGGCTCGCTGCCTACAGGCTCCCGCTGGACGAGGTGGTGGCAGCCATCCGAGGCTCGAACAACGAAGTGGGAGGGCGCCTGCTCGAGTTCTCGGGCCGTGAGTACATGGTCCGGGCGCACGGGTACGCTCGCTCAGTGGACAGCTTCCAGCAGATCGTGGTGAAGGTCGGACAGGGCGGAGTGCCGGTCCTCCTGAAGGACATCGCCCGGGTCGAGGTGGGTCCTGAGATCCGCCGCGGAATCGCGGACCTGGACGGCCTCGGCGACCACGTGGGCGGCATTGTGGTCATGCGGCAAGGCGAGAACGCCCTCAACGTGATCAACGTGGTCAAGGAGAAGCTCAAGGAGATCCAGCCGTCTCTCCCCAAGGGCGTCGAGATCCTCACCACCTACGACCGCTCCAGCCTCATCGAGCGTGCCATCGACACGCTCAAGCACGAGCTCACCGTCGAGATGATCATCGTCTCGATCGTGATCCTGATCTTCCTCTGGCACATCCCGTCGAGCCTCGTGCCCATCTTCACGATCCCCGTCGCCGTCCTGCTCGCCTTCATCCCGCTCTACTACATGGGGGTCACGGTCAACATCATGTCTCTGGCCGGCGTCGCCATCTCCATCGGGGTCCTCGTCGATGGCGCTATTGTCGAGGTGGAGAACGCCTACAACAAGCTTTACCACTGGCAGGCGGAGGGTCGCAAAGGGGACTTCCACGCCGTCCGCCTCGAGGCGCTGAAGGAAGTTGGCCCTTCGGTTTTCTTCTCGCTCCTGGTGATCGCCGTGGCGTTCCTTCCCGTCTTTGCGCTCGTCGATCAGGAGGGGCGCCTGTTCAAGCCGCTCGCCTACTCCAAGAACCTGGCCATGGCAATCGCATCCCTCCTCGCCATCACGCTCGATCCGGCCCTGCGCATGCTCTTCACCCGCATGGACCCCTTCACTTTCAAGCCGCGGCCTCTGGCGTGGCTCGCCACGAAGGCGCTGGTGGGGACCTACTACTCGGAGGAAAAGCACCCGATCAGCCACAACCTTTTCCGCGTCTACGAGCCGGCGTGCCGCTTCGTGCTCCGCTACCCCAGGGCGGTCATCGCCACGGCCGTAGGCCTTGTGGCGGTGAGCCTGCCGTTCTACTTCAAGCTGGGGAAGGAGTTCATGCCTCCGCTCAACGAGGGGACGATTCTCTACATGCCCTCGACGATCCTGCCCGGCATCTCGGTGCAGCAGGCGAAGGAGTTGCTCGAGACGCAGGACCGCGTGCTGGGGTCGTTCCCCGAGGTGGAACGAGTGTTCGGAAAAGCTGGCCGCGCCGAGACATCCACCGATCCGGCGCCGTTCTCGATGATGGAGACGACGGTCGTGCTCAAGCCTCAGGAACAGTGGGAGGCGAAGCAGCGCTGGTACTCGTCGTCGGCGCCGCAATGGCTCAAGCCGTTGCTGCGACCCATCTGGCCCGATCGCATCTCGTGGGAAGAGCTGGTGGACAAGATGCACGCAGCGCTGCAGATCCCGGGCGTCAACAACGCGTGGACGATGCCGATCAAGGCCCGCACCGACATGCTCACAACCGGCATCCGTACACCGATCGGGATCAAGGTGTTCGGGGCCAACCTGACGGAGATCCAGCGCCTCGGGGAACAGCTCGAGGGCATCATGCGCGAGATCCCCGGCACGCGCAGCGTGTACGCCGAGCGCGTCACGGGCGGCTACTTCCTCGACTTCACGCCCCGTCGCGACCAGCTCGCCCGCTATGGCCTGACCATAGACCAAGTGCAGACGGTCATCATGACGGCGATCGGCGGCGAGAACGTCACCACCACTATCGAAGGGCGCGAGCGCTACCCGGTCAACGTCCGCTACCCGAGGGAGCTGCGCGACGACGTCAACCGCCTGCAGCGCGTGCTGGTCCCGACGGCGTCGGGCGCACAGATTCCTCTCGCCCAGCTCGCCGACATCGAGCTGGTGCAGGGCCCGGCCATGCTCCGCGACGAGAATGGCTTCCTCGCCGGTTACGTCTACGTCGACATCACGGGCCGAGACATCGGCGGCTATGTGGAGGAGGCCAAGAGGATCGTCCGTGATAAGGTCCCGCTCCAACCCGGCTACGTCCTCCAGTGGAGCGGCCAGTACGAGAACATGATGCGCGTCCGGGAGCGCCTCAAGGTCGTGGTGCCCATCACGCTCGCCCTCATATTCGTGCTCCTGTTCGCAAACACGAAGTCCGCTTTCAAGGCGTCGGTGGTTATGCTGGCCGTCCCGTTTTCGGCCATCGGCGCCATCTGGCTCTTCCACTTCCTCCACTACAACGTGTCCATCGCGGCGTGGGTGGGAATGATCGCTCTTCTCGGGCTGGATGCCGAGACGGGAGTCTTCATGCTCCTGTTCCTCGACCTCTCGTACGAACAGTACAGGTCCCGCGGCCTGCTGAAGAGTGAGACCGACCTCAACGAGGCGATCGTGCATGGTGCCGTCAAGCGGGTGAGGCCGAAGATGATGACGGTGACCGCGGCGTTCATGGGCCTCCTGCCGATCATGTGGTCAACATCGGCCGGCGCCGACGTGATGAAGCGGATCGCGGCCCCGATGATCGGCGGTCTCGTGACGTCGTTTGTCCTCGAGTTGCTGGTCTACCCGCCGATCTACAAGCTCTGGAAGGCCAGGGCCGTACGGGGCGTGGCGGCCCCTCAATGAGGCGGGCTCATCGGGGTGGCGGCTGCTGTGCCCCAACCAGGGCCTGGAAACGGCCATGGCCGCGCAGCGGGTCCCACGCGGGGTCGAGTCGCAGCCACGCCGGGGACACCATGCTCGGGATCGAGAGGAGCTGCTCGAGCACGGCGGCCGCGCGTTCGACCTCACCGGTTCGCGCCAGCACCTCAGCTTGCTGGGTCATGCAGTTCGGGCCGTCGTATGCATCACTCGATATCGATAGCAGTGTGACCGCACGCTGCGCCAAGCGGATCGCTTCCTCCTTGCGCCCGACGGCTGCGCTGGCACGCGCGGCGGCCAGCTGGACCCAAGGCTCGTCCGGCCTGGCAACACCGTCGTGTTCGAGTCCGGCAAGCACGCCGGTGCACGCCTGCGTGGCGCCGGGACGGTCGCCGGCGGCATCGAGGTACAGACACTCGAGGAGCTCTCTCGAACCGACCAGGAACGGCCTCAGCTGCGCGTCCGCGCTCGTCCTCGACAGAGCCTCGACGGCTCCCTTGAAGTCTCGCCGCAAGTACTTGAGGTACGAATGGCAAACGATCGCGTCGGAGTCGTCCGGAAGCGGCACCTCGCTCAGCACGCGTTCTGCGCGGTCGACGCTGCCCTCCCACTGGAGATAGTTCCAGAACCGGCGGAGGTACGGGTCGTTCCTGTCGGGCGAGACGTTGCTCGCCCGTTGGAAGGCCCGGTCGGCTTCGGCGTAGGCGCGCATGCAGCCCAGCGTGTCACCCAGGGCCAGCAACGCGATGGTGTTGCTCGGGTCGAGATCGACCACCCGTTCGATCTCCCGGCGCGCCTCCGTCCACCTCCCCTGCCGGCGATGGACGTCGGCGATGAGTGCGAACAGCTCGCTGTCGTTGGGGAGCGAGCGCGCCGCGATCTTGTAGTCCTCGAGGGCCCTGGCAAAGTCGCGATGCCCCAGGTGCTGGATCGCTCCGAGCGCCAAATGCGCTTCGGGGAGCTCGGGGCTGAGCTCGAGCGCCCGCCGTGCCGCCTGCTCCGCTTTCGCGAGGCGAACCGGGCTCGTGTCGATGCCGCTGTGGTAGATGCGGGAATGCGTGACCGCCAGCTCCGCGTACGCGAGGCCGAACGCCGGGTCGAGCTTGACGGCACGGTCGAACATCGAAACCGCGAGCCCCATCTGCTCCCGGCCGTCGAGGTCGTGGTAGCGCATCCCGCAGAGAAACGCCTGGTACGCGTCCGGGTTCTCGGTGGGCCTCGCTGCCAGTCGGCTCTGCTCGGCCCCGCGGACGGGGACACCGAGCTCCTGGATCGCTTCCCGTGCGATCACTGCGCCGACCTCGACCACGCTCGAGATGTCGGTCCGATAGCTCTGGCCCCACAGGAGCGTGTCGTCTTTCGCACGGATCAGTTGGGCGTTCACCCGAAGCGACTCCCCACTCGACTGATCGGTCTCCCACCGCACCGAGCCCTCCAGGATGAGGCCGACCCCCAACTCGTCCGCGATCTGGCGTGCCGACCGTCCCGCCTTGGCGCAGTAGGCGGCGCTCGTGCGCGAGCTGACCACGACGCCGTGGATGGAGGCGAGCCTGGTCGTGATGTCATCGGTGATGCCCAGCGCCATGTACTCGCTCGCAGCCGGCCCGAGGTTCTGGAACGGCATCACGACGATCCTTAGCCCCCCCCTGCCCTCAGGCCCGAGGTACGGCCCCTGAGGCCACCGGAGCACCAGCCATGCCACCACGCCGAGGATCACGAGGACTCCGGCCAGCAGCATCGCCAGCCCGAAACGCGTGCGCCTCCCGCGGGTCGGCGCAATACCTGTCCCCGGCACCGCCTCCGAGCCTGCGAGCTGCGAAACCTGTGCCACCAGGCGATAGCCACGGGTGGGGATCGTCTCGATGTAGGCGGGGCTTCGCACGTCGTCGCCGAGAGCCTGGCGGATCACCGCAACGGCGTGCGTGAGGGTGCCCTCGGAGACGAACTCCTTCCCCCACACCGCGTCGAGGATCTCGTCCTTCGAAACGACCTTGCCGGCGTGCTGCGCGAGGTACACGAGGAGGTCCATGAAGCGCGGCTGCAGCGCCGCCGACTCAGGGCCGTGCGACACCCGGTTCAGGCTCGGCTGCACCAGCCAAGCACCGAGTCGAAAGTCCTCTACTGAGGGCATGCCTTGGCAGTCCGTACTGTCACCGAATTATAGCAACTCGTTCACTGCTCAGAGATTCTCGACGTGCCTGGGATCAGGCCCCTGGGCGGTCCACGGGAAAAGACAGGGAAAAGACCGGGCTGCCACCGGGGAATGCCCAGGACTTTCGAGGCGGCCGGGTCCACCCTGATGGACAGAGGACTTGCCATGAAACCTGTCGCACCATCGCAGAGGCCGAGGTTCAAGGGTCACTTTCACGATATCCGCGGGCGCGGGATGCCGGGCTCCGCGCACACGCTCCTCGGCCCCCGGGGCACCTTCGCCTCGGGTTCAATCGACAACCCGACGCGGCGCTCCTCCGTTCGGAGCGCGCGAGGCGCGTCAGCAGCCGTGGACATCAAGAAAGGGAGGATGCAATGAACGAAGACACGTCGAAGTTGCAAAAAACGCTTTGGGTGATCGCGGGTGCTCTGGCGGTGATCGCCTTGGTGGCGGTCATCGGGCTCTTCTACCCGCGCCCGGTCGGCACCAACGTCGCCGGCACCATCGGGGGAGTCCAGAAGGCGGAGAGGTACCGGGCGGAGCAGATGACGGACAAGGACGTGATCCTGAACCACCCCGAGGTCCAGGCACTGCTCCAGAACGACCAGATCCAGAAGCTCATCAACAGCAGTGACTTCCAGAAGGCACTCGCGAATGCCGCGTTCGGTCAGGCGCTCCTCAACAAGAGCTTCCAGCAGGTTGTGCTCAACGCCGAGTTCCAGAAGGTGCTCCAGAACGATGCCTTCCAGAAGGTCCTCCGGAACGATGCCTTCCAGAAGGTGCTCCAGAACGACGCCTTCCAGAAGCTCCTCCAGAACGACGCCTTCCAGAAGCTCCTCCAGAACGACGCCTTCCAAAAGGTCCTCCAGAACGATGCCTTCCAGAAGGCCCTCCAGAACGACGCCTTCCAGAAGCTCCTCCAGAACGATGCCTTCCAGAAGGTCCTCCAGAACGACGCCTTCCAGAAGGTCCTCCAGAACGATGCCTTCCAGAAGGTCCTCCAGAACGCCGCTTTCCAGAAGGCGCTCCAGAACGATGCCTTCCAGAAGGTCATGCAGAACGCCGACTTCCAGAAGGCGCTCCAGAACGCCGAGGTCCAGAAGGCGCTCCAGAACGATGCCTTCCAGAAGGCCCTCCAGAACGACGCCTTCCAGAAAGTCCTCCAGAACGCCGAGTTCCAGAAGGTGCTTCAAAACGCGGAGTTCCAGAAGGTCGTCCAGAACGACGCCTTCCAGAAAGTCCTCCAGAACGACGCCTTCCAGAAGGTGCTCCAGAACGCCGCGTTCCTGAAGGTCCTCCAGAACGACGCCTTCCAGAAAGTCCTTCAGAACGATGCCTTCCAGAAGGCCCTCCAGAACGATTCGTTCCAGAAGGTCCTCCAGAACGATGCCTTCCAGAAGGCCCTCCAGAACGATGCGTTCCAGAAGGTGCTCCAGAACGATGCCTTCCAGAAGGTGCTCCAGAACGACGCCTTCCAGAAGGTGCTCCAGAACGCCGCGTTCCAGAAGGCGCTCCAGAACGATGCGTTCCAGAAGGTCCTCCAGAACGACGCGTTCCAGAAGGTGCTCCAGAACGACGCCTTCCAGAAGGTGCTCCAAAACAACGCGTTCCAGGTAGCCTGCAGGGGTGGCGCCCTGCAACAGGCGTTGGCGAGCCAGGCGTTTCGTCAAGCCCTTACAGCGAACGCATTCAACCGTGAGTTACCCGCACATAAGTAACCCGAGCGAGATGTGATCCTGATGGCCCGGGGCCGGAATCATTGCACTCGACCCCGGGCCACTTGTTTGCCATAGCGAGGAATCCGCTCCTGCCCAACCCGTGGCGCGACATCGGCTGGCTAGGGTAGAATCTCGATAGCAACCACGAGGTGCTACGACATCATGAAGACCCGCTTGAGTGCGGTCCTGGTGCTGGCGATCGCGGCGACGTCCTCCGCACAGCTGAAATACCTCGACACGAAAGACTTCAACATCATCTACCTCCCTGGCGAGGAGTACCTGGCGCCCCATGTCGCGCGCTGCTTCGAGAATGCCATGCAGTCTGACCGGAAGCTGTTCGACTGGACGCCGTCGGAGCCGGTCGTGCTCTTCCTCAATGACTTCGGGGACACCGGCAACGCGGGCGCTCACGCCGTACCGACCAACCAGATCCTGATTACGATCGCGCCGTTCCCGTACGTTTTCGAGCTTGCACCCGGCAGCGAGCGCATGAACGGCATGGCGAACCACGAACTGATCCACGTCCTGGCCTCCGACAAGGCTGCCGGCAGGGACCGCACATACCGCAAGCTCTTCGGGGGCAAGGTCTACCCGACCTCCGAAGACCCTTTTTCGATCGTCTACTCCTATTGGACATCACCCCGCGCCTACGCACCGCGCTGGTACCACGAGGGGGCCGCCGTCTTCATGGAGACCTGGAGGACCGGGGGCTTCGGGCGAGCGCTGGGGGCGTACGACGAGATGGTTTTCCGGACCAAGGTGGAGGACGGCGCTGAGATCTACGACAGCGTGGGGCTCGCGTCGGCCGCCACCAAGCAGGATTTCCAGGTCGGCGTCAACGCCTACCTCTACGGCACGAGGTTCATGAGCTACGTCGCTCTCACCTACGGCCCCCAGAAGGTGATCCGATGGGTCGAGCGGAGTGAGGACAGCAAGCCGGGCTACGGCGCGCAGTTCAAGGCCGTGTTCGGCGACCCACTGTCGGCCGTATGGTCGCGGTGGATCACCTGGGAGCGTTCGTTTCAACAGGCCAACCTCGACCGCCTCCGCCAGAGTCCAATCACGGCTTATCGCAAGCTCACCGAGAATGCTCTCGGCTCGGTTTCGCGCGCGGTGATCGACCGCAGTTCCGACACGGCCTATTTCGGCGTCCACTACCCGGGGCAGGTCTCGCACCTCGCCTCGTTCAATCTGAAGACCGGTGCGATGAGGAAGCTGTGCGAGGTGAAGGGACCGGCTCTCCTCAGCGTCACGTCAATTGCCTACGAACCGGAGAGTCGCACGCTCTTCTACACGACCAACAACAACGACTGGCGCGACCTTCGCGGCGTCAACGTGGACACTGGACGGTCGCGGACGTACATCAAGGCCGGCCGGGTTGGAGATCTTGCATTCAATCCGGCGGACAGCTCTCTCTGGGGCGTGCGGACGTTCAACGGCATCTCGACGCTGGTGCGGATCCCGCGCCCATACGTCGAGTGGAAGCAGGTTCACTCATTCGACTACGGCACCGATCTCTACGACATCGACATCTCGCCCGACGGGAAGAAACTGACCGGGGCGCTCACGAAACCGAGCGGGAACCAGTCCCTGGCGGTCTTTGACACGGCCTCGCTCCTCGCGGGCGACGCCAGCTACGTGGTGCTATCCGACTTCGAGAACTCATCCCCTGCCAACTTCGTCTTCTCTCCGGACGGAAGCCAGCTGTTCGGGTCCTCCTATTACTCCGGCGTCTCCAACGTCTACCGTGTCGACCTTGCGACCAAGGACGTCCGGGTGGTCACCAACGCTGACACGGGCTACTTCCGGCCCGTCCCGCTCGCCAACGGGGACGTGTTCGCCTTCCGATACACGGGCAAAGGTTTCCTTCCGGTGATCATCTCGCCGCAGCCGGTGGAGAAGGTCAACGCGATCTCGTTCCTGGGACAACGGCTCGTCGAGACCTACCCGTTCCTGAAGGAATGGAAACTGCCGCCGCCCTCGGCGGTGGACCTCGACGCGATCACGACGAAGGAGGGCGCGTACAGCGCCTTCGCGACCATGCGAGAGCGCTCGTTCTTTCCCGTCCTCGAGGGTTACAAAAGCTACCCAGGCGTCGGCTTCCGCCTCAACCTGGCGGACTCGATCGGCTACAACAGGCTCGCCATGACCGCCTCCTACTCCCCGAGCAACACCCTGCCCAGCAACGAGAGGCTGCATTTCAGAGGCAAGTACTCGTATCTCGGCTGGACGGTCACAGGGGCATACAACTACGCGGACTTCTACGATCTTTTCGGCCCGACCAAGAGGAGCTACAAAGGATACTCGGTAGGCGTGGCCTACCAGAGCTTTCTCATCTTCGACCAGCCGAACCGCACGCTGGACTGGACGTTCGATGTGACCGGCTATGGCGACCTCGAGATCCTCCCTGGGTATCAGAACGTCTCGGTCACCGCCACCAGCCTGGGCGCGGCGAACGTGAGCATCGGGTACAAGAACGAGCGGAGCTCCCTCGGAGCCGTCGAGCCGGAGAAGGGCGTCTCCTGGCGAGCCACGCTCAGCGACAACTACGCCCTCACCCAGCATTTCCCGACGCTGCGGCTCGACCTGAACCTCGGGGTTCCGCTGCCGGTCTCCCACGGCTCGGTGTGGCTCCGCACGTCAGCCGGGGTGGCCTCCGGCGACCGCAGCCAGCCGTACGGCAACTTCTACTTCGGAGGGTTTGGCAACAACTGGGTGGACGACAAGCCGTACCGGCGGTACCAGGAACCGGCGAGCTTCCCGGGCGTCAAGATCGACGAGATCACCGCCCACACCTACGCCAAGGCGCTGCTCGAGCTCAACCTCCCACCGGTCGTCTTCACGCACCTGGGCACGCCGTCTCTCTTCGCCAACTGGGCCAGCCTCGCGCTCATCACGGGCGGAATCGTGACCAATCCGGACAAGTCGGAGTTCCGCCAGAACATCGGCACCGCCGGCGCTCAGCTCGACATCCGCCTGGTCGGCCTCTCGCTGCACCAGTTCACCCTGTCTCTCGGGTACGCAAAGGCGTTTCTCCCCGGAGGAAGACGGTCCGACGAGTTCATGGGGTCGCTGCGAATCCCGTTCTACGACTGACGCACGGCGACCGCGAGCGTGACGATGTTGCGCCCGCCGTCCCTGGAGTAGCGCACGTCGTCCACCATCCGGCGGATGAGCACGAGGCCAAGCCCTCCCGGCTCGCGCTGATCGAGTGGCAGGGCGACGTCCGGCTCTTCCGATGCGGTGGGGTCGAACGGAGGGCCGTCGTCGATGATCTCGATCAGAAGCTCCCCGCTCCCCTTCCGCACCGCGACCTCGATCTCCCCATCCCGTTCAGGGTAGGCATGGACGCACAGGTTCACCACCCACTCCTCTATGGCAAGCTCCAGTCGAAGCGTCCGGTCGGCGGCAAGCCCCGCCCTGCCAACGAGCCCGGCAACGAACTCGATGACGCGCCCCACTTCCTCCGGCTTGGCAGGGAATCTGCACCGCTCGAGCTCGGCGGCGTTGCTAGGAATTCTTGATGGCGGTTTCAACGTCGGGGTAGGTCGGCAAGACGGTCTCAAAACCGGAAATGGCGAAGATCTCTTTGACGAGGCCCCTGAGCCCCGCGACGGCGAGGCGCCCGCTGCGCGCCTGGACCCGCTTGGCCGCGCCCAGAATACTGCTCAGACCGGCGCTCGAGACATATTCGAGCCCGGAAAGGTCGAGCACGACGTTGGCCCGGCTGGCGTCGATACACGTCGCGCACGTTGCCGAGAACTTCTCAACGGTCTTGGTATCGAGCCGACCATTGACGACCAGGACCGACCAACCCTGCTCCTCTCGTTCGTTGAGTTCCAGCACCCGTTCCTCCAGACCGTGCCTTGTTCAGCGGCTCATCCGCGAACTGTGCCTCGCAGGGTTCCCGAGTTCAGCCGACCGTCTCCCGCCCCGGAAGCCGTCCGTCTCGCTTGGCCACGATTATTCCGCGCCGCGGGCGAGTTGGCAAGCGCGGCGGTAGTCACTGGCCGCCGCCCTGCCTGAGCATCTCGACCTCCCACTGTCCGCGGCTGCCCCCGTGGAGGAATGGGGCGAGGGCAAGGCGGCCCGTCACGCCGATGCTCTTCTCGAGAAAGGCCAGCTCGGCGAGGCGGTCGGCGATGACGGGATCTGCGGGCCGCGGGAGTCCCGCCTCCCTGAGCAAGAGGCGACCCTTCGCCTTGATCGACAGCTCGACCCACATCTGGAGATAACAGAGCATGTCCGCGAGAACCTCACCCGGGAAGCGATCCCGGAGGGTCCGCAGGTAAAGGCCGATGCGGGTTTCCTTGACCTCGCCCGAGCGCAGCATCTCGAGGATTTCGACGTCGGAGCCGAACCCGACCTCGAGCCATTCGCGGAGGATTCTCTCGCTGCGCGCGAACACGGCCAGGATGAGAATCGGGAACGACACCAGGATCGCGAGAGTGAAGGTGAGTGGCGGGAACCACAGAACGACGTTGTTGAAGAGCGCATGCGACGCTACCGCAACGCCAAAGCCGGGCAGGAAGACCAGGGGCCTCTCGTGGCCGTAGATGTCCGCGAGGAGCTTCGAGACGATCCCGAGGATGGCGGTCGTGCCGCCGTGCAGCACCGCCGTACCGAAGCCGCGAACGGTCCACAACAACAGGTTGGGATCGCTCACTGCGAGCAGGTAGTACAGGTTTTCGACGGTCGCAAACCCTGCGCCGGTCGCGAACCCTACGATTGCGGCGTCCACCATGAACCCCACGCGCTTCTTCCTGATCAGGAAGACGACGAAAAGGGCCTTCGCGCATTCCTCGGTCACGGGAGCCAGGTAGCGCGAGTACGTTGCCGGTGCAAGGAGGGCCGAGGCCACCAACCCGCGGGCCAGGAGCAAGCACGCGACGCCGGCAACGGTGCCAGCCAGGAGGGCGCGCACGAGGCTTCCAGGCCGGACGAGCTTGAATGAGTCGAGGGCAAAGAGGGCCACGAGGAAGAGGAACACCGGCATGAGGCTGATGGCGACCCTGACCATATCTCCCATCTGATAGGAGTCTACACGCGGATCTGGCCGTTGGGGTCTGCGACCAGGACAGGATAGGAGCCCGAAGCTCGCCCCGGGAGAGGGTCGCTCGCGCCGCTGCCTGGCGCAGTGGACCACGAGGCCGCCAGCTCTTGCGCGCATTGCCCCCCTGCCATTATCGTGCAGTCGACAGGAACGAGTCGGCACCCGGAGGGACCGAGATGCGCAAGAACCCATGTCTGATCGCCATCCTCGCAACCGCACTCATGGGCGCAGCTGTGGCACTCGCGGTGGAGGCGCCGGCGGCCAAGCCTCAAGCCACGTGCCCCGTGTCCGGAGCGCCGATCGACCGGAGCGTCCACCTCGACTACCAGGGTCAGCGGATCTACTTCTGCTGCGCCAAGTGCCTGCCCGAGTTCCGGAAGGATCCCGAAAAGTACTTCGCCGTCTTCGAGAAGGAGGGTGTCCAGCTCGAGAACGTCCAGACCACGTGCCCGGTCAGCGGCGAGAAGCTGGGCGAGGGCGACATGGGCGCGCCCGTCTCGGTTCAGTACAAGGGACGGACGGTCCAGTTCTGCTGCAAGATGTGCGTCAAGAAGTTCGACGCGGACCCGGCAAAGTACCTAGCCGTCATGCCCGGCGAACAGGAGACCGCGAAGTAGCTCGCCGTCAGGCGCGGTCCAGCGCGACCGCCTGAGGCTTCGGGCAAGATCGCCCGTCCCCCGGTTTCGCCGGCCGCATCGGAGAGGCTTGCACTCCTCGGCTAGGAACGAGGCTCGCCGCGCCCGACCCCGATAGCCTGCGGATGCTGGCTCTGTTCGACCTGGATCGTCGAGTGCTCGATCCCGAAACGGTCACGGAGCGCCTCCCTGATACGCCAGAGCACCTCCGTGTCGGAGTCAGACAGGACGGTGACGTGTGCCGAGAGAGCCACGAAACCGCTCGTGATCGTCCAGACGTGCAGGTCATGGACCGCCGCGACACCATCGATGGCTCCGATCGCGCGCTCGACCTCCGCCAGGTCGATCCCCCTCGGGACCGCTTCCATCAGCACGTCGAGCGATTCACGGACCAGGCTCCAGGCCGAAACGATAACGAGCCCTCCGATGAGGACCGAGGCCGCCGGATCTGCCCAGAACCATCCCAGGGCGCTGATCAGCACTCCCGCCACAATCGCTTGCACGCTTCCGAGCGCGTCGGTCAAGACGTGCAGCCAGGCTCCGCGCACGTTCAGGCCCTCGTTCCGTTCTCGGTGAAGGACGGCCAGGGATATCAGGTTGACCACCAGACCGCCGCTCGCGATCACGAGCAGGAGGCCGCCCTTCACCGCGGGCGGCTGCGCCCAGCGACGGCACGCCTCCACGACGATGAGAACCGCGAGGACGATCAGGGTCGTCCCGTTCGCCAGCGCGGCCAAGACCTCGATGCGGCGGTTGCCGTAGGTCCGCCGAGCGGAGGCCGGTCGCCTCGCCACCCAGAGGGCGAACAGCGAGAGGGAGAGGGCCGCGACGTCGGTGAGCATGTGCCCGGCATCGGCCAGGAGCGCCAGCGAGTTCGCCGCGAGGCCGCCGACGACCTCGGCCACCATGTACGCTGCAGCCAGACCCAGCGCGACCGAGAGGCGCCTGAGTTGGCCGTCGAAGGAGTCGTGGTGCGTGTGGCCGACTGTCACCCGAAGGCCCATCCCCTTCCCGTCAGCCGCCGGCGAGACTGGAGGTGCGGCGGTCGGGGCGCTGATGATGATCTATCGTTCGGTCGGCCAGGGCTAGCGCCCAAACGAGGGCCCTGACTCACCGCCTCACCAGAACTTCTCTGCGTGGATCTCGCCCGGCTTCGACCGGGAGTGCTCTCGGAACCCTTCCGCAACCAGGATACCGGTCATGGCGTCCACCATCTCCGGGTTCCCACAAAGGAAGACGTGGGCGTTGGAAGGCTGGGGACGGAACCCCCACGCGCGGTCGAGGCATCGTCTGGCCCAGAGATCCTGCACGTAGCCGGTCTCTCCGCCCCACGGTACCGGCTCCTCATCCGGGCGGGACACCGTGGTCACGTAGCTCAGGCTGGGGCACAGCCTCTGCATCGTGACCAGCTCGGCCCGGTAACCGAGATCCCACGAGTGCCGCGCACCATGCAAGACCGCGATCCGCCGCGGGTGGTCGCTCTTGAGGTCGCTGCGGAGCTGGCTCATGTAGGGCGCGAGCCCCGTCCCCGTGGCGATCATGACCAGGTTTGCCTCAGCGGGTGCCTGATCGAAGGTGAACACCCCCGTGAGCTTCGGGCCCAGCCAGAGCCGGTCGCCGAGCTTCAGCGCGAACAGTCGCGGCGTCAGCGAGCCCGAACGCACGAGGGTGAGGTAGAACTCGAGGTACTGCCTTTCCGCCGAGGACGACGCTATCGAGTACGAACGGCGGATGAGAGCTCCCGGTTTGGGTGCGGGCTCGTCGCTCGAATCGGCAAAGGGGTGCCGGGGCACCTCGGGCGGGAGGCCGAGGACCGCGAATTGGCCCGGTCTGAACGGGGGCAGCTCCCACCCCACCGGCGAAACCCGCAGGATCAGGAGACCGGGCGCCACCTCGATCCTCCCAGCCACGACCGCGTTCAGTTCGTTGGTCATCATCAAATACGCCGCTCCAGATCACACCTCCCGAGAGGCAAACGTCGGGTTCGGCCGAAATTCTTCCAACGGTGCCGAGTCGCAGCCAACCGTAGCGGAAGCCTCGGTCATGGCGCAAGTCCGAAGGCCGAATCCGAGCCGTTACAATCGCGGGCGCCTCCGGACAATGTGGGCGTTCGTGCTCAGGGGGCGAGGGAGGAATCATGCACGACAAGCGTTCGCTTCTCGGCAGGTGCGAGCTCTTCGCTGACCTCGATGAGACCGTTGTCGAGCTCATCGCCGGAACAACTGCGGAGCGTAAGTTGCCGGCCGGCGCCATTCTTTTCGCCCAGGGCTCTCCGCGTCAGGCGTGCTTCGTCATCGCCGAGGGTCGGGTCGAGATCGTTCGGACCAGCGGCGACGGGGACGAGCGACTTAGCGTTCTCGGTCCCTGCGATGCCGTTGCGGAAGCGGCCCTCCTCGATGAGTCTGTTCATACGACCACCGCACGTTCGCTCACACCGGTCGCGGTCCTGGAGCTGGACCGCGACGCCGTCCGCTCTTGCCTGGCCGCTCACGGCGCCGCCTCGATCGAGGTCCTCAGCCGCGTCGCGTCGGTCATCACCCGACGGCTCCAGTACGCAAGCTCCGGCCCGGTTGGGAGGGACAAGGCCTATTGGTCGGGGAAGACCAGGAAGGAACACGATCTGCTCGGGGACCGAGAAGTACCGGCGGACGCGCTCTACGGCGTACAAACCCTGAGAGCCGTCGAGAACTTCCCGATCTCCGGCGTTCATCTTTCGCACTTTCCGACCTTCGTGCGAGCCCTGGCGATGGTCAAACAGGCGGCGGCCCGGGCGAACCTCGAGCTCGGCCTGCTCGATCCCCACCTCGCCTCAGCCATCGATCGAGCCTGTCAGGAGATCATCGACGGCCATCATCACGGCCACTTCGTCGTGGACGCGGTCCAGGGTGGAGCCGGCACGTCGACCAACATGAACGCCAACGAGGTGATCGCCAACCGAGCCCAGGAGCTGATGGGCAGGCCACGGGGCGACTACGCACACTGCCACCCGAACAACCACGTCAACCTGTCCCAGTCCACCAACGACGTGTACCCGACGGCGATAAGGATCGCCAGCGTGCTCTCGCTCCGAGATCTCGTGACGGCCCTCGCGAAACTTCGGGCAGCCCTCGCCGAGAAGGGCGAGGAGTTCGCCGGGGCCGTGAAGATGGGCCGGACGCAGCTCCAGGACGCCGTGCCGATGACCTTGGGTCAGGAGTTCACGGCTTTCGCCGTCACCACCGGCGAGGACATCGCACGCCTGCGTGAGACGGCCCGTTTCTTCCTGGAAGTCAACATGGGAGGGACCGCGATCGGCACCGGGATCAACGCCGACCCCCGCTACCCTCAGCTGGTCATCCAGCAACTCCGGCGGATCACCGGCCTCGACGTCGTGCTGGCCGAGAACCTTGTCGAGGCCACGCCCGACACAGGCGCGTTCGTCATGTTCTCGGGAGTGCTCAAGCGCGCGGCCGTCAAGCTCTCGAAGATGTGCAACGACCTGCGCCTGCTGTCCTCCGGGCCGCGGTGCGGCCTCGCGGAGATCAACCTACCGCCGATGCAGCCCGGCTCCTCAATCATGCCGGGCAAGGTGAACCCCGTGATCCCCGAGGTCGTGAACCAGGTCGCGTTTCAGATCATCGGGAACGACCTCACGATCACGATGGCCGCCGAGGCAGGCCAGCTTCAGCTCAACGTCATGGAGCCGATCATCGCATTCAACCTCTTCCAGTCGCTTCAGATGCTTACTGCAGCCGTGAACACGCTCAACATTCGATGCATCCGGGGCATCACGAACAACGCTGAGCACTGTCGGGACATGGTGGAGCACTCGATCGGCGTGGTCACCGCGCTCGTTCCGGCACTCGGGTACGACCGGGCGACAGAGGTGGCCAAGGAGGCGCTCGAGACCGGCAAGGCGGTCCGCGAGATCATTCTCGCGCGTGGCTACCTGGACGCCGCCAGGCTCGACGAACTGCTCTCTCCCGACGCGATGACCCGGCCCCGCCCGCTCGGGCGGCAATAGGAAACGCGAGGGTGAGAGACGGGGTTGCGGATTAGACCACCGAGGCCGCAGGCCCGATCAACGCGAGCTCCTCGTCCGTGGGCTGTACAATGGCGGCGCCGACGCAGCCTGGCCCAACGTGCGCTCCCACGGCGGGGCCAATCTCGTTTTCCAGGAGGTCGGCAACCTCGAACCCCTCTCGGACCAGGTCTCGAAGACGAGCCGCAAGCTGCGGCGCTGCGGCCTGGCCGATGCATGCCAACACCGGCTTGTCAACGTCCACTCGGTCCCTCAGCAGTTCGACGATTCGGGTGCATGCGTTGGCCCCGCCGCGGATCCGTTCGACCGGGACCACCTCGCCTTTCACGATGCCGAGGATCGGCTTTATCCCGAACAGGCCGCCGAAGAGGGCCTGCGTTCCCTTGATGCGGCTGCTGCGGGAGAGGAAGTCGAGGTCATCCACCACGAACAAGGCGTGAACGCGCGGCAGGATCGCTTCGATCCGGAGGCGAATCTCCTTGGCGGAAAGGCGTCGCCTGGCCATGCGAGCTGCCAGAACCGCGAGGAGCATGAGGCCACTGCTGACCTGGGTACTGTCGACAACCTCGATCTCAGGCGTCCCGTCGCTGCGCGCGCGTCGGAATTCCTCCGCTCCCTCATCCGCCGCTTCGCGGGCATGCTCGAAGGTTCTCGAAAGACGCGAGGAGAGGTGCAGGGACACGACGTCGTCGCGGGCCAGGATCGCTCTGTAGGCGGCGAGAAACTCGGCCTTGGTCGGGGGCATGGTCTCCGGCCAACGACCCTTGCTCTTCCTGACACGCATGAAGAATTCGGACGGTTTGAGGTCGATCCCGTCCCTGAGGATCTCCCCACCTAGGTGAACCGAGAGCGGGACCACCTGAATCCCGTAGCGCGCAGCAATCTCCGGGGGGAGGTCAGCGGTCGAGTCGGTGACGATCCGCACGTTGATCTCCGCCGGATCGAAGACGAGGAAGCCGAGCTCCTGGAGGTGAGCGATCTCCGTCAGCACGGACCCGTCAGGTTCGGGGACCTCGTCCAGGATCTTCCGGATCGTGCCACCGCCCTGAACGGCCGCGAGGACCTGCTGCTGGCCCGGGCTGAACTGCGTCGCAAAGAAAGCGGGCCCGATGACCAGGCGCGGCCGGCTCGCCAGATCCGGGAGCCTCGCAAGGGCCTCGTCGTACCGGGGCCGATCCTCTAGGGCGAGCGCCATCAGGCTGAGCAGGTCGAGCGACAATTCGCGCGGCACGCCGGCCGACCCGATGACAACGCGGAAGGCTCCTGACGCGGCGCGCGCAATTCGCACGAACGCCTTCACGCCCTGCGCGCCGTCCGCTCGTGCGGCGACAACTTCCCCTCCTTCGAGAGCGATGTCACCCCCACCGAGCACGACGCACCCCGTCACACCCGACCGCTGGAGCGTCGGCAGCAGTTCCAGGGCGGGTAGCCTCTGAAGATCTCCTTCGAGAGCGGTGAGTTGGGGGTCGGTCCCGAGCCCAAGCTCTCGTCCGACCAACGCCGTGCGGAGCTTGCGCAGAATCGCTTCCGACGTCAGGCCGACCGTCGGGATGACGACCGTTTCCGGCACCTCCCCGCTCTCCTCGGTCGTGAGCAGGATTCGAAGAGGACCCTCGGCGTCCTCCTCAGGTACAGGCAGCCCAAGACCATCGCTGAGAGCCGGTTCAGTCACGACGACGTCGAGTTTGAGGCCGGTCGCGAAGCGATGTCCCTCAGCGGCGTCGGCGGCCGCGATGACCTCGTAGCCGAATGAAGCAAGTCCCCTGGCGAGGTCCCTGCGGCGGGCCTCTTCGTGATCCGCAACAAGGATCGTGAGTTTCGCCATGCCGTGCCCCCGTGCAGTGAGCCGCCGCCGGTGTCCGCGTCGCCGGGCCAGTCTCTTAGCCGCGGTGCGGCCTGTAGTATAGCGCCCATGGCCAAGCGGATCCTGACGATTTTCGCCCATCCCGACGATGCCGAGACCATGGCCGGGGGCACCCTCCTCAAATGGGCCAGGGACGGTCACCAGATCACCCTGTGCCTCATCACCGACGGGGACAAGGGAACTGCCGACCCAACCGACACACCTGAGGCAGTCGTGGCGCGGAGACGCGTCGAACAGGCGGGAGCCGCCGCCCGACTCGGCGCCGCGGTCGTCGGCCTCGGGTACGAGGACGGCCTGCTGCAGGCCACCCTGGACCTGCGCCGGGACCTCGTCCGGGTCATGCGACGGGTACGACCCCAGGTCGTGGTCGCGGGGGACCCGACCGTGTGGTTCCGGCACGGGACGTACATCAACCATCCGGATCACAGGGCCGCCGCCCAGGCCGCAGTCGAGGCGCTCTACCCTGCGGTGAAGAAGCACGGCATCTTCCCGGAACTGCTCGCCGAGGGCCTCGAGCCTCACGTCGTCGAGGAAGTGTGGCTCGGGCCGACGGATCAGCCCGACACCTGGATCGACATCTCGGACGTGTTCGAGGAGAAGATCGCCTTGATCTGCGAGCACGCCTCGCAGTTTCCTCCCGGACCAACCCGCACGGCGTTCACGCGGATGGCGCGCGAGGTCGGCCAGGAGCGCGGGCTCGCGCTCGCCGAGTCGTTTCGCACCCTCCGGCTCTCCTCGAGCACCGTGCGCTCGATCGCGGGGGATCGAGAGCCCGGGCGCTAAGGGCCCGCGGGTCCGCTCTTGCCCGGGGCGGCGTCGCCTGGTCCGGCGATGGCAATTGCGACCACGGCGGAGAGAGGCGCCGCGAGCACCCGGCCAAGTGACGTCGCGAACCACCACGAAATGTCGCGCGTCCCGGCGACGTACATCGCCGCCGTCGCCGCCAGCCACACCCCGAGGGCCAGGAGGACGCCTCGGGATCCCCGGCCGCGCACCCCGGCCGCGGCGAGGACGCAGGCGCAAGCGAGAATCGCGAGCTCCGGTGAAGACAGCCACCTGGCGACCGCCGCCGGGAGCTCGAGCATCCTGCGGGCGAGGAGCTGCGGCGCGAGATCCAGTGTCTCACCGGCGACCCCGTGCAACCCGACCGCGAGCCTCCACGCCGCAGCCGGGAGGAGCCCGGCCGCCGCGAGGAGGCCTTGCCGCCGCTCGACGAAGGCGGCACCCGCGACGACACCCGCGGCGAGGGCGATTCCCTCGTTCTTCGTCAGGGCAAGGACCGCGACTCCCGCTGTGAGCGGAAGGAGGCTGCCCGGTTCTCGTCGGGCCAGGTCACGCAACGATCCCAGAGCCACCGCCGCGGCGACCGCCAGTACCGGCTCGGCGTACCCGGAATGCGCGGGGGCAAAGATGATCGGGGCCCAGGCCCCGACACAGGCGGCGAGAAGGCGCTTCGGAGGGGGCGCAGCGCGCGCGGCCCACCAGCACGCCGCCGCGAGCGCGAGCGCCAGCAGTCCCTGCCACACCGCGGCTACGACCGCGGCGTCGGCGCCGAGAAGGACCCCGGAAGCGAGGAGGTCCGGCCAGGCCGGCGGGTAATCGGGGTGCGCGAATTCGTGGCCCGACCACGCCAGCCATGCCCAGTCGTACCCTCCGGCCGCCGCGAATACCCTGGCCTTCAACCCCCAGATGTAACGGAAGTCCCACCCGAACGATGGGTTGATGGCAACGCGAAGTGCCTGAGGAACGGCTAGTCCGGCGGCGCAGACCGCCCAGAATCCGGGGCGGCGGAGCACGCCGCGCCGGAGGCTCGAGGCGGCGCAGATGACCCCCACGGCCGCCATCGAGATCACGAGCGGCGCCCCCCAGCGGACACCGCCGAGGGACGCGAGTCCCAGCCAGCCTGCGCAGCCGAGAACGCTCCAGAGAGGGACTCCGACCGACCAGGGCAACCCGGGGCACCACCGCCGCGCCCACGCATGGATCCCAGCGCCGAGCAGGAGGGGGCCGGCAACGCCGGCGAGGACGCTCAATGCCCGGCCCTCCGGAAAACGACGAGATTCCCGGCGTGCCAGATCTTCGAGAACCCCGCGGGTACCCGGCCGCCCGGCAACACCGCGACGAACGCGGCGCGGGCATCGTTCTCGTCGAGGGTCCAGCGCAGGTCCGGCCGCTGCCAAGCAGCCTCGTACAGGATCGGAAGCGATCGCTCCCGCCCTACGGCCGGCGGCATGGACAGGGCGATCGCCGCGCCCCTCGGAACAGGAGCCGACGCGAGGGGCGCCAGGAGATCGGAAACGTTCGGCGTGCGACGCGCCGTCGGGGTCGAGATCAACGCCGCCTGAAGCACGCCGAGCACGAGGCAGATCACCGCGCCCGCGAGTCCGGCCCGCCGCCCAATGGTGTCGCGGGCCATCAGGAACCTGCCCCGACCCGCTGCGGCACGACCCCGCGGATGCCCCGATCGCGAGAACCCCGATGTCGGCTCATGCGTGAGCGCCGAATGAGCTCACGACGACGCCGGCTTGCCGGAGCGCTTCGCGGATCGCGCGCGCGATCGCGACGGCCTTCTTTCCGTCGCCGTGGACACAGATGGTCTCCGCGGCGATCAGCACCCTCCCGCCGTCGTGGGCGGTCGCGTTCCCTCTCACGGCGATCGAAACGGCCTGCTCCGCAGCCTTGACCGGGTCGGTGATCAAGGCGTCGGGCAGCTTCCTCGACCGCAGCGACCCGTCCGCTTCATAGACCCGGTCCGCGAAGCACTCCGGGATGACCCGCAGTCCTTCTGAGGCGAACACTCGCAGGGCCGTCGAGCCGGCGAGCCCCACGACCTTGGCTCCCGGCCTCCAGCGCCGGACGGCGCGCGCAATCGCAGTCGCGACGGCCTCGTCGCGCGCGGCATCGTTGTAGAGGGCACCGTGGGCCTTCACGTGGGCCAATCGAACACCGGCACGTTCGGCGACCGTGGCAAGGGTCGACACCTGCTCGAAGACCGTTCTCTCGATTTCCGCCGGTGTGAGGCCCATCGGGTCGCGACCGAACCCGGCCCGGTCCGGGTACCCAGGGTGCGCGCCCACCGAGACCCCGAGCCGCCGGGCCAACTCAACGACGCCAGCCATCGTTGCCTCGTCCCCCGCGTGGCCCCCGCAGGCGACGTTGGCGGAGGTTACGAGCCGGAGAAGCGCCTCCTCGCGCCCGTCCGCGAGCGCCTCGGGGAACTCGCCGAGATCCGCGTTCAGGTCGATCGACCGGGGCTGATCTGACGGCTTCACCGCAGGACCTCTCCCCTCGTCTCGGGCAGCAGCAGGATCAGAAACCCCGCGGCCACGAAGAAAGCCGACGTGAGCGCCAGCGCGCTGCCGATGCCGTGCCGGTCGGCCAGGGCGCCGATCACGAACGGTGCCAGCGCACTCACGGCGCGCCCGAAGTTGTAGCAGAAGCCTTGGGCCGTGGCCCGGATCCCCGACGGGAACAGTTCGGCGAGGACGGCGCCGAACACGCTGAAGTAGCCGTGCCCGAGGAAGCCGACGAGCGGCCCGAGCGCCATCAGGACTCCGGGGAAGGCCGCGACCCGACCGTAGATGGGGACCAGCACTGCGGCACCCACCACGAAGGTTGCGAACACCGGCCGCCGGCCGAACCTGTCCGCCAAAACGCCGAAGAGCACGTACCCCAGGAACGCGCCCAGCTGCATCGGCACGATCCAGCCGCTCGACCGGACCACACCCATCCCGGCGCCGCCGGCCGAGACCGGGCTCGCCAGGTACGCAGGGATCCAGGTGAACAAGCCCCAGTACGCGAACAACACACACGTCGTGAGCGACGTCGCGGCGCCGACGTTCCTCAGGAGCGGCGGGCGAAACAGCGAGGCAATTGCCAGCCTCGTGCCCCGTTCAGTTCGCCGCCAGATCTCGGGCTCGGGGACGCGCCGCATGACCCACCACGCGAAGATCGCGGGCACGACGCCGATGGCAAACAGAGGACGCCACCCAAACCTCGGCAGGATCAGCGACGCGAGGAGCGCCGCCAGGATGTAGCCGATCGCCCAGCCCGACTGCATCAGCCCCACCGCCTTGCCGCGGTGCTCGGCCGGCCAGGTCTCCGCCACGAGCACCGAGCCCGCGGCCCACTCCCCTCCAAGCCCGATCCCGACGAGCGACCGCCAGAGCACCAGTTCAGGGAGCGACCGAGCCGTGGCGGTCAACCCGGTGAACACTGAGTAGACCAGGATCGACCAGCCGAGCGATCGCGCACGCCCGAGCTTGTCCGCGAGGACGCCGAAGACGATCCCGCCGATCGCCGATGTCAGGAGCGTCACCGAGGCGAGCGCCCCGGCCGCTGCCGCCGAGAGCGAAAACTCGGTCCGGATCGCGGTCAGCGCGAATGCGTAGAGCATCACGTCCATCGCGTCGAGCAGCCAGCCGAACGCGGCGGCGAACAGAGTGTTCCACTGCGGCGGCGTGACCGAGCGGTACCACACCTCGCCGTGGGCCCTGGCGCTCACGTAACCCCCATGGCGGCCCGCAGCGTTGCGTGCAACTCCCGCAGCGCTGCATCGGCTTCACCGAGCGTGACCTCGACGAAGCGGACCTCGTCGCGTGGCCGAAGCTGGCCCACGCGATGGATGTCAGCGGCGATGACACAGGCGATCTGCGGGTACCCGCCGGTGGTCTGGTGCTCGACGAACGAGAGGATCGGTTGGCCGCCCCCTGGCACCTGGAGCGCACCCAGGGACACGCCTTCGGTGAGCATCGTACCCTGGCGTTCGGCCGTCAGTGGCGTCCCTCTAAGACGCAATCCCATCCGGCTCGAGTCCTCCTCCACAACCCAACTCGAGGCAAAGAGCGCCGCCCGGGAGTCGTGAGTGAACCACTCCCACTGCGCGCCCCGCACGAGGCGCAGTTCGTTGCGCCGGAGAAGTCGGGAAGCGGTTGCGGCGGGAAACACCCGTCCGTGGTGACCGGCCCGCACGGGGCCACGGAGTGGGAGTACATCACCGGCCCGCAGGGCTCGCCCCTCGAGACCTCCCAGGCCCGACGTGAGGTGAGTCGAGGCGCTACCCAGCACCGGTCTGATCGCGATTTCCCCGCCCACGCACAGGGTGCAGCGGGCTCCTCCGCGCGTGGCGCCGAACGTCAGCGTCTGCCCGGACCGTACCTCGACGGCGGTCCAGAGCGGGACGGGATGTCCGTCGAGGGTGGGAGAAAGGTCGGAGCCCGCGATGGCGATCGAGGCCGGGCCGCCGAACGCGAACGCGCCGCCGAGAAGCGTCATCTCGATCGCGGCCGCGCCCTCGGGGTTGCCCACGAGCCAGTTGCCGACCCGCAACGAGAACGGGTCGGCCGTACCACAGGCCGAGACACCGAGGTGCGCATGACCGGGCCGGCCGAGGTCCTGCACGGTGCTCTGAAACCCCGGCTTGACGACCCGAATCGCACCCGAACCGTCGGGGGCCTGCGGCGGGGTTCCCGCTCCACTCCCCCGCTCCGGAAACTCCACCCCGGAGCTTTTGACGAAGGTCACCCGGTCGCCCGTCGCGAGCAGCGCCGGTGGCGTCCGCTGCGCGTCGAAGAGCGTGAGCGGCGTCCTGCCGATGATCTGCCACCCGCCTGGCGAGGCCAGGGGGTAAATCCCCGTCTGGCTCCCGGCGATCGCCACGCTTCCCGCGGCGACACGTGTCCGCGGCGTCGAGCGGCGGGGTACGGCGATGGCGCGCGGCATGCCTCCGAGGTACGGAAAACCGGGTGAGAACCCGAGGAAGCAGACGACGTAATCGCCCGAGGTGTGCTCCCGAACAACCTCATCGGGGCTGAGCCCGGAGACCGTCGCGACCTCCGGGAGGTCCGGTCCCCACTCGCCACCGTACACGACGGGGATCTGAACGACCCGAGGATCGGGCAGGTTGAACCGGTCGGCCGTTGCCAACCTCTCGGCAACCTGGCGTCGCACGTCTTCGCGGTCAGCAACGGTCGGATCGTACGAGACCAGCAGCGAGACGTACGCGGGGTGGAGGTCTGTCACGCCGGAGAGCGGTTCCGCCTGGAGGATCGCGAGCGCCTGCCGGACCTGGCGACGAGCGGCGCCCGTGGCCTCCCCTGCGAACGTGACCAGCAGGGTGTGGTCGCTGGCGTGCCGGAGGTCCGGCCGGATCGGCGCGACTTCGGTCATCAGAGCTCGTCCGATGTTCGCAGGGTATGCACGCGCACGAGCGCCGTCAATGCGGCAAGTCCCCGGCAGGTCCTACATGCCGCCACCGGCCAGGCTCGCCACGCGCTTGTCCGGGCCCACGCACGTTGCGCCGACCCGGCCCGGGGCGTCCGGCCCTGCCGTCCCCCCGCCGGTCCAGTAGAGGCCGACGTACGCAATGCCGTGGCGTTCGCCTGTGACGCTGTGGCCGGCACTGAGCAGCACGCTGAGACCGTGCGCGAGAGCGATCACTCCGCCGCCGTTGAGAATGGACGTCCCGCGACCTCCCACGCTGTCCGCTCCACGGAGGTAGACCTCGGCACCGAGCGTGAGCCTTTTGCCGAGATCGCGCTGGACGAGCCAGCCCCCGAAGACGTAGTCGCGGGCCCCATCCGCGCCGTTCATGGCGTAGCCGCCGCCACCGTAGGTCGTCCATGGTCCCCAGCTCTTCTGCAGCCAGAGCGGGAGCCTCGCCCATAGACGCCCGTTGCCGAGGCCGCGGCGCTCGTTACCCGTCGGAAGCTCGACCATCGGGAAGATCCCGATCTGCGGCCGGTGTTCGCCCTCCTCGACGAACCGGTACTTGACTCCTACCTCAAAGTCTCCGAGACCCTGAGCTGAGCCGCCGCCTGCCGGCTCGGCGGTCGTGTAGGGCACGACGAGGTGCAGCTGGAGCCCCGGGGCGGCCCCGTAGTTCACCTCGGCCGCCGGACCCTGGATCCCGGTCGCCTCCCGCGCAGCGTCGTACGTCGTGAACAGGTAGGCTTCCCAGTGCTGGAGCTCGACCGGCTCGGGGTCGTCGGTAAGGAACGGCGGCCCAGCGGTGGACGGCGCAGCGAGTGCGAGAACCAGCGCCGCTGCTGCGGCAGACGACCGAGGGAAGCCCTTCAACCCGACCGCCGTGGCAGGAGATTGACCGAGATCGGACCCAACCGACGCCTCCCGTTGCACCCCCAACACGCGGGAATCCGCAGGAATGCCCTCTCCGCGGATCTGTCGCAACCGGCCACGAGCCAGGCACCGATGGCGGGCCTCAGCCCGCCCTTTTCCGTCTCGGTCTTTTCGCTGCCCTGAGCCCTGCGCCCTCTCTCGCCCTACTTCTCCCCCATGAACGGGTATGCGAAATGCTTCGGCGGCACGAACGTCTCCTTGATGGCGCGCGGACTCGTCCACCGGATGAGGTTCCAGAGCGATCCGGCCTTGTCGTTCGTGCCCGAGGCGCGTGCCCCGCCGAACGGCTGCTGGCCGACCACCGCACCGGTCGGCTTGTCGTTGATGTAGAAGTTCCCGGCCGCGTCGCGCAGGCGGTCCTGTATCTTGAGGATCGCCTGGCGATCGGTCGCGAAGACCGCGCCGGTGAGGGCGTAGGGGGAACCGGTGTCGCAAAGCTCCAGCGCCCTGTCGAGCTCGGCGTCCTTGTAGGTGAAGATCGTCAGAACGGGGCCGAAGATCTCCTCCTGCAGCAGCTTGAACTTCGGGTTCGTGGTCACGACGACCGTCGGCTGGATGAAGTAGCCGACCGAGTCGTCGCACCCGCCGCCGGTGATGATCTCCGCTTCATTCGACTTCTTGGCAAGTTCGATGTACCCCTTGATCGTCTCGAACGCGGCCTTGTCGATCACCGCGCTCAGGAAGTTGGTGAAGTCCTCGGGGTCGCCCATCCTGATCTCGGCGACCTGAGCGACGATGAGGTCCTTGACCTTCGGCCAGATCGACTGGGGGATGTAGGCGCGCGAGGCCGCCGAGCACTTCTGGCCCTGGTACTCGAACGCGCCGCGCACCAGCGCCGCCGCGAGTGCAGCCACGTCGGCGGACGCGTGGGCGAAAACGAAGTCCTTGCCGCCGGTCTCGCCGACGATCCTGGGGTACGAGCGATAGCTCGCGATGTTCGCCCCAACCGTCCGCCACATCTGCTGGAACACCGCTGTGGAGCCGGTGAAGTGGATCCCGGCCAGTTCGGGCGACGCGAGCACAGGGTCCCCGACCTCGGCCCCGGATCCGACGACGAGGTTGATCACGCCCGGAGGCAGTCCGGCCGCCGTGAGCACCTTCATGATGTGGTACGCGGAGTAGACCGCGCTCGAGGCGGGCTTCCACAGCACCGTGTTCCCCATCAGCGCGGGGGAGGTCGGGAGGTTGCCGGCGATCGAGGTGAAGTTGAACGGGGTCACGGCGAACACGAACCCCTCGAGCGGCCGATACTCGACGCGGTTCCAGACGCTCGGCGAGGACATCGGCTGGTCCTCGTAGATTCTCTGCGCGTAGAGGGGGTTGAAGCGCCAGAAGTCGATAAGTTCGCATGCCGAGTCGATCTCCGCCTGGAACACCGTCTTGGACTGGCCGAGCATCGTCGCCGCGTTGAGCTCGTCGCGGAAAGGGCCGGCCAGGAGGTCCGCCGCCCGGAGGAGGACCGAGGCACGGTCGACGAACGGCATGCGCGACCATGTCGCGTGGGCCTTGCGCGCGGCGGCGATCGCCCGCTCCACCTCGGCCTTGCCGGCCTTGTGGTACGTGGCGAGGACGTGTCCGTGCTCGTGCGGGATGACGCAGGCGCCAAGCTTACCGGTGCGCACCTCTTCGCCGCCTATGATCAGCGGTATCTCGATCTCCCGACTCCGCATCCCGGCGAGCTTGGCTTTGATCGACTTCTTCTCCTGTGACCCCGGCCCGTAGGCGCGTACCGGCTCGTTCGTAGGTTGGGGAACACGGAAAACGCCGTTCATTCTGCCCTCCAGCGTGAGCTCGTGCGCTTGTGAAGCCCGGCAGCAAGCCCGCGACGTGCGAGGATACGGACACCGAGGGTCGGCGGTCAACAATCAAGGTCCCCGAGCGAGCGGGTCATGCCGCCCTACCTGACCGGGCATCGCCGAGCTCCGTCCGACGGGTGCTCGGCCGGAAGGGCTAGGGACCAGCCACGGTCCCGGCCGGAACCGTGTCCAGGGCGGACGCCAGTGCTGCGGACACGACTCCAGGGAGAGGCGCCGCGATGACCCGATCGAAGGAGGTGGCGAGGCACCAGAGGATCGGATCCGAGACCGTCAGGTACGCGGCGAGGACGCCTCCCAACCAGACAACCGCCACCGTCACCACTGCCGCTGACTTCCGTAGGCCGAGTGCCACCAGCGCGAGCAGCCAGGTGAGGAGTAGCCCTCCCACCGGGTTCCACGGCTGTCGGCAGAGCCACCCAACCATCTGCCGGCCGGTCAGAAGACACGCGCTCAGAGCTAGGAGGCGAGGTTCGCGTCCGATGCCGTTGAAGAAAAGGAACAGCTGCCAGGCACCGACGGTTGCCACGAACGCAACGAGCAGCGCGATTGCTGCGAGCCGGTCAGCGAACAGCCACGCGGCGACTACGACGCCCAGGGCGAAGACCATGCCCTCGTTCTTCCCAAGGCACAGCCCCATCACAGCCACCACCGAGGTCAGCACCCACGCGGGACCCGTCGCTCCTCCTCGCCGGAGTCGGCGGAGAGCACCGACAGCCGTGGCGGCCAGGAACGCGACGAGCAGCTCGGCGTTGCCCCTGTACACAGACGCAACGATCGTGGGCGCGAGGGCTCCGATCGCCGCTCCCGCGACCCGGGCGGGCGGCGAGGCGTCCCGCAGGATGTCCCAGCACGCCGCGGCCAGGCCGAGCAGAAGCACGACCGACCACACGGTCGCCCCCCCGCCGACCGAGCCCCCGAGACGGATGCCGCCTGCCAGCAGATCCGGCCACAACGGAGGGTAGTCTGGGTGATGCAAGCCGTTCGGCGGCCACGCGAGCCAGCGCGGGTCGTTCCCACCGGCGAGTGCGAAGACCCTCGCCTTCAGACCCCAGATATAGCGAAAGTCCCAGCTCGTGGTCGGGTCCACGGCCACGACCGCAGCCATGCTTCCCGCGATCAGGCATCCCAGCGCCACCCATGCAGCCGTCGACCGACGTGCGACGGCTCGGGCTCTGCGCCAAAACAGGCCTAGAAGAAGAGCGGCACCCGCCGGCGCGGCGAGAAGCCAGCCCGACCAGCTCAGGCCGAGGAGTTCGAGCGTGAGCATCCATGCGCCCGGTGCAACCGTCGCCCAGAGAACGCCGATGACGCGAGGGTTGGGCCGGTCCGGCCACCGCCCGTAGCCGCGCCATGCGCTCCACCCGATGCATGAGACGCAGGCGAGCCATCCGGCGTCAGCCGCACCGATCACGGCGCAACCCCCGGTTTCGCCACGAAGACGGCGCCCAGGTGCCAAACGACGCGCCAGCCCGGTGGGGGTCCCGACTGGCCCACTGAAACTGCAAAGGCAGGGCGGTTCGACCATAGCCGCTGGGTGGGCAAGGCCAGCAGGAGATCGGGACGCCGCCAGTGGGCCTCGAGGAGCCAGAACGGCCACTCTTCCTGACCGGCTCGGACGGGTGGCACCAGGATGCCGCGAGTTCCGGGAGCGATCGGCGCCGAATCGAGCGGCGACAGCTCCTGCAGCTTCGGCCAGAATGGGTTGGGCTGCGGGGTTCTGAAGAGCGTTGAGATCCCCAGCAGGATCGACAGGCCGCTCGCCACCATCGCCGCGCACACGGCGATCGTTCTTCCGGGCTCTCTGGCGAGAGGGTGATGCGACACTTTCCTGGAGTCCACCAGCACAGGGCTGCAACAGGGGCGGCAGCTGTGCATGCTTCCGGATGTCACGAACGTTCTACGTGTCAGCCCGGCGACCCGTCGATGAACCAGCCCCAAGCATGGGTTGCAGACGCACGCTCATCCTTGAACGAAGGTGGCCGGACGCGCCGGGCAGAGAATCCTCGGGGCACAGGCCCCGGCTCAGGTCCCGAAGACGAACGTCCGGTAGTTCCCGGCAAGGTCCGTGGCCGCGCCGTGGGCGTCTGTGGCGACGACCTGGAGGGTGTGCCGCCCGGAAGGAGGAGAAGTGCCGCCTACGTCCAGAACGAAGCCGCACGAGGCGGATCTCGAGTAGCGGGGAAATGCCTCGGCGACATCCGGACGCGGCCTCCCCAGTTGCGCTTCGCCGAGGCGTTGGCTGCCATCGAGGAAGACCTCGATCCGCTCGATGTCGTCGAGCGCCCAACCCTCGACGTGGAGTTCTCCGCGGACGGTCCCACCGTTGCGAGGCACATCGATGTAGCCGAACGGCGGCCGCCCGTCGTCGGGCTCGTGCGACCTCACGGGACCCCTCCGGCAGAGAGCCCGTAGCAGCTTGTCGTCGTCCAGACGCAACACGTCGAACCCGACGTCTTCGAGGTAGGACCGAAGCTCCACAGGCGTGGCGAACTGGATTCGTCCCCGAACCTTGTGGGAACCGATGTTGCTTTCCTGCGTGCGTCGCCATTGGCGATAGGTGTCGGGGTGAAGGAGATTCCAAGTGTCAAAGTACGCGAAGCGATCAGGCTTCAGCACGCGCCGGGCCTCGACCAGATACTGGAACAGGTCCTCTTTGTCCAGATGCATGAAGACGATCGTCGCGTACACGAAATCAAAGCTCTCGTCCGCGAAGAGCCCGAGGCTCACATCCGGGAGCTCGTGCAGGAAAACGTTGTCCATGCCCTCCGTGCGCTCTCTCGCCAAGTGCAGCATGTTCTTTGAGATGTCGGCGCCGTGCCACTCGCGCACGTGGGGCGCCATCTCCCGCCCGATGCGCGCCATCCCGCAACCGATCTCGAGCACGCGCGACTCCCGACCAACGCTGCCCATCTCGAGGAGTTGCTTGGCTCCGAAGGAGTTGGCATCGCCGTACCAGCCGCGCGTGCGGTAGTCCTCCTCGTCGTCGACGACGTAGGTGAGCGCGTAGGCACCCTCCCGCGTGGAGGCGATCGCATTCCACCACGAGCCGTAGTTTGCCTCCGCAGCACGACCGGAGAGACGCAGCCGGCTTATCCACGCCCCTGCCCCCCTCGTGACCTTCCACGGCATTGGGACACCTCCTGCGCCGAAGCCTAGCTTGGAGCCCGACGAATGTCATCCGGTGAACGAATGCGCCAGACGTGCGCCGCTTGGACCGGCGATCGTTTCGCACGACTGCGAGGACGCCCCGCCAGATTCTCGCCGTCAAAGGGGAGCGGGATCTCGATCTCGTGGCCGCACGTCTCGCCCAGCTTCCCTCAGGGTTCGATGGTCGACGCCTCTGACATGACGTACCTGGCACCCGCCGCTGTGAGGCTCCACGTCGCGGAGCACTCCGCCGCCCGGCGGGTCGGCTCGGGATCGCCCGCAAGCACGATGCGCACTCGTTCCGGCCCCAGCGGGCGGTCCCACGCCACCGCCGGCAAGAACGAAAGCCACTGGCGCTCCCAGTCTTGGAGGGGGGCGTCGCGGAGCACGACGTTGCAACCCGGTTTGGCCAACTCGCGGCCGGCGCGCAGCCCCTCGACCCATTCGCGGCACAGGGCGGCTTTGGCAGGGAGGGGAACCGACATGTCCCGACTCGCGAGAAGTCCTCCCCGCTGCTGCCAACTCGGGGCCAGGAGGGCCAGCGCCAAGGCTGTGGCAACACCGAAACGCCACCCACCGGGCGCCGTCCACCGGACGAGGCCCGCGAGGACCAGTGCCAGAACGGCGGACGCGAAGCTCAGATAGTGGCCTGCAGCGGACGGTACAAGCATGGTCGGCAGCACCGACAGGGGTGCGGCCAGCAGGAGGAGCGATGCCCCTCGCGCGGACGGACGCCAGGAATTCGCGCGTCCGGTGGCCACGGCGACGACACTCGCGCCCGCCAGCGCGACGACAAATGGCCACGAAAGGAGCAGCCAGTGCGAGTAAAGCAACGTCTTCGCCAGGAGCAACCGCGGCTCGACTCCGAAGCGGTAGACACCGGTGGACGGCAGCCCGAGACCGAGGAGAGAGAACCGCAAGGCGAGGTAGCAGGCGGCGAGCAGCCAGAACGGAGCGACCACAGCTGCGATCCGCAGCCCACGGCCGCGGGCAGGCCTCGCCAGTGCAAGCACGGTGACGAGCGCCGGCAGCATGACCGCATCCTCCTTCGAGAGGAGCGCCGCCGCCGCGGCAGCCAGCGCCGCGACCAGTTTCCAACCTTGCCCGCGCACGAGATAGGAATCCAATGAAGCGAGCGTCAGCAGCATGAAGAGCACACACGCACCCGGACTCACGCCCGATACCCATGACACCTCGAAGAAGTGCACCGGATGAAGCGCGAACGCCGCGCCAGCCGGCAACAGCGCCCAGCGAGCGATCCAGCGCCGCGCCAGCATGCCGACCAGCACGGCGCTCGCCAGGTGAACGGCGAGGGTGGCGGCGTGGTGGCCTCTCGGGTCGAGGCCGAACACCAGTTGGTTGAGAAAGAAGAAGACGTGCTGCGAGAGTGGGCGGTACTCCCTCGGGGAACCGATGAGGAAGAGGGCGCTTGGGTGCACCCAACCGGGATGGCTCGTGGCGAGCAGCGGGAAGTCGTCTTGCGAGAAGTAGAAGCCGAGCGCGGGGCTCCACCAGGCTGCAACGACCATGAGCAGCACCAGGACCTGCAGGACGGTCACACCCCTCCCCACCGAGTCCCGGCGCCCGTCGTGTACCGCCATGGCGCAAAATCTTACCAGAGGGGCGGCATCGTAGCCGCCGTCCGCCCATTGTGCGTATGATTCACGTGTGAGCGAGGCGAAACCGACGAACGAATCCCCTGGCAGCACCACGGTGCTCGTACTCAACTACAACGGTCGACAGTATCTCGACGACTGCTTCGCCTCGCTTGGCAACATGGACGTGTTCGTGCCGGGACAGCCGGGGATCGTGCAGGATGGTGCCCATCCCACCAGAGTCTGGCTGGTTGACAACGGTTCGGTGGACGGATCTGTCGAACACGTGGCGCGCCACCATCCATGGGTGCGGGTTGTTGCCAACGAATCGAACCTCGGTTTCTCCCGGGCCTACAACCGCGCCGCGAGACTCTGCGAGTCACGCTGGCTCGCATTCCTGAACAACGACACCCGGGTCAAACCCGATTGGATTTCGGCACTCCATTCGGCGGCCGAGCGCCATCCCGAAGCGGCCGCGATCGCGAGCCGCATCATGAGCTGGGACGAGGGGCGCATCGACTTCGTGGGCGCTGACACGTTCTTCACGGGCCACGCCCTGCAGCATGACGTCGGCGCGCCTGCCCGTGGACGACACTTCGCCGAGCGGCCCGTCCTTTTCGGCTGCGCGGGCGCCCTCATGCTTCGGCGCGACCTCTTCCTCGAGCTCGGGGGGTTCGACCCCGCCTACTTCTCGTTCTTCGAGGATGTCGACCTCGGGTGGCGCATGGCGCTGGCAGGCCGTCAGACATGGTTCGCCCCGGATGCCGTCGTCCGCCACCGGCTTCACGCCACGTGGGGAGGCGGGATCTCAAGCCGCGGGCGTTACCTCCTCGAACGGAACGCCCTATTCACGATCTTCAAGAACTACGCGGACGAGCGCATGGGAGTGATCTTCCTGACGACGGCCGCCCTCACCTTCCTGCGCGCATGGGAGGCGAGCCCTTCCTTGAAGCACCTCGCCAGCCCGCGGGTCTCGGCCGACGCCATCGCCCACCTCCTCGCGCTGGCGGAGCTCCTAACCTTCAGGCGGGAACTGGAGGGGCGTCGCCGCGCCGTCCAGGCCGGCCGACGACGTGAGGACGGTGATCTTCTCGAGCTCTTCGGCGCAGTCGATTCCCCTCCGTTCTCGCTCGGCGAGACGTTCCGGCCCGTCTACCGGCGAATCTGCACCGCCGCCGGGAAGGAGACACCAGCCTGGATCGGGGCCTGGCAGCCAGAGGTGAACGCACGCGCCGAAGAGGCCGTGTTCGCGCTCGCCAGTGTCTGCGCCAACGCTGTCGCGCAACGCTACCCGGTACGGAATTTCGTGTCCTTGGACCCGCCGCTCTCCGCCGAGCTGCCGATCTCTCCGGGCGGACTTCGCATGCTCAGCGAGACACGGCATTCCCTGGTTAGGTTTTTGAGCCGCGAGGCGGCACTAGACTCTATCGCGGAGCTCCTTCGCGCCCTCGAAGACGCCCGGCGAGTCGAGCCGCACGAGCTCCAGGGAGTCCCGAGCGCCTTTCTCCTACCGGTCGTGGAATACCCGGAACGGCTCGCGCCGCTGCTCGAACGCGAGCCGTTAGAGAACGGGCCCACCGTTTCAATCGTCGTCCGGACTCGAGACCGGCTGGGTATGCTCCGGCGTGCCCTGGAAAGCATCTCGGCCCAGCACTACCCCAACCTCGAGGTCATCGTGGTCAACGACGGGGGCGCGGACCCGACACTGGTGCTGGGGGACTTCCACAGGGAACTCGTGCTTCGACTCGTGACTCATGCGACGTCGCTCGGCCGCGCGCGCTCGGCTCAGGTCGGCCTCGAGACCGCCACCGGGGAGTATGTCAATTTCCTGGACGACGACGATGTCCTTCAGCCCCACCACCTCCGGGCCCTCACCGAGGAGGCGATGAGGACTTCGGCCCGAGTGATCTATTCCAACGTCGAGTGCCTGCTGGTCGAGCCCGCGGAGCACGGCACCGGGAGAATCTTCGCCCGCAGCGTGTACGCCTCTGAGTTCGACCGCACGCGGCTGCTGTTCGAGAACACGCTTCCGATCATGGCCGTGCTCATGGACCGCGCGCTCGCCATCGAAGCGGGTGGATTCGACCCCAGGTTTGACTACTTCGAGGATTGGGACCTCTGGCTCCGGCTCTCGCGCCGGACCCCGTTCTGCCACGTCCCTGTCGTCACTGCCACGTACTTCATCCCGCGAACGTCGGAGCAAAGGCCCCAGGTGGAAAAGGACCCCCGCTGGCATTACCTTGCGCGACTGTTCGACAAGCACCGGGACGAGATCCATGGCGAGGAGTGGGCGTCGTTCTACCTGCGCTACGTGGAGGCGGCCAAGGCACGCCTCTCTGAGGACGAGGTTAGCGAAGCCCGGCGCGAGCTCCTGCTGTCCGACACCGCGGCTCGTCTTCGCGAGCTTCAGGTGTCCCGCGCGAGGAGCGCCGTCGGGCGGGTGCTGCGGTGGCTGCGATGGCGGTAGCGCGCGAGCAGACTCCGACGCCGCGCATCTCGGTTGTGATCGCCACGTTCGAGGGCCGGAATCACCTCGCTCGCTGTATCCCATCACTGCTGGCGACGTGCGCCGAGGATGTGGAGCTGATCGTCGTGGACAACGGCTCGACCGACGGCACGCCGGCCTGGCTCGCAGCCGAATACCCCGGGGTGACCGTGATTGCGCTCGGGAGGAATGTGGGTTTCGGCGAAGCGAACCGGCGAGGCATCGAGGCCGCGCGAGGGGAGCTCGTCGCCCTGCTCAACAACGACACCGTCGTGGAGCCAGGTTGGCTCGATGCCCTTGTCGCTCCGCTCGACCGCGATCTGGAGATCGCCGCCAGTTGTGCCGTCCTCAGGCTCCTCGACCACCCCGACGTCCTCAACGCCTGCGGCGGAGGCATGACCTGGCTCGGATACGGGTTCGACCGGGATCTCGGCTTCCCCTTTTCCGGCCTTGGCAATCTCCCCGAGACCGTTGCGACCCTCTTCCCCACCGCCGCTGCGGCGCTTCTGCGCAAAGCGGATTTCACCGCGAGCGGAGGGTTCGACCCTGTCTTCTTCATGTACCACGAGGACGTCGACTTCGGGTGGCGCCTCTGGCTCCTGGGTAAGAAGGTCGTGGTCTGCCGCAACGCTGTCGTCCGCCATGCCTGGGGCGGGACGTCGGTGGCATCCAGGGGCCGCCTATGGCGCGATCGGCTCGGGGCCAGGCACAACGTTCGTTCGCTGATCAAGCACTTCGAGGTGTGGAACCTGGCGCGCGCGCTCAAGAACATGTTCAAGCTCTGGTTCCGCGCGGGAGCCTGGGGGTTCGCGCTGCAGGTCGTGGTCTGGAATCTCGCGCACCTGCTGTCGAGCCTGGTCCAGCGCAGGAGGATCCAACGCCGTCGGGTCCGTAGCGATGCCCAGCTTTTCGCGCTCGGCCTGATCGCCGATTTCCCCGTTCCCCCACCACCACCCAGGATCCCGGAATTCTCGGACTGCCGTCTGGCCGCCGCCACCTGGGAGCCCAGCGCATCGCTCATACCGGGCGATCTCTCATCGGCCGATCGGCTCGGCCCCGGTTGGTACGACAGGGAGGCTGTCGACGGTGTCGTCGTCGCGCACACCTGCGGGCGCGCCGTTTGTTACCTGAAGGTCGAGCCCTGGAGTTCGGGCCAGCTGGTCCTCACCGCACGCCTGCCGACCGGCGCCGGCACGGCACCCGTTCAATTGGTGGTCAACGGGACCACTCACACCGCGGAGCTTGTATCCGACAAGTGGCGCGCGGTCAAAGTAACTGCGCAGGCGGACGCGTCCGGACTGATCGTTGCCGAGCTCCGATCGCCGACGTGGGTCCCGCATCGTCTATGGCACAACTGGGACTTTCGCCGGCTCGGTTGCGCCGTCAGGGCGGTGCGATTCGTGGCGCGCGCCTCGGAGCCGTACCCTCCTCCCCGCACGGTGTCGGTCGTCATTCCGACGTTCAATCGCTGGGAGTGCCTTGAACGGACCCTGGAGGCACTCGCGGGTCAGACGCGAAGACCCGACGAGGTGATCGTCGTGGACGACGGCTCCACTGACGGGACCTGGGAGTCGTTGTGGGCGTGGCGCTCGCGCAACGGTGAACGCCTCGCAGTTCTCCCCCTGCGGCAGCCAAACAAGGGACCGGGCCAGGCGCGGAATGTCGGCGTCGCGCAGGCCCACGGGGACCTCGTGGTGTTCATCGGCGATGACACGGTCCCGGAACACGACTTCGTCGAGGCCCACCTCCGGCGGCACATCGAGGTGGCGGAGCGCTGCGCCGTTGTCGGGTTCACGGACTGGGACAGGAAGGGGGTTCACGTCACGCCGTTTCTCGAGTTCGTCAACACCAACGGCGAGCAGTTCGCGTACGGGAGGTTCAGCGACGGCGATGACCTGACCTTCAACTGCTTCTACACCTCGAACGTCTCGGTTCCTCGAGCTGCCCTCGGCGAGCGGCCGTTCGACCCGGCCTTCACCTTCGCCGCGTGGGAGGACGCTGAGCTTGGGTATCGCCTCACCAAGATGGGGGTTCGACTCTACTATCTGGAGGCCGCAAGAGCGAGGCACTACCATCCGATGACCATGCGCTCGTTCCTGCGCCGCCAGCGGAGGGTGGGCTACTCCATCGCGACCCTCTACGCCTTGCACCCCGAGTTGCAGTCGGATCCGGTCATGCCCCCGCTGCTTCCGCCGCGCTGGTTCGCGTGGTCTCGCGCGTACATGCCCCTCGTTGTGCCGGTTCTCTCCCTCGTTGACCGGGCCGGACTGCGCCTGCCGCGGCGCGTGTACGCACGCGTGGTCGTGTGGGCCTACTACTCCGGGACGGCAGATGCACAAGCTTCCGGACGTCGAGTGAGCGGGGCACCGTGACGCTCGCGCCAAGCCCAGCGCGTGGACTTCTGCGCACCCGCGGGGGGATCGCGAAGGTGTGGACGTACCGTGGATCTCCCGGCCTTCTATTTCGGAAGGCCCTGCGGGTCTGGCGCAGGTGGAGGAGAAGGCCCGGGTACCGGACCCTGCTCAGCCAAGGCCAGTTCCTTCCGACAATCGCCTCGTCCCCAGGGGAGACGCTCTTCACCGTCGCAATGCCGGTGTGGCGCGTCGCGGAGGAGCACCTGAACGCCGCAATTGCCTCCGTGACGGCACAGAGCTACCGAAACTGGGAGCTCATCGCCCTCAACGATGCCTCCCCTGATCCTCATGTGGGCCGCGTGCTCGCCGAGGCGAGCCGTTCGGACCCCCGGATCCGGGTGCTGACGGGTCGGAGCAACGCCGGCGTAGGGGCGGCGAGCAACGAGATCCTCCGGCACGCCCGGGGGCAATTCCTCGCCTTTCTCGATCACGACGACCTGCTGCACCCACTGGCGCTCGAGCTCGTCGGTCGCCTCCTCTCCCTTCGTCCCGACGTCGACTGGGTCTTCACAGACGAGGACAAGGTGAACGAGGGAGGACGCCATTTCGAGCCCTGCCTCAAGCCGGGTTGGTCCCGACACCTGCTGCTCAGCTTCAACTACGTCGCCCACCTGCGCGTCATTCGCAAGGAGATGATCGAGAAGGTCGGCGGACACCGGCCCGGATTTGACGGCGCCCAGGATTACGACCTCGCACTTCGCATTCTCGCCTCCGGAGGGCGCTTCGCGCACCTGCCCGGGATCCTCTATCACTGGCGGACCGTTCGTGCCTCGATGGCGATGGCTGCGAACGCCAAGCCGGCCGCTCACCAACGCGCGTTGCAGGCCCTATCCGAGCACGCAGCAACGTTTCCCCAAGGCAGCGTCCCCGCGGCTCGAGTGCTCCTTCCGGCAGCCAGTTTCTTCGAGGTCCGGCGGCCTTGCCAGAACGACGTCGGCGTCGCTGTCGTCGACTGTTTCGGCAACGCAAGGGATTGGGTCGCTTTGCTCGGACGCCCGGTCGAGATCGTGGATTCGGACGGGAACCTCCCCCCTGAAGCTCTCGTTGCGCTAGCCCGGCGCGCCGTTGCCGATTTCTTGGTGGTCGCGCCAAAAGGCGGCCTCGGTGCCCGAGCGCTCGACGAACTGCTCGCGCTTTTGCAGGTCCCAGGCACCGCTCTCGCAGCCGGACGCTGGCTCAACCGAGATCGCGTGGAAGCGAGCGGCTGGGTCGCAACTGAGCGTGGGGAGCTGTGGGATCCATGGAGGCTTCTCGCGAAACGCGATCCCGGCTACCTGAACCTCGCCATGGTCCCCGGACCTCGCCTCGTTCCACCGCCGAGGGGTTTCGCGACCAACCGCCGCGCCCTCATCGAAGCCTGGGAGAGAGCATCTGATGTCGCTCCGGCATGGCGACTTCCGACGGGTTGGGCACGACTGGGGCTGGAGGTGGTGACGGCGCCTCGCGTCGACTTGCGAATCGGCGGGCCCTTTGCCGGCCCTCCGGGACCGCCGCCACCCGGACTCCCGAGCATTCGGCTCTCGTGGTTGACCGAGCTCGGCCTGGTGGAGGAGACGTCCCGCTAGAATACGAAGGGAGGATTCATGCAACCAGAGGAGAAGCCGGGGCAGATCAAGATCGTCGTGAGCGACCAGCTGGCGCTGGGAACGTACGCCAACTTTGCATCCATCGTGCACAACTTTGCCGAGTTCATCATGGACTACGGGCGGATCGTGCCAGGGCGAGAGGAGGTTCAGGTCGTCTCGCGGATCGTGATGACGCCGGTCCATGCCAAGCAGCTTCTGCGCGCGCTCACCGAGAACGTTGCGATCTACGAGCGCAACTTCGGCGAGATCACGGAGGGGCCGCAGGGGGGCGCCGCAGCGCGAACGATGTAGCGGATTCCGGTCACAGGTCCAAATGTTCGAACGCTCGCGCGTGCACGAGGCCTAGCGTCAAACATGAAATGTCAAAGGTAAAACGAAAAGCAGGAGACCTTTCGCAGAGCCGAACCAGAGCACCTGTCGTCCCTTTGACGCTTCTCGTTTCCCCTTTTCCCTCTTCTTGAACTTTCGAACTTTTGAACGTGCAAACCTCCGAACGTCCTCGCTGCTACGAGGCCGAGACGATCCAGCCGCCCCCGAGCACGCGATCTCCGGCGTAGCACACGGCCGCCTGGCCGGGCGCCGGCGCCAAGACCGGTTCAGCGAACTCGACCTCGGCGGCACCCCTGATGTCCAGTCGGACCCTGGCTGGCTGCGCCGTGTGTCTCGACCTGATCTGGACCTTGGCCTCCAGCACACCTTCCGCGGGGCCGTCGAGCCAGTTGACACTGCGGAGCTGGAGACGACGCCTGAGGGCATCCTCGCGGCCACTCACCACGACGCGATTCTCGCTGGGTCGGACCTCGAGAACGTAGAGCCTGCGGCGGTCGGGCACGCCGATCCCACGCCGCTGGCCGATCGTGAACCGATGAAAGCCGGGATGGCGTCCGACGACGCGCCCGCTGGGATCAACGAGCTCCCCCTCACCTGGGAGCCTGTCGGGGGCCAGCTTCTCGAGCACCTGAACGTATGAGCCGCCCTCCGGCACGAAGCACACCTCCTGGCTGTCGTGTCGGTCGGCGTTGGGAAGACCGAGCCACCGCGCGACCGCGCGCACCTCGTGCTTGTGCATGTCGCCCAGGGGAAAAAGGACGCGGCTCAACTGGTTCCTGCGCAGACCGAAAAGGAAGTACGACTGATCCTTGGAGGTGTCGCGGCCCCGAAGCAACACGGGCTGACCGCCCTCGCGGCTCAGTCGGGCATAGTGGCCGGTCGCCAATGCCTCGGCCCCCATTTGCGAGGTGATCGTGAGCAGTTCACCGAACTTCACGCTCGCGTTGCAGTGCGCACAAGGGAGCGGTGTCTCGCCCGCCAGGTACGATTCGACGAACGGCTTCAGAACAGTTTCCTCGAACACGCGTTCCATATCGAGGACGTGATGCCGAATACCGAGCTGGGCGGCAACCTCACCGGCCATTGCGACATCGGTCGTCGAACAGCAACGCGAGACGCCGAGGCCCTTCCGGGAAAGGTCCGCGAGCTGCAAGGTGACGCCGATGACCTCGTGCCCTGCGCGCACGAGCAACGCCGCGGCCACGGCAGAGTCCACGCCCCCCGACATCGCCACCACGACTCTCATCGGCGGTTCCGGACTAGTCCCCGGTGCCGTCGTGTACATCGGTCACGATGAACATCAACGTCGTGGTGCCGAGCGAGAACTCCTGGTTGCTGAAGATCGAGGCCCGTTGGATGCGCACGCCGTCCACGTAGGTGCCGTTGGTGGAGCCGAGGTCGCTGACCCTGGCCTCGTCCACGTGGATCTCGATCATGGCGTGTCGGCGAGACACCTCGCTGTCCTGGAGCTGCACGTCACTCTCGGTGCCACGCCCAAGCACGATCCGCGGTTTCGAGATGGTGTAGATCTGACCGGCATTCGCACCCATGATCACAGCGAGCGAGTACCGCTTCGTGGACGGTAGCGCGGCCAACGGAGGCAGAGCCGCCTGATCGGACGGCATGGAGTCCTCGCCCCGCTCACGCTTCTGGGCGGCGAGGTCGGCGCTCTTGCCCGGAACCACCGCGGTGCGCGACACCTCGCCCGCCTCGAGCACCGGCTTGCTGATCTCGAACGCAGTCTCGCACTTGGTACACTTCAGGCGTTTGGTGGTGCTGTCGCCGAAGCGGGATTCCTCGAACTGGTACTTCGTCTTGCAGCTCGGGCAGCTGACGATCACGGCACGCCCTCCTTGCCACGACACCAGACACGCTCCAGTGCCGCCACGAGACCGAGCACCTCTCCTTCTCCGGTGCCAGGACCCAAGGATACCCTTAGTGTACGTTCTGCGGCGTCGGCACCGAACCCCATGGCCTCCACGGTCGGGCTCCTCCGTTCAACGCCGGAGCTGCACGCCGGGCCGGAGGATACAGCGAATCCCTCGAGATCCAGCGCTGCGACCGCGACGCCACCTCGCAGCCCGGGTGGGAGGCAAACGCAGGAGGTGTTGGCCAGGCGCGGAGCATCCGACCCCATGACAGCGGTCCCCGGCAGCCGGTCCACCAGGGTCGCCTCGAACGTATCGCGCAGTGCCGCAAGAGCTTGCCAGCGGGGCACCTCCAACGCCGCCATGCGGCACGCAACACCCATCCCCGCGATGCCCGGGAGGTTCTCGGTGCCCCCGCGCCGGTGCCGCTCCTGGGTGCCAGGGATCAGCGGCGCGAGCCTGGCCCCGGACCGCACGAAAAGGGCACCGATCCCGGCCGGTGACCCCAACTTGTGCCCGCTGACAGCCAAGGTGTCGACGCCCCACGCCCCCACGAGCATCGGCACCTTGCCGGCGCCCTGAACCGCGTCGCAGTGCACGCCTCCGCCGCTCCGATGAGCGAGCTTGGAGACGGCTGCAAGATCCTGCAGCACCCCGGTCTCCGAGTTCGCCAACTGGATCGCAACCACCGCGCCGGGGTTCCGGCCAAGGGCTTCCTCCAGAGCCACGAAATCCAGCGACCCGCTCGACTTCACCGGGATCCGTTCGACATTGACGCCGAGACGCTCCATCTCGCCCGCCATGGCCATCACGGCGGGGTGTTCCACCGCCGAGAGCAGCAAGCTGCGGTTCTCCGGCCTCCCATCACTGGCCAGCAGGCCCCAGAGCGCAGCCGCGTTCGATTCTGTGCCCCCGGAGGTGAAGACTATCTCCTGCTGGGAAACCCTCAGGAAAGCTGCCACTTCACTGCGCGCGTGCTCGATCAGTTGCCTGGCTCGCCTGCCCTCGGTGTGTCCGCTGGCCGGGTTGCCGAGGCCCGGCCGCAGGGCATCCAACGCAGCTGCGGCCGCCTCAGGCCGCACCGGCGAGGTCGCGTTCCAGTCCAGGTAGCAGCGCTCCGTCACCCGGCGATTCTACTGCCTGGCGCATGGTACGATTCGTCCGTGAGCGCAACGGCAAAGAGCAAGCGCGGGGCTGGCGGAGCCGCAGGCGTTCCGGGTGATATCGACGGTCGCAGTTCGGCCACCCAGGTGCTCCGGATCCCGGCCAGCGAGGCGGCGGAGCGGGCGGTCCTTGGCGCGGTGCTGACCGACGCCAACTGCTTCTACCGCGTGGTCGATACGATCAGGCCCGACGACTTCTACTCGGAAGCGAACCGGCTGGTCTTCGAGGCGTTTGCCAACCTGGCCGGCGAAAACCGAGACATCGATCTCCTGACCACGACCGACCAGCTGGAGCGGAGCGGCGCCCTGGCCGCGAGCGGTGGCGTTGCCTACGTCGCAGGCCTCGCCGAGGGCCTGCCCGACCCGGCCAACGTCGAGCACTACGCGGCGATCCTGCGGGAGCGCTCGATCAAGCGTCAGTTGCTGCGCATCTCCCAGGAGCTGATGGCCTCATCCGCACGCGAGGAGGGCGAGGCGATGGACGCCCTCGACGCGGCGGAGACGCAGATCCTCTCGATCGCAGAGCGAGCGATGCGCGGCGGCCTCCAGGCGGTGGGCAAGCTCGCCCATGAGGAGGTTGCGCACATCGAGCGCGTCTCGAAGTCGAGCGCTCCCTACACCGGCATCGAGACGGGATATTACCGCCTGGACGAGCTGACCTCGGGGCTCCAGAAGCAGGACGTGATCATCCTGGCCGCCCGTCCGGGCGTCGGGAAGACGGCCCTCGCACTCAATATCGCCTCCAACTGCGCGGTGCGCCACGGTTTGAAGGTCGCGGTCTTCTCGCTCGAGATGTCCGCGGTGGCCCTCGTGCGGCGCCTGCTCGCCGCCGAGGCGCGCATCAACGTCAAGCGCTTGACCCGCGGCCTCCTGAGCAAGAGCGCAGACGCCCACCAGGAGGCCTCGGATTGGCAGCGACTGGCCGAGGCCGCGGACCGTCTCGCCGAGGCCCCTCTCTGGATCGACGACACCGCCGGGATCTCCGTCCTCGAGCTGCGCGGCAAGTGCCGCCGAGCGATGATGGAGCACGGTCTCGACCTGGTCGTCGTCGACTACCTCCAGCTGATGTCGTCCGGGGCGAAAGCGGAGAACCGGACCCAGGAGGTCTCGGCGATCTCGCGAGGCCTCAAGGCCGTGGCCAAACAGCTCAACGTTCCGTTGCTCGTGCTCTCGCAGCTCTCCCGCAACCCCGACCGACGCGGCGACCAGCGGCCACAGCTGTCGGACCTCCGGGAGTCTGGCTCGATCGAGCAAGACGCCGATGTCGTGATGTTCATCAACCGCAAGAACCGCGGCCTGCAGATCGCGGAAGGCGGCGGGGAGGAGGAAGACTGGCGCCTCGCCGAGATCATCATCGCGAAGCAGCGCAACGGCCCAACCGACATGTTCAAGCTCGTCTTCCTCGACGAGTTCACCCGCTTCGAGAACCCGGAGTTCTCCTCGAGTGAGCGCTGAGGCCGTCCCCCGCTCGCCCTGGACCGCGCTTTTCGAGCGGATCGGGAGGCACAGCCTCAACGTCTTCGAGGAGGTTGGGAGGTTCTTCTACATCCTGTACAACACGATCCACTGGACGTTCCGCCGCCCATTCGACATCCGGGAGTGGGTGCGCCAGATGGTGCGTGTGGGCGTCGACTCGATCCCGGTGGTCGGCTTGACGGCGATGTTCACCGGCATGGTGATGGCGCTGCAGACCTACCGCGGGTTCGCGCGGTTCCACGCTGAGGGGTTCGTGGCATCGGTCGTGTCGCTCTCGCTGACGCGTGAACTGGCGCCCGTCCTGGCCTCGCTGATGATCGCCGGCCGAATCGGATCGTCGCTGGCCGCTGAGCTCGGCACGATGCGCGTGACCGAACAGATCGACGCCCTCTACGCGATGGCCACCGAACCGATCCACTATCTCGTCGTGCCGCGCGTGGGTGCAACGACGCTCATGCTGCCCCCGCTGGTGGCGATCGCAAATGGCCTGGGGATCTTTGGCGGCTACGGCATTGCGGTCGGTCTGATGGGTGCCAACCCTATCATGTACTGGGACAAGACATTCCAGTTCCTCGATCTCAACGATGTTTTCTCCGGGCTGATCAAGGCCGCTGTCTTTGGACTCATCCTTTCGGTGACTGGTTGCACCAAGGGCTTCTTCACGACTGGCGGCGCCGAGGGGGTCGGCCGTGCAACGACGAGTGCCGTTGTCATGGGGTCGGTCGTGATTCTGGTTTCGGACTTCTTCCTCACCAAGATCCTGTTTTGAGGGTCAGCGGGGGAACTGCGGCGGTGGCCAACACACGAGGGGATGCCGGTCGGGTCGAGCAAGGCGGGTCGGCGCCCAAGATCGCCGTCATAGACCTCTGGAAGACGTTCGCGGGCCGCGAGGTCCTTCGCGGGATCAACCTCGAGGTCGACGCAGGCGAGTCGTTCGTGATCGTCGGCCAGTCCGGCGCCGGCAAGAGCGTGCTTCTCAAACACCTCATCGGTCTCATCGCTCCCGACCAGGGACACGTCATCATCGACGGTGAGGACCTCACCAACAGCGACGCGGCCCGCTCTCTGGAGATCCGCCGCAAGTTCGGAATGTCGTTCCAAGAGGGGGCGCTGTTCGACTCGATGGACGTACTCGGCAACATCGCGTTCCCGCTCATGCGCCACACCAGAATGAGCGGTGACGAGATCGCCGCGAGGGTCCGCCAGTGCCTCGCCCTCGTTCACCTCGAGGGCGTCGAGAGAAAGGCAACGAGCGAGCTCTCAGGGGGGATGCGGCGACGGGTCGGGTTCGCGCGGGCTATCGCTCTCCAGCCCGAGATTTTGCTCTTCGACGAGCCGAACACCGGCCTCGACCCGATCACGTCCGGCGTGATCGACGGCGTGATCGTCGAGATGCGCGAGCACCTCGACGTGACGATGGTGACCATCACCCATGACATGAAGTCGGCGTTCCGGATCGCGGACCGCATCGCGATGCTCCGGAACGGGCAGATCATCGCCACTGCCCGTCCGGAGGCCTTCCGCTCTCTGGCCGATCCCTACATCCAGAAGTTCCTGGCCGGCGAGCCGGTGGAAGAGGAGGTGGCATGAGTCACACTGCCCGAGTGGGAGTCTTCATGCTCGTGGCTCTGATCGTGCTCGGCGTCTTCATCATCAAGATCGAGGAGATCCCGATCGGATCCAAGGGAGGCCGAGCGCGCTTCAAGGTCGTGTTCCCCTCGGTGGCGGGCCTCGACGAGAAGAGCCCTGTCCGCATTGCGGGCGTTCGGGTCGGCATCGTCGACGGGATCGATCTCGAAGGCGACAGGGCCGTGGCGACCCTGGCGATCGACCCTTCCGTGGCGCTGCACCAGGGCGCGCGGGCCGAGGTCACCAGCCTCGGCATGTTGGGCGACAAGTACGTCGAACTGTATCCGGGCCCAACCGACAAACCGCTCCTGCAGCCCGGGTCCGTGCTGGACGGCACCAGCCCGATCGGCTTCGACCAGGCCCTGAAGAGCTTCAACAACGCCTTCGCCAACATCGACGCCGTTGCGGGTTCGATGCGCGGAGCGCTGGCCGGCCCGGAGGGCCAGAAACGGCTCGAGCAGATCATCGAGAACGTGCGCCAGCTCACCGCGTCGGTCCGCGACCTCGTGGCTGCCAACCGCGCCAACGTGGACGCCACCATGGCGAACGTGCGTAACGCTTCCGAAACCTTTAAGACCGAGCTGCCGCGCCTTGCCGACAAGCTCGTGGCCATCGCGGACCACCTCGACGCCCTCGTCCAGGCCAACCGCGGCAACCTTGACGCCTCGGTCGCCAATGTCAAGGACGTCACGGCGCAGCTTCGGGTAACGGTCGACAACATCAACAAGATCACGGGCAAGATCGCCGCCGGTGAAGGGTCGATCGGCAAGCTCGTCAACGACCCGGCGACCACCGACAACCTGAACTCTGCCCTGAAGTCGGTGGCGCCCGCGGCCGAGAGCATCAAGAACGCGTTCGGCCGGGCCGAGGGGTGGCACCTCGACATCAACGTGCGCGCCGAGGCGCTGCCCGGCGTCAAGAACCCTTCCACCGAAGTCAACATCGACAACTCCCGCAGCGCGTTCGGCATCGACCTGCAGACGACTCCCAGGCGCTTCTACCGCCTGGAGTACGTGAGCTCGCCTGTGGGACGGACCTCGACCACAGTCCAGACGACCACTACAACGCTCCCCGATGGACAGAGCCAGACCGTCACGCAGACGGTGGTCCGGAACAAGAACCTGGACACGTTCAACGCCCAGATCGGCTACCACATCGGAGGTGGAACCACGTTTCGGGCCGGGCTGTTCGAGTCCACCGGCGGCGTCGGCGTGGACAAGTTCCTGCTCAAGGAAAGCCTCCAGATGACGTTCGAGGCGTACGAGTTCAACCGCGACATCAAGCCGCCCCACCTCCGCTTCGAGACCCGATACTTCCTGACCCGCAACCTGTTCGCCTACGCCGGCTGGGACGACCCGGTGTGGAGGCAGCGCTCATCCGTGCTGCTCGGCGGCGGCGTGACATGGCGCGACGAGGACTTCAAGTACCTTCTCGGAACGGCAGCCTCAGCCGCCGGGCGCTGACCGTGGGCCGCGACAACCCGGTTTTCGAGTGCACCGCCTGCGGGCAGCGCTCTCAGAAGTGGCTGGGTCGCTGCCCGGGCTGCGGCGGCTGGAACACCTTCGAGCAGGTCCCCGGTGAGCTGCGGTCGGAGGCACGCGGGCGTGGGCCGGAGGTTGAACCCGTGGCGCTCTCGGCGGCCGAGTTGGAGGACACCCAGCGCGTCGCGACAGGCATCGCTGGCCTCGATCGCGTCCTGGGCGGTGGACTGGTTCCGGGCAGCGTGGTGCTTGTCGCCGGTGAGCCGGGCGTCGGGAAGTCAACCCTGCTCCTCCAGGCCGCGGCTCGGCGCCCGGGGCTGGGGAGGGTCCTCTACGTGAGCGCCGAGGAGTCGGCCCGTCAGGTGGCCCTCAGGGCCCGCCGCCTCGGCTGCGTCCGGGACAACGTGCTCCTGCTCGCCGAACCGTCCGTGGAAGCGGTGGTCGCTACAGCGCGCCGGCTGCGTCCCGCCCTGGTGATCGTGGACTCGGTGCAGACCATGTACTCGGAGCGGGTCCCGGCCGTCTCGGGAAGCGTCACGCAGGTCCGCGAGGTGGCGGGGCAACTCCTGGAGCTCGCAAAGCGGGACGGACCCCCAATCATCCTGGTCGGCCACGTGACCAAGGAGGGCCTGGTCGCGGGCCCGAAGGCGCTCGAGCACCTGGTGGACGCCGTTCTCGAGTTCTCCGGAAGTAGCAACCACCCGCATCGCATCCTGCGCTCCACAAAGAACCGCTTCGGCTCCGCCCTGGAGCTCGCGCTGTTCGCCATGAGCGACGCGGGCCTCGAGGAGATCGTCAGCCCGTCCGCCGTGCTGCTCGCGGACCGGCGCGCCGGGGCGCCCGGTTCGGCCGTCGCCGTGGTGGTGGAGGGCAACACTCCCCTGCTCGTCGAGGTCCAGGCCTTGGTTTCACGCTCCCCGCTCGGCAACCCGCGGCGCGTCGTGCAAGGGATGGATCCGGGACGCCTCTCGCTGTTGCTCGCCGTGCTCGAGAAGCGCGCCGAAGGGAGGTTCGGCGACCGAGACGTGTACGTCAACCTCGTGGGAGGGGTGAGCGTCGAAGAACCCGCGCTCGATCTCGCGGTGGCCGCTGCCGTCATGTCCTCGGCGTTGGACCGCGCGCTTCCCGACGGGACGGCGTTCTTCGGCGAGGTCGGACTGCTTGGCGAGATTCGTGCGGTCAGTCGTCCGTCTGAGCGTCTGCGCGAGGCACGCGCTCTCGGTTTCTCCCGCTGTGCAGTTCCGGCCTCGGTCCAGTCTGCCGGAGACAGGGACCTGGAGCTGTTCCCGCTCGCCGATGTTCGCGAGCTGGCCAAGCTGCTGCAAGGGATAGAATCGTAGCGGGAGCTTTCGCGTGAGTGGGAGCGAGCGCGACGACGCCGTCGTCCGGTTGCTGAGCGACCTCGAAGCGCTGCGGCGGTCCCTTCGGCTCTATCCCCCATCGCACCCTTCGCTCCAGCCTGCCCGAGATCGACTCCGACACCGTGTGCTTGCTCTCGGCACGGATGGCGATGTCTTCACCGCCTCGTTCGGTCCCGGACGCCTCTTCTGGGACGGTCAAGAGCTGCCGCTGCCCCCGATCGGACCGGCCGCTCGCCTCATTCCGCTGCTCTTTCACCTGGGACTTGCCGCCGTGCGCTTTTCGCTGCCGGATGCCGCGGACGGCCTCGTACAGCTGGCCACGAGGCTTGCAACGCTGAGCGATCCTCCCGGGGAGGCGGACCGAGCGGTGCTCCTCGACGAGGGGAATCCCTTGCCCGGGGTCGAGTTGGTCCCAATCGACCTCTCAGGCGTCCAGCTTCTGGACTCCGAGCTGCACTCCGACGTGTCCGGGTCGCGTCCGGTATGGGCGGAGCTGGCGCAACGTCTTTCGAGGGACGGTGCGTTTCCACTGGCGGGTCAGCTCCACCAAGGGGAGCTCAAGCCGGGTACCGTCGTCGAGTTGCTGGCTTCGACAAGCGACGCTGAAACCCTCTTCGACCATCTCTTCAAGCAGCTCGCAGAGATCGTGCAGGGAACTGCCGAGGCACGCCGGCCGGTGTCCCTGGCCCAGGTCCGGGAGCTCTACTCGGAGCTGATCCGTCTCCTCGACCCCGAGAGGCGCGGCCTGGCGATCGTGACATCTCTGCGTCATCTGCCCGTAGCGAACCCAAACGACCCCTGGGTTGCCGGCGACCTCCTTCTCGACGCGATCGAGCAAATGCTGGTCGACCAGGTCGGCATCCCGGAGGACGTCCAGAGGGTGCTCCACATCTTGGCGGCATCGCCCGCGGAAGAGCCCGAAGGCATGCCGCAGGAACTTGCGATCCGTGCCCGTCGGCTGCTGGCGAGAGTTCCGGCGAGCGTCCCAACCGGCGCAATCCCTGCCACCGACGACCGCAAGGAGAAGGCGGACTTCAGCCAGACCTCCTGGGCCAAGGAGCTCTCCGAGTCGCTCGGGGACGAGCAGATCAGGCTCCACCTCGTACACATCCTTCAGGAGGCCATCACTCTCTGGCCATCCGAGGACGTGGCCGAGCGGGCGGCCGTACGGCTCGCGGAGGAACTCACGAGCGCCCTCGATGCCGGGGACATCGAGGCCGCGGCCCGCCTGGCGCCGGTCCTCTCGGCGACTCGAAGCGAGGAGGCGCGCACGCTATGCAACCAGGGTGGGGTCGAGGCCGCACTGCGGGCTTTCCGGACGCTCGACAAGGCTCACCACGCGGATCTGACGGCCATCCTCGTCGCGCTGGGCGAGGGCGCCTTGCCGGCAGTTCTCAAGGCGTTGGACGACGAGGAGAGCCTCGTGATCCGCAAGCGTCTCCTCGAGGTCGTGGCACGACAAGGACCGAGGGCCATCCCGTACCTGCGACCGAGGCTTGACGACCCCAGATGGTTTGTTGTCCGCAACGCCGTCTTCCTGCTGCGCCGGATCGGTCATATCGAGGCCTTGCCCCTGCTCAAGACTCATATCGGAAGTGCCCATCCCAAGGTCTTGGCCGAGATCCTCAAAACCCTGATCAGCCTGCAGGATCCGGCCTGGTTCCGGCTGCTCGAGCAGACGTTGGACTCGGACGATGAGGAACGCCGCCACCTTGCCGTCGAGGTCGCGTCGCGAGTCCGCCATCCCGACGTCGTCCGCCTGCTCGTGAACCGGCTCCGGAACCGACTCGGCAGGAGGCTAAAGGAGGACTCTACAATCGAACTCATCAAGGCGCTCGGGCGTCTTCGAGACCCCGACGCGCTGGAGACAATGCGGGACATCCTCGCGCTGAAGCGGTGGCGCCACCCGTTCTCGTTAACAGGAGTCCGACGGGAGGCTGCTGCGGCCATCGCCCAGCTCGAGGGCCCCGCCGCCCACAGGGTAGCGCTCGCGTTGGCCAACGGCCCGGACAAGGACCTCGCAGACGCCGTCAGGTCCGGAATGCGCGCGCGGGTCGAAACCCCAGAGGAGGTCGAGTGACCGTCCGTTCGGAGTGGGAGGTCCGGGTCGACCAGACGATCGGCGAGCTGGCCGCCAGCACCACCACGGTCGGCCTGTACGGCAGCTCCCACCCCCGGGCAGTCCAGGCAGTGCAGCGCCTCGCCTCTCAGCTCGACTCGCTCCTCGGCACGGAGTCCGAGCTGGCGTTCGTTCTCCTCGGCGAGGAGCTCTTCATCCAAGGCCGCCCGTTCACGCGCGTCTCGCGGCACGCCGCTTCCTTGATTCGCCGGTTCCGCCGGCGCGACATCGAGCACGCGACCTTCCAGCTCGGTCTCACCCTGGAGGAGGTCGGTGGATTCATAGGGGACCTTGCTCGGACCGACGACTCCCCGGTGAAATCGAGGCCGCACGTTCAGGTCGGGCAGGTCGAGATTTCGGAACGAGAGCTCGGCGGACCGGACGATGCCACCGGAGGCAAGCAGAAGCACAAGCTGGCCGCCGTCCGGGATCGCGTCACGGTGATCCAGGAGTGTTTCGCCGACTTCGCACTGGGCCGAGACCTGGCTGCACCGGACCTGGGTCGCGTCGCTCGAGCGCTCTGGATCGGGCTCGCCGAAGAGCCCGATCCATTCCGGCATTTCGCCCCGTGGGAAGGAGAGGACCGCTGGCCCGCGGTCCATGCACACAACGTCGCCGCCCTCAGCATGGGCCTCGCCCGCTCTTCCGGGATCGCCACGGCCCTGGGCCTGGACCTGGGAGTCGCCGCGCTGGTCCACGACCTGGGCAAGCTGTTGCTGCCACATGAGGTGATGGCGAGAGAACTGGAGCTGGCAGGCGATGAACTCGAGCTGATCTTCGACCATCCACGGATCGGACTCGCGGCCCTCCTGAGGAACAGCCAGATACCGCCGCTGGCCGCAATCGTGGCGTATGAACACCACCTCAACTACAACGGAACGGGATACCCCCGGCTTGCGCGTCCCCGGCGACCCCACCCGGCCGCGCGGCTGGTGACGGTGGCAGACAGCTTCGTGGTGCTCTTCACGGCTCGCGGAGGTCGCGGCCAGCTCACCCGCGAGGGGACCATCATCTGGCTCGACGAGCATTCCAGCACCGTCTTGGACCCGAGCTGGGCCGGTGCCCTGCGGGAGATGCTCGAGCAGCCGCCGTTGCCGGCTCAACCGCCGGGGTAGTAGCCGGAGATCGTGCGAACCTCGACCTTCGGGCGGCTGACCTTGACCGTGAGCTTGCGGAAAGCGTCCGGTGGGGCTTCCGATGTCGACGTGTATGCAAGCAGGTACTGCGATCGCAGCTCCTTGTCGATGCGCTCGTAGACCGGTTCGAGCGCCACTCCGCGCGGAAGGAAGAATGCGTCCCCCCCGGTGTTGCGCGCGAGACGAGTCAGCTGTGAGCGAATTCCGATCTTCGTGATCGGCAGATCGATCCCGACCGTGTAGATGGTCGCACCGCTCCGTTTGGCGTAGTCCAGGGTCTTTTCGAAATCCATCTGTGACGCGTTGTCCTCGCCGTCGGTGAGAATGACCATGCTCTTGCGGCCACGTACGCCAGAGAACTGGAAGAGGCCGTACACCGTGGCGTCGTACAGTGCGGTCTCCCCGTCGGCCTTCAGACCGATGAGGGCACGCTCGAGGGCCTTGAAGTCGGCGGTGAACCCCTCGATCAGGTTCGGCCGTTCGGAAAACGCCAGAACGTACGCCCGGTCCCGGGGCTGGAGCAGGTTGCGGAGGAACCCGATCACGACCCTTTGGACCTCCGGAAGGGTCTTCTCCATAGACCCAGAGGTGTCGAGCACAAGGCCCATCCGGATCGGCAGCTGCTTCTGGAGTGCGAAGTGCGAGATGCTCTGCTTTACACCGTCCTCGAGGACCTCGAAATCCGCGAGCTGGAGGCCCTCGACCGGCTTGGTCTTCGAATCGAGGACCGTGACGGGAAGCTCGACGGTGTGAACGGCGATCCCTGTCAGGAACTGCGGGGCGTTGACGAACTGGACATCTTCGGCTTGGCCCCCATCCTCGAGCACCGCCAGGGCGCGCAGGTACCCGACCGAGCCGTCGTCCTTCACCGGCAGCCAGGCATCAAAAGGTGGCTCAAAGAGCGTCGTCACCGGGATCTCGTTCCAGTACAGGTCGAGCCGCTTGAGCTTTCGGTCAGGGGGGACATTGACCGCGACCTGTGCGCGAACCCTGCCTCCCTTGCGGTCCGCCGCACCGACGGGCTGGAGGCGGACGAAGAAGCGCTCGCGTCCCACGTTCAGGTCGAGCTGCTTCCTGTCGAGCTCCTGGCCTCCAACGTCGACCGCAACGGCGACTACGGAGGCGAGGCGCGGCAACGGCCCCAGGTCCAACTCCACCTCGTACGGCGGGCGGTTCTTGGTGAGCACCGGTCGACCGTCGAGGTAAAACTCGACCCGAGCCACCTTTGGTCCGACCAGGGCCGAGAACCGCTGGATCCCCGTCGTCTCATCGCCCTCCGGGCCCTTGAGCGAGAGCACTGCCTCCTGCCCGCCTGCCACTTTCCTGACGGACTCGTCCGCCCTGGCGTCGGTCGCCGCCAAGGTGGGCACGTCCGGCACCGGAACCTCGAAGTCCATCTCCCTGGCGGCTGCGTGGGAGGAGTTGCTGTCCTGTATCTTCATTCGGATGTGGTACTTGCCTGGGTGGAGCTCACGCTCGATCTGCACGGGAAAGTCGGTGGCTCCGGCCGTCGGGAACGTAAATGCGTATCGGAATCGATCCACCATCTCGCCGTTGCTGGTGACCTCTCCCGTGGCGTCGAGCTGGACCACGTCCAGATCGCCCACCTTGTTGGTCTCGAGGTTGCCCCGCGGAATCCTCGCGGTAAAGGTCACCGCCAGCTTGGTCCCGCGCCTCGGCCCGAGCGTGCTCGCGAGGTCGAAATCGAACGGAGACGATCCCTTCGAGATGACGGTCGAGAACTGAAGGAAGCGCGCAGAGGGTGATTCGTTCCGCGCTCCTCGGCCCTCCGGCGGCAAGGGCATGTGCTGCATGGCTTCCCGAGCCGTGATGTCCTTCAGCCAATACTCGGCCATGTCCAGGAGCCTCATGATCTCCGGATCCCCGCAGCGATACTCCGGTCGCGACATTTGTGCCATCTGGTTCATCGGTGAGCTGAGCCACGCCTGCAACTCGCTCCACCCGGAGTAGTTGTACAAGGCGCTGCGCCCCTCGATCATCGGATCCCACAACTTTGGACGCCCTAGACCATACGGCTTGTAGAAGACCACGACCACGTTCTCCCCGAGTCCCTCGATCCTCGCCCACTGCCAAAACTCCAGCGGCTGGAAGACCTGGTCACAGTCAATCACCTTCTTGCCGTCCGGGTTCCCCTGAATGAGCAAGACCCGAGCCCGATCCTCGGTGCTGTTGTTGTACTCGCCCCGGCACTGATCGAGCCGGTCCAGATAGTTGCGTCGAAAGGAGGTGCCGAATCCGTATTGGTTTCCCCACAGGACCCAGAGACGTTCCGCAAAGTCCGCTCGCTCGGCATCGTTCTCGAGCGCGAGGAATGTCTTTCTCTCATCCGCCGTGATCAGCGGGTAGACCTCCTCCTCAAGCCACTTCCGCCACTGTTCGGGCAACTGTGAGACCTTGAGTGCCAGAACCGTGCCCGCCAGGGTCAGGACCGCGAGAATGAACGCCACGGCCCGTCTCAGCTTGATCGCCCCCATCGGTCCCCTACGCCTCCGCAGGGGGGGCTGTGGCAAGCTGAAGGTATGCCTGCCATGCGCGTCCCCTACCCTGGGCCAACACTTTCAGGTCCGCTCCCATGCCCGTCGGCAGGAGCAACCGCTTGGCCGCGGCGAGCTGTGCCCACTCCTCGGGAGTCAGCGGTTCTCCGCGAGCAACTGCCCCGGGAAGCAGCGACAGCGCGTTGTGCACCGTGAGGAAGGACCCCAGAGCACGGATGATCCCCCGTTCCCAGTTCGCGTCCGCCGCCGCGTTCTCCAGATCGTCGAAGTTGACATGCGCCGTAATATCCACTTCGCCGGGATCGCCAAGCACGTTGTCCACAAGCGCATGGGCTCGGTAGCCAACCAGTGAGCCGCCTCGCCGGGCGCGGGCGTCGTAGAGGCGGCGCCCGGGGTATCCGTAGTCCAGGACGAGCGCAACGGCATCGAGACCACACCAGCGCAGGTGGCCGGCGTGAACAGACCGAGCTTGCGGCCGGATTTCGGCCACCTGCCCATCCACGAGCGCAACACCATGCTCGGCCAGGTACTCGAGGATCTTCGGTGTGCTCGGCTCACCAAGGGTCCAGCGCAGCCCGGTCCCACCGTCGTGCTCGACGTAGTATTCCGCGAGTGCCACCCCGCCGGAATCAGCCCTCGCCGTGATTCGGTGGACTGCCAACGCGTCGTAGTACTCCGACGCAAAAAGCACAACCGGGCCGTCCGGCCAGCGCGCATCGCTCAGGCGCGCCTCCGTCTCCACGCCCCTGCAACGCCTGACGATCCTGCTGCGCGCCCATTCGGCCGCCTCCACCGCCACGACCCTGCGCAGCACATCACCCCTCCGATCCCCGAGTTGTACGAGAACACCCTCCAGCAGGATTCCCTCGCCCGCCCCGAGCTCCACCATGATGATCGGCTCGCCGAGCGCCGCCGCCAGCTGTGCCAGGATTTCAGCCAGTGTCCGCGAGAAGATAGGCGAGGTCGTGGGGGCGGTCAGGAAATCGCCGGCTCGCCCTGCTGGGCCCGGGCCGCTTCGACGCCGCGTGTAGTAGCCGGCCGAGGGATGGTAGAGGGCCAGCTCCATGAACTCGGCAAAGCTCAACCTGCCACGCCGAGCCACCTCGGCGACGATCGCGTTCACACCAACTAGCCTAGCACCGCGGAAGGGCCGCGGGCTCCCGCCCTCGGGTCCGCCAGATCGCCCCCTTCCTCACCTCGCGACGGGGTTGAGGAACCCATCCACCGCATGAATGAACATCCCCGGTTGGTCGACAAACGTCATGTGCCCGCTCCTCGGCAGGACAACGAGGTTGGAACCCTCGATGCGGGCGGCCATCTCCCGCGCGATCGAGGGGTCGCTCTCGTCGTGGTCGCCCACGGTGATCAGGGTGGGCACCCTGATGGTGTGTAGCCGGTCGGCGTACTCAACCGAAGCCAGGTTCCCGTCCACCAGGAACTCCCCGTGCGAACCCCACATCTCGCGGTAGAGATCCCACGACGTGTTGCCGCTTGCCACCGGGTCATAGTTCGGGTCGGGGCGATTCTGGTACAAGTACGGGAAGTACCCCTCTCCCCAGGCGGCGATCATGTATTCGTTCGTGTACCGGTTCTTCTCGAAGTCCTTGCCGTGGCCGAAGAGGCCGTTGGCCTCCATCTTGTCGATGCGAGCCCGCAACTCGGGGGACATCTTCGATTTCATCCTGCGGAACACCTCGTTGAGGGCCTTGGTGCTGTGGAAGGTGCTGCACAGGACCAGGTGGGTTAGGTTCTGCTGGTACTTGAAGGCGTAGGCCTGTGCGAGGACACCACCGAACGAATGACCGAGCAGGTTGATCTTGCCCAGGCCGAGCGCGACCCGAACGGCCTCGATGTCCTCGACCATCGAGTCGACGGTGTACCCGGAGACGGCCTCCAGCTTCTCGGACCTTCCCGACCCACGCTCGTCGATGAAGACAAGCCGGTTGGTGCGGGCCAGAGGGAGCATGTACGGCAGGAAGTAGTCGTGCGAGGCTCCTGGGCCGCCGTGGACCACGACCAGGGGTGCTCCGCGCCCCATCGAAACGGTGTAGATCAGCACACCGTTCGCATCCACAAACTGCTCCTGCACCGGGTAGGTTGCCCCTCGGCTCTTCTCGGTGGTCTCTGCGGCCCCGAGGCCCGTCGCAACGAGCGTCGCAAGGGCCAGCACCCACAAGCGCACCACGTTGGTTCGCATCTGACCTTTCCCCTTTCTCGAGGGACGTTCCGTCCGCCTGGACTCAGGTTTCCAGTTCCAGCTCATCCGCAACCGCCTGGATCTTCCGCCACGCGGCCTCCACGTGGCGCTCCTCCGTGCGGGTCTGGCCAACGCAAAAACGCAGCGTGAACCGGCCGTCGAGCATCGTCTGCGTGATGAAGAGCGCGCCGCTGTTGTTAACGCGATCGAGGAGATCGCGGTTGAGCGCATCCCCACCCCGGTGCCTGAAGCACACCAGATTCAACGGCGGGCGTGCCGCCAGCTCGAAGCGACCCGAAGCCTCGACCCAGCTCGCGAATTCTTGCGCCAGCTCCACGTGCCGCCTGACGTGGTGCTGAAGGCCCCTCACGCCATACGACCGGACCACGAACCAAAGCTTGAGGGCCCGGAAGCGCCTCCCCAGAGGGACCTGCCAGTCGCGGTAGTCGATCACGGCCCCGGACTCGGTGGCGCGGTTCTTGAGGTACTCGGGGAGGATGCTGAATGTCCTGACGAGGGCCGCGCGGTCAGCCACCCAGAAGCAGTCGCAGTCGAAGTTGGTGAACATCCACTTGTGAGGGTTGAAGCAATAGCTGTCGGCGAGCTCGAGCCCGTCCAGAATGTGACGAAACTCGGGGCAGATCGCCGCCGTCCCGGCCATCGCGGCGTCTACGTGAAGCCAGAGCCCCTGCTCGCGGCAGATCGTTCCGATCGCGCGCAGCGGGTCGAGGCCATTCGACGACGTCGTGCCGACGGTGGCGCACACGAAACAGGGGAGAAGGCCCGCGCGCCTGTCCTCCATGACGCGCGCGGAAAGAGCCTCCGGCCTCATCGCGAACGCCGAGTCAACTTCCACGAGGTGCAGATTTGCCCGGCCAAGCCCCGCGATTGCAACTGCCTTCTCGACCGATGAATGGGCCTGAGTCGACGCGTATGCGACGAGTCGGCCGTCGCAGCCGCTCTCGTTGCTGTGGAAGCCCGTCGCCCGCTCGCGCGCGGCGAGGAGGGCGCACAGCGTGGCACTCGACGCGGAATCCTGGATCACTCCGCCCCCGGTCGAGCCCGATCTGAACGACTCCGGTAATGCGAACATCTCTACCAGCCAGTCCAGGACGTGCGTCTCGAGCTCGGTGCACGCGGGACTGGTCAGCCAGAGCATCCCCTGAACGCCGAGGCCGGCTGCGAGGAGCTCCCCGAGAATGGCCGGGCCCGACGTGTTGGCCGGGAAGAACGCGAAGAAGTTCGGCGATTGCCAGTGCGTCACGCCCGGCAAGATCACCGATTCGACGTCATGAAGCAGGGTTTCGAAGGGCTCGCCCTCGGTCGGCGGGCTGGCCGGCAGTGCGGCCCGGATCTCGCCCGGACGGACCTGCGACAGGACAGGCAGCCGTTCCACCCTCTCCCAGTAGTCGGCGATCCAGTCGATGACGGCCCTCCCGTGGCGGCGGAACTCCTCCGGAGTCATGTGAAAGCTCTCTTCTCGGCGCACGGATCCTCCTGCCGAAACGGTGGCTACCCCCGGTCGCGAGGAAGACCACCACTTCCGTTGCATGAAGTCGGCGGTTCGCTGGCGTGCGAGGCCGCGAGCAGCGACCTCCCGATCAACCCCGCCCGGCGGCAGGCGCCGCCGCCATCTCAAGCATCCGCTGCAGCGGCTTGAGCGCCGCGAGGCGAAGCTCCTCGGCGAGCTCGAGTCTGGGCGCTCCGTCGCGAAGGCAGGCGTAAAGGTTCGTCAGTGTGTTCCGCCGCATGTAGGGGCACACGTTGCAGGCGCACTCACCGCTCCCCCCCGGGACCGCAATGAAGCGCTTCCCCGGAGCGAGCTTCTCCATTTGGTGGATGATCCCGGGCTCGGTGGCGATCAGGAACTCGCTCCCGCTGCTCTCCTGCACGAAGCGGAGGATGGAAGAGGTCGAGCCGACGTGGTCGGCTTCCGCAAGGATCGGTTCCGGGCACTCGGGGTGGGCGGCCACGAGTGCGTCGGGATGCTCGAGCTTCAACTCGACAAGCGCCTTGTGCGAGAACTGCTCGTGAACGATGCACGTCCCGGGCCACAGCACCATCTCCCGGCCCGTAACGCGCACCAGGTACGCCCCCAGGTGGCGGTCGGGCGCAAACAGGATCGTCTTGTCCGCCGGGATCTGGCGCACGATGCGCTCGGCCGAGGACGAGGTGACGATCACGTCGGAAAGCGCCTTCACCGCCGCCGAGCAGTTGATGTAGGTCACTGCCACGGCGCCCGGGAAGCTGGCGCGCCACCGCGCAAAGGCGTCGGGAGGGCACGATTCCTCGAGCGAACACCCCGCTTCGAGGTCAGGGATGAGGACGTCGGCGGCGGGATTCAGGATCTTGGCCACCTCGGCCATGAAGCGGACGCCGCAGAACGCGATCACCTTGGCGTCGGCCCGCTGGGCGGCCTTGGCGAGTTCCAGAGAGTCGCCCACGAAGTCCGCGATGTCCTGGATCTCGGCGTCCTGGTAGTAGTGCGCGAGGAGGATGGCTGCCCGTTCGCTCTTCAGGCGCAGGATCCCCTCCACGAGCGAATCCCGGTCGAGCGTTCCGGCGGGCGGGCTGAGCGCAGCGGCACCCATTTCGTTCATCGACAACGATTATAGGCCCCGGCGTGTTCCCGACCGGCTGGACCCCTAGCTCATCCCGACCATCGCCTCGATCGCGTCGGCATCCCTCGGCAGCGCACCTGCGAGATTCTCGGCGCCGGTTCGCGTGATCAGGTAGTCGTCCTCGATGCGGATGCCGACCCCCTCGCCCGCAAGGTAGACGCCCGGTTCGACCGTGACGATCATCCCGGGCGCGAGTTTCGGTCCCTCCCCACCCGCGTCGTGGGCCTCCAGCCCCAGGAAGTGGCCGAGGCCGTGGATGAAGAACTCCCCGAGAGGCCGCCCGCCGTCGCCCCGAACGCCGCTCTTCTGAAGCGACGCGAACGTGGCCTTCCGCGCCGCCGCAATCGTCGATCCGGGTTTCAACGTCCTCACTGCAGCGTCGTAGGCCGCGAGCACCGCGTCGTACAGCCTGCGCTGGCGCCGCGAGAACTTGCCGCTGACAGGAAAGGTCCGGGTAAGGTCACCGCAGTAGTAGCCGTGGCGTGCGCCGATGTCCACGACGACGAGCTCGCCGCGAGCCAGGACCCCGAGGTTCGCGTCGTAGTGCAGGATGCACCCGGCTTGCCCCGACCCTACGATCGGAGGAAAAGCCCATCCCTCTGCACCGGCCTTCCGCAAAGCCGCGTACGCGGCACCTTCGACCTCGCCCTCGCGCGCGCCGGGACGGACCGCCGATGCCCCCGAGTTCATGGCCGCGACCGTGGCCGCGACCGCTTTCTTCATCAGGACGATCTCACCAGGGGATTTCCGAATCCGAAGCCCGGTCACCAGGGGCCCCAGATCATGCACGGGGAAGCTCGGGAGTCGATCCCGCAGCCCCTGAACCAGCAACTGCTCACGCGTCAGATCCCCCGACGCCGACCCCGGGAGCACCACCCAGAGGCCGCCGCCGGCCTGCAGCAACTCGCCGATACGGTCCAGGAGGCCGGGTACCGGACGACGGCGGGCATCCACGACGACCTCGCTCGGGTCGCGACCGACGACGCGCTCGAATCCGAGCGCTCGGGCCGCCTCCTCGTCCGGCCCGAACTTCGGTCCGGTCCAGGCCTCCAGCGCCGGGCGCCGAGCCGGGAGCAGCAGCGTTTCGTGCTCCCTCTCCAGCATCAAGGCCGACCCCGGGAGCTCGACACCAGTGAGGTAGAAGAACCCCGGCTCCTGCCGGAAGGTGCCGACGTCCCCGTACCCACGGGCGTCGGTGGCGCCCAGCGCCAGAGCGACATCGCGGGCCCCAAGCCGTTGGCGAATCCTTGCCCTGCGACGCCGATAGACGTCCGGCGATTCCAGCTCGGTGGCGTACTGCCCGCCTCGAAAGGCCCGTGGGTCGATCATTCCCGTCCTCCAGGATCTCCGCCGTCTCGGCCCGCGGCGACCGCCAAAGGGCACCGCCGTGGGGTGTCGCTCCTATCGCTGCTGATCATCGTGGATCGCCTCGATCTGAACGGCGGCACGCCGGATGTAGTCGGCGCCGGAAACGACCGTCAGCGTCAGCGCCACATAGAAGCAGCCCATCAGGGCAAGCTCGGGAATTCGCGTCACGTTGGCCAGGAGCACCAGGGCGATCGTGAAGATGTGAAAGAACGTCGTCCACTTTCCCCAGAGGGACGGCGGGAACTCCCGCACACCGGCGGCCAGATAGAGGAGCAGCGCGACCAGGACGATCAGGAAATCCCGCGAGAGCGCCATCACCGTCAGCCACAATGGGATGGTCACGGCTCCCGGAGTGGGCAACGTGAGCGCCACGTAGGCCGTCACCAGCAGTGTCTTGTCGGCGATCGGGTCGAGGTAGGTGCCCAGCAGAGAGCGCATTCCGAGCGTACGGGCCACCAGGCCGTCGAGAGCGTCCGAGACACCGGCCGCGATGAAGATCCCGAGCGCGAGGGTGTGTCTTCCTCCAACAGTGGAGAGGACGAAGAACGGGATCAGGGCAAGGCGCACCAGCGTGATGCCGTTTGGGATCGTGAACGGCCGCAGCGCGGCTCGCACCTCTTGAGCAGCGCGCTGGGCCACGGCTCCGGCCCGGATCGCTGCGCTCTCCCCGCTCTTCGCTTCGGCCGACGCGCCCGGGCGCCGCTCGTCCGCCGCTCCGTTGTCCAGGCTCTTCCCGCCTCCTGGCACGGTCACTCCTCAGTCTCGGAGAGCACGGCCTCCCTCAGGTAGCTCATCTTCCCCTCGTTGACGACCAGGCCCCGCTGCTCGAGGTCGTTGATCAGCCGCGTAACCGTCTCACGTGATGTCCCTATCGAGTTGGCGATGTCCTGGTGCGTCGGGCGGCGAACGGCGACCCAGCCGTTGCCGAGGATCTGCCCGTGTTGCCGGGCCAGGTCGATGAAGTACCGCGCCAGCCTGCCAACCACGTCGAGGGTGGCCAGCGACTCCATCTGGGCGTTGGCCCTACGCAAACGCAAAGAGAGCTCACGAAGGAGCTTGCGTGCGATTGTCGTGTGCTGCTCCAGAAGGCGCTCGAAGTCGTCGCGCCGGATTCTGTACGCAGTGGTTGGAAGCTGCGCGATCACGCTCGCGGAGCGAGTTGCGTCATCGAGCAACGCCATCTCTCCGAAAAACTGCGCCGGACCCAGGGTCGCCAGGATCAGTTCCTTCCCCCCAGCCGACGAGACGCAGACCTTCACCCTGCCGTTCACGATCACATAGAGACCGTCCGCGGGTTCGTGCGCCGCGAAAATGACCTCGTCACGGGCAAACTCCCGCAGTTCGGCGGTGTGCGCCAGTGCCTCCAGTTCCACCAGCTCGAGTTCTCCGAAGAGCGAAGCTTTCCCCAGCAGTTCGGTCAGCGCTGCGCACATGGCTCGCCACTCCCACCCGCAACCCGACGTACAAGCGTGGCCGCGGTTTCACCGTTCACAACCTCGGGCAGTTCAAGGCAGAGGTGATCGCCGTCACCGCAAAAGAGCGGGGCCGGCTTTCCGAGAGCTTTCGCGAGCCGCTGCAGTGCCGCGCCGAGTTCGCGCGGGGAAACGACCCGACCCGGTCCGAAACGACGCGCGATCGCGTCCCCGGGGATCACGCCCGCACGCGCCACGATCACGATATCGCGTCCCTCTGCGAGCTGGACCACGTCCTCGAACACCGGAACGGCGTCACCGGCCGCCTTCCCGAGCACCGGAACCTCCCACGCGATGATGGCGGCCAGTCCCTTGCGGTCCACTGGGCTCGCCGCAAAGGCCCTGGTCAGGTACGGAGGCGCGTCGGAACGCCGCAACCCTTGTCGCGCCGCCGCCACCAGCTCGCAGCGCCGCGGGTATTCTGCCGGCAAACGACTGTAGAGCTCGAGAGCAAGATCCCACTGCCCGAGCGCCTCCGCGACCTGGCCCTTGAGCTCCAAGCCCTCGCTCGTATCGGGCAAGGCGGGCACAAGGGCGGCGGCGGCGCGCGTGTCCTTCAGCAGCAGCAGGGCCCGCACCGCGAGAAGATGTGCAGCAGCACTATCCGGAGAGACCTGGCTGGCTTCCCGCGCCCGCGAGAGCGCGGATTGCGCATCTCCGGCCGCGAGCATCGCCTTCCCCTCTGCAAGGAGCGAGGCAAGAAGGCCGGACTCGAACTCTCGTGTCATGCGGTCCCACCCAGCCTCCGGCTGGAGACTGGCTGCCATCCGTGCCGCGGCCAAGGCCCCCCGCAGATCGGACTCACCGCTCGCCGCGAGCGCCAGGAATGCCCATGCAGAACCGTACCCAGGATTCGCCTTCGTCAGGCCAAGCGCCTCGCCGGCTACCTTTTCTCCCTTGAGGAAACGGACTTCGAGACCGACGAGCGCACCGACCGGATGGCCAGGGGGCAACGAACGGCGGCTTGCGGCGGACCCGTCGAAATCGCCGGCCTCCGCGCGCGCCACGGCTGCCTGGGCCGCATCCACCTGGGCAGGCGTAAGCGGATTTCCGGCAAGTGGGGGGCGGGTTGGGTCGGGCAGCCGGGTGATCCGAGGTGGCGCGGCCGTCCGGCATGCCGCCAGCGCCGCGATGAGGATCAGGCCGGGACTAGTCCATTCCCTGGCCAAGGTGATCCCCGTCGCCGCGGGCGAGACACACCGTTGCCACAGCGTGCTTGTAGATGAGGTGCTCGAGTCCATGACTTTCCACGATTAGGGCGTAACGGTCGAACCGCTTCAGAATCCCCGTGACTCGCTTGCCGGTGAGGAGATAGACATGGATCGGCCGCCCGTCCCGCCGCATCGCGTAGAAGAAACTGTCCTGCACATTGACGCCGACCTTAGACCGCTCCTGTCCCTGTTCCACGTCGACCCTCCACCCGGGCGCTGGCCTGTGCCAACGCCTCGTCCAACTCCCCGGTCAGCCAATGCACATCACTCTCGCTGCGGAGCCATGTCATCTGCCGCTTGGCGAGCTGCCGCGTCGCCACCGTCGCCCTCTCGACCGCCTCCGGGATCGTCAGCGTGCCCGCGAGGACCCGGCACGATTCCCGATAGCCGATGGCCTTGAGGGCGTGGACGCCGGACGGGAGCCCGCTCGCGAGCAGTCTGTCCACCTCGTGCAAGAGCCCGGCCGCGAACATCCTTTCCACCCGCAGAGCAATCGTAGCATGAAGCATGGCCCGAGGCGGGTTGAGGCCCAGCATTACGACGGCGTACCGGACCTCACGGCGCGAATGCTCCTTCCACAGTTCGGTCATGGGTCGCCCCGAAAGCACGCATACCTCAAGCGCCCTCAACACGCGCTGGCGGTCGTTTGGGAGAATTCTCAGGGCCGCATCGGGGTCGAGCTCCTCGAGGCGCGCCCTCACGCGCCCGGGGTCACCCTCCCAATCACGTTCCAGTTCCGCCCGGAGGGATCCGTCCCTTGCGGGTTCCGCAAACAGCCCGTACAGGAGGGCACGCACGTAGAAGTGTGTGCCCCCGACGATGACGGGCACACGGTTGCGGGCTCGGATCGCACCGATCGCCTCGTCCGCGTCGCGCACGAACATCCCGGCGGAGTAGCGGGATCTCGGATCGGCGATATCGATCAAGTGATGCGGGACGCGGGCTCGAAGAGCCCTGTCCGGCTTTGCGGTACCGATGTCGAGTCCTCGATAGACCGCAAAGGCGTCGGCAGAGATGACCTCGCCTCCGATGTTTTCCGCCAGCGCCGCCCCTAGTGCTGTCTTGCCGGATGCGGTGGGGCCAACGAGCACGATGAGGTCATTCACGAGCCGGTCTCCGCGATCTGGCCACCCAGATGGGGGTCCCCGGGCCCACGGTGAGCCGTCCCACGTCGCCCCAGCCGACCCAGGCTTCACCACCCTCCTGCGCGACGAGCACTGCCGGCACTGCCCGCAGCCGCTGCGCCACCAGAGGGTTGGGGTACGCAAATCGAGGCCTGACGCCGGTCGCGGCGAGCGCAACCAGCGGTCGAACGGCGGCCAGGAACTCCGGCGTTGACGACGTTCGGGAGCCATGGTGAGGCAGTTGCAACAACTCCGACCGCAGCTCCCCTCCCTCCGCCAGCAGGGCAACCTCGCCCCGGGCTTCGATGTCTCCGGCGATCATGAGCCGCGGCCCGCCCATGTGCACACGGGCAACCAGACTCGCGTCGTTGTCGACACCCTCCATGGTTCGCGGCGGCCAAAGCACTTCCCATCGGGCACCGCCGATTTCCGCCTCCTGTCCCCGCGTCAGCGGCATCTCGTCGATGCCCTTGAGGCGAGCCAACCGACGCAACGGCACGATCTCCGAGCGGTCTCCGAGCGCCTCGGGGAAGGCAAACCGCCTGACATCGAGCCGGCCGAGCAAGAGCGCAGCGCCGCCGGTGTGGTCGGCGTCCGGGTGTGTCACCACCAAGGTGTCAAGTCGTCTGACTCGGTTCCTCGCCAGCTCACGCCACGCCTCGACCGGGGACCGTCCGGCGTCCACCAACGCTACCCGGTCCCCACACCTGAGCATCAGCGCCATCCCCTCGCCGACCCCGAGCATGCGGACCTCATACCGTCCCTGCGCCGCAGAACCGGGGGCCAGGATCCAGGCGAGGCTTGCCGCCGCCAAGGCCAGCCCGGCCGGCAGCGCGGCCCGAGCGCGCGTCAGAGCGATCAACCCGAGAGCGGCCAGCACCAGCGCAAGCAAAGGCGGGAGTGGCGCAAAGGGCCAGCTGGCCACACCCCCGACGGCCGAGACTTGGTCGAGCAACCCCTGCCCGAGGGCCACGACGTCAAGAACGGGGCCACCTAGCCAGGTCGAGATCCAGGCCGCAAACAGAGCCAGCAGGCTGCCACCAACGAGGAGAAGCTCCAGCGGCGCCGCCAGCAGGCTCGCGACCGCCCCGAGGGGCGGCACTACGCCGAAATGCGCGCCCACGAGCGGTGCCGAAGCGCTCTGCGCCACCAGGGCCACAGCCAGCGCTTGCGCGAGGCGTGCGGGCAGAATTCGCATCGAGGCAGCCAGAGGCTCGATCCAACGCACGAGTGCCAAGGTTACGAAGACTGACAGCTGGAAGCCAGCCTGGAGGAGCACCGAGGGTTCGAGCAGCGTCAGGCCCGCCACGATTCCCCACACCACGGGCAACACCTCGAGAGGACGCCCCAACTGCCGGCCGATCAGGTACGCCACGCCGGCGGTCGCGGCCCGACGAACCGGAGGGTTGCCTCCCGCCAAGAGGGCAAACGCCACGACCGAGATGGCCACCAGCCAGCGCCGCGTTGAAGGAGCCACACCTGCTAGGTTCAGGAGCCCCCAGGCCATCACGCCGACGAGACCGACGTGGAGCCCGGATACCGACAGGAGGTGAACGAGGCCGGATCGCCGCATGCTCGCGATCTCTCCTTCCTGAAGGGATTCGAGCCGCTGAAGCGCCAGTGAAGACGCGAGCGCCGCAGCGCGGAGCCGTCGCGGGCTCGCTCCCGCGCTCGCCTCCAGCGCCTCGACGCCGGTCTCTCGGAGTTCGTCCACCGCCGAACGACCCTTGAGCCGCTGCAAGAGGAGTAGGGTCTTCACCCGCAGGTAGCCTGGAGCTAACGGGAGTTCCCTGTCGAACACCATCTCGCCGCTGCCGGCCCACCTCGTGCCTGGGCGAGGAAGATCGTTAAGGCCGCTCGCCGCAGTCACGAACAGCGGCATCTCGGCTGGCCGAACGAGCTTCCGGCCCTCCCACTCCAGATAGCGCACCCGCACCCTGGTCCCCCAACCCCGACTGCTGCTCACCCACCCGTCTCGGACGGCCACCTCGAAACGGACCGAGACGGACTTCCCGGCAAATCCCTCGGGCGTGCGGGGGGCGAGAGCGCAGGAGGCGAGACCCAGGGCGAACCCGCCAGCCAGCCACCACCCAAGCCCAGGCGCCCTTTTCAGCCCGCGCCACGCGCACAGGACCGCGACCGCCAGGAGTGCCAGGAACCAAGGTCGGGAAGGCGGCACGAGGTTGCCGCTCGCAGCCCCGGCGATCGCGCTGGCCCCGAGGGCGACCAAGCGCGAGCCTGGCGCCTCAGCCCCTTGGCCTGCGAAAATGCGCCAGGACTTCCACATGGTGCGAGCCGGCAAAGAGATCCCACAAGCCCACCGAAACGAGTTGGTACGCCGCCCCCAGGAGTCGGCTCCCATCGCGCCCGAATCGTGCAGCATCACATGAAAGCATCACGATCGAGCTCGGCCTCCAGCGGAGCAGCCCTTCCGCGGCCCGGCGCGACAATCCGGTTCGCGGCGGGTCCACGATGACGAGTGCTCCGTTTGCAGGACCAGGCTCCTCCAGGAAGGCCTCCGCAGCGGCCGCGACGATCACGGCACCCGGGAGGTTCTCGCGCGCCGCCATCACCGCGGGTTCGCTCGCCTCGACCACAGTGATTGCACCCACTCCAGCGTGCCTGGCCGCGGCGCCGAATAGCCCGACGCCGCCGTAGAGATCGACGACGCGGGCCGGCCCATCGACGGCCACCATCTCCTCGACCTTGGCGAACAACTTCGGAACCAGGTGACGATTCCCCTGGAAGAACGCCCCCACCGGAACCCTCAGAGGGATCGGGAGACGCATGACGACGGAGGACGCGCCCCAACCCCCCGGCCTGATACTCCCATCACGGGCGAGCGGGTGGAACCCGGAAAGGTCCCCTACCGGAGGCGGCGGCACGGAGCGGCCGTGCCATCCCGCCACGGCCACCCCACCATCGAAGTCCTCGATCCATTCCAGCTCCCCGTCGGGTGAACCGTGGGTGGTGAGCGCCGCCGCTGCGGCCGGTAGGGTTCGCAGAAGGAAGGGCGAGACGACACGACAAGGTGAGATGTCTACCACACGGTGGGAGCGGGGCCCGCGGAAGCCGAGCACCGTTCGGTTCGAGTCCCAGTGAAGGCGGGCCCGCACGCGCCACGCCATGTCCGAGATCTCGACCGGTGCCTCGCGCAAGGCAGTACTCAGCGACGGAGGCGCATGCCGGAGCGCACCGCACGCCGCGCCGCGCAGCACGTCGCTCGCAGCGGTTCGGCGCACGTGCGCCAGGTCGCATCCGCCGCAGGCGCCCGCGACCGGACAGGGATCCGGGTCCCGCCAGGGGTGCTCCTCCAACACGCGGATCGTGCGCGCCTCGACGATGCCGGCGCGCTCCCGCTCCACCGCGACATCGACGACCTCCCCCGGGAGAGCTCCCACCACGAACCACACCTTGCGGTCGCTCCTCGCGACGCCCCGCCCCCCGCCCCCGATGCCCACGATCTCAAGGCGCACCGGCGTCCAGCTCCAGGCGGGGGAGGCCGACCATCCGGCGCACGTTCTTGAGCGAGAGGGCTCGGCGCGTACGCTCCTCCACGTCCGGCTCCAGCTTCATGGTCGCCAGATCGTCCGCGACCTCTCTCGCAATCTCCTGGGTCCGCTCGGATGGGAGCGCTCCCATCAGCGCGTCGAGCGTCGTGAACTCGAGCTCAGTGAGGATCTCATCCGCGGTCGCCGGCTCCAGGTCCGGCGGGAGGGTGGCCACGGCCCGCCCGAGATCGCGCAGGACCGCCTCCAGGGCCGGCAGCTCCCGCCATCGCTCCGCGATCTCGTTTACCTGCGCAGCGAGAACGGTGAGCGCCGCGGGTACGTCCACGCCTCGGCCTTCGGCGGCAGCTCCCACGCGTGCGGCGCTCAGCCTCTTTGCATGGCGCCTGACGGCGTGCCGACAGTAGCTCAGAGAGGAGATGGGATCCTCCTCCCGCTCCCGCCGCCGCTCCCAGGCCTCTCCGACTCCCGTGAGCACTGCAGCCAGGGGGATCCCCTCCTTCCACCACCCGCGCAGGAGCGCGAAGTCCTTGGGCGAAAAAAGGAAGGGAGTCCCTCGCAGTGCCGCGAAGTGATCCTCGACGGCGCGGTAGTACGCGAACTCCTCCGTCGCTTCGTCCATGCCGCTCCGGCCTCCGTTACGCGCGCTCGATCCGGTTTCGCTCCCACAAGATCCGCAGCCCCTTGAGTGTGAGGTCGTCGTCCACTGCGTTGAAGATCGTGGTGTAGCGGGCGATCACGCCCGCGAGCCCTCCCGTCGCTATTACCGAGCCGCCCCCAAGCTCCTCGAGAACGCGGCGCGTGAGTCCCTCCGTGAGGCCGACATAGCCGAGCACGATCCCTGCCTGCATCGAGTCCACGGTGCCCTTCCCGATCACCCTCGCCGGCGCCGCGAGCTCGATCCTCGGCAACTTGGCCGCTCGCGCGAAGAGCGCCTCGGCCGAGATCTCCAGGCCGGGAGCTATCACGCCCCCGAGGAACTCACCCTTTTTCGAAACCACGTCCCAGGTGGTGGCGGTCCCAAAGTCGACGACCACGCACGGGCCTCCGTACTCCGCGAACGCGGCAACGGCGTTGCACAGCCGGTCGGCTCCCAGCTCAAGGGGAGTGTCCACACGTAACGGCATCCCGGACTTGATGCCGGGGCCCACGAACAGGGGCTCGGCATGAAGGTAGGTGCTGATCGCGGCCCGGAAGGCCGCATCGATGGGCGGGACTACCGAACCGATGATCACGCCGCGAATGTCGCTCGGCGAGATCTCCGCCCACTCGCACAACTGCCGGAGAAAGATCCCCAGCTCGTCAACCGTCCGGTCGTGGACAGTGGTCAGTCTCCACCTCCGCAAAATGGTGGTGCCGCGGAAGACGCCGATAGTCGTGTGTGTGTTGCCTACGTCGAGCGCTAGTAGCATCAGGCGCCTCCAGAGCCGCGGCCAAGCAGGATCTCCCCGACCGAGTAGTGGCGCACCTCGCCGTTCACCTCGAGCTCGAGGCGACAGTCATCGTCGAAGCCTGTGAAACGGCCCTCGACGACGCCCTCATCCAGCCGGAGGCGGATCGGGTCGCCGGCGCGATGGACTGATCGGGCGACCCACCGCCGCCGCGTTCCCTCCCGATCCGCGAGTGCCGGGTGGACGTGCTCCAGGAAGGCAACCGTCAGGGCCTGGACCCCTTCGGGTGCCTTGCCCGGCCACCCCAGGGCGCGCAACGACACCGCCCGGGATTCGGTTCCTACGGCCAGGATGGGGTCCGCCGCCAGGTTGATCCCGAAACCCACCGAGGCCCACAGGAGGTCGCCCGAACCGCGACTCTGGCACAGGATGCCGCCCAGTTTTCCACCACTGACGAGCAGGTCGTTGGGCCACTTCAGGTCTACCTTGGCTGCGGGCCAGAGCGCCTCGACCGCCGTGGCCAAAGTCACGCCGACCGCCATGGGTAGCACCGCCAGCTCGGCAGGCGGAAGCCACGCCAGCCAGTTCGCATACAGCCCTCCCGGCGGTGATGCCCAGGTGTGCGTTCCCCGCCCTCGCCCCGCACCCTGCCGCGCGGCGACCAGCAGCGTCTCGGGCAGCTGCTCCTCCTCGTTGCCGAGCCAGGCTTCCATGAGGCGCTCAGCAAACGCGGCGGTCGAGTCGAGGTCGTCCACCCAGATCACGTTCGCCCGGGGGACTGGAGGGACCGGCACGCTCAGGACTCCCCTCCCAGGGTGGCCGCGAGCATCCTTGCCTTGTGAGCAAGTTCGGACGCGCGGTCGCGTGCTCCGGCCACGACGTCCGACGGCGCCCTTTGGGCGAACCCCGGATCCGCAAGGCGGGTGTTGACCCTTCCGAGTTCGGCCTCGGCCTGCGCCAGCTCTGCGGTCAGCCGGTCGCGCTCAACCTTGCCCAAAGCGCCGGCCGGAAGGACGATCGCGATCTGGATTCCCGCGGCCACATCACGGACGGCGCCGGATGGCACGGCCGTCGAGTTCAGCTCGAGCGCCGAAAGGCCGCCGAGCCTCCGCATCTCCGGCGCCAAATTCTCGAACGCCGCGAGCATCTGCGGCCCGAGCCCACTGAGGTATACGGCCAACTGGGCGGAAGGCGGCAACCCGACCATGTGTCGGTATGATCTCGTCTCTTGCACCAACGCCTGGAACGCCTCCATGACAGCCAGCGTGTCCGCGTCCGCGGATCGCCCGCCAGCGAGAGGATACCGGGCTCCGATCAGCAGTTCTGAGGCGCCTAGGTGCTGGGCGATCTCCTCCGTGATGAACGGCATCACCGGATGCAGAAGCTTGAGCGCCTCCAGGAGCACGCCCCGGGCAACGGCCCGTACGTCGGCGCCCCGGCGCCCCTCCTGGTCGCCGTCCTGGAGGACCGGTTTGGCCATCTCCACGTACCAGTCGCAGTAGTCGTTCCACACGAACTGGTAGAGCTCGCGGCACCCTTCGTCGAACCGATACGACTCCCACGCACGGTTGACCGCGACGACCGTCCTCTCGAGCTCCGCGAGAACCCACGCCTCCGGGAGGGCCAGCTTCGCCGTATCGAGGTCCCCGACCTCGGGTTCCGACCCGTCGAGGTGCATCTGGACGAAGCGGGCGGCATTCCAGATCTTGGTGCCGAACGCCCGGTACCCTTCCATCCGCTTGGAATCAAGGGGAAGATCACGACCCGGCGATGCGAGAGCGGCGAGTGTGAACCGGACCGCGTCCGCGCCGTACTCGTGGACCAGGTCCAGGGGATCCATCACGTTCCCCTTGGTCTTCGACATCTTCTGGCCCCTCGCGTCGCGCACGAGCCCGGTGAGGTGTACCTCGCGGAACGGCGCCTTTCCCGTGAAGTGGCAGCCCATCATGATCATGCGTGCAACCCAGAAGAAGAGGATGTCGAAGCCGGTGATGAGCAGGCTCGTCGGGTAGAACGCCTTTAGGTCCGCGGTGTCCTCCGGCCACCCCATGGTCGAGATCGGCCAGAGCGCCGAGGAGAACCAGGTGTCGAGCACGTCCGGGTCCTGCTCCGCTGGCTTCCCGCACGTCGTGCACTCCTTGACATCCTCCTCCGACACCGTCGTGTGGCCATCGGCGCAGTAGAAGGCCGGGATCCTGTGCCCCCACCAGAGCTGCCGCGAGATGCACCAGTCGAGGATGTTCCCGAGCCAGTTCTCGTACGTGGAAACCCAGAAATCAGGTATCAGGCTCACTTCCCCGCTGTGAACCGCATCCAGCGCTCGATCGGCCATGCCCCTCATCGAGCAGAACCACTGCATCGAGAGGTACGGCTCCACGACCGTGTCGCATCGCTGGCAGTGGCCGACCGCGTGACGGTGCGTCTTCTCGCCGCGACGCAAGCCCTTCTCGCCGAGCGCCGCGAGGACCTGCTTCCGGGCCGCGAACCGCTCCTGCCCGGCGAACGGTCCTCCGTTCTCGTTGATGTGGCCGTCTTCGGTCAGGATGTTGATCTTCTCCAAGCCGTGCCGGTCGCCCGTCGCGAAGTCGTTGGGGTCATGGGCCGGCGTCACCTTGACCGCGCCCGTCCCGAACTTCGGGTCCACGAGGATCGGGTCCGCAATCACCGGGAAGGTGCGGTCGAGCAGCGGGTGGCGGATGAGCTTCCCTATGAGGCGGTTGTAGCGGGGGTCTTCGGGGTGGACCGCCACCGCGGTATCGCCGAGCATCGTCTCGGGCCGCGAGGTCGAGACTACGATCTCCCCGCCCTCGACGAGAGGATATGCGAAGTCCCACATTCCGCCATCGATCTCCTTGTGCACGACCTCGAGATCGGAAAGCGCCGTCAGACAGCGGGGGCACCAGTTGATGAGGCGGTGGGCGCGATAGATGAGCCCTGCGCGGTGGAGCGCAACGAAGGCGTGCCGCACCGCGCGCGACAGCATCGGGTCCAGCGTGAAGCGCTCGCGCGTCCAGTCGCACGATGCCCCCAGCGCCTTGGCCTGGTGGGAGATGTTGTCTTTGTACTGCGCCTTCCACTGCCACATGCGCTCCAGGAACCTGTCGCGACCGAGCTCCCGGCGGCTTGTGCCTTCCTTCGCGAGCTCGCGCTCCACCATGACCTGCGTGGCGATTCCGGCATGGTCGGTTCCGGGCAGCCAGAGGGCGTTGTGCCCCTGCATCCTCCGCCAGCGGATGACAAGGTCCTGAAGCGTGAACTGGAGCGCATGGCCGATGTGCAGCTTTCCCGTCACGTTCGGTGGCGGGATAAGGATCACGAACGGCGGTTTCTCGGAGGGCAATTCGGGCGTGAAGGCACCGGAGGTCTCCCAAGCCTCGTACCACTTCGCCTCGAACGATTTCGGGTCAAAACGGGTCGGCAGCTGCTCGGAACGCCTCACACGGCCCTCCAAACTCCATTTTGAGCCGCGAGTCTAGCACCCCCAGGGGTAACAACGGGGCGCAGATGCCTCGGTTCCCGCTGCCAACTCCACGAGCGCGTGCCCGGACGAACCCGCCGACCGCCAGACCGTCACGCCCCGCCGGCAACCGGAGCTAGAACAGACCGGTGAGCGGACCCTCCACCGGCAAACGCTGGAGCTGCTCGTAGACGGCGGCCGCTTCGTCCTCGCCGACCGGCACATCCAACACGACACCGCCCATCCGCGGCAGTACCCAACCCACATGCCCGCCCTGACGTTTCTTATCGCGGCTTATGAACGGGGCGACGGCGTCCCACCGGAGGGAACCCAGACTGGGCAGTGGCGCGAGGGTCTGCAGGCGTTCGGCCCAGGTGACCGCTTCAGCGGTGGACAGGAGACCTCGGTCACGCGCGAGCCGCAACTCGGCCACGAGTCCCCAGGCCACTGCCTCTCCGTGCAGGAAGTGCTTGTAGTCGCTCGCCGCTTCGAGACCGTGCGCCAGGGTGTGACCGAGGTTGAGGGCCCTCCGCGGACCGGCCTCTCGCTCGTCGAGGTTCACAACCTCCCCCTTCACACGGACACACCCGACGATCAGCTCCAGGGCCCGCAGCGGGTCGCCGGACGCCACCGATGCCAGGTGAGTTTCGAGGAGGTGCTCGAGCGTTGAGGGGGCGATCATCGCCGACTTGATGACCTCCGCGAGCCCCGAGCGCACCTGCCGGAGATCGAGCGTGCCGAGCACGAGTGGATCCGCAATTGTGACGCGCGGCGGCCAGAACGACCCGATCAGGTTCTTACCCACGTCCAGGTCAACGCCCGTCTTGCCTCCTACGGCAGCGTCGACCATCCCGAGCAGCGTGGTCGGTATGGCCACCCACTGGATGCCGCGGAGCGCAACAGCCGCGGCGAAGCCCCCGATGTCGGTGACGACACCGCCGCCGATCGCCACGAGTAGTCCCCGACGCTCCACCTGGTTGGCAATCAACCAACGGACGACTCGCTCCACCGATGACCAGCGCTTGTGCTCCTCTCCGGCAGGCAGCTGGAGAAGAGGCGCGTCGAGCTTCTCCGCGACGTCGGCACCGTAGAGGGGACCGACCGTCTCGTCGCTCACCACGAAGATCTGATGCTCGCGCTCCAACGGCTGAACCAGCTCGGCGACCTCACCGAGCAACCCCTCTCCGGCATGGTAGGGGGATTCCTCGTTACCGAAGGTGAGCTCGACCGTGATCATGCGGAGCCCTGCGCCCCTCGAAGGATTCGCACGGCAAGCACGCCCGCACCGAAACCGTTGTCGATGTTCACTACGGCCACCCCAGGGGCGCAGGCATTGAGCATCGCGAGAAGCGGAGCGAGGCCCCCGAACGCCGCTCCGTACCCGACCGAGGTCGGCACAGCAACCACGGGGGCGGGCACCATCCCTGCAACGACCGTGGGCAAAGCCCCCTCCATGCCAGCCACCGCGATCACGACGGCGGCAGTACGCAGGACCTCGGCGCGGCTCAGGAGTCGGTGAAGGCCCGCGACGCCCACGTCGTGCACGCGAATCACCTCGGCCCCGAGGGCTTCAGCAGTGACGGCGGCCTCCTCGGCCACCGGGAGGTCGGAAGTGCCGGCGCAGACCACCACCACCCTGCCACAAGGGCGCGGGCTGCCCTCCAGCACGACCATGCGCGCCAGCGGGTGGTGTACGGCCAAGGGAACCGCGACAGCGATCGCACGGGCGTGCTCGTCCGCCGCCCTGGTCGCGAGTACCGGCCCCCCTCCTTCCGCGAGGGCCGCGAAAGCCTCCGCCGCCTGGTCGGGCGTCTTCCCTGCACAGTACACTGCTTCCGCTTCCCCGGTGCGAAGGACCCGATGGGTGTCCGCCATGAGGCCCTCACCTGTCCGGAATGGCAGGTGCGCGAGCTCCTCACGCGCCGCGGCGGGCGTGAGCTCCCCGCGTGCCACACGCTCGAGCAACCCGAGGAAGGCGTCAATCTCCATAGGCCAATGATAGCTACTCTACTTCGATCCGCGGCAGCAGGGGCGACAGACGGGCGAGGATCTCGTAGTTGATCGTGCCAGCGTGTTCCGCCAGCTCCTCTGCCGACACGTGCTCCTCTCCGTCCACCCCGATCAGCGTCGCGACATGGCCTTCGCTCACACCCGGGATGTCGGTGACGTCGATCATCACGATGTCCATGCAGACGCGCCCGACGACCGGGGCAGGTCGGCCTCGCACGAGCACGCGGGCCCGATTCGAGAGAGACCTGGGGTAGCCGTCGGCATATCCCACCGGCAGCACGGCGATCGTGCTTGCTCTCGTGGGTCGGAAGGTGAGCCCATAGCCGATCGGCGAGCCAGCTGCCACGGCCTTCAACTGGCCGATCCGGGTCCTCCAGGCAAGCGCCGGCTGCAGCCTGATGCCGTCCCGTCCGTGAGCCAGCAGCCAGGAGAGGTAGGTCTCCTTGGACGGCCAGTGCCCATACAGCGAGACGCCCACACGGACCATGGAGAAGTCGGCCTCCCGGAACAGCAGCGCTGCGGCCGAGCATGCGGCATGCACCCAGCGGACCGGGCCGACCTTCGCCTGGATTGCCGCCGCGGCGGTTCGGAAGCGCTCGAGCTGAAGGAACGCGTAGGTGTGGTCGGTCGTGTCCTCTATGTTGGCGAAGTGCGTCGCCACCCCGACGACGTTCAGTCCCATCCTCTTGGCCGCCGCCGCGAACTCTGCGGCATCGGCGACGTCGACACCCTGTCGGTGCGTGCCCGTGTCCACCTTGACGTGCACGGGAAGGGCCACGCCCAGGCGCCGGCCGCGCGCGGCGAGCCCATCCAGAACCTCCCGCGACGAAGCCAGGACGTGCACGCTGGAATCGACGACCCCATCGACCTGTGCCGCGGTGAGGTAGCCCATCAAGAGGACGGGGAGCCCGATACCAGCGCTCCGAAGGGCGGCGACCTCGTCGGCCGTGTGCACCCCCACCATCTCCACACCCTCCGAAGCACAGATTCGGGCGACGAGCTCCAGGCCGTGCCCGTAAGCGTTCGCTTTCACCACGGCCAGAAGTGCGGTTCCGGGGTTGAGCAGGCCCCTGAAGAGTGCGAGGTTCTGAGAGAGCGCATTCCGCGAGACTTCAACCCACGAGGTCAGGCCCGCAAAGGGATCGTTCCCCACGCCGGCTAGTCTAGCGGATCGACAGCCGCCCGCGCTCCGCAGGGAAACGCTCAGGAGTGGTCCGGGCTAGAATGCCCGTTCATGGAGAATTCCGCGTCCACCGAGAAGGATCCGCTCGAGCCACGGTACCGGCGCGCTGCCGAGTATGGGCAACTGCTCTACCACCGATATTCCCGCGTCTTCTGGACGTTGCACTCGACGTGGGCGCTGGTCAGCGGCGGCATCGTGTTGGTCCTCGCCCACAACCGCTACGGGTTTCTGCCGTGGGTCGTGCTCTTCCTCACGCTGACCTGGCTCTCAACGCTGTTCTTCTCGCGTCTGGCAGTGGGTGAGGGGTCCGCCAGGGTCCAGGCGGCGCGCGGTTTCGTGTCGTACCTCACGCGAGTGATGTACCAGGAGACGCTGTTCTTCTTGCTCCCATTCTACTTCTACTCGACGACCTTTCTCTCGTGGAACAGCGCCTACGTCGTGGTGCTTGCGGGCCTCGCGGTGCTGTCCTGCTTCGACGTGGTCTTTGATCGCTTGGTGCGAACGAACCGCTGGTTCGCCCAGGCCTTCTTTGCGTTCGTGACGTACTCCGCGCTGCAGTTCTTTCTGCCTCTACTCCTGCACGTGAAGATCCACAACGGCGCCTACCTGGCGGCAGGGTTGGCCTTCTTCGCCTCGCTTCCGCTCGCCTACTCCGCCCGGGACTTGAGGCAGCCGAGGCGTCTGGTCCTGATCGCCGTGGCGCTCGCGGCGGTCGTCGGGATCCTGAAGGTCGGTCGCGAGTTCCTGCCCCCGGTTCCCCTGCGGCTGACCGACGTCAGCTTCGGCACCGGGGTCGATCCGAAGACACTCGAGCTCGAGCACGAGTTCGCCGAGGGAAGGCCGATCTACGCGGCCGGCCTCAGCAATCGGCGCCTCGTCATCCGGGCAACGATCTTCTCGCCCGGGAGGCTGCCGCTGCGGGTCCAGATCCGCCTCCTCAAGGGCCGAACGACCCTGAGGGCTTCCCGCAACTTGGACGTTGTGGCCCATCGCCGCGGGTTCCGCGTGTGGTACGCGGTCAACGCGGGGCCGACCGGGCTCCCGCCCGGGAGGTACAGAGCCGAGGTTTGGACCAGCGAAGGACAGCTCGTAGGTCGGCAGGAGTTCCTGGCTATCCCAGGAGTTCCGTCCGACCCGCGCGGCGGCCCTAGCGCAACGCCTTGACGGCCGCGAGGGCCTCGTCGTAGTCGGGTTCCTGAGCCACTTCCGGCACGAGCTGCTGGTAGCGCAGGACACCACCCTTGTCGACCACCAGGACTCCTCGAGCGAGCAGGCGCAGCTCCTTCAGAAGCAGGCCGTACGAAGTTCCGAACGATGCGTCGCGATGGTCCGACAGGGTCTCGAGGTTTGCGATGCCTTCGGTGGCGCAAAAGCGCTGCTGCGCGAACGGAAGGTCCATCGAGATCACCAGAACTTTGACATCGCTTCCGAGAGCGGCAGCCTCCTGGTTGAAGCGTCGCGTCTGCATGGCACACACAGCCGTGTCGAGCGAAGGCACCGAGTTGATGACGACGGTCTTTCCGGCCATCTGGCTAAGAGAGAACGGTGACAGGTCCCCCCGGAGCGCGACGAATTCCGGAGCCTTGCTCCCGACCTGCGGAGCCTGTCCCAGAAGAGTGAGCGGAGTTCCCTTGAATGTCACGAAGCCATGTCGTTCATGCATGATCGTTACCTCCTTGAGTGGCGAGCCCCGGCTCGCCTCGTCCTAGAAGCATCACCGCGAGAGTATCATTCCGGATCATGGTGGGAAGGTCAGCTACCATCAGGGTGACTGCGGTCCGCGGTGCTCTCCGCCTCGAGGCCATCGCCTGCCGTGCCGGGGGGGACCTCAGTGTCACGATTACCGGCGGAGACCGACCGCATGTCGGTTGCGTGGTTCTGGCTCGACCCCATCCGTCTACTGGAGATCCTCGGCGGACCAGCGTAACCAGCTCGGTTCTCGCGGTCCCGCCCCACCGTGAAGAGGCCCTCGCCCGGCCGCTCGCCGAGAAGCTTGCGACCGAACTCGGCGCGACGGTGGTTGTCGCGGCCGGCGTCCACACCGACCGCCTCGGCAAGCGAGCGATCGCCGGTTACTTGAAACTCGGAGAGATCGTCAGCGAGAAACTGCTTCAGGCCCTCGGCGGTTGACCTGCAACGATCCCCAGCCGTTCCCGCAGAAAACGAACGATGTCTCGGGTGTCGGTGCCGGGTGGGAACACATGTTCGATCCCCTGCTGCCGCAGAGTCGGGAGATCTTCCTCGGGGATCACTCCGCCGCCAAAGACAAGAACACCGCCGGCACCGGCTTCCCGCAGCGCCGTCACGACCGCCGGGAACAGCTCGCGGTGTGCTCCCGACAGGCTCGACAATCCGACCGCGTCAACGTCCTCCTGCACCGCCGCCAGTGCGATCTGAGCTGGCGTTTGTCGCAGCCCGGTGTAGATGACTTCAAAACCGGCGTCCCGCAGGGCACGCGCAACAACCTTGGCACCTCGGTCGTGGCCGTCCAGGCCGGGTTTCGCGACCAGGATTCTCCAGTGTGTCTTCACCACGTACGGCCTCCGCCGGTAGTATGCCGCGCTCGCCGAGCCGCGACAAGGGCCAGCGCTTCTGCTTGATTTTCGAGGCGCGCCACCCGTAAGCTCCCGCAGGTCGCACCCTGGAGGGCCCGCGCCAATGGAAACCAGCCACCGCACTCTTCCCGAGAACGCGTACCGCACACTCAAACCAGGCGAGACCTACCAGCCCCCCGTCCCGGCCGCGGAGACTGTCCCCGAGTGGACGGGCCGGTCGGTCGTCCTTGGCCTTGTAATGGCCGTCGTTTTCTCCGCCGCTGCCGCGTTCCTCGGACTCAAGGTCGGGCAGGTGTTCGAGGCGGCGATTCCGATCTCGATCCTGGCGGTGGGATTCGGCGTGATGTTCAAGAGGCGCTCGACCCTCCTCGAGAACGTCATCGTTCAGTCCATCGGCGCCGCGTCCGGACTCGTCGTGGCTGGCTCGATCTTCACGCTGCCGGCGCTCTTCATCCTGGGGCTAGACGTCAACCTCGTGAAGCTGTTTCTGGCCGCGTTGCTCGGAGGCGCATTGGGGATCGTGTTCTTGATCCCGTTGCGGCGCTACTTCGTCAAGGAGATGCACGGCGAGTTCCCGTTTCCCGAGGCCACCGCGACAACCGAGGTCCTGGTCGCTGGCGAGGCGGGCGGAAAGCAGGCCCGTGTCCTTGCAGCAGCCGCTGCGGTCGGCGGTGTGTTCGACTTCGTGATCATTCACTTCCAGGGATGGGCGGAGGTGTTCACGACCCGGTCGCTTGGGTTTCTGGAGGGTTTGGCCGAGAAGGCCAAACTGGTGTTCCGGCTTGACGTCCTTTCCTCGATCCTGGGCCTCGGTTACATCATCGGACTCAAGTACTCGTCGATCATCTGCGCCGGGTCGTTCCTATCCTGGTTCCTGCTGGTTCCCCTGGTCGGGCACTTCGGCGCACACCTGGGCGTCGCCGTTCCCCCGGTCAGCGACGGTACGCTGATCGGGAGCATGTCCGCGGAGCAGATCTTCCGCTCGTACGTCCGCCACATCGGCATCGGAGCGATCGCCGCCGCCGGCATCATGGGAATCCTCCGCAGCTGGCGCATCATCGTCAAGGCTTTCTCTCTCGGTTTCAAGGAACTCTTCGCCGGCAAGGGACCGAGCAACGGCGGAGAGCGCACCGATCGCGACGTGCCGATGGCCTGGGTGATCGGCGGCATCGCGGTGGTGGCCGTCGCCATCTGGGTGTTCTTCCGCTTCGGCGTCCTGGGCTCGGAGGGCCGCCCGACCACTTTGTCGCTCATCGCGCTCGGGGTCGTGGTGGTCATTTCCTTCCTATTCACCACCGTTGCCGCGCGGGCGATCGCGATCGTCGGCACGAACCCCGTCTCGGGGATGACGCTCATGACCCTGATTCTCACGTCGGTGTTCATGGTCAAGGCGGGGCTGTCCGGCCCGAGCGGGATGCTAGCGGCGTTGCTCATCGGCGGCGTTGTGTGCACGGCGCTTTCGATGGCCGGAGGTTTCGTGACCGATCTGAAGGTCGGCTACTGGCTTGGTGCGACCCCTGCCGTCCAGGAGCGGTCGAAGATGCTCGGCACGATATTCGCGGCCCTCACCGTCGGATCGGTCATCCTGCTCCTCAACCAGTCGTACGGATTCGTGGCGTCCGCCCAGCACCCGGCCTCCGAGGTCTTGGTGGCGCCGCAGGCGAATGCGATGGCAGCGGTGATCAAGACCCTCATGTCCAACGAGCCGGTCCCGTGGTTGTTGTACGGCGTTGGGGTGTTGATCGCCCTCACCATGCAGATGATCGGCGTGCCGACGTTGGCGTTCGCCCTCGGGATGTACATCCCGCTCGAGCTCAACGCTCCGCTCGTCGTCGGCGGGTTGGTTGCGCATCTGGTGCAGAAGTCCGCCAAGGGGAACGAGAAGGTCGCGAGCGCCCGGTCCAACCGCGGCACGCTCATCGCATCCGGGTTCATCGCTGGCGGGGCCGTGATGGGCGTGATCGCTGCGCTGCTGAAGTTCCTGAGCCAGGGGTTCGACCTCCCATGGGTCGGGCTGGTCAGGGCCAACCTCGGCGTGAACCTTCTGGCAAACGGCGAGGGTACCCGGGGCGAACTCGTGGCTCTCGCTTTCTACCTGGGCCTGGTCGCGTACATGTTTTGGGACGCAAAGCGCGCCAAAGTGGAGGAGTAGGCGCTTCAGCCTCGCAGGCGCCGGTCACTTCGGAGTGGGCGGCTCCTGTGGCGGCGCTTGCGGCGCCGTCCCCACCGACGTCGGAGGCACCAGGGACATCGGGTTCGTTTGCACGGCCATCGGTGAGGGGTTGTTCGGCAGCGCGGTCGCCTCAGGCTTAGCGGCGGCACCCACCGGAACGGGCGTTTGAGCCTTTGGCGCAGCCGGGGTCGGGACCGGCCGGATCTCCTGCCAGCTGAGATCGACGGCGACCTGTGCCGGCTCTCCTTCCATGATCACCCGCGCGGTGATCGTTCCCTGCTTGCCAGCTTCGAGCTTGCCGTTGAGGACGCCGGAGCCGGAAGCCAGCGGCTTCCCGCCGAGGTCCAGGACTCGGACGAGAGCGCTCACGCCCTGGACCGGGCTCTTACCCAGGTTCGCGACCGTGGCCGTGATGTCCCACTGGCCCTTGGCCGCGAGCTTCTTGTCGTAGCTGACGAGGACGACCTGGTTGCCCGAATCCTCTGGTTGCTCCTCCTTGTCTTCCGAGGCGGCCTCCTCGTCCCCCTTTTCGATGTGCTTCACATCGGCATCGGTTACGAGCAACGCGCCGCTCCCGCCGGAAGACTTCGCCCCCAGGAAGGGGCTGTGAGGTCCTGCCTCAGCCGCAGGCTTGGCCGGAGAGGTCTTCTCGCCCTTGGCGGCCTCGGTGGCCCCGAGGTCAACGGCCGAGAGAGGGTACGACTCGCGGCGGCCGTTCGCGTACTCGACGGTCACATAGCTGCCGTTGAGGGAGTATTTCGCGACTTCCAGGCGCTTGCCGCCCGTCAGAACTACGGTGGCCCCTTGTACCTCCACGGCCACCACTAGAGCTGCCAGGAGCATCACAAGTCTCTTCACGTCCCACCTCCGACGTCCGTCCCTACCATCATAATGCTAGACGGCACCATCGGCCATGTGCAGGGACATTGGCCGGGTTTCAACACCCGTCACCTTCAGCGCAAGAAGACACAGGCGCCCCGGCTCCGAAGAACCGGGGCGCCCGAATCAGGCCAGCCGATGCGTGAGGATCAGAACAGGACTACGAGGGTCACGCGGCGGTTCTTCGCGCGTCCGTCGGCGGTCTTGTTGTCGGCAATCGGCTTGAACTTTCCATAGGACACTGCGTTCATGCGGTGCAGCGGGAAGCCGTGCTGCATGTTCAGGTACCGCATGACCGTTTCCGCCCTGGTCTGGCCCAGAGTGAGGTTGACCTTTTCCGACCCGATGCCGTCGGTGTGGCCCTGGACCTCGATGTACACGTTCTTGTTCTCGTCCTTGACGCGCTTGGCGAAGGCGTCGAGGGCGGCCTTCGCGTCGGCCGAGAGGTCGCTCTTGTTGAAGCCGAAGTGCACGGCCTCATCGGTCAGCGTCACCTCGAACAGGAAGCTGTGATTCGCAATCTTGTTCGCCTCGTTGGCACGGGCCAGCGCTTCCTTGGTGGTGTCCGAGAGCTTTGCAATCTCGTCGTTCTGCACCGCGTCGGACTTCTTCAGGTTTGTGACGTCCATCTGGGTCGCTTCGACCTGCTTAGCGTGACGACTAGCCCCACCGCAAGAACAACCCACAGCGACTTTCTCATGAGCATCCTCCCTTGCCTCAGGTCTCCCGCATTGTCAGATCACTCTGTCAACTAACTTGTACTTTATAGCACAGCATTCCCTTGACCTGTCAAGTCCTGCCGCGCCGCCGTCACGGAAGCGTCCCTCGGTAACCCTGCCTGGCCAGCACTGCGTACCCCCCGTCCACGTGTACCTCGAGTTTACGCCATTTCACGGTGCCGAGCCCCGAAGGCTCGAATGTGATGATGTATCGCATCGTGAGTTCCCGCCGCAGATCCCGCGCGAATTGAGGCAGCTTGGCCGCCGTCTCAACCCGCAGGTAGCGTCCACCGCTGGCGGCGGCAAAGCGCGCGAGAAGGTCCTCGTAGCTGTCGGGCGGGCCCTCCTCGGCCGGTGGAGGTTCGATCCCCAGCACGTAGAGCGGATCGGCGAGCCCCTCCAGGATCTTCACCGCGTCGGCGGGGGTCACGGCGGACGCCGTGTCGACCCCATCGGTGAACAGCAGGAGGACCCGTCTCACGTTGTGAGTGCCCTCCATCGCCTGAGGCGTTGCCGTCAGCATGTCGTAGAGAGCCGTCGTTCCGTAGCCGTGGAGCGACTCGAGCACCCTCGGCAGGAGCGTGGGATCCGTCCCGAAGGCCAAACGTCGCTTGACCTCGCCGCCCCCGAAAGTGATCAGGCACGCCTCGTCGTCGGGCCTGAGTTGCCGCACGAACTCCATGATCGCGTCACGAGTCCTGTTGAGCCGCCGACCGTTCATCGATCCCGACACATCCACGATGAAGGTGTAGGAGATCGGGAGGCCACCCTCACGCCAGAAGGACCTGATCGGGAACTCGATGTCGTCCACGAAGAGGTGGAAGCTCCCTTTCTCCAGCGTCGGGACGAGGCGCCCCCGCTTGTCCTTCACGGTGACCGGAACCAGGATCGAGGTCACCTCCGCGGTCGCGCGGAAGACCTCCGCGCCCGGCGGCTGCTCACTCGAGGCCCCAGCGGCCACGAGGACGAGAAGGGTTGTGGCAGCGGTCTTGGCCAGCAGCTGCCGAAACCGAATCGCGGGCATGGTCCTACAGAACTTCAGAATACGAAGGTCAACCCGAGTCCGACCTCCGTGAAGGTCAACCAGTTGCGATCATAGGAGCAGTCGCCCCACCAGTCGCAACCCCGCCGATTGTCCACGTTGACGCTGTGACCTCTCCAATCAAAGCGGAGCGCCACGGCCGGAGTGAAGAACACTTTGAACCCACCTCCGAAGTCACCGAGGAACCTCGTGTCGCCGGACAGGTTACCGTTTCCGCTCTGGCCCACAGAGAGTGTGGGCTCAAGCCTCATCGCGCCGATACCCCCGACGATGAACGGCACCAGCCGCTTGTGGCCGAAGGCAAACTCGACGTTTGCCTCCGCGGCGGTTATGTCCATCCGTCCGACCCTGCTTGCCCCCGAGAAGAGATCGCCATGGCCGGTGACAAGATCGGCCCGCTCGCGCGTGAAAAACCCCTCCAAGGCCAGGTTTGGCGTGAACCGGTAGGCGATCCTCAGGCCGTACGAAGGAGCGTCATCGATAGTGACGTCGAAGTCGACGCTGTTGATCACGCCACGGGAGATCGTGTCGCCGAACCAGTAGCCGGCAGTTGGGGTCAGCTCGACAGTGTTCGGCGTGCCCTGCGCATTTGCCCAGGGCACCAGGACGATCGAAAGGCACAAGACGACGAGCCATTTCCGCATTTCACTTCCCTCCCTGTTGAGAGCGCCCGGCCAGGATTCCCAGGACCTGCTCGCGGAGGTCTTTCGAATACGCGGGCGAGTATCCCGAGTAGATCCGCACAACCCCTCCCTTACCATCGAGTAGAACAGTCAACGGGATCCGTTCAAGGTTGAGTTCCGCTTGCGTCTTGCCGTCCACCACATACACGGGCAACGTCACATTCGATTTCTGGAGAAACGCATCGATTCGCGGTTTGGCGAGCTGGAGCTGCTGCCCGACCCAGTCCTCCTCAGGCGGTACCTGCACGTCGACATCCACGGCCAGTACCACGAGGCCCTTTCCCCCGAATTCGTTGAGGAGACTCTGTAGCGCGGGCAGCTCCGTACGGCAGGGCCCACACCACGTGGCCCAGAAATTCAGGACCGTGGCCTTACCAAAAAGCTCCTTGACCCCAAGAGTCTGACCTGTGAGGTCGCTCACCTGAAACCCGGGGAACTCCTGGCGGGCAGGCTCCGCCGCCGCCATCGCGGCACAAAGCACCGCCGCCAAGCAAGGCAGGAGGCCCTTTCTCTTCACCAACGTATGTTAGCACGACGTTGACACTTTCATCACCTTGCGCTAGGTTTCACAACCATGAGCGACCATGAGCTTCATCGCATCGGCGTCGTCGGCGGCGGGATGATGGGACGCTCCATCGCCACGCGCGTTTCGCAGGCGGGCCTGGGGGTCGTGGTGCGGGACATCACGCCGGAGCGCACCGACCAGGTCAAGGATCTTCTCGAGAAGGATCTCGACCGCGAGATCGACCGCTGGGGTCTGACCCAGGCCGAGAAGAAAGCCATCCTCGCACGAATCGAGTTCACGACCGATCTGAGACAGACCGCCGGATGTGATCTGGTGATCGAGACGATCAACGAGGATTTCGCCGCGAAGCGGGACCTCATCGCCGAGCTCGACGAGGTGCTCAAGCCCGAGATCCCGGTCATCATCAACACCTCGACGCTCTCTATCAGCGAGCTGGCGCAGGGATTGCGGCACCCCCAGCGCATTCTCGGCATGCACTTTCTCTACCCCGTCACGACGACGCGCGTCGTCGAGGTCGTGAAGGGACAGGTGACCAGCGACGACGCCTTCGAGAGCGCGCGCAGGTTCGTCCGTATCCTCGGAAAGGTACCGATACAGGAGTTCGAGTCGCCGGGCTTTGTGACCACGCGCGTGATAATGCCGTTGATCAATGAGGCGGCTAACGTGGTGATGGAAGGCGTGGCCAGCGCCGCCGAGGTGGACCTGGCGATCAAGCTCGGGTACGAGTTCCGTCAGGGACCCCTCGAGTGGGCCGACCGCGTCGGGTTGCACCGGGTCCTAAACTGGCTGGAGCACCTCTTCCACGAAACCGGCGAGGCAAAATTCCGGCCCTGCCCCATCATTCGGAAGCTCGTGCGGGCCGGTCAGACGGGAGCGCGCGTCGGCAAGGGGTTCTTTACCTACGACAGCGAACGAAGCCGACTCGATCGCCTGCCGGACGACACGCCGAAATTGAGCTAGGAGTCGAGACCGTCCCAGGTGTCACTCGGGTCTGGAGCAGAAAAATGAAAGTCCTGGTCCTCAACTGCGGTTCGTCATCGGTGAAGTTCCAGGTCATCGAAACCTCGCTGGACATGATCGAGGCCGACACCGATCGCACTCTGGCGAGGGGCGGAGTCGAGAAGATCGGCCTCTCCGACTCGCGACTGGCCATGGAGGTACCGGGCCGGAAACCCTACCAAGAGATCGCGGAGATATTGGAGCACCGGGCCGCGGTTGAGAGGATTCTCAGGGTTCTGGCTCACCCCCAGCAGGGCGTCCTTTCGGCCGCCTCGGAGATCGAGGCAGTGGGCCATCGCATGGTGCATGGGGGCGAAAAGTTCGCGTCGTCGGTCCTCGTGACACCCGAGGTCGAAGCGATGATCGAGGAGTGCGTCGTCCTGGCACCCCTTCACAACCCTCACAACCTGCGCGGGTTGGTCGCCGCGCGGAGCCTCCTGCCGAACGTTCCTCACGTCGCGGTGTTCGACACGGCATTTCACCAGTCGATCCCGCCGAGAGCGTTCGTCTACGGGCTGCCGTACGAGCTCTACACCCGCCACTCGATTCGACGCTACGGGTTCCACGGCACTTCGCACCGGTTCGTTTCGATCCGGACTGCAAAGCTGCTCGGACGCCCGCTCGAGGATCTCCGGATCATCACCTGCCACCTTGGCAACGGCTGTTCGATGGCTGCCGTCGATCGCGGGAGATCGGTTGATACCACCATGGGCTTCACGCCTCTCGAAGGCCTTCTGATGGGCACCCGAAGCGGCGACCTGGACGCCGCCATCCTGCCGTGGGTCATGGCGATGGAAGAGGTCACTCTCGCTCAGCTGAACGCGATGCTGAACAAACACTCGGGGCTGTATGGGATCTCCGGCGTCTCATCCGACATGCGTGAGATTGAAGCCGCTTGCAAGGCCGGGAACAAGCGCGCGGTCCTCGCGTTCGAGATCTTCTGCTACCGCATCAAAAAGTACATCGGTGCCTACGCAGCCGCGATGGGCGGGGTGGATGCCGTGACGTTCACCGGTGGCATCGGTGAGAATTCGCCACTCGTCCGAGAGCAGGCCGTCAGCGGCATGGAATTCCTGGGCATCGAGCTGGACCAAGAGGCCAACCGTACGACCCCGCGAGGAAAAGAAACCCTCATCTCCCGCCCCGGGTCCCGCACGGCGGTTGCCGTCATACCGACAAACGAGGAGCGTGTCATCGCACGCGACACGGTGAGGGTGCTCGGGGGCGTGATGCCATCCTTCTCGGTACCCGGGAACGAGGCACCCAGATAGGGGTCGAGCCGCGAGGGCCTTGCTGGACCTGCGCCTCGAGGGAGTGTCCACGCCGGGGCCGGTACGGCTGTCCCCCTCCCTTCGGCTGTACCGGAGCTTCAGACATCAGGTCTGATCGAGGAACCTCCGGGCGGCCACCCGGCCAGCCTGGACAGCCTCATCAAACGCGGGGTAGTCCCCCCAATGCAGGTGGTTGACGGCCGGGGCAATCACGACGTCCGCTTCTGCGAGGATCCTTCTCCGCAGCTCCTGCCATCCCATCGCCGCAACGCGGAAAAACACACGTGGGGCACGGTCCGACCCACGTTCATAACGTGTGAGTGCTTCGCTTACCTCCACTGCAACCACAGGAGAGCCGAGCTCCCTAGCGGCCGCGACCGGGATCTCTGCGACAGCGCCTCCGTCCTGGAGTGGCCGACCGGCCCACATAAACGGGCGAACGAGGCCCGGCATCGCGGAACTGGCCGCCACCGCCAGCCGGAGTGAGCCCCGCGTCAGCCTCACCTCCCGGCCAGTGATGCTATCCGTGGCGGTCACGACGAATGGCCTCGGAAGGGCTTCGATGTCAATGTCCGGAAGAAGACACGCTATCCGCTCGAAGAACCGTTTGTGGCTGATCGGCGTCCCCAAGAGCGTGACCCTGGCGAGCGTCAGGGCATGCCGGAGCCGGCGCCAGCCGGAGCTGCCGTGCCCACCAGCCGTACCTTCCAAGTCCGGACCTTCGTCTCCCATCCCGCGGGTTAGGAAGGCTTTCACCAACCGGATCGCCGGCTCGGCGCCATTGAGCAACCAGAGAGCACCCATGAGGGCGCCCGAACTGGTGCCGGCGATCCCCCGAACCTCGGCGCCACAATTCTCGAATTCGGCGAGGACACCGAGGTGGGCCGCTCCGCGTATCCCGCCGCCTCCCAGGGCCAGTACGACGCCCTGGGAGAGGTCGCCGGGCGTCATGTCGTCGCCGCCTCACGGAGGCGGAGGCGATCCCTCTCGAGGACGATCGCCTCGAGCACGCCTTCGGCGACTCTTTGGGCCTTGTCAGAAATGTGTCTCAGATCCTCGGTGATGCCGCGAGGGTCGATATCCCCTATCTTGTCTCCGGTCTCCACCGGCACGCCGTCGCGAAGGAGCCCGCGCACGACACCGCTGATCCGCGCGACCACCGGGTATTCGGAGTCAACCGGCACGCCGCGGTAGAGGTCTTCACGCGTCAGCAAGAGCACCACCACACCGACCTTCTCGCCCTGCTCGAGCCGGTCACCGATGTCGTGATTGGTGCGGAAAATGCCTGGGCGCTGGGCCTTGATCACCCGCTCTTGGGTAAACCCCATGATCTCCGCCGGCGGCTCGGACGGCAGTGTCTGGCCGCCCAGCAGCACGCGCCCGAGCTGGGGGCCCCGAACCGTTTCAACCACGGCATGGCAGTCCTTGCCCGCCTGGTAACCCGGGCCGAGAGCGATGACGAGCGACGCCAGTTCCCTCGTGAGGCCCCAGTTGGAGCGGAGCATTGCCGCATCAACGAAGATGTCCGGAGGCCAGGCCGCGAATACCTCCGGCAGGGGTTGCGTCGTGATCGCGAGGTCACCGAGCTCGTGAACCATGTCGACCTCGGACAGCAGCATGACGAACCGGGCCGTGACCCCGTCGACCGTCTTCCCGTGGTTGAACACGGCTTCCGAAAAGCAAACGTTGCGCCGAACCGCTTTCGGAAACGCTCGCTCGACGAGCAGTATGCGTCCGAACCCCTGGTGCGCGAGATGGACAGCCACGGCGCTGCCGAGTTCTCCGGCGCCGCGGACCAATACGCGCGCCTGGACCACAGGATCCATCACCGCACCGCCACCGCTTCCACCTCGACCTGCGCGCCGCGGGGCAGCGCCGCTACGCCAACCACCGCGCGTGCAGGCCGGTGGTGGCCGAAGAACGTGGCGTAGATCTCGTTGAACTCCGCGAAGCGACCAAGGTCGGTCAGATAGGCGGTGGTCTTCACGACGTTGGCACGACCGCACCCAGCAGCCCGGAGCACGGCATCGATATTCTCCAGCACCCGGCCCACCTGCTGGGCGAAGTCGCCGCCAACAAGGATGCCAGTTGCAGGGTCGAGCGGGATTTGACCCGAAACGAACACCCAATCTTCGCACCGGATGGCTTGACTGTAGGGTCCGATGGCCCTCGGCGCCGCGTCGGTTTGAACCTTTTCCAACTCAATCTTCATGTCCCCTCCGGCTCGGGAACAAGGTCCCAAATCTCCGGAAGGTTACGGAAGCGCTCTGCAAAGTCAAGGCCGTAGCCAACCACGAAGTGATCCTCGATCTCGAGACCGAGGAAGTCGAGGGGTATCTCCACCTTGCGGCGCGAGGGTTTCGAGAGCAGAGCAACCACCTGGACCGTCCGGGGGTGACGCGCCTTCAGCAGAGCGACGACATCGGCTAGCGTCAGCCCCGTGTCCACGATGTCCTCGACGACGTAGACGTCCTTGCCTGCGATGTCCACGGTGACGTCCTTGATGAGCGTGACCGTTCCCGAGGACTCGGTAGTCGCGCCGTACGATGAGGCCTGGATGAAGTCGACGACAACGTCACGGTGCAGCTTCTGGGTCAAGGCGGTGAAAAAGTAGACCGCCCCTTTGAGGACACAGATGAAAACGGGATCGCGGCCCTCGAGGTCGGCGTCGATTTCGTCCGCCAGAGTTGAGACGATTTGCCCGATCTTCTCGGCCGCTATCAACCTGTCCTTAAGCACTGGCCACCTCCCCTTTTCTGCGCTGCACCGCTGGTGTAGACTCGCTCAGGATGTCATAGAAATGAGTGCTATCGGGCTCCACGAGCTGAACCAGCTATATGTCCGGTTGGCCGACCGTTGTCGGTCTCAATGGACGTTTTACCAGTACCTGCAGGGATTGTTCAAGCACCTCTTCAACTCGTCCTGCCCGATCGAGATCGACTTTCCGGCCCTGTTCAGCGAACTCCGCCAGCTCGGTTCCAGCCTTGGCCACCCCGAGACCGGACGGACAGAAAAGACGATCAGCCAGCTCAACACCAAGCTCGACGGTCACGCCCGCAAGCTCCTCGAGATTGACGCGCAGATCCCGCCGTCACTCCTCCGCCGTTTCTTCGACCGCCTGCGCAACCAGGACGAGAAGGTCCTCCTAGCGATAATCAAGTTCTACCTCGAGGATCACATCGTCGCGGAGGACACCCTCGACAAGCTCGACATCCTCTTCACACGGCTTGCCGAGATTCCGCGCGGGGATCAGGGAAGTCTCGTCCGCGAGCGTCACGAGATCGAAAGGCTGGTGACTCCGCTGCTCCAGCTGCGCCCTCCGTCTCGGACTTCCGAACAGGAGCTCGACGTACTGCTCCATGCCCTAGCGGAACTCAAGAACGAGGTTCTCGCGTGCCGGACTTTCACCGAGCTGGTCAGCGGCGGCGCCCTCGACCGTTTCCGGTCTCTCAAGCGCCGTCTCGGCGAGACGATGCTTCACCCTCGCCTTCTTCCAGTGCTGCTCGAGACGACGGTGAATATCAAGAATCGCTTCCGGACGCTTTGGGAGGACGAAGAGACCGCTCTGCTGGCCGACACGAACAAGGTCAAGGAGCTCGAGAAGCAGCTCGCTGGCCATCCCGAGATGGCTACGCCGGACCTGCGGGAAATGCTCGAGATCTTCACGTCGGCCCAAAAACGCTTCGACGAAGGCAAGCAGACCGAGAACCTCAGACGCGAAGATGCGCTCAAGCTGAGGCTCGCGCTCAACCGAATCCTCGACCAGTTCGACGTAGCCCAGCTCGGAACCGTAGCTCCTCCGCCCACGCCGCGGCCCGATAGGGAGACGTTCGCGGGTTCTCCCGCTGCCAATGCCGCGGCGCCCGGGTCCGGTGCGGTATCCCCCATTCCTGCCCTCCAGGCCGACGGACTGCTCCAGGAGTACGTGAGCAAGATTCTGTTTGCGCTTGAGTTGGTGGGGGATGATCGACCTGCGGCCGAAGCCGTCAGCGCGAAGGAGCTAGCAACGCTGAGACTCGAGGCGTGCGAGGTGGACGCCTACAGGAGGTTGCTCGACACCAGGGCCCAACTCGGCTCCCTGGAGCATGAGCGCGCCCGCCTCCTCGTGCAGGCGGCTGCGCTCCGGATCCGTATGGACGACGAAGCGCGCGAGATCGATCGTCTGCAGAAACGAGGCTCGGAGCACCTCGCTGAGACGCTCGAAAGAGCTTCTCAATCTCTCCAGCGTGCATCGGAGATCGAGCGCCGTTTCGGCTGGCTCGTCGACGACGCCCTCTACCGCGGTGACACCGAGTTCCTGGAGCCTCTGTACCGGTGTCGATTCCGCCTCCTACGTGCCTACTCGGGCCTCTGGCTGATCCACAACGATCGTGGCGGCATCTCGCCCTTCTGAGCGTCGTTCGCTCCGCCTGCGCCTGGGCGAGATGACGTATCCGCTCGACGAAGAAAAGGTCGTTATCGGCCGCAGCCGTTCGTGTGATGTGCGCCTCCGCGAAGATACCGTCTCCCGGCTCCATGCCGCTTTCGTCTGGCGGGAGGCGCAGCTCGTACTCGAGGACCTTGGGTCCTCCAACGGCACCTTCCTCAACGGCGCGCGCGTCCTGGCACCGCAGGAGGTTGTTGCCGGCGATGTGATTCGCTTCGGGGCACTGCGAGGCAACGTTGAGCGCGGCGACCTTCCGCCCGACCGGCCTCCATTCCCGGCAGCGACCCGCGCCGATCAAGGCTATGCCGATGACGGGTCCCCTGTCAGGCCAGCCGGACTCGGCTGGCGTCTGCTTGCGGTCCTGGCGGACATCGGTCTTTTCGTGATCGGCTCGGCCATCCCCTACGCTCCCCTGCTCCTGACCCTCCTGGTCGAACACCACTTCCTCGCACCTGACACGCTGCCGCCGAGCCTGCAGATGAAATCCATGCTCACGGGAGCCTGCACGACCCTCTGGCTCGTCTACGTGTTCTTCTACCTCGTCCACGGATGGGCACGCCGCGCCGGTTCACCCGGGATGAGGCTCTGCGGCCTGCGCCTCCTTGACTGGCGACAGCGACTCCCGATCGGATACAGCCGCGCGTTCCTGCGCCTTGCGGCGGGCGTGGTGACGGTCCTCACACTGGGGCTGGGGTTCTTGGTTATCCCGTTCCGCCGCGACCGCAAGGCCCTGCACGATCTTTTGGCCGGCACGATGGTGGTCCATCGGCCGAAGCCGCTTGGTCAGCCGTCGCCGTCCGCGTAGAATCTCCCCCGTGAGCGAGATACTGCAGGCTTTCGGCGCCACCGGTCCGGTGGCAAAGTCGGTCTTGGCGGTCCTGGGGGTTTTCTCCCTTGCCTCCTGGACTCTCATGCTCTTGAAGCTGTTCCAGCTCCGCCAGGCCGACGGCGAGAATCGGTCGTTCCTGGCCGAGTTCCGCCGTGCGACACGCCTAGCCGACGTCCAGGCTGCGGCAACAAGGAGCCCCCGGGCCCCGCTCGCCGGAATGTTCCGAGCCGGCTACCTCGAGCTCGAAGCCCAGGTGCGAGTGCTGCAGCGGACAGGCCAGGCCGCCGGCCAGATCAAGAGCCTGGCGGCGGTCGAACGGGCGCTTCAGCGTGCAATCGGGATCGAGGGAGCCAGGTTGCAGCGCTACCTCCCCTTTCTCGCAACAACGGCCTCGGCAACACCCTTCATCGGCCTGTTCGGCACGGTTTGGGGCATCATGACCACGTTTCACGCCATTGCCGCCTCGGGGTCGACGTCCATCGTCACTGTCGCGCCGGGTATCGCGGAGTCGCTGATCAACACCGCCGCCGGTCTCGCCGCTGCCATTCCAGCCGTCGTCGCTTACAACGCGTTCCTCGGGGCGTTACGGCGGCAGCGCGGGCTGATGGAGGACTTCCTGCTGGAGTTTCTGAACTTGACCGAACGCACTTTCACCTAGGAGAAGAACGATGGCGTTTCGGACTTCCAGCGAGGACTTCGAAAACCTGGCGGAGATCAATATCACCCCTCTGGTGGACGTGATGCTCGTCCTGCTCATAATCTTCATCGTCACCTCTCCGATGCTGGTGCAGGGCCTCCAGGTTGAGCTCCCGCGTCAGGCCGCCCCTCCGCTGGTCCAGAAAGGCGCCGAGCCGATCGTACTTACCCTGACCCGCGACCGGCTCGTGCTGCTCGGCGACCAGCCGGTCCATGCCAAGCTTCTTGCTCAGAAGCTTGGCCCTCTCCTTGCCGGAGGGCCAAGGCCTGTGTACCTGAAGGGGGACCAGCAGCTCCCCTACGGCTTCGTGATGGAGGTGCTGGCGACCCTGAACCGGATGGGCGTCGAGGAGATCGGAATGGTCACCGCACCCCCGGAGGAACGATGACCGATCCGGTCTCGGAGGAGCTTGAGCGGCGAGCCCACCTGGACCTCCGATGGCGATGGGCCGTGGCGGGCGCCTTGAGCATCCACATGACCGCCGCGGCGCTGATCCTCCTGACGCCGAGCCACGGTCGGCGCGCACTCACGCTCCCTCGTGTCCAGGTCAGGATCACCGCAGAACCGAGGACCGGGGCGGCGGCACCGAGCAAGCCGGCAACCGCCGCCGTGCCCGCACCGGCGTCACGCCCTCCAGTCGAGGCCGTCGCGAATAAGGTGAGGGGTCGGAAGACGGTCGAGCCCCAGCCTCGACACGTGATCCCGGACAAGCAGGCGGCCCGCCGGGCGGAGAAAGCCGCCGAACCGCCGCGCACTTCGGTTGGAGAGGCGCACGCAGGCCCGGGCGGTCCCGGAACTGCAGTCGCCTCGGGGACGAGCGGCGTCGCCCTTGGGGTGGCTGGCGGCGCCGGCGAGGAGGCGTTCCCTTTCACGTACTACCTGAACCGGGTTCTTGCGCTCATCGAGGGCAACTGGTTTCGGCCACCCTCGCCAACCGGAACAAGCTGTCGCGTCCGTTGCGTCATCGACCGAAGCGGACGGCTCGTCGAGGCCGGCCTTGAAGCCGAGAGCCAGACGGCTGCATTTGATCGCGCTGCGCTCCGCGCAGTGTATGCTTCTGCGCCGTTCCCGCCTCTTCCGCAGAGCTTCGGCGGGAGCACGTTGACGCTGCACCTGGAGTTCGGCCCGTGAAAAGAAGAGTGTTCGCAATTTGCGCCCTAGTCGCCGCGATCTCGGCAGGTCGCCCTGCCGTCGCCCAGGACGAGGTGTACCTGAAGGTCACCAGCCCCGGGCTCACCAGGGTCGTGATCGCCATGCCCGACTTCCTCTCGCGGCCGGGCACCGAGCCGAGCGCGGCCTCGACCCTGCTCGCAACCCTCCGCAAGGACCTCGGCGAGACGGCGGTTGTCGGCCTGGTCTCCCCCGAGAGCGCGCGTCTCGTGGTCGTCGACCCCAACAACCCGAACCTCACGCGCCAGCGGTGGCGTTCGGTCGGGGCGCAGTTCCTCCTCGACGGTAGCATCGCAGGCGCAGGGAACCAGCTCGTGTTGGAAGTCCGGTTGTGGGACCTCACCTCCGGCGAGGTGGCGTACTCACGGCGTTTCCAGGGCACGGTCAATCTGGCCACGACGATGGCACACTCGCTGGCCAACGAGCTCATCCACCTTTTCACAGGGAAGCCCGGCCCGTTTCTGTCACGAATCGCCTTCGTCTCCGATCGGAGCGGCAGCAAGGAGCTGTGGGTCATGCGCTGGGACGGCAGCGAGCTGCAGCAGCTCACCAGCCATCGCTCCATTGCCCTCTCCCCGGCGTGGTCGCCGGACGGCCAATGGCTCGCGTTCACAAGCTTTCTCAGGGGCTCACCGCAGCTCTTCATCTTCCGGCCGACCGAGGGATATCTCAAGGCGATCTCGACCCTGCCCGGGGTGAACTCCTCTCCAAACTTCTCGCCCGACGGAAAGCTCATCGCGTTCGCGGCGGGCGACGGGGGCGAGACGGACATCTTCGCGGTTCCCACCGAGGGCGGCACACCCTTCCGGCTGACACACACACGTGGGATCAGCACCCAGCCGGCGTGGTCTCCAAGCGGCCGCCAGATCGCTTTCACCTCATCCGCAGCCGGTTCGCCGCAGCTGTACGTGATGGATGCCGAAGGGACCAACGTCCGACGGCTGACGTTCGAAGACAAGTACGCCGACGAGGCGTCGTGGGCGCCGGACGGAGTCAAGATCGCATACACCACGCTCGTGGACGACCGCTTCCAGATCGCGACCCTGGACCTCCGCAACAACGAGCGAACCATCATTCCCGGTCCCGGCAGCAACGAATCGCCGTGCTGGTCTCCGGACGGCACCGTCCTCGCTTTCGTGTCGAACCGAACCGGCGGAAAACAGATCTTCATCACGGACCAGATCGGCCGGCCACGACAGATCACCACCGAGGGGAACAACATCCAACCGGCCTGGGTTGCTCTGGTCCAGTGAGGCGGCTTGTGAAGGAAGCACTTCATGGTGTAGAGTTTCGCGGGCGAGAGGAGGCCCTGTGTCCAGTCTCTGGAACAAACTTTTTCTTGTCTGCGCGCTGATCTCCGCGCTAGGGCTCGTTCAGGCGTGTGCGCACCGCAAGGCCGTGGTAGCCCCCGAGCCGCAGGCCGGTTCAGAGAGTGAGAAGGTCGCTTCGCAGCCTGCCGAGAAAGGGACGACCACAATCAGTCCCGAGCCCCGCATCAGCGCCGCGGAAACCCCCGAAAGCGCAATCCGGGCCGGGGAGTTGCCGGCAAACGTCGAGGAGATCAACAAGGCTGGCTACCTGAAGGACGCCTTCTTCGACACGGACAAAGCCGACCTCCGTCCAGACGCCCGGGATCTCCTGGCCGCCGATGCGAGCTGGCTTAAGGACCACCCCACGGTCAAGTTCCTGATCGAGGGGCACTGTGACGAGCGGAACACGGAGGAGTACAATCTCGCGCTCGGTTGGCGTCGAGCCAATGCGGTCAAGGCGTATCTGGCATCGCTCGGGGTCGGAGCCGACCGCATCTCCACCATTTCGTACGGGGAGGAGAAGCCGTTCGCAACGTGTCACAACGAGAGCTGCTGGGTGCAGAACCGACGCGCACACTTCGTGGTCACGGCGCGGTAGGGAGGTTTTCTATGCGGTGGCTGGTCGTCCCAGTACTGGCTGTTGGCGTCGTCGGTTGCGTCTCCAGCGGCGACATCACCCTCCTTCATCGTGAGATCACCGACGTGTCCAGACAGGTTGAGAACCTCGGCCGCCAGTCAACCGGCAAAGAGGACCTCAACGTGATGAGCCGCAAGCTGGCGGATCAGAACGCCCAGGTGCTCAAGTCGAACGCCGACATCCAGGTGGAGCTGCAGCAACTTCGCGACCAGATCCAGGCGCTCCAATCCAACCTCGATGCGACGAACCAGCGTCTTTCGACGCTCTCCAGCGACCTGGCTTCAGCCCGGGAACGTCTTGCCGCGGCACCTCAGGCCACCGCATCGGCGCCCGGCTCACCCGCGACTCCTGTGGCCGGGGCAACCGGAGGGGCGACCGCAGGCATGGCCGTCCAACCCGCTCAGCTTTACAACAGCGCCTATGAGGACTACCTGCGCGGGAACTTCGACCTTGCGATCCAGGGCTTCTCCGAGTACGTCAAGCAGTACCCCACGACGGACCTCGCAGCCAATGGGCTGTACTGGATTGGAGAATGCTACTACTCCAAGAAGATGTACAAGGAAGCCGTCGACACGTTCACGCAGCTCCTCAACACCTACAAGGCATCGGATAAGGCCGCCGCCGCCCTGCTCAAGAAAGGGTTCGCCTACCTCGAGCTCGGCGACCGCTCGCAGGCCGTCATCAACCTTCAGTACGTTATCTATGAGCACCCGGGAAGCAAGGAGGCCGAGCTTGCCCGTTCGCGCCTTGCAGCCCTCGGGGTAAAAGTGAAGTAGAAGCTCCAAAGGAGAGTTCATGGCAAAGAGGATCAAATCTGGACTGAAGCGTCGTCGTCAGAACGAAGTGCGCCGCAACCGGAACCGAGCGGTGCGTACACGGGTGCGGAACGCGATCAAGGAGCTCCGGGGGGCCATCGCCAACGGCGACTCCTCGCAGGTCAAGGAATTGCTCCCGAGAACCGTCTCGGTGATCGAGGGCGGCGTCCGCAAAGGTGTCTTCCAGCGCAACACGGCCTCGAGGTACAAGTCTCGGCTCACCGTACAAGCCAACGCGGTCCTGCATACCAAGCAGGGCTAGCTTCATGTCCCTTCCGGCTGGTTTCCCATCCGCCCCGCTGTTCCCGGAGCGGCTGGTCAAGCGGGGAAAGGTCCGTGACGTTTACCAGGTCGGTCGGGACCGGCTCATGGTCGTCGCCAGCGACCGCATAAGCGCCTTTGACGTTGTGCTGGATCCGGGGGTTCCCGGCAAGGGAATCGTCCTGACGCAGCTGTCGAACTTCTGGTTCGGGGAGCTCTCAGGTGTGGTGCCGAACCATCTCCTGGCGACCGACATCAACGAGTTCCCCGAACCTTTCTCAGCTGAGAACGCGCTCGCCGGCCGGGCCTGCCTCGTCAGGGCGGTCCGGATCGTCCCGGTGGAGTGTGTGGTCCGGGGGTTCATCGTCGGCTCGGGGTGGAAGGAGTATCAGGCCACGGGCAGCGTCTGCGGCGTGCGTCTGCCCTCCGGCCTCCAGCAGGCGGGCCGTCTCCCCGAGCCCATCTTCACGCCGTCCACAAAGGCGGAGGTGGGTCACGACGAGAACATCCCGTTCGACGATGTCGTTCGTCTGACAGGAGGCAACGTCGCTGAGCGCCTTCGCGACGTGTCGCTCGAACTCTACAACCGGGCAGCCTCCCTGGCCGAGGCGCGCGGCATCATCATCGCCGACACGAAGTTCGAGTTTGGCCTCGATGCCGACGGAGTGGTCGTCTGGGCCGACGAGGCGCTAACCCCGGACTCGTCGAGGTTCTGGCCCGCCGACAGGTACAGGCCGGGCGGCAACCCCCCCTCGTTCGACAAGCAGTTCGTGCGCGACTGGCTCGAGAGATCCGGGTGGAACAAGCAGCCTCCCGCACCAGCGCTCCCGCCCGATGTCGTCGCGAGGACACAGGCCCTCTACCTCGAGGCGTACCGGCGGCTCACCGGACGCGAGCTTCAGATTCAGTAAGAGGGTAGAAGGTAGACGGAGAAGGAAGGGCGTTCTCCGTCTTCCGTCCCCCCTCTTCCCTCTTTCGTCCTCTCAAGACCCTTCCGTTTCTCACCTTCAGCGGCTATACTCTCCGGACTCTGAGCGACGGGAGGTCGCCTGCTCATGGCATCCAAGCCGGTCCCCAGCGACAAGATCCGAAACGTGGCGGTGGTCGGACACTCATCTACCGGGAAGACCACCCTGATCTCCGCCATCCTGTTCGATACCAAAGATGTCAACCGCCTCGGCAAGGTGGATAAGGGCAACGCGATCACCGATTTCGACGATGAGGCCGTGGAACGCAAGATCACGATCGGTACCGCCGTTGCGCACGCCTCGCACCGCGACTGCAAGCTGAACCTGATCGACACGCCCGGGTACTCGATCTTCACCACCGAGGCCGTGCAGGGCGTCAAGGTTGCAGAGGCGGCGCTCATGCTGGTGTCGGCCGTCGCCGGCCCCGAGGTGCAGACCGAGAAGCTCTGGAAGATCTGCGCGGGCATGGCCAAGCCGGTGCTGCTCCTGGTCAACAGCATGGACCGCGAGCGTGCGTCGACGGGCAGGACGCTCCAGCAGCTCCAGAAGAAGTTCGGGCGCGAGGTGCTTCCGATTCAGCTCGCTATCGGCGAGGAGAGCAAGTTCTCGGGAGTCGTGGATCTCGTCCGCAACAAAGCGTTCACCTTCCCCGCAGACGAGAGCGGCGCCGTGCAGGAGGCTGCCGTCCCCGCCGATCTCAAGGACGAGGCCGACGCCGCCCGCAACGCACTCATCGAGATGGTCGCCGAGCAGGACGAGGCTCTGCTCGAGAAGTTCTTCGCGGACGGGACGCTCTCGGACGACGAGCTTGCCGCCGGGCTCACCAAGGCCGTGTCGGCCCGCCGGCTCTTCCCGGTGCTCTACTCCTCCGCCGGGCGCAACCAAGCGGTCCAGCCGGTCATGGACGCGGTCGTCGATCTGGTGCCAAGCCCCGTGGCCGCAGCGATCGCCGCCAAGAACGTTGCTGGCGAAGAGGTGAGCATCACGCCCAGGCCCGACGATACGCCTGTGGCGTACGTGTTCAAGACGATCGCCGATCCCTACGCCGGGCGCATCACGTTGATGCGGGTCTTCTCCGGGTCGTTTCAGTCCGACGGTACCTACCACAACCGCCAGCGGGACATTGCCGAGCGCTTCGGGCCCGTCAACTGGATGCAAGGCAAGGAGCTGGCGCCGGTCGAGAAGCTCGTCGCGGGCGACATCGGCGCCGTGGCCAAGCTGAAGGAGACCCGCACGGGTGAGACCCTGACCAGCAAGGACGGGGCCGTTATCGTGCCGCCGGTCCCGATCCCGGAGGCCGCGATCTCCTTCGCCATCGCCGCCAAGGCGAAGGGAGACGAGGACAAGATCGCTCAGGGACTCCTGAAGCTCCAAGACGAGGACCCGACACTCCACATCGGCCGCGACCCTCAGACGAAGGAGCAGCTCGTCGCAGGCGCCGGCCAGCTCCATGTGGAGATCGCGGTCGCCCGCCTGCGCAAGCGATACAAGGTCGACGTGACCCTGCAGCCTCCGAAGGTGCCCTACCGCGAGACGATCACCAGGTCCGTCGAGATCACCGCCCGCCACAAGAAGCAGACAGGCGGGCACGGGCAGTTCGCCGAGGCGAAGGTGCGGCTTGAGCCCAAGCCTCGCGGGGGCGGCTACGAGTTCATCGACAAGATCTTCGGCGGCTCGATCCCGAACAACTATCGGCCCTCCATCGACAAGGGGATCGTGGACGCGGCCGAGCGCGGAGCCATCGCCGGCAACCCCGTCGTCGACTTCTCCGTCACGCTTCTCGACGGCAAGTTCCACCCGGTGGACTCGTCGGACATGGCCTTCCGCACGTGCGGTCGCAAGGCGTTTCGCGAGGCCGTCAAGCAGGCCGGCCCCACCATCCTCGAGCCGGTGATGCACGTGGAGATCGCCGCTCCCGACGAGTTCCTCGGGGACATCATGGGCGACCTGAACTCGCGGCGCGGCCGTGTCCAGGGCATGGAGCCGGGTGACGGCCAGACCGTGGTCAAGGCCCAGGTTCCCCTCGCCGAGATGTTGACGTACTCGCAGACGCTCCGCTCGATCACCGGCGGCCGTGGGGACTTCCACATGGAGTACTCGCACTATGACGAGGTGCCGCGCAACATTCAGGAGAAGATCATCCAGGCTCACGCGGGCGTGGAGGCCGAGGAGGAGGAGGAGTAGTCCGAACGGGCGGCCGCAGGGTGGGGCTTGACAAGCTACAGAACCTGTGGCACTTTACCCACGTGAGCTGTTTTTGCAGTCGCGGATTCAGGAAGATCTGAGGTCAACCCGCCGCAAGGAGCAGCGACCTTGCGGCTTTTTTACGTTAGCCGGGACGCACCCGGCAGAGAATGCGGCGGACGGACTAGACCGCCGGTAACAAGGAGAAAGCAGCATGGCGCAGGGAACTGTAAAGTGGTTCAACGACACCAAAGGTTTCGGCTTCATTACCCAGGAGGGTGGAGAGGACGTGTTCGTCCACTACACCGCCATCGCCGGTGAGGGTTTCCGCACCCTCAAGGAAGGTGCCCGGGTCGAGTTCGACGTCGTGCGGGGCCCCAAGGGCCTGCAGGCGGCCAACGTCCGCGCGATCTGAACATCTGAAGCACGCAACATACCGAGGGGCGGCGCCGTGGCGCCGCCCCGAAGCTTTTCCAGGGAGTTGGTGGCCGTTCCGCGCCGGGCGGGTGGTCCGGGTGAAGGGACAATCCGCGATGGGTGAGCGTCCGAAGGTTCAAGGGGCCAGACACGGGGCACGGGACAAAGCGGAGAGGGAAGAAAGCAGAGGGTAGACCAACGACAGAAACGCCGGTTCGCGTTTCGTCAGACGTCTTCCCTTCTTCGTCTCCCCTCTCACCTCTTTCCTCCCCTGAATCGCGCGGTCAGCGTGCGGCAGAAGTGCTCTCGCCCAAGGTCCGGTCCGCAGGCTTGACGGGGATCGGCAGCTCGACTCTGGTTCGCGCAACGCCGTAGTACGGCCGGTAGCCGAGGTCGAGCTTCTCGTAAGGCCCCTTCTGCAGCAACTCCTCGAGCCCGACGATCGCCTCGTCTCGGCCCGCGAATGCCATCTCGTGCGTCCGGGACATCACGATCGCCTCCTTCGGGCACGCGTCGACGCAGAAACCGCAGTAGACGCAGCGCAGGAGGTCGATCGTGAAGACCTTCGGACGCTTCTCGTACTCCACGGAGGCGCTGGCCAAGTCCTCCTCGGCTTCGATGTGGATGCACTCAGCCGGGCAGGCCTCCTCGCACATGTAGCAGGCAACGCAACGAGGGGAGCCGTCCGGCTTCGCGAGCAGGATGTGCTTGCCGCGCAGGCGCTCCGAGTACTGCCGCTTGACCTCGGGCCACTCGACCGTGACGGTGTACTTCCGTGCGAACAGGTTCCCGAGGAAGTGGCGGAGCGTCACCGCCAAACCCTTCGCGACCTCGAAGAGGTAGAGGCGCTGCCGGAACGAGAGCGGCTTCGGATCGCAGACAACCACCTCCGGGGCGCTCATCGGTCTAGCTCCCCGGCGATGACGTTGAGACTGCTCATGAAGGCAACCGTGTCCGACACCATGTGCCCCTCAAGGATGTGAGGGAAGGCCTGGAAGATCGCAAAGCACGGCGGTCGCACCTTGATGCGGTATGGCTTGCCGCCGCCGTCCGACACGATGTAGTAGCCGAGCTCGCCGTTGGCTGCCTCGGTGAAACCGTACGCGTCTCCCGCCGGCACCTTCATCCCCTCCATGATCAGCTTGAAATGCCAGATGAGGGACTCCATCTCGGTGTAGACCTCTTCCTTGGGGGGCAGGGCCACATTGTGGTTGTCCGTGATGATCGGACCAGGCTCCAGCCTTGCGAGCGCCTGCTCCACGATGGAGAGCGACTGGCGCATTTCCTCCACCCGCACCAGATACCGGGCGTAGGTGTCGCCGGCATGCGCGATCGGGACCTTGAAGTCGTAGGTTTCATAGCCGAGGTACGGGTAGGCCTTGCGGACGTCGTAGGCGACCCCCGTCGCCCGCAGGCACGGCCCGGTCCATCCCCAGTCGACGGCGTCGTCCGCGGAGATTTTGCCGATACCCTCGGTCCGGTCGCGGAAGATCCGGTTCTGCGTGATCAGTGTCTCCATCTCGTCCACGAGCTTCGGGATGCGCTTGAGGAGGAAGCGCACCGACTCGACGAAATCCTCCGGGAGGTCGTGCGAGAGACCGCCGATGCGGACGTACGACATGGTCAGACGGCTGCCACAGCACGCCTCGAGCACCGAGTACATCTCCTCGCGCGCCTGGTACATGTAGAGGAACGGGGTCATCGCGCCGAGGTCGTTGAGGTTCGCGCCGACGTCGATGATGTGGTCCATGATCCGCGAAAGCTCGGAGAGGATCAGGCGGATCACCTGGGCGCGCGGCGGCGCCTCGACTCCGAGCATTTTCTCCACGGCGAGCGCGTAGCCGACCCCGTTCATCATCGCCGAACAGTAGTTCAGCCGATCGGTGTAGGGAATCACCTGGTTCCAGGTGTGGCCCTCGGCCATCTTCTCGAAGCAGCGGTGGAGATAGCCGATCTCGACCTCGGCCCGGGTGATTACCTCGCCGTCGAGCCGAACCACGGTCCGGAGCGTCCCGTGGGTTGCCGGGTGCGAGGGACCGAAATTCAGGACCTGCGTTTCGAAGTGGTCCTCGTCCTCCTGGCTCTCCCGCGCCCACGCTGGCTCGTCCTGCTCACCCTCGCGCAGGAGCCAGCGCTGGCCCGGGTCGTAGTCTTTCCGCAGCGCATGGCCACGGAACGCCGCGTGACACAGGATCCGCTTGAGGTTGGGGTGGCCCTCGAAGCGGATTCCGAAAAGGTCGTACGCCTCCCGCTCGAACCAGTCGGCCGCCTTCCAGACGCCGTAGACGGACGGAACGACCGCATCGTCCTCCCGCACCGGCACCTTGAGACGCAGCCGGCGCCCATGCTCGAGCGACGCGAGGTGGTAGACCACCTCGAAGCGCGCCTCCCGGCCCGGGTAGTCCACACCGCAGACATCGGCGAGAAGCTTGAAGTCCAGTTTGGGGTCGGTCTTCAGGTGGCGCGCGAACTCAAGAAGGACGGCGCGGTCCACACGAAAGCTCTGGACATCGCCACCCGGCAGCTCAACGACTCCCCCGCCGTCGGGAAAAGCAACCCGGATCGCAGCCAGCGTCTCCTTGCGGTTTTCCATGCTCTCCCCGTTCACGCGCCCGAGGCCTTCTTGGCCGCCAGCGCACGCTGGTATCGGGTTTCGCCCTTTGCGATCATCTCCTGGAGCTTCACCACGCCTTGTAGGAGCGCCTCCGGGGTCGGCGGACAACCGGGGACATAGACGTCCACCGGGATGAACTCGTCGATGCCCTGGACCACATGGTAGGCTCGGTAAAAGCCCCCCGTGCAGGCGCAGACGCCCATCGAGATGACGTACTTCGGCTCGGTCATCTGCTCGTAAATCCGCACCATCACCGGGGCCATTTTGTCGGTGATGGTCCCGGCGACGATCAACAGGTCCGACTGTCGGGGAGAGAACCTCACGACCTCCGCCCCAAAACGGGACACGTCGTAGTGCGCCATCATGAAGGACATGAACTCGATCGCGCAGCAGGCGGTCCCGAACGGAAACGGCCAGAGGCTGTTCTTGCGTGCGGCGTCGATCATTGCGTCCAGTCTCGTCGTGAGGATCGCTGGGCTCCCGTCGAGTTGTCGCGAGCCGGAACCGCCCCGCCCTCCATCGCCGAACCTAGGCAGGGACGCCTTCACATCAGGATTGCCCATCCCACCCTCCCACTCTAAGCAACTCCGGACACCGGCCGGCTCTTCCACACCGGATCAGGTACCTGCATTATATTGACTTTCGACCCTAATCTGCTCCTCCCTCGGCCTTCGAGCCCGACACTGGGCAGAATCGTCCGAGCACCCGGCGGACGAACTCGCGCGTCTCGCGGTACGGCGGGATTCCGCCGCTCTTCTGGACTGTCGCCACGCCCGCGTTGTACGCTGCCAGCGCCGTGGGCACATCCTTGAATTGATCGAGAAGCGCCCGCAGATGACGGCAACCCGCCCGCAGGTTGGCACCCGGCTCGAACGGGTCCGTGAGGCCCTGTTCCAGCCAAACAGACGGCATGAGCTGCATCAATCCGCAGGCCCCAACCTTCGACACCGCCCACGGTTTGAAGTCCGACTCCGCCTTCACGACGGCGACCACGAGCAATGGGTGGAGCCTCGCCGCTCTGGCCGCCTGACCGAGCTCCCGTGCGAACGGGACGCCTGGACCAAGCGCTTGGTCCACCCAGTCGGGTCCGCACACCGCCGGCGGTATCGGCTCCGGTTCGGGCTCGACATCATCGGCGATCACCCTGTCGATTCGAGCGAGAGGCACCTCGAGCGACCCTCCTCCCGGCAGATCGAGGTGAAACCTCGAACCGTCGATGGCCCTCGCCCCGGTCACGGCCAGGATCCGGCCGTCGACGAAGACCGCCAGGTACTGCCCTTCCGCCACCCCACCCCCCGCCGCAAGGAAGACCAGCACGGCCGCGAACGCGACGGCTAGCGTCCGACGAGTCCTATGGTTGATGCGGCCTCCCGCCCCCAACCGGTCGACACTCGAAGGTTGAAAGTCAACAGCAGGCGACGAACGACCCTGGCCGCCAGGATTCGGGTCTGGACTTTCGACCGTTGACTTTCGACTGTCTCTCATGCGCGGGGGTGCTTGCTGTCGTAGAGCGATCGAAGCCGCTCACGGGTTATGTGTGTGTAGATCTCGGTCGTCGAGATGTCGGCGTGACCGAGCATCGCCTGCACGGCACGGAGATCCGCGCCGTGCTCAAGCAGGTGCGTCGCAAAGGAATGGCGAAGCACATGAGGCGAGAGATGGGTGGTGATCCCGGCCGCGGAACCGTACCGCTTGACGATCTGCCAGAAACACTGCCGCGTCATTCCGGTGCCGCGCACCGTGAGGAACAACTCCTCATGTCGCTTCTTGTCCAGCTCGGGACGGGCTTCCTCCAGGTAGCGCTGCAGCCAGCGACGCGCCTGGGAACCAACGGGCACGATGCGTTCCTTGCCGCCCTTGCCCCAGACCCGGACGTACCCCGGGTCAAGGCGGAGCTGGTTAGCGGTGAGCCCTACGAGCTCCGATACCCTGACACCCGTGGCATACAGTGTCTCGAGCATGGCGCGGTCACGCAGGCCGAGCGTTCTGGACGCGTCGGGCACCTCCAGAAGCGCCTCGACCTCCTGACTGGAAAGGAAGTGAGGCAGAGAGCGCATCAGCTTCGGCGACTCCAGGTCGAGCGTCGGGTCCTGTTTCGTCGCACCTCGCTCCACCAAATAGCGGTAAAGACCGCGCAGCGATGCCAGCGCTCGGGCCGCCGAGCGCGCAGCCAGGCCGCGCCCTCGCAGGTCCGTGAGGTACCTGCGGAGATGAGCCCGTTCACACGCGCTGGCGTCGAGCTCGCGCTGGGCCAGCCAGACGCCGAAGCCCTCAAGGTCCCGCCGGTACGCTGCCACGGAGTTCGTCGCCAGCCCGCGCTCCACGAGCAACACCGCCAGATAGTCGGGCAAGTAGCGCTGGAAGAACTCGGTGTTGGGCAGCTTCCGTCCCATCGCCTGATTCTAGCCTCCGCGCTCTGGCTGCCTTCTCAGAAACGCATGCGGACTCGCCGCGGACCGGGATTGTGGCGGTAGCGGGTGAGATCGAGGCGCCCGTCCAGGCGGAACTCGACATCCTCCCTCTCCAGGAGAGCCCGCTGAAGGCCAGGGGGCAGGTCGCCAATTCGGTTCGTGGAACATCCTCCGGCCGCGTTGACGACCCTGTGCCACGGCACATCGTCGGGGCAGACGTGCATTGCCCAACCGACGGCCCTGGGAGAGATCGTGTGACCGAGAATCGCCGCGATCTGACCGTAGGTCATGACTCGTCCGGCGGGGATTCCACGAACGATGGTATAGACCGCTTCCCAGACACGCCCACCTCTCCGGCCAGGCACGCCCACGCGTACATGAGTCTCTTCCGAGCGACGCAAGCTTCTCCGCTGCATGAGGCTCAAGGATCCATCGTCACCGTCTTCAAAGCCCCTTCCACGTCACCCCGTCAAACCAATCATCAGCGGTGCGGGACCGCGGGAGAGGACGGCCGACCGTGTTCCGGTCCTGCCGGTGCTCTGGGAAACAGCGGGTGCTCCCTGACGGCGCGTGCCTGTCTCAAGTGCCGGCGCCCGTGCGCTGCGAGAAAGAGAAACAGCTCAAAGAGGCTGAGCCGGAAGATCGTTGTTGCGGGCGCTGAGACCCTTGGGCGAGACAGGTCGAGCCCGTTCGCCGCCTGAACGCGAGACGCCAGGACACGATTCAGGTCGACGAGCGCCGGGAGCACATCCTTCACGAACTGATCGCTCGCCGGAACGTGATGCTCGCGGGCTCGCCTCCTGTGACGCACGGGAGGTTCGGTGGCCTTGAGCAGCAACCGTCCGACCAGCCGCGGCCGGAACGCGTCGTTGCTGTACCAGGCCCGCGCACGTGCCTCGGCGACGGCGTCGTCGATCACAGGCAGCATCTCCGAACCTACGATGTTGAGGTGGCCGTAGCACTCCGCGATCGACCACCGCCCGGAGGCGGGACGCCAATTGAACTGCCGGTCGGAGAGCCCTTCTACCATGCGCTGGGCCTCGCGGTTCGCATCGTCGAATTGGCGGAGGATGTCCCGAAGGCTGGGGTTCAGAGCACCCGATGACTGGCCGGCTGGTGCGACCCCCACATTCCTTCGTCCGGTCGGACGGCCGAAGAGATGGTCAAGCCCCTCCGTTCCAGTCCCTTTGGTCGACATGGTACCCCCTCCGCTCACCCGGTCCACCGGGACACTCTTGGTCGGCGCCTCGCCACCAGTCCCGGCCTGATCCCCTCGGCCGAGGGTCGGTGGGACCGGCAGGTGTCCGCAGCCGAGTTCCTCGTCGCCCAGATCATGTTGATTTCAACCCGCGTCCCCGTGCGAAGGCGAGCAGTGCGTCGAAGTGACGCTGGTCGGCGGCTTGAAGGCTGCCCTGCAGGCGCGCGACATCAGGGTTCGCCTTGGCGACGGCCTTCCTCGAGTGGACCTCCGCCACACCCTTCTCGAACTCCATAGCGATGACGAGCGCCTCGTGGAGCGAGACCTGAGGCGCCGCCCGACGGACGTTCTCGAGCTGAGCGACCTCCCGTCTGAGGGCCTCAACGTCCAACTCCACATCGGCGAATGGGATGCCGTTCTGTCTCGCCAGCCGACGAAGAAACCGGACCTCTCCCAGATGCGAGCGTTCCTCGAACGCCAGCTTGGAGAAGAGTGCCGACGCCTCGGCGTCGCGGGAAAAGGTCTCGGAGAACCCGTCGTAGATCTCATGCATGAGACTCTCGAACTGTTCAAGCAGCCGTAACACAGTCTGAATGTCTGCCACCTCACCCCCGTAACATCCGGCTCAGAAGGGACGGACCCGGGGCGCAGTAACGTGCCTCCCCCAAGCGGATGCTGGCAACGTTGAAGCGTAGCATCTCTTCGTGGAATTCTAACCTCACCGACGGCGAACGCCATTTCAGACGCGGGGCAGGCCGCGGCGCGGCACGCGTAGAATGGCCCGCGTGGCAGTCCGCATCGATCTCGACAAGCAACGGGTGACGTGTTCCGTTCATGACCTCCTACCGGAGACCGCCCGCTCCGGTCTCGGGGCGCCCGGGGAGGGGCTGGCGCGCCTCTCGGTGGGGGCCGAGCTCCACCGGACCATCCAGGGCCAGCGTCAGAGCGCTGACCCTCGCTACGCCAGTGAGGTCCCGGTCGATGCCGTCTATGCGGCGGACGGATGGGAGCTGCGGATCATCGGGAGGGCCGACGGCCTCACCCGCGGCGACGATGACCGCCACGTCGTTGAGGAGATCAAGACCCTCCACTTCAAAAGCGAGCTGCACCACCCTCTCGCGCACGATCGCCTCGACCGGTTTCGGTGGCAGGCTCGGATCTACGCATGGTGCCTCTTCCCGGCCGGGGGTGCTGCGGCTCGTCTGCTGCTCGTCGATCTGGGTGGTGAGGACCATCGCGTCGAGGAGGTGCCGTGGTCTCCGCGCGAGGTCGAGGCTTACCTGCGGGCACGCCTCCATGCGCTGATCGCGGCAGAGCGGGCCCGAGAGGACACGAGAGCGAGGTGGCGGGAGGCCGCGGCCGAACTGCCGTTCCCCTTCGACGCGCCCCGTCCCATCCAAGAGGAGGCGATGGCGGCCGTCACGGCCGCCCTCGAGAACGGTCGCCACCTGCTCCTCGCTGCTCCCACCGGCGTTGGGAAAACCGCTGCCGCCCTTTATCCTACCGTCAAGTCCGCCCTGGCAAGCGGCCGCCGGGTTGCGTTCCTGACCGCCAAGACCCTGCAGCAACAGCTAGCGGTTGAGACGCTCCAGGCCATGCAGCGCGGGGGGTGGCGCTCGATCCAGATCCGCGCGAAGGCCAAGATGTGCGCCAATCGTGAGGTGGTCTGCCACGAGGAGTTCTGCCTCCACGCCCGGGACTACGGGAGCAAGCTGGCCGAGCGGGGGGTCCTCCCGGCGCTCCTCACCGGTCCGTCACACCTCGATCCTGATCGCGTGTACGACATCGCCCATGCGGCGGAAGTCTGCCCCTTCGAGGTTTCGCTCGAACTGCTGCGTGAGGCCAGTGCGGTGGTGTGCGACTACAACTATGTCTTCGACCCCTCGATCGCTCTCTTCGGCCTGGCGTCCGAAGGTTCGATCGAGGACACGATCTTGATCGTCGACGAGGCTCACAATCTCGTGGACCGGGCTCGCGACTACTACTCGCCGCGCCTCCCGCGCGGCGCCGTTCGGGAGGCTCGGAAACTCGTCGACGGACACCGGAACCGAGTCTGTCGCGAACTGGACGACCTTCTGGGGGACCTGGATGAGCTGATCCGCCGGGAGGTCTCGGACACCCTCGGCTCGAGGGCCGGATGCCAGAGCATTGCGCTCGATCCCAAGCCGCTCGCAGAATTCCGGCTCGCCCTCGACGCCCTCGTGGCCCCCTACTTCACGTTCAAGCGCAACGCCGACCTGTGGCTCGCGAAGGACCCCGTCGTGGACGTGCTTCTCTCCCTCGCACGGGTGACCGATCTCCTGGAGGACGGCGGCCGTGAACTCGTGCCGCTCGCCGAGAGGCTGGGCGCCGCGGAGGCCGACGAGTCGCTGAGGGTCTTTTGCCTGGACGCCTCCCGTTTCACCGGGGCGCTCGTCGAGCGCTCGGCCGGCTGCGTTGCGATGTCCGCGACCCTGGAGCCGTTTGACTTCTACCGCGACCTCCTGGGCTTCGATCCCGATCGCACCGACACTCTCTCTCTCCCGTCGCCGTTTCCGCCGAAGAACCGTCTGATCGTCACGATCGACGAGGTGGACACGACCTACCGCGCCCGTGCCCGCTGGTATGGGCGCATCGCCGAGTTGATCGCTGAACTGGCGCCAGAGGAGCGTAACGCACTGGTTCTCTTCCCATCGTACGCGTTCCTCCAGGAAGTCGCGATCCGACTCGTCGTGCCCGGCCACGCCATCGAGATCCAGCGCGGCACCGATTCGGATCGAGCCCGGCGGGAAATCCTCGCCAGACTGCGGGCCAACCGTGAGCCGGTCCTGTTGCTCGCCGTACTGGGCGGCGTGTTCGCCGAGGGAGTGGATTACCCGGGCGAGATGCTCTCCGAGGTGATCGTGGTCTCGCCCGCCCTGCCTCAGGTCGGTCCGGAGCGGGAGTTGTTGAAGGGCTACTTCGACGACCGCTACGAGCGTGGTTTCGAATACGCGTACCTGGTCCCCGGTATGACTCGGGTCGTCCAGGCGGCCGGGCGGCTGATCCGCTCCGCGGAGGACAAAGGCGTCATCGTCCTCATCTGCAAACGGTTCCTGGCCGAACCGTACCGTTCGCTCCTCCCGACGGATTGGACGGCCGGGGACCCAGGGTCGCTCCGACGGGACGACCCGGCCGGCGCCGTGCGCGCCTTCTTCAGTTCCAGCGACGCCGATTCGTGCTAACCTTCCTCTCGAAATCCGCCTCGGGGGGGACAATGGACACCGTAGCTCACATTCTCAAGGAGAAGGGGTCGAAGGTTCACAAAGCCGCGCCCGGCGACACCGTCCTGGAGGCAGTGGAGAGGATGTGCGCGGAGAATGTCGGCGCGCTCCTGGTGTGCGACGCGGGGAAGCCGGTCGGCATGTTCACCGAGCGGGATCTGATGACAGGCGTGATCCTCGGCCGCCTGAACCCCGCGACCACAACGGTCGGTGAGGTCATGTCTCGCGAGGTCGTCTATGTCGAGCCGACGGCCGTGGCGGCCGAGGCCATGGCGATCATGACCGAGCGCCGATGCCGCCACCTGCCGGTGGCCTTCGAGGGTCAGCTGATGGGGCTCATATCGATCGGGGACCTGGTCCGGTGGGCGAGCCGTAGCCAGGAGTTCGAGATCCGCAAACTGACCGACTACATCCACGGGAAGTACCCGGGTTGATGCCGCAGCCACGCCTGAGGCTGTTCGACGCAGCAGCGTTGAAGCAGACCCTCGCCGATGCCTCGGCCTCACCACGGAGACGTGCGAACCTCAACGTTCACAAGACATTGGAAGATCCAATCCAGCGGATGCTCAACGTCTTCCAGCCCGGCACGTACGTCCGGCCGCACCGCCACGAGCCGCACCGCTTCGAGCTGTTCCTCATACTCGAAGGCAGGGCCGGGCTGCTGACGTTCGACGACGGTGGCGCCGTCCTCGAGACGGCGGTTCTCAAGCCCGGAGCGGCGTGGGCCGTCGAGCTGCCCGGTTTCATCTGGCACACCGTCGTCTCGCTCGCGAACGACACCGCTCTCTTCGAGGTCAAGCCTGGGCCCTACGCCCCCCTCACCGACAGGGACTTCGCGCCGTGGGCTCCTTCCGAGAACGGCCCTGAGGCAACGGCGTTGCTCGAGGTTTGGCGGCGGCGCGTCGAGGGGCTCCCCTCCGCGGGGCGGCGTTCGCCAGCGAGCTAGCTCACTTCGGCAGGCTCGGACGAGCCGGCGCGTCGCCTTCGCCCACGCCCTCATCCTCGTCGAGCTTGTCCTCCCTCTTCCTCATGAGCCTCGCCAGGAACCGCTGGGGGTAGAGATCGGAGTATGTGAACAGCACCGCGACGAGCGCGACGTATGCCGGCACCAAGACCCGGCTGAGGAACCCGGGTGAGGCGAACGTGGCGAGGAACATCATGAGAAACATCCGGTAAATGAACAGCATCATCTGCAACTCGGGCGAGAGCGCCGCGACTCCCTCGCCCGATTCGCGCACGCTCCGGCCGACTCGGACGACGTGCGAGCCGATCAGCATGAGCGCCGACACGAACAGTCCGGCGTCACCGAGGAGCTGGGCCAGCGCCTGGCCCAGCGACCGGTCCATGTGGGCCAAGACCGCCACGCCCGGGACCACTGCGAACATCGAAAGGACGGCCTCCGTCAAGCCGACGACGACGACCGAGAACAGGGCCCGCCGAAATCCGGAGTAGCCTTTCGGGACCATCCGCCGCATCTCGTCCCGATTCTGGATCATGACGGACGCCCCTAGGCCGAGGATGCTGAGCCAGCCGTCGAGTACATAAAGGAGGATCACCGAAAAAGCGTTCCAGCCGAGGAACGCCACGCCCACGACGGGAACCGCGTTGCCGATGACGACCTCGGCCCTCGTCAGGAGAGGCGGCCTCCCGCGTGTCCGTCCCACCGACTGTCAGACTACCAAGGCTACCAGCCGGTGAGAAACGGGCACCCTGAGGAAACCTCGCCTGAGACGCCGGGCCGGCAGCACCGGGTCAGCCGCTCACCTGTTCCACAAATTGAACTTCAGGATGCACCAGATCGCGTCGAAGCCGTCCTTCCACCCGATTTTCTTCCCCTCGGCGTAGGTGCGCCCGTTGTATGCCACCGGGACCTCGTAGATGCGCACGCCCATCCTCGCGACGCGAGCCGTGAACTCCGGTTCGAAGCCGAACCTCTCCGAGGTCAGTCGCAACCTTGCCTGGACCTTGCGCGTGAACACCTTGTAGCACGTCTCCATGTCGGTGAGGTTCAGGTCGGTGAACATGTTGGAGAGCATCGTCAGGAACTTGTTCCCGACCGAGTGCCAGTGGAACAGGACGCGGTGCGGCCCGCCGAGGAACCTGCTCCCGAACACGACATCCGCCTTCCCGCTCAGGATCGGCCCCAGTAGAGCCGGGTAGTCGGCCGGGTCGTACTCGAGATCGGCGTCCTGAACGATGATGAGATCGCCGCTGGTAGCCGCAAATCCGGTCCTCAGAGCCGCACCCTTGCCCCGGTTGCGCTCGTGACGTAGCCACGTGAACCGACAGCTCCCGGAGGTCTCCGCCGGGGGCCTGTAGGCGGCCAGGCGCCCTGCCGTTCCGTCACGCGAGCAGTCGTCCACAGCCACGATCTCCACCTCCGTGACCTGCGCCGGGAAGGGCGCGCACGCCACCCGGTCGAGGACCTGGGAGATGGTGCTCTCCTCGTTGAACACCGGAACCACAACCGAGACCTTCAGGGTCTCCATCGTTATCCTCCGGAAGCCGGCTTGCTCTTGTTCGACCCAGACTGCGGGAGTAACGTGTCGGCGTGCGCTGGATTCTGTCGCTTCCCGCCCTCCTCCTGCTGGGCTGGGGAATGGCCGGGCTGCTGTGGTGGCATGCGCGCAGCCGCGCCAACTTCGAGCCCCTGGTGCCGTGGGCTATGACCGGGATGGCATGCATATCGGTGGCGATGGCGCTCCTTCTCGCCACCCTGCCCGCGCCTCTCACGGACCAGATCGTCCGCGCAGCCCTGTTGATCGAGGGTGTTGCCGGTCTTTGGATTCTCCGCCGTCGCGCACCGGAGGGGTCCCGCAATGGACGACGCTGACGGGCCGATCCAGCTTCCGATCGAAGACAGTCTTGACCTCCACACCTTTCCACCCGGTGTCGTCGCGGATGTCGTCGCCGAGTATCTCCGGGCAGCGCGCGCCGCCGGGCTCCCAGAGGTTCGCCTGATCCACGGGCGCGGCCGTGGTGTGCAACGCGCAACGGTCCACGCCGTCCTGGCTGAACTGCGCTGGGTCGTCCGAGCGTACGAAGCCCCTCCGGACCGTGGGGGCTGGGGCGCCACAGTGGTTGTCCTCAGAGCGCCGGACGACAAGGACACCGCCGCGGCCGACTAGTCCAGATCCACGTCGCGGATCGGCTTGGTCACCGGTTCGCTCTTGGCGGTCTCGAGGAGTTTCCGGAACTTCTCCTCCCGGATCTCGGCCCCGGCCTTTTCGGCCCGCATCGCCTCCTCCATCTTCGCGCGCGCCGCCGCCCTCTCCTGGTTCAGCGCCTGGAGACGCCCCTCCAGGGAGGCTCCGGACTTCGGCGCCTCGGGCGCCTTTCCGCCCACGACGACCTGGTTCTCCCCGTCGACCTCCAGCAGGGCGTGGCAGTGCGGACACGTCACGGTGAAACTCGGCATCGCTGGCCCTCCCAGCCGATTGTACCTGTCCCGCAGCTCCCGTCGAAGGAAGGCCCTCGAGGGCCGGTTCCGGTCGATCAGGTACCGACTTTGGCCGGGACGAGAAGGTCGAGCGCGGCCAGGAAGCGCTTGTTCTCGGATCGGGTTCCGACCGAGACGCGCGCACAGTTGACGAGGCCGGGACCGCCTACCGGACGGATGATCACGCCGCGCTTCTGGAACTCGACGAAGAGCTCCTTGACGTCGGTCTCGAACTCGACAAGCACGAAGTTGGCCACGGACGGTGTGAATACGACCTTTCGCCGCGAAAGCTCTTCCTGAAGGTACGCCAGTTCTCTCGCGTTGTGCTCCCGCGAAGTCCGGACCCACTCGACGTCCTCGAGGGCCGCCATACCGGCTGCCTGTGCGAGCGAGGAGGTATTGAACGGCGAGCGCACACGGTTGATCGTCCCGACGACGTCGGGCGACGAGACGCCGTAGCCGATGCGCAGGCCGGCCAGACCGTAGATCTTCGAGAAGGTCCGCAAGACCACGACGTTACGTCCTGCCTTGACGTCATCGAGGGCATCAGGGTAATCGGGGCGCTCGACGTACTCGTGGTAGGCCTGGTCGACGACCACCAGCGCGCGATCGTTGACCTCGGCCAGGAAGCGATCGAGTTCCCGTCGCGTGAAGTGGGTACCGGTCGGGTTGCAGGGGTTCGCCAGATAGACCAGCTTGGTGCGGTCGCTCACCGCCCTCGCCAGCGCGGACAGGTCGTGGGCACGCCCGGCAGTCGCCGGCGGTGTGATGGCGCGTCCGTTCACCTGGTTCACTGCAAGCTGGTATGAGACGAACGACTGCTGCGAGTAGACTGCCTCATCCCCGTCCGCGATGAAGGCCCGGGCGAGCATCTCGATGATCTCGACGGAGCCGCTGCCGAGAATGACCTGGTCGATGTCAACGCCGAGGCGCGCGGCGAGCACCTTGCGGAGCGCGAACCCGCTCCCGTCGGGGTAGCGATGCAGGTTGGGCAGGGCCTCCTTGATCGCGGCGATCGCCTTCGGCGACGGCCCGAGCGGGTTTTCGTTCGACGCGAGCTTCACGATGTCGCTCACGCCGAGTTCGCGTTCCACCTCCTCGATCGGTTTCCCCGGCACGTACACGGCCAGCCTGCGGATGTACTCCGGAACTTCCGGTCCGCGCATACGCTCTCCTCCCGACTTGCCGCCCCCCGCGACGCAAGCCCTCGATCTCGTCGGAATCAAGTTCCCGCCACTGCCCAGGCTTGAGCGATTCGTCCCGCACCGAACCGATTGCCACACGCATCAGGCGCTGGACCGGATGCCCGATGCGCCGGAACAACTCCCGCACCTCGTGGGTCTTGCCCTCTCCGACGGCGACTCGCCACCAGGAGTTCAGGCCAGAGGCCGTCGGCCGGACCAACGCCAGCTCCAGCGGAGCCACGTGCTGGCCCTCTATGATGGTCCCCCTCGCGAGCCTTGCCCGATCGCTCTCGTCCGGGATGCCCCTCACCTTGGCGAGGTACTCGCGAAGGATGCCGTAGCGGGGATGCGCCACCCGCAGCGCAAACTCACCATCGTTAGTGAGGATGACGAGCCCCTCCGAGTGGTAGTCCAGCCGCCCAACCGGGAAGAGGCGTCCGCTGACCTTACCGCTCAGGAGGTCCAGCACGGTCACCCGCCCCTGCGGGTCCTCCGTGGTCGTCACGACGCCGTCAGGCTTGTAGAGCAGGAGGTAGCGCAACTCCTCGGGCGGCTTGAGGCGTTTCCCGTCCACCTTCACCGAGTCGACCGCCACGTTCGCCTGGTCCCCCAGCTCGGCCTTCCGCCCGTTCACGGTCACCCGGCCCTCGCGGATGAGAACCTCGGCCTCGCGGCGGGAGCACACCCCTGCGCGGGCGATCAACTTTTGGAGACGTTCAGGGTTCAACGGCGCTTTCCCCGGCAATCTGTTCGACCTCCTCCGGCGTCGGCAGGGCGGAGAGATCGGGCAGGCCGAAGTGTACCAGGAACTCCTTACTGGTCCGATACAACAGGGGTGTGCCCACGACCTGCTTGCGCCCGGATACGACCACGAGCCTGCGCTCCACCAAGGTCCGAACCACGGCGACCGAGTTCACGCCGCGCAAGAAGTTTATCTCCGGCAACGTGACGGGTTGACGGTACGCAATGACGGCCAGGGTTTCCAGGGCCGCCTGGGAGAGGCGCGCACGGGCCCGGTAGCCGAGGTACTCACGCAGGGCGCCCTCGTATTCCGATCTCGTGGCCAGTCGCCATCCCCCCGCCACGTGCTCGAGCCGGATCCCGCTGCCTGCCTGCTCGTGCCTGCTCCGCACGAATTCGAGCGCCTCCTCGACCCGAGCGCGCTCCACGCCTTCGCCGGCCACGGCGACCAAGGCATCGACGGTGACCGGATCGCCGGCCACCGCGAGAACGGCCTCCACCATCGCGGCCAGGCCGGCGAGCTCAGGCATCGGTCAGCGCATCCATCGGAAGCGGGGTGCCTGTCGGCGTCAGGTAGATCTCGGCGAACGGCCGCCGCTGGTGCGCCGTGGCGGTGCCCAGCCGTTGCAGCTCCAGCGCCGCCAACAGCAGCGTGACGCTCTCCAAGCGATCCGGCCGCGTCAGGAGGTGCGAAAGGAGGGGGAAGCTCCGCTGTCGCCGTATGAGCTCGAACAGCTCCAGGATCTTCTCTCGCACCGAGAAACGGATCGGCTCGAGCTGAAGCGTCGGAGGGTGATCACGCAGGTGGCGCTCGAGAACATCCCGCAGCGCCCTTGAGAGCGCGAGCACGTCTACGTCCTCGAGGTCGAGCTCAATCTCCCCGGAAGGAGGCGGAACCGCGAATCGGACCCGTTCGACGCCCCGCCTCAACTCCACGAGCCCGGCCAGCTCCGCTGCGGCCGCCTTCACCTTCTCGTACTCGGCGAGTCGCTCGACAAGCTCCAGCCGCGGGTCCTTCTGTTCTCCCTCGTGGCGCGGCAGGAGCAGACGTGACTTGATCAGCAGAAGCCATGCGGCATACACGAGGTACTCCCCGGCCACTTCGAGATCGAGTTCCTCCATCCGCCGAAGAGCCTCGTGGTACTGGTCACAGATCCTGGCAATCGGGATGTCCCAGATCGAGACCTTCTCCTCCCGGACAAGGTGGAGGAGAAGGTCGAGCGGCCCTTCGAAGACCGGAAGGACGACGGACGGACGGACAGGCCCTTCGACCCCTACGAGAGCAGGATCCATAGCAGCCCTGTGACAAACGGACGCAGGATGACTCCGAGAAACCCGGTCCAGAGCAACGCGAAGAGCAGCAGAAATCCGTACCGGCCGAGCTGAACCCACTGCCAGTGGAGCCTCGTCGGCAGCAAGGCACCCACCACATGGCTCCCATCGAGCGGAGGGATCGGGATGAGGTTGAACACGGCAAGCACCATATTCACGGTCGCCAGGGAAAACAGGAGGTACACGAGGGGGGCGGCGACGCCTGTCGCGCCCAGGGCGCCATGTTCCAGCATCGCCGTCAGCAGCGTCCGAAACGACGGCATGACCGTCTTGACGACCAGCAGCACGGCCGTGACGACCACCGCCAGCGCCAGGTTGGACGCAGGTCCCGCCAGCGCAACGAGCGCCGGGTCGCGCCGCTGGTTCTTCAGGTTTCGCGTCACGAAGGGAACCGGTTTGGCCCAGCCTATGATCGGTGCGCCCACCGCCGCCAGCATGAGAGGGAACAGAACCGTCCCGATGGGGTCGATGTGCTTGATCGGGTTGAGGGTGATGCGACCGAGCCAACGCGCCGTCGGGTCGCCGAGACGGTCGGCCACCCATCCGTGCGCCGACTCGTGAACGGAGAGCGCAAGCGCGAACGCCAGGAGTTGGATGACGATCTCGGGCAGGCGAACCACAAGGTTCTCCATGGCGCGGCCATGGTACCAGACGGCTGCCCGGCTTACCCGGGCGTCTCGACCTCGACTCGAGTCCGCCCTTCAGCGTCCGCCCGGATGCGGAGGCGCCTCCCGAGCGTGTCAAGGGCGAGGAAGACGCGCCAAACCGGGGCCGCTGCATTCACGGGACCATCGGTCCAGCCCTTGTCGACCCGGAGCCCCACGCGCTCGCCACCGCAGCGCAGGGCCAGCGGGCGTTCCTGTCCACGGCCGCCGGCCGACCACTCGACCTCGGCGATGAGCGGCAGCCAGACGGTCCTCATTCCACTCTCCAGGATCTCATCGTACGCTCCGCGCCGCTGGTAGACTCTACCCGGGAGGCCTCATGGGCGACATCGTCTTCGTTCGAGGTCTTGAGGTCTATTGCGTCATCGGGCTGCAGCCGTGGGAGCGCCAGGTGATGCAGAAGGTGCGCATAGACCTCGACCTGGACACAGATTGCCGCCCCGCCGCCGACGCCGACGACGCCTCCCAAGCGCTCGACTACAAGGCGGTCAGCAAGTGCGTCCAGCACCTCGTCGAAGGGTCGAGTTTCCGGCTGGTTGAGACACTGGCCGAGCGTATCGCCGCCACGGTTCTCGCCGAGTTTCCTCGCGCGGAGTCCGTGCGGGTGCGCGTTGCAAAGCCGGCGGCGGTCCGGTTTGCGGAATCGGTCGGCGTCGAGATTGAGCGCCGACGCGAGGGCACGCCCTGATGCGAATGTTCGTCTCCCTCGGTTCCAACGTCGACCCCCAGCAAAACCTCGGGCGCGCCATTGCGGAGTTGAGGCGGCGCTTCCCGGTTGCGGCAACCTCGAGCGTCTATCGCACCACGCCGGTCGGCGACCCCGACCAGCCGGACTTCTGGAACCTCGCTGCAGAGTTGGAGTGCGATCTGGCGCCCGACGAGGTCCAACGCCAGTTGCGGACCATCGAGAACCTGCTCGGGCGCCGCCGCGACCCCCAGCGCCCGTACGGACCCCGCACGGTGGACCTGGACCTCGTGCTTGTTCCCGGGCTCGTGGGCCGCTTCGGCACCCTGGAACTCCCCTCGCCGCTCGTCGAGCGCGAGGCGTTCGTCGCGGTCCCCCTGGCGGAGATCGCGCCTGACATCATGCACCCGGTGCTCCTCACGCCGCTCAAGGGACTCGCACGAGCAGCCGCGGAGAGGAGTTCACCCCCGCCCAAGGCGCTTGCCGTGGAGCTGACCTCATGAACACCGGATCGAAGATCGCCCTTGTGACCGGCGGCGCCGTCAGGGTCGGCCGGGCCATCGTCGCCGAGATGACCGAAGCCGGTTGGACGCTTGCATTCACGTATCGCTCCTCGGCCGCAGCCGCCCACGACCTGGAGGGCGAGTTGCGAGCGCGGGGGATCCAAGCGCTGGCGATCGAGGCCGATCTCGACGACCACGCCGCCCGGTCCGCCGTCGCCCAACGCGTCCACGACCAATTCGGGGGCCTCGATGCCCTGGTCAACAACGCCGCCGTCTTCCCTCGGACCCCGTTCGAAGGGCTCACGCCGACACGCCTCGCCGCCGTCATGCGGACCAACCTCGAAGCCCCGATCTTCCTCACGCAGGCCTGTGCACCGCTGCTCCGCGCCAGACACGGCTCGGTCGTCAATATCGTCGATATCTACGGGATGTTCCCCCTGCGCCACTACTTCGCGTACTCGGTCTCCAAGGCGGCCCTGATCGCGGCCACCCGCTCCATGGCAGTGGAGCTGGCGCCGGAGGCCCGCGTCAACGCGGTGGCGCCCGGGATCGCGATCTTCCCGGATGGATACGACGAGGCCACTCGTGACCGCCTCCTCGCCAAGACGCTGCTCCAGAAGGAAGGCGGCGCGGTGGAGATCGCGAGAGCCGTTCGATTCCTCATCGAGGGGACCGAGACCGTCACCGGCCAGGTGCTCACGGTCGACGCCGGCCGCTCGTTGATGCCGTAACCCTCGAGAGCCTTAAGCGTCGGTAAGACCTAAAAGGTGAGAGGTCAAAGGGACGACGAGACCTTCGTCTTTCTTGACCTTTTACCTTTCCCGTTTGACTGCTTTACATGCGCGGGAGGCGGAACCTGCGGTGACGCCCTCAGCCTGTTGCCGGCGGGGGGGCAGGCTTGGCGACCTCACCCTTCGCGAGCCGGTCGAGCCAGGCGTGGATCCCGAGCGCGGCCTGCTTTCCGGCGCCCATCGCCAGGATCACGGTGGCCGCCCCGGTCACGATGTCGCCGCCGGCGAAGACGCCGGGGATCGAGGTCATCATGGTTGCCTCGTCCACCACGATGTTGCCGTGACGGTTGAGCTCGAGGCCCGGAGTGGACTTGGTGGCGAGGGGGTTGGGACCCTGGCCGATCGCGATCACGATGGTGTCGATCGGTATCTCGTACTCCGACCCCTCGATCGGCACCGGCCGCCGCCGCCCGGAGGCGTCCGGCTCCCCGAGCTCCATGCGCTGGATCCGCACGCCGGTCACGAAACCCTCGTTGTTCCCCAGGATGGCGACCGGGGCCGAGAGCCAGCGGAAGTCGATCGCCTCTTCCTCGGCGTGCTCGAGCTCCTCCCGGCGCGCCGGCGACTCGTTGCGCGTGCGCCGGTACACGCAGATGACCTCCTCTGCGCCCAGCCTCTTGGCGACGCGGAGACAGTCCATCGCGACGTTCCCGGAGCCCACCACCGCCACCCGCCTCCCCGTGCGGACCGGTGTGTCGGTACGCGGGAAGTTGTACGCTTTCATCAGGTTCACGCGGGTCAGAAACTCGTTCGCGGAGAGCACCCCGATGTAGTTCTCGCCCGGGATGCCGAGGAAGTAGGGCAGCCCGGCGCCGGTTCCCAGGAAGACCGCGTCGTAGCCGTGGCCGTTCATCAGCTCGTGCACCGTGGCGGTCTTCCCGATCACGAAGTCCGTCCGCATCTCGACCCCCATGGTGCCGAGGTTGTCGATCTCGAACGTGACGATCTCCTTCGGAAGGCGGAACTGAGGGATGCCGTACACGAGCACGCCGCCCGGCTTGTGGAGCGCCTCGAAGATCGTGACCTTGTGGCCGAAACGCGCGAGCTCCGCGGCGCAGGCAAGGCCCGCCGGCCCGGAGCCGACGACGGCGACCGTGTGCCCCGACGGCGGGGCGAGCTGGGGCGTCGAGGAGAGCCCGAGCCGTCTCTCCCAATCCGCGACGAACCGCTCGAGGCGGCCGATCGCCACGGGTTTGTACTTCTTGCCCAGCACGCACACGACCTCGCACTGCTCCTCCTGGGGGCAGACGCGGCCGCAGATCGCTGGGAGCGTGTTGGTCTCCTTGATCTTCGCCAGCGAGCCCGTAAAGTCGCCCTCGCGAATGAGCTGGACAAATGCGGGGATGTCGATGCCTACCGGGCACCCCTTCACGCACGGCGGGTTGGCGCACTGCAGGCAGCGTTGCGCCTCCTCGAGGGCGAACTCGGGCGGGTAACCGAGAGCCACCTCCTCGAAGTTGCGGATGCGCTCGAGGGGCTCCTGCGTCGCCATGGGGTGCCGGGGCACCTTCATGCGCTCGGCCTTGGGGAGTTCGGGAACGCCGCGAGCCTCGTCAGCCATTGGCGACACCTCTGAGTGCCTGGCACTCGTGGCTCGCGAGGAACGCCTCACGGGCAACCTGCTCCTCCGGGAGGTACATCCTCAGGCGCTTGATCAGAAGGTCGAAATCCACCTGGTGCGCGTCGAACTCGGGCCCGTCGACGCACACGAACTTGGTCTTGCCGTCGACGGAGATCCGGCACGCGCCGCACATCCCGGTGCCGTCCACCATGATCGAGTTCAGCGAGGCCAACGTTCGGATCGCGAGCGGGCGGGTCATCTCCGCGACCGCCTTCATCATGATCGCCGGGCCGATCGCGACCACGAGTTCGGGCTTCCCCTTCTCGGCGACGAGGTCGGCGAGGGCGTGCGTCACCAGCCCCTTGCGCCCGAACGAGCCGTCGTCGGTCGTGTAGACGATCTCGTCCGACACGGCTTCCATCTCGGCCCTGAGGATCACGAGCTCCTGCGTGCGGCCTCCCAGGATCGAGAGTACGCGGTTGCCGGCCTTGCGCAGGCCGCCCGCGATGGGCAGCATGGGCGCGATCCCCGCGCCGCCGCCGACGCACACCACGGTGCCGAATCGCTCGATATGAGTAGGGGTTCCCAGCGGCCCCACGACCGAACGGAAGGCATCACCCGCCGACATCAGACCCATGGCCATCGTCGTCTTGCCGACCTCCTGGACGACGAGCGTGATCGTCCCGGCCTCCGGGTCCGACGCAGCGATGGTCAGGGGGATGCGCTCGCCGGTCTCTGAGGGCAACACCATCACGAACTGCCCCGGTCGGTGCTTGCGAGCGACCTCCGGCGCGTGGACGATGAAGCGGTGGAACTTGGGTGCGATCTCTTCCCTCGAGAGGACCCTGAACACTCTTGCGCCTCCAACACCTGCGAACGTTAGTCGGGCCGATCAGATTCTTGGTCTGGGTTCCGGCGTGCGCCGCTGAAGCCCTGCACCGCGACATACTATGTTCCGACGACGGGTTTGGCAACAGGATATTCTCCTCAGGCACGGCACGTTCTTTGAGATCCGATATCACAACTTCGCTCCTTCGTTTGGCCGCCCTCCGATCGCGTGACAACCCGGACCCTCGCGGAGCCTCCAAGAGGTGCTACCGTCGCCGTGTGAACCCCGAGGTTGCAGGCGCGGTCGAGGCCCTTGTCGGAGAAGGGGTTCTCGCACCGGAGCAGGCGGTCCTGCCGCGTCGCGCTGCGCGCGGTGAGATCCTCTCGGTCCGCGCCGAGCTGCGTTCCCTGCTCTGGCTCGGAGTCTCCCTCGTCGCTTCGGGGGTGGGTCTCCTCGTCAAGGAGAACCTCCAGCGCATCGGCCCGCTCACGATCGCCGTCGCGCTCGGCGCTGGCGCCGCCGCGTGCCTCGCCTGGACGGCCAGGACCGCGCCGGCGCTCTCGTGGGGCGAGCAGCCGTCCCCCAACCTCGCCTTCGACTACGTCCTTCTCCTCGGAGCGACGCTCGTGGGCGCCGACCTCGCCTTCATCGAGGTGAAGTTCACGCCGCTTGGCCCGAACTGGCCGTGGCACCTCCTAGGGGCCTCGGTGATCTTTGCCGCCCTCGCGTTTCGGTTCGACTCGCGGATCGTCTTCTCGCTCGCCCTCTCCACCTTCGCCGCCTGGCGCGGGGTTTCGATGGGCACGCTCGCGAGGGCGCCGCTCGGCGGATGGCACCCCGCGCTGCTGCGGGCCAACGCGATCGCGTGCGGCGCCTCCTTTGTCGTCGGCGGTTACCTGCTGCTGCGATCGCGGCGCAAGCCGCACTTCGAGCCGGTCGCCGCGCACATGGGGTGGCTGCTCCTCCTCGGCGGTCTCGGAGCAGGGATGGTCGAGTCGCAGACAGGGGCGTGGTGGCCGCCGTGGACCCTGGCGCTCCTGACCGTCGCCGCCGCGCTCGCCTGGATGGCCACACGGGCGCGCCGCTTCTGGCTGTTCGCGATCGGCCTGGTCGGCGCGTACGCCGCGCTCAGCCGCTTCGTCGTCGAGGCGTTCACCGGAGAGACCGGGCGGGAGACGTGGTTCCTCGGGTCCTCGGTCGCGCTGGTCGTGATCCTGTTCACGACGAGGCACCGGATCCAGGAGACCCCGTGAACGCGGCATCCGTCATCGACGACCGCAACCGCGAGGTGCGCCTGGCCGCCCGCGACTGGAGGGCCGCCGGGGTCGTCGACGACCATGCAGTCGCCCGCATCGACCGCCTCTACCCCGACGGCCGCGTGCGTTTCGGCCCTGCCCTGAGGCTGCTTCTGTTCGCGTTCACGCTCGTGGCGATTTGCGCGTCGTTCGGGCTCGCGGCGCTCGCCGTGGACTCGGGCGCGATCCTCCTCGTCCTCGGCGCTGCGCTGTGGGCGGTCACCGAGTTTCTGACCGCCGGGTTCCGACTGACCGGGAGCGGCGCCGACGAGGCCGCCTCTCTCGCATCGGTCCTTTCCCTCACGGCAGGGATCGGGTGGGTCGTCACCCGGCACGCGGTCCTCACGGGCTCGATGTTGCCGGTCGTGGTCGGACTCGCGCTTCTGGCTCTCTCGGCGTGCGCTGCGTGGCGGTGGGGCAGCCCGGCGTTCGGCGCGCTCGCGGTGCTCGGCCTTGCGGTCGCGCTGAGCCAGGCGCCGGCCGCGCGCCTGCTCTCACTCATCGCCGCCTGCGTTCTCATCCCGCTCACCGCGGTCCTCGGGTCGAACCCTGTTCTCGCGCCGTCGCAACGGGGCGCGGCCGCAGCCGCCACGGCCGCTCTCGCGGCCCTCGCCTGCTTTGCGGCCAACCTCTGGAGCTACGACCTGCGCACGATTGAGGCTCTCGGCGGCAGCGCCGATGGCCGGCCCATGATTCCCCGCGCACTCAGCGTCGCGCTCACGGCCCTGCTGCCGCTGGCCGCGCTCGCGGCCGGGGTTCTCCGCCGGGACCGGCTTTGGCTTTGGCTGGGGACCGGGATGGCGGCGGTCTCGGCGATCACGGTGCGGCACTACGTCCACATAGCGCCGCTCTGGGCGCTCCTGGCGGCCGGAGGCGCGGCATTGAGTGCCCTCGCCCTGCTCCTGCAGCGGTGGCTCGACTCGGGACCTTCGGGCGAACGATCCGGGATCACGGCCCGGCCGCTGTTCGAGAGCCGTCTGCGGCAACCGGCCGAGATCGTGGCCGCGCTCGCGACGCTCGCGCCGGCCGCCCAGTCGCTGCCTCCCGAGAGCGGTTTCAAGGCCGGCGGAGGCGAGTTCGGCGGCGGCGGAGCCTCGGACTCGTTCTGACGCGCCCCGACCCGGCTGCGGCGATGGACAGTGCGCTATCCTCGCCGCGTGGCGGATAAGCCGGCGACGAGGAGGGTCTCGATCCGCCCCGCACAGGGGCAGAGGCGGGCCGTCGACTATGCGGCCGAGCTGAACCCCGAGCAGCTCGCCGTGGTCATGCACCCGGGAGGCGCGATGCTCGTGCTGGCCGGCGCAGGCTCGGGGAAGACCAGGACCGTCGTGTACCGCGTCGCCCGCCTCCTCGAGGACAGAGTCGACCCGGGCGCGATCCTGCTCCTCACCTTCACGAACCGCGCGGCCAGGGAGATGCTCTCGCGCGTCGGGCTTCTGCTCGGACGCGACGCCGGCCGCGTGACCGGCGGCACCTTCCACTCGGTCGGCAACCGCCTCCTGCGGAGGTACGGCGACCGCCTCGGCTACCCGTCAAACTACGGCATCCTCGACCGCGAGGACTCGCGCGATCTCATGGGTACCGCTCTCGCCGACGTGGTGCCCTCGACGCCGAACCGGCGGCTGCCGGGCGGGGCAGTCCTCGTCGAGATCTACTCGTTCGTGATCAATACCGGGCGGTCGTTGGAAGAGGTCGTGGCCTCGCGCTTCCCCCAGTTCTCGGGTGACGTGGACACGATGCAGGCGGTGTTCCGGCGCTACCTGGAGCGAAAGCGCGCCGCATCGGTGATGGACTACGACGACCTCCTGCTCAACTGGCTGCTGCTCCTGCGGCGCCACGACGACGTCCGACGGCAGCTGGCGGCACGCTTCCGCCACGTGTTGGTCGATGAGTACCAGGACACGAACCGCCTGCAGGCCGACATCGTCGACCTCTCGCTCGGACCGGAAAAGAACCTCATGGTGGTTGGCGACGATGCGCAGTCGATCTACGCGTTCCGCGGCGCCGAGTACGCGAACATCCTCACCTTCCCCGAGCGTTACCCGGGGTGCGCGACGTTTCGGCTGGAAACCAACTACCGCTCGCTCCCGCCGATCCTGAGCCTCGCCAACGCCTCCATCGTCAACAACGAGCGGCAGTTCCCCAAGCAGCTGCGGCCCGTTCGCGAAGGCGGCGAGCCGCCGGTGCTCTGCGCCGCGCCGTCGCCGGAGTCGCAGGCGGCGTTTGTGGCGCAGAGGATCCTCGAGCAGATCGATGAGGGGGTGCCTCTGCCCGAGATCGCGGTCCTGTACCGGAACCACTCGCACTCGCTCGAGCTCGAGGTCGAGCTGACGCGGCGGAACATTCCCTACGAGGTGCGCTCGGGGCTCCGCTTCTTCGAACAGCGCCACGTCAAGGACGTGCTCGCCCATCTGCGGTTCGTCGCCAACCCGCGCGACGAGGTCGCCTTCGCCCGCATGGCGCGACTCAAGCCGCGGCTCGGGAACCGGCTGGTCGCGAGGGTATGGGACTCGCTTGCAGGCTCCGGCGAGCCGCTTGAGGCTCTCAGCAGGGTGGACGCGAGGGCGCTCGGGTTGCCGGGCGCGGCCGCGAACTCGGTCAGGAACCTCGCCGAGCTCGTCTCGCGCCTCGTCAAGCTCCGCTCGCGCCCCGGCGAGATGGTCCGCGAGGTCGTCGGGTCGGGCTACCGTGAATACGTGCGCGCTCAGCTCGACAATGCCAGCGCACGCCTCGAGGACATCGAGCAGCTCGCGCTTTTTGCCGACGGCTACGACTCGCTCAACGCGCTCCTCGACGAGGTCACGCTCATGAACGAGCTCTCGGGCGAGGACGTCACCGTCGAGGAAGGCGAGCGCGAACGCGTGACCCTTTCCACGATCCACCAGGCGAAGGGGCTCGAGTGGCGAGCGGTCTTCATCGTGTGGCTGGCGGAGGGCCGTTTCCCCACCGCGCGCGCCGAGGACATGGAGGAGGAGCGCAGGCTGTTCTACGTCGCCTGCACCCGCGCAAAGGACGAGCTCATCCTGTGCTACCCGCTCGTCGCACGCGACCGCTACCGTGTCGACGTGATCCTCGAGCCCTCTCGCTTCGTTGCGGAGCTGCCGGACGACTCGTGCCAGCGCTGGCAGGTTCAGGAGAGCGAGCCGCAACAGGAGCTGCCGGAGGGCGGCAGGTACGAGCTGCCCGGTTTCCTCGGTGACGGAGGAGATGATGTCAACTAAAGGCAGGGCTCCGGGCACTGGGCACAGGGCAACGAAGGACGTGCCAGGGGCGCTCGTCAGCTCGGCGAGCGTCGGCGGCGGTCGGGGAGTCGAGGTGGAAACTGTTGCCGGTGCTCGGGCGGGAGAATGAATGCCTGACATCGCTGTCGTAGGAGCGGGGCTCACCGGTCTGGTGGCCGCGTATCGGCTCGCAACCGCCGGCTGGAAGGTCACGGTGTTCGAGCGCTACCCGGAGGCCGGCGGCCTTGTCGCGTGCTTCGACGCGGGCGGCGAGCGCCTCGAGTGCTTCTACCACCACCTCTTCACGACGGACACCGACTACCTCGCCCTCGCCGATGAGTTCGGGCTCGGCCAGACCATCGATTGGCTCCCTTCCCGTATGGGCATCTTCTCCCGTGACCGCCTGTGGGACTTCGGCACTCCGGTGTCGCTCTTGAAATTCGAACCCTTGCCGTGGGTAGACAAGGTCCGATTCGGGTGGTCCACCCTGGTCCTCAACCGCACGGCCGACTACCATAAGTTCGAGACGGTCACGGCCCACGACTGGATCGTCGCGCACGCCGGACGCAAGGTGTACGACACGGTGTGGGGTCCTCTCCTCCACCAGAAGTTCGCCGAAAAGGCCGAGGACGTGGCGATGGTCTGGCTGTGGGGCAAGGTCTACCTGCGGGGGAGGTCGCGTTCGACGACCGGCATGGGCGAGCGTCTCGGCTACATGCGGGGATCGTTCGGGCGGCTGGTGGTGGCGCTCATCGGCCGGCTGCGGGATGCCGGCGCGCGCCTCGAGTTCGCCAACCCCGTCAAGCGGATTTCGCGCACGGCCGACGGCCTCGAAGTCCAGTCGCGAACCGGCACGGAGCGCTTCGCTCGTGCTCTCTTCACGGCGGCGCCCTCGGAACTCGCCCGCGTCGCCGGAGAGCAGCTTCCGGACGAGTACCGGGCGAACCTCATCGGTCTGCCGGCCACCGCTGCTCTCTGCGTCGTCCTCGAGCTCTCGCGCTCGCTCACGCCGTACTACTGGCTCAACATCGCGGACCCCGACTTTCCCTTCGGGGGCCTGATCGAGCACACCAACTACATACCCCGCGAACGCTACGGCGGCCGGTACCTGCTCTACATCTCCAAATACATGTTCCGGGATCACGCCCTCTGGAGCGCCAGGGAGGACGAGGTGTGGCACGTCTTCCGACCCTACCTGAGCCGCATCAACCACGAGTTCGACGACTCGTGGGTCCTCGCACGTCACCACTTCAAGGCCGCCTATGCTCAGCCGGTCATACCCTGCAACTACCCCGCCGTGATCCCGCGATTCGAGACGCCGGTGCGAGGCCTTTACCATGCCTGCATGGCGCAGATCTACCCCGAGGATCGCGGCCAGAACTACGCCGTGCGCTCCGGCAACCAGGCCGCGCAGGCGCTGGTCGCCGCAGCGGCCGACGGCCTCTAGGACTCCGCTCTCCTTGCGCGGCCCGACCGCCTGACCGTACAATCCGCGTCTGCCTGCGCCGGCTTCGATTCGGTTTGCCAGGCACGGATGAGAGCCGCACAGCATGCTCTTCACGTCGCCCACGTTTCTGTTGGTCTTCCTGCCGGCCTTCCTGGCCGCGTACCTCCTGATAGGGCTGCGCCCGCTCCGCAACGGCCTGCTGCTCGCTTCGAGCCTGTTCTTCTACGCGTGGGGGGAAGGCCGCTTCGTCCTGGTGCTGCTCCTTTCCGTCCTCGCGAACTACCTTGTGGGTCTGTGGCTCGGGCGGGCGCGGGGTACCCGCATGGAGCCCCTGCCGTTCTGGATCGGGGTGGCGGTCAACCTCCTGCCCCTGATCGCCCTCAAGTACGCCGGCTTCCTGGCGACCAACCTCAACTTCGTCCTTGGCGCGGTGCACCTTCACACGGTCGGAGTTCCCACCTGGCGATTGCCAGCGGGGATCTCGTTCTTCACGTTCATGGCGCTCTCGTACCTGATCGCATTGCACCGACGCGAGGTCGAGACGGAGAGAAGCCCGCTCAGGCTCGGCCTGTACATCTCACTCTTCCCACTCATCATGGCCGGCCCGATCTGCCGCTACAGGGACATCGCGCCGCAGTTGGCCGCACGACGGGAGAGCGTCGTCTCCTTCGCAGAGGGTGCGCGTCGGTTCGTCGTCGGCCTCGCCAAGAAGGTGCTCATCGCCAACACGCTCGCCACGCCCGCCAACGCCATCTTCGGGCTCGCGGCTGCGCAGCTGACACCGGCTCTCGCCTGGTTCGGCGTGGCGTGCTACACGCTTCAGATCTTCTTCGATTTCTCGGGGTACAGCGACATGGCGATCGGCCTCGGGCGGATGCTCGGCTTCCGGTTCATGGAGAACTTCGACGCCCCGTACGCCGCAACTTCGATCGGGGCTTTCTGGAGCCGCTGGCACATCTCACTCTCGACGTGGTTCCGGGATTACCTGTTCCTGCCCATCGCGTATCCTCTCGGCCGCGCGCTGGAACGCCTCCGCTTCGTCCGCCTGCGCGAGGACTTCTGGGCGTACGCCGGCGGCAGCCTGGCCACGATGCTCCTCATCGGGCTCTGGCACGGGGCGAGCTGGGGATTCATCGCCTGGGGCCTCTACCACGGCGCGTTCCTCGTGTTCGAGAGAACGCGCCTCGGCAAGCGTCTAGCCAAGCTCCCCAGGCCGGTGCGGCACGCATACCTCCTCATGGCGGTGACGGTCGGCTGGGTGTTCTTCAGGTCTGCGACCGTGGCGCAGGCATCGACGTTGCTGGCGGCGATGGCTGGTCGCAGCGGGCCGGACCCGGCTCAACTCGCGCGGTACGCGCTCGCCGACACGCTTCTGGCCCTCGCCGCCGGTGTGGTCCTGTCGACCCGCATCGGGCCCGCCCTGCACACCTTGGCGGCTCGCCGGACCGAGGCCCGGTCGCGCTCGACCTCGGCTCTCCTGGAGCGGGCACTCGACGTGGCGGAGGTCGTTGGGCTGGCGGCACTCCTCGTGATAACCCTCTCCTGGCTGGCGGCAGGGACGTATGCCCCCTTCATCTACTTCCGGTTCTAGGCGCCATGCTTGATCGACCGCACGCCCGGGCTGTGGTGGATCTCCTGACGGGGATCGTGTTCGTCGGTCTCCTGGTGCTGCCCGCTCTCGACTCGGCGCTCGGGATCGACTGGACGACGCCGCCCGAGGAGAAGCGACAGCTCGCCCCCCGGCCGACAATGCCACGCTCGCTTCAGGCCGCTTCTCGGTTGCGCCGGGCCTTCGACGCGTACCTCGGCGATCACTTCGGCTTCCGGTCCCTCCTCCTCCGCCTCCACGCGCGGGCCGCCGTGTGCTGGGTCGGTGTTCCCCCCTCACCGACCGTCGAGATCATGGTCGGAAGGCACGGCTGGCTGTTTTTCACAGGGGAGGACTCGGTGCGGTACATCGAAGGGCGGAACCTGTTCTCCGAGAAGGAACTGGAGGCTTGGCGGGTCTCGCTCCGCCAGCGCCATGACTGGCTCGCCAGCCGAGGGATTCGGTATCTCGTCGTCTTCGCACCCGGCTCGCCGTCGATCTACCCGGAGAACCTGCCGCGATGGCTTCGACCGTCCTCCCACGGCACTCGGCTCGATCAGCTGATGGGCGCGATGCGAGCCTGCCCGGAGGTGGCGGTCCTCGACCTCAGGCCGGCTCTCCTCCAGGGCAAGCTCTGGGCCCCGGTCTACTCCCGGACCGACACCCACTGGAACATGGTCGGGGCCTGGATCGCGTACGACTCGATCATGGGTAACCTGGCCCGCTGGTTCCCCCAAGTGAAGCCGGCACCGTTCTCGAGCTTCCACGTCGCTCTTGGCCGGAGTACGGGTGGCGACCTGGCAGTCATGGCCGGCATCCAGGGATTCGTCTCCGAGGCAGTGCCCTGGTTGGCGCCGAGGCTGGGCAACCATGCCCGCACCCTGAAGACCGCGGACTATGCCACGCTTCGCGCCTGGCGGAACCTAATGGAGCCGGTCATTACCGTGTGTGACCAAGGCGAGATCCCCCGCGTCGTCGTTTTCAGGGACTCCTTCTCCGTGCCGCTCGCCCCGTTTCTCTCCGAGCACTTCGGCCGGTGCGTGTACCTGTGGGTCCAGGACTTCGAACCCAGGGCCATCGAGCGGGAGAAACCTGACCTTGTGATCCAGGAGTACACCGAGCGCCTGCTCTCGGTCGTGAACCCTGACAATCCGCCGGCCATCACGGCCGAGCCGCTGAAGCCGACCCGCAACTGAGGTAGCCTGCCGTAGGGGAGGACCGAGAGATGAGAGTCAAGCTTCCTGTCCTGCTGTCGTTGCTCGCGAGCGTCTGGGCGTTCGGCCAGGCCGCCCTGCAGCCGCAGGGGACGGCGCCGACCGCCGAGGAGGTCCGCAAGGGCATGGGGATCGCGTCGCAAGGTGACCTCCGCGGCCAACAGGACGCCATCGGTTTCGCCTCGAAGGCCGACCAGATGGCTCGCGTGTGGGATCTGGCGGCCGCACCGCCTCCTCCGGAGTCGCTCGGCGCGGTCCCGCCGGCTGGCGTTGCCGGCGTGATCTGCCCCCATGACGACTACCTGTTCGCGGGGCGCGTCTATAGGAAGCTGCTTCCCCTCGTCACCGCCAAGACCGTGGTCATGGTCGGCGTGTTCCACAAGTACCGCCGGTTCGGCGCGCACGACGTGCTCGTGTTCGACTCCTATCGCGCGTGGCGCACGCCCGATGGCGAGGCCCGCGTCTCGCCCCTGCGGGAGGAGCTGCTCGGCCGGCTGAGGGCCGGGGACGCCGTCCAGGACAACACCGCGCACGACTCCGAGCACTCGCTCGAGGCCTTGCTCTTTTGGCTCAAGCATGCGCGACCCGACATCGATTTCGTGCCGGTCATCGTGCCGGCGATGGGCTTCGACCGGATGAGGACGCTGGCCGCGGCGTTCGGCGCCGCCCTGGGACAGAAGATCCAAGAGCACGGTTGGCAGCTGGGACGGGACGTTGCGATCGTCATCTCCTCGGACGCGGTGCACTACGGTGACGACTTCAAGTACGCGCCGTTTGGAGCGGGTGGCGTGGAGGCCTACGTCAAGGCATGCGACCAGGACGGCCGGCTCCTGACCGGCCCGCTTGCTGGCCCGATCACCACCGGCAAGGTCGAGCAGTTCTTCGGTACCTGCGTCAACCCCGAGCAACCCTCCGAGTACCGGCTGACCTGGTGCGGCCGCTTCTCGATCCCGTTCGGTATGCTCGTGCTCGAACGGGTCACAGGATTCCTCGGCCTGCCGACTCCTGTCGGACACCCAGTGGCGTACGGAACCTCCATCGGCGCACCAGAACTTCCCGTCAAGGAACTCGGGATGGGCGCCACGGCCCCTGCGAACCTCTACCACTTCGTGGGCTATCCGGCGGTAGCGTTCAGCATCGGCGAGTAGAAGGAGAAGCCGGACCAACACGAGGAAGACGACCCGAGCACCGAATACTCAGCCCGGTGTCCCAGCGACCGTCGGCCTCCGGTCTTCTGTCATCCGGCAACGGCTCCGGCGTTCTCGCCCTACTTGAAGATTTCGTTGAAGAAGATCCTCATGGCCTCCCACGAGCGGCGATCCGCCGTGGCGTTGTACGCCGCACCTTTCGACGGGTCGTTGCCGGCCTCCTTCTGCGTGAAGGAGTGGACCGCTCCGCCGTAGTAGACCATCTGCCAGTCCACGCCTCCGGACCGCATCTCCTGCTGGAACGCCGCGACGTCCTTGGGCTGGTTGAACGGGTCATCGGCACCGTGCAGGACCAGCACCCTTGCCCTGATCGTCTTGCCGTCGGTGGGGTCCGGGGCGTCGAGCCCGCCGTGGAAGCTCACGACCCCGGCAAGGTCGGCGCCTGATCGAGCCAGCTCGAGCACCGCCGTCCCGCCGAAGCAGTAGCCGACGGCCGCGATTCGCTTCGGGTCCGCCAAGTCGTTCGCTCGCAAGGCATCGAGGCCGGCGGTTACGCGCGCCCGAAGGAGCGCGCGATCGCCCTTGTACTTCCCGGTGATCGCACCTGCTTCACCGGCGCTCGTTGGGCGGACACCCTTGCCGTAGACGTCGGCCGCGAAGGCGACATAGCCGAGGCGCGCGAGCTGCTGGGCCCGCATCCTCTCGTAATCGGTCAACCCCATCCACTGATGGACGACCAGAATGCCCGGACGCTTGCCGGCGAAAGCGTCGTCCCACGCGAGGAAACCCTCGAGAGTCGCGTTGCCTTGCCTGTAGTCTACAACCTTGGTGCGAACTTCCGCCTGAACCGCCGTCGTCATGACCATTGCCACCGCCGAGAGCGCCAGCAAACGCATTCGTAGTCCCCCATTCCCACGTCGCCCGGTTCAAGGGAGCACGAGAGGCACATATTCCCACTGCCGGGCCGATGAGTCGGTATGGGACGTACCGGACCCTGGGGGCCGCGTTCTCCGCGACTCCCGTGCCCGTTGTCCGGTCGCCTCAGCTGTACCCTTGGTCGGCCATCGCCGCGACCACAACCGATTCCATCTGGCTCGCGAAATCGGTGCCGGCGCCCGGAGTCTCGTCCAGCCATTCTTCCAGGGCGGCCACGAGAACGGCACGCGGTGTTGACGCGACAGTTCGTGGGAGCCACTCCCGATGCAACCTGGAGCGCCAGTCCTCCCCCGCCTCTGCCGCTCCGCGAGCGAGGTTGACCAAGTCGCCGACGAGATCCCTGGACGCCACGGAGAATCCCCTCCAACCACTCTACTCTAACGACCTGGCGCGGCTTGCGGCCTCATGGCCGATCTCGCCGTTCGGGTCTCGCTCGCTGGCCTGCTTGTACGCGGTCAGAGCCTCCGGTCGCCTCCCGAGCGCCTCCAGGGCACGCCCACGAAGGAGCGAGACCTGGGCCACCCCGGGGAACAGTCGCTCGGCAGTGTCGAGGTGCAGGAGCGCCGCCGCGGGCTCCGGCTGGAGGAGTAGCTGGCCGGCCACTATTCGGCCCAGATACACGTCTGGTGCGAGGAGTGCGCCCTGGCGGCCCTCCGCAACCGCCTCCGGTTGCTTCTTCAGACCCGCGAGAGCCATGGCGTGGAGCGTTCGAAGCACTCCTTCGCGCGGCGCCATGCGCACCGCCTCCGCCAGCCCCGCCTCGGCTTCGGGCAGTTTCTTCTGGTCGCCCAGCAAGGCGCTGGCCTCCCGGGCCTTGTCCCACGCCGGCCGGGCGGCGACGACGTTCCGCGACACCTCCCGGAACTGCGCGACCTTGAGCGGACGCTCAACGACATCCGCCGGCAGCTTCGCGACCCGCTCTTCCGCCGTCCGCTGGCGCTCGGCCGACATCGGGTGATCGGCGAAGAGGCGCTGGACAACGCCGGGCTCTTTCTTCTGGAGGTCGAGAAGAACCCTTTGAGTCTCGATCATCCCCGCCGGCGAGTATCCTGCCCTCACGGCGTAGTCCATTCCCAGCTCATCGGACTGCCGTTCCTGCTCGCGCGAGTAGCTCGCCATGACGAGCTGGGCACCGACAAGGGCGCCAAGCCCGATGAGGCCGCGGTTCCTCACGTCCTCCGCCTCCATGTACACCGAGCCTCCGAGCAGGATTGCGCCCGCCAGCAGCTGACGGTTGTAGGCAGCCACGGCATGGCGGGCCGTCACGTGACCGACCTCGTGCCCAAGCACCGCGGCCATGCCGTCCTCGGACTGGAGGCGGGACACGAGCCCGCGCGTGATGCAGATCTTCCCGCCAGGTAGAGCAAAGGCGTTCACCTCCGGGTCGTTGACGGCGGTGAAGTGGTACTCGAGGCCGGGACGGTGGCTCACGGCCGCGACTGACTGCCCCACCCGGCCGACCTCTTCCTGCAACGCCTCGTCTGTGATCGGTCCCAACGACTGCTGGATCGCGCCCGGGTAGAGGCGCTTCCCCATCTCGAGCTCCTGAGCCTCGCCCATGAGGTCGAGCTGGGACCTCCCCGTGACCGGGTTTACGGTGCACCCGAGCAATGCCGCGAACGATGTGAGCAGGACCGCGAAAGCCGTTTTCGTCACCATCGCCATCCCCATCCGATTCTGAATGATAACGCCATATGAAGGGGCTCTTCCGTCCGGGGATAGCCACGGCCGGATCCGGGTTGCGGGTGTCCCGCGCTCCGTCCCGGTCCGCCCGGCTACTTGGTAAGGTGCCAGACCGTGCCGTGGGGGGTGTCCTCGAGAACCACTCCCCGCTCGGTGAGTGCCTTTCGAATCGCGTCGGCGCGCGCGAAGTCGCGTGCCGATCGGGCGGCCGTGCGCTCCGCGATCAAACCGTCGATCTCTGCGTCCGAGCCGGCGACCGGTTCCGCCTTCGGCACGATCCCGAGGGTGGCGTCGACACGCCGTAGGGCCGAGTCCACGCGCGCACGCGCTTCGACCGAGATGCCGCCCGAATCGAGGGCTTGGTTCACCTTCGTGAGCAGGGTATGGACCGCTCCGAGCGCCCGCGCCGTATTGAGGTCGTCGGCGAGGCCGCCGTCGAACTCCTCCGTGAAGCTCGCCACCTCGGACACCGGGAGCGCTCCATCGCCGGCTGCCGGGGGCGTATGGGCCAGGCGACGCATCGTGTTGCCGATCCGCTCCACCCCGGCGGCCGCGGCGTGCAGCCCGTCGAACGTGAAGTTCAGCTTCTGCCGGTACGGCACCGAGATCAGCAGGTAGCGGATCGCCAGCGGATCATGGCCGCGCTCCAACAGATCGCGGAGCGTGAAGAAGTTGCCCGCCGACTTTGCCATCTTCTGCCCCTCGACGATGAGGTGTTCGGCGTGCAGCCAGGTGTGCACGAACGGCTTTCCTGTCGCGCCTTCGCTCTGGGCGATCTCGTTCTCGTGGTGGGGAAAGATGTTGTCAACTGCTCCCGTGTGGATGTCGAAGCTCTCTCCGAGCAGGGTCATCCCCATCGCCGAGCACTCGAGGTGCCAACCGGGACGTCCCAGCCCGAGCGGTGTCTCCCAGCCGGGCTCACCCGGCTTGGAGGCCTTCCACAGCACGAAGTCGCGCACGTCCTCCTTCTCGTACTCGTCGGCGTCCACGCGGGCGCCGGCCTTGACCTGGTTGACGTCGATTCCGGAGAGCTTGCCGTACGCGCCGAAAGTGGCGATGCGGAAATACGTCGAGCCATCCTGCACGTAGGTGTGGCCGCGGTCCGTCAGCTTCTGGACGAGCTCGACCTGTTGCTTGATGAAGTCGGTCGCGCGCGGGTAGTGCTCGGCGCGCTCGACGTGTAGCGTGTCGATGTCCTGGAAGAACGCAGCAATGTAGCGGTCGGTGAACTCGCGCAGCGAGACGCCTTCGGATGCCGCGCCCTTGATCGTCTTGTCGTCGATGTCGGTCAGGTTCATGACCTGCGTGACCCGGTAGCCGAACGCCTGGAGCGTGCGCCTCAGGATGTCCTCGAAGAGAAAAGTGCGCAGGTTCCCGATGTGCACGAAGTTGTAGACCGTCGGGCCGCAGGTGTACATGCGGACGTGTCCGGGTTCGAGCGGATGGAACGTCTCCATCCGCCGCGTCATCGTGTTGAGGAAGAGAATCTCGCGCGGCATCGAGCCTCCCGCCCGAGATTGTACGATGCGGGGCTGTCGGGCGCCGGGCAGGCGCCCGTCGGGGACGGCGGTCAGCGCCTGGGCGGTCCCTCGAGGATCACCACCAGGTGGGCCGAGCCTATGGCGTACGCCTGGTTCACCTTGCCCTTGACCCGCACGCTTGCGCCCTCGTTCGGGAGGGCGCTCTCCGTCACCACCGCAATTGTGCCGGTCCCGTCGTCCACATCGTAGTACTTGACGACTAGGAAGTTGTGGGCGCTGGTGACTGTGCCCGCGATGGTCACGCTCCGGCCGTCGTACTTTCCGGGGGTCTTCTGGATGTCGCCGATCTTGGTCGCCAGGAGGGACGCACAGGCAACAACCAGGACGGAGCCGAGAAGCCACGGGGTCATCCCGCCGCGGAGCGGCAAGCGTAGACGTCTGGTACGCATTCGAGCCTCCTTTGAGTACGGTGGATTCTAGCCGAGTCTCGTCATTCGGGAGCGCCCCCCGCCCTAAACGCGATGTCGGCCGAGATGAGAGTCCCCGTGGTCATGAGCCACCTCCGCTCGGACTCCCCCTTGGTCTCGCGAATGCCGGGGCGTGCGCTCCAATTTCCGGCCCGGTTGCCACGGCGTGCGCCGCGAACGCGCCGAACCGAACTGCGGCCGCGGTCAGCTCGCCGTTGCGCTCCCACGGCAGGGGGTATTCGACACCCAGGTCCGCGCCGTCGCGCCCGGACCAGGAGCGCCACGCCGAGTCGGTGGGCGCAACCACCCGCAGCCGGTTCCCATCCGGCCCATCGATCAAGCGCACGACGGCGTCGGCTGCACTTGCCTCGCTGCGACGCTGAAGAAGCTCAAGGAGCGCCCCGCCGAGCGCCGGCCGAGCCACGGCAGGTACAGGGAATCCGCACACGACGTCCCACTCTCGACCGTCGCCGGCCCACGGCATCGCGCCTCGGAAGGCGAGCCCCACACCGCCCCAGAGGAGGCGCGTCGCTCCGCCGGGCGTATCCGACTCCGGTCCCCATCCCGCGGGGAATGCCGCCGCGCCTCGAAGGATCGTGCCGGCCTCTGAGGCTTCGACCCTGCCGAGATCGACCCATTCGGCTGCCCCACTCGTCAGGTCCTCAACCGCAACCATCATGGTGGCGCCTCGTTGGGTCAGCCGCTTCGGCACCGCAGCCGTTTCAGGGGCGAGGTGCTCGGCAAGCCCGGCCGGGTCGAGCCACCCGGCCAGGGACCACGGGTCCGGCAGGAGTGTCACGCCCCGGGGGTCGCCGATCCCGCGACGGGCGACGCCGAGTCGGGATTCGAACATCGGGCAACCGAGCGAGGCTTCCCGCGTCCACCGGCGTTCCGCCTCCGCTGTCTCGCCGAGCACCGCAAGCAGGGCCACGTGCGCCCCGAGACCGGCTCCCGCCCCCCGGTCCCAGCTCGTTCCCGTTCGGGCCAACTCCGCCACGGCCCCGGCCGCGAACGCGGCATGTACGCCATCCGCAAGCACAAGCAGGCCCCGTCTCGGGTCTTTTGCAGTCGCGCCCACGCCCCGCGATGCTACCACGCCCCTCGACTCCGCTTCTCGACCCGAGACACCACCGACCGCTAGATGATCCGCCTGTACTCCGCGGGCTGGATCCGCCACACCGCAATCCCGCAGAACCTCTCACCCTCGGGACAGAACGGCTTCCGCCCGGCGAGTTGCCTGACCGCACACGGCGGAAGCAGCCAGCGTCCGATCGCCGGTTCGGCCTCCCGGATCTGCAGTGCCTCGTCGAGGCACGCCTGCCAGATCTCCTCCTGGGCGTTGTAGCAGAGGCGCATCCGGTGCTTGTGGTGGAGGTTCAGCAGGTCGGAGGATTCGAGGAAGCGGATCGCCAGAGCGTTCGGGAGCAAGTACTCCGCCGCCTCCTCCGAACCGCCCAGGCGCCGGACCTTCCCTGCCCCCTCCCACGCCCTCACGACCGCCTCGTCGAACACCTTCCGCGCTTCACCTCCGGCGTGCGCCACCAACCGCGGCATGACAACATCCGGCTGATCGTCCACGACCGCGGCCAACAGTGGCCTGGCAGCCGGCGTCATCCGGTGGCGCTGGTCCTGTGAGTCGGCCGCATGGGAGAGCTTCTTGGCGAAAGTGTAGTGGGCGTGGTGCAGGCAGCGACCGAGCTTTGAGAGCGTCGAGAGGTTGAGGTCCTCCCCGAGGAGCCGGTTGACACCGGGGTCGAGCGCGAGTCGCACCGCCTCCTCGTCAGCCAGCCGCCCCACCGGAACCCCGAGAACCGCGCGGACCGCCGCAGCCACCGCGGCGACGTTGCCCCCGCCCGGGGAAAGCAGCCTCGACGTCAGTCCGGCGAGGTTCCGGTCGAACTCGGACCTGTACGCGGCAGGCTGCGGCCCGCCGCCATGGAACATCGTGAACAGGTCGTACTCCGGAGTCGACTCGAGCGGGATCGGCTCCTCGAACACAGCCGCCAGGTCCGCGTCATGCGCCAAGGCCGCCGCGATCATGGCGTCCACCACGCGCCGGGTCTCGCCCGGCACGTCGAACTGCAGGCAGAGCCGCCGGTATCGGAAAAGGGTGAGGCACGAAACCGTGTGGAGCAGCGCCGTGTAGGTGGCCACCGGGAGCACCGAACGCGCTACCTCCTGCGCCTTGCGCCGGGATTGGCGAGCGAGGCGCTTCGGATGCCGGCGCCAGGTCGGGAAGCGCTTCAGCACCTCCGACTCAGCGATCGGGCCGAGCAGGAGCACGAGCCTCTCGTAGGCGGCGTGCTGCGCCCCAACCGTCATCCTTGCCGCCTCCGATGCCGCCGGGGGCAACTCCGGGATCAGGACCTCGTCCGTGGCCACCCTCACGTAACGCTGGGAAACCTGTTCAGAGTTGGAGTACGGGTGGGCGTGAAGGAACGACCACACGAACTGCCGGCTGACCCGCTCGATCGAGAAGAGAAAGTGCGCGTGCTGGAACGTCGTGTGGTGTCCAGCCGCGTACAGCGACTTGGCCAGGGCGTCCCGCCGGCTCCGGGCTCCTACCTGCTCGCCCTCCGCCAGGTCCGGCGCCCCCAACACGGCGTCCGGTCTGACCGTCCCCGACGCTGAGGTGCAAGTGCGGGCTGCCGCCACGGCGGTGTCGAGCGGATGCGGAAACGCCGCGAGCAGGCGGACAACCGGTTGGGGGTCCATCGGGCCGCATTGTACCCCGGAGCCCGACGTCTGCGCCTGAGACGCCTTCGCTATGTTCCTTTCACGCTAGAATGAACCGGTAGTCTGCCGCGAGGTGCGATGTGCCGATCTTCGAATTCCTCTGCCCTGCATGCAACCGAATCTACAGCTTCCTTTCTCTTGGTTCGAACCCGTCGAAGCAACCGGTCTGTCCGCGCTGCGGGGGGACGAACCTGTCCCGGGTGCCCTCGGCGTTCTCGGTGAGCTCGCCTGCCAGGAGCAAGCCGGAGAAACCGGCGGCCAGCGGGGCCGACGAGGCATCGGCCGCGCGCATGGAGCACGAGATGATGCAGATGATGGAGGGACTCGACGAGGGCGACGCGGAGAACCCCCGGGTCATGGCCCGTCTCATGCGAAGGGTCGCCGAGGCATCGGGCGAGGCGATGACGCCCACGATGGAGGAGATGTTCCGCCGCCTCGAGGCAGGCGAGGACCCCGAAACGTTGGAGGAAGAGCTCGGGCCTCAGCTCGAGGCTGAAATGGGTGAGGAGGGCGGCGGCGAGGGGGGAGCTCCGACGCGGGACGACGGTCTGTATTCACTCTGAGCAAAAGGCTTGAAAGCAAGAAGTAGAAGGCAAGAGGTGAGGCGGTAGAGGGAAGACGAGACCCTGACCGCGATGGGCGGCCCTGTTCTTCGTTGACCGTCTTCCCTCTTCCCCGTTCCGTCTTCCGGTCTCAGACCGGATCCGTGTCGATCATGACCTCGGTGTGCTCCCCGTGGTGCTCACGGATCCGTTGTATCGCTGCCTCTGTGATCTCATGCGAGCGCTCGAACGATGCGCTCTTGTCCACGAGGAGCCGAAACTCGATGAACGTCGTACCGCCGGCTCGCCTCGAACGGAAGGCGCGGTACCCACGGACCTCGGTGGCGAAGCCGTGCAGCATCCTCTTCACCTCGTCCTCCGCCTCGCGGGGGAGTCCGCGGTCCAGGAGCTCTTGCGCTGCGTCGCGGAGGATCTGGCCGGCACTCACGATGATGTAGACCGCGATTACGATCGACGCGACCGGGTCGAGCCACTGCCAGCCCAGTGCCCGATACCCCACCAGCGCGACACCCGCGATGAGGTTGGTCGCGATGTCGGTGATGTAGTGGAACGCGTCAGCGCGAAGGGCCAGCGACCGTGTCGCCCGGGCCTCGTGCCGGAGGTACGTGACCAGGAGGAGCGAAACGGCCAGGCTGAACGCCGCCACCGCCACACCGATCTCGGGGCTCCTGACTAGCTCCGGACGAGCTAAGTACCACAGCCCGCGCCCGACCAACCAGAAGCCGCCGATTGCGATGATCACCGCCTGTATCACACCTGAGAGCGCTTCTGCCTTGCCATGCCCGTATGCGTGTTCGGCATCCGGAGGATCGGCAGCCACCCGCAGGAAGAAGGCGTTGAGACCCGAGCATGCGACGTCCGTCAACGAGTCCACCGCCGCCGCGAGCACGGCCAGGGAGCCGGTCATCAAGGCAACCCCAGCCTTCGCAAGCGTGAGCAGCAAGGCTGTCCCTGCGGCCACCGAAGCGGCGACGATCTTCCGGCGCTCGGGCCTCAGCCAGTCGCTCATCGCGGGCACACACCCGGGCGTGGCCGGTTCGGAGTTCTCGCCTCGCCGGCATCAGTCCCGGACCTCCGTACTCCGGTCCGCGCCCGTTCCAGGACTGCCGGGCAGGGCCGATAACGGCGCCGTCGTCGCCCGACGGCACCTGGCATCGTGAGGGTGAAAACGACCCTCTGTGGCCTCATCTGCCGCATGGTACACTGCCGGCCCCCATGGGGAGGTCGGTGTGAGGCGGACGGAACGAGAGGAGTGGAGTGGTCAGTTGAGCCTCTTCGATGACGACTCGGCCCGCCAGGCACCGACCGGCCGCAACGTCGTGGTTTTCGATCTGGAGACCCAGCGCTCCTTCCAGGACGTGGGCGGCCGCACCGCGATGCGCGATCTCGGCATGTCCATCGGCGTCGTGTACTCCTTCCGTGACGACACCTTCCGTGGGTTCGTCGAGAACGAGTCGGACGCCCTGATCAATCTCCTCCGCTCCGCCGAACTCGTGGTTGGCTTCAACTTGCTGGGCTTCGACTACGAGGTGCTCAAGGGTTACAAGGACGTGCCTTTCGAGACCCTGCCGACTCTCGACATCATGTTCCACCTGCAGGACCGCCTGGGGTTCCGCCCGAAGCTCGATTCGGTCGTGCAGGCCACGCTCGGCGCCGGAAAATCCGCGGACGGTCTCCAGGCGCTCACGTGGTGGAAGGAAGGACGGCTCGACCTGATCGAGAAGTACTGCACCGACGATGTCCGGCTCACCCGGGACCTCTACCTCTACGGCAGGCGCAACCGCCACGTCCTGGTGTCGCGCTACTCCGGCGGACCGATCAAGGTCGACGTGGACTGGTAGTCCCGGTCAGTTAAGAGTTGAGAGTTAAGAGTGAAGAATTGAGAGACCTGACTGGCGACAGCGGGTTCGCTCTCGGTTCTCCAACTCTTCGCCCTCAATTTTGAGTTCTTGACTGTCTACAGAAAGAACGGGCGGCCGCGTGCGGCCGCCCGGATCCGTCATGCCGAAGCCCGGAGCTACTGTGCAGGGGCCTTGTGCGCGTGAACGTCCTTGGTGAAGGCCATTTTCTTATGATGGTCCTTCCCGTCGTGGCAGCCGTCGCAGGTCGCCTGCACCGGGATGACGAGACCGGCCGCTTTGGCCTTGGCGACATCCTTCATCACAGAGAGGCCCTTGTAGTCGGAGCCCGCACCGTGGCATGCCTCACACTGGACACCGGCCATCGCCTCGTCCTTGTTGGTGCCGTGGCAGGTCAGGCACGCCGCCTCGAATTTCATCTTTGTCGATGCCTTGGCGTTCTCGGTCGCCTTCGCGTGCTTTGTCTGCCCCCACGAGTCGTACTGAAGCTTGTGACACATCTTGCACTTTTCAGCGCCCACGAATGTCGGGGCGGCACTCGCCGAGATCGCACCGACACAAAGGATCGCAACCATCACCACAACCACGATCAGAGTCCTCTTCATCGATCCCTCCTTTCGCCCCGCAAAGTGGGCCTCACCAATATTAGACTCCCGTTCTCGCTGACGCAACTCTGACAAGCCGGCCGCAGGGTCCCACCATGTTCACGACGCTCGTATCACCTTGAACGCCGCGATCCCCGGCATCGAGCCGCGCATCCACGCCACGGCGACCACGACCCCCGCAATCAAGATGACGGCGACGACAACGAACACCGCGACTCTCCACCAGCGGATCGGCACGGGAACCGGCTCCTCCAGACGCCGCAGGCGCGCGAGCTCCAGGGGGTGCTCCTCAGTGTAGGCCTCGGCATCCAGCGCGCCGGTGAAGATGGAGGTGTTCCAGTGACGGATGTGCACGAAATAGGCGTGCCAGGTCAGTATCGAAAGAAACGCCAGGATAGCCTCCCCACCGTGGGCGGCCTTCGCCGCCAGGATCACCTCGCCGGGGAAGAGAGACGTCCACCGCACAGGGTAAAGGAGGAGCAGGCCAGTCAAAACCATCATCGCTGTTCCCCAGACCAGCGCGAGATACTCCAGTTTCTCAGCAAACGTGTACCGGTCCATGCGGGGCGGCCGTTTCTCCAGGCCGAGGTTAAACTTGATCTGCTGCAAGAAGTCCTTGGCGTCGTCCAGTCTCGGCACCATCGGCATCGAGCGCTGCCTGACGAGGTGCAGCCACACCCCGTCAATCAGGTGCCAGACGAATTGCAGGGCCATGATCGTGCCAAGCAGGTGGTGCGTGAACCGGATCCTCTCGACCCCACCAATGAGCATGACGATGCCCTTGGCCCACATCTCACCCGCGTACTTCTGTGGAAGCCCTGTGACCACCAATCCCAGGAAGGTCACCATCATCAGCCAGTGGTTGGCGATGTGCCTCGCGGTGAAGCGCCGGATCTGCTCGCCATTGGCGGTCATGAGGACCTCCGGTTGCGGCGCCGACCCCAGACATCCACCGCGATGTAGACCAGGAAGAACCCGATGGTGCCCGGAATCGCGAGACGGTAGAAGACGCGGACCCAATAGATCAACTTGTACCGTGTCGGCGAGGGCACGTAGTGTCCTGTCCAGGCGGAGATGAAGCTCGCGGTAGCCGCTTTGTGGCATGCCTGACACCGGACCAGCAAGCGCTCCTGAATCTGCTTGTCGCCGGCAGAGCGGACCGACCCGACGTCGTGGTACCCGTGGCAGTCGTAGCACACCGCCTGGTTCAGCGGTTGGTCGGGCGAGGCGGCGCGGAACAGCTCTGCCGTCGTGCCGTGAAAATCGGCGACGTAGGTCGAGTACACCTGGGTCGAAAGCCCGTACTTCACCATCTTCCTCTCGTCTGCATGGCAGCGACCACACGCTTTCGGCGAGGCAAGACGGAATTTCGGAAGGGCAGGATCCAACGTGCCGTGGGCCTCGTGACAATCGACGCAGGTCGGGACGTCCGGGTTGTCGCTGGCGGTCAAAGCAGCTCCGTGCACGCTCTTGCGGTACGCCTCCGCGACGCGCCCGTGGCACTTGCCACAGGTAAACGAAATGTTTCGCCTGGCGACTCGGGACCCGGCCTCCGACGGCGCCAGAATGTCGTGTGCACCGTGACACGAAACGCACGTTGCCGCCACGTCGAGCCCTGCGAGTTGAACCGCCTGTCCGTGGACGCCGACCAGGTACTCCCGCTTCGCATGACAGGTCAGGCAGCGCGATGCGACGTTCACCGGCGCCACCGCCGAAAGCGGGTCCTTGGTCTTCCGTACGTCGTGAGCCGTGTGGCAGCCCCAGCATGGTGCCCGCAGGAAGCTGCCTCCTTTGGGGTCGCGATGGGCGCTGCCGTTGACCTGCTTGACGGAACCGTCATGGCATGTCGCGCAAGGGTTGTCCTTGAGGGTATCGGTTGGATGGGGAATCTCCGACGCCTTCGGATGGCAGTCCGTGCATGCGATTCCCTCGTGAACATTCCCCGGTCGAGCCGCCCGGATCACCAGACTGTCGGAGCGCTCTGGGCTGAGCTTCAGTTCCATCGCCCCGGCGGCGTCGGTAACTTTTTCCTTCGACCCGTGGCACTCCAGGCACTCCTTGTCGTCGCCAGCGCGGCTTTCCCCCCCAACCATCAGGAAAATGGCCAGCAGAGCAATGTAAGTGAGGTTTGTGAATCGTTTGAAATTCATTACTCTCCACCTCGTTCGTCATCTTCTTCTATGTCACAGTCGGCGTCAAGCGAGCCGCAACGAGATCGAGGGCTCCGGCAAAATGATAGAGTGACAGGCCCGGCAGGCCGCCGGGGGGAGGTCGTGTGCGGCGCTTACCCTTTTTGGCAGCGGGGTTGCTTGCCCTTGTCGCCCGTCTGGCGGGTGCCGCAGAGCCGGTGTTTTCCGTATCGGCAACGTGGCAGGACGGGCCACCGGCAATCGGCGCCGACGGCGTTCTCCAGGTTGAGGTGACGATCCGGCCGGGGTGGCATGTCAACAGCGATGCCCCGCTTGACCCCTACCTGATTCCGACTCAGACGCGTCTCGACCTGCCGCAGGGTTGGCGCGGCGGCAAGCCGACCTATCCCCCATCCCATTTGGTCAAGCTGGCTTTCAGTGACGACAAACTCGCGGTCTTCGAGGGCCGGTTTACCATTACGATCCCGGTACGCGCGGCAGCCGGGGCGACCCGCCCCGACGCGCTATACGGAGTGGTCGAAGGCCAGGCGTGCAACAACCAACTCTGCCTGGCGCCCGCGGAGGTTCCGTTCACGGTGGCGGTGACGGCAGGCGCCCAGGCAGCTCCGCCCACCGCCACCAAACCTGGCGAGCTGCTCCCCACCGGGACCCCAGCGAACCTGCCGCACCCTCCGTTGCCGCCGGTCGCGGGTGGCATCCCGAGCGAATTCGCCCAGGGTGGGCTTCTCCTTCAGCTCGCCATCGTGTTTCTCGCCGGACTGGCTTTGAACCTGACTCCCTGTGTATATCCTCTGATCCCGATCACGGTTGGCTTCTTCGCGGCACAGAAACAGGGCAGCCGCGGCCACACCTGGCTCCTGGCCGCGACCTACGTCCTCGGGATGAGCATGACTTACTCTGCCCTGGGCGTGCTCGCAGCGCTCTCAGGTCGTCTGTTCGGGGCAGCGTTGCAGTCCCCGTGGGTCGTGGGTCTCATCGTGGCCGTACTTCTCGCCCTGGCGGCGTCGATGTTCGGAGCGTGGGAGTTGCGGGTTCCCGCATGGGCGACCAGGGTTTCGGGCGGCCGCAGCGGCATCGGGGGGTCCCTGGTGATGGGTCTCGTGGTGGGACTCGTGGCCGCGCCGTGTATCGGGCCCTTCGTACTGGGTCTCTTAACGTATGTCGGCCAGCGCCATGACGCCGGACTGGGCTTCATCCTCTTCTTCACGCTCTCGCTCGGCCTCGGGCTGCCCTATCTGCTCCTCGGCGCCTTCACCGGGGCCCTTGACCGTCTTCCGAACTCGGGTGCATGGATGGTTGGCGTGCGCAAGCTGTTCGGCGTCCTGTTGATCGCCCTCGCGGGCTACTTCGCGAGGCCGCTGCTCCCCCACCCGGCCGGGGATCTCCTTCTCGCCGGCATCCTCGTCATCGGGGGCCTCTACCTCCTGGTCGTCGCGCGGCCCGGCAACGAGCAACCCCTGGTTGACCGATGCATGCGCCTCGCCAGCGCAGCGGTCCTGGTCGCGGGCGTCGTGCTGATGCCGGGTCAGACCCGATCCGCCGCCGGCAAAGTGACCTGGCAACCGTACAACGAGTCAGCCCTCCGACACGCGATGGCCGGTGGGCAGCCCGTTGTGCTCGATTTCTTTGCCTCCTGGTGCATCCCGTGCAGGGAACTGGATGAGAAGACGTTCTCTCAGCCCGACGTGGCCGCCCGGCTGGCCGACTTCGCCCGCTTCAAGGTGGACCTCACCGGGAGCGATCCCGCAGCGGAAGCTCTGCGCCGCCGGTTCGACGTCGTGGGCGTGCCGACAATTGCGTTCTTCCGCAACGGTCAAGAGGTTGACTCGACGCGGCTCACGGGGTTCGAGGCGCCTGCCGCCTTTCTGAAGCGCCTTGCCAAGGCCGCCGGACCCTCCAACTGACACCCCCGACCAGGAGGAACATCCCCCAGACTACTCGGTTGGCCGGTCCGTGCGAGCCTCGTTCCTGTCGCCCCAGCGCCACACCGTCTCGTCCTCGTCGAACTCAGGCAGCCTGGGCATTCGCCCGCGGGCGGCGTTCGCTCGCCACTCCCAAAGGACCGCCCATTTGAGGTAGGTGCTGAACGCCTGCAGAATACAGAAGACCAAACCGGCCATCCCGTCGAGGAAGCCGAATTGCACGAAGTACATCCGCACGAACCGCCACAGCGGCCGCCCGAAGACCTCGAAGAAGCCCGACTTGCGCCCGGTCTTCCATCCCTGAGCGGCACCCCAGAAACCGTACTTGACGATCCTCGGCAGATACTGGTCGAACGATTCAACCATGTAGTGCAGCATGGGGTTATTCAGGACCGCAGCCGGGCCTTTCGTCTGCATGTCGGCGTGCACGCGTTTGTTCGGGTAGCGACCCGCGCCGCGCTTGACCAGACGTACGACCCGGTCGTGCTGCCAACCCGAGTATCGGATCACACGGTCCATGAAGTACGCGCGACGCTTGATCGTGTAAGCCTCGGCCCGAGGGCCCGACATAAGCAGGGAGGTGATCTCCTCCTGGAGTTCGGGAGTACAGCGCTCGTCGGCGTCGAAGATGAGGATCCACTCGAACATGGTCTGGTCCATCGACCAGTTCTTCTGGGACGCAGAGCCCCGGTACGATCTCTGAAGGAAGCGGACCTTCGGGTACGACTTCGCGATCTCCGGCGTCCGGTCGGTCGAGAACGAGTCGACCACGACGATCTCGTCGCACCAGAGCAGTGATTCGATGCAGTCGCCGATGTTGTGTTCCTCGTTGTAGGTCGTGACCACCGCGGAGATCCGGGGACGACTCTGGGGGGTTGCCTCACCCGATGCCATTCGTACCTCCGGCTCGGCATGTTACACGGCTCGGAGAGAAAGGGACGCTCCGCCGCCTCGATTGCGCGGCGCCCCCACCCGGCTACATCAGCTCGACGATCGCTTCCCCGAAGCCAGAGCACGAGACGAGCGTCGCACCTTCCATCTGGCGGTGCAGGTCATACGTGACCCGCTTCGCAGCCACCGCTCCCTCGATCCCCTTGACCACCAGGTCGGCCGCATCACTCCAGCCCAAATGACGGAGCATCATCTCGCCGGAGAGGATCAGCGAACCGGGGTTGATCTTGTCCAGACCGGCATACTTCGGAGCCGTGCCGTGTGTGGCCTCGAAAAGGGCGTGTTGGTCGCCCTCGTTGGAGCCCGGCGCCATCCCGAGCCCACCGACCTGGGCAGCGAGCGCGTCGGAAATATAGTCGCCGTTCAGGTTCGGTGTGCACAGAACCGAGTACTCGGATGGCCGCAGCAGCGCCTGCTGGAACATCGAGTCCGCGATCCGGTCCCTGATCACCACGCGTTTGCCCGCGGGCAGCTTGCCACCATGCGCGTCGTAGAGCTCGGCCTCGGTGAGCGTCACGTCGCCGAACTGTTCCCGGGCGGCTTGATACCCCCAGTCCCGGAAGGCCCCCTCGGTGAACTTCATGATATTGCCTTTGTGGATGAGAGTCACCGAGTCTCGGTTGTTCGCGAGGGCAAACCGGATCGCCTTCACCGCCAGGCGGGCACTGCCGAACTGCGAGATCGGCTTGATCCCTATTCCGGAGTTCGGGCGGATCTTCTTCCCGAGCTCGTTCTCGATGAAGAGACGCAGCTTCTCGGCCTCGGGACTCCCTCCCTGCCATTCGATCCCTGCATAAACGTCCTCGGTGTTCTCGCGGAAGATGATCATGTTGACGTCTTGCGGCCGCTTCACCGGCGAGGGCACGCCCGGGATCCAGCGCACCGGCCTCACGCAGGCGTAGAGGTCGAGAACCTGCCGGAGGGTCACGTTGAGAGATCGGATTCCGCCCCCGACGGGAGTGGTCAGGGGGCCCTTGATCGCCACCCGGAAATGACCGATCGCCTCGACGGTCTCGTCGGGCAACCACGTGCCCCTCCCCTTGAAGGATTTCTCGCCGGCCTCCACCTCGACCCACGCGATGCGGCGCTCGCCCTTGTACGCCTTCTCGACTGCAGCATCGAGAACCCGTCGCGTGGCCCGCCAGATGTCCGGGCCGGTCCCGTCCCCTTCGATGTACGGAACCACCGGCTTGTGTGGAACCTGGATCTTCGCACCGTCCCAACCGATGCGCTCCCCCCACTCCGGCACACGCAGGTCCTTCAAGCTCATGACCCCCCTTTGGGCCGCACGTCCAACGCCCGGCGGAGGGTACACACCATCGTGGACGGGGTCAAGCCGCGCCGCCACCGCGATCCCAGCGGCGTGAAGCCCCTTGTGGACGCCGGCGCGCGAGGCTAATGTGGGGCAATGGAACTTGCTCCTGTGACGATCGAGCGGCTGGTCGAGGCGGCCCGCCGCGCACAGAAGAGGGCGTATGCGCCCTATTCGAAGTTCCCCGTGGGCGCAGCGGTGCTTGCCGACGACGGGCAGGTCTTTGCCGGCTGCAATGTCGAGAACGGTTCCTTCGGTCTCACGGTATGCGCCGAGCGTAACGCCGTTGCAGCAGCGGTCGTGGCCGGCGCCCGCCCGGTGGCTGTCGCTGTGGTGGCTCCTGAGGCCGCAACGGCGCCCTGCGGCGCGTGCCGACAGGTCCTCGCGGAGTTCTCTGCCAGCATGCCGGTGATCCTGGCGACGTCCGACGGGGACAGTCGGCAAATCGACTCCCTGGACGCGCTGCTTCCCGGCGCATTCCGGTTCGCCAAGCGCTAGGAGACTGCCTTCTTCCGACGCAGGAACCTGTAGTCCTGCACCTCGTACTCCTTCAGCTTGGCGATCAACGCGCCCCGCGAGATTCCGAGGGTGCGGGCGGCCTTCGACTGGTTGCCCTTCAGACGCCGCATGACTCGGTCGATGACCAGCCGCTCGACGCGCGGCACGATCTGCTTGAGGTCGTCCGAGGCGAGGACGTCGCTCAGGCTCGAGACAGCCTCGGCGCCGGCCGCGGCGCTCTGGGCGCCGCCGACCTGAAGGCCCTCGCACCTGACCATCTCACCGTCCGGGGTCGCGGTGACGAGGCGGTTGATCTCCGCGACTAGCTCAGTGAATTCACCTGGAAATGACTGTGCCAGCAGAGCATTGAGGCAGTCCAAGGTGATCCCGCGAACGCTCTTCTCCTGCTCCGCCGCGACCCGCCGAAGAAGCCCGGCAATCAGCAACGGAAGGTCTTCTCGACGCTCGGCCAGGCGCGGAACCCGCAGCATGCGACGCGAGAACGCGAGGAACAGCGCTGACCCGAGCTTGCCCTGCTGAACGAGCGCGAGCGGGTCTTCGCCGCAGGTCGCGATCCAGCGGCCGCCGCCAGGGCGCACGGCTTCTCGCTGCTGCGCCGCAATCAGGCCGGCGAGCTCGGCCTGGAGTGGCACCGGGAGGCGATCCACACCACGGAGGATCAGGGCGCCTCCTCGGGCCTGCGCCAACGCGCCCTCGACGGCGGGCGTCAGGCTCGGGTGCCCGGCATGACCGAAGAGCTGTATGCGCAGACGGCCCTCGTCCTGCCCTTGGCAGTCCACGATCGCTGCGGCCCCCCCCGGCGCCGAGCCAAGAGTCACCAGCAGACGCGCCATCTCGGTACGGCCCACACCCTCAGCCCCACAGATGAGGACCGGGTCGTTCCCCAGAGCGGCGGCCAACATTCCGGCGCGCAGCACCTGGATCGCCTGGGAACTTCCGGGAACGTGGTCCTCCAGACGCCGCAGCACCTCGTTCTCCGCACCGCCGAGAGCCCCCGCCTCGCGGTCGACCTCAGACCACCTCATTCCGAGCAGCCGTGCCGCCTCGCCGAGCAAGCCCACGCCTTCATTCCCCAGCCTACCGACCGGCCGAGCCGCGACGATTGCCGCCATCTCCCGGGTGGGTGTAACGATCGGGACCACGACCACGGGCCCCTCTCCGTTGCTAACCTGGGCGTAGCGGCCCGGGGTCAGAAGCTCCTCGAGCACCGCTGGAGCAAGCCGCGGCAGCTCGCCGCTCCATACCGATGCGAGCGCAGTAGGTCCGTCGTTCCCCCCAGGAACCAGCACCGCGACTTCGACTCCCGGCAGTGATTCTCGAATGAGTGCCACGACCCCCTGGCAACAGTCGCGACGCGGCGTTGCCAGGATCTCAACGAGTTTGGAGCGAGCAGCAGCAAACCCCGCCGGATCCGGAAGGAATACCGTTTGCTCCGAGGCCTCACGCGGCACCGGCGCCGAAGCATCACCGCGAGCATCCATTTCCTTCTCCACGGTCACGCCGACGGCGTCGCCGGAGCGAAAGACAAGCGTCATCGCGCCGATGCGGATCTTGTCCCCGGGATTCAGAACGCCGCGGGAACGCCGCTCGCCGTTCTGAACGACGGTGAGGCGATCTACCGTGACAAAAGTGAATGCTCCGGCGGTCCGGTGCATGACAAGGTGCCGTTCCGCCACGCCGGGGGACCGTACGACGACGTCGTTCTTGCTCGAGGAGCCGACCGTGATCTGGCTCTTGGAGAGCCGGTACGTCAGAACGGCGCCGTTCTCCGACTCGAGCGCAAGCAGGACCATGGGGCCTCCCGACGACATGTTCAATCATACTTCAACTCGATGGCCACCGCGACCGTAAGTGTTCTTTGCTCGGTCAGTTGGGACCAAGTCCGGACTCCCGGCTGGATCGCGGCAGGGCGCAGGTCAGGTCACCCTTCCCAGCGTCGGCAGACGCCGCCGCTCAAGCAGGCGCCGCGAGCCGCATTCGAATGGGCAAGATGATCGTCGGCAGCCCGCTGAACTGCAGCCGCCGCTGAACGGCGAACGCCGTGTCGTTGTGCAGGAAGCGGTAGTAGAACTTCTCCTGAGCGAAGACCAGCTTGCCCAGGAAGAACACGCCTTTCGGGAACTCCCGCTGCATGTCGTGGCACAACTGCTCGGCTTCCTGCACGACATCGGTCCCCATCCGGAAGCGGCACTCAGCCGCGAAGCCCAGGCGCCGAGCGAAGTCCACGTAGCGCTGCAGACCCTCCTCCGTGCTCGTCCTCAGGGAATCGACCTCGGTCTTGCCCTTGAAGTGGCCCGAGTCGACGACTCCCACCGAGAGGAACACGACGTTCTTGTAGTAACCCGGGAAGAGCCTCTGAATCGACAAGAGTGCGTGGATGCCGAGCCCGCCGTAGCCGGATACCATGAGCATCGCCACCGGGGCGGTGCGATCGACCTTGGACACCACCGGGGCCGCGCCCGCCGTCGGGATGTCCTTGAGAATCGCGTCCACCTCGACGATCTCCTGTTGAACCTGCCGGTAATGGCGATGCACGAGAACGCACAGGGCGATCAGGCCGGACGTGATCGCGAACGTCAGCCAGCCTCCCTCGGCGAACTTCTCGAATGTCGTGATGGCCAGGATCACGATGCAAAGAGCGAGCGTAACTACATGGAGCACCAGCTTTGCAAGCCAGCGCTTTTCACGATGTCGCTCCGCCAGCCACATCTTTGCCATGCTGATCTGCGTGAGGCTGAAGGTGATGAACACGTTGATCGCGTACAAGACGACAAGGTACGACACGCGCCCCTTGGCGTACACCATCAGAGCCGCCGAGGCGGCCGCCATCAGGATGACGCCGTTCTTGGTGACGAGACGCTCGGAGAGGTTCGCGAAGGCGTGCGGCATCCATGAGTCCACCGCCATGTTCGACAGCACCCTGGGCCCGCCGATGAACCCCGTCTGGGCGGCCACGAACAGGAGCGCACCCTCCGACACGAGCGTGATGATCACGAGCCAGGTGCCGACGCCCCAGCCGCCGACCGTCCAGGAGCCCATCACCCGCTCCAGGAGCACGGCGTTCATTGTCTTCCCCTCCTCTGGCGACGCGTGCCAGAGGAGGTAGCAGACGAGGATCCCGCCCGCCGCGAACGCGAGGGAGAGGGCCATGTATGTCATCGTGCGCTTCGCGGTCGCGACCCTCGGTTCTTTCAAAATCTGCAGGCCGTTGGACACCGCCTCGATCCCGGTGTAGGTCCCGGCACCCAACGAATACGCGCGCATGAAGAGCAGAAAAACCGCCAAGATGCCGATCTGGCTCGCGTCGCGCGCCATGGCCCCCTGTGTATCGCGCACCACCTCCGGAAAGGCCCAGAAGTGGTTGGCCACCCCGTAGGAGATCAGCAGGAAGTGTGTGCCAATGAACACCAGGAAGATCGGCAGCAGCACCTTGACCGACTCCTTGACGCCCCGGAGGTTGAGCAGGAGGAGCGCCGCCAGGATGCCGAGGTCGAGAGGCACCTTGTACGGCTGCCAGGCGAGAGGCAGGAAGCTCAGGATGGCGTCGACGCCCGAGCAGATCGAAAGCGTGATCGTGAGAAGGTAGTCAACTACCAGCGCCGACCCCGAGACGACGCCTGGAAGCGGGCCGAGCAGCTTGCTGGCGACCACGTAGCCGCCACCGCCGCTCGGAAAGTGCTCCACCACGACCGTGTACGAGTACGAGAGCAGGAAGACCGTGAAAGCGGTGAACGCGGCCAGGACCAGCGCCAGGTACTCGTGCCCGAGGATCGCCCTGAACGCCTCGTCGGGACCGTACGACGAGGAGGAGAGCCCGTCCGCGCCAAGCCCGACCCAGGCGAGGAACGCGACCAGCGACAGCTTGTGGAACACGTTCGGGTCGGTCGGGTCCTTCGGCCTGCCGACCAGCAGTTCCTTCAGGCCGGACCACATCCCTTTGCGTCCGTTCAACCGGCCGTCTCGCTCAGGAAAGCCCTCTCGCAGTTCCGCCACCGCTCTGCCCCTCCGTCGGCAAGCCCCGTCGGTCGGCCGGCCTCGCAGTCCGCAGGCCCGGGACCATACCACAGACGGGCGTGGGGCGACGCTCGGCCCGTCCGATCCGAGGATTTGTCAGGACCCAACCTCCCGCGTAGACTCGTACCGATGTGGCGGCCCCCGATCCTGCTGGCCCAGAGCATGCCACCTGCGGACGACCCAGCCGTGGCGGCGATCCTGCATGGACTGGCCAGGGCAACGGGAGCTCGTGGTTGCGTATTGGCCCTCCAGCTCCTCCCGGACGGCCAGAAGGCAACCTATCGATTCGGTCAAGCCAGTGGTCAGGCGCCGCTCGTGATCCGGCTCGAGACCGCCGAGAGCTTCAGGGGCGCGTTCAGGCTCTACGGGGCCGGGACAGGCCCCGCCGCAAGTCCGGCAGCGCTGGAGTGCATGCGACCCGTCCTCGAAGGGGCAGTCCTGGCGGTCATCGAGCGCGACATCGCGAGCCACCAGATCGACATCCTGATGCAGATCCTCGGGGCCCAGGAGGAGGCCAACCTTCTGATGGATGCGACGGGCGAGATCCTCTATGCCAACGCCCGTGGCGAAGAGGTCCTTTCCCTCCACACCGAGCAACCCCTAGCCCATCTGCCTAACGGGGGCCGGCCAGCCCCGTTGCTTTCACTCATCGTGGCAGAGATGGCAAGGCTTCGCGAGTCGAACGAGCGTGTCCGGCGCCAGGTCGTCGTAACTGGCGACGGCGGACGGTGGCGCCTCGAGATCGTGGCACTCTCGGGCCTCGGCGACGAAGGCTTCTCGCTGGTCGTCCTGACACCGATCCGCCTCCCCGATTGCGAAGACATTCGGCGGCGCTTCACGGGTGTCCAGATCTCGCGCCGGGAGGCCGAGGTCCTGTCGTTCGTCCTGAAGGGCCAAAAGGCAGGAGAGATCGCGGGTCAGTTGGGCATCACGCAATACACGGTCAAGGACCACCTCAAGCACGCCTATGCGAAGCTGGGGATCACCTCTCGCGGTCAGCTCCTCTCGCGGCTCGCGGAGGTCGTCCCGACAGCCACATAGGTCCGCAGCCCCTTGCTATACTCGCCCGTGTTGCGCATTGGACGCGTTCCCGTCGAGCCCCCGCTGATCCTCGCTCCCATGGCAGGCATCACCGATCGGGACTTCCGATTGCTGATCCGGCGGATCGGCGGATGCGGACTCGTGTCGATGGAGTTCATCTCGAGCGAAGGCCTGATTCGGCAGCGCCCGAGCACACTCAAGATGCTTCACTTCGTGGACGAGGAGCGGCCGATCGCCATCCAGATCTACGGATCCGATCCGCTCCGAATGGCCGAGGCCGCCAAGGTCGTCGAGGCAATGGGAGCCGATCTCTGCGACATCAACATGGGCTGCCCTGCGAACAAGGTCCTCAAGGGGTGTGCCGGGGCGGCCTTGACGGCCGATTTGCCCCGCGCCGCCGGGATCGTGCGGGCCGTGCGCGCGGCGGTCAGGACCCCTCTCACCGTGAAGTTCAGGCTCGGCGTGTCAGACGATTCCAAGACCTTCCTCGACCTCGGGCGAGCATGCCAGGAAGAGGGAGCCGACGCCGTCACGCTCCACCCCCGGACCGCACGCCAGCAGTTCAACGGGCACTCCGACTGGGATGCCATCCTGGAACTCAAGCAAGTCCTGAGTATTCCGGTAGTTGGTAACGGCGACGTGACCACCCCGGAGCAGGCGCTGGAGATGTTCCGCCGAACCGGTTGCGACGCCGTGATGATCGGGAGGGGCGGCCTTGGCAACCCGTGGATATTCAGGGAGGCTGCCGCGCTGCTACGCGGCGAGATGCACGGCAAGCCTGCTCTCGCCGAGCGCCACGCTCTCATGCGATCGCACTTCGACGAGGTGGTCCGGCGCGAGGACGGCAGGACCGCCCTCCACAAGCTCCGAAAGTTCACGGGCTGGTATACCCACGGGCTCCCCGACGGTCGCAGGTTGCGGCGAAAACTCTCCGAGGTTGCCTCGGCGCAGGAACTCATGGGAGCGGTGGAGGACTACTTCGTGACGCAAGGGGCCGCCTGACATGGCCCGCCTGCCGATGGCGATCCCTTCGTCGCTCGAGGTGCTGACGCAAGACGTTCCGGGTCGCGTGCTCAACGAAGCCTTCAGGCTGGCGTGCGAGCGCCTCGACCGCTTCATCGGCGCCCTGGCTATCGAGACGGCAGCGGGACTCGGCCTCCGTGCAGGTGACCTGGCGCCCCTTGACCGGCTGGCGGCGGAGCGCGGGTGGCAGGTCGCAGGTGCGCTTTCGCTCCAGTGGCTGTTCGAGACTCTCGAGCTCTATGGCGAGGCTGAGCGCCGAGGCGACGGCTGGCGCCTCGAATGCGTGGCCCCACCGGTGTCCTCCGCTCAGCTCAGGGCAGAGGCCGAGCGGGCCGTACCCACTGCCCGGCCGGCCTACGAGGTGATGGCCCTTTCGGCTCATGCGCTTCAGGGGGTCCTGCAGGGCGACCTCCGGGGCGAAGATGCGCTCTTCGGCCCGGCCACCATGGGCCTCTGGTTCGACTACTTCTCAAACGCGAACCCTCACTACGCACCCAACAACCAGCTCACTGCCCTGGCCGTCGAGCGAGCCATCGGTCCACGGGCTTGCGTTCTCGAGGTTGGAGGCGGCGGCGGGAGCGCGGCGCTCGCCCTCTTCGATGCCCTTGCGCAAGCGCACAAGCCTCCCTCATCCTACGTCTTCACCGAGTTGCAGCCTGCCTTCCTCCGCCGCGGCGTGCGGGCGATCCAGCCCGTGCTGCCCGAGGGTTGCGGCATGCGGTCGCTCCGGTACGACATCGACGGCGACCCGGGCGCCCAGGGTGTCGAAGCCGGACAGTTCGACGTGGTCTTCGGCGTGAACACCCTGCACCTGGCACGCGAGGTCGTCGGAACCCTGCAGAAGCTGCGAACTCTGCTCCGGCCCGGCGGCGTCCTGGTTGTCGGCGAGCTGCTGCGCCCCACTTCGACCGCCGCCGTGCACCTCGAGCTCCCGTTTACGCTCCTGATGACCTACGGCCAGGTACCTCCCGAGGAGGGAATCCGGGTCCGCCCGGGATTCATGAGCGCGCGTGGGTGGCGACGAGCCCTCGAGACCGCCGGCTTCGACGAGATCACGGTCCTGCCCGCCGAGATCGAGCGGTGCGCCGAGATCTACCCGGGGTTCTACTGCGGTGCGATCACGGCCCGCGCCTGACTCAGCTGTGGACGCGGACGCGATAGGTGAGCTTCGCCTCACCGTTAGCCGGAACCGGAACGGAGAAGGAAACCCCGAACGCGGACAGCTTCTCGAACGGGTACGAATTGGAGAGCATCTCCCAGTCGCCCCCGAGCTGCTCCCGCACCTCGACCGTGACCGCGCTCTCTTTGTGGTTGCGCACGGTGACCTCGAACGCGTCCTCGTAGAGGTTGTCCGACAGCTTGCGGTAGTCGGTCTGCCTGCGCTCGGCGATCACGTCGAACGCGTTGCCCATCGTCACCTTCACGAGCTCGTCCTTGGGCGTGTGCTCGATGCGATCCTCCCCGACGAACTGCGCGGTCCCCCGACGGTCGCGCTGGTACAGTCGGACCACCCCGGCCGGTAAAGCCATCCCGAGGTGGTTGTCGGCCCGGTTGGTGATCTCGACGTCCACCCTTACGTCCTGTTTCTGCTTGCTGATGCGCTGCACATACCACCACTGAGGGCTCTCGACCACGTAGTGCCTCACCGCCTTCACACCATCGGCCTCGAGCAGTGCCACCTGCTTTTGCTGCCGGTCCTTCACGGTGGTGGGGCGATCCAGCGTGTAGAGGTGGTACTCGGCAAACGCCTCTTCCCGCATCTCCGCGGAGACGGCCCTGGCCGCCATCATCACCGGCTGGGGCCCGGGTCGGCCTGCGGGCGCCAGGTGCACATCTCCCGCCACCAACTGGAGGGTCGCTTCGGGGTACGAGGCGCCCGACGTGTTGTCGAGGGTCACCCATCCGAGCAGGCTCCCGACATCTCCGCCGCTGCCGAGGGTGAGCACATAGTCCGCTTTCCAGGTGATGCCAGACGTGAGGTAGGTCGCCTCCAGCCGCCGCTCGCCGGCTCGCTCGGACGATAGCAGCCACACCAACGTCGGCCGTTCGCGGAGATTCTCCGGGAGCTCTCCGAAAACGAGCTGCCGGTACGGAGGGTTCGACACGATCCTGTCGCCGATCCGCCAGACGGTGCCGTTCTCGATCGAAAGCAGGCGCCCGACCAACTCCTTGCGGACCGTCGCACCGGGCGTGCTTCCAGGCTCCTCGGTCACAAGGGTGACGTCTCGTCCCAGGTACTTTGCGAGCAGCGTCTGCGGCGACAGCAGGTCGTACTCGTAGTTCTGCTCGAGGACGGTGACCCCGTCGCCCGCGATCGATACCGTCTCGGGCATCACGTGCTCGGCGATGTCGCGGAATTCGAGTGTGAGCGCACCGCCGGGAAGCGAAATCGGCCGGCCGTCGCGCACCAGGGCCCGTCCCACGTTGTAGACGGTCAGAGAGAGCGTTCGTCCCTGGCCCGCCTGCGAGACCACCTCGGGCGGGCTCCCGGCTGAGGCGGCCCCCACCGCAACCAAGCTGAGCCCCACTACCAGGTGCAATCTCATCGTTCCCTCCTAGCTGGTGCCGGTTCGTACGACAGCCGTCCCGGCCTTGCCGCCAACGACGCGCCCTATCACCGCGGCCGACACTCCAGACCGCGAACAGGCTCCCAGAAACGACGCGACGGCGTCGGACGCAACCGCGGCCAGCAAGCCACCCGAGGTTTGGGGGTCGCACAGCAACTTGACGGTCACGTCGTCGATGCCAACCATCTGCACCTTGTGCTCCACCCAACTCAGGTTTGCGAGCAGGCCTCCGGGGATGGAGCCTGCCGCAGCTGCGGCCAATGCTCCCGGCAACAGGGGAACCGCCGGGGCGTCGATCTCTATTGCCACGCCGCTCGCCTCGGCCATCTCGAGCCCGTGGCCGAGGAGACCGTAGCCGGTGACGTCGGTGAGCGCGTGGATCTCCGCCGCCTCACATGCCTCGGCGGCCGCCCGGTTAGTCGTCACCATCGAAGCGACCATAGCCCTGCGCTCAGAGTCGCCGATCTCGCCCTGTTTCAGGGCCGTCGCCAACACCCCTGTTCCGAGCGCCTTCGTCAGCACGAGCGCGTCGCCGACTCTTGCGCCAGCGTTGGTGAGCACCTTGTCCGGGTGTACCACCCCCGTCACGGCCAGGCCGTAGGTGAACTCGGGCCCCTTCACGGTGTGGCCGCCGAGCGGCAGCACGCCCTCCTCCCGGAGGACCGCCAGTCCACCGGCCAGCGTCTCCCGCAGCACGCCCAGCGGAAGCGTACCCACCGGGAACGTAGTGACCACCAGCGCCGAAAGAGGCCGAGCACCCATCGCATACACGTCCGATAGAGCATTTGCCGCCGCGATTCGACCGAAATCGAACGGCTCATCCACAACGGGTGTGAAGAAGTCGACCGTTTGGACGAGCGCCACTTCGTCCGACAGCCTCACGACACCGGCATCGTCGAACGATCTCGTCCCGACCAAGAGCCGCGGGTCAACGACCTCTGGCAGCCCCGAAAGCACCTCGTGCAGGTCCGCCGGACCCAATTTGGACGCTCAACCGGCGCAGCTGACGAGGTGCGTGAGCTTGAGGATCTCGTCACGTGTCATGGCGGCAGTATAGTCATCGGCTCATGCTGTTATACCATTCGTAAAATGCTGTTATGACATCTAACATCCGAGCCTCGTATACGTGTACGGATCGCGGCGAGGCCGCGTCGGGAGGTGACGATGATCCGGGGATGTGTCAACGATCCGGCGCATGTCGGCGGTCTCGAGGTGCTCGCCACCGGTCTCCTCCTCCTGCTGCTGCTATCCGCGCTGCTGCCATAGGAGGCTGATAGACTCCCCGCCGAGGTCGCGACCTCATGGAGGGTCCGATGGCGGAGACGTTGAACGCGAAGCTCTCCTGGGACTCCGGCCTGAAGTTCCTGGCCCGCTCGGACAGCGGTCATCAGGTTGCGGTGGACTCAACCGGGCGTCCCGGCCATGCGGGACCTTCACCCGTCGAACTGCTCCTGATCGCAGTCGCTGGCTGCACGGCGATGGACGTCGTTTCCATCCTCGAGAAGATGCACGAGCCGCTCAAGGGGCTCGACGTTGAGATCCGCGGCTGTCGCGCACAGAGCAACCCCAAGTACTTCACGGAGATGGCCATCACGTATCACGCTCGTGGCGCCGGACTCGCCCGCGACAAGGTCGAGCGCGCCGTCGAACTCTCCCAAACAACGTACTGCTCCGTAATTGCGACCCTACGCCCGGATTGCAGGGTCAGCACCTCGATCGAGCTCTCGGAGGGCTAACGCAGAAGCTGGGACGGACGGACCAGGCGCACGTCCGCTCCGAGCCGCGGCAACTCGTGGGCCAGAATCTCGATCGTGAGCGGGTGAACGTGGCCGATTGCCACCGCACTTCCCTGCGCCTGTGCACGCGCCACCGCTTGTTGCAGGGCGCGCCTGATGGCCTCCGGTTCGCTGACGACGTCCAGAAAGACATCCCGGTGGAGCGCAGGGATCCCGGTTTGATGCGCCACGTCCTCGGCGACGGTTTCGGGGGTCGTACGTGAGTCGAGGAAGTAGAGCCCACGTGATCGCAGCGCGTCCATCACGGCCTGCATTGCGGGCCTGTCCGCGGAGGCCCGTGATCCCATGTGGTTGTTGATGCCCCGCACCCCCCCCACCACCGCCAGGGCACGCTCGACCCGCGAAAGGACCTCCTGGGCGGGAAGCCCGACCGTCACGGCCCCTTCACCTGGGCCCGGGCCGTGATTCCCGAGAGGCTCCATCGGCATATGGAGTAGGAGCTCGCGTCCCTGAGCACCCAGCCCCCGCGCCACCTCCGCCGACCGTGCCGCATTGGGTAGGACCGCGACAGCCACTGCCAGAGGCAGGCGCTCCATGTCCTTCACGACATCGAGCGATTCACCCGCGTCGTCCAGGACGATGGCCAGTCTCGCCAACGCCCCTGCCGGTCGTCCCGTTGCCGCCTCCCGCTTTGCCCGCCGAGTCGGCGGCTCCTCGCCGAGGACGAGAACACGCCACCGTGCGCCCCCGACATTCCCCTCCAGCCGCGCCAGGCCGTACCCGCCCTTCTCCATCAGAGGGCCCGGTTCAAGGCGACCACCGAGGTTGTGGGCATGTGCCTCGAGATCCAGGACGAATCGATCGATCGGGAAGGCCCTGGGCGCATGGACGGTCACCTGGAACAAGGGGCCCGCAGGCCCTTCCGATCTCTCCACGGTGATCCGATCGGGGGAGCAGCCGAAACGAGCCGCGACGCCCCGCACGAATTCGCCTGCTTCCGGTGCGGCGGGTGACGGCTTGATTCGGCCCGAACGCCACGCGAGGTAGGCCAACACTGCCACGGCGAGCGCCAGGAGAGCCAACGCGCTCTTGCCGCGAATCCCGATCGCCCGCGCGGCCCGCCGCGATCGGGGCTGCCTACGCCGCTTTCTTGGTGACGGCCCGGCCACTCGCCAACTCCAGGGCTCGCTCCAGCACCGTGTCGGCGTCCTTGCCAGGCCGGACCCGCTCGTCAGGCTTCAGGCCAGCACCCAGAATCGCCTTGCCGTCCGGTCCGAGGCCCCACTCTGCGGCAAGCCACACCTCGCCCCCCGCGCCCTTGAGCGGCCGCCTCTGCCCGGTGTCCCCGTAGCTCTCGCCGCCCACCAGCGTGGCGCCTCGAATCTTCAGGAGGCCCGCAAGCAGCTCGGCAGGCCCCGCCGTCGTGCCGTCCAGGCACACCACAACCCTCCAGGTCCGAGACGGGCCGGTTGCTTTCAGCGTCGCTGTCTTGCCGCCCGTCATCCCCATCCTGAGCTCGGTGTCGCCTCCCACAATCTCAGCTGCCGCCTGCACCGCCCCGTCGGGCGTCCCGAGGGCAACGCCACGCAGGTCAACCACAACTCCGGTCACCGCCGCACCGGCATGGAGCGCCTCGGCGAACTTGGTGGAACCCCCCGCGTCCACGATCGGCACCCGCAGCACCGCAACTCCCTCTCTGACCTCGACCGTCGAGGCCGGAACGGGGGACGGCGCCACCTTGAGGTCCACGGCGCGCTTGCCCGTGAGCTGGCGGTCGATGACATCGAGGCTCACCCCACTCGTGGTCCGCTCGGCCGAATCGAGCAGCACGAGCGCACGCCACAGAGGGCGCGCGCGCACCGGCTCGCTGCCCACCCGCTCGATAAGCTCCCCCGGCACAATTCCGGCTTTCGCCGCCGGCGATTCGGGAAGCACCTGCAAGACGATGGGGTACGAGGAGCGTTTGCCCAGGACCATCCCGAACGGCGGCAGGGCGCGCGTCCGAACACGTCCGAAGGCTCCGAGCATCTCGTCAGGGACCCACTGCCCCCCGGGATCGGCGGCCTCCACGAGCCCGTCCATGGCACCGAGCTCGAGCTTTTCGACGGGAACCTCTTCCACGTACGAGGAGCGCACGAGCGAGACAGCCTGTCCAAAGACCGACGCGAGGCGGTAGATGCCCCGCCCAGCTCCGCTCGCGGCGCCGGAAGCCAGCGCCACGACGCCGCCGATCACGACGACAGAGACGATCAGAAGAAGCCACCTTTGCCTCACCGCAGCCTCACTTCCCTGCCGGCTTCAGCCAGCTGAGCGGGTCTTGAGCGCTCTGGCCGACTCGGATCTCCAGGTAGACACTCGCCCCGCCGTCCTCATCACGCCCAACGACGCCGAGGGGATCCCCGATTCCGACCCGCTGACCAGGCCCCACGAGCATACTAGCAAGCTTCGCATAGAGGGAGTAGATCTCGCCGCCGTGATGGACGATCACAAGGTTGCCGTATCCCTTGAAGAACTGCGCGTACGAAACCCTTCCAGAAGCCACTGCCGTAACTTGCTCGGCGGTGCGCGCCGAGAGCACGACGCCGTGGGATACGGTGAGGGTGCCGTACTGCGGGTCACGCTCCGAGCCGAAGCGACGAAGCACGTGGGTCTCTTCCACGGGCCAGTGGAAGCCGCCCCGCAGGAGCCTGACCTCCGGACCCGCCGTCGCCTCTTCTTGGGTCACGAGGCCCCACAGCCGCTCCAACCGCGCCTCGCCTTCCTGAGCGTCCGCAAGGGCCACGGCGCTCTGCCTGCGTTCATTCTCGAGAGACGCAAGGCGCACCTCGACCCGTCTTCTGGTCTCCTCGAGCTCCGCCCGACGTTCCGCGAGATGGGAGGCAGTCGTCCTCAGGTCTTCGCGTCGAGCCGACAGCTCCGCGAGCGTGGCCTCTCGACGCGCCATGAGGACGGCTGCCTCGTCCCTGCGTCGTTTCTCTTCACGGAACAGGGCCAGGGTGACCGTCATTCGTCGAGGGACGTCGTTCCCGGAGCCGATCGCCTGGATGACAAGCGGCGTCAGTCCTGAGCGCCCGAGGACGGCCAGTAGGGAGAGTTGGAACCGGAGGCGCGCTACGGCCGCCTGCAGCTCTTTCTGCGACGCCTCCGACGCCTTGGCCGCCGCCACGACGGCGGCCGCCGCTTGCTCCTGTTCCGCCTCGGCCTCGCGGACGCGGCCTGCAGCTACGCGAAGCTCGAGGGCCAGCCGTTCCCGCTCCCGCCCGAGTCCGCTCTGGACCTCCTCCAGCTTCCTGAGCCGCTCTTCAAGTTCTTTCACGTCGCGCCGTGCGTTCGCGAGCTCAGGGGGAACCGCGGGCTGCTCGCCCATCGCACTCGCAGCCAGAAGCGCCAACCCAGCCAGGACGGCGAAGCGGCTCACGGCCCTCTGTCCACCTGTTGCTGAGAGGTCAACGCGCGGCTGGAGAGTCCGTGAAAGCGACGACGGAGGGGGTGGAGGTCGGGCCTTCGTCCGCCGGGGTGTAGACAGTTCCCGAGCAGCACGAACACTGCGTTGGCGTCCGGATCCGTCCACACCGAGGTCCCGGTGAACCCCGTGTGCCCGAACGCCGCCCCGGAGAGGGCCGGGCCTGCGGAGCAGCCGGGGCTTGCCGCGAGCTGCCATCCCAGGCCGCGCGCCTGCTCCAGTCCCTCGGTGAAGCAACGCGTGGCCAGTTCCGCCTCGTCGGCGTCGAGAAGCTCGCCACCGCCGGGCAGGTACTCGCTCGCCAGGCGGGCGACCGCCGCGGCAGAGCCGAACAGCCCTGCGTTGCCCGCAAGGCCCCGCAGCCCGCGCGCGTTGCCGTCATCGCAGGAGACGACCTCCGCCAGCGGCGGCGGGGGTGATCCCTTCAACCCCCGGTCAGCCAGGAGGCGAGCCTCCACGGACCAACGCGTCTCCCCGGCCGCAACCGGCGTGCCGATGCTGGGAGCGAACCCCACCTCGTCCGCGATGCCCAGCGGCTCCCCCACCATCTCACGGAATAGCGTCGCGAGGTCGGCGCCGCCGCCGCGCTCGAGTGCGATGCCGATCGCGATGAACCCCAGGCAGGAATACTCAACGCGCACCCCCGGCGCGGCCGTGGGTTCGATCCTGCACAACGTGTCGAGATACCCGTCCCGGGTAGCCGCGCCGAGCGCGTAGAGCGGGGCCCAGCCCGGGAATCCGGCGGTATGGATCGCGCACTGGAGGAACGTCACGTCCCGCCACGGACTACCAGCCAGCTCCGGCAGGAGCTCGGAGATCGGACCGTTGAGGTCGAGCCCGTCTCGGTGCGCCAGCATCAGCAGAGTCGTGGTTGCCAGCGGCTTCGTGAGCGATGCCAGGTCGAAGCGAAGGTCAGCCTCCACCGCGCCGCTGCCCAGCCCGCTCACGCCGGTGCACCAGCACCGTCCGCGCTCACCTCCGCGCGCGGCAAGACCGACCCAGCCGACCGCCAGCCCCGCTTGGACCGCCCTCCGCAAGAGCGCGGCGACCTCGTCCGGCTCGAGTCCGTCGGCATCCATGGCTCACCCTACCCCGGAAAGCGCGGCGCTGTCCACCACCGCAAGGGGCAGTGTTACCCTGCGGTCGTGGACTCAGAGAAGCAGCGCCTCGCGAGGGCTGCCCATGGTGTGCTGGGGACTTCCTACTCCCGTGCCAAGCACGAGGTTCTGGCCGGACACGTCCTCGTCAACGGCGTGGTCGTCACCGACCCGGGGGTACTGGTCGCGTCTGCTGATGTGGTCACGCACGATCCCGGTTTGCCACGGCGTTCACCCGCACCGAGGGTGCCGCCGATCCAGGTCGTCCACGTCGACGCGGACATCCTAGTGGTCAACAAGCCCGCTGGCTTGCTCGTCCACCCCACGACCGATTCGGAGGATGACACCGTTGTGAGCCGCGCGGGAGCCGAGATCGAGCGGCGCACGGGGCGCCACCGGCGCATCCTCGTAGTTCACCGTCTCGACCGCGAGACCTCGGGGGTGCTCGTGCTGGCGCTGTCCCATGAGGCCGCGAAGCATCTCCAGCGGCAGTTTCGCGCCCACAGCGTCGACCGGAGGTATGTAGCCCTCGTGCGGGGCCACCTGTCCGGCGAGCGGCGGGTAGATCGCGGCGTCGGCCGCCCCCGGCCCGGAGCGCGGCGGGCCGCCCTCGCGCCGGGAGGCGGCGGGCGTGCAGCCGTCACGGTCTTCCGCCCGCTCGAGAGGCTGGGGACGGTGACACTCGTCGAAGCCGAGCTCGGCACCGGGAGGACGCATCAGGTCCGCATCCACCTGTCCTACCTCGGTCATCCGGTCCTCGGGGATGCGGTATACGGCGAACCTGCCAGCGATCCGTTCTCGATCGGCCGGGTGGCCCTTCACGCCCAGACCCTGGGGTTCGTGCACCCCGTCACCGGCGAGAGGATGCTCTTCCGTCAGTCGCCGCCCCCCGACTTCGGGGACCTGGTGTCCCGGCTGCGCCGCCGGTTCCGCGTCACCTCCGAGAAACCCGGCGGGACGACGCCGGCCCGTCGAGATCCAGCACAAACCGCAGCGGCCACTCCGCCGCCCCGCCCGCGTAGCCCACGCCGACCCTCGGCAGGCGCCGCACCCAGGCACGGGGGCACTCGAGCCCATCCGAAGCCACCCAGAGCTCGTCGCCGAGCGTCAGGTCCGCGCCGTTGAGCGTTCGGTCGATTCCCATCCCCTTGCAGAGCTTGGCCGGTCCGTCCAGAAGGTGCCGCCCCGCCTTCCCTCCTCGCCGGGCCACGATCACCGGTCCCCCCTCCACGGCGACGGCGCCCCGTAGTAGCACGGCTTCAGGAACACCCTCAAGGCGTGTGACGACGTTGCAGCAGTAGTGCATGCCGTACGTGAAGTAGACGTACAGATGCCCGCCATCTCCCCACATCACCTCGTTGCGGTTGGTCCGGCGACCGCGGTACGTATGGGCGGCGGGATCGCCAACTCCGAGATAGGCCTCGACCTCAGTGATGCGCACGGCGATGCCGCCATCGGGCAGGCGGCGGACAAGCAGTTTGCCCAGCAGTTCGCGGGCCACGGTCGTGGTCCCGCGCTGGTAGAATCCCCTCTCCAACGGTGCGAGCGCGTCGAGGCCTCGGCCGGAGAGGGGTTTCTCCATGAGCTCACGAACAGTGTGCGTCACCGGAGGCGCAGGTTTCATCGGCTCCCACGTGGCCGACGCGCTGCTCGCACAGGGCCACCGCGTCCTGATTGTTGACGACCTTTCGTCGGGGCGCAAGGAGAACCTGCCGGCGGCGGCGGAGTTCCACCGGCTCGACATCCGCTCTCCCGAGGCGGCGTCGCTGATTCTCGACTCCGGCGTCGAGGTGCTCGTTCACCATGCCGCCCAGATGGACGTGCGCCGGTCCGTCGCCGATCCGGTTCACGACGCGAGCGTCAACGTCGTAGGCACGCTGAACCTGTTGGAAGCGGGGCGGAAAGGCTCCCTCAGGCAAGTCATCTTCGCCTCCACCGGGGGCGCGATGTACGGAGAGCAGGAGCGCTTCCCGGCGGACGAGGAACATCCCGCCAGACCGCTCTCGCCCTACGGCGTAGCCAAGCTGTCGGTCGAGCGCTACCTCTACTTCTTTCATGCCGAGTACGGCATGGACGCCATCGCGCTCCGGTACGCCAACGTCTACGGACCACGCCAGAACCCGCACGGCGAGGCCGGCGTCGTGGCCATCTTCCTCGACCGCCTGCTCTCGGGCCGTGAAGCCGTGATCAACGGGGACGGTCTGCAGACCCGGGACTACGTCTACGTCGCCGACATCGTCGCCGCCAACCTCGCGGCCATCGGCCGGCCGGGTTTCGCCATCTACAACGTCGGGACGGGCCGCGAGACGACCGTGGTGGATCTCTACCGAATCCTGGCCGATGCGGTCGGGGCCGCGGGGCCCGCCACCCACGGGCCGGCCAAGCCCGGCGAGCAGCGCCGGTCGGTCATCACCTCCGACCTCCTGGCCCGGGAGCTCGGGGTCCGCCCGCAGGTGCAGCTGGAGAACGGCCTCACGCGAACGGCAGGGTGGTTCGCGGCACGGGCTGCCGCCAGCGAGGGGTAGGAGGCTGCTTGGGCTCCGCCGGTCGGGGCCCGCAGGTCAACGGCCGCGCATCCGCTCGATCTTCCGGCGCGCTCGTTTCTCCGGTCTGCCGGTCCCTCGGGGAGGCGCCGGGGGCGGTGCGAACCGCTCGAGGTGCCGGAGCTCCAGTTCCTCCGCGGTCGGCGGCGGGGTCACGTCTTCGTAGAGCTCCCGCGCACGAGCCTTGGCCACGTGGGACTCGCACAATCCGCGGACGACCAGCTCGCGACGGAAACCGGGAGCGACCGTCACCATGATGCGGTCCCCGGGGTGCACGAGCCTGTGCGCTTTCGCCCGTGACCCGCCCACCTCCACCTTGCCGCCGTCGCAGAGCTCCTTGGCCTGGGACCGCGTCTTCGCGATGCACGCAACGTCGAGCCACACGTCGAGACGAATTCCCTCCGACATGGTCGGATTGTACCGGCATCGGCGGGGATAGAATGTGTCGATGTCCATCGCAATCGCAGGGCTGACGTTGCTGGTCGTCGCCGGCGCGACGTTGGCTGGCGGGACGATCCCTCTCCGGCTCGACCGCCACGCACGTGTCTTCCTGTCGTTTTCCGCGGGGACGCTGGTGGCCCTCGCCCTCCTGGAACTGGTCCCCGAGGGGATCGAGAACGTTGGCAAGGGCACGCACGTCCCTCTGTTGGTCGTGTTGGGCGCGTTCCTCGCCACCCTGCTGCTGGACAAGCTGCACGTGCTCCACCCCCACGCTCATGCGATGGACGCCGAATGTCCACCGGAGGACCACGAGCACGCTCCCCTCGCCATGCACGGAGCGCTCGGCCTGCTTCTTCACTCCGCCGTCGACGGCCTCGCGCTCGCCGCCGCCGTCCGGCAGTCGCCGCAGACGCTCGTTGCAGTCGGCCTGGCGCTCTCGGCGCACAAGTTCGCCGACGGGATCACGACCGTGTCCCTCGTGCTTACCCACCACCACCGTCGCGCGGCCGCGGTCCGCCTGTTGCTCGGCAATGCAGGTTTGCTGCTGGTGGGGTTTGCCATGGGTCTGGCGATCACCCTCCAGAGGGGTCAGCTCGGCGGATTGCTCTTGGTAATGGCCGGCTTCTTCCTGTATCTGGGCGCCAGCGACCTGATCCCCGCGGTCATGACACCGGTCTGCCGCAAGCGGGACGTGTTCGCCACGGCGTGCGGAATGGCCGCGATCGGGCTGATATCCCTGCTCGCGCAGTGAGCCCAGAAGAGAAAGGAGCCGGCACGCGTCGCCGGCCCCCTCCAACACCAACTCGCGAGGTTTCTATTCGGAGGAGCCCTCCCCCGCATACTGCACCGCGACCTGCGACGTCTCGCCGACGGGGGTGATGATGACGTTCACCGTCCGCTTCCCGCCGTCGGCCTTCGCGTTGAGGTTCGCGAGCCTTACCATCCCCTGCATCGCGGTCCGTTCGACGGCGAAGCCGGAGGCCTTGAGCTCGCGCTCGTAGAAGGAAAGCACCTTGTCGGTGGAGTCGGCAGTCTGGAACGAGTAGTGGCCGGAGAACCCCTGGGCCGTCCTCTGCGAGGCGGACGCCAACGACTTGCCGCCGGGGTACATCGGGACCCAGGACGGTGCCTTCTCGCCCTCGGCGTTTCCGAACGTCATCGAGCCCTTGTTGGACTTGATCCGGAGGCCCTCCTTGCCCTGCTGGCCGCTCCCCTCGAAGGTGACCTCTTCGCCCTTCTCGTTCTTGAACTTGAGGCGGCCCTGCTTGATATCCTGAGCGTTCATCGTGAGCTCTTCGCCGGTCTTCTTGTTGCGGATCGTGAGCTCGCCCTTGTCGTCGTCCTCCGAGACGATCTCGAGATCCGGATTGACCGTCACAGCGATCTTCGCCGCCGCCATCGCGGGGTTCTTCCTCGCGGTTTCGGCGTAGCCCTTGATCTTGTGCGCCACGAAGTAGCCGCCCACCAGCATCACGAGGCAGACGATGACGATCAGACCGCCGCAGCCCACGAGGATCCACACGAGGGGACTCGTCCCCTTCTTCTGCGGGGCGGGGGCCACGGGTTGTGCCGGAGCCGTCGGCGCCGGAGGTTGCGGTGTGTTGCTTGCCATATTCATGCCCTCCCTGTCGTGCACAAACGCTGAAAAAGCTTCCGTTCGACCTGGTTTGTCGGGGGATTATAGCGCAGGACCCTCCAAAGCCGGACGTTGGCAGTTGCAACCTGTGCTCGGACTCAGGACAATTGAGTTCGGTAGGCAAAAGGGGGGACGATGAGCGACAAGGTCTACAAGAAGATCGATCTGGTAGGGTGCTCGGCGGAAAGCGTGGAGAAGGCGGTGGAGGCGGCGATCGCCAAGGCCTCGCAATCGCTGCACGGGCTTTCGTGGTTCGAGATCAAAGAGGTGCGAGGGGCGATCCGGGACGGAAAGCCCACCGAGTGGCAGGTGACGCTCTCCGCCGGGTTCAAGCTGGATTGATGCAGCAGCAGGTTCGAAGGTTCGAGACCAGCGGGTAAGAGGTCAAACGGGAAACGGCAAACGGAAGACCCAAGGCGCGCGGCAATGGGGCGCGCCTTGGTCTTGGTCTTCCGTTTGACCTCTCACCTTTGACCTTTGACCTTCTTTCATCGAACCTCCGAACGTGTGAACGTGCCAACTTTCGAACGGTTTCCCTGTGCCCTGCCTCTCAGAGCCAGCGGCGGCGCCTGAACATCCAGAGCATCCCTCCAGCGATCGCCAGCATCAGCACCCACACCGCCGGGTAGCCCCACCGCCAGTTGAGCTCCGGCATGCTGAGGGGTCCCGCCTGGGTGTTGAAGTTCATCCCGTACAACCCGACGATGAACGTGAGAGGGATAAAGATCGTGGCGATGATCGTGAGCACCTTCATGATCTCGTTCAATCGCGTGGAAACGCTCGAGAGGTAGAGGTCCACCAGCTCTGCCGTCATGTCCCGGAACGTCTCGACGATGTCGATGATCTGCACGGTGTGGTCGTAGACGTCGCGCAACCAGACCCTCGTGCCTTCCCGCACCTGGCGCACGTCCGTGCGGGTCAGCTTCGCAACCGCCTCGCGCAGCGGCCAGGTCGCCTTTCGGAGCCGCAGCAGGTCCCTCTTAATCCCGTGCAGCTTCTCGAATCCCTGACGGTCCGGGCGTTCGAGCAGCTCGTCCTCGACCTCGTCGATCCTCTCGCCGGTCCGTTCCAGGGCGGGGAAAAAGTGGTCAACCGCGGCGTCCACCAGGGCGTACGCCAGGTAGTCGACACCGAGCGTCCGCATCTTGCCGCGCCCGCTCCTCAGCCGGTCCTCCACGAGCTTGAACAGGTCGCTCTCCCTTTCCTCGATCGTGATCAGGAGGTTCTCAAACAGCAGGAGAGAGACCTGCTCTTCCTCGAGCCCGCCGTTCGTTCCGAACCGCAGAACGTCCACGACGATGAACAGGTAGTCGTCGAACTCCTCGACCTTGGGCCGCTGCCCGAGGTTGACAACGTCTTCCAGCACAAGCGGGTGGACGCCGAACCGGGCCGTGAGCGATCCGAGCGTTTCGCCCGAGTGCCCGACGATTCGGAGCCAGAGGTTCTCGCCGGCGGCCGGCGCCGCCGGCACCTCCGCGACAGCGGCGAGATGCCGTTCGCTCACGCTGTCGCCCCTGTACGTGACCAGGGTGAGGCCCCCCTTCCCCTCGGCCGCTGCCGGGACGCTCAACGTCCCCGGGGACGTGCCGGGAGGGTGGAACCGCTTCCATGTCCGTCGTCGCATCGTCGCCTCCCCTGGGTCAGACCCCGCCGATCTGCGTTCAATCGTACGGCAGTCGCGTCGGAGCGACCGTCGGGGTCCCCGCGGACCTCCGTCCGACCCTTCCCGGCCCGTTGCCGAACTCCCGCCGTGCGCTTCCGTCCGGGCTCATGGTCGCGCCAACTCCGCGACGCCCACGAGCAGCCGCTCGATCTCGACCCGCGTGTTGTACATCGAGACCCCGGCACGGAGGACGCCGCCGCGGGCGGCCAGCCCGAGCACCTCAATCGCCCGGGCCGCATAGAAATCTCCATCCCACACCAGCACCCCGCGCCTCCCCAGCGCTTCCGCCGCCTCGGACGGAAGGACGCCGTCGATGGTGATCGAGACGGTTGGGGCGCGGAGCGCGGAGGAGAACCCCTGACCCCGTGCTTTCACTCCCGGCAGCCGGCTCACGTTGTCCCAGTAGAACGCAGCCAGGCCGTGCTCGTGCTTCGCGATCGCGGTCATCGCCGAGACCAGCTTTTCGCGCAGCGTGCCGGCGCCACCCCACGACGCGATGTACTCGATTGCAGCCTTCACACCGGCGATCGCCGCGTGGTTGAGGGTTCCGGCCTCGATCCGGTACGGCGACGCCTCGTCCTGCGTCCGCAGCTTGTCGGTCCGCAGCCGCTCGAGGAGCCCGGGCCGCGTGTAGAGGATGCCCACGTGCGGTCCGTAGAACTTGTAGGCCGAGCACAAAAGGAAGTCGGGGTCGAGGTCCGTCACATCGAGCGGGAAGTGGGGCGCGTAGTGCACGGCGTCGACCAGGAGCCACGCTCCGACCTCGCTCGCAAGCTTCCGTGCCAGCGGAACGTCGTTGACCGTTCCGAGCGCGTTCGACGCGTAACCGATCGCAACGAGTCTCGTTTTCGCCCCGATCTTCGACTGCAAGTCGCCTTTGTCGAGGCGGCCGTCCGGGAGAAGCGCAACCTCTTTGATCACAACGCCCGTGTCCCGCATGCCGAGCCACGGGGCTCGGTTCGCCTCGTGGTCCAGCTCGGTGATCACGACCTCGTCGCCCGGTTTCAGCTCCCTCGCAAGCGCGTGCGAGAGCGAGAACGCCAGCGTCGTCATGTTCGCCCCGAACGAAACCTCTCGCCACGAAGGCGCCCCAAGAAACGCCGCGACCGTCTCGCGCGCGGACCTCACGAGTGCGTCCGACTCGCGCGAAGTCACGAAGGCGCCGCGGGTGTTCGCGTTGCAGGTACGGTAGTAGTTCGAGATCGCCTCGATCACGGCTCCGGGCACCTGCGACCCGGCCGGCCCGTCGAGGAAGGCGAGCGGCACGCCGTCTTGGGTCCGCTCGAGCGCCGGGAAATCGCCCCTGCACCTCTCCACGTTGGTCTCGGTGAACGTCATTTCCCCTCCCCTGCTGGCCCCAGGGCTCGGCTCCGCGCAACGCCGCAGGCCAGACAGAATACCCCCGCCTTACGCGGCTATCCCCGCCCAGGGGTAGGATAGAACCGCAGCGGCAAACAGGCAGGGAGGGTTCGTGATGTCAAAGACGACCATGGGCAAAGTGATGTTGGTTGCGGGGGTCCTCGTATTCCTCGTGTCCGCGACCGCGGACTCGCTCGGAATCGGAGGAGCCCCCGGCATCGGCTGGAAGCAGATCGCGGGGATGTTGGTGGGCGTGGCCGCTGCGGCCGCCGGGGCGATCCAGCTCAGAGCGCCGGTCCGCTGAAGCGTCTCGCCGATCCCGCGGGTAAGCCTGCGAGCCGGCGCCGCGTCCGCGCCTTGCTCTCTCCCGACGGGACGGACTACATTCGCCGCAGACGGAGGGCCGATCGACCATGAAGCCTCGGAACGACGTCGCCCGCTACCGGAGAAACTGGCAGGAGGAGATCGACAGCGCTGCGATCTACGCGGCGATCGCTCAGGTCGAGAAGGCCGAGAAGCTCGCCGAGGTGTACCGACGCCTCTCCGCTTCCGAGGAGGCGCACATCACGTTCTGGGAAGGCAAGCTCCGCGACGCCGGGGTGCGGGCCACCAACCGGCGCCCGAGCTTCCGCTCCCGGGTGACGGTCTGGCTTGCCAGGCGCTTCGGCACGCAGTCGGTGATCCCGATGCTCGCGATGAAGGAGCAGGCAGGTCGCCACGATTACGACGACCAGCCCGAAGCGCTGGCGGCCAACCTCCCGGTCGTCGAGAACTCGCATGCTCGCTTGCTCGCCACGATCTCCCACGCACGCGGCTCCGGCATGGAGGGCGGCCTCCTGGCCCGCCTCGAGGGGCGCCACCGGGCCGTCGGCGGCAATGCGCTCAGGGCCGCGGTCCTGGGCGCGAACGACGGCCTGGTCTCGGTGCTCAGCCTCGTCATGGGCGTCGCGGGTGCGCACTCGTCAAACCGGGCGATCGTGATCGCCGGCCTGGCCGGCACGCTCGCGGGCGCGTGCGCCATGGCGATGGGTGAGTGGCTCTCGGTCCAGAGCGCTCGTGAGCTCGCCCAGCGTCAGATCGACATCGAGCGGGACGAGCTTCGAGAGGCACCCGAGGAGGAACAGGAGGAGCTCTCGCTTATCTACCAGGCCAAAGGCCTCGGGACGGATGAAGCCAACACCCTCGCGGCGAAGCTGATGGCCGACAAGGAGAACGTTCTCGACACGCTGACGCGCGAGGAGCTCGGCCTCGACCCCGCCGAACTGGGGGGCTCGGCGTGGGAAGCGGCCATCACCTCGTTCTTCCTCTTCTTCACCGGCGCGATCGCCCCGGTGGCCCCGTTCCTGTTCCTGGCGGGAACACCAGCGGTGGCCATCAGCCTCGCTGCGAGCGGGCTGGCGCTCTTCACGACCGGCGCCGCCATCACTCTCCTCACCGGCCGCGGCGTCCTGTTCTCGGGGACCCGCCAGCTCCTCATAGGCATGGGAGCGGCCGCCGTCACGTTCGGAATCGGCCGCCTGATCGGCATCTCGGTGGGCTGAGCGGAGCCGAGGCCGCCCCCTCCAGAGCGCTCGCGGCAGCCTGCCCAGCACGCAGGCCCCCGCACCCCACTGTCATGCTCGACGAGGTTCTCGTTCGCTCGGGGATCGTGGCCGCTAGAATCAGGCCATGGCCGACGAGGGGCGCGTCCGCCGCATCCTGCACTGCGACATGGACTGCTACTACGCAGCCGTGCACGTGCGGGACGACCCCTCCCTGGCGGGCAGGCCGGTGATCGTTGGCGGCGACCCGGAACGGAGAGGAGTTGTTGCCTCCGCCAACTACGAGGCGCGTCGTTTCGGAATCCACTCGGCGATGCCGGCGTCGCAGGCAAAACGGCTCTGCCCCCGCGCCGTCTTCCTCAGGCCGGACTTTCCGCGCTACCGGCGGGAGTCGGACCGGATCTTCGCGACCTACCGAGAGATCACACCCGAGGTGGAGACCGTCTCTCTGGACGAGGCGTACCTCGACGTGACCGACCATCTCGGGTCGTTCGCGACGGCCGGCGCGCTCGCGAAGGAGATCCGACGCCGCGTCCGCGAGGAGCGCGGTCTTACCGTCTCCATCGGAGTCGGCCCGAACTGTCTCGTCGCGAAGATCGCCTCCGACGCGTGCAAGCCCGACGGCCTCAGGGTCGTGCCTCCCCAGAGGGTGCAGGCGTTCCTCGACCCGCTCCCGGTCCGGCGCCTGCACGGGGGTCGGGCCGGCCACCGAGCGCACGCTCTCGGCGATGGGCGTGACAACGGTCGCCGAGCTGCGGGCAACCCCGATCGAGGCACTGCTCTCGCGCTTCCACAGCCATGGGCGACGACTGTGGGAGTTCGCTCGCGGCATCGACGATCGCCCGGTCGAGCCCTACCAGGAGCGCAAGAGCCTCGGCACCGAGAACACATACGCCGAAGACATGTCCCAGCTCGAGGCGATGGAGGAGCAGATCGAGGGGATGGCGCAGGAGGTGGCGGACGGCCTCACCCGCCGCGAGCTCCTCGCCTGCACCATCACCCTCAAGGTGCGCTACTCCGACTTCACCACCGTGACGCGCGCGCACACTTCCATGGTGCCGACCGCGCGGGCGGGACGCATCGCCGCGATCGCCACGGGCCTCTTGCGGCGCACCGACGCGGGCCGGCGCAGCGTGCGCCTCCTGGGAGTCTCGGTGTCCACCCTGGTGCCCGCGACGATGCAGCAGCTCGAGCTCTTCGAGCAGTACTGAACCAGAGGCACTGGGCCAGGACGACCGGGCGTCCCGGAGAGCCCCTCCTGGAACCGGGGGCGCAATCCGGATGGGTTCCAGGCACCGGAGGCCCAGCCGACCTCGTGGATCCCGCCCTTCTCCTAGTCCTCCTTGTCTCCCGTTCCTCGCCCTTGCGGTTCCACTCACGCCTGGCTCGAGGAGCGTCGAGACCCTCGATCTGCCTGGCCCGGACCCGCTGTGGTAGCCTGCGCGCCGGATCCGCCAGACCATGAGAGGAACGTCACCTGTGCCGTCACGCCCGAGGGTGCTCCTGGCACTGGCGGGCGCGACCATCGCCTTCCTCGCCGCCGAGCCGGCCCATGCCGCTGCGGGGGATCTCCCTCTCGGCGTCGCACTGCCGGTGTGGAGCGCGCTGCCCTTCGTCGGCTTGATCCTGTCGATCGCGCTCCTGCCGCTCCTGGCGGCGGGGTACTGGCAGCGCCACTACCCGAAGGTCGCAGCCGCGTGGACGTTGGCCCTGGCGGGACCGTTCCTCGCCGCCTACGGCCGTCCGGCACTCCAAGCGCTCGCACGCACCGCGCTCGCGGACTACCTGCCGTTCGTGCTTCTCCTCGGGTCTCTCTACTCGATCGGCGGCTGCATCCTCATCCGCGGCACCCTCCGCGGCTCGCCACCGGTGAACGCGATGATCATGCTCGTCGGGACCGGCCTCGCGGCGTGGATCGGAACCACCGGGGCCACGGTGCTGCTGATCAGGCCACTCCTGCGCGCAAACCGGCGCCGCCGCTACAGGGCTCATACCGTGGTCTTCTTCATCTTCCTGGTGGCAAACATCGGCGGAGCTCTCACGCCGCTCGGTGACCCGCCGCTCTTTCTCGGATTTCTCCACGGCGTGCCCTTCTTCTGGACTATGCGCCTGTTGGCTGAAACGGCGCTGACCACCGCGTGCGTCCTCGCAGCCTACCTTGCCGTGGATGCTTGGCACTGGAGGCACGAGGAGGCAAGCGTGCGTGAGGACCCGGAGGGGCCGCGCGAACCCGTCCGCATCGAGGGCTGGCACAACCTTGCTTTCCTGGCGGGGGTCCTCGCCGCAGTGATCCTCTCGGGGACCTGGAACCTCGGGTCCGTATCGATCCTAGGCGTGCCTCGAAGCGTCGAGGGCCTGGTGCGCGACGTGGTTCTGGTCCTCATGGCCGTGGGGTCCTGGCTGACCACGTCGCAACGGCTCAGGGAGCAGAACGATCATGCCTGGGAGCCCATCCGTGAGGTCGCCATCCTGTTTGCGGGCATCTTCGTGACCCTGATCCCCGTCCTGGCGATGCTGAGCATGGGCGAGCGCGGGGCGCTCGGCTTCATCACCCGAGGCGTCCGCACGCCGGCGCTCTTCTTCTGGGCCACCGGCGGGCTCTCTTCGCTGCTGGACAACGCCCCCACCTACCTGACGGCGCTCTCGACCGCCCTCGGCCTCCTGCACCCCGGCCTGCCCGAGCGCGAGGCGATCCTTCGGTTGGTCGCTGAGAACCCGACCTACCTGAAGGCCATCGCGACCGGGGCCGTGTTCATGGGAGCGAACACCTACATCGGCAACGCGCCCAACTTTCTGGCCAAGTCGATTGCGGAGAGTGCCGGCGTCGAGATGCCCTCTTTCTTCGGGTACGTGGTTCGCTTTGCGCTGCCGTTCCTGGTGCCGGTCTTCGCGCTCGTGACGTGGGTGTTCTTTGTCTGATCGTGACGACCCTCGATTGCTTCTCTGCGATGGGCTGGCCGAATACAACGCAGGGAGATACCGAGAGGCCCACGACCTCTGGGAGGTCGTATGGCGGGATCTCGACGGAGATGAACGGCTCTGGCTTCAGGGTCTCATCATGCTCGCGGCGGCGGCGCTGCACTCCCAGCGCGGCCGCTTGCGGCCGGCACGTAACCTGCTAATTCGGGCGTCACAGCTGTTGCAAGGCCGCAGTGCCGTGGCAGGTCTCGCGGTCCCGTCTGACCTCGCGAACCGCGCCGTCGCCGCTGCGGCGCTGGCGTGTCCGGCGAACCCACCCGTGTCACTGCGCTGAAGGTTGCGAGCGGGCGGAACGCTGCGCCTGCCGACGGAGCCTCGGGTCCTTCTCCTCGAGCTCGCGCACCAGACGGACGGTCTCGCGGATCCGCCGCTCCTGCTCCCGCTTCTCGCTCGCCTCTCGCTTTCGTTGCGTCGCCGAAAGGATGGCCGTGATCATCCTTCCGATCCGCCAGTGGATCGCCGCCAGCGGCAGCTTCGCGCCGCCGATCAGGGCGCCCCAAAAGTTGGCGGAGCCCACGGCCGCCTTGGTGAAATCCGACTTGCGGCAGTCGGCGAATCGGAACCTGGCGTGGCTGCAGTTGGCGCCGACGAGGCGCGTGAAGCGCAGGTCGGCGCGCGAGAAATCGGCGTCGCGCAGGTCAGCCAGGATCAGATCGCATCCGGAGACGTCCGCATCGATGGCGACGACGCCCACGAGCGATGCCTGCCTGATCCGGCTCGCCCGCAGGTTCGCACCCGTGAGTATTGCCCCGTCGAGCTTCGCTCCCTCGAGGTTGACCTCGCGCATATCGGCGCCCTCGAGACGGGCCTGATCGAACCGGAACAACTTGAGGTTGCACTGCAGGAAGGTGGCGCCCGTGAGGTTGGCCCGCACCAGCGACAGCCGACCGAGCTTCGGTGACCGGAAGTCGAGGCCGGCGAGCTGCGCGGCCGCCATCTGGACCCCGTTGAGTTCGGTCTTGAGGAGCATGGCCTCCCGGAAGTCCGACGCCTGGGCGTCACAGTTGATGATCCGGGCTTCCTCCAGATTGGCGAAGCGGAACGTTGCGTGGCTGATGTCCGACCCCTCGAACTCGGCGCCCGGGAGATCCGCGCGCAGGAAGTTGGCCTCGCGGAGCTTCGCCTTCCTGAAATGCGCCCCGGCAAGGTTCGCACCGGGGAACTGCACACGCGTCCCCTCGACGTCATCGAGCGTCGCCCCGCTGAGGTCGCACCCGGCGAACACCACCCCCTCGATGATCGCTCCCGTGAGGACGGCGTTGGCCAGGCAGGCCCTGTCCAGTCGCGTCCCCCGAAGCGTGGCGCCGGTGAGATCCGCCCCTGTGAGGTTGACGTCATCCAAGAGCGCGCCCTCGAGGTTGACGTGCGCCAGCTTCGCCCCCGTGAGGTCGCTGCCGCTGAAGTCCGCGCCCCGGAACGTCGCGCCGCTCAGGACCGCCCCTTTCATCGAGCACCGCCGGACCTCGAGCAGGTCGAAGCGCACTGCGCTGCAGTCGGCTCCGTCCAAGACCGCTTCGCCCAGAAATGCGCCGTCCACCTGGGCATTGGCGAGCGAGGCGCCCGTGAGGTCGGCGCCTTGGAGGTCGGCCCGCGTCAGGGTCGCCCGCGAGAGGTCAGCCCCGCGAAGCGTTTGGCCGCGAAGCTCGGCGTCCACGAGATCGGGGATGATCCGAGGGTTCTCGGCACGCCATCGCGCCCAGTCCTGCGAGAGCAGGACGCGGACATGCTCGGCGTTCGCCATGTCGCCGATTCTAGCCCGTTTTCTTGCCGACGTCCCACAAATCGCCGACGGGTTCGCTCTCAGCCGATCGAGACCGCAGGCCCGACACCGGCCGGGCAGCTCAACGCGGACGCGATCGCGTCCAGCCCGCCGTGGCTGGCCGCGGACGCTGCCAGGGCGCGTGCCGATTCGAGCTCCCCCCGGTGCAGCCACAGGCTCGCAACCAGGAACTCGGGCCTTCCCCATTGACGCAGCCCGGTGAATTCCCCCGGACCCCTAAGCCGGAAGTCTTCCTCGGCAATCCGAAACCCGTCCGTCGTCGCGGCAAGCAGCTCGAGCCGCCGCCGCGCATCCTCGGAGCACTCGGGCCCGACCAGCAATGCGCAGAACGACTGCCGTCTCCCGCGCCCAACCCTTCCGCGGAGCTGGTGGAGCTGGGCGAGGCCGAAGCGCTCTGCGTTCTCGATGACCATGACCGAGGCGTTCGGGACGTCGACCCCGACCTCGATGACGGTGGTGGCGCAGAGGACGCCGATCTCGCCGGCGGAGAAGGCTGCCATCGTCGCTTCACGCTCGGCCGCCGGCGTTCGCCCGTGGACCACCTCCACCCGCACCCCCGGCAGGGCCTGACGAACAGCCCGCACATGTGTGGCGATGGAGCGGGCCGAGATGGTGTCCGACTCCTCGATCAGGGGGAAAACCCAGTACGCCTGGCCACCCTCCGTCACCTCCCGACGAACGAACTCGACGAGCTTCGCCCTCGCCGCGTCGTCGCGCACGGCCGTGCGGACCGGCGTTCGCCCCGGCGGCATCTCATCGAGAACCGAGACGTCGAGGTCCCCGTAGAGCGAAAGGGCCAGCGAACGCGGTATCGGCGTCGCCGTCATCACGAGCAGATGTGGGGCCTCACCCTTCTCCAGCAGCGCCTGGCGCTGCGCGACCCCGAATCGGTGCTGTTCGTCGATGATCGCCAGCCCGAGCCGGCCGAACATGACGGCGTCCTCGATGAGCGCGTGGGTGCCCACGACAAAGTGCGCGCTGCCGTCGGCGAGAGAGTCCTGCACGCGGCGCTTTTCCGCGACGGGCAGCGACCCGATGAGGAGCTCCGGGAGGAACGGCGTCGTTCCGAGAAGGCCTGTCAGCGTCGTGTGGTGTTGCTGGGCGAGGAGCTCGGTGGGAGCCAGCAGCGCCACCTGATGCCCGGAGGCCAGGACCACGAGTGCCGAAAGGGCGGCCACGATGGTCTTTCCAGATCCCACGTCACCCTGCAGGAGGCGCGCCATCGGAAAGGGGCGTTGCAGGTCCGCCACGATCTCCGCGAGGGCCCTCTTTTGCGCCTCCGTCAGGCGGAACGGCAGCACCCGCCTCGCGCTCTCCCGGACCTCGTCCTTGATCGTACAGGCTGGCACCCGCTGGCCTCGCCGGCGCCCGCGTTCCCGCTCCAGGACCAAGGCCAGCGCCAGCAGCTCCTCGAACGCGAGCCGCCGGTGCGCAGGTGTCAGCCTGTGGGCCAGATCATTGAAGAAGGGTTCCATCGAGCCGACCTGAGCGGTCGGTTGTTCGGGGAAGTGCACGGCCCGGAGGGCGTCGCCCAGGGGCGGAACACCCAGCTCGCCCGGCACCATCGGCGCGAGCGGATCGGAAACCACTCCCAAGCCTTCGAGCGCCCTGGCGACCAGGGTGCGCACCCGACGCCCGCTCAGTCTGCCGAGGCGACGGTACATCGGCACGATGCGGCCAAGGTGGATCGGCTCGCTGTCCTCGTCCTCGATCTCCCACTCCGGTGCTACGAGCTGGAGGCCCCACCCGCTCCGCGCGGGTTTCAGCGCCCCGTAGAGCCAGACGCGCGCGCCCTCGCGCAGCGTCGACGCCACGTACCGCTGGTTGAACCAGACGATCGGCAGTGAGCCGCTCCCGTCGTCGACCATCGCCTCAACGACGTGCAACCTCCTCTTCCAGCTTCGTCGCTCGGCCACTTGGACCAGACGTCCTCCCACGGTCACCATGGCGTCGGCCTGGGTCAGCGACGCAATCCGCCGGGGGTTGGAGCGGTCTTCGTAGCGGTGCGGAAGATGCCAGAGGAGATCGCCCACGGTCACGAGGCCAGCGGCTCGCAACGCGCGATCGCCTGCGGCGCCGACGCCACTCACCGACGCCAGCGGGCTCGTCAGCGAAAGCGTCATCCGCCGAGTATCACGCGGAGCCGGAGGGTAACCAGCGCGAGCTGCACCGTGTCGCCGTCAGCGAGTGGACGGGGCGTCAGAGGCTCCAGCTTCACGCCGTTCACGAACGTCCCGTTCGTCGAGGTGCTGACCTCGGTGAGGGTGAGCTTGCCATCCTCTGCACGGATCGCACCGTGGCGACGGGAGACGGTGCGCTCCGGATCGAGACGGCTGAGATCGGCATCAGGCGTCACGCCCGTGACCGGGTCGTGGCGGCCCAGGGTCGTCTCCCCTTTCGGCCGGATCGGGAAGATGCGCCCGGAAGCCTCGTGGATGAGAACCGCCCGGGTTTCGATCCCCTGGCTCGCAGTCGCGGGCGTGAGAGCGGCGAGCTCGGTCCGGGATCCTAGCTCCTCGAATCTACGGTTGGTCTCGCGAAGCCGCTCAGAGAGCTTCATCATCATGCGGATCGCGATGTCGGGCTTTCGTCGGAGAAGCTGGTCCAGGTCCGTTGTGCGGAGCTTCAGGACCTCGACATCGTCCACGGCGGAAGCCGTGGCGGAGCGTTCCGGTGACTGGTCCAGCAGTGCAATCTCGCCGAAGAAGTCGCCCTTCTCGAGCACCGCCAGTTCGCGCTCTTTGCCGCCCACATGGAGCGAGATCCGGACGTGGCCGTTCTGGATGATGTACATCTCGCTGCCGAGATCGCCTTCGCGGAAGATCACAGATCCCGCAGGGAACTTCGTCAGCAGTTCCTGCAGCTTCTGACTCTCGCCGCCGCCGAAGCGGACCTTTGGCACCTAGCCACCTCCCCAGACGATCTCGCCTCGGATCGTGTCCACCTCGACCTCGACTCCGAGCGGGAACGGGACGTTCACGCCCCCATGACCAAATGCCAACCCTTCCACGACGACCGCGTCGGGCACCGCCTCCAACAGCAGCTCCCGCCAGCGATCGCGCCACCCGGCCTCGCCCCGCCCGCACCGGGCCAGCCTTCCCACCACGACGGCTCTTGCGCGCCCGAGTCTAGAGGACAGTCGCAACTGGGTCAACAAACGGTCGAGCCTGTAGAGCGGTTCCCCGACGTCCTCCAGAAAGAGGACACACCCCTCGTAGTCGGGCTCGAACGGGGTACCCGCGAGCGCTGCCAGCACCGCGAGCGTCCCCCCTGCAGAGACCCCCCGGGCAACCCCGGGCCGGAGGACATGCCTGCTTCCCACCTCGAACAGCTTTTGAGGGCCGTGCCCGGAGAGCCAGTCCACCAGCAACGCGGCGCCGCGTGGGTCGCGAGGCAGCGAGGCAACCATCGGCCCGTGAAGGGTGGCCCTCGGGAACCGAGTCGCGAGCGCAGCGTGCAGTGCCGTGACGTCCGAGAACCCCACCACCCACCCCTGCCACGAAGCGAGGCGGTCCCACGGCAAGTCGGGGAGGAGGCGCATCGTACCGTAGCCGCCACGAGCGGCGACAAGAGCGTGGACTCCCTGATCGATCAGCCAGGTGATGCCGTCGAGCCGCTCCCGGTCCGACCCCGCGAGGTATCCTGTGCGCGAGTGGGCGTTCGGAGCCAGCAGCACCGCGAACCCCCGGCCGCGCAGGAGCTCAACGCCTGCCGAGAGCGCTTCCGGCGGGCACGGACCGGCAGGAGCTACCACACCGATCTTCCCGCCGGGCGACAACGGCGCCGGCAGCGGCCGAACTCGTGCGCTCACCCGATAATTCTAGCCTGGACTAGCCATGGGACTTCCGCCGCGAACTCGGAATTGACTTCTTCCACTGCGTGCAGGCCTCTTCTTCTTGCCCCTCCGGCTCCGGCCCGTCGTCCGGGCCGCGCATCGAGCGCCGCCCCAACGACACGCCGCCGCATGCGACCGAGCTGGGACGCCCCGCGGTGGGGCCCCTCGCCGTTCGCATGAGACCGCGCCGGCGACACCCCACCGCGGCGCGCCCGCTTGGTGCCCGCATGTGGGGTCGAGACTCGCCTACACGCGAGGGGCGGGTTTGGCCCCCAACCCCGCACTGCTCGGAGTCCGTGCGGTCGGCGTTTCCGCCGCGGACGCCGCGGCCTGCGGTTTTGAATCACCAATCCGGTCTGACCATGAGTGAGAGCAGAACCTCCGCAGACCGGGAGGGAGGGGGCAACTCCGCCCCGCGGGCGTAGGAGATATCTCGCCGGAGCGTGCGGGCACCGAGCGGCCAGACCGGCGGGCGGAAACGCTGGCCCCGACCGAGGGCTTCATGCGAGGGAGGGGAACAGCGAGGCTCCGCACGCCGGGCTGGCCTGCTCGGTCGCTCGCTCCGGCGTGTCTCTCGGGCTGCGCTCGATGCGCAGCCCGAGAGACAATCCCGAGCCCGCGGGGCAAAGAAAGACCGCCTCCACACAGGGGGAGCGCCCGAAAAAAGACGCGGAGGGCCCGAGGGCCCCCCGCGCTGGCGCTGGAGGAAGCGATAAGCCGAATCCTGTCCCCGCGTTGCCGCGGGGGGCGCTCATTCCTCTGACCGGACCGTCGCCGGCCGGTTCGAGCGGCCTACCCGGGGATCGCCCGCCTTTCGACGGATCCGGTGATGGGCCCCGTCGATCCCCCTATTTGGCCTTGCTCCGCACGGGGTTTGCCGTGCCCCGGCCGTCGCCGGCCGGGCGGTGGGCTCTTACCCCACCTTTTCACCCTTACCCCGCCCGAGGCGGGGCGGTGTCTTTTCTGTGGCACTTTCCCTCGCGTTGCCGCGGCTGGGGGTTACCCAGCGTGCTCCCATCAGGAGTTCGGACTTTCCTCGGCCCGCCGGAGCGGGCCGCGAGCGCCTGCCGCCTCCAGTGCCATTGCTGATTCTACGCCCTATCCGTCGCGTGGGCGGCGACGACGCCGAGGGATTCGGACAGGCGCATCAGGCAGGCGCTGTCGAGAGTCCCGAAGGTAGTCAAGGTCCTCCGCCGCCCCGCTGCTCCTCCCCCCCCGTTCCTCCGGTTCGGACGTGGAAGCCGCTGCCGCCTTCTGCCAGAACGTGACGGCAGAGAGGACCTCCGCCCCCGTCGCGATGACCCGCCTCCCCAGCTCGCGGTCGTCGGTCGCCACGCGCCATCCGCGCCCCTTCTGGTGCAGGAACGCCGCGATGGCCGTGTCGGCGTCGCCAACGTATCGGACCTCCACCGGGCCGAGTCGCTCAACGGCGCCCGTGCCGTTCGGCGGCGCACCATCGAAGAAGACGAGGATTCGGACCCGCTCGTGGCGCGCCACCGCAAGGGCCGCCCGACGAACCGCTTCCCTTTCTTTCCCTCTTGCCAGGTTGTTTCCGTCGAGGAGCCAGGGCATTGCGGTGTCAGATTCTACGAACGTTTACGGAGGATCTTCCGCCGCTTCAGAGAGGACAGGCCCGCCTTCACGTCGACGTTGTCGGGGTCGTACTCGAGGATCTTCTCGAGACACTGCCTTTGATGGTCAATCTTGTTGCGTGTGGCCCAGAAGTTGGCAAGCTCGAGCCATGCCTGCGTGCACTCGGGGTCCAAAGCCACGGCGTGTTTGAGGTGGTCGAGCGCGCGCTGGCTCCACATCGGGTTCTTGAACTCTGCGCGAGCCAACCAAACCAGGGTCTCCGCGGTCGGGTTGAGGCGCGCCGCCTGGTCCAACAGCTGGACCGCCATACCCACGTCACCGGCCCTCAGGAGCTCGCGCGCCCGGTTCAGGTTGGCGTCCACGAGCGACCTCAGGGCTGCGCGCCGCCGTTCTTCCTCCTTGTAGGCGTCCACGCCGTGGGAGGTCGAGAGAGTCTTCTCGTACCTGGCCCGGCTCTCGGGGTGGCCGAGCGTTTGGTACGCCTCCTGCAGGCCGGAGTAGATCTCCGCCAGTTCACTGCGCAGTGAGAGCAGATGAGGCTCGCGGGCCCGGTCCGGGTGGTACAGCTTGACGAAATCGAGATAGCGGGAGTGGACCTGATCCTGCGTGGCGCCTGGGGACAGCCCGAAGCGGCGGTAGTAGTCCCGGTGGCGGATCTCGCCCGCCAGCTTGATCACGTCTGCGTACTCGCGCTGCTGCGCGGGCGTGTATTGCAGCGCCTCTTCGGCGTCGGGTCTCGCCTCGGGCTGTGCTTCGACCACTGTTGGAGCGAGGGGCTTTGTCGCGGAGGCGGGGCGGATCTCGAGAAGGCCCGTCACTGCCAGCACCGCAAGCGCGCGCGTGAACTCGCCGCGCGGCATGGGCGCAAGGCGCCGCAACTGAGGGACGGTGCTCGTGCCGTCGACCCGAGACAGGACATAGCCCTCCTGGGGCGTGAGCTGGACTTTCTGATACATCAGGAGCGCATCCTGGGAAGTCCAGACGAAGCCGTCGCCGTCGGCGAGCCTCTCGAGATGGGTCTGCTCGTGGACGGCACGCACTGCCGCCGCGAGGAGCGAAGCGGTAGTCATCCCGAGCGATGCGGCGTCGATCGGAAGCCTCTCGCCTTCGAGGAAGGCGTAGTCGCCCGGCGCCAGCAACATGTGGGAAACGATCTCCACCGACAGCGTTTCAAGCTCCTTCGTGAGTGCGTCCGGGGTCAGCAAACCTTCCTGGACGAGGAACGCTCCGAACCGGACGCCGTCCGGCTGGCGCAGCAGCATGATCGCCATGCGATACGCCTCGAGGGTGCCCCGGCTCACCAGCCACTTTCCGAGCTTCTCGTCCTCCAGGTCGGACGCTACGGCGCTTACCTGGCCGGCCTCGAACCAGAGGTGGCGAACCCCTTCGCTGTTCTTGACGTCAAGCCGCCCTATCGCGAGGCGGCGGACCAGCTCCCGCACGAGAGGCGGCAACCCGCCGACCTCGAACCACCCGTTATTGAGAAACTCCACTGGCATCCGATCCAATTCTAGCTTCCTGGTGAGACTGTCTCAAGGAGCGCTGCCCTCGACTCGTACGACGTGGGGAGGAAAACCCCTGGAGGTCACACCGGTCGGGAGGTGCGAGATCATGTCCTCCGCCGCTTCCTTGCTCGGGAAGTGACCCCAAATGAGGCGGTAGCATTGTGCCTCGCCCCGACCGAAGGGAACCACCCGCATGTTCACCTTGTCGTGCTCTTGGCGCCGGTAGAGACGTTCGAGTTCCGCCGGCTGGCATCCGCCGTCCACCGCGACGGCCCAAGGTCCACCGCCTCCTACCAGAGAGCCGGTCTGCCACGGGCGCATGACGATCAGAGCAACGACGCCGGCAACGATCGCCAGCACGAGCAGCACCCAGGGCCAGATCCTGCGGCGTGGCGTCACTCCGAAGCGCGGGGCCTGCGCCGTGCTCAAAGGGACTTCGGCCACCTTCGAAACCGCTTCGATGAGTCCCGCCCCCGCCGCCGCAGCCAGAAGCCGGAGAGCGTTCTCCCTGCCGTGAGGAGACGGGTCGGCGATCTCTTGCGCCGTGCGCTGATCGTTCACCTTGGCGAGGATCGCCATACCTTCCTCGGTGAGCCCGAGGGCGCCCACGCGCTTCGGGAAGTCCGGCAGCCGGCGGAGGATCAGCTCCGGTTCCGGCAGGAAAGCGCCGGCCACCTGCTCTCCACTCGGACCGAGCACCAGTTCCAGCACGAGGTGCGGGTACGAGATCGTGAGACCACGAGGTTCATAGGGCAGCGCGCTCTCGAAGCCCACCTCGGCATCGATCGCCGTGAAGAACTCCTTCAACTTCTCGGCGAGCGTGCGTTTGACCACTGCGTTTGCCTCGGCCTGCGTGACCTGTCCGGACGAGACTGCCGATGCCGCCTCCGAGAACCACTCGCCCTCGTCCGTGAGACCGAACGCCGCCGCCAGCCGCTCGTTGTCGTCACCCTCGACCGCAACGATCTGCAACCCCGACACGTAAAGAACCAGCTCGCTCTGGCCCCAGCGAAGGTGCGCCGAACCCTTGCTCCTCCTGCCGACCCACAGGGCCAGCTGACTTGCTGCAGGTGTACGTCCCATGGACGCAACACTACCGAAACTCCGCCGGATCGTCAAAGGGTGTCCGCCTCACCGAGATCAGGCGCGCACGGACGTTCGTGCGCCCTAGGGATCGGCGCGTAGCTGCTATACCGTCTTCGGCCACATGATCATCGCGCTGACCATCCGCCACCGGTCCCGACGGCGCGTCGGCATGGCGCTATTCCTCTATCAGCGAGCCGGCAAGCGTGACCTTGTAGTCGAGGCCCTTCGCGTTGGCGCGGTAGTACTCGTACCGGCAGTCTGCCTCGCCCACGGTGATCTTGATAAAGGTGCTCGGCGCACCCGTGTCACCCTTGCCCCGCGCCTCCCCAGAGTCGAGCTGCCAGACGTCGTCGATCTTCTTGGCCGAGGCATTATGGGTGTGTCCGCAGATGTACGCGGTGATGTGGTGGTCCTTGAGCAGCTTCCAGAAACGGTTGCGGTGGGCGGGGTTGACCTCCAGACCCCCGCCTTCGTGTCGCACCCTGCCCGAGCCCATGTCGGGGAAGACGTACGCGGGGTCGTGCCCGACCACGAAGACAAAACGCTTCGTGTTCGTGGAGAGGTCCCCGCTGAGCCAGGCGACCGTCGCATCGGTGACGTCGCCATTGCCACCAGTGTCGGATCCCCCATCGCAGTACTGGTTGAGCACCACAACGTGGGCGTCGCTCCAGTCGAAGGCGTACATCGTCTCCTCACACCCCGGCGGCCCCTTGCGGACGACGTTCGGGAGCCGGGTCCCGCGCGCGTTGAGCCCTCGGATGTAGGCCATGTACGCGTTCGATCTCGTGTCGTGGTTGCCGACGACGGGGTACAAGGGGCAGGCAGGACCCAGCGTGCTCGCCACTTCCTCCACCACGTAATGCGGCGGGTCGAAGTCACCCGGGACGACGATGAACGCGCCCGGGCCAACGCTGCGCATCGCTTGGAGCGCACTCAGGAAGTAGCCGGGATTGCGGTAGTCCGGGCCAGCCCACTTCCGCATGTCCCCGGCGATGAAAAACGAAAAGGAACTCTCGTGCTCTGGGGACGCCGCGAGGGCGGGCCTGGCCACCAGCGGTGCGAACCCCACCAGGACGACCGCGACGCAGCGCCTCACCATGGAGCTCCTCCGCGGCGAATGGTAACAAGCTTTCGGCGCATCGGTCAGCCCAAGGCGCACGCTGTGCCGGTATCTGTGCGACGGCAGAGCAAAACACATCGCCGACTTAGCGCCGCGTCTTCCGCTTCTGGTCGCCCCTGACCAGCACATGCCCGAAGATGTCGGTGAAGGGAGCGTTGCCGACCGTGGTGGTCGCCTGCTCGGGCTGGCCCAACTCCAACCGCGCGGAAGCGCCGTAGACTTCGTCGCCGGTTGGAGCGGGAGTTGCTGCTCAACCCAGTGGATCTCACGGGGCCATGACGTGCTGGCCCCGAGGGCGCGCGCCGCGGCGGCTCAGTACCCCAGTGTGCAGACCGAGAATGCTGACAGCGCCCGATTCCGGCCAGACCGACACGGGAGGTCCTCGGAGATCCCGTTTCTCAATCTGCCGTTGGTCGAGATTTCCGGTGCGGGTCACTGCGTCCGCTCCATCGCTCACTCGCCCGCTCTCGACCTTCTGGCCAAGGCCCTACGACGAAGCTGGTGCGCCTGCAGATGATGCTCACCCGCCGCCCGTCCCGGAACCTGCATCCGTTCGCCACTGGCTTGGGATTGCTACTCGGGTGTGCGCGAGGACTCTCCCTCTCCCGCGCGCAGGTGTGGGACCGCTTGCCACACGACGCCTGTCAATGCGCCCATCTGGAGGTGCGAGGTCCGTCCCGCGGCGACGCTCGCGCCTTGCTCTCCGACGACAGGGCGGAGGGCCGTACCATCGTGGAGGTAGCCGGAGACCGGCACCTGAACGTGCACGCAGTGCTCGTTGACGTTGAGCACGACCACCAGAGTCTCTCCTTCGTGCCTCCTTCCGAACGCCAGGACCCCACCACGCGCGAGGAGCGTGACATACGTGCCTCGGCGGAGCGACACGTACCGGTGCCTGGCGGCAATCAGGCGGCGTACGTGGTCCCGCAGCTTGGTGTCCCATCGGGATTGGCGCCACGTAAACGCCGCCCGACACGCCGGGTCGGCGCCACCTTTCATGCCGATCTCGTCGCCGTAGTAGATGCAGGGCGCCCCAGGCGACGTCATCATGTAGAGGATCGCCAGCTCGAGGCGGTCCCTCACGCCGCCAAGAACGGTCAGGGCGCGAGGAGTGTCGTGGCTGCCCAGCAGGTTCAGTTGAGCCAGAGTCACCTGCCATGGGTACCAGTCCAGCGTCGCTTCGATCCGGTTCGCAAAGGCGCGAGCACCCAGGGTCCGCAGGCGAAAACCCCCTGGCCTGACGCTCGTGTCGAGGGCGGGGCCTCCGAAAAAGCCGAGGCATGCGCGGCTGAACGGGTAGTTCATGAGGGCGTCAAACCGGTCACCCCGGAGCCAGCCTCTTGCCTTGTCCCAGATCTCGCCAACCAGGTACGTCTCGGGGTTGATTGCCTTGACCCGGGCCCGCAGCTCTCTCCAGAAGGGCTCGTCGTCGATCTCGGTCGGCACGTCCAGACGCCACCCGTCGATCCCCTCCTGCACCCAGTGCTCCGCAACGCCGAGCAGGTACTCACGCACGGCCGGCGTGTCGGTGTTGAACTTCGGGAGTCCGGGGAGCCCCCACCAGGAGGCGTAGTTTGGCGGGCGGTGCGGTGAGCTGTCATACGCGTGGAGGGGATAGCCTCGGATGTGAAACCAGTCGCGGTACGGCGAGAGCGGTCCGTTCTCCAGGATGTGGTGAAACGCGAAAAACCCTCTGCCGGCGTGGTTGAAGACACCGTCCAGGACAACTCGGATGCCGCGGTCATGACACGCGACCAACAGTTCCCTGAACGCATCGTTGCCGCCCAGGAGCGGGTCAACGTGGTAGTAGTCGTAGGTGTGGTACCTGTGGTTGGCCGCCGACTGGAAGATCGGGTTGAGGTAGATCGCGTTCACACCCAAGTCGGTGAGGTAGTCCAACCGCTCCGCAATGCCCAGGAGGTCGCCGCCCTTGAAGCCGAGCTGCGTCGGCGGGTCGTCCCATGGCTCGAGGTGGGGAGGCTTCGGCACGCGCGTGCTACGTGCAAAGCGATCGGGGAAGATCTGATAGAAGACTGCATCCTGAACCCAACTCGGAACCCGCGGCTCGGTCATGTGGGCGCTTCCCCCGGATCCCATCCGCACCGCGCGGAGGTTTCCCAAATTCTAGCTGAGCACACTCGCGACCGCATCGGTGGCTCACATCCTGGCACGGTGTGTTCACGTGATGGTGACCGACCGGGCCGGGCGGTCACCCCCTGGCGGCCGCCCAAGCGGAAGGATCATCGTCGCAGTACGCAACGGGGGGATGCCGGTCCTCAGAAACACACCCTCCTCGAAGGGGGAGGAGCAAGCATGAGGCGAGGCCTCATCCCCTCGTCTCTCACCCACCTCTTCAGCGGGCTTCGGGCTGGGAGAGCGGCCCGAAGGCCAGCCGTGCGCCTCCCCTCAACGCTCTAGGACCAGGATCTCGAACGTTCCGGCGAGAATGCTCGGCTTCGGGTGAGGTTGCTCGGCGGTGGGCGATGGGGGCGGGCCGTACTGTGCCGTGGAGAGGTAGATCCGGTGGGTGGTCCCGTCCAACGCGAGGGTCTTCGCCCCAGGCTTGGTCGCAACGTTGCCCACCAGAGTGAACTTCTCGGGCGAGTCCTCGTGGACGACCGTTACTGTCCCGTCGCCGTTGGAGGCGAAGACGAGCGCGCTTGCCGGATCGAAGGCCACGGCGTCCACACCGCTGCCGATCGGAAGGGTCGTAATGACGCGCCCACTGTCGCCGTCCACCACCGCCATCACCTTGCTCCTGCAGCCGACAAACAGACGCCGGTGCTCACGGTCCATACCAAGCCCGGTCGGCGTCTGGCACGGGGCGAGCGGCCAACGGCCCTTGACCTCGAGGGTGCGTGCGTCGAACGTCACGAGCGTCGCCGTGTCCTCGAGGTTCACATACATCTGCCCTTTGCCGTCGGCGACCGCGAACTCCGGGCTCCCACCGAGGGCGAGCGTGCCCAGGACCTGGCCGGTCGCAGCTTCGATCGCCGTGGCGTTAGCGCTACCACCGTTGAACGTGAAAACCCGGTGTGAGGTTGGCTCGTAGGCGATCGCATCGGGTTTGTCGCCAGTCACCCTGACCGTGGTGATGACCGCTAAGCTCTTGAGGTCGAATACGGTCACCGTTCCGGCGCGGCCGTTGCTGGTGAAGCCGCGGCCCAGCCCTGGCGCGAGGGCGATGCCGTGGACCCCGGGTGTGTCAGGGATCGCACCCACGACCACGTTCTTTTCCGTATCGATCACCTCCACGCGGGTGGCGTGGCTGACGTAGAGGCGGTGCGCCACCGTGTCCACGGTGAGGTAGTCCCAGCCTCCTTCGCCCCCTATCGGGATCGCACGAACCAGCCGATACCCCCCCGGCGCAGGCTGTGCCGCTGCCGCGAGCGCCGTCGCGAGCGAAAGCAGTGCGACAGCCAAGCCATGTTTGTGCGTCATTGCGTCCTCCCCTTTCTTGGATCTTGCGATCTCTGCTGACCGACCCGTCCCCTCGGGCACTCCCTCTCTACCAGCGCTGGACAACGGAACCGACTGACCCGAACCGTCCACACCGAGCACCGCGGCGACCGGCATGACGGCAATTCCCGCAATTGAAGGCTGGCACGGTCTTCGGATTCCAGGGATGGGGCGCCCATCTCTCTAAGGCCTCACAAACGCGGGATCAATGGCGGTTTCGAGCGTCCGCCGGAATTCCTTCCAGCCGCACGCGAATGCTCCGTCCGAGGTGCTGCAACCCGGCACGAAGACCGCGGCTCTTGCTGGTGGCGACGCGAGCGTCAAGGGCAGCGCCTCGCGCATCTGCTTCAGGGTCTGAGCCATGTAGGAGGTTCGAACGGTGTACGCACGTGTGACAGGGTGACGCCACAGCTCGAAGACGAGGGCACCCCCGGGTGGCGTGTCGTCGCGCTGATAGCCCTCGATCAGCCAGGAAAGGCCCAACATTCCGGCGACATTGCAGATGTTGGTGTCGTGCCCAGCGATGATGATGACCTTGTCGCCTGGCTTGCCGAGCGCTCCCCGCACTGGTTTGCCCGCGACAGCTTGCTCGATCGACTTGAGTATGTGGCTCGCCACGTTCGAACCGTTGGTGCGTGCGAGGTACGACGTTCGGCGCAGCAGGTCGGAGTACGCCGCATGGAGACTCATCATCTGCCGCAGGTTGGACTCGGTGACTCGGCCCCATCCGAGATCCTTCTCTGCCATGCCGTTGGTGTATTCGAGAAGGAAGTTCTGGGCAATTGTCGACGCTGTGCTGAGGGGTCCGGCGAAATCAACGAGTTTGTCGCCGTTGCCCTCCGTGACCGACATCGTCAGTTCCAAAAGAGATTGCTTGACGGACGTGCCCTCCGGCGGACACTTGGCGCCCGGCGTGCAGCCGAGGAGCACCTGCTGCATCGTTTCAAAGGCGGGTCGATACGCCTCAATCAGTGGTCCCGGTTTGATGCCGATCCGGCCCAGTACCGATGCGACCGCCAAGGCACGGTCCGGATGTCCGATACCGACTGCCATGGGGCTGAAGAGCGGATCGTCGGTCCCTTCCGGCAGCGATCGAACCTGGACTCCGCAGCCCGGAAACATGCCTGACGCCAGAGCGTGGCCGGTCGCCAACGTCCGCTGCTCGCTGTCCGCCCAGAGGAAGACACGCCCGGCGTCGACACAGCCGTTCGAGCTCAGCAGCCCTCTCTGCGCGAGGTCGGCGCGGTCGTACGCACCGACAAGCTCCATCAGCCGGCTGCCGTGCGGCGTGAGGAATCCCGGCGGGACACCCCAATCCGGCCAGCGCTCGGTCGAGTACTCGTTGAGTCGGTCCGTCTTCCATGTCGGGGATCGAACCCCATGTCGGCTCAAGATCACGACGAACTTGAGCTCCGCGCGAGGCACCGGAGTCTCCTGAGCCGAGACGGCCCCCGTGCCCAGGCAGAGAAGCAAGGTAGCCAGGATCAACGACTCAGGTCTCTTCAAGGCCATTCGAAATCTCCTTTCTCACCTTGCGCGCCGGTGCCACGTGCCAGGGTCCCCGGAGGCGGCCGTTCTTGGTCTAATCGGGGCTTCCGCCGGCACCCCCCATCAGGAGCTGCACACCCAGGTAGAGCGTCGTGGCCTGCTCGCCGCGTACGGTTCGCCCCGCCGAGAACAGCACACCGACCGTCTCGGAGGCCATCCAGATACCACCGGCGTTGAACCCGAGCGAGGACGGCTCGTCCCGGTCGATCGGCGAGTTGCCGTACTCCTCGACACCGAGCTCCAAATGGGGAGTGACCTCCCGGACTACCGCCACCCCCTGGAACCAGAAGTCTCGGCTTTCGGAGGTGCGCTGAACGACTCCCCCGAGGTTGCCGAACACGGTCCAGGCACCCCAGCTCTTCTGTGCGACCAGGGGAAGCACATACGAGGCCTTCCCCTCCCCGAGGCCGCGCCGGCTGTCGCCGGTCGGGATCACGACCTGGGGGTAGACAGCGATCTGGGGCGCCTGTGGGCCCTCCTTCAAGAACCTCCACTTCACCCCAACGCCGGTGTCGCTCAGCCCGTGCTCCGTTCGGTTTTCGCCCAGGGTTGCATGCAGGAACGCGAACTCGATCATCAGCTCCACGTTCGAGGTCAAGCCGTAGTTGATGTCGACCACCGGCGCCTCGACTACACTCTCCCCGGTCTCGTGCTCAAGGGACAGCGGGATGTTGATCTCCCAACCGTGCAAAGGCGGAATCTCGGGATCGTCGGTCACAAACGGGGGGCCCGCCCGGGCCACCGTGGCGACGATGACGCTCGATAGGAAGAGGGTGGCCCACCGCATCCGGCTCGAAGTTCGGCGGGTTCGGTCATCGATGCTCACTGGGAACCCATTCTTGACGCGAGCTAGCGTGCCGGCCCCCTCGGGGCGCTCGTCGGTGTGACGGCGGGTCTCGGCGCGCTGCCAGTGCAGGTCCCGTACGGTGAGCATCGCGGGTCCCACGTCGAGTCCATCGTCAGGTTGAGCGCTGTGGCTATCCGTTCGAACGGTGTCAAACGGTGGCGCGACGGTGTCGGTGAGGCGTCGTGCGTTACGAGAACACCGTGCGGGAAGGCTGGGCCGAGTGGGAGGTTGGTCACGTCCATGCCGTCGGTCTCATCCGTGTCCTGGACGCGGAACGTCCCCACCCATGCATTCGTGCCGGTACGCTCGTAGACGACGTTCCGCACGTCGGGCCCGGCGCTCTGGCCGGAGGCGATCAGGTAGCCGCTGCCGTCGCTCTTGTAGTAGAGCGTGAGACCCTCGACATCCGCCTTGAGCCCCGTTGCGGAGCCGACCCGGTCCACTTGGGCGCGAGAGTCGCCGGCCGTTGGCTCGGCGCCGTACCTCCAGATCCCTACGTCCTCCTCGCCGATGTAGAAGCCCTGATACACATCGTCGGCAACGCATCCCTCGACCTGCCCTCCGACGTCGAAGGTCCGCACCACCTTCCCGCTCACCGCCGAGCCGCCGATCAGCTCCACCTGCTTGACCGTCCCGTCCTTCCAGTTCGCGAAGAAGTAGTACGTGCCGGACGGCTGGCTGTAGTACATGCAGCCGCCGTAGACCAGCGGTTTGGCAAGTGGGAGCGTGCTTGCCGCCAGCGTGGCGTTGGCATATTCGAGTTTGCCCGCTGGCGAGGAGTATGGGTTCACCTTGTAGAGGGTCACGCCCGCGTCTGTCTCGTTGGTGACGCCGACCAATGCCACGTGCGTGTGCGTCTGTCCGGTGGAAAAAGTCCCGGTGAGCGGGAAGTTGTACCGGAGGTCGACGTTGTTCATGTTCGTGCCCCCGTCGATGAACTGGATCTCCTGGCCGGTGAGGGTCCAGACCACCATGCCTCCGTTCTTGTCGTCGCCGATGATCAGGCTCTGTGAGGCATCGGTCGGGTGGATCCAGATCGCGCTATCGTCGCAGGCGTCGCCCGCCGAGTGACAGGGTCCAGTCGTCACCGTGGATTGCACTACCTGGAAATGCTCCGTCACCGGGACGGCCCCCGTGCAGCCGAGCACGGTGACTACACCCATGGCGAGAATGGCCGGCCGTATCAGCCCTTGCATCGTGTCCCCTCCTTGAGGAGCGCAACCCGCCTTCTCCTCTTGCACCTCGCGCACGCGCGGTCAGGCGCACTCGCACCGTCGCCGGGGTTATTGGAAGTCCACGCAGGTGATCTTGACCTCGGTGCGGTTCGTACGCAGCAGGGTTATGTGCTCAGGGACCTGGTCAAGCTTGATCCTCTTCGTGATGATCGGCGTCATGTCCATCCCAGCCGCCATCGCCTCGATCACGTGCGGGAACGTCCCGTGGCCCGAGTGCCCCTGCGACCCGACGATCTGCGCGCGGCGCACCTGGAGAACCTCACCCGTCACCGGCATCTTCGCGTCGGCGCGGGCGACAACCACCACCGTTGAGTTGAGCGTTCTCCCCTCCCAGATCGCCTGCTCGATGGCGGGGTAGACGATCGTCGGCAAGCCCGTAGCCTCGAGGTAGAGCTTGGCTCCCATGCCATCGGTCAACTGCAGCACACGCTCGGTGAAGTTCTCTTTGCTGGGATCGATCACGTGGTCTGCGCCCATCAGCTTGCCGAGCTTCTGGCGCGCGGGTTCGGTCTCCGAGAGGATGACCGTGGATGCCCCCTGCGTCTTCATGATCCTGAGCGCCGCCATTCCGATCGGTCCGCCGCCGCAGATCACCACGTTGTCGCCGGGGCGAACGCCCCCACCCCACTGGATCATGGCGGTGTAGGCGACAGAGGTAGGTTCGATCAGCGAGCCGGCGAGGAAGATGTCGTCCCCCTTATACGCTCGGCGCAGCGGCTCCAGGCTCCAGACCAGGCGCGACGGCACAACGATGTAGCGGGCAAACCCGCCGTTCACGTTGAAACCGATCTCGTCCAGCTTCTCGCAGTGGTTGGGCAGCCCGTCCGCGCACGGCCGGCACTTGGCGCACCACACCATCTCCTCGGAGCAGACGGGTTCGCCGCCTTTGAACGGCTTCATCGTCCTTTTGTCGAGGGCGTTCTTGCCGCCCCTGACGACAACGCCGGCCACCTCGTGGCCCAGGATCGCCGGGAAGCCGGTGAGACCGGGGTAGAAGATGTACCCGTCATCGGTGGCCTGGTTCATGTGGACGTCGGAGCCGCAGATCCCGACCGCCTTCATCTCGATCAGCACCTCGTCGTCCTTCGGCTCCGGGATCCGGTGCTCGTCGATCGACAACTTCGGGTTCTTCCAGACCTTGCTGCCGAGGTAGGTCTGCTTCCCGTCGATGTCCTTGGCACCCAGCTTGAACCCCGGTTTCGGCTTCCACTCCGCGTGAAGCGTCACACCCCGCATCGTCGTTTGCATGGCCTCTCTCCCTTTCGTCAGTTCGCAAGGCTCGTTTTGGAACGTTCCAACACCAACCCTAATGAAATGGCTTCCGGATTCACCCTCCCTACGGCAAGAAACGCATTAGTATCGTCCCTAGGAACGTTCCAGCTTGCACCTTCGCAACTCACGCGGTATCCTTCGGAGCGTTCCAAAAGGAATCTAATGGCTAAACGGAACGATGTCAAGTCTCCCCCTTCCGCGCCGTCACGAGTAGCCCACCGAGATTTGAGGGATCCTCGCAACTTACCACCGCTTCTCTTCGCACGACGGTGCTGGAGCCAGGCTCATCGGCACCGCGGCCCTGAAAAGGGAGGACGCGCATGATCCGCCATCTCTCCCCGCGCCTACAGACGCTCTTCGTGCTGATCGGGGTAGCGCTCCTTTTCGGCATCGCCTCACCCCACTTCCTGGCCACGGACAACCTGCTCAACGTGATGCAGCAGTCGGCGATCAACGCGATCCTCGGCATCGGCTTGACGTTCGTGATCATCTCGGGGGGGATCGATCTGTCGGTAGGCTCCATCCTCGCCTTGTGCGGTCTGGTGGTGGCCGACCAACTCGTGGCCGGGCACTCGGGCGCGGTCGCCATCGGTGCCGGACTGCTGGTCGGAGGGGTGTGCGGCCTGGCCAACGGGCTGATTACCACCTTGGGTCGGATTCCCCCGTTCATCACCACGCTCGGCATGATGCTGATCGCCCGCAGCGCGGCCAAGATCTACTCCGGGTCCAAACCGATCAGCGGCCTGCCGGAGTCGTTCCGCGCGCTTTCCGGCAGCGTCGCAGGTGTCCCCGTCCTGGTTCTGATCGTGGCGGTCCTGTACGTGCTTGCCCACCTCGTGCTCACGCGCACAAAGCTCGGCCGCTACAGCTACGCCATCGGTGGCAACGAACAGGCAGCGTGGCTTTCCGGCGTGCGGGTCGGCCGATACAAGGTGGCGATTTACACGCTGTCCGGGCTGATGGCCGGTGTGGCGGCGGTCCTGATGACCTCGCGGCTGAATGCCGCCTCGCCGCTCTCGGGCGAGATGTACGAGCTGTACGCCATCGCTGCGGCAGTCATCGGCGGGGTGAGCCTGATGGGTGGTGAGGGCGGTGTTCTGGGCACGCTCGTCGGCGCGCTGATCATGGGGACGCTGCGCAACGGTTTGAACGCTCTGAACGTCCCATCTGCCTTGGAAGGGATGGTGGTGGGTGGGGTGCTCGTGGCCGCGGTCGTCTTCGACCGCGCGCGGCACCGCGCTGCCGAGGCCGAGAAGCTCAGGGGATGGACGCGCTACCGCAAGCTTGTCCTCGCTGGCATCGGCGCGGCGGTGGTCATGGCGGCAGCCTTTGGGATCCGGGCCACCTTCAATGCGCCCACGCAGGCAAAGACATTCACCATCGCCTTCGTGCCCAAGGCCTTGAACTCACCGTTCTGGGCGGAGATGCAACAGGCGGCCGAACGCGAAGCCGCGGCCCAAGGGGTCCGTCTCGTCTCGCTTGCAGCAGACCGGGAGACGGACGTCGAACGGCAGTATCAGATCATCGAGAACCTGATTCAGCAAAAGGTGGACGCCATCCTGCTGGCGCCGGCCGGCTCCAAGGAACTCGTCCCGGCGATCCGGAAGGCCAACGACGCGGGCATCCCGGTGTTGATTCTCGACACACGGATCGATCAGGGAGCGGCCGAGTCGATGGGAGCTAGGGTACTCACCTTCATCGGCTCGGATAACTTCGAAGGCGGCGCCGTGGCCGGTCGCTATCTTGCGGACAAATTGGGCGGCAAAGGAAACGTGGCGATCATCGAGGGGATCTCGGGGCACGAGACCGCTGATCGGCGACGCCTCGGGTTCCTGAATGGAATCGAGGCTCATCCGGGTATCCGAGTGGTGGCGAGCCAGACGGCCGACTGGGAGCGGGCCCGCGCCTACACCGTGGCGGAGAACCTGCTTCAGGCCCATCCGGACCTCGATGCCATCTTCGCCGCCAACGATGAGATGGCATTGGGGGCGCTCGAGGCCGTGGCTGCTGCGCGGCGACTGGGGCACGTGGGCGTGGTCGGCTTCGATGCGATCCCGGATGCCCTGGCCAACATCGGCTCGGGGCGCCTGCTTGGCTCGGTTGCCCAGTTTCCCGGCGAGATGGGACGCCTGGGATTGCGCCATGCCGTCGCCCTCCTGCGGGACGGCACGACTCCCCCCAGGGAGATCCTCACGCGGGTAGAGATGATCGACCGGCTGAACGTCGGCTCCTTCGCGAAGAGGGGGATGAAGGCCCCGCCCTCGAGGGGGAACCCGTGACGGGCATGGAGCCGATTCTCCGGATGCGGGGGATCTGCAAACGCTTCCCCGGCGTGCAGGCCCTCCAGGACGCCGGACTCGACGTGCTTCCGGGTGAGGTCCACGTGCTGCTCGGCGAGAACGGCGCCGGCAAGTCCACCCTCATGAAGATCCTGTGCGGCCAGTACACCGCCGACTCCGGCGTCGTGACTTTTGCGGGCGAGGCCATCCGGCCAGCGAGCCCTCTGGAAGCTGAGTCCCGGGGTCTCGTCATGATCCACCAGGAGCTCAACCTGGTGCCTGGCCTGAGCGTGGCCGAGAACGTCTTCCTGGGCCATGAGCCCACCCACGGCGGTTTGATCCGGAGCGATGCGATGCGCCAGGGCGCGCAGAACCTGCTCGCCAAGCTTCGCTGTGATGTGGACCCGGACACGCCGGTCGCCGATCTGTCGGTGGCCGAGCAGCAGCTCGTCGAGATCGCCTGCGCGCTCCGGCAGAGGGCCCGGCTGCTGGTGATGGACGAGCCCACGGCCGCGCTCTCCGACAGCGAGATCGAGGCCCTTTTCGATGTGATTCACTCGCTCTGCGGCGACGGCGTGCCAGTGATCTTCATCTCGCACCGGATGAAAGACATCTTCGCCATCGGCGACCGTGTCACCGTGATGCGCGACGGCCGTACCGTGGGAACGCGGGACGTAAAGCACACGGAGGTGGCCGAACTCATTCAGCTCATGGTGGGGCGCACCATCGCCGAGCAGATCCCCAAGCGCGAGGTGCGGATCGGAGAGGTCGTCTTGCAGGTGGAGGGCCTCGTTCGCGCGGGCGTCCTCTCGCCGGTCAGCCTGTCGGTCCGTTCGGGAGAGATCCTGGGTGTTGCCGGTCTGATGGGGTCGGGGCGAACTGAGCTGGCCCGAGCCATCTTCGGTGCCGATGTCGCTGACGGTGGCACGGTCCGCGTGACAGGCCGGACGATGTCGGGCCGGAACCCAGGCGCGTCCATCGCCGCGGGCCTGGGGTTCATCACCGAGGACCGAAAGCGCCAGGGGTTGATGCTGCAGCGCTCGGTCGGGGAGAACATCACCCTGACCAGCCTCGACGACGTCGCCCGGTTCGGCGTGCTCGATCTCCGCGCCGAGCGCGAAAGGGCCGAGGGGCTGGTCGAGAGGCTGAAAATCCACCTCGCGTCTCTGGATCAGGAGACCGTAAGCCTCTCGGGCGGGAACCAGCAGAAAGTGGTGCTGGCCCGCTGGCTCGCGGCCCGGTGTCGAGTGCTGCTGTTCGACGAGCCCACGCGTGGGATCGACGTGGCGGCCAAGGCCGAGATCTACGAGCTGATCGGCGAGCTGGTCGGGCAAGGCGTCGCCGTGGTGTTGATCACGAGCGAGATGCCGGAGCTGCTCGGTCTGGCCGATCGCGTGGCGGTCATGCACGAGGGTGCGCTCCAAGGCGTGCTGGACCGCGCCGAGGCCACACAGGAGCGGGTCATGCAGCTGGCCCTTGGTGAGTCCCGGTCTTGATCCGAACACCCTCGCCGCTGGAGTCACGGGCCGAGGGATCCTGGAGGACGCTTCAGGAAAGCGTTTTGGGTTCGTTGGGAGGCGGCCCAGTGGAGGAGCGCACCACCAGCGTCGGCGCATGGACCTCGTGCCGGGGCGTCGACCGTTTCCCCTCGATGCGCTCGACGAGGCACTCGACCCCGAGGCGACCGTTGTCCGTCCCGAACTGCTGGACGCTCGTGAGCGAGATCTGATGAAGCGCCGCCAGCGAGGTGTTGTCGTAGCCGACAACGGAGACGTCGGCGGGGGTGCGCAGTCCCGCCTCTTCAAGCGCCCTCAGCGCGCCGATTGCGGAAATGTCGTTGGCGGCGAAGATCGCAGTGGGGAGCGGGGCGCTCTTGAGGAGTTCGCAGGCGCCGCGGTAGCCGCCGTTCTCGGTGAACGCTCCTTCGACCGTGAGGATATGGTCCCCGAGGCCCAGCCGCCGCATTGCCCGCAGATACCCCTCTCGGCGCACGCTGGCTCCAGCACCGCCTCCACCGTCGATGTGGGCGATGCGGGTATGCCCCAGGCCGGCGAGGTGCTCGACCGCGAGGCCGGCACCGGCGATGTTGTCGTTGGTGACGCTGTCGCTGTGGGTGGCGGAGGTGTCTCGGTTGAGCACAACGACCGGCAGCACGCGGCCGGCACGCTCGATGATCGGATCGTCGACCCGCGGGGCCGCCAGGATCAAACCGTCGACCCGAAGCTCGAGAAGGCTCTCGATCGCTGCCTCCTCCAGCTTCGGCACGCAGTCACCGGTGTTGAACAGCACCCGGTAGCCAAGCTCCTCGGCCCGTATCTGGATTCCGGACACCACGTCACCGAAGAACGGGTTGCGGAGGTCCGAGATCATCACTCCGAGTATCCGGGTCCGGCGTTCCACGAGGCTACGGGCGATCGCGTTGGGGCGGTAGTTGAGCTCCTCGATGGCATTCAGTACCGCCTCCCGGTTCTTGGGGCTGACGCCGTCGTCTCCGCGGATCACCATCGAGACGAGCGACTTCGAGACGCGCGCCTTGCGTGCCACATCCAGGATCGTGGGTTCGCTTTGAGAGGGCTGAGTCTTGACATTGCTCCTCCTTGGCATTAGATTCCTCCTGGAACGCTCCGAATCATAGCAGAACTATTCGGTTGGTTGCAAGATGGAACGTTCCAGTACGGCGCCACGAAACCGCCAAGCGCGGTGTGCAGGTAGCACGTAGGACGGGAGGTGATTCTTTTAAACGGCGCAGTTGGAACGTTCCATAACGGGGTCCCAAACGCGGTAGGTACGGAGCGAATCCACCGTGCGAAGGGCACAACCAACCTGCAAGGAGGAGACGATGGCGTCCGGGCACAGGAACCGAAGTTGGATCATTCCGTTTCTCATTGCTGGGCTTGCCCTGCTTTCTGGCGTCGCCCAGGCGCAGTCGGGCAGCGGCACGATCGTCGGAACAGTACGAGGGCCGACGGGCGATGCGCTGTCCAAGGTGAGCGTCACGCTGGCGGGAACAAACCTGGAAGCCACCACGAACTTCCGCGGGGCGTACCGCATCGGCCCAGTTCCCGCCGGCGAGCACACGCTCGTGTTCACCTACCTCGGTTTGGCAGCGGTGACGGGGACGGTGAAGGTAGCGGCCGGTGAGACGGCGACCCTGGACGCCAAGCTCGCGTACAGCGAGGCGATCAGGGTCAGCGGTTCGCCGATCATCGAGGGGCAGGCGAAGGCGCTCAACACCCAGGAGAACGCGGTCAACATCACCAACGTTGTCGCGTCGGACCAGATGAGCCAGTTCCCCGACCCCAACGCGGCCGAGGCGACGCAGCGGCTCCCCGCAGTCTCGCTGCTGCGTGACCAGGGCGAGGGGCGCTACGTGCTGATCCGCGGCACCGAACAGCGGCTGAACTCCACGACCGTCAACGGCGAGCGCATCCCCGCGTCCGAAGCCGATGTGCGCACGATCGCTCTCGACACCATCCCGGCCGACCTCCTCGAGGCGATCCAGGTCTCGAAGGCGCTCACCCCCGACATGGACGGCGACGCGATCGGGGGCACGGTGGACCTGGTGACCAAGAGGGCGCCCCTGGAGCAGCGCATCCAGGCAACGATCGGAGGGGGGTGGGACGCGATCTCGAAGGACACGCTCGCGAACGCGGCGTTCACCTGGGGTCGGCGCTTCAGCGAGGGCAAGACCGGCCTCCTGCTGTCGCTGACCGGCAGCCAGGCCAACCGGGGCTCCGACGACTTCGAGCCGACCTATGTCGAAGGCAACCTGGATGAGCTCTCGCTCCGTGACTACACGCTCACGCGGGAGCGGTCCGGCTTCACCGGTTCGATCGACCGGCAGTTCTCGACTGGCTCGGAGTTCCACCTGCGCGGGCTGTTCAACCTGTACAAGGACAGCGAGATCCGTCGGAACCTCCGCAACCTGGTCACGAAGGGCCAAGAAGGATGGGAGCTGCGCGACCGCACCCAGACCTCCCACATCAACTCCCTCAGCGCCGGAGGGAGTGCAATGCTCGGCGAGTCGGTCCTCAACTACCACGTCGCATGGAACAAGTCCTCCGAGGACACACCGGATCAGGTCACCACGACGTTCACCCAGAAGAAGGTGAAGTTCAGCCCCAACGTCTCCCCCACCTCCATCGATCCGGACAACATCCAGGCGAACCCCACCAACATGGACATTACCAAGGCGCTGTTCAACAAGCTCGTGACGACCGCCAAGCACGCCAGCGAGAGGGACTACACCGGCTCGGTCGACCTCACCAGAGCGTTCTACCGCGACACCAGCTTCAGCGGCCTCGTCAAGTTCGGCGCCAAGGCCCGCTTCAAGGAAAAGAACCAGACGTACGACTTGTACACGTACACCACCGACCAGACGTTGTACTTGACCGACTTCCTCGGCTCCTTCACAACCGCAACGCCGTTCGTCGACGGCCGCTACACCCTTCCGTTGTTCGAGGATCCCAAGAAGATGAGGGACTTCCTCGCCAACGGCAAGGCAGACGGCACGCTGACCGGCGAGTACAGCCTCGAAGATTCCCTGGCTGGCCTCAATGCCAAGGAGAACACGATCGCGGTCTATGGGATGGCCGAGTTCGACCTCGGTGCCAACCTCATCATCCTGGCCGGGGTGCGGGCGGAGAACACCCACAACACGTACGACTCCCACGAGTTGATCTACGATACGGAAGGGAACCCGTCGGGCCTGACCCCGATCTCCGGCAAGAAGGACTACACCACGGTGCTGCCGATGGTCCACCTCAAGTACAAGGTCGGCGAGCGTTCCAACTTCCGGGTCGCCATCACACGCTCCTTCGCGCGTCCCGACTTCTTTCAGGTGAACCCCAACGTCATCCTTAGTCACGAGGGTCAGTCCATCACCAAGGGCAACCCCGACCTCAAAGCCACGACGTCGTGGAACCTCGACCTGCTGTTCGAGCACTACCTGCCGTCGGTCGGCATCTTCTCGGCGGGGGCGTTCTACAAGCGGATCACGGACAACATCTACACCGCCGTCGGACAGGAGATCATCGACGGCGTACCGTACGAGGTCACCCAGCCGATCAACGCCGAGGAGGGCTGGCTGCGCGGTCTCGAGGCCGCGTACCAGGCACGCTTCAGCTCGCTTCCGAAGCCTCTCGACGGGCTCGGGCTGTACTTGAACTACACCTACGCCGACTCGAAGTCGAGCTACCCGGGACACCCCGACAGCGCCCTGCCCGGGCAGGCCAAGGGCATCGGCAACGTCGCGCTGACCTACGAGAAGGCCGGGTTCTCCGGGCGGGTCTCGGTCAACTACAACGGCAAGGCCATCTTCTTTGTCGGAACGGAAGGCGCGCCCGACCAGTGGGTGGACACCCACACCCAGCTCGACTTCTCGGCCCAGCAGCAGATAGGGCACAAGATCGCTGCGTTCCTAGAGGTGAACAACCTCACCAACGAGCCGTACCGCATCTACGAGGGTACGTCGGACAGGCCGCTGCAGGAGGAGTACTACAAGTGGTGGGGGACTATCGGGGTGAAGCTCAACTTCTAGGAGGCAGAACCGCGGAGACGATGATCTGAGCTAGCTTCCAAACGATCCCAGCCTCGTCGGTTGCGATCGCGAGCCCTTTCTCTTACGGAGTTGGGAAGACGCAAAGTGTGTGCCCGCGGCTTGCGCCCATCTCATGGCGTGGTCGCTCGAGGAAGAGCGGGAGGTAGGTGACTCATGAGGCCGACGACGGTTGGGGTGATAGGTATCGGACGCATCGGAAGGATGCACACGGAGAACCTCGTGCACGCCATACCCGATGCCTACGTCAAGGCGGTCGTCAGCCGGAGGCAGGTCGATCCGGCCTGGGCCGACGCGTTGGGCATCCCGGTGCGATCGACCAACGCTGACAAGATTCTCCAAGACCCGGAGATCGAGGGCGTCGTCATCACGGCCCCATCAGGGTTTCACGTCGAGTTGATCCGGCGGGCTGCCGCGGCGGGCAAGCACATTTTCTGCGAGAAACCGGTGGCGTTCGAGCCGGAGCCCATCGAGCAGGCCCGAGCCGCGGCAGCCTCCGCCGGCGTCAAGCTCCAGGTAGGTTTCAACCGTCGCTTCGATCCGAGCCTTCTCAAGATGTGGCAGGGGGTCAAGGCCGGAGCGGTCGGCGAGATCCACCACCTGCGGGTCACGAACCGTGATCCGAAAGCGCCTCCGATCGAGTTCGTGAAACGCTCCGGGGGTTTGTTCTTCGACTTTGCGATCCACGACTTCGACACCATCCGCTTCCTCTCCGGCAGCGAGATCGTGGAGCTGTTTGCGGTGGGGGCAGTGCTCGTGGACCCGGAGATCGGAAAGGCCGGCGACGTCGACACGGCCGTCATCACCGTGCGGCTCGCCAGCGGCGCCCTCGGGGTCATCGATTGCAGCCGCCAGACGAACTACGGCTACGACCAGAGGTTCGAGGTGTTCGGCTCGAAAGGGAGCATCGTCGTCGAGAACACCACCCCCACAACGGTCGTCTCGAGCTCGAAGGGGGGCGTCGTGGCCGACAAGCCGCACGAGAACTTCGTCGGGCGGTACCGCGAGGCGTTCATCGCGGAGCTTTCTGCGTTCGTCGCGGCGGTTCGGGAGGGATCGCCGGTCCGCGTCGGTGCCGAGGATGCTCTGGCCGCAGTGAAGGCGGCCGCTGCCGCAAAGACCTCGCACCTGGAGCACAGACCGGTCCGGCTTTCGGAAGACGTCCAGCGCAGCAGCGGAGGGCAACGGCGATGAGAGTGATCACCGCAGGGATCCTGGGCGCCGGGAGGATCGGCAAGATTCACGCGAACAACCTCATGGCAATGACCGGTGTCCGTCTGAAGGCGATCGCGGATCCCTACGTCGACTTCAAGGAGTGGCCGGGGCCTGCGGTCGCCACGAGCAAGAACCCCGAGGACGTGTTGAAGGACCCGGAGATCGAGGCGGTGCTGGTCTGCTCGCCGACGCCGTCGCACGCGGAGTTCACGGAGGCGGCCGCAAAGGTGGGCAAGCACGTCTTCTGCGAAAAACCGATCGCCGTCGACGCGGAGCGAGTCCGCGCCACGCTCGAGACGGTTAAGCGTAGCGGCGTGAAGCTCCAGGAGGGTTTCAACCGGCGCTTCGATCCCACCTTTGCCAGGGTCCGGCGGGCCGTAGCCGACGGCGAGGTCGGAGACGTCCAGTTGGTCAGGATCACGGCGCGCGACCCGGCCGCACCGCCGATCGAGTACGTCAAGTCCTCGGGCGGGATGTTCGCTGACATGACGATCCACGACTTCGACATGGTGCGGTTCCTCTCGGGGAGCGAGGTGGAGGAGGTGCACGCCTACGGAGCCGTCCTCGTGGATCCCGCGATCGGGGTGGCTGGGGACATCGACACTGCCGTGATCTCGATGCGGCTGTCAAACGGCGCGCTCGCGGTGATCGAGAACAGCCGCCAGGCGGTGTTCGGCTACGACCAGCGGATCGAGGTGTTCGGCTCGAAGGGTGGGATCGAGGCGTTCAACGAGACCCCCGCGCGGACGGTTCTCCGCAGCGGCGCGGGCGTGCGCCACGAGAATCCGCTGTACTTCTTCCTGGAGCGCTATCAACGGTCATTTGTGCTCGAGCTCGAGGCTTTCTTCGCCAGCATCCGCGGGGACAGGGAACCCCCGGCAGGGGGCAACGACGGCCTCATGGCACTGCTCATCGTCCTGGCAGCCAAACAGTCGTTGCTCGAGAACCGGCCGGTCCGGGTCGAGAAACCGGCATCTATCGCGTCCAAGAAGGGCTGATGAGCCTGCTGAGCTTCTTCGCGACAGGTCCGGACAGACCGCTGCTCACGAACGCGGCGGAGGTCGACCGTCTCTACAAGCGGCACCGCCTGCGCATCATGCTGGCGATCACCGTGGGCTACGGCCTGGCCTACACGTGCCGCCTGGCCCTGTCGATGGTCAAGAAGCCCCTGATCGACGAGGGGATCTTCTCTGCGGAGCAACTCGGAATCATCGGTGCCGCTCTCTTCTACACGTACGCAGTCGGCAAGCTCACGAACGGTTTTCTCGCCGACCACGCCAACCTGCGAGTTTTCTTCGCGACCGGCGTGCTTGTCTCTGCGGCGCTCAATCTCGGGATGGGGTTCTCGACGGCGCTCTGGCTCTCGGTGGTGCTGTGGGCGCTCAACGGCTGGTTCCAGGCGTTCGGCGCGCCCGCCGGTGCAGTGGCGATGGCGCAGTGGTTTTCCAACCGCGAGCGTGGTCGGATCTACGGCATCTGGAGTACCGCTCACGGCCTCGGCGAGGGGCTGACGTTTATCGGGGTTGCTGCGGTGGTCACGGCGTGGGGCTGGAGGGCCGGCTACTGGGGACCGGGGCTGCTCGGCGTTCTGGTGGCTATCGCCATCTACCTCCTGATGCAGGACCGGCCGCAGACGCTCGGCCTGCCCCCGGTCGCGGACTGGAAGAACGACCACCTGACAGGAAAGGCAAGCAGCGAAGATCAGAAAGGCAGCATCTGGGCGAGCCAGCGTGTGGTGTTGAAGCACCCCGCGATCTGGGTGCTCGCGCTCGCGAGCGCGTTGATGTACGTCACGCGGTACGCCATCGACAGCTGGGGGATCCTCTACCTGCAGGAGGGCAAGGGCTACTCACTGATGCTCGCCGGCAGCGTGCAGATGGCCAGAACGCTGACCGGGATGGCGGGCGCGGTCGCATTCGGCTTCGCCTCGGACAAGCTCTTCAAAGCCCGGCGGCCACCGGTCAACCTGATCTTCGGCATCCTCGAGCTCGCGGGACTCTTCATGATCTTCTTCGGTCCGCCGGGCAAGCCGGTGTTCATGACGGCGGGCTTCCTACTGTATGGGTTCGGCGTGACGGGCCTCGTGACCTCGCTCGGGGGACTCTTCGCAATCGACATCGCGCCCAAGAAGGCAGCAGGTGCCGCCATGGGGTTCGTAGGGGTCTTCTCCTACGTGGGCGCAGCGCTCCAGGAGTGGCTGAGTGGCCATTTGATCCAACGCGGGATGGTCATGGTCGATGGGGTCCGGCACTACGACTTCTCGACGGCGATCTGGTTTTGGGTGGGCTCATCCGTGCTCTCGCTGGTCCTGGCGACGACGCTGTGGCGAGTCCGGCTGAGGGACTGAGAAGGGCGGCGAAACGATGAAAGAGCGCTACGACGTCGCCACGATTGGCAACTACACCAAGGACACAATCGTGACGTCCACCGGTACCCGGCAGATCGATGGGGGCGGGTTCAACTACGCGGCGTTCGCAGCGCTGGCGTCGGGGTGCAAGGTGGCGGCGGTCACGCGGCTTGCCGCCGAGGATAGCCGGGTGGTGGAGGCGCTCGAGCGCGCGGGTGTCACCGTCTTCGCGGAAACCACCGCTTCATCGACGCTGATGCGGTTGGAGTACCCGACGGCGAATGTCGACGAGCGGATCCTCACCGTGGCAGCGACCGCGGGATCGTTCACCGCCGACCAGGTGCGCAGCGTGGACGCCCGCGCGTTTGTGATCAGCCCATCGATCCGCGGCGAGGTGCCGCTCGAAGTCATCCAGGAACTCAGGAAGAAGGAGACGACGATCAGCGCAGATGCGCAAGGATTTGTCCGCATCCGTGAGGCTGACGGCAGGCTGCACCACCGGGAATGGCCGGAGCGGGCGGAGGTGCTGCCGCTCGTGGACATTCTCAAGGCGGACGCGGTGGAGGCCGAGGCTCTCACTGGGGAGAGCGATCTCAGGCGCGCAGCGAGCGCGCTCGCCGCCTTCGGACCTGGCGAGATCGTGCTCACTCACAGGCACGGGCTGCTCGTGCTCGCGCGAGGCAGGATCCACGAGGCGGAGTTCCGGTCCAAGTCCCTCGTCGGCCGCAGCGGTCGGGGCGATTCCTGTCTCGGCTCGTATGTGGCGGCGAGGCTGAGCGCTCGGCCGGCTGAGGCCACGCTCTGGGCGGCGGCGCTGACGAGCCTGAAGATGGAGGCTCAGGGCCCGATTCGCAAGTCCCGAGAGGAGATCGAAGAATTCATGCGGAGGACGTACGCCACAGCGTAAGGGCGGTGTCATGAGCGATGTGAGGATCGGCATCATTGGCGTAGGCCGCATCAGGCTGCCGCATGCGGAGACCGTTGCGCACCGCACGCACGGCGCGCGCCTGGTCGCGGTCAGCCTGGCTGCCACCCAGTCAATCCGCGACGGACGACCCGTGAACGTCGAGTTGGGCCCTCCCGAAACCACGGCAAAGAAAAGCGCCCTCTCGTCATCCGACGAAGGGCGTCAGAGGAGAGACAGGAAGGTGTGAACGACCGTGAAGCTTCGGCTCTCACGGCTGAAAGGAGATGCGAAATGGCAGAGAACCCAGAAACCCCGACGCTGCTCGCTACCAAGGAACCAGACCTGTTCTTCGAGGACAACACGGTGGGGCGCTGCAAGAAGGCGGTGTGGGACGCCAGCGACAAAGAGATAGATGCCATCCTCGCCGAGTACGGAATCCCCTCCCCTCCCGAGTGGGGCAAGTCAGGCTCGTACATCCAGACAACCGTCCGGCACCAGGTCGAGGCCAACCGGAAGAAGAACGACATCGTCTTCATTCCGGTCGGCTGCACCGAGATGCACGGCAGGCACCTGCCCAGCGCGTCCGACACGCTGTACGTGAGTCAGATCCTTGAGGGGCTGCGGCGCTACACCGCCAAGCGCGGGGCGCCGTGTGCCTTGGCGCTGCCGCCGCTGAATTACGGCTCGCACCCCTACCACCACCTGGGCATGGCGGGCACCGTGATCGTTCGCGAGAACGTGACGCGGGAGCTGATGATCGACGTCATGCTGGGGTTGTGGAACGACGGGTTCAGGAAGCAGATCGTCATCAACAACCACGGCCAGCTGTGGGTGCTCGAGTCGGCGATCCAGCAGTTCCAGAAGCGGTACCAGCTCCCCGGGATCTTCCGGGTGATCGACTGGCACCGGGCCGTGCGCGAGTTCTTCCGGACCACCGAGAAGGGTGGCAAGCTAGACACCAACTTCGTGCACGCGGACGAGTCGGAGACGTCGCTCGGGCTGCTGCTCCATCCCGACATGGTGGACATGAAGTACGCCGTGGACACCAAGGGCAAGAGCTACCTGCCCGACGGGCACTTCGACAAGTCGGTCGACCCGTTCGGCCGGCCCAGTCGCTGGTCCGAGGGAGAGGGTCACTTCGCGATCGAGATCGTGGCCACGCCGGAGGGTGTCGTCGGCAAGTCCACCCGCGGCTCGGCGGCCAAGGCCAAGCGTCCGGTCGCTGCGATCCTGCGCTACCTGACGCTGCTCAACGACCAGATCCTCGAGGCGTTCCCTCCCGGAAAGGTGCCGCCGGTCGAGGAGGTGACGCTGCGGACCGCCAAGGATATGGAGCCGTACCTTCGGGAGCCGATGAGCCCAGGGTGGAAGCCGGTGTACAACCTGCCGACGATCGGCCAGGGCTTCGACCAGTGATGAAGCTCAGCGTCGTCCTCTCAACCCACGCCGCCAGCTTCGACGCGGTGGCGCTTAAGGGCGACTTCGAGGCGAACGTGGCCAAGATCGCCGGGTGGGGGTACGACGGCGTCGAGCTTGCGATTCGCGATCCGCGCCTGGTCGAGGTCGGTGAGCTCGAACGGGTTGTGGGCGGGCACGGCCTGGTCGTGCCCGCCATCGGCACCGGTCAAGCGTGGGGCGAAGAGAAGCTGTCGTTCACGAGCGATATCCCCGCGGTGCGGGAGGCGGCCATCGAGCGGATCTGGAGCCACATCCCGCTGGCGACGCGCCTCAACGCGGTCATCATCATCGGTCTGATCCGGGGGATCACGCCGCCCGGGCAGACTCACGAGCGCTCGATGGAGTACCTCGTCGAGGCAATCAAGCAGTGTGCGGCTGCGGCCGCCGGAACCGGGGTGAGGTTCGCCCTCGAGCCGATGAACCGGTACGAGACGGATCTCGTTCATACGGTCGCCGAGGGACTTCATCTTGCAGATCGAATAGGTGCAGACAACTTCGGGCTTCTCCTGGACACCTTTCACATGAACATCGAGGAACCGGCAATCGCGGACAGCATCCGGGCGTGCGGCGAGCGCATCTTCCACTTCCACGTGGCCGACTCCAACCGGTGGTATCCCGGCGCCGGCCACCTCGATTTCAAGGCGATTCTGGACACGCTCGCGGCCACGGGCTACCGAGGTTTCGTCTCCGGGGAATTCAGGCCGCTGCCGGATGCCGACACGGCAGCGCAGCGGAGCATCACGTACCTGAGGAGGCTCTGAGGAGAACGGTCGCGGTCGGCGCGCGACCCTCGAGAGGGGCGGAACTGATGGCCGGTCCAGAGGCGCTGCCAGGTTGGGCGGTTCGTCCACACTCGATGGTGGAGGTGGCGGGCACCACGTTTTGCCTGGCGGCAAATGAGGACGGTCAATCCAAGGTGCTCGTGGTCCGCGGTGAGAGCCGGGGGTTCGAGGGCACGGGGCCTGGACCGCGGGGGGAACTGCTGTGCCCGCTGAACCGCGCCAACGCCGCTGCCCTGCGTGCGCGGCTGCCGTGGCTTCGCCCCGTTCCGCTCGGCCTCAGAACGTCGGTCGGCTTCGGGGATCGCCTTGGGCTGGCGACACCCGGGCATGCGCGGGCAATCCGCCAGTTCCCCGGCGGCGAGGGGAAGATCGCCGGGGTATTCGCCCAGCAGTCAGTGCGCGAGAACGCCCGCACCGGCCGGACACCGCAAGAGGTGCTCGACGACGCCACCTGGGGTCTCTTCCAGGAGGGGTGGCGCGAACCATGGGGCGCGGATGCCGACCACCTCAAGACACCCACGGATGTGGACGACTTCGCCGCTGCGGGGTACACGTTCTTCACCATCGATCCCGGCACGCACGTGGACGACAAGGCGCACGACCTGCCGCCGGCCGCCCTTGAGGCCAGAGTCCGAGCGCTGCCGTGGGACGCTCTCGAGGACAGCTTGGGTGACCTCAAGCGGCGCTACCTCTCCGAGCCCTTCGATCTCGAGGGTTCGGCCTTGAACATCGACACCGAGCAGCTGTGGCGTGGGGCCGTCAAGTACGGCCGCGCCGTCGCCCACACCGTCGCGATGTACCGGCACATCGTGTCCCGGCTCGGAGACCGCGCCTTCGAGCTGGAGGTTTCCGTGGACGAGACCTCGAACTCCACGACGGTCGCAGAGCACGTCTACATCGCCCGGGAGCTGCGACGTCTCGGGGTGCGGTGGGTGAGCCTGGCCCCTCGGTTCGTGGGGCGTTTCGAGAAGGGCGTGGACTACATCGGTGATCTGGGCGTGTTCTCTGCTGAATTTGCCCGGCACGCCGCGGTGTCGCGAGTTCTCGGGCCATACAAGCTGAGCCTGCACTCGGGTTCGGACAAGTTCAGCGTCTACCCGGTCGCCGCGCGGTTGACGGATGGCTCATCTATGGGCCTCGGCGGGCCCTTGGTCCACGTGAAGACCGCCGGCACCAGCTACCTCGAGGCCCTGCGGGCGACGGCGCGCGTGGACGGGGAGCTGTTCCGGGAGATCCTGACGTACGCCAGGGAACGCTACGAGCACGATCGGATGACCTACCATGTGTCGGCCACCCTGGCGAGGGTCCCGAGCGTCGATTCGGTGAAGAGCGCGGATCTGCCGCTCCTGTTGGAAAAGTTCGATGCTCGGCAGGTCATGCACGTGACGTTTGGCTCCGTGCTGGACAGGTTCGGTGACAGGCTTCGGGAGACCCTGAGGAAGAATGAGGAGATCTACGCGACCGTGCTGGAAGCGCACTTCAGGCGGCACTTGGCGCCGCTGTTGAGCTGAGGTCGTGGTGCGGTGAGCTTCTCGAGGAGATCAAGAGGCGTGGCGGAAGGGAGTCAGGTGGACGCGAACTTCGTTGCGGGGTGGTACAACCTGGCGGGGCGGACCGCGGTCGTCACGGGCGGCGCGGGTGTGCTCGGTGGCGAGATTGCGGTCGCGCTGGTCTCGTGTGGAGCCAACGTGGCGGTCCTTGATTTGCAGCCGACCGGCATCGATCGTTTCAGGGAACGCCTCGACCGTGGCCCCGGCCGCTCGATCGTCGTCCAATGTGATGTCCTGAGCCGGCCTTCGCTGGTGGCGGCGGAAAAGACGGTGCTCGACGAACTCGGCCCCGTCGACACCCTGATCAACGCGGCGGGGGGCAACAGCCCCTCGGCCACCACGGGCCCGGAGCGGTCGTTCTTCGATCTACCCGAGGAGGCGCTCCGTTTCGTGGCCGACCTGAACGTCCTCGGGACCATCCTGCCCTGCCAGGCGTTCGGTCGCGGAATGGCCGAGCGCCAGCGGGGTGTGGTCCTCAACGTGTGCTCAATGAACGCGTTCAGACCACTGACCCGGATCCCGGCATACTCCGCCGCCAAAGCGGCGGTGGCCAACTTCACCCAATGGCTGGCAGTTCACATGGCGCGCGAGTATTCGCCGCAGATCCGAGTCAACGCAATCGCTCCCGGGTTCTTCCTCACTGACCAGAACCGGTTCCTCCTGACCGACACGTCGACCGGCGAGTTGACCCCGCGCGGCAGCACCATCATCGAGCACACTCCGATGGGCCGGTTTGGACAGCCCGAGGACCTGCTGGGAACGGCGCTGTGGTTGCTTTCTCCCGCGGCCTCGTTCGTGACCGGTGTCGTGGTGCCCGTGGACGGCGGGTTTTCGGCATTCAGCGGGGTGTGAGAGGAGGGGGCGATGAGCACCTACCCGGATGCGGCCCGCGTGCTGGCGGAGCTCGAACCGCAGCATCGGTTCTTCGCGGGCATCGATTCCGACGGTTGTGCCTTCGACACGATGGAGATCAAGCACAAAGAGTGCTTCATCCCCAACATCATCAAGCACTGGGGCCTGCAGCCCGTGTCCAAGTATGCACGGGAGGCTGCGGAGTTCGTGAACCTCTACTCCAGATGGCGAGGCATCAACCGGTGGCCGGCGCTGGTCATGGTTTTCGACCTGCTGCGCGAACGGCCGGAGGTGAAAGCACGCGGTTTCGAGCCTCCGCCCGCCACCAAGCTGCGCGAGTTCATCGCCGACAACGACTTTCCCAAGAGCAACGACGGACTGCGGGCGTACATGGCCCGACACCCCGGTCCGGAGCTCGAGACGGCGCTGGCATGGACGACCGCGGTGAACGCGGCCGTCGCGGATATGGTCCACGGCGTGCCTCCGTTCCCGTTCGTGCGGGAGAGCCTGTGGGCCCTGGCCAAGAAGGCCGACATGATCGTGGTCTCGGCGACCCCGGTCGAGGCATTGAGCAGGGAGTGGCAGGAGCACGATCTCGACCGCCACGTGCGGGTCATCGCGGGACAGGAGATGGGCAGCAAGTCTCTGCATCTCGAGCTGGCGTCTGGCGCCAAGTACGCACCCCAGCACGTCCTCATGATTGGCGACGCCCCTGGGGACATGGCGGCGGCCCGCGCGAACCGTGCGTTCTTCTACCCCATCAACCCGGGCCGTGAGGAGACCTCGTGGCAGCGGTTCCACGACGAGGCGATGAACAGGTTCCTCCGGGGCACCTACGCCGGGGCGTACGAGGCGGCGTTGATTGCCGAGTTCGAGGCGCTCCTGCCGGAGGTGCCGCCCTGGCTCGGCGCTGACGAATCCTCCGCTCGCGCCGCGTTGGGTAGGGCCTCCGGGGAAGTCTGAAGGGCACCATGCTCGTCGGCAAGAGCGCTCGCGAACACCCTCTGACGGAGGCCGAGGTCCATGGCCTGATGGCCGAGGCTCTTGCAAGAGTCAACCTGGCCGGTCACCGGGTGCTCGTGATCGTTCCCGACGGCACCCGCACCGCCCCTGTGGCGCTCCTCCGCACGGTGCTCGACGAGCTGCTGGGGCCGAAGGTCGCGGCACTCGACTACCTCGCGGCTCTTGGCACCCATCAACCGATGGACGACGCGGCGCTCGGCAGGCTTCTTGGCGTGCCGGTGCACGGCGGAGAAGCCGGGACGTCGCGGGTCTTCAACCACCGCTGGGATCTGCCGGAAACGTTCGTCACGTTGGGCAAGGTGAGCGCCGCCGAAATCGCGACGCTGAGCGGGGGTCGGCTCGAACTCGACGTCCCGGTCCGGCTCAACCGGCTCGTGGGCTCACCCGATGGGCGGTCGCAGTACGACCAGATCATCGTGTGCGGTCCGGTGTTCCCGCACGAGGTGGTCGGTTTCTCGGGCGGGAACAAGTACTTCTTCCCCGGTGTCGCCGGCGCCGAGGTCATCAACGTGACGCACTGGCTGGGCGCGCTGCTCACCAGCCGGGAGATCATCGGCGTGGCGAACACGCCGGTCCGCCGGCTGATCGACCGAGCCGCGTCATTCATCCCGACGCCCCGGCTGTGCGTTGCGCTGGTGATGCACCACAACTCGCTGCACGGGTTGTTCGTCGGCACGATGGAAGAGGCTTGGCGAGCGGCCGCTGCGCTCTCGGAGAAACTCAACATCATCCGGGTCGAAAGGGCGTACCAGCGCGTCCTCTCGGTCATCCCGGAGATGTACGCCGACCTGTGGACCGCGGCGAAGGGAATGTACAAGCTGGAGCCCGCCATCGCTGACGGCGGTGAGGTGGTGATCTTCGCCCCCCACCTCACCGAGGTGTCGTACGTTCATGGAAGAAACATCGAGGAGATCGGGTACCACGTGCGCGATTACTTCCTCGCACAGTGGGACCGCTTCAAGCACTACCCCTGGGGTGTCCTGGCCCACTCGACGCACCTGCGGGGTGCCGGTACCTTCGAGGGCGGTGTCGAGCGGCCGCGGATTCGGGTGACGCTGGCCACCGGGATCCCGCGCGATCGGTGCGAGCGGATCGGTCTCGGCTACCTGGACCCGAAAACGGTAGTCCCCGAAGCGTGGGCGAACCGCGAACACGAGGGAGTCCTGCTCGTGAGAAGGGCCGGCGAGATCCTGTACAAGGTGGAGACCGTGTAGCCGCCCTGCGAGGGCTGGCTCGGCGGGGAGGAATGGAACGATGGAGAAGGCAGACATCGGCCTCATCGGACTGGCGGTGATGGGACAGAACCTCGTCTTGAACATGGACGACCACGGGTTCCGGGTGGCCGTCTTCAATCGCACCGTCTCGACCGTGGACGAATTCGTCAAAGGTAACGCCAAGGGGACCCGGGTGATCGGAACGCACTCGCTCGAGGAGTTGGTGAGCGTCCTTGAGCGCCCACGTCGAGTGATGCTACTCGTCAAGGCAGGCGCGCCCGTGGATGCCTTCATCGAGCGCCTCGTGCCCCTCTTGCAGCAGGGGGACATCATTATCGACGGCGGCAACTCCAACTACCAGGACACCATGCGGCGCGCCGCGTTGGTCCAGTCCAAGGGGTTGCTCTACATCGGTACCGGCGTGTCCGGGGGCGAGGAAGGGGCACGCCACGGTCCGTCCATCATGCCGGGCGGGTCGCCTGCGGCCTGGCCCCACGTGAAGCCGATCTTCCAGGCCGTGGCCGCCAAGGTGGAGGACGGGTCGCCGTGCTGCGACTGGGTGGGCGAGAGCGGCGCCGGTCACTTCGTGAAGATGGTTCACAACGGGATCGAGTACGGCGACATGCAGCTGATCTCCGAGGCCTACCACCTGATGAACGAAGGCCTGGGCTTGAGCCCGGATGAGATGCACCGCGTGTTCGCCGAATGGAATCGGGGCGACCTCAACTCCTACCTGATCGAGATCACGGCCAACATCCTCGCCTTCAGGGGCCAGGACGGTGAGCCGGTGCTCGAGAAGATCCTGGACGCCGCCGGGCAGAAGGGCACCGGGAAGTGGACGGTGATCTCGGCGCTGGACATGGGCATACCGCTGACCCTGATTGCCGAGGCGGTGCTCGCGCGGTCGCTCTCGGCGCTGAAGGACGAGCGTATGGCCGCGGCCAAGGTATTGCGGGGGCCACAGGGCGCGCACACGGTTCCCGAGGACCGTTGGGCTTTCGTCGATGACCTCCACCATGCCTTGTATGCCGCGAAGATCGCCTCCTACGCGCAGGGGTACATGCTGATGCGCGCGGCAGCAGCCGAGTACGGCTGGAACCTCAACTACGGAGGGATCGCCCTGATGTGGCGCGGCGGATGCATCATCCGGTCGGTGTTCCTGGGCAAGATCAAGGAGGCGTTCGACCGCGATCCCTCCCTCCGCAACCTCCTCCTCGACCCGTACTTCAGGGGCCAGGTGGAGGCTGCGCAGCCGGCGTGGCGTCGGGTGGTCGCGAGAGCGGTCGAAATCGGGATCCCGGTTCCGGCGACGGCCAGCGCCCTCGCGTTCTTCGACGGGTACCGCCACGAGCGCCTGCCTGCCAACCTGATCCAGGCGCAGCGTGACTACTTCGGCGCGCATACCTACGAGCGTGTGGACCAACCACGTGGCAGGTTCTTCCACACCAACTGGACCGGGCACGGCGGCGCCGTGACGTCGACGACCTACAAGGCGTAGGACGCGGGCTGCCGTCGGGGGTGACATGAGCAAACCACCAAACGTCGTCGTTGCGCAGTCAGGCGGTCCGACACCGGTGATCAACAACACGCTGCGTGGCGTGGTCGAGTCGTGCCGCGAGCTGCGTGAGCGCTTCGGCGCCGTGTATGCGGGCGTGCACGGCATCGAGGGGATCCTTCGCGAGGAGCTGCTGAACCTCTCGGCGCAGGACCATGAGGAGATCGCCCTTCTCCGGACAACTCCGGCCGCCGGTTCGATCGGAACCTGCCGCTACAAGCTGAGGAAGGCGCAGGAGGAGGACTTCGAGCGGGCCATCGAGGTCCTCAAGGCCCACGACGTCGGCTACCTCTTCTACATAGGCGGCAACGACTCGATGGACACCGCGGCCAAGGTCGCCCAGCTGGCTCACGAGAGAGGGGTGGAGCTCGTGGCCACCGGTGTGCCCAAGACCATAGACAACGACGTCGGGGACACCGAGTTCCGGCTCATCGACCACACACCCGGCTACGGCAGTGTGGCCCGGTACTGGGCGTTGGCCGTCCAGAACGCCGACGAGGAGAACGCCGGCTCCTGCCCATCCGACCCGGTGCTCGTGATGCAGGCGATGGGCCGGAAGATCGGCTTCATCCCGGCCGCCGCTCGCCTCGCGGACCCCGAGCGTCGGATGCCTTTGCTGATTCTCCTACGCGAGTCGGGGCTCACGCTCGAGGCGTTGGCCGACAGGGTGAACGATACGCTCAAGCAGCGCGGGAGGGCGCTGGTCGTGGTGAGCGAAGGTTTTGACGTCGGAGAGATCGGCGAGCGGAAGGATGCCTTCGGGCACACCACGTTCTCATCGAGCGAGACGACGGTCGCGCAGGTCGTCGTCAACCATCTCAACGGGGCAGGGCTCGCCTGCCTGGGACTGGCGCGGGGCAACGTCCCAGGCACCGACCAGAGAGGCAGCATCATTCATGCTTCCACGGTGGACCTCGAGGAGGCCTACCTCGTCGGGTGTCAGGCGGTCTCGATAGCGGTCGAGCACGGCTCCGGGTACATGGCGACGATCCTGCGCGAGCCCGGGCCCGGCTACCGCGTCCGGTACGACAGGGTGCCGCTTCGGGCCGTCGCGAACTCCGAGAGGTCGTTCCCGGCAGCGTGGATCGCGCCTTCGCGCACCGACGTCACGGAGGAGTTTGTGGACTACGCGCTCCCGCTGGTGGGGAGCGACTGGCCGAGCGTGCCGCTCGTCGGGGGCCTGCAGAGGTTCGCCAGGCTCAAGCCGGTGTTTGCAGACAAGATGTTGCCGGCTTACGTACCGCAGGGCTATCGGTCGTGAGCGACGTCAGAGACGTCAGAAAGAAAGGAACACACATGTCCCGAAAACCCTGGCTGATTGTGGCCGTCGCGGCGTTGGTGTTCGCGTTGGCGGCGTCCGCCCACGCCGGTGCGGCCGCGTCCGCGGTCCCCGACGACATCCGGCTCACCTGGTCTGAGAGCCCGAAAACCACCCAGACCATCGGCTGGCGCACCGACACGACAGTGACTGTCGGGAAGGTCGAGTACGCCGCCATCGGCGGCAGCCCTGCGACCGTTTTGGCTCCCCCACCCGATACGCTCGCCACCAACGTGGGCGCCATCAAACTGTTCTCCGTGACGCTGCGCGACCTGGAACCAGGGACCATGTACGTGTACCGCGTGGGCGAGGATTCCACCTGGAGCCCGTATTACACCTTCGAGACCGAAAAGGCCGAGCCGGAGAGGTTCCAGTTCATCGTCTTCGGCGACTCCCATGAGAAGAAGCCGATCTACACGGTCTGGAAGAAGACCGTGACCCAGGCCTACCAGCAGAACCCAGAGGCGAAGTTCATCATGAGCGTCGGCGATCTGATCTACTCGGGGAAGGATTATACCCAGTGGCATGCATGGTTTGCGGGTGCCCAGGATGTCGTCGCTCGGATCCCGGAGATGCCGGTGATCGGCGATCACGAGCCGCGGGGCGTCACGAGCAAGGACGAATGGCAGAGACCGGAGTACTTCGTCAAGCTGTTCAGGGTTCCCCAGAATGGCCCTGCGGACTTCAAAGGTGAGGTCTACTCCTTCGACTACGGGGCGGCGCACATCGCGGTGCTCAACAGCGAGTTTACCTACGAGTTTGAGGACGCTGCGCACCGCAAGGCCATGATTGACGCCGAGGTTGCCTGGTTGGACGCGGACCTCACGGCGACGACCAGACCGTGGAAGGTCCTCGTGTACCACGAGGCCACCTACAATCTGATCCCTGACCGAGCAGGAGTCCCCACCAAGGTCAACTTCGGGCCGGTCATCGACAAACACCATGTGGACGTGGTGTTCAACGGCCACGACCATGGGATGGCCAGGAGCTACTTCATCAAGAACGAGGATTTCGTGGCGCGAGCCGCGGACGGAACCGTGTACTTTGTCTCCGGGAGGTCGGGCGACAACGCCAAGGACAGCCTGGGCGGCAAGTTTTGGCACTCGTTCTTCTACGACCCACAGGCCCAGACCTGCTACCTCGTGGTCGCTGTGGATCGCGACAGGCTCACAATCACGACCAAGCTCGAGGACGGGACCGTGGTGGACAGGTTCAGGATCGACAAGGCGAACCCTGACAACAGCACGCCGGTCGTTCCATTCGGCGCCTACGTAGAATCTGAGGACATAGCCTTCCCCAGCGCCCGTTTTGCGCCGTTCGGGTCGCTAATCCAGTTCGGCAACCCACCGCAGCAGAACGCTGGCGGGGAGTGGTTCGTAGACATCAACGCCCTTGCCGCCTACATGTCCGGCAACTTCGACCCCAAGACGAACGTGTTCAGCTATCACGACAATGAGATCAAGCTCCAGCTGGCCAACAACATGTTCCTGGACAAGACGAAGAAGATGGTCTCCCTTGGCGGGCTCACCTCGGTGGGCTTCTACTGCAAGTACCACAAGGCCATGAACGTAGTCACGGTCGAGAGGTGGAGGGACTGAGCATCCTTCCCGAGGCCTGAACTCCGGTACTCCGAGGCCGGCGTGACGCCGCCCTCGTCTCGGGGGCAATCGGCAGCCCGGACCTCCGGCTCGGCTTCAGTGTGCGGCTACCTTGAGCAGCTCGACCAGGTACTGCTTCCAGAGCGCAGCCAGGGTGTGGGTCCCGTGTCCGCGGGTCTTCTCCGTGTACGAAAGCACCACAGCGTGCCCTCGCGCGACCCGCGTGATCTCGTGCTCGAGGATGCCGAGCTCGGCCGGGTTGATGAGGTCGTCGGCCGAGTTGACTGCAAACAGCGGCGCCGCGATCCTCGCGAGCGCGGGCCCGGGATCGTAGTCGCGGGAGGCCTCGACTGCATAGAGGACGTCGTTGGCGTCCAACGCATTCGTCTCGCGGGCGACGAACGCGTCGAGCACCTGGTCGCTCCGCTCGAGCGTCGGCATCTCGCCCTGCCGCAACACGGGGTTGCTGCTCATGAAGAAGAGCATCTCGATCGCGCTGCGGAGGCTCGGCGGCTCGATCGCATACTCGCCTCCCCTCCACTGGGGGTCGCCCCGGATCGAATCGATGATGACCCGGCGCCAGACCCTGTTGCGGCCCGAGATCTGGGTCGGCAGGCACGCAAGCGGCATGAGTGCGTCCATGAAATCCGGGTGGAGCTCCCCCCAGAGCCACGTGTGCATGCCGCCCATCGAGGTCCCCAATACGAGCCGCAAATGGTCGACGCCTAGCCCCTCGGTGAGGAGCCGGTACTGCGCCTCGACCATGTCCTTGTAGCCGTACCGGGGAAAACGCGCGTGGAGGCCGTCGCTGGGCTTGCTCGACCCTCCGTGGCCGATCCCGTCGGGTAGGACGATGAAGAAGCGGGTGGCGTCGAGCGGCTGCCCGGGTTCGAACAGCTCGCCCGCGAACTCCGGCCGCACGAACTGTGCGCCGCTGCCGGTGGTACCGTGGAGGACCAGAACGGCGTTGCGCACCGTACCCCGTGCGTCGCGCTCGGGCCTGCCGAACGCGCGGTAGTGCAACCGCAGCTCCGGCAGGGTCTCGCCCGACGCGAAGCGGAAGTCCTTCAGGACAACGGTGCCCTCCGTCGGCGGGGACAACGCGTGCGCCCGGAACGCAGTGAGCGCGAGCAGCAGCATCACGGCCACAACTGTCTTTGGGTCCAATTTCATCGCCACACCTCGTCTCTCACCGGCGCCATCACCACCAGGCTAACCCTCGCGCTCGTCTTCCTGCCTTGGGGAACACCTCATATCGGTGAGGTCATCCCCCTGTGGTGACGACTCCCGCTCTCGATGCCTCTACCGACCCCGCACGAACGATGGAGTCGTCGCGACAAGTCGTTCCCCCCCTCCCGGACCTCGCTCTCAGGAACGCCAGGTATAGCGAAGCTTGACCACCGCTTGGTCTGAGATGGGCCTGAGGACGCTCCATCGCTCCTCGGCTTCGGGGTGGAGCCAACCGTGGTTCCAAACTACGTAGAGGTCCGTTCCGGCCTTAACAGTCCAACGCAGCCGGGTGTTGACACCGAGGTTGTCCGAGTCGTTGTCGTATTGGGCGTAGGCGGAGAGCAGTAGATCCGGCGTGAACGCGAACACGACGTTCAGTTGCCACACGCGCTCGGCGAAGCCTCCCTGCGGTAGGTGGCCGAACGCGTTGTCCGCGGACAGCTTGAGCTGAAGGTGCCCACCGGGCATCGTGAATGCCAGGCTCTGGATCCATTCGACCATCCGTCCTGTGTAGAACGTCCCGAACCAGACCTGAGTAGAGCTCTGCCACGGACGATGCAGAGATGTGTCCACCTCGGCCCGGAACCGGTCGAACCGGTAGGAGCCAGCCGGGATCACCACATCCTTCGCGATTTCGAAAGGCGCATCCAGCCGCTCGAACTGCGGCTGCCAGTTCACCTCGAAGCCGTCCCCTGACTGCATCTCGACGTTGACCGGCGCGGTGAAAACGCTCCATGACTGTGTCGTGCCCTTGAGATCCGTGACAACCTGCGGCTCGAGCTCGAACTTGAACTGGCGCACCCACCCCGCCCACCACCCATGCTGCGGCCTCGGCTGGTAGCTGAGGCCGGAGGTGTACCACTGCGTGCCCGGCCGGGGAAGGAACCCCAACGCGGGGTCGAGGCCATCACCGAACTCGGTATACGTCACTGACACGTCCCATAGGTCGTTGGGGTAGTCGATCTTGAGCCCGTACCCGCCACGCTTGCCGGTAGGCACGTCGCCGTCGGTGCGGACGCCCCAAACCCCGACCGCGAAGTTCTTGTCACCGTGAAACGTCGAGGTGCGCCAGACGGCGTCTACGCCGACGAGTGAGTTGTCGTGGACGCCGTCGGGGTTGCCATCGGTGGCGATGGCCCCGAGTCGCAGGTGCTGGTCCACATCGTAAGTTACGCGTCCCGCGAAGAGGTTGGACCCCGGTGCGGCCGGAATGTCCTCGGTCTGAACGTCGAGCACCCCGATGCCCCATCGGTCCTGGCGACCGACCAGCTTGATGCCGTCCCGGATCGGCACCTGCTGGCCGTCCAACAGCCCCGCCCGCCGGGAGAAAAACGGGATGAACTCCTCCTCGAGCCCAAGGCCGAACGAGAACTGGTTCGACCCGTCGTTGAAGAACTGACGCTTCTCCGGGTAGAAGAGCGGAAAGCGAGTCAGGTTGATCTGGCGCGTGTCCACCTCGGTCTCGGCGAAGTCGGTGTTGAGGGTGAAAACGCCGGTCAGTCCGGGGCCGAGGCTGTAGCTGACATCGAGTCCGCCGTCAGTGCTGGTAGTCGCTTGGCCAGTGGTGAAGTCACGCTCTGAGCGCGCCAGCCCGTACGGAGAAACCGACCACCCCTTGCCCTGACGGAGGTTCTCAACGCCGCTCAGCTCCCCTGCCCGGCGCAAGTCGCCGAGCAGGGAATCCAACGTGGTGCCGGCCCAGCGGACCACCACGCGGTCGTGGGCTATCCGGCGCTCCACGTTGAAACCCCAAACCGTCTGACCTTTCGGGAAGCGCAACGAGCGCGACGGGATGGCGATCTCCGCCGTCCAGCCCTGCGTCGTCAGCCGTGCTCGTGCGTCCCAGATTCCGTCCCAGTCCAGCGGGATGTTCTCTGGGTCGGAGTACACACCGTCCTGGCGTGCACCCGCGGCGTTGAGCTGGAAGAAGTAACCGGTGGTGCGGTCGCCGAAGGGGTCCAGGATGATGGCGACCGTGTCGTCTCCCGTCAGGTCGCCATCGCGCTGCATCGTGTGGACCGCAACCCGAGAGGGGTCGGGGTCGAAGCAGGTGATGCCGAGGTACAGCGTGTCGTCGTCCACGAGGACGCGGACCTCGGTGCGGTACGGCGTGGAAGCGCCGGGCCTCGGCGACTGTTGCGATAGATCGGCGATCACGCCGGCGTCGCGCCACGCCGGTTCGTTCAGGAAGGCGTCGACCTGGATGGGTGATGTCGCCCGTCCAGCCAACACCCGCGGCGGCTGGCCGTTGGCCTGTGTCGCGAGTGTTGTAGCGACGTGCCCCAGAGCACAGAATAGGAGGGCCGCGGAGCGAGGCTCTCGCATTGTGGGCATTATACGCAACGCTGTTCACAATTGGCTTGGAGAAGAAGAGAGGGAGAAGCCAGAAACGAGCAACGAAAGGAGAGTTCCCTTTCCTCCCCCGTCTCCGTACCCGCTCTTGCCTCTTTCGTTTTCCTCAGCGGCGGCGCACCACCAGCTCGATGCCGTCCTGCGTGAACCGACGTGCAACGACGTCCTCGTCGCGGAGGGCGCGCTGCAAATCCTCGCCGCCGTCGGCCGGGAAGCGGAGGGTTTCCATCCCGGGCTGAGAGAGGACCGCTGCGCGCAGCTCGAGTCGGAGTCGTTCGAGGCCCTCTCCGGTGAGCGCCGAGATCACGACGACGTTGCGGTCGACCGGCGCCGGCGGCAGCACACCACCCAGACGGTCCGCCTTGTTGAGCACGACGATGCAGCTCTTCGGCTCGACGCCGAGCGACGTGAGCACCTCCTCGCCGACTTTGAGCTGCTCGGGCCAGTCCGGGTGCGAGGCGTCCACCAGGTGCACGACGACCTGGGCGAGCGTTGCCTCGGCCAGCGTCGCGCGGAACGACGCGACGAGGTGGTGGGGCAGCTTGCGGATGAACCCTACGGTGTCCGCCACCGCAACGGCAACGTTGTCACCGACCTCCGCGCGCCTGGTGCGCGGATCGAGCGTCGCGAAGAGCCGGTCCTCGACCAGCGTCGAGGTGCCGGTCAGCCTCTCGAACAGCGTGCTCTTACCTGCGTTCGTGTAGCCGACCAGGGCCACGGCGGGGAGCCAGGCGCGCCGCTTACGCTGCACTTCGCGCTCGCGCTCGACCACATCGAGGCGCTCGCGCAGCGCGGCGATGCGCCGCCGGATGACGCGGCGGTCGCTCTCGAGCTGGGTCTCGCCCACCCCGCGGGTGCCGATCCCGCCGGCCTGACGCGACAGGTGCGCCCACCGCCGGGTTAGCCGCGACATCTGGTACGTGAGCTGCGCCAGCTCGACCTGGATCTGCGCCTCACGGGTGCGTGCCCGCAGCGCGAAGATGTCGAGGATCACTCCCGCCCGGTCGAGGACCTTGACGTCCTCGGGCAACGCCTCATCGAGGTGGCGCGCCTGCGAGGGCGAGAGGTCGTCGTCGAACACGACGAGCTTCGCGCCGTTCTGCCTGGCAAGGGCCGCGAGCTCGTCCACCTTTCCCTTGCCGATGAAGAAGGTGGAATCGGGGGACTTGCGCTCCTGCACCATCCGGGCAACCGCCTCGCCGCCGGCCGTGTCCACGAGCTGCGCAAGCTCGTCGAGGTGGGACTCGACCGCCGTGCGCGCCGCCTTGCCGATGACGACCGCAACCAGGACCGCGCGCTCGCGCCCGCCGGATGGGACGTTCTTGCGGGCCGGAGCCTCGGCGGCGATGGTTTCGTCGCCGGTGGTGTCATCCGCGGTTGGCTCGTGCTCCGGCCGCACCCCGGCTCGCGGACCGCGGTCGCGGCCGTGCCCGGACCCCGCCTTCTGTCTCGGCGCACGCTGTGAATCGCGATTTCCCATTCCCGGCATGCTAAGTGCGAGATGGCGCGGGGTCAATCAAGGCTGGCTCGAAGGTTCGAACGTTCGCGGGTTCGGCGAGGGACCGAGGGAAGAAGATAGAAGGTAGAGGAAGGCAAGGAAAGTGAGAACTACGTGGCATCGCCTCGTCTCCGGTTCTTCCTCTTCCGTCTTCCCTCTTCCTTGTTCCCTTGTCGCAACCCCGGGACCTTCGAACTTCTGCTACCTTGCGCGCGATGGCACCGGGCGAGATGAGAGCGTGGCTGGCCGAGCGGCCCCGGGTGCTCGACGGGGCCTGCGGGAGCGAGCTTCTGCGGAACGGGGTGACTGCGGCCGCGTACCTGTGGGGTGTCGGCGCGCTCCTCGATGCAACGGACGCCGTCCGCAATCTCCACCGGGACTATGCGGCGGCCGGCGCCGAGGCGCTCACCGCCGCGACGTTCCGTGTGGCCCCGTACGCTCTGCGGGGCGCCGGGCTCGAAGCCCGCGCCGGCGAACTCGCTGCCCTCGCCGTGCGCCTTGCCCGGGAGGGTACCCGCGCCGCGGGTCGAAACGCCCTCGTGTTCGCCTCCCAGACCACCCTCGAGGACTGCTACCGACCCGACCTGGTCCCGGACGACGCGACCCTTGCCCGCGAGCACGCTGCCACCGCCGGCCTCCTCGCTGCAGCCAAACCCGATGCGCTGCTCCTCGAGACGTTCAACACGGTGCGGGAGGCACGCATCGCCGCCGATGCCGCGACGGGGACCGGGCTTCCGGTCGTCGTGAGCCTCGCCTGCCAGGAGGGCGGCCGTCTCCTTTCGGACGAAGACGCTCGTGACGCCGCCGCAGCTGTGGCCGTCCCGGGTGTCGTCGCTGTGGGGGTGAACTGCACCGCCGCGCGGGAGCTGATGGCGGCGCTCGTGCGGGTCGCGGAGGGGACCGACCTGCCGCTCGTTGCCTATGCGAACAATGCCTGGTCGTCCTCCGACTCACCATGGCTCGCCGCGGATCCTCTGACGCCGCTGCTGTACGCCCGCTACGCACTCGCCTGGGCCGCAGCGGGCGCGCGGCTCGTCGGCGGCTGCTGCGGCACGGCTCCCGCTCACATCGCTGCGGTCGCTTCGACGCTTCAGAGCTAGAATGAACTCGTGCATCCCCTCCCGGAACCGTACGCCACGCACCTCCCGCCCCTGCTCGCGGCCGCCTTCTCCGAAGATCTCCCGGACCTGACCGGCGCCGCGGTCTTCGGCGCCGATGACCGTACGACCGCCGTGCTGCTCGTAAAGAAGGCCGGGGTTTTGGCCGGTGTTCCGGCGTTCGTCGCGGCGTTCGAGTTCCTGGACCAGCGCTGCACGGTCGAACCCTCGCACGGCGATGGCGACGGCGTCGCTTCGGGCGACCAGGCCGCGGTGGTGCACGGTCCGGCGCGGGCCGTCCTCGCCGCCGAGCGCACGGCGCTCAACTTCGTGACGCGCCTCTCCGGAATCGCGACTCTGACCCGGAGGTTCGTGGACGCCGTCGCCGGGACGTCCTGTACGGTCCTCGACACCCGAAAGACCACACCGGGGTGGCGCGCGCTCGAGAAACACGCCGTGCGGTGCGGCGGCGGCGCCAACCATCGGATGGGCCTCTTCGACGTCGCAATGCTCAAGGACACCCACCTCGCGGCCACCGGGTCGATCACCGCCGCCGTCGCGAAGGTGCGAGAGCGTTGGGGCGGTTCCGTGCCGCTGGTCGTCGAGTGCGCCGACCTCGCGATGGTCGAGGAGGCTCTCGCCTGCCGGGTCGGCCACATCATGCTCGATAACCTGGATGTCTCCCTCGTTCGCAACGCTGTCACGCTGGTCGCCGGCCGCGCAAAGCTGGAGGCATCCGGTGGCGTCACGCTGGAGAGCGCCCGCGCACTGGCCGAGGCCGGCGTGGACTTCGTGTCCGTGGGCACGCTCACTCACTCCGCTCCGGCACTCGACCTCTCGCTCAAGGTGCGGCCATGACCCTTGCCGACCGCGAACGCTGTGACGTCCTGGTGGTCGGCACGGGAGTGGCCGGCCTGGCGGCAGCGCTCTCTGCCGCCCGAGCCGGCGCCGACGTGCTCCTGCTCTGTCGGGCCACGGATCCGGCAGCGACCAACACCTGGCGCGCGCAGGGCGGGATCGTGTTCCGCGGGGAGGACGACTCGCCCGAGCTGCTCGCCAAGGACATTCTCAGCGCCGGCGCCGAATACGGCCTGACTGAGGCCGCCCGCTTTCTCGCGAGCGAGGGCCCGCGTTGCGTGCAGCAATGGCTGCTCGAGCGGCTCGCGGTGCCGTTCGACCGGCGCCCGAACGGCCAGCTCGACCTCGCTCTCGAAGCCGCTCACTCGGTGCCGCGGATCCTGCACGCCGCCGACCGCACCGGCGCCGCGATCGAGCAGGCCCTGCTGACCGAGGCTCGGCGCACGCCAGGGATTCGCATCGTCGAAGGCGCGCAGGCCGTGGATCTGCTCACCACCCACCACCAGTCGCGGCGCGCCGAGGACCGGTACGCCCTGGACAACTGCTGCGTAGGGGCCTACGTCCTCGAGGTCGACAGCAGCCGCGTCTGCACGGTGCTTGCCTCTGCGACCGTGCTCGCGACGGGCGGTGCGGGCGCGCTCTTCATCCACACGTCGAACCACCCCGGCTCGATCGGCTCCGGCCTCGCGATGGCATCGCGCGCTGGCGCGCGCCTGCTGAATCTCGAGTTCATCCAATTCCATCCGACCTGCCTCTACGTCCCGGGCGCGCCTCGCTTCCTGATCACGGAGGCGTTGCGCGGTGCCGGCGCGCAACTCGTCAACCAGAAGGGTGAGCGCTTCATGCAAAACCACCACGCTCTCGGAGAACTCGCACCCCGCGACGTGGTGGCACGCGGGATCGTCGACGAGATGCACCGCACCGATACGGAGTGTGTCTTCCTCGACCTCGGCGACCGGGGCGAGGCGCTCGCCAAGCGATTCCCCAACGTCACGGAGAGCTGCCTCGAGCACGGCATCGACATCAGGCGCGAACGCATCCCCGTCGTGCCGGCGGCTCACTACACCTGCGGGGGCGTCGTATCCGACCTTGCCGGTCGGACCACGATCCCGGGCCTGTACGTCGCCGGCGAGGTGGCGTGCACCGGCGTGCACGGCGCGAACCGCCTCGCCTCCACGTCGCTGCTGGAGGGTCTCACGTTCGGGCTGGCGGCCGGCGAGCACGCGGCAAGCCGCGGACAACGCATGCCGCTCGCCGAGAGCCTCGCGTCGGTGATCCCGGATTGGGAGCCGGTGCCCGGACCGTCCAACGAGGACCCGGCGTTGATCGCCCAGGACTGGTCGGCGCTTCGGCACACGATGTGGAACTACGTCGGCATCGTGCGCACCCCTGAGCGGCTCGCACGCGCGGTCTCGGACCTACGGCACCAGCGCGGCAGGTTGACCGAGTTCTACCGCTCGACCCCGATCTCGGCGGCGCTCGTTGACCTGGTCCAAGGATGCACCGCGGCGGGTTTGATCGCGGCGGCCGCGCAACGCAACCCCACCTCCGTGGGCTGTCACTACGTCATCGGCGTCCCCGTCCGAACCGCGTCCGAGGCCTGACGGCAGCCACCAGGCTCGAAAACCCCCAAAGGCCAGCTAAGAGTTGAGAGTGGAGAGTTAAGAGTTAACAACAAGGAGCCCCATTCGCTGACCCCCGCCTCCCCGACACTGCATCGGTTCCTGGTCCTTCAACTCTTCACTCTTCACTTTGAACTCCTAACGCCGGCGTTTGGTCCTGCAGCGGCGCTGCGGTAGGCTTCTCGCATGCCCTACGATCGCGATGCCGCATGGAAGCTGCTCTGCGACTGGACGGAGAACGCAAACCTGCGCAAGCACGCCTTGGCCGTCGAGGCGTCGATGCGCGCCCATGGCCGCAGGCTGGGAGCCGATGAGAACGCCTTCGGGATCGTCGGGTTGCTCCACGACTTCGATTACGAGAAGAACCCGACCGCCGAGACTCACGTATACGCCGGGGCGCGGGTGCTCAGGGAGCAGGGGTGGCCGGAGGCATGGGTACGCGCCATTGAGGGGCACGCCGACTACACCGGGGTTCCCCGCGACACCGACATGGCGCGCTGTCTGTTTGCCGTGGACGAGCTGACGGGATTCCTGACGGCCGCCACGTTGGTGCGGCCTGACAAGGCTATCGCCAACGTGCCGGTCGAGTCGGTCCTGAAGCGGATGAAAGACAAGGCATTCGCGCGTTCTGTGAACCGTGAGGACATTCGCCGCGGGGCGGAAGAGATCGGAATGGAGCTTGCGGCCCACATCGCCTTCGTGCGCGATGCGATGGCGTCCATCGCCTCCGAGCTGGGGCTCGCCGGTGCGACGTAGCGTACTTCCCATCCTTGTTGCGATCGCCGTGGTGACCGCCTGCCTGCGGGCGCCGCTTCCGCCCCGCCTTGCAGGGCTCCATCGCACTCGCCTCTGGTCTGGCGCGCGTGCGGCCAGGATGGTTGCTGAACTGCACGGCAGGGACGTCGCGCCCGATGACTCGACCGTCGCGGACTACGGACGCAGCGGCCAGCTGCGGGTGTGGCTCTCTCGATTCACCGACGGCGTCGAGGCCCAGAAGGTCCTGACCCGCATGGTCGACGGGATGCGCAGCGGCGGCACGCCGTTCGCGGAACCCCGGGAGGAGAACGGCGCAACCGGGCGGTGGGTGACCGTCGGCCCGGGTGGCCACAACCTGCTCTGGACAAGCGGCCGCGCCCTCTACTGGCTCCAGGGAGAGCCAAGCGCCGTCATGGGAGCGGCCGACGAACTCCCCCCGCCGTCGCGCGGCCAGCTCACCTGACCCGGCGCGGCCGGGGCGCGCTACCTGCCGTCCACCGTCCCACTCTTGAGGACCTCGTCAACCAAGATCCTGGGGAGCAACCCCGGGCGGAGCTGCTGCTGCCACCTCCGAGCGAGCCGGACAGCCTGGTCGCGCTCCCCGGCAGCAAGAAGCGCCTTGGCGTAGATTGCGCGCGCGAGCCCGAGCCCCTGCTGGTCCTCGAAGTCGTCGGGCGCGGTGGACTCCATCTGGGCGGAGACGTCGTTGAGCAGCGACGCGGCCTCACGCGCGCGGCCCAGGCCGAGCAGGGCGGCGGCGCGAGCCGCCCTGCACGGGCGCCTGACCTCCGGGTTCGTCTCCTCGCAAGCCTTCATTGCCTCCAAGTCGCCGGGCGCAGTGCGGCCCAAGCGCCACCGCGCGACGCACGCCGCAGCCTCCGCCGCCGACGCAAGCGGCGATGGGATACAACGGGTGTCGGTATCGGTGAGCTCATCCCACCAGAGGTGGGCGCTGACCCAGAGGGTGGCCGTAATCCCGGCCGCGTCTTGGTTGCTCTGTTCGAAGTACCCGATCGCCGTCGCCGCCCTGCGGACCCCTTCCACGTCCCTCGTCTCGAACGCCAGGTGCCGCAGGAGCTGGGCGGCGTCGTACCGACGGTTGGCGTTCGCGCCGTCCAGGACCTCTTGGGCAAGGCGCTTGGCCTCGTCGAGGTTTCCCGCGACGGCCTCGAGGTGTGCCAGACGGAGGGTCACCTCGGGCGCATCGGAGCCGTTGCGCAAGCGCCGCAACATCCGAATGGCATCCTGCAACCCGCCGACACGCGCGAGGGCGCGTGCCGCCAGCGTGTCCAAGATCGTCCGGTAGGGTCGCTCTCGGAGCAGGTCGGCGTGCCGGAGGCGCAGGCCGTCGAGAAGCGCACTGACTCCCGCCGCGCTCACGGGTTGGTTGCCGGGCACCAGGGCCGAGAGATCCGTAAGGAACGCCCGTCGTTCCGTAACCAGGTCCCGGCCGGCGTTGGGCCCAGGCACGGGGTTGCCGAAGCGGTCCACCTCGAGAGTCGCCGTCGGGTACCTCAGGACCGCGTTTCCGTTGCCGGCAAGCTCCAACGCGCCGTGTGTCGGCCCTTGCAGGTCCAGCGGCGTGTACCAGGCTAGCGAGAACCCGCCATCCAGATGATCCGACACGCTCTCGCTGATCTCCACCGCGCGCTGCTGTCGGACCGCGGAAGGGTCGGGATTGTTGACCACGAGCTCCCCTACCACCGGGTACATGCACAGCCGGTTGTTGACGCCCTCGAAGCGCAGTCGCGGCGGGTCACTCCCCTGAACGGGGGCAAGGTCGGTGAGCCAGCCCGTGTGATAGAGGGCGGGCTCCCAGACCCCTGTCCGAGGCCAGTACACGAGAACAACCGTCGGGTAGAAGATGGCGTGGCGGCAGTTCACCGCCACCGCCGGCTCGCCGTTCCTCCCGATGGCGACAACGTGGACGGTGGGATTGAACGACACCGGGTAGTCGAACGGCCAGTACGAGACAGCCTCCTCGGGGACGAGTCTGCTGATCACGTCACCCCGCCGGTCGAGGATCGCGACCTCGGAGCGCTCGGGTGTCGTTGAGCGCCGGAACGCGACCGGCCATGCGCTGATCATGATCTCCGCAACGCCATCGCCTGTCAGGTCGACCTGCTCGATCTGCCGGATGGGGTTCTCGAAGGCAACTTTCCAGACGACGGTGCCGCGGGCATCGAGGCCACGAACCTCACGACCGCTAGCCTCGATTCGCTCCGCCACAGGGTGCCAGAACCTGTCGAACGCAATCCTTCCCACGTAAACCAAGCCCAGCGCGACGACGACCACCGCGGCGCCGGTCATCGTCAGGTTGCGAAGGACCCTCGGTGGGGTCAGCCCGGCCCGGCGGTGGAGGGCCAGCCGAGCCCCGCCAGCGTCCGGCCACCGGTCCTCGGGCCGCTTCTCCAGGAGGCGGAGAACGAAACGGGCAAACCACCTCGGGCAGTCCGGCCGCAGTTCCCTCGGGTCCCGGGGCCGGCTCGCGAGATGGCGCCTGGCGACCTCGAATTGCGAGACACCCTCGAACACCTGGACCCCGGTGAGCAACTGGTAGAGCGTGACACCCAGGGAGTACAGGTCCGAAGCCGGCGCCACGTTCTCGCCCCGGAGCTGCTCGGGGCTCATGAAGCCTGGCGTTCCGACCGTCGTGTTCGTCCTCGTGACGTCGCGATCTTCCTCGAGCGGCCGCGCGAGACCCAGGTCGGCGAGCTTGACGTTTCCATCGTTGTCGAGCAGCAGATTGGACGGCTTCACGTCGCGATGCACGACGCCATTCGCGTGGAGGTACTCCAGGATCTCGAGTGCCTCCTCGGCGACCCTGATCACCTCGTCGATCGGGAGTGGGCCGCCTTCGAGGCGGCGGACCAGGCTGCCGCTCGGCATCCACTCCATGACCAGCGCGAGGCGTCCCGAACTCTCGACCAGCTCGAACAACCGCACCAGGCCGGGGTGCTGCAACGAGCGGCCTAGTCGCACCTCGCGCCGGAGGCGCTCCCGGTCGGTCTCGGAGAGGTCGGCCCCGAAAACCTTGATCGCCACCCACTCGCCGACCTCCTGGTCCTGGGCAAGCCAGACCTCGGCCTGACCGCCGGAGCCGAGCAGCCTGCCGAGCTTCCAGCGGGCGGGCAGCGCGAAGTTTCCCGACCCGCTCGCCCCACCCGAGGGCCACGTGCGCGGGTCGTCGCGACCGCCTTCTCCGGAATTCTCCATCAGTTTCAATTATAGGGACGGTTCCGGCGCCCCTGCGGTTACGCCGCCGCTGTGGAACCCTCCGGAGCCCCTGGAGAAGCTCGGATGCGTCGCCGCGGCGCACCTCGCGCTAGAATGCGCCCCAGGAAGGCTGGCCACATGGGGGAGACGACCACGCCGCAACCCAAGATCCGGTTCGTGACCGCCGCGTCGCTGTTCGACGGGCACGATGCCGCGATCAATATCATTCGGAGGCTGCTCCAAGCCCACGGCGCCGAGGTCATCCATCTCGGCCACAACCGCTCGGTCGCCGAGATCGTGGACGCGGCCATCCAGGAGGACGCCCAGGCGATCGCCGTCTCCTCGTACCAAGGCGGCCACATGGAGTTCTTCACCTATATGGTGGACCTGCTGCGGCGCCAGAACTCGGGGCACATCAAGGTCTTCGGCGGGGGTGGTGGGGTCATCGTCCCAGAGGAGATAGCCGAGCTGCACAGGCGCGGTGTCGCCCGGATCTTTTCTCCTGACGATGGGCGGACGCTCGGTCTCGACGGCATGATCCAGGCCATGCTCGGCGCCTGCGAACCCGTTCCAAACATCGAACGGCCGCGGATCGTGGATCGTGGATCGTTGTTCGAGAAAGGCACCAGCGAAACCGACGTTTCCGGATTCCTGGAAGTGGCCCACCTGATCACGCTTGCCGAACTAGGGAAGCTGGCGGCCACGTCTGTGCGATCCACGGACCACGAACCACGAACCACGGGGTCTGGAGCCCGGTGTCCGGTCGTCGGGATCACAGGCACCGGGGGTGCCGGAAAGTCCTCGCTGACGGACGAACTCGTGCGGCGGTTCCTGGCCGACTTCCCCAACCTCACGATTGCCGTGCTGGCGGTGGATCCCACCAAGCGGCGCACCGGCGGTGCGCTGCTCGGCGACCGCATCCGCATGAACTCGCTCGCCTCCTCCCCTCGCGTCTACATGCGTTCCCTCGCCACCCGCCAAGCGCATCGCACGCTCTCGGCCAACACCAAGACGGCGATCGACGTGTGCATCGCGGCGGGGTTCGGCCTCGTCCTCGTGGAGTCGGCCGGCGCCGGTCAAGCCGACAGTGAGATCGCCGACCTCGCCGATCAGTCGGTCTACGTCATGACCCCCGAATACGGCGCGGCGATGCAGCTCGAGAAGATCGACATGCTGGACTTCGCGGACATGGTCGCGATAAACAAGTTCGACCGCCCAGGCGCGCTCGACGCGTTGCGCGACGTGCGCAAGCAGCTCCGGCGGAGCCGCTCGGAGTTCACGATGCCCGATGAGGGGCTTCCGGTCTTCCCCACGTGCGCCCACCAGTTCCACGACCGCGGCGTGAACCTGCTTTACCTCGCGCTGGTGTCCCACCTCGAGAAGGGGTTCGGCGGCGCCTGGCGCCTCGAGAGCACGCACGCCCAGCCGACCGGAGAGCCGGACCGTCACCCGCTCATCCCGGGGGAGCGGATCGGCTACCTGCGCGAAATCTCGGCCGCGTGCCGCAGCGCCCGCTCCCACGCGGAGGCCCAGGCGCGAGTCGCACGGTCGCTTTACCAGCTCGTCGGAGCGAGGGCCGTGGTGGCAGGAGCGGGGTCCGGGCTCAGGGCTCCGGGCCCCGACGAGGACGGGTACGAAGCGTTGTGGGGACTGTTCGAGCAGATCGCCGCGGGCGCCACGCACTCCGAGGGCGCGCTCGCCCTGCTCGATGAGGAGATCCGGCGGGCGGCCGCCGACCTCGAGCCCGATACCCGCGAGCAACTCGCGACCTGGGCCGAGCTCCGGCGCGAGTACGCAGGCGACACGTTCACGTACACGGTGCGCCGCCGCGCGATCACGGTCCCGCTGACCTCGGTCTCGCTGTCGGGCACGCACGTTCCCAAGGTCGCCCTGCCGAAGCTGGAGGACTGGGGCGACATCGTCCTCTTCCTCGCCACCGAGAACGTCCCCGGCGCCTACCCGTACACCGCCGGCGTTTTCCCCTTCAGGCGCACCGAAGAGCTGCCCACACGCATGTTCGCGGGCGAGGGCGGCCCGGAGCGCACCAACGCCCGCTTTCACTACGTTTCGCGCGGGCAGTCGTCCGTGCGCCTTTCGACCGCGTTCGACTCTGTGACGCTCTACGGCGAGGACCCCGCCGAGCGTCCGGACATCATCGGCAAGGTCGGCGAGTCGGGCGTCTCGATCTGCACCGTCGAGGACATGGAGCGGCTGTACGCCGGGTTCGACCTGTGCGCGGCCAACACCTCGGTCTCGATGACGATCAACGGCCCGGCGCCGATGATCCTCGCCATGTTCTTCAACGTCGCCGGGCGCCAGGAGGCGAAGCGCCGCATGATCGCCGACGGACGCCTGCGCGCGAATCCGGACGACGCGCTGCAGCCGTTCGTGGACGGGAAGCGCTGGGACGAGATCGCCGCCCTGCTATCGCCGGGCGAGTGGGACAAGGCGCTCGCCTGCGCGGTCGCGCAGGTTCGCGGCACCGTCCAGGCCGACATCCTCAAGGAAGATCAGGCGCAGAACACGTGCATCTTCTCGACCGAGTTCGCGCTGCGGATGATGGGCGACATCCAGCAGTGGTTCATCGCCAACGACGTGCGCAACTTCTACTCGGTGTCGATCTCCGGCTACCACATCGCCGAGGCGGGCGCGAACCCGATCAGCCAGCTCGCGTTCACGCTCGCCAACGGGTTCGCCTACGTCGAGGTCTACCTCGCACGCGGGATGGCGATCGACGAGTTCGCGCCCAACCTCTCGTTCTTCTTCTCGAACGGGATGGACCCCGAGTACACCGTGATCGGCAGGGTTGCGCGGCGGATCTGGGCGGTCGCGATGAGTGAGCGCTACGGCGCCAACGAGCGCTCGCAGAAGCTCAAGTACCACATCCAGACGTCGGGGCGCAGCCTGCACGCCCAGGAGATCGCGTTCAACGACATCCGCACGACGTTGCAGGCCCTCCTCGCGATGGCCGACAACTGCAACTCCCTCCACACCAACGCCTACGACGAGGCGATCACGACCCCGACCGAGGAGTCGGTGCGGCGAGCGCTGGCGATCCAGATGATCAACGCCAAGGAGTTCGGGCTGCTCGCGAACGAGAACCCTCTCCAGGGCTCGGCGTTCCTCCAGTGGCTGACCGACGAGGTCGAGCGCGGCGTGCTGGAGGAGTTCGAGCGCCTCTCCGAGCGCGGCGGGGTGCTGGGCGCCATGGAGACCGGCTATCAGCGCTCCCGGATCCAGGAGGAGTCGCTCCACTACGAACGCCTGAAGCACTCGGGCGAGTTCCCGGTCGTCGGCGTCAACACGTTCCTCGATCCGCATCGGGGAGAGAACGTCCTCGAGGCGAAGACGCTCACACGTGCCACCACGGGTGAGAAGGAGGCGCGCCTCGCCCACGTGCGGGACTTCCAGGAGAGACACGAGGGGTCCGGGGTCCGAGGTCCGGGGCCCGGAGAGACCGGTGTCGCCGGCGGGCGGCCGCAAGGGCCGCCCCTACAAGAGACCGCCGACGGCGACACGAATGTAGGGGCGGGGCTTGCCCCCGCCCGTGTCGGGGTGGTGTCTCCCTGGCAGGTCCCGAGCGCCGAGGCGCTGGCGAACCTGCAGGCGGTGGCACGGTCGGGCGCCAACCTCTTCGCGGAGCTGCTGCAGACCGTCTGTTCCTGCTCCCTCGGTCAGATCACGCACGCGCTCTACGAGGTCGGTGGGCAGTACCGCAGGAGCATGTGAAGGCGCTGCTCCCGTCCACACTGGAGTTTCGCAGGCCGCTTGTCGGCCCGGGTGTGGTGCTGCCGTCGCGACGAACCCCGAGGAACGGTTCGGTGCGGCTGGCTCGTGGTACGCTGCTTGCCGTGACTCCGGAGAGTTCAATCGCGAGGCTGGCGGTTGGCCGGCAAAAGGAGGTCGAAATGAACCACAAGGCACTTCTTGGCGTTCTTCTCGCAGGACTCGTTGGCCTCGTGGCGGCTCCGGCAGCGGCGCAGAACACGGTCGAGGGCACGTTCGTTGTGGACGGCACGCCGATCAAGCTGACCCACGTCTACGCCTACGCCGAGAAAGGCTTTTTCGATTCGAAGAAGCAAGACGTGGTGGTAGTCATGGCGGACGCCGAGGTGGCCGCTGCGGCGCTGCGCGACCATTTCGCGCTTGCCGACCTGGCAAAGGCGGGCAAGCTCCATTTCGTCAAGCAAACGATCGACGCGGAAGGGCAAGTGATCAACTACGAGGTGAGGCACGAACGCTTCAAGATGCCCGAGAGCGGGGGGTCTACCGAGCACGTCTTCGAGGCGAAGACCTTCGACAAGAAACTCATCGCCGGGCGCGCCCGCACCAAGTCTCCGCAGAAGTCGTTCGATGACGTGCCGTACAGCTACGACGTCACGTTCAGCGCGACCATCGAGCCGATGAAGTAGCCGCCTCGCTTTGACGAGGTCGCGCTTCAAACCAGATGACGCAGGCCCTCCACGACATCGGCGTCCGGTGCCGGTGCGGCACGTTGGGGCGGCGCTTGCCCCCTCCCGCTCGAGTGCGGGCGGACCGCTACCCTACTTGGACCTGGCCGCCTGATCGAGAGCTTGGACGTACACCATGAGCAGGCGGTTGAACTCGGCGGGGCGTTCGAGCATCGGGTAGTGGCCGGCGCCCTTCATGATCACCGCCTGGAAGTCGGGTGTGATCGTGCGGTTGACCTCGGTTTGCGTGGGCCAGAGGTCGCCGTTGATCGCGCGGACCGGCACTCCCGCCTTGCGAAACGCCTGCGCGATGTCGTAGCCGCCGAACCCTTCCATCATCGCGGCGGCCACCACGGGCGACGCCGAGCACATGCGTTTCTCGGCCCACGCCCGAAGCTCGGCCTGGGTACCGGGGTGGAAGAGTGCCTCCACCATGGCGTGGCACGTTCCCGCGAAGTCCTTTCGGAACGCCTCCGCGCGAGCGTGCGCTTCCTCCTTCGGCATGCTCTGGGTCGCGAGGTGAAGTGTGTCCACGCCGACCACGCCGATCGCCCGCCCCGGCAGTAGCGAGGCCGCCTCGAGAGCCACTGGCCCGCCGAGCGAGTTCCCCACGAGCACAACGCGGGGGAGCTTGAGTGCGTTCACCACGGCGCACACGTCGACCGCCCACGCGGCGATCGTCAACGCCTGGCGGTTGGACCCCGACGCGCCGTGCCCGGCGAGGTCCACCGCCACCAGGCGGTACCTGCCGCTCAGCAGCACGAACTGGGGCGCCCAGAACGTGCGGTCTGCCAGGCCACCGTGGATAAATACGATCGCAACCAATCCGCTTCCCTGATCCGCGTAGGCGATCTCGACTCCGTCCGCCGACCGCGCGTGGCCAGACACCGCCAGCTCCGGCTCTGCACTCGCGACCTCCCAGCACCCCGCGGCCATAGCCACCGCGATGGCGACTGTCACGCCGATTGTTCTTCCCTTCCCATCCATGGTCGGCCTCCGTTGTGAATTATCGGTACGTCATGATACGCCGCAGGCGGCCGGACGGTTCACCGAATCGCGCACGGACGGTGGGACCCCAAACCGGCCCTCTCGGCTAGACTCAACGAAGGGAGGACCGTCTGGCAGCGAGAGCGCGGGTGGCGGTCGCGGTGGCCGGCGGGTTGCTCGTTCTGGGCTACGCGGGGGTGTGCGGCATGATCTTCCTGCGGCAGGAGTCGTTCGTCTTCTTCCCCGAGCGTGCCATCGCCGGGACGCCGGTGGACGTTGGCCTGCGGTACGAGCCGGTGCGGCTTCAGACTGCCGACGGGCTGGCGCTCGGGGCGTGGTGGATTCCCGCCGAGCGTCCGCGCGGAGCGCTCGTGTTCGCCCACGGGAACGGCGGCAACATCTCGCACCGGATCGACAAGCTGGCGCTTCTCCACGGACTGGGCCTGTCGGTGCTGGCGTTCGACTACCGCGGGTACGGAGAGAGCCAGGGGCGACCCTCGGAGCAGGGCACATACCGGGACATGGACGCCGCGGTGGGGTTCGTCACGGGGGACAAGGGCGTCCCGCCCGCCAGAGTTCTGTACCTGGGTGAGTCGCTCGGGGGCGCCGTCGCGGTCGAGGCCGCGTCGAGGCGTCCTCCCGCCGGGCTGGTCCTCGAGTCCTCGTTCACCAGCGTCCACGCCATGGCGAGAAGGTACTACCCGTGGCTGCCGGCGCGACTGCTCGTCACGATCCGCTACGACTCTCTTTCGCGCATGCGGGATGTCGCTTGCCCCACCTTGATCATCCACTCGCCGGACGACGACATCGTGCCGTACGCCATGGGTCGCGAGCTGTTCGCCGCCGCTCGCCAGCCCAAGGCGTTCGCCGACCTGAGCGGTGGCCACAACAGCGGCGGGATCGCGGTCAGCCCGGAGGCGCAAGAGGCACTTGCGGCATTCGTGGGCGCCGTGCTCGGCCCGGGATCGTGAAGGGCTCAGGCACACGGCCCCCCCAGAATTGAGCAGTCATCTCACCTCCGCTCCGTACGCCATTTGGGGCCATCGGCGGGCCGTCTTCCTTCGGGGACGGTCCTGTCCCCTGACGGCGCTGCCTCGAGTAGGTGAGGTCGCCGTGAGACCAGGTGTGAAGGCACCGCCCCCTGGCAGGGGGTTTGCTTTAGGATGGAATTGGTTGTGAGCCGGAGCTGCTGCGTTCGACCTCGGCTCGGGGGTGTCTATGCGAGCGCGGGCGGTCGGAACGGTCCTGATCGCAGGCCTCTTGGTCTTTGCGGGACCGGCCTGGAGCCAGAGCAGAGGCAGTGGGCACAGCGGGGGCATGCACTCGTTCACCGGTGGGCACGCCTCCGGCGGCGGGAATTCGTCCCGGAGTGGACACTCGTCGGCCGGGCGGCAGCCCGCCTCGGGAGGACATCACGGTCCCGTCGGCCACGGCGTGCCAGCGGCCCAACCGCATGGGAACCATCACCCGGGGCTCCCGTTCCACGGCAGCGGCCACTTCGGTTGGCACGGGCCTTCCTTTTGGGGCGGCCTCTATCTCAGCTTCCCGCTGTGGTGGGACGCCTACTGGGCCTGGGGTTGGCCATTCGGATACTACGGGTACCACGGGGCCTATGGATACTACGACCTCTACGATTACCCCTACGGATACCCCGACTCCAGCATCTTCGTCGTGCCCCCGGATTCAGCGGCAGCTGGTGCGGGCTCGGGTGATGCCTCTGCAGCGGTTTCGAGCGAGACAACCACCGCGATTCCCGGCGCCTCGCCGGTGGACATGGAGGTGTCCCCGAGGAGTGCTCTGGTCCACCTCAACGGCGTGCTCGTCGGCTCCGTCGATGAGTTCGATGGCCACCCCGAATATCTCTACCTCGACCCCGGTCGGTACACCCTCGACCTCCGCCTGCCCGGCTATCGGAGCAAATCGTTGAACCTCAGCGTCGGCGGCGAAAACAAGGTCGTTCTCAGCGTCGACCTCCAGGTCGATCCGGCCGGCGGCGCCGGAGGGGCACCGACGCCATCCCCGGGGCTGCCCCATGGCCGGAGGTTCGGTCCGAGCTTCGGACCGGCCGCGACCCAGGCCACACCCTCGCCCGGCGGTGCCGGCGCGATCCAACCCGCCGCCTCGGCCTCCGGATTCACCGCGCTGGAGCTGCGGGTGTCGCCGCCTGGCGCAGCCGTGTACCTCGATGGCGCCCTGATCGGAACGGGCGATGATCTGGCGCGCCTAGGGCAGGGCGTCGTGGTGTCGCCGGGTCCGCACCGCATCGACGTCGTGGCGCCGGGCCACACCGGAAAGACGGTTCAGGTCAACGCCGAAGCCGGCAAGAAACTGGCACTGTCCGTGGCCCTCGAGTGACCAAGAGCTACCGTAGCGCTTGCGCTGTCCGACAGACCGGGGACCGGGCTCAGGGGTCCGTAGAGACTGGCAGAAGAGCGGAGGGGTCGAGGAACGGAGGATCAGAGCCCGTTCGAGGGTTCGTTGAGGACGGGTGAAAGGTCAAACGTAAAACGTCAAACGAAAGACGAGGAACGCAGGGCTCTCTTCGCGTGAGGTCTTCGTCTTCCCTTTGACCTCTTCCGTCTTCCCTCTTCCCTCTTACCTGTTCCCGCTCAACCGACAGCAGGGCCTCGAAGCACGGCGTGGAGCCGCGCCGCCACCGTTGGGCCTGTCGCAAGTCGCGCGAGCCGGTTGCACAGGGGGCGTACCCGGAGGGTACGTTGAGGACGGGCGAGTCCCGCCTCCGGCGGGACGAGTGGAGGGCTCGGGGGATCTGGAGCGGCGAGGTGGGTCGTGGATCGGCGGCGGGACCCCCCGCCCGGATAGGTGGTCCGGCGCCGGCGGCGCCTTCCTTGGCTACCGCAGGAGCTCATGGATCAAGGCCAGATGGTGATCGTCGTGCTCGGCGGCGAAGAGGCACAGGTCCACAAGGCGCATCGGGCGGTTGAGCCTCGGGTGGTGCGCGGTCCGCGAGGCTGCCTCGAGGTCGAGGCCATCCAGGATCCCCACGGTGGCGCCGCGACCGGTGCGGAACTCGGCCAGGATCGAGGTCAGGGGGCGCCCGTTGTACGCGGCTTCCTTCGTAGCCCGGTTCTCCATGTCAGCCGCTGTCAGCCTAAGCGTACCGAGGAGGTACTCCTCGAGCCGTCGGTGCCAGAGAACCTCCACGCTGACCAGGTGCCCGACGTGCTCCTGCGCCGACCAGGACTCTCCCGCACGATGGATGAGGCGGTCGCCTGAGGCATCCCGAACGATCTCCTCGAGTCGGGCGGGCGTTCCGCGCAGGCGCTCCACAATCGCACGGAACATGCCGACTGGGAAGTCGAAGTTCCACCTGTACTCCAGCCACGGAAGGACGTTCGGCACGGGCGCATCCTCCGGCTGAAATACGAAGCGGGCCTGCCGCAGGTTGCAGCGCTGCCCGACCGGCAGCGCGACCCGCGTCATGAGTTCTGGCAGCGGGAGCCACGGCTGGCCCGGCGTTGACACCGAATCTCAGGTGCAGGACAATCGGCCCCCGGGAGGACTTCGTATGAAGCGAGTGATCGCTGTCCTGGTTGGCGCTTTCGTCCTCGGGCTCGGAATTGCGGGCGCAGAGGACCACGAAATGCACGTCTCGAAGGTCGCGAGCACCCCGCAGTGGGAAAGCATCAAGTCGCTCGTCGGGGAGTGGGACGGGTACCACATGGAGGGCGACCAAAAGATGCCGACGCACGTCGCAATCCGCATGACCGGCGACGGTTCGGCCGTCATGCATTGGATCGACGCCGGCACGCCTCACGAGATGGTCACCATGTTCCACGTGGACAAGGACACCCTGATGGCGACGCACTATTGCTCGGCCCACAACCAGCCGCGCTTCGTGGCGGCGCCCTCGTCCGACCCCAAGACCGTCGTGTTCCAGTTCAAGGACGGCACCAACATCAGGCCCGGTGACGGCCACATGGGCCGCCTGGCGATCACGCTCGTGGATGCCGACCACCATAACGAGGAGTGGGGGTACGAGCTCGGTGGGAAGATCTCGAGCGGGATGTTCTACCTGACGCGGGTGAAGTCCGCAGCTCAGCACTAAGGGCGACCTGCAACCGCGAAACCGGCCGCCCTGGCGGCCACATGGCGGCCGGCGCGCCGAGAAGAACCCCCTGTCCTTTGGTGCCGATTGGCTCACCTCACTTGAGACGAACCCCTCGCCCCCTCCGACCGTTGACACCTCGGGGGTCGCGTTCTAGGCTTAACAAAATCGCCCCATTCGGACGAGGAGGAGGAGTTCATGAGGACGGGATTCAAGGCTCCACAAGTGGTCTTCACTCTCTTGGTCGTCGGGTTGCTCGCGCTGGGCGCCGCTTCGGTGGCGGCGAGCACCACGGCCCTCAACCACGGCACTCAAAGCGCGGTGGCCGCGAGCACAACGAACACGGCCGCCACGCCCCGCAACCTGCCTGCCCCGGACGGTTTGGCAGGCCCGGGTATCCAGATCACCGGGGTGACCGCCTGTGGCTGCGCGATTGACACCACGAGTCTGGCCGTCTCGTTCAGCAACCTCCCGGCCACCACGGTGGAACACACGCTGGTCATCGTCAATGGCGTCGTCTACATGGACCAGCTGGGTTCCTTCCTCAGTGGTTCAGGCGTGGGCAGCTGGGGTCTGTTCTTCGTAAACGATGGCGGCACCGCCACGGGGACCTGGCCGCTGCCTTCCGGTCAGCCGATCCACGTCACCATCACGCTCGTGGATCAGTTCCACAGAGTCATCGGCGGATGGGAAGTGATCCTCGATGGCTGCGGCAATTGCAACATCGTTACCAGCCAGGCGCTCCAGGGCGAGGCCGGCGCGATCCCCACGGCCGGCTTCTTCGGGCTGGCCGTGCTGGCCGCGCTGCTCCTGATCGCCGGGGTGTTCATCATCCTGCGCCTGCGCGCGTAACCGCGGCGGCGGCCTTGTGCGGGACATCCCGCCGGATGCGGTGGACGCTCCGGTGGGATGGTTTTCTCTTTGGCCACCGGCTTGGTTGCTCTGGCCGTGGCGCTCGTGCCGGCGCATCACCGTCGGACGGGAGTGGGCCTCCGTCGTCGGGGTGCCTTACAACCGTTCCGGGTACGTCGTTGCTACCGGCCGAACACCAGCGTGCCGCCGATGTGACCCAGTGTCGCGAGGACGACCATGTCCCCGGCGAGCGCAGCGAGGTACGCGAAGTCGGCGGCGACCCCCGCCGCCGAGTCCAGGCGCATGAGCCCGCTGGCAGCGAACACGAGCCCCGACGCGTGAAGGGCGATCGCTCCCGCGCCCAACGCAAGGAACACGATCGAGCACGCGATCTTCAAGCGGATCTGCCGGTAGGTGCGCCTGCGGTAGCGGAAGTTCCAGTCCCACAGCCCCGAGGCAAGCGTCGCCAGGGATGCGCCCACCGAGACCACGAGCAGCACCAGCACCGCGCTCGCGAGCACACTCAGACGTCCGCCGGGGGCAGCGCCCACCAAACCGAGCCTCTTGAGGAATGTGGCCGCGAGTAGCGTCACCACACCGAGCAAAGCCACCGGGAACAGCCCGATCGGGAGGTGGGTCGCCATCGGGTGGACGCGCAGCTTCGGCTGCGGCCGGTACAGCTCCATGTCGAGCACCACCGGGACGATGTGCCCGTAGACGGCCTCGATCTCGATCACCGCACCGCACACCGGGCAGACGAGCAGACCGTTGCCGTCGGCGTCCACGGCGGCAAGCACGAAATGGCACACCGGGCACCGGAACGTCGGCCCGTAGTACGCGCGCTTGAAGCGCTCCGAGATGCGCCCGGCCAGTCTGCGAATGTCGGCGAGCATCTCAGTGCACCTCGCGCATGCGCAACAGCTTGGAAACGATGATCATCTTCTGGATCTCGGTGGCGCCCTCGTAGATCTGGTAGATTTTGGCGTCTCGGATCAGCTTCTCGGCCGGCATCTCCTGCGTGTACCCGTACCCTCCGAGCACCTGCGCGCACTCGATCGCCGCGCTCATCGCGACGTCCGCCGCGAACCACTTGGCCTGCGCCGCCTCGCGCGCGTTGTCCTGCCCCTGGTCGAACAGCCACGCGGCCTTGTAGGTCAGGAACCGCGCGGCGTCGAGCCGCGTCATCATCTCCGCGAGCTTGAACGAGATCCCCTGGTTGGAGATCAGCTTCTTGTCGAACGTGCGGCGCCGCTTCGCGTACGAGAGAGCGATGTTGAGCGCGGCCTTGGTGATGCCGTTGGCGCCCGCGGCGACGCCGGGCCGTGTGTGGTTGAACGTCGCCATCGCGATGTCGAAGCCCTTGCCCTCGGCCCCGAGGCGGTTGGCCTCCGGCACCTTGACGTCCTCGAGCGTGACGCGCACGGTGTTCGAGGCGTGCTGCCCGAGGTTGATCTCCTTGGGGCCGCGGACGATTCCCGGCGAGCCGGCGGGCACGATGAACCCGGTGAGCTCCTCGCCGGTGCGAGCGAGCACGAAGTACCAGCTCGCGACCGAGCCGTTCGTGATCCACCACTTGACGCCGTTGAGGACGTAGTCGTTGCCCACCTTCGTCGCCGTGGTCTTGACCCGGGCCACGTCGGACCCGGCCTCCGGCTCGGTCACGGCATAGGCGGAGAACATCAGCTCGTCGAGCATCGGCGCGAGGAACCGTCGCTTCTGGTCGTCGGTGCCGGCCAGGATCACCGGGTACTGCGAGAGCCCGTTGCCGTCGATCGCGGTGGCGATCCCGGAGCAGCCGGTGGCGAGCTCCTCCATCACCATACAGTGATCCAGGACGGCCTCGTGGGCGCCGCCGTACTCCTTCGGGATGTGAGAGTTCATCAGGCCGCGCTTGAACGCCTCGCGGCAGATCTCGAGCGGGAACTCGCCGGAGCGGTCGTGGGCGGCGGCGTTGGGAGAGATCCACTCGCGGGTGAACTCCCGCGCGGCCTCGACCCGTTCCTGCTGTTGCGGGGTCAGGTTGAACTCCATGGTCAAATCCCCTCCTCCATCACCTCGATGACCCTGGCGCGCTCCGCGACGTGAGCCGCGGCGGCCGCGAGCACGTCCACCGGCGGGGTCTTCAGCATGTCGGGCACGTACGACGCCCGCGCGACCGCCTGCCGCCCGAGCGAGATCCGCAAGCCGTAGAACGAGAGCGCCAGGCACACCACTGGGTTGCCCGCGACCACCGCGAGGCCGAGCGGTGAGCCGACCGAGACGGCACGGCCGCCGAGCCGGGCTGCGGCGACGAGCTCCGCCACCGTGAGCGCGAGGAGGAGCAGGGAAAGCACGAGCTTGGCCTTGTGGCTGCGATGCCAGTTGACGTACATGTGGCTGCGTTCCGTGATCCCGGTGAGCGTCGCCGGCAGCGCCGCCAGCAGCACGAGCAGCAGCGACGCGCGCCAGAGGAACGCCCATGTGCCGGGCGCGATCCCGGCGACGGTCGCGCCGGCCGAGTCGAACGCGAACGCCGCCGCGGCGACCACAGCGAACGCGATCACCGCGTGCACGACCATCGAGTGGAGGTGTAGCTCCCGTCCCATCGCTGTTGATCTCCCCCCCCGGCGGCCGCGGGTCCGAAGGCGGCCGCGGAACCCCCGAGAGCATAGCAGGAGCTGCCGATTCTCAACACGATGGATTGAGTCTCGCCCTCGCAATCGCCGCGCGGCCCGGACCGGAGAACCGGCGCCGCGCCGATGCCGTACAACACCCGAGAGACGGGGCGCACGACTCCCTGCCCGCGGCGCCCCGAACCGCTGGAGGCACGCATGAAGCTCTCGTTACCGGGCCTGGCCCTCGGTCTCGTCCTGGCTTCCCCGACGCCCATCGCCGCGCAACCTGCGGCCGGCAACGACATCGCGGCCATCCGCAAGGCGATCCACGCCTCGATCGGCTGGGCGCTCACCAAGGACAGGGCCCTCCTCGAGAGCGTCTTGTCCCACGACCCCGCCTTCTTCATCTTCCATCCGGACTCGAAGACGACCGTCGCCGGCTGGGAGCCGATGGAGAAGCTCTTCGGCTTCTGGATGGACCCCCGGTTCAAAGCCACCGGCTACGAGATCAGGGACCTCAGGATCAACCTCTCCCGCTCCGGCGACGTCTCGTGGTTCTCGGCGGTCCTCGACGACTGCGGCGCCTGGGACGGCAAGCCCTCCTGCTGGAAGGACACGCGCTGGACGGGCGTGCTCGAGAAACGCGACGGCGCGTGGGTCATCGTGCAGATGCACTTCTCGTTCGCCAGGGACCCCGCGCCCACAAGGGACGACCGAGCGGGCGGCAACGCCGGCTAGCGCCCGTGCTGGTCGCGCACCTTGCGGTCGTGTCGAGCCTCCGAGTCCGGGCCGCGGCCGTCCGGGCTAGTGCGCCTCCGGGCCGAACCAGAGCTCGCCGCCCAGGCCGAAGATGGTCGAACCCCGGTGGCGCTCGCCGGGGTTCAGGCGGAGCCAGCTGTACCCGAGCAGTGGGTCGACGAAGAACCACGACCGGAAGACGCTCTGCCGGTAGATCGCCCGCGCGCCGTACTCGGTCAGTCCCAGCGTGCCGCTGACGCCGCGCAGGAACGCCTCGTAGGCCATCGCCCGCGTTCGATGCAGGTTCTGGTAAAGGACGAGCGCGGTGCGCCAGTCGAGGCCGTGCGACCCCTCCGAAACCGTTCCGACCGTGCCCCACCGCAGCAACAGGGTCTTGGTCAGCACGTGGTCGTAGTCCGCGCTCGACGTGAAGCCGAACCCCTCGAGCCTCTTCCAGTAGGCGACCTCTCGCAGATACCAGAGGTTCCGCTCGCCGACCGCGATGTTCTGCTGGTAGACCGCCTGTCCGAAGACGATTGCGTGGACCCCCCCCGCCACGCCGGCACGGAGGCTGACGCGATCCCCGACCGCGCCCGGCAGCGAGTACCCGAGCCCGGCGAGCCACTTCTCCCTGCTCTCCAGTCCGACGAACTGAGAACGGAGCCCGAACCCTTCCTGGCGGTCGCGGACGTAGTCCTGCGGATCGCTCCGCCCGATGAAGACGTTGAGCCTCTTCTCCAGGTGGGGCAGCTTGAAGTTCACGTCGAGGCCGGTGTTCACCTTCGTCCCCGCGACGCTCGACCGCAGCACCGCGAGCTCTGCCCGCCCGTTTATCCGCTCCGCGGCCTCCAGGCTGCCATGTCTCCCGAAAAGGCCGTCCAACCAGAGGGAGGCCTCGCACAGCGTGTCATACAGGTCACGGCGCGTGGCATCGAGCGCCCCATCCCCGGCGCGCGCAGCCTGGCGGCACGGAACGAGCGTCGGGCGATAGCCCTGCCCCGCCGGCGATCCCGTGGGGGCGGGCGTTGGCGTCGCTGTTGCGGCGCCCCCGGAAGGCGTCTGTTCCGGGTTCGTCGTCGCTGTCGGCGTGGGCCTCGGCGGCGGCGGAGCGGGTAGAGACTGACACCGGCCGACTCCAGCCTCCAGGACGAACGCCACCACGGTCACGAGCAGCGCTGCAGGAAGAACCGCCCGATGCCTCATTGTTGTGACTACGCTACCACGCAGGAGCGGAGAGCGGTCCCCCGGGCGCTGGGGCGCCTTTCGCGAGGTCGGTAGGGCCCTCGACTCCGGCACGGGACGAGAGAGCACTCCCGACGTCAAGTCGAAGGAGGGGGTCGCAGCTCAAATCGTTGGCGCGTTCCTGAGAGGGCTAAGATACGAACGCAGTTGGGGCGGGTCGGGTCGGGTTTGCAGACGCGGCCGGTGGAAAGTGGCGTCCAGTTCCCAGGTGGGACCTGGGGCATTCCGCAGGCGCGGCCGTTGGAGGGCTCCGACTCGGCGTGCGAACGGTGGAAGGAGACGTGTGGTTCTCACGGTTCTGTCCTGGTGAGGTCTGCCGAACGACCGGTTGCCTTCGCCCTGGCAGCCGATCTGGAAGGGGCGCAATGAGGTCTCGGGCAGCAGAGGTGGCCTTGTCCTCACGGCTGGCATCCGGATCCGAAGAGGTGCGGCGCCCGTCCGGGGGATGCGGACGACGGAGCGGCGGGTGAAGGTTGCCCTGGTGTACCCGCAGGCCTCCCACATCCGGGAGTTCATGAAGGAGAGGCCGCCCCTCGGCATCGCCTACCTGGCCGCCTACCTCGAGCAGAAGGGCCATGAGGTCAAGATCTTCGACCTCAACGTCGAGGACGACCCGCTGGAGGCGGTCCGAGAGTCGGCGCGGGCCGACATCGTCGGCATCTCGGTGCTCTCGGTGTTCTACCTCTCCGCCAAGAAACTCATCTCGGAGATCCGGTCGATCAACCCGAAGGTCCCGATCGTGGTCGGCGGCTCGCATGTGACGGCACTGCCCCGAGAGACACTGGAGGAGAGCGACGCCGACTTCGGCGTTACGTGCGACGGAGAGGACGCGCTCCTCGAGATCGTTGAGGCGCTGGCATCGGGAGGCGATTTCAAGAAGGTAAAGGGCATCTGGTACAAGAACGGTGACGGCGTCATACCAACGGAACCCAGGACGCCGCGAACCGACCTGGACGCCCTCCCCTTCCCGGCCAGGCATCTGCTCAAGATCGACAGGTACGTCAACCCCGTCGACGGCCAGAACCTCCACGTCATGATCACGAGCAGGGGCTGCCCGTATCAGTGCTTCTACTGCGCGAAGAACAGCTATCGCATCTGGCGGCCGAGGAGTGCCGAGAACGTCCTTCGGGAGCTGCAGGACATCCATGCCCGGTACGCCGCCAGGGTGGTCTACTTCCACGACGATCTCTTCACCACGGACAAGAAGAGAGTCATCGCCATCTGCCAGGGGATGCTCGAGCGCGACCTCAAGATGTCATGGCTGTGCACCGCTCGGGTCGACACGATCGACGAGGAGATGCTGGCGTGGATGAAGAAGGCAGGGTGCAGATCGGTCCACTTCGGCATCGAGAGCGGCGTCCAGGAGATTCTCGATCGCATGAAGAAGAGGATCACCCTGGACCAGGCGCGCCGGGCGCTCGACATGACAAAGCGGTCCGGGATCTACTCGAAGGTCTACTTCATCATCGGCTTCCCATGGGACACGGACGAGACGATCCGGACGACCATCGACTTCGCTCTCGCGTTACCGGCCGACGAGTTCCAGTTCGCGATGCTCATGCCCTATCCCGGAACGGAATGCTGGGATGAAGCCGTGCGGCTGGGACGGATCGACCCGAAGAACCCGGACTGGAACGCGTTCTTCCCGACGAACCTTGAGGTGAGAGATGAGGTGTTCTTCACGAACAACCTCTCCGCAGACAGGGTTCGCCACTGGAGGAAGGTCGCGTACCGGAGGGCGGTGCTCACGATGGCCAGGCGGAAGGTGATGGAGGGAGACCTACGGTACCTCGTCAACCTGGTCAAGGAAAAGAGGAACCTCGGCCTCTCCAAGTTCATGAAGAATCTGTTTCTGGCTCGGTAGCCGCAAGACACGCGGCACCGCCAGGTTGCTGGGGAGAGGTGCATCTTCCGGCCACTCCGCTTCTCCCCTGAGAATCCCGAGACCACCACCGGAGCGTCCCCCGGATGAGAAACACCGGCGCGTTCCCTCACACTGACCCACCGAACCAGGCCTCGCCGGGAAGGTGAAGGCCACGCTCAGGGTTTCGATATACTGGCGACAAGGTCGCATAACCGGGGAGGCTCACGTGACACGGAGGATGAGGTCCACGGCGCCGCTCGTCGCCCTCGTGCTCGCGTTGGCCATTCCGATGCAGGTAGCGGCACAGGAAGCTGCGCCGCCTTCCGCCAGCGAGCCGACGGGCTTCCGGCTCTCGCTCGAGCTGAAACTCAACGCGCGGGACTCGCGCGCCGGGGAGTTCCTTATACCGTACAACTTCCCGCCCAGCTGGATCCCTCCCGGCGAGGACGGTGTCTACGAGAAGACGCCGGCGCCTGGGCAGTCGTTCGAGCTCTCCAACATCGCAGTCGTGGCGGACGGCGACTTCAGCCCCGGCATCCACGGCCACATCCGCCTCCATTTCCTCGATCTCTACAACCGCAACCCTACCTCCTCGGACGACCGCATCTTCGTACGCGAGGCCTGGCTGCTCATGGGACATCGCTGGGAGGCACTCCAGCCGATGCCCGGCAGCAGTCTCTTCCTCCTGGTCGGCAAGGCGCCGCGCTTCACCAAGCAGATCGAGCGCAACCTGGAGAGCTACGGGCTGTGGGGCACCGCGGTGGGACGTTTCGAAGAAGTTCAGGCTCAACTCGGCGGCTCCATTGGACCTCACGTCTACTTCCGACTCCAGGCCGGCGCAGCGAACCCTCTGTTCATGCGCGATCCCAATGCGCTCGCAGGCGACAACGGCACCCCCGAGCAGGTCCCGGGCAACCTCCACCTGATCTACCAGTCCGGCTTTCCGATCCTCTATGACGCGAAGTCCAACGACATCAATTCCACCGGGCACACGCAGCTCGGCGGAGGGATCGGGCTACGGTTCACGGACCTTGAACGGCGCATCGGGCTCGACGTTCTCGCCTGGTACTTCCGGCGCCAGCTGGCGGACGAAACTCCCATCCGCGGGAGCTACTACCACGGTGACCTCGAGCTGCTGAGAGGTGTGTTCGGGATCTCTCTTCCGGTCTCGGGCCGTGACAAGGTGGAACAAGGCGTCAACCTCCAGGGCCGACTCGGCGGGATGAAGCTCTTTGCCCAGGGTATCTGGCAGGATATCGCCGGCCTGAAGCGGGACGGGGTCGAGGTCGAGTTGGCGTACCGCTTCAGCCTCCCCGGTCTCTTCGCCTCCGGCGATTCTCCGGTCGTGAACTGGGCTCAGCCGGCGGTGCGCTTCTCGACCATCAGCAACCACTTCTCGGCGCCGACCGGTTATGTGGCGCCGTCGTTCGCGTGGGACTGGCGCAAGCTCGACGCGGGCGTGAGGGTGGGGATCGTGCGGGGCGTCGACCTCACCGTGGAGTACTCCCACAACGACGTCGTCCTGAGCAACGGCGGCAGGCTCCACCCCGACGAGGGCCTGGTCACCCTGTTCTTCGCACTGACGCCGTCGAGCTGACGGCGGCCGGGGGAGCCTCACTCGGGAGGGTGCATGCGGAGGAGCGCTCCGTAGAGATCCTGGGCCGAAGCGGGCCGACGCGCCGGTTGCTTGGCCAGACAGGCGAAGATGAGCCGGTCGAGCGGCTCGGGCAGGTCCGGTCGGAGCGACGTGGCGTGCGGCGGCTCGGCATGGCGGTGCTGGTTGATGACCTCCAACGGAGTCCCCGAGAACGGTACCGCGCCGGTAAACATCTCGAACATCACGACGCCCACAGCGTAGATGTCGCTGCGTTGGTCGAGCTCCATGCCGAGAGTCTGCTCCGGGCTCATGTAGTGGGGAGTTCCGACCACGAAACCGCCTCGCGTCTGCGGATCGGCGGTGGCCTCAACCTTGGCGATGCCGAAGTCCATCAGCTTCACGAGGCCGTTGGGCAGGACCATGATGTTCTGCGGCTTGACGTCGCGGTGAATGATCCCGCTCTCGTGGACCGCCCCGAGGCCGCGACAGAGCTGCTTCGCGACCTGGAGCCCGGGCGCGAAGGCGAGCGTCCCCTGCTGGTGCAGCACCTGCTTGAGCGTGACGCCCGGCACGTACTCCATGGTGAGGAAATGAACCCCCTCGGCGTCTCCCAGGTCGTGTACCCGGACCACGTTCTGATGGGCGATCTTCCGGGCGAGGCGGATCTCGGTCTTGATGTTCTGGACCGCGGTCGTTCCGGGTCCGAGCGTGGTCTCGTTCAGGACCTTGAGCGCGACCTGGTCGTCGAGCTGCAGGTCATCGGCGAGGAAGACCTGTCCCCCCGCTCCGGTGCCCAGGACCGCGCGCAGCAGGTAGCGCCCCGCCAGCGTCTCGCCCGGCTTCGGCATCCTTCCGCTCAACGCCCCCACCGAGGAGGCCGCCGCCGGCGAGGCTGAGGAGGACGATCCCGGCATGGGGCGCCGGAACGACGCCACGAGCTGCTCGAGGGCCCGTTTTTCTCGAAGCTCCCCGAGCATCCCCCTGAACGCGTGCGCGAGGACGCCGACCTCTCCGCCGCCGACGAGCGGGAGTGCGACATCGAGGTTGCCTTCCCGGATGGCCGCGGCCCCTCGCGCCAGCTCTCGGAGCGGCCGTCCGAGGCGGCGGCCCAGCAAGAACGAGAGGGACATCGCCACCAGCACCGCAACTCCCCCAACGAGGAAAAGCGTTCGCCGGATCGCACGGAATGCGGCGGTCTCCTCGGCGACCGTGCGGGTCACCACGAAGGCGCCATACGTCTCGCCGGAGGCGCTCTTGACCGGGAGCGCCACGCCGATGCGCCGCTCCCCGCTGAGCACCGCCTCGAAGGGACCGAACGTTGCGCCCCTGACGAACACCGCCTCGACGGCCCCCGGGATCCGTGTGAACGCATCGGCGAGGTCACCGGCGGCGAGGCCCGAGCTCACCACCGACACGCCCGGGTTCGGCGGTTCGCCGCGCGCGGCGCGATCGACCAGAAACCCCACCTCTCCCCTCGTCAGACCCCGAAGCGACGTGCTGGTTGAGGCGTCGAGGGGAAACGTGGCGGCCAGCACGCCCTCGAGCGCGGCGTTCTCGGCGGCGCCCGAGATCACGGGCGTGGCCACCACAACCGACAGCAGGTTTCCCTCCCGCATGATTGCCGTGGCTTCGCGCCAAGTCTCCAGCGGACCCACCACCCACTTGACCGCACCGAACTGCTGGCCGAGCCCTTCGCCTTCGGCTCGGTCGCTGCGCGCCAGCACGGTTGCCTCACCGCTGAAGAGGAACGCTGTGCGCGCGCCGGCGAGCTCCCCAACGGCGTCACGCACGAACTCGTAGCGGGTCGACACGCTCACCCCGGGGTCGAAAACCGCTTTGGTTCCAGGCTCGGCCGCCAGAGAGCGCACCTGGCTCGCCACGCGCGACTGCAGGTCCGAAAGGTATGTCCGGAAGATCACCGGCGCCCGCTCGAGGTCTTCCCGGATCGTGCGCTGCGCGATCGTGTTGGCCTTCCAGCTCACCACCGCGACGGCGCTCCCCAGCGTGACGATGAGGAGCCCGGCGGCAGCGATCGAGATGCGGGTGCCGAGGCTGAGCCGCGCGATGCGCCCCACCTGTGGCGGAGGTTCCGGCTCGGACTGCCGTGGCGGCCGTGGCGGCCGCGGCGTCCTCGCCGTCACCATCGAGTCGGGGATGCTCGTGTCAGTAGCGGGTCTGATCGTCATCGGGAGGCGGGTAGTCCTTTCCGTACTTGTTCTTGTGCGGCTCCGACCGCCACCGAGAAGCATCGAGGGACACGTCCACCGGCGTCACGGCGCCAGGCTTCACGACCACGTCCAGCTCGCGCTCGCCGCCGCGCTCGTGCCACACCGACAGCCGGTACGCTCCCGGCGTCACCTGCGGCAGGAGCGCGACGCCGTCGGCCCCGGTCTTGGCGTAGGCGTTACCGGCCACCACGACCAGGAACGCCGACATCGTCGGATGGATGTTGCAGTAGATCCGCACAACCCCCGGCTTGGCAAACGTCACCGACCGGGACGCGCCGTTGCGGTAGAGGCCGAGGTCGAAGCGGGCCAGCTCGGACAGGCTGAACACGTTGTGGTAGATGCGATCGAAATTGGGGAACGACACCTCCGATCCCGCGGCGACTACCTCCACGTGGGGGTCGAACGCCTTCTGCCGCTGGCCGATCGTTGCCGGCGCTTTGTGTTGGGAGGGGTCGGAGATCACCGCGCCTGGCAGCCAGGCGATGGCATCCGCGGCGGGCCCCTTCGAGCCGTCCGCGTGCACCAGGACGACGTTCACCTGGACTTGACCAGGCGGCGCCGGGATCGGACTCACCTCCCCCGCCCCTGCGGATCTTGAGGTGCACGAATCGCTGCCACGCAGCGGCGTCCACCTTCGAAACCAGCCAGTACGAGACGTAGAAGAGCATGGCGGCCGCCGCCAACATGACGCCGCCCTCCAAGGCCTCCCGCTTGGCCGCCGAACCTTCG
>JAIQFQ010000030.1 GCA_020073245.1 Terriglobia bacterium | reverse complement strand
CCGCTCTTCTCCCTGGGCACGGCCCAGCTCCCCCCTGAGATCCTCGCGACCTACCTTGTGCGGGACGCCAACGAACCCACTCTGTTCCGGCTGAACACGGTGTGGCGAACCCGGGAGGCGCTCGAGGCGCTGCGCGGCTCGGGTTTGAAAACCAAAGGGGTGCAGATGTTCGAGGCCGTTGGCGCCCATCCGACGCTCTCGATCTTCGACGTGGTCGTCTCTCGCACCCGCTGACGCGTCATCGCCCCGAGCCGCTCTTTCCCTTCCTGGCGCCGACCCTCGCCGTCACCGCCGTGCGCAGGCGCACGATCTGCGCCGCATGGTTGTGGGCGTGCACCGCGTAGATCTGGAGCCATCGCTCGGGCCCGTAGGCCCCCCCATCGGTATGCCACGCCTGTCGCGCCCAGTCCGAGGCGGTCATGGCGTCCAGGAGCTGCACGCTGGTCGTGCGTGCGGCGCGAAACGCCTCGAGCGCGGGCACGATGTCCCGTTCGTTGTAGCGCAGGCGTGCGGCGAATGCGTCCTGGTCATAGCCGTGGATCACGGGGCGCTCCTCGGCGAGGAGACGGCGCAACCGGATCGCCGACGTCATCTCACTGTCCGCGAGGTGATGGACGATCTCGGCGGCTGTCCACTTGCCGCGGAAAGGCCGCGCCGTGAGCTTGCCCGCCGGGAATCCCTCGAGCGCCCGCAACACCTCGTCATACCCCGCGGCGTACTGTTTGATCAGCTTTGCACGTTGCTTCTTGGTCATGGCTCTCCTCTGTCGCAGGCCAGAACCATATCAGGTCGGCACGTACTCCCGCGGGCCGGCAGATCTGGATGCCGGCCCCCTCCCGCCATCGGGCGTTCGGGTCCCTCAGCCGCCTGCGGTGACCCGCGATCGGAAGGCGGTCGCCGCGAGCGACAAGCCGAAGAGAATGAGCGCGAGGCCAATAGCCGAGAACGAGGCGCCTGCAACGCCTGCGATCCCGGATACAAGGGCCACGATTCCCAGGACGATCGTGTCCCAGCTGGGTTTGACCCCCAGCGCGCGGACGACCACGCTGACGCCGAGCAGAATCGCGCCCACGCCGATCAGCCACACGTGCCACAGAATGCCGAGCTCGCCGGGGAGCATCAGGACCGTCCCGGACCAGAGCAAGAGAAGGCCCCAGCCGGCCGTGCCGAGCCGCTTCCTCAGATCGCTACGCGCGTCCTTCGTTTCCGCCGTCATCTTTGTTCCTCCCTTGCCATCGAGGCGGCACGCCGCACCGTCTGACCCGGACGAGCCCAGGCGTCGGTCACAACGTCCCGTTCAACACTCCAGCTCACTAGAGCTCTCTGAGCGCTGTCGCGACGGGCCGGCGTGCCGCGCGAAGCGCGGGCGGAACGCCGCCCAGCAACCCCATGACCAGCGCGAAGGCGATGCCAGCCCCGATCAGGCCTGGAGTGACTCTGAAAGCGAACGCCACGTGGGAGACCGTTGCCCAGTTCATTACTTCGGTCGTGTACCCGTTGATCGGCAGCGCCGCCGCGCACCCGAGGAAGCCGCCGCTCGCGGCTATCAGGAGCGCCTCGAACACGAAGCAGATCACGACGCTCGCCGCGCCGAAGCCGAGGGCACGCAGTGTCGCGACCTCGCGGGAGCGCGCCGCGACCGCCGAGTACATCGTGTTGAGCGCCGCCAGCACCGCGCCGATCCCCATCACCGCCGCCACCAGCAGGCCGAGCGTGCGGAGCAGCGCGGTGAGCGTTCCGGAGGTCTTCTCGTAGTAGTCGCGTTCCCGCTCGACCGTCACGGTGAGGCGGGGATCCGAGGTTAACGTGTCCCTGAGCTTCTGGAGGTCGGCCGGCGACCGGAGCCGCACGGTGAGGCTCTCAAACAGGTTCTCGGGTCGCTTGTACACCTGGTTCAGGACCGTTGCGTCGCACCACAGCTCGGAGTCGAAGACGCTGCCGCCTGCATCGAGAATGCCGACCACCTGCCACGTGCCGCCGCCGAACTTGACCGTGTCGCCGATATCCAAACCGGCGTAGTTCTTCGCCACACTGCTTCCCACCACCAGCTCCGCGAGGCCGGGCCGGAAGAACCGCCCGCGCGCCACCCGCACATGCTCGCGCACCTCCAGCGTTCGGGCCGACACGCCCCGCACCTGGAGGTTCGCGTCGGTTCCCCTCTTCTTCAGCGAGAACGTGGCGAGCTCCACGACCTCGGCGCTCACCAGAGGGCCGTCCTTCCCCCTGGCGATGCCGGGAGCGTCCTGGATGATCCGCACCTGCTCGAGACTCAGCGAACTGTAGATCTCCGAGGTGGCCCCGGCGCGCAGGACGATCGCGTTCGCATCCGAAGCAGATGCGGTCAGCGTGGACGAGAAGCCGCGAGCCAGCGCGAGCATCGCGACGAACACCCCCACAGCGCCGGCGATGCCGAGCACGGCGACGGCACCCGATGCGTAGCGTTGCCGCACGCTTCGCAGGCTGTAAACGAATGGGATGGCCATCGTCACACCCTCCCCAGTGCGTCGGCAACCCGCAGCCGCATTGCGGCGTGCGCCGGAAACCCTGCGCCGAGCAACCCGATCCCGAGCGCGAACACCATCCCGACCGCCAGCTCGCCGCTCGGGAGGTAGAGCACCATCCCGGGGAAGAGGCCTGACAGGCTTGCACATGCGGCTTTCGCCGCCACGATGCCTACGGCGCCGCCGGCCGCGGCCATCACGAGGGACTCGGCGAGCACGAGCCGTAGCACCTGGCCGTCCCTGAAGCCGACGGCCTTCAGGACCGCGATCTCGCCCGTGCGCTCGCGCAGGGCGATGGCCATGGTGTTGCCGCTGACGAGCAGCAGCGTGGAGAACACCACCGACCCGATAGCCAGCACCAGGAGCTCGATGTCCCCGAGCTGCTTCGCGAAGTAGTTGCCGAACTCCCCTTCGGTCTGGGTCTTCGTCTCCCACGCCGAGTTGGCGAACTCTTCGTCAATGGTCGTGATCACGCGCTCGGCATCGCCCGGGTCGGCGAGCCTCACCACGTACCAGCCCACCCTGCCCTTGTACCGTTCAGCCAGGTAGGCGTAGTTGAACCAGAAGTGCGTCGTGTCGACGTCGGACCGCGCCCCCGTGTAGATCGCGCGGAGGTTGAACTCGAACACGCCGGTCATGTAGGAGCCCTTGATCGCGATGCGGTCGCCGACCTTCCAGCCGAAGCGCCTGGCGGTCACCTCTCCCGCGATGCACCCCTGCCGGTCCCTGATGAACTCGCTCCACTGCGCCTCGGGGACGAGGTAATCAGGGTACACGGCCCGCAGGCCCTCCGGGTCGACGGCGTACTGCGGGAAGGAGTTCCTCTCGTCCTTGTAGACGCCGCCGAACCAGGTGGCGTGGACCACCGCCTTCACACCGGGGATCCGGGCCAGGCGTTCGTTGTGCGAGATCGGCAGCATGCGGGTGATCGAGGCCCGGTTGATGACCACCAACCGGTCGGCGCGCGCGGCTTCCTCACCGTGGTTCATGGCGCCGCGGATGGCGATCAGGAGGCCGAAGAGGAAGAGCGCCACGGCGAACGAGCCGACGGTCAGCGCCGTGCGGATCTTCTTGCGCGCGAGGTTGACCCAGATCAGGCGAAGGTATTTCATGCGGCCCGCCTCCCGGCCTCGACCAGTGTGCCCTTCTCGAGGTGGAGCGTCGTCCGTGCGCGCTCAGCGGCACGCGGGTCGTGGGTGACCATGAGGATCGTCTTGCCGTGCTCGTCCACGAGCCGGCCGAGGAGCTGCATCACCTCGTCGGCGCTGCGCCGGTCGAGGTCGCCGGTCGGCTCGTCGCACAGGAGCAACGTCGGGTCGGCCACGATCGCCCGGGCGATCGCCACGCGCTGTTCCTGGCCGCCCGAAAGCTGCCGCGGGTAGTGGTTCATCCGGTCGGGGAGGCCCACGAGCTCCAGTGCCGTCTCGACGTGCTCCCGCCGTCCGCTCCTTCCGAGGCTGGTGAGCAGGAGCGGGAGCTCGACGTTCTGGTAAGCGGTCAGGACCGGGATGAGGTTGTACATCTGGAAGACGAACCCGACGTGGCGGGCTCGCCATGCGGTGAGCTGACTCCTCCCCATGGCTGTGATCTCGTCGCCCGCCACGGAGATGCTCCCCGAAGTGGGGACGTCGAGCCCGCCGAGCAGGTTGAGCAGCGTCGTCTTCCCCGACCCGGAAGGCCCCATGAAGGCGAGGAAGCCGCCCCGATCCACGTCCAGGCTAAGGCCTTGCAGCACATGAAGCTGCTCGCCTCCGCGCTGATACGACTTGTCCAGATTGCGCGCCCGGATCAGGCACTTTCCATTTGGAGCTCCATTGGCGTTCACCATGGTTCCCTCCGTCGACCCGCGCCAGACATCTGGCTCCGGATCAGGGCGTGCGGTCTCGGCCCGGAGGCCATCGCGCGTCGCCCATTCCCGGCCTCGAGTCGCCCTCACACTGCGGAGACGAATCCGGCCTGGGGCGAGATACGGTCGAGCCACCGACGGCCGTACCTTCGGGGCGGGCCGTCACGTCTCTACCTCAGGGCACGCCGCTCGGGCACGGAGGCAAACGCGGTACTCCGGGTTTGACGAAGGGAGGGTCGAGGGATGCCAGCGATCCACGTCGGTCGGGACAACCCGCCAGGTCAATTGGTGACGGTCAGGCTGGAAGACGTGATACCTATCGCCGTCGTGATCGCAGCCGGCTGCGAGCGCTGCGCGGAGAGGATGGTCGAACGGGCCCTGAGCCAGGGGACTCCAGGGCACCTGGTCAGGCTCACCCTGGCGATCGTAGCGCGCGTGCGTTCCACCGGGTGTTTCGTGCGGGCGGTCGGCCCCGAGGTGATCGCCAGGATGGAGAAGCCGCTTCAGGCCGGGAGCAAAACCCTGCGGGAGTCGGGCCTCTCTACGGAGGAGCGACCGTGCTGCGGGTAGGGGCGCCGGTGCCGAGTCAGGAGCCCTCCGGCTCCACGATACCGACGAGGTTCAACAAGACAGGGTGAGGGCGGTCGAACAGACGAAGGAGGTCTATCATCAATGAGAGGTACTCAGACGGATCTCAGATGAGCGACAGAGAGGTTCCCGCCTTTTCTCAAATCTACGAGACCTACCACGGGAAGGTGCTGGCGTACGCCGCGAAGCTCATCGGCCGCGACGACGCGGACGATGTGACCCAGGAGGTCTTCATCAAGATTGGTCGATCGCTCGAGGGCCTTGCAGATCCGTCGAAGCTGACGTCGTGGGTGTACGCCATCACTATCAACACCGTCCGGGATCTGGCGAGGAAGCACTCCTCGTGGAAGGAACGCCAAACATCAAGAACCGGCCTGGGGCGGGGGGACGGGGACGACGACGACTTTCTCTCCCGTGTCCCCGACAGTCGCTCCTGCACAGCCGAGGAAGCCGCGATGCGAGAAGAGATGGTCGCGTGCTACCTCGACTACGTGGAGGCCCTCCCGGCGAACTACTTCGACGTGTACATGCTCAGCGATTTCTACGAGCTCTCCAACGAGGAGATCGCGCGGCGGCTGTCCCTCACCGTTGGGACGGTCAAGATCCGACTGCACCGGGCGCGCACGAAACTCTACGAGCAGTTTCGTCAGGACTGCCAGTGCTTCGTCAGCGAGCGGGGAGATCTCATGGCGCGCCTGAAGGACGGCCGCCCGAAGCGAAACGACCTCAAGGGTGCCAAGCGCCCGGCGCGGCGGGGGCCATCCTGAGCTGTCCGCCGTTCTAGGCCAGAACCGCCCCAGGCCGACAGGTGCTCCCCAGCGATGGTGGCCAGCGGCCTGTCAGCACCGGTTTCCGTTCGAATGTGGCACTTTCGGTGTCATCGCGAGGCCCCGAGCGTAGCGAGGGGGCCGTGGCGATCTCGTCGGACTTGAAGGGATTGCTTCGTCGCTTCGCTCCTCGCAATGACAAACCACCGCGCACCACCAGAGTATCCGCCCTGGCCTCCAGGCTCACGCGCCGACGTAAAGCCGCTCGACCTCGTCGCGAACGCGCCGCGCGAGCTCGCCGCGCTGCTTCACGCCGAGGCCGGTCGTGGGGATCGGGCGGCCGATGCGCACCCGGATCACGCCCGGGCGCACGCGAAACCCCTGCGGCGGGAGGATGCGGCCGGTTCCGATCAGGGCGACGGGCACGACCGGCACGCCGGCCTCGATGGCCATGGCGAACGGGCCGCCCTTGAACGGCCGGATCGTGCCGTCGCGGCTCCGCGTCCCCTCGGGGAAGCATGCGACGCTCTCCCCTGCGCGCAGGATCTCGGGGACGCGCCGCATCGACCGTACCGCGGCCCTCTGCCCGGCGCGGTCCACGAACACCATCCCCATCGCGGCGATGTACCAGCCGAGAAAGGGGACCGACCGCAGCTCGCGCTTCACGACAAACCGCAGCGGCGCCGGCATGGCGAGGAACAGCACCGGCACGTCGATCATCGACTGGTGGTTCGAGGCGAACACGTAGGCGCACGTCGGATCGAGCCGGTCGGCGCCTTCCACCTCGACTCGAGCACCCGCCCCGCGCAGCAGCCCCGGCGCCCAGAACCAGCGCGCCATGGCGAGCGGCGCCGCCTGCCGGCGCGTCAGCGCGAGCATTACGAGTGCGACGGTGATGCCCCCAGCCGACCAGAGCAGCGTGAACGCGAGCTGGGCGGCGTTGAACACCGCCCACGCCGCGCGGACCGCCGGGTTGGCGTGCCTCGTGCGGCCATCGGGGGGGCTCAGGCTGGTCACTGGTCTGCGGGCAGCGATCCGGCACGAGTTACATTGCCGGAGCGCGGCGTCTCTGATCGCCATATTACGCCGCACAGGGCGTGAAGCGTGTAGGCGGCCCGCTCCCGCGGATCGTTACGCACGTGCGACGTGACCGCCGGCGCTGGCCCGAGGCGGTCTCATCATCTTGCACTGCGCCCGTAGCGTCCATCCGGCCGGTGCCAGGCCACGCCTGGCAACCGACCGACCGAACTCCTCATGCAATTGCTCAAAGGTGTGGGGGCCTCCGCTCACCGCTGCATGGTGACCGTGGTCGGATCGTTGGTCAGGTTGTCGATCACCGAGGCGAACGCGAAAACCCCAGACCCTGTCTGCACCGTGATCTTCGCGTACCCGCGATCCATCGCCGTCTGTCCCGCCTTGTTCAGGAACGGCTGCGTCTCCTGTTTCCAGTCGCCCGGGTTCAGCGTCACCGTGTAGTCCGTGAGCTTCGCCCCCGCACCGTCAAAGAGCTCCACCAGCACCGACGCGCTCATCGTGCCGCTGTTCACCACACCGATGTTTGATCGGTAGGTGGACTTCTCGCTCAATCCTGCGAGGTACGCGCTCTGACCCGCACCAAGTCCGTCGCCGGCAAACACCGCCGGGTAGTCCTGCCCCTGGGTGGCGCCGGGGTAACAGTCCGCACCGGACGAGACCAGGTTGTAGCTGCGCGCCGTGATCTTCAACGGCTGGTCCGACAGGATCTGCAGCGCCCCGGAGCCGCTCGACGGAATCTGGTTGACGACGTCTGTCAGGATCGACTGGGTCTTCGCCGGAACGGAGCTGGTATTGCTCACCACGCCGCCAGTCCTGTAGAACTTGATCTGCACGCTCGCCGTCACCGCGCCGGTGTTGAGCAGGCCGAGGTCGCTCCGCCACTGGCTGCCGTTCTTCCCGGCGTTGTGGCTCGCCACCGGAACCCAGGCGACGAAGGAGGAGGCCGAGAAGACCCAGGCGGCGCCAACGCTGCTGTTGGTCTCGAAATTGTAGTTGTCGTTGGGTCCGCCGACGATCGCGGTCTCGCCGTGCGCCGAGATCGCTACCGAGGCGCCCTGATAGGCGTAGTTGACGGCGCCCGTGCCGACCAGCTTGCTGCCCTGCTGCGACCACACCCCCCCACTGCGGGTGAACACCCACGCGGCGCCGACCACGGTGTCGTCGTGCCACCCGCCGACGATGACCGAGTTTCCATCCGCCGAGATACCCACTGAAGCGCCCTGATAGGCGTGCCCCGCTGCGCCCGTGCCGACCAGTTTGCTCCCCTGCTGCGACCAGACCCCCCCGCTGCGCATGAACACCCATGCCGCACCGACGAGGGAGTTGTCCTCCAACCCGCCGACGACGGCGGTCTCGCCGTCCGCCGAGATCGCTACGGAGCGACCCTGTTGGCTGGCCCCGACGGCGCCCGTACCGACCAGTTTGCTGCCCTGCTGCGACCACACCCCCCCACTGCGCGTGAACACCCATGCGGCGCCCGCGGCGGAGTTGTCGTCACTTCCGCCAACGATGGCGGTGTTTCCATCCGCTGAGATTGACACCGACTGACCCTGAAGCGCCATCCCAACGGCGCCCGTGCCGACGAGCTTGCTCCCTTGTTGCGACCACGCCCCCCCGCTGCGCGTGAACACCCACGCGGCACCGGTCGCTGAGTTGTCCCAGGGACCGCCGACGATCGCGGTGTTGCCATCCGCCGAGATCCCCACCGAAATACCCTGCTCGGGGTACCCGACGGCGTTCGTTCCGACCAGCTTGCTGCCCTGCTGCGACCACACCCCACCGTCGCGCGTGTACACCCACGCGGCGCCGACGCCGTCAAAACCGCTGTCGTTGTCATCAGGCCCGCCGACGATCACGGTGTTTCCGTCCGCTGAGATCGCCACCGAGTGACCCTGAGAGGCAACCCCGACGGCACCAGTACCGACGAGCTTGCTCCCTTGCTGCGACCACACCCCCGCGCTGCGCGTGAACACCCACGCGGCGCCGGTCGCCGAATCGCGGGGCCCGCCGACGATGGCGGTGCTCCCGTCCCACGAGATCGCAACCGAGGTGCCCAACTGGGCAGCCCCGCTGGCGTCGCTGCCGACCAGCTTGCTACCTTGCTGGATGAATTGCGCCCCCGCTGCATGCGCAAGGAACAGAATCCCGAGAATCGAACTCGCGCGCTGGATCATTGACCAATCCTTTCGCCGCCGAACACCACAATACGTTGCACTCGAGCGGAATTTCGCCTCAATTCGACTCTCCTCTCACGTGTACGCCATCCGGTCCGATCGCGTCTAGCTCCGATCGCCGGCGCCCAACGGGGCGCTTCGGCGACTCGGCGGGCCAATTGCGGTCCGGAATTGATGCCGACAACGAAGGCGTACCGCGACAATTATCCGCACAGGCATCGCAGGTCCGACAACCTCCGGGACAAAGGTCGCAACGGGGACACACCGCCGCCTAGTTTGACCTGCGGAGGTGCCGACGGACACTTCGCATGGGCGTCACCAATGCCGTGGCGGAGTCCGCAGTGCCGCACGCGTTGGTGACCCTGACCCAGTAGCTGGCTGTCGATCTCACGGGCGGCGTTGTAAACGTGCTCGCGTCATCGCCCACCGGGGTCGAGGTGTCGCCGGACGAGCCCTGGTACCACTGGTACGTCAGCGGCGTCGTGCCCTTGGCGGTCACCGAGAGGATGGCGGGTTGGTCACGTTGGATATCCTCGCTCTGAGGTTGTGCGGTGATCGAGGGCGCCAGGCAGCTGTTGGGGACGGAGAATACCCATGCAGCGCCTGTCCTGGAGTCGTCGTAAGACCCGCCCAGGATGGCGGTGGTGCCGTCCCCCGAGACCGCCACCGCGCCCTGGTTGGCTTCCCCGACGGCCCCCGTACCGACAAGCTTGTCGCCCAGTTGCGTCCACACCGCCCCGCTGCGCGTGTACACCCAGGCGGCGCCGGTATTGGAGTCGTCGCTAGGCCCGCCGGCGATGGCGGTGTTCCCGTCTGCCGAGATCGCCACTGACCAACCCTGGGCGGCGATTCCGACAGCACCCGTACCGACGAGCTTGCTCCCCTGCTGCGACCACACACCTCCGCTGCGCGTGAACAGCCACGCGGCTCCGGCGTCGGAGTGGTCGCCATATCCGCCGACGATGGCCGTGTTGCCGTCCGCCGAGACCGCCACCGAGTAGCCCTGGTAGGCAGCCCCGACACCGCTCGCGCCGACCAACTTGCTCCCCTGCTGCGACCACACGCCGCTGCTGCGCGTGAACACCCATGCCGCGCCCACGAAGGAGCTGTCGCCGACCCCGCCGACGACGGCCGTGTTGCCGTCCCCCGCGATCGCCACCGAGTAGCCCTGGTAGGCGGCCCCGGCCGCGCCCGTGCCGACCAGCTTGCTCCCCTGCTGTGACCACGCCCCCCCGCTGCGCGTGTACACCCAACTGGCGCCGGCGTTGGAACTGTCCCAGACTCCGCCGACGATCGCAGTGCTCCCGTCCGCCGAGAGCGCCACCGACCAGCCCTGGGCGGCAGCCCCGACCGCGCCCGTACCGACAAGCTTGGTACCCTGCTGCGACCACACCCCCGCGCTCCGGGTGTACACCCAAGCGGCGCCGGTATTGAAGTCGTCGTACGGACCGACGACGATGGCGGTGGAGCCGTCCGCCGAGATCGCCACCGCCCGGCCCTGCCTGCCGGCCCCGACGGCACCCGTGCCGACGAGCTTGCTCCCTTGCTGCGCCCACACGCCTCCGCTGAGCGTGTACACCCACGCGGCGCCGATTTTGGAGTCGTCGGCCCACCCGCCGATGATGGCCGTGCTTCCGTCCGCGGAGACCGCCACCGAGTAGCCCTGGTAGGCGGGCCCGGCGGCGCCGGTGCCGACGAGCTTGCTCCCTTGCTGGATCAACTGCGCCGCCGCTGCGTGTGTAAGGAGCACGGTCGCAAGAACCACACCCGGGTGCCGTTTCATCGTGTCCTTCCGGCGCTGCTCGGCGCCGCAACCAGCGGCAAACAGATGTGCTCCCGCCTCACTTCGATCCCGAAGCTACCTGTCCGCCATCTCAGGGCAACGCCAGCGCTACGTCTCGTCCGCGAGATAGCAGCCTCCTTCCGGCGTCAGGACCCATTTTGCGCCACCCTTCGGTCGTGGTGCGACGCCTACCGGCCGTGAGCCGCGCCTGTCGCCTCAGCGGGCGGCACTGCCGCAGGGATGATGAACTTGGGAATCCATTCGGTCATGAACCTGTACCAGGTTGCGAAGTCGCCGTAGTTGCCGGCGGTGAAGCCCACCACCATGTCGAGCTCCGGGATCGCGATCACGAACTGCCCGCCGTTGCCGCCGGCTTCGTAGAGGCGATAACTGTGGCCACCGGACGTGACGTCGATGATGTGCCAGTTGAAGCCGTAACCATGATCCGACGCGAAGCTCGAATACCGGCGCCATGACGCGTCGACCCAGGCCTGGCTTATTACCCGCCGGCCGTTCCAGCCTCCGCCGTTCAGATAGAGCTGGCCCAGCTTCAGCTGGTCCCGCGGACGCATCTCGATGCCACCGCCCAGGTACGCCTGGCCGGTGGGCATGAGATTCACGTGGTACAGCCGGATATCCAGCGGTGCCGCGTAGTACCTGTAGAAGAACTCCAGCAGCGGCATGTCGGTGGCGTTGCTCACCACGCCGCCGAGGAGGTTCACCGCCGCGGAGCAATACACCGCCTTGCTGCCGCCGGGATCGGCGGCCATCGGCAGGTCCAGGGTGTACTTGTACCAGTCCGGCTGGGCGTCCTGGTCCTGCATGCGGTCCTCGTTTCCCGGCGAGCCGTCATCGTCGTCGTTGCACGCGAGTCCGGAGGTGAAGGTCAGCAGGTTCTGCACCGTGATCCTGCGCTTGCGCGGATCGAGCCTGGCGATGTCCCTGTACTCGGGGAAGAGCGAAACCACCGGCGTATCCAGCCCGAACTTCGCGCCCCGGTCGAGGGCGATGCCCGTCAGCACGCCGGCAAAGGTCTTGCCCGCCGAGCGCGTGGTGTGGGTGCGGTCACGGCTGTAGCCGTGAAAGTACCGCTCCAGCACCAGCTTGCCGTGGCGCGCGATCAGCAGGCTGTGCAGGTACGGGGTTTTGAAGCCGGCGTAAGGTGTGTTGACTATCGTGTCCACCAGCGCCAGCAGCGGATCCGGCGCCAGGCCGGTCTGCTGCAGCGAGGCGGTGGCCCAGCCGTCCTCCTCGCTCACAGGCTGCACGTAGCCGATCTTGTCCTGCGGCGGCGTCTCGGGGTAGAAGCCCACGGCGTCGTTGCGGCCCCGCGGCGTGAACTCCAGGGTGCTGTTGGGTATGCGCAGTCGCATCAGCAGCCGGTTGCCGGCCTTGTCGTAGCTGCCGTCGATGCGGTCGCCGCTGCGGGTGCCGATGAGAGTGACGCGGTCGCCGTCACGCACCACCCTGTAGGGGGCGTTGCGCCCCAAGTTGAAATCCGGGTTGCGGACGAATGCCGAGAGCGTGCCGTCCGCCGCCTGGCTGATGAGCAGGTAGGCGGACAAGCGATTGTCCAGCGGAGTGACGGCGCCCTGCCACACGCCGTCGCCGCTGCGCAGCAGCGCCACAGGCGTGGCGAAGCGGCTGAAGTACACCCGGCCCGGCGGCTGTATCCACTGCCCGACCATGTGCGCCGCGTCCGCGTCCAGCTCGCCGCGGAACTCGCCCTGGTCGTTCGGGAGGGAAAATGACACGGCGTTCCCCTGGTGCCGGGCGACGACGTCGAAACCGGCGATGGTGGCGCGCCATGCTTGTCCGCGGCCGTCAACGGTCAGCTGGCCGCGCACCGCCGGCCCATACAAACCCTCGCTGCCCCACAGCCCGACCAGCGGATCCTGAGGCGCTTCGCCGTGCGCACGGGCCGCGACGCCGATGAAAAGGGTGACAGCCGCGCTCGCCAGGCTCTTGAGACGCATATCGCCCTCCTGCTCCGCCTGTGACAGCAGCCGTTGATACGGTAAGGAAATTCCTTCTCACCGAGCCCGTGCCGAGCCAGCAAACCCGGCGCGAGTCCCCGCACGGTGCAGAAAGGCACCGGGGGTCCCAGGAACCCCCGAGGTACCCATGCGAGCGCGCCCGTCCCCTATCAGGTCGTTGGGGCCGGCGCGGGTTTCGCCGCGGGGAACCTGACGCCGAACATCAGGTGCAGGGCCCAGCCGGGCCGGGCCTCGAACGGAAGTGTGTTCCCGTGGCCGGCGGGACGTTGCGCCGTGAAACCGTAAGGGGCTCGGGACAGGCGCAGCTCGACGTTGCTTTCCGCCCACTGGTAGCCCACGCCGCCCCCGAGCCACAGGCCGGTCGTCGCGGACGAGGTATGCAGGGGGGTCACGTCCTCCTCCGCGTTGGCGTAGTGGACGACGTCCTCGATGTACACCTGACTGAGCTGCACGCCGACTCCTCCGCTCAGGAACGGCCCCGCGTGCGGCTCCATGAGGTAGACGACACCGTCGAGGCCCAGCCTGTACGTGCGGAACACGACCCGAGTGTCCTCGTACGAACCCCCCAACAGCTCGGTGAGGAGAAACGCCGCCACGTTGTACTCGTTGACTCGGTACCCGGTCCACTCGAAGCCCGGCCGAAGCTCCAGCCGGCTTGCGACGGGGAGGTACCCCCGGATGGCGAATCCGAAGCCGGGATGGCCGTTGAGGTCGGTGGACATCGAGCCCACCCCAGTGGCCGTCAGGAGCCCGAACCCCGGTTGAACAGCGAACTTCCCGGGCGCGGAGTCCTCACCGGCGAGCCCGATCGTGGCCGTGAGCGCCATCAGACAGGCCGTCCGGACAACCGCTCCGGCAATTGCTCTCGCACCTGCCCAGCGGACGCCTCGGAGCGTCCTCATCCGTGCCGTGCAACCAACAGGCGGCTCCGGGCCGCCGACGCCTTTCGCACACCGATGCTCGGCGATCGCGGCACGAGCCCTCCCCCCCTTCCCGTCCACGTCATCTCCCGGCCACCGCGCGAAGCGCCGGGCGGCAACCTCGCGCGGCAGGTTGCTCCGCCCGGTTGTCGGCCCCATCCGTACGCCCACGCCGCATCTCCATCGGCCGCCACTGTTGCATTTTTTGAGCATACGCTTTCTCCTTTCGCGGTGGCGGCTCGCCGGCCCTGGTTCAGCCACCTTGCCGTCAACGATCGGCCTCATGCCCCGGATTGGCCTGACGGGCAGGCAACACGCGGACAACGTGTCGGCAACGGTTCCATCACTCGGTGAAGGAGACCGCCAAGTCCCCTTCTGGCTGAGCTACGGTCAACGTGGAGATCGGGCGAAGGTTACGCCACAGCGGAGGTCAGGCCGGCCGGACCGCGAAGTGGCAGCTCGTGCCGCCGCGGCGCACGGTCTCGAGGATCTCCACCCGGCACGGGCGCCCGAGCGCGGTTTCGCAGCGAGTCTCGGCAATCGCCAGGCCGCAACTACAAATCAGCTAAACGCGAACCTGGCACCCTTTGCCTTTACACCCCTCTTTCGGCCCGTCGAGGAGGAGCAGGTTCACATGGTCATTCTGCGCAACACCAGGAACGCCGCGGCTCCGAGAGCGAGAGCCAGGATCACCAGCCCCAGCCAGTCAAGAGCGGGGATACCGGTGGTACGCGTCAGGTCGGTGAGTGTCACGTCTCGTCCGCTATTGGCGGCGTAGCTGACGCGGTACGAGGTCCCATCTGGACCGAGCACGCTCGCGCCCTCGGCCAGCCCTCCGAAGGTACCGCTCACCCCGCCGCTGGTCGTGATGATCGTGTAGACCGTCCCGGGCGTCGGCGTATACGGCACCGATTGGAACTGGAGGACTGCGTCACCCAACGCGAGCGTGCCGGTGACCTGGAGTTGGCTGTAGTCTGTCCCCAGTGTGGGTCCGTTGATGATGGCAACGTATAGGCCAGGGGCCGCGAGCGTCGACGCGCCGCTGGCGGCGAGGATCCCGGGGATGGCGGGCGGCAGACCCGTCCAGCCACCGGGCTCCATCGCGCCTCCTGTCATCGTGAGCGGTCCGACCGTTCCCACTCCCGCCAGGCCGCCGAAACCGCTGATCGTGACCGCGCTCGTCGCGATCGAGCCATTGACCGTGAGATAGCCGGCGTTCACCGCGGTCGATCCCGTGTACGTGCTGGTGCCGGTCAACGTCAACGTCCCCGACCCGGTCTTCACGATGCCGCCTGTCCCGCTGATCGCGCCGCTGAAGGTGGTCGAAGTGTTGTCCGTCCCGATCGTGAGCGTTGCCACGCCCAGCTTGACCCCTCCGGCGCCGGTGAGCGAGCCGATGCTCTGCGCGGTCGATCCGAAGACCTGGAGGTCTAGCGTCCCACCCGCGTTCACCGTGATCTCGGATGTCCCGAAGTTGTTGTTCGATGTGTTGTTGGCGTATAGGTATCCGCCGCTGTTGATGGTGACCGGACCGTTGATCGCCGCGACGCCCGCCGGTTTGTTGGCGCGTACGCTCCCGGCATTGATCGTCCACGATCCGCTGAACGTATTGGCGGGCAGCCCCGAGAGGATGAGGCTATCGTTGCCGTTCTTCACGATCGCCCCGTTTCCGCTGACCACGTCCTGGACGAACGCGCTCGTCGGGGAGTTAGTCGTCACCGTGAGCGTGTAGGCGCCCACCGCGAGCGTGCTGTTGACGAGAAGCTGCGTCGAGACCACGAACGGGCAGGACGCGCCCAGCGTCAGCGCGACGTTGATCTGATGGTGGATTCCGACCGCAACGACGGTGGAGATCCCGCCGGCCCCGAGCGTGAAACCGTTGGCGCCGCCGATCGAATACGCGGTGGTCGTCGCGGTGAAGGAGATCGAGTTGAGTATCAGGCCTGCGATGTCGTTGTTCATTGCGGGATTCGAGCCGCCTTCGGGGAAGACCAGGTCCACCGGCTGCGCTTCGGCCGGTGCCGGGGCGCCGCCGGTCCAGTTTCCGGCGACCGACCAGGCAGCGCTCGTCGCGCCCGTCCAGGTATGCGTCGCCGCGCCCGCCCAGCGGGCCGCACCCAGCAAGACGCCGGCGACCGCCAGCGCCACGACCGCAGCGCGAAGACAGGGGTGTCCGGTTCGATCAGCCCCGAGAGCCGTCGGTCCAGTTACCGGGTTTGCCCGCTTCAATGAGGTGCTCGTCATCATAGCCTCCTTCAGGGTCGTTCGCCTCAAAAGTTCAGCGCCCGGACCTCGCGAATGCTGAGGGGTCGCGGCGCCCAATCGCTCGCTCGTAGCCACATCGATCTCACTTTTGTGGATGATATGTTACAACACGCTGTCAACCTTGAACAGAATTCTGAGATCTTTTGAGGGATGGGTGCCTCGGCGAGGTCAGGCCGGCCGGACCGCGAAGTGGCAGCTCGTGCCGCCGCGGCGCACGGTCTCGAGGATCTCCACCCGGCACGGGCGCCCGAGCGCGGTCTCGCACACCGTCTGGTGCGTCATCCTCGTGCACTCGCAGTGGAGGTCGTGGGGGCGCGCAGGGCGATTGCGGGCGGCCGGGCAGTAGCAGCCCTTCGAGATCTTGCCGTAGCGGATGTGAAGCGCGTCGCCCTCGATCCAGGCTTCGAAGCTCTCGCTGTACGCCCGTTCAAGATTGGCGAGGCTACCTTTGCCTTTCCTGGCGATCTCCTGCTTGAAGGCGTAGCGGCGGAAGCATCCACGGCCGCACGCTTCCAGCAGCCGAACCCGCGTCGGCCCGTCCACTTCGGCGTCGATCGCATCGAAAAGGTCGGTCAGCCACGCGTTGACGAACGCGCTCTCCTGGCTGGCCTTCGCGAGATCCTTGACACACGCCGTCTCGTCTGCGCCGGCCGTCAGGGAGGCCCCGGCAAGCGACGTCGCGACGACGCCGAGCGAGGCCTTGAGGAATGTCTTACGGTCCATGTCAACCTCCACGAGCCGCGAGCGCTCGGCGGTCGCTGTCACGGGTACGTCTTTCCGGGCCGCAGGTTGCGGGTCGCGGGCGGCGGCCGGCGAGCGGCCTCGCCTGACGCCGACGGCCGGACTGCGCGCTGGGCGGCGGTCCCGGTTGCGTTATCCTGAGCCAGAACTGCAGCGAGACGCGCAAGAGGGCTACGAGCCGGGTAGTGAGCTGTCGAGAAGGGCAGGAAGTCATGGAGCTCGGAACGGCGCAACTGCTGGAAAGCTGGAAGGGCAAGAAGGTGCGCATCACGACGGTGGATGGCGAGCACCTGGACGGCGAGCTGCAGGACCTCGGCCCGTCCTTCATCGTGGTTCTTTACCGTGACGCCCCGATGCTGGTCAATCTCTCGGCCGTCATCACGATGCGTCTCTTTCTATCACCCACTGAGTACGAGGGGGTTCCGGGCGTAACGAGGGAGCTCTAATCCGGGTCACGACGGCCGGTACGGGCGATCGGCGGGCGGGCTTCGGCCCGCCCTCTTCTCTGGCACGTGCGTCGGCTTGCGGCAGCGCGGCAGGTGGAATGCAGCCGCAGGTTGCGGCGTTGGCGATGCCATCGGTAGGCTACGACAGTCAGGAGATTCTGGTCAGATGCCTGCACAAAGGGGGAACCAGTCATGAAAGCTCTGCTCGCCGTTTGTGTCATTCTCGCCCTGGCGGTTCCGGCCGTTGCCGCCGGCCCAGCCGGCGCCGAGGCCGCGATTCACCAATGGTGGCAGCAGTTCTCCGACGCCTGGGCGAGCGGCGACGCTCATGCCCGCGCCGCGCTGTGGGCTGACGACGCAACTCTCATCAACCCATTCGGCGTCAAAGCGCAGGGCCGGGCCGCAATCGAGAAGGTGTTCGAGCAGGAGAACGTCGGGTTCGCCAAGGGCACGACGCACACGTTCTCCGACTTCTCCTTCCGATTCCTCACTCCCACCATCGCCGAGGTGGACGCCACAGGGGAGATCAAGGGAATCCGAGGCGCCGACGGCATGCCGATGCCGACGTTTACGCTTCACGTGTTCGCCATCATGGCCAAAGCCGGCGGCAAGTGGCAGATGAAGGACGCACGCCCGTACGTGATCGCCCCGCCGCCGGGACAGGCACCGACCGGCACAAAGTAGCCCGCCGCCAGCGGCACCAGGGCTCGAACGTTTTCCTCGATAGAGGTCCGTGGTGTCATGGTGCCGACTGTGAAGCCGCGACCCTTGATAGCGCGGTCGCGGCGGCCGCACATCACGGTTGACAAGTCGCCGGAGGAGACGCCGAGACCGACCAACGCCGGACGGTCCCGCTTCATGGCAGCAGGTGAACGGGAGCGACCGAAGCGCGGGTGCTAGTCTGTCGCGCATGCGGTGGGCCCTCGTCCTTCTTTGCGTTTCGCTCATGTCCTTGCAGGCGGCTCCTGCACAGCAACCTTTCGCAGAGAGCGCCCGAGGCACGCTGCGTGACCTCGTTCCGGCGGGCGACCCGCTGGCAGCGCACGACCTCAGCTTTGACGCGACCTTCGCGGTCCAGGCCATCGAGTACGTGCGGACGGGCGACGCGGCGCTCGCCGCTCGCATGGCCGATCTCCCGGCGATCACGCACATCCTCGCCCACGCGGTCAACTTCGCCTACGACGTCCCGAAGGACTCCCGCGCTGCGCTGGTGACGAACCTGCTGAGCCCGCAGGAAACGAAGGCTGAGCGCTCGGCTGTCTGCCAGGCAAGCCTCGCCTACTTCTCCGGACCGATGCTGGCGGATCCGCATTGGGTGAACGATGCCCTCCGCTACCTGCCGGCCGACTTTCGGCTTCGAGGAGCGCTGTTCCTCACCTTTGGCTACGACATCGGCGTCGCATTCGCTCCGAACGCATCCCTCAATTGCACGGCCCCGCACTTCGACCATCATCCCCGAGAGGTGCTCTACTACGCGATCCACGAGCTGCATCACGTCGGTTTCATGACCTACCAAAAGCCGCCGAAGCTGGCGGACCTGAAGTCCTGTGCGGACCTGATGAAGCTCGTCGAGTACAGCACCCAGTTGGAGGGGATGGCTGTGCTTGCCGCGTATCAGCGCCGCCGCGACGATCACGCGCTGGCGGACGATCGCGACTACGTCGCGCTCGAAGATGCCGAGCGGATGCAGGCCGACCTGGCGAGCTATTTCAAAGAGTACGACGCTCTCATGAGCCGTGGCGCCCAACCCGCCGACGCCGCGGCCTGGGCGGTCATCGAACGCATGTCTTCCGGGGAGCGCCTGTGGTACCGCGTGGGCGCGATGATGGCACAACGCATCGAGGCGGCGAACGGACGCGCGGCCTTGGTCGCGCTGGTGCAGCGAGGCCCGGCGCAGTTCTTGGCGACGTACGCATCTCTGCTGCCGCGTCCGGGCGCGCGTCCCGCGGCTCGCGGCTCCGAGGCCCCTCATCCCGCCGGCGTTGCGCCGTGAGGTGCGAGTCGAGCCTGTCCTGAAGTCGGACGACCAACTCGGGACGGTGGTGTGGGTTGCGTCTCGGTCACAAATCCCGGGCCCTGGATGTTCTGAGCCGCAGGACGAGCCTGACAGCCGCCCCCGCAGCCGATCCCGCCGCTTCGCTGCAGCGCCGCCGGACCCGGCACGCGCCAACGTCGCGAAGGAGAGGTGGGTACAATACCCACCGGTTCCGTGGATCTGAATCGGCGGGAGGGAGGTGGCCCGGGATGGACAAGCCAACGCGCTGGTACCACTTTGTCGCCTACTTCTTCGGAGGGACCTTTCTCGCGAACACCGTGCCCCATCTCGTGAATGGGATCTCGGGAAACGCCTTCCAGAGTCCATTCGCGTCGCCGCCCGGGGAAGGTCTGTCCTCCTCGACGGTCAACGTCCTGTGGGGCCTCTTCAACCTTGCCGTCGGCTACGTGCTCGTCTGCCGCATCGGGAGATTCGATCTGCGCAACACCCGGCACGTGCTTGTCCTCGCGGCGGGCATCCTGATCATGGCGCTCATGCTCGCCCGCACGTTCGGTCGGCTCCACGGGGGGTTGTGAGCCGGCTTTCGCTCGAGAAGGCGAGATCAATGGTCAGTACGTCCATCCGGTGGCCAGGTGTGGGGAGATCCCTCGCCGGAGAGCGGGTGTCATGGTGGTCGGGCCGCCGTCGTGCCGCGACGAGGTCCTTCGATCGGACGGGACTCGAGAACATCGGTGCCCGGACCTTCGTTCTTGAATCGGGGAAGGGCTCACCATGATCAAGCGTCACCCGCTCCTCGTCTTCTTCGTTCTGGCGTTCCTGCTGTCGTGGTACCCGTGGCTGATCGCGCTCGCGCGCCACACCACGACCGGCCCGAACCCGCTCGGCCCGATGGCCGCGGCGCTGATCGTGGCCGGCATCGTTGGGCGCGGCGCCGGGGTAAAGGAACTGCTCGGGCGCCTGGTCAGGGCCCGGGTGGGATGGTCGTGGTACGCGGTGGCGCTGCTGCTCCCGGTGGTGGTCTGCGGGACCGCAGCGGCGATCGCGGTGCTCCTCGGCGCGCCCCGGCCCGACCTGACGCACCTGCCAACGTGGCGCGAGGTCGTGAATCGATTCGTCTTCATCCTGCTCTTCATCGGCCTGGGCGAGGAGACCGGTTGGCGCGGCTTCGCGCTGCCGCAGCTTCAGAGACATCACTCACCCATGGTGGCCAGCCTCATCCTGGCGCCGATCTGGGCGCTCTGGCACCTGCCGCTCATGGGCACCGAGTTCGCGCCGCCGATCATCCCGGCGTTTCTGATCGCGATCGTGCCGGCGACCGTTCTCGCAACCTGGATCTTCAACCACACCCGCGGCAGCGTCCTCCTGCAGATGCTCTTCCACACGACCGTCAACACAGTGACTGCGGGCGCGGTGTTCCCGCTGTTCGCCCAGGGCGGGTCGACCGCGCTCTGGTACGCCTACGCCGGCGTCTGGGTCCTGGTGACCGTGGTCGTCGTCAGGGCCGGCGGGCTGCGGAAGCTCACCGTTTAGCACGGTTCCGCTTGGAGGGACCGCGGGTGGCCATGAGGGCGGCGCTGACAGCAGAGCGGGTTCAGCAGATCAACGATGCCGTCCTGGCCGCCCGTCCGGTTCGGGCACTCGCACCGCCTGCCGGCCGGACAACGGGACCAACCGGGCGAGGTCCAGGAGTACTTGCCTGGTCGAGTCCGCGGAACCATATTTGATCCGGGGTTGTGGTTACCTGTCGCTGGCTGGGGTGCCCGTGGAGGAGGTTCCGCATGAAAAGCCCACCGCGTTCGTCGGCAGTGCTCGCAAGAAGCACACGTTCGATTGTGTGCGCAGGTTTCTGAATTCCCTGGTGTCGGTCGGCGACGTCGACTACGAGATAGTCACCCTGAGCGACTACAACCTGGAAACGTGCAGGAGCTGCTGTGTCTGCTTCGAAAAGGGAGAGGAGTTCTGTCTGTCTCGCGAGGATGACCGGGATGTGCTCATCGAGAAGATGATGACATCGGACGGAGTCGTCTTCGCATCGCCTACCTACTCGTTCCAGGTCTCCGCGATCATGAAGAGGTTCCTCGACAGACTCGGATTTGTGATCCATCGTCCGTGCTTTTTCGGCAAGACCTTCACGAGCATCGTTGTCCAGGGTATTTATGGCGGGCCGAGAGTGGTGGAGTACCTGGACTTCTTGGGCGACAGTCTCGGTTTCAACGTGGTCACGGGGCGTTGTGTCACAGCCCTCGAGCCGGTGAGTGAGAAAGACCAGCGAAAGATCGACGGCATTCTCGCGGCGCACAGCAGGAGGTTTCACGACGGGATGTCGGGGCCGCCCTACTGCGTCCCGACGCTCTCGCACGTCATGCAGTTAAGCATGGCTCGAACGAAGGTCCGGCTGATGCTGAACGAGAGTTATCGCGACTACAGGTACTACCGGGACAAGAGGTCGTTCGAAGCTGACTACTTCTACCCGGCCCGCTTGAATCCGCTCAAGAAGGCTGCCGAGCACCTGTTCGACTACACCGCGTCGAGAAGTGCAAGGAACGAGTCCGATCTGAGGACGGCAACTTTCCGAGAGGACAATTAGGTGGACGGGCGGTTGGGTCGCGGGAGGGATCGTCGGTCCTCGCCGCGGGCCGCCTCGAACTGAGGCGGTTGTCTGGAAATCCATCGGGCATAGGCGAGCGCCGGATCATCGGGTTGAACGTGCTCCCGAAAGTGGCACCTTCGGGAGCAGTTCGGATGGAATCGTCCATGACGATGGCGGAGCCGATCGCGTAGGGGGACTCCGCCTAGTTCCCCGGTTCCTTCGGTTCCCTGCCCTCGGACCGCACCCGCTCGAGATAGGCGTCGAAGGCCTTCTCCCCCTCCTCCTCCCAGAAACGATCGAACATCTCGTGGCGCCCGCCGCATCTCTCGTATCCCATCCCGCGCGCGCCCCAAGGACCCCGCCTGCGGTGATGATGGCCGTTGCCGTGGAGGCCCATCCCGCCGAAGAACAACTTGGCCAAGACGAAGAGCCCGACCGCCTGCCAGTACGTGATCGCCGGAAACGCGAACAGTTTGACGACCGTGACGTTCCACAGGTACTGCACGAGCCAGCCGAGCCCAAGCCCCAGCACGGCGGCCATGGCCAACCCGCCCACGACGACCGCCACGATCCTTTCGACTCCCCATCTACGATGTCCGTATCCGTTTCGCATGACGTGTTCCTCCTTACGCGGTTCTCCAAGCGACCAGTGCTTGGTTCAGTTTCTTGAGGGCGCGCGCCTTCCTGGACAGCAGGGTGTTGAGCGGGACGCCCCACTCCTCGGACAGCTCCCGGAACTTCCGGCCCTCGAACTCGGTTGCGATCAGCACGTCCTGTTCGGTTTCGCTCAGCGCGCGGATCGCCTTGAACAGGGCCAGGCGCCACTCGCGGTCCTCCAGGACCGTGAGTGCGTCCGCGTGCTGGTCCCACAGGAGGTCCCGCAGGGTGAGCCCGGCCCCTTCCGGCCCGCGTTCCGCGTCCAGCGACTCCTCCGGCCTGCGCCGGCGGAAGTGGTCCACGACGCGGTTGCGCAGGGCGGCATAGACGTACGCAGCGAGGTTCTCCAGCGGAACGCTGGGGTCGGAACGGTCCAGGACCTGCACCAGAACGCTTTGCACGACGTCCTCCGCGTCCAGATCGGCGGCCTGCGACAGCAGGCCTCGGGTGTAGCTCACCAGCCGGCCGTATTCCGTTTTGAAGAACTCAGCGATCCGACCATGGGGCACGACGTGGCTCCTTCGCCTCTCAGGACGCAGGCCGAGGGGAATTATTGCAGGGCGGCCGACGTGGAGCTTGTGGGGTCCGAGCGGATGGCCGGGGCTCCCCGACCCGGACCCGGACCGGAGGGGGGTGACCGCGCCCCACCCGTCTGATCAACTCGCCGGACCTGACACCTACCCCGGAGCGGCCAGCTGCGACGGCCGCCCCTGCACAGGACGACACGGCTCTCGCACGAATGCACCCTGAGCTTTCTGGCGGTGGGCGCGAGGTGCTTCCGGACCTGGGCGGGAATAATCTCGCCGTGGCCTACCCTTTCACGTCAAAACCCGATGGAGGAGGCTTCGATGAGAAAGCTCGAGATGTCGATGTGCGCAACATTGATGGCGTCGGTGCTGTCCCTGCCCGCGCTCGCGCAGGAGAAGCCCGGAACGATCGCCCGGATCGGTTTCTTCAGGCCCAAACCCGGCGCGGCGGCGCAGTTCGAACAGGGGCGGAAGAAGCACTTCGAGTTCCACCGCAAGGCGAACGACGCCTGGTCGTGGTTCACGTGGGAGACCATCAGCGGCGAGCACGAGGGGACGTACATGACCGGCACGTTCGGCCACCAGTGGAAGGACTTCGACGCCTGGGAGAAGCTGGAACAGGCCGACACCGCCGACGCCGATGTGAACATGGGCCCGAGCATCGAATCCGAGTTCACGGCCTACTACGAGCTCATCCCCGACGCGAGCCGGCCGCCCGCCGGCAAGGGGCCATCACCGATGGCTCAGGTGACTCACTTCTACGTCAAGCCGGACGGGGTCGAGGCGTTCCTGGGCGCCATCAAGGAAGCGAAGACGGCTCTCGACAAGGCTGACTGGCCGGTGCACTCGTTCTGGTACAGGCTGGTGAGCGGCGGAAAGGGCCCCGCGTTCGTGCTCGTCACGGCTCGCGCCAGCTGGGCCGATATGGAGCCACAGGCGAAGACCCTCAGCCAGGCGCTCGCGGAGGTCTACGGCCCGCAGAGGTCCGTCGCCCTTGTTCAGGCGGTGGTGGGCAACACGACCCACACCTACTCGGAGCTCATCCGCTACCGGCCCGACCTCAGCTACATCCCCACGGCGAAGTAGCGGCGAAGCCGACCGGGCGGCCACGCGGTCGCCGTCCGGCCGGCACGATCGCCACATGGAGAGCACGACAGCCTCACAACCACCAGCTCACCTTGAGCTGGATCACCGATTGTGCGGGCAGCCGGCTCAGCGACGCGATGTCACGGTAGGGGCTGATTCCGCCGTGATCGTTGGCGACGTCACCGGGTGGGGCAGTGACGCCCCGGGTGAAGACGAGGTAGGCGGCCGAGCCGGGGCGGAACTCCCACCGGCCGACGACGTCGAGCGCCCATGAGCGGGAGGAGAACGCCGTCGGTCCCGTCGCCGTCGCGGGCGCCAGGACACCGTCGTCCGCCCAGGCCCGGATGTCGCGGTACGCCCAGTTCGCGTCGAACCACTCGCTGAAGAGCTGGAGCGTGAGGCGCGGCGTGAACGCGTACGAGACGCGCAGGACCTGCTCGAGGTGCGACAGGCGCCGGGTCCCCACCGTCGGGTTCGCGCCCGGGACGGTCTCCAGCCAGCGCACCCCCCCGGCCTGCCGGATGAGCAGTGTGTTGAGGCCGATCTCGATGCGGGGCACGGGGCGGATCGTCTGCGCAAGCGTGAGCCAGGTCGTGGGGCCGCTTTCCTCGTCCAGTCGCTCAACCTTGAACGACACCGACCACGGCTTCTGCGTCGCCGTGCCGACGGCCGCGGCGAGGTACGGCTCCGCCGGGCGGCGGAGGTACTTCTTCACCGGGTCCATATAGGTGCGCAGCTCGCGGTCGTCCCAGCTCGGCAGGCGCAAGGCGGCCTCGAGCGACGCCGTCCACTCGTTGGTGAACTCGGTCGCCGCCTTCGCGTCCACGTTGCGCCAGTACGGACGGCCGGCGCGGTCGTCCCCCTGCTCGGCCAGGAAGCTCACGCTCCAGTTGCGCAGCGAGTGCCAGCGGCGGTCCCACCCCCGCGAGAGGGTGGCGCCGGTCCAGGTGAAGTCCGTCCGGTCGAGGTAGCCGAGATCGTTGGGGCTGTACTCCCGCGTCGTGGTCGCCGCCAGCAATGCGAGCGTCCAGGGTATCTTGAAGGTGTGCTGGATGTTGAACCGTGCCTGAAAGCCGCTCTGCATCGCGCCCGGGGTGCCTGCGCGGCTGCCAGCCACCAGGCTGTCGATCTGCGTGCGGCCGTTCGGCAGCTTCCAAAGGAAGTCCGCCGCGCCGAGCAGCGAGTCCCGGCCGCCGGCGCCGTGCCAACCGGCGTGGGTCACGATCCCGCCGACGTAGGAGCCGCGCGTGTCGAGCCGCTGGAAGCCCCGCACCACCTCGAAGTCCGCCGGTCGTTCGACGCGCTGCCGGAAGGTGTCGCCGGAGGCGTCGCGGAAGGTGGCGTTCTCCCCCTCGCTCACGGCGCCGAGGAGGCCGAGCGTGAACCCCTTCTCCGACGTGCCGGTGAACTTCGCCGCGGCGAGGATGTCCGCCGCGAGCGGGCGCTCCGCGAGCGAGGCGCCGGGCGGGGACTCCGGCTCCGGCAGCGCGCGCCCGATCCGGCGGCTGTAGAACAGTGTTGGTCCGACGATCCTGAACACCTCCGACCCCTCGACGAAGAACGGGCGCTTCTCCGGGAGGAACGTCTCCGACGTGGAGAGGTTGAGCACCTGCTCGTCCACCTCGACCTGGCCGAAGTCCGGGCGCACGGCAAGGTCGAGCTCGCCGAAGGAGAGGCCGAGCCGCGCGTCGAGCCCGGCGTCCGCCGACGTCCCCCGGTCGTCGAGCGGCGGCGCCGTGGTCGTCTTGTCCCGAACCGACACGTACGGGATCAGCTCGCGCCGCATCGGCATCTTGGCCGGCTCGAAGCCCTCGAGCACCGGGAAGTGATTCACGAACCCCAGGACGCCGCGGGGAGTCACCATGTTCGCGCTGCACTCGGCGGGCTTCACGTTGAAGCGGTCGAAGTAGATCCCCCACCGCTGGGGCCGTCCGCCGTTGCGGAACGGCAGGACGTCGATCGGGATCCGCAGCTCCGCCGTCCAGCCGTCGGCGTCCACCGCGGCGCCGCTCTCCCACACCGCGTCCCAGCCCGTGTCCTCCGACTCGCCGTCATAGTTGATGAGGTCGATCTGCACGTTGGCCGGGTTGACGCGGAAGGCGTGCGCGGTGCGGCCGTCCTGGAGCGAGTCGATGTACACGCCGAGCCAGTCGCTGTCGCTCTGGTAGTCGCGCCGATGCGTGAGACCCACCACGCCCGCCGCGCCCGCCGGGTTGAACATCCGTGCCCCGACGTACACGAAGCGGTCGTCGAAAAGGACGCGCACCTCGGTGCGCAGGCGCGACGCGGCGCCCCAATCGGGCGACCACTGCCGGAATCCCATCGTCACCGGCGCGCGCTGCCAGTCCGGCTCGTCGAGCCGCCCATCGATTCGGATCGCCCCCGTCGCCCGCACCGTGACGACCGCCGGCCGCGGTGCCGTCTCGGCACGGACGATTCCGGGCAGCAGCAGCACCGCGAACGCCGCCGGAGTGATGCGCATCGTCGCCTCCACCCGGAATGGTCGGGAAACGGGCGCGGGCGCGCATGTGCCGGAGGTCGTGACCGCACCCGTGACTTTCGGCACCCCCGCGGGCCGGAAAAGGGGCCTATATTTGGAGCGTGGAACCGACCGAAGACCTCTCGGCGTGGACGCGGCGGCTCGCCGCCGGGATGTGGGGTCTCGTCGGCGTGGGGATTGTGGTCGAGACGATCCTGCAGCACACCGAATGGCTGCAGCTGAGCTGCCTGCTCGGGTGGGCGGCCGCGCTCGCATGCTGCGGCGGGTCGTACCTCGCGAGCGAGTACATGTCGGTGCGGACGAGGTGGGGCGCGACCGTGTTCGTCGCCCTGCTCGCGGTCGAGGTCGGCGCGGCGGCGTACCTGGTGCGCACCTGGGGCTCGGTCGTGGCCGGCTTCCTCCTCGTCTTTACCGCCTGGCAGGCCGCCCGAGTGTGGTCGCTGCGGGCGTCGTTCCTGTGGTGCACCGGCCAGACGCTGGTGCTGGGGATCGCGGCGGTCCCGCTCTCACAGCACTTCATGTGGCTGGGGGTCACACTCGTCAGCGGCGCGCTGCAGGGGCTCGCCGTCCTCCTGGCCCACCTCGCGCGCAGCGAGGCCAAGGCCCGCGTCGAGCTGGCCCAGGCGAACGCCGAGCTGCGCAGCATGCACGACCTGCTCGTGCGCTCCGGCCGCACAACGGAGCGGCTCCGCCTGGCGCGCGAGCTCCACGACGGCATGGGGCACCGCCTCACTGCGTTGAGCCTCAACCTCGAGGCGGCGCTGCACCAGGGCGGCGCGGCGCTGCACGAGTCGCTCCAGCGGGGGCAGGCGGTGACGCGCGACCTTCTCCGCGAGCTGCGCGGCCTCGTGAGCGAGATGCGCGAGGAGCCGGCCGGCGACCTCCGGCGGGCGCTCGACGCCCTGGCCGGGGGCGTCGAGAAGCCGGCGATCACGATCGAGCTCGAGGGATGCGCGGACGGGCTCGACGCCGCGCGCACCCACGTCGCCGTCCGCTGCGTGCAGGAGTTCATCACCAATGCCCTGCGCCACGCGGAGGCCGAGCACGTCTGGGTCGCGGTGAAGGTCACCGACGCAGGCGTGCTGCTGACGGTACGCGATGACGGAGTCGGTTGCCCGGAGCTCAAGGAAGGGCACGGCCTGCGCGGGCTGCGCGAGCGCGTCGAGTTGTTCCGCGGCCGGCTCGAGCTCGCGCCCGGCCCGCCGGGTTTCGCGGTCACGGTCCAACTCCCCGCGCCCGGAGCCCCCGCGTGATCCGCGTCCTCCTCGCCGACGATCAGCACCTCGTGCGCCAGGGGATCCGGAGCCTCCTGGACCTGGTGCCCGACATCGAGGTGGCCGGCGAGGCGCCCGACGGTGAGGCGGCGCTCGCCGCGATTGCGGAGCTGCGCCCGGACGTCGTCCTCCTCGACGTGCGCATGCCGCGCATGGACGGGATCGAGGTCCTGCGCCGGCTCGCCGCGGACGGCAGCGCGCCCGCCGTGCTCGTGCTCACGACCTTCGACGACGACGAGGCCATGTTCGCCTGCATCCGCGCCGGCGCGCGCGGGTTCCTGCTCAAGGACGTGACGCTCGAGGATCTGGCGGAGGCGATCCGCACCGTGGCGGGCGGCGGCGAGCTGATCCGCCCCGCGCTCACCGCCCGAGTCCGCGACGGCCTCGAGCGCGCGCCGTGCCGTTTCCCGGCGCTCGACCCGCCCGATCCGCTGACCGAGCGCGAGCGGGCCGTTCTCCGCCTGCTCGCCGCCGGGTGCAGCAACCGCGAGATCGCCGGCGCCCTGCACCTCGCGATCGGAACGGTGAAGAACCACATCTCCAGCGTCCTCTCGAAGCTCGGCGTGCGCGACCGCACCCGCGCGGTGCTGCGCGCCTTCGAGCTCCGCGTCCTGCAGTGACGCGGGTCTTCGGTCGCGGCACGATCCCGCTCCCACTGATGTGGGGATTCGTTCCTATTTGCCTGTTCGTCCGCTCCTGACCCGCGCATAGTGTCGGCGGGCCTTGGTGCGGTTGCCGCAGACCGTCATGTCGCACCAGCGACGCGACTTGTTCTTGCTGTGGTCGAGGAACAGCCAGGCACACCGCTCGCCGGTGCACTCACGCACGCGGTCGAGCCCGGGCGAGGTCAAGAGCTCGGCCGCAGAGACCACGACCGGCCACAGCACGCGATCCAGATCAGGGGGATCGTGCTCGACCCAGGCCCAGGCGGGCGAGCCGGCGGACTGGTCGAGCCGCCGCGACCCGAACGCGTGCGGCACAACGGCGTTGAGGTCTTCCATCGCGTCGACCGGCGGCACCCGGCCGTGCGCCACCGCCGAGAACACGGCGAAGAGCGCCTCGCGCGCCTGCCTCGCCTGCTCCAACGCCCGCGCCGCGCGGCGGGGGTGGGCCCGAGCCTCCTGCCGGAGCGCACGCGCTGTCGCCTTCGGGACGGCGCCCGCCTGGACGCCCCAGGCCACGACGTCCTCGTAGCTCGCGAGGAGCTCCCGGGGCGCGGGTGCTCTTCGGTTGTCGAGCGTGTTCGGAAGGTCGAGGCACAGCGCTCCGCCGGTGAGCTCGAAGACGTAGCCCCTCGGGGTGCGGACCCCGCCGAACCGGACCGCATCGCATCCCGGCGCGCCCTCCTTCGCCATCGCCCTCCCGTCCCGAGCGCTCGCCCGGGAAGCCGCGCGGCCAGGCCCGTCTTGACTCAAAGGCGAACCCCGGCTCTCAGACGACTGGCCTCGACGAGCGCACGCAGGTTCCTCCCAAACACGGCTTCCGAGTACTGCTGGCCGAGCCGCTCGAGCTTCTCGCGCACTCCGTCCCACACCGGCGCGATGTGCTCTCCGGTGTCCGCGAGCAGCGCCTCGGTCTCCTCCCGGCTGAACTCCACGCCGGTGCTCTCGAGCGGCAGCTTCGGGTTGACGGGGCACGCCCGCTGGCAGCGGAGGCAGCCGAGCAGGCAGTGGTGGATCCGCGTGGGCACGAAGGCCGGCCACGGACCCGGGTTCTCGTTGACGTTCGTCAGGCATCGCTCGGCGTGCAGGAGGACGCGGTCCTGGGCGATGGCGCCGGTCGGGCAGGCGGCGCGACATACGCCGCACCCCTCACACTCGGGGAGCAGCGTGGGCTCCTGCGGCCGCCAGCCGTCGGGGAGCGGGAGCGAGGCATCCGTCAGGAAGCCGAGGAGCTGGATGTAGCTTCCCATTCCGGGGGCGTACGTCACGTTGTTCCGGCCGTAGCGCACCAGGCCCAGGCGGACGGCCAGCGACTTCAGCGGCGCCATCAGGCGCTCGATCCGGGCTCCGCGAAGCGGGCCGGCCTGAAGGTCGGCGGCGACGTCCTCGAACAGCGGGCGGTAGCGGACGTAGGTCGGCGGCAGGACGGCATCGATGCGCCTCCCGCCGAGGTCGAACGACGCCGTGTGCGCCGGGCGGGGCTTGACCACCATCAGGGCCGTCGCCAATCCCCGCGTCCGGCTGGCCCGGCTGTCGGCGAGAGAGCCCAGCTCGCTGGCGTAGAAATCCCTCTCGAGCACCCCTGACGTGCCGAGGCGTGCGACTTCCTCCTGCACCGACGTCACCAGCTCCAGCGGCCCCCACGCGACCAGGTACCCGCGCTCGGTTGCCCACCTCTTGAGTCTGTCGAGCATGCGTGCCTCCGTGTCCTCACAACGCGCGCGGCCGATCGCTACGCCGGCTGCCCGTGCCGCTTGAGGTAGCTTGCCCTCAGCCACCCCATCGTGCGCGCCAGCGTCTCCGACTCGGTCTTCATGAAATCCTGCAGGGTGGCGCACCGCTCGAACGTCTCGCACTCCGCGCAGTTGGACACGCCCTTGGCCGTGGCGCACAGGCGGATCTTGCACGTGGAGCAGTACGTGGCCAGCAGGTGCCGATTCTGCGGGGAGCAGCCCAGACACACCCAGTCGAGGGGCCCGAGGACGCCCTTGCCGAACGTCTCGGCCATCTGCTCCAGCCCCTTCTCGTCACCCTTGATCGTCGCCTTGTACGCCGTGCACTCGAGGCAGTCGATCCCGCAGAAGCCAACCATGAGGCACCTCCCACGCCCTGATACGTAACCATCATACCAAATGTTGCAGGTTAGGCATACGGTCGAACGTCCGGCTGGGAAGCCGCTGTTCACCGGCCTGGATCGGATCAGCGAGTGCTCGCAGCCGGCCCGTGTGCGACGGCACCTCGGCCACGGAGGTCCATGAGCCGTCAATAGCGGTTGCTGCTGCCGATGCCGGTGCCGGAACTATGCGCGCGAACCGCACTCCTCCGAGAGTGCTACTATGACGTTTTCCGACACACCCTGATTCGAACGGCGATCCGGCGTGAGGCACACACGGATTTCGGAAAGGAGTGGACAATGGTTCGATCGCTCTTCGCATCACTCACGCTCACTCTCGCGTTGCCGGTTGCTCTCGGTGCGGCAGAGGCAACGTGCGACGGCAAGCTGATCGTCAACGGCAAGACAACGAAGCTCTCACACGTCTACGCCATCTCTCAACCGACCGGCAGCGGCGAGACGTTCATCCACGTGATCTTCTCCGACGTCCCGATCAGCGACAAGGACCTCGCGCTCTTCCCGGACGTCCTCCTCAAAGAGATCAACGACGGGAAGGTGCACGCGATCCGGCTCGGCCTCGAAGGCAACGGCACTTTCGACGCGACCGACATCTTCGACGCCGCCGGGTGGCCGACGATCAAGGAAGGCAACAAACTCGAGCTGGAGAAGTCCGACGGCAAGAACATCGCTGGGCACCTGCATCTCGGCAAACCGTACACCGATCCCGGCGGCACCAAGTGGGATTACGACATCAAGTTCAGCGCTCCACTCCGGGACGAGGCGGAGCTCAATCAATAGACGGGGCCGGGTGCGACAGGGACCAGGTCCGGTACCGCTCACCCGGGCGGCGCGGCGCGCAGGGTGATACGGAGGATCTCGCTCGGGCGCCACAGGCGCATGCGCGGCCCCCAGGTGCCGGTGCCGCGGCACACGATCGCCGTCATCCCGCCGACCCGGTAGCGGCCGGCCATGAGCGGGTACAGCCACTTCTCGAGCAGGTCGAACGGCCACACCTGCCCGCCGTGCGTGTGGGCGGAGAGCATCAGGCCGACGCCCAGGCGCGCGGCCTCCTCCGCCTGCCACGGCGTGTGCGACAGGAGGATCGTCGCGCCCGGCGGCCGGCCGACGAGAGCCTTCGCCACGGGGTCGCCGCCGAGCCCCGCGCGGCGCCGCGACGTGAGGTCGTCCACGCCGGCGACGACGAGCCCCGGGCGCACCTCCGCCCACCGGTCGTGGAGCACCTCGAACCCCGCCTCGGCGAGCACGTCCGGACCCCTGCCGGCGCGGCGGAACGACTCGTGGTTGCCGGTCACCGCCCACATGCCGAGCGGCGCGGAAAGGCGGCGCAACCCCGGGAGGAACGACTCGGCAGCCGCGCCGTGTCCCTCCGTGATATCGCCGAGCAGCACGATCATGTTGGGGCGGATTGCTTCCACCTGCGCGACCCGCGCGTCGAGCCAGCGCGGGCCGATGAGACTGCCGAGGTGCGTGTCGGAGACGGCAACGACCACCGTGCCGTCGCACTCGGCAGGCAGCCCGGCGAGCCGCACCTCGTAGTCAACGACGACCGGAGCACGCACGCCCTGGACGATCGCGACCGCCGCCAGGGCGAGACCGGCGAGCACCGCCAACCCGCGCAGCGCCGGCGCCCGTCGCGGCGCAAACCACCCGAACCCGGTCACCACGTCTACGGCGAGCAGGCATACCGCCAGGAGGAAGACCACGGCGAGCGAGTCCATCGCGACCAGCTCGAGCCCGGCTGCGAGCGGTCCCGCAGCTCCGTGCGCGGCGAACGCGTCAATCAGGAAGATCGTCCACAGCGCACCTACGCCGGCGAGGAGCGCCCATATCGGGATCCTCCGCCCGAGGATCCGCGCGCCCGCCACCCGCCAGAGTACGTACCCCTGGAGCAGGGTGACCGCCGCCAGCAGAATCGTCATGAACATCCCGGGCTCCTCCGCTTCGCTCGCCGACCGGCACCGGACCTGCGACCGTCCGGCGGCACGGGGCATCCCACTTCAGCCGAGGTATGGCCTCCTTTTCGAGGGTGTCGTGGGCCCACAAACCACCAGGCCGCCAGGCTGTTCGGTTGGAACCAGAGAATTGGCGACGTGGTCTCGGGCATCGACGACACCCGGATCCGCTTGGCTGCGTCCCCGTGGCTGGAGCCGCCGGTACCACCCTGGACGCGGTTCTCCCGCCGCTCCGGCCACCCCACGACCGCGCATCGATGGATCAATGTCCCGAGCCGGCGACCGCCTCTTTCAGCTCGATCGGGTTGCCGGCGAACAGGGTGCCGGCGCCCTTCTCCAGCGCGAGCTTGTTGAATGCGGGCACGTCCGTGTGCACGAGCTCGTTGAACTCCGCCAGGAAGGCATCGAGCTCCTTCTTCGCCGCCGTCACGTCTTCCATCATCAGCGGTGTCGGCGCCTGGCCGTAGGGCATGGACACCACGCGGCTCGCGCTTTGCAGGCGGTCGTGAAGGCGCGCGAGGTTGTGCAACCGCGCTTGCGGATCCTTCAGCGCCGCGACGTTGAGCACCTTCTCCCCCACCGCGCTCAGCTTCTCCCGCAACGCCCGCGCCTGCGCCACCACCGGCTCGTAGGGGGCTTTCTCCACGCCGGTCTTCTCCGCCTCCGGTCCGAGCAGCCTCAGCGTCGTAGCGAGCTGCGCGTTGAGGTCGTCGATCCGGTTGAGGGACTCGTTCATCGCGCTCATCCAGCTCCGGAGCTCGAGCGCGTGCTGCAGCTGCGCGCGCGCGGCCGCCACGTCGAACGGCGTGCGCGGATCGGCTTCGAAGGCGACCTCCGTGGTCTCCGATTTCCCCGCTGCCGCGACCGTCACCTTGTATCTTCCGGGCAACGCCGTCGGCCCGCCCGGGGTGAAGAACGGATTGTCCTCCTCCGGCGGGCGCGCCGCATTCAGCCGGGTGGCCTCGTCGTAGCGCATGTTCCACGCGACGCGGTTGATGCCTTGCTTGCCCGGCCCGTGGAGCGTGCGCACGACCTCTCCGCTCCCGTCGGTGATGACGATCTTCACCGGCCCGCGCTTCTCGCCGCCCTCGGGGGCCTGCTCCGCCTCCTCCGCTGCCGACGTCTCCGCGCGCGCCGCCTCGGCGCCAGGTGCGGGCGCACCTGTCTGCTGCTTCGGCGGCTTCCCTTCCCCGGCCTTCGTGGCGTGCTGCGCATCCTCTCCATCGTGCTCGCCGTCAGGCTCGGTCGCCTGCGCCAGGTAGTAGGAGATCACGACTCCCTGCCGCGGGTTGGGGGCCGAGAACTCGCCCAACGTGCTGAACCCGTGCTTCTCGCTCGGCCAGAGTCGCCAGTTCACGCCCGGCTGCGACGAGTACAGGTGGAAAGTCCCGGACAGCACGTCCGGCGACGTCTCCTCCAGCGGCGTGACGTCGTCGAGGACGAACAGCCCGCGCCCGTGCGTCGCCACGATCAGGTCGCGGGTCGCCTTGTGGAACTTGAGGTCGTAGATCGGAGCCGTCGGGAAGTTGCCCTTCATCGGCGTCCAGTGCGTCCCCTCGTCGTAGGAGTAGAACAACCCGGCATCGGTGCCGAGCACCAGCATCCCCTGCCGGTTCGGGTCCTCGCGGACGACGCGTGCCGGATCGTCCGCCGGCAGGCCGTTCGAAATTGACGCCCAGCTCTTGCCGAAGTCGTGGGTCTTGAAGACGTACGGCTTGTTGTTCTCGACCTCGTGATAGTCGAGCGCGACGTAGGCCGTCCCCGGCGCGAACGGCGACACCTCGATCTGCTGCACGCGGCCCCACTCCGGCACCTTCGGCGGGGTGACGTTGGCCCACGTCCGGCCGCCGTCACGCGTCACCTGGACCAGACCGTCGTCGGTGCCGACCCAGATCACGCTCGGATCAGCGGCAGGGATCGCCAGCGAGAGGATCGTGTCGAACGTCTCGGCGCCGCTCATGTCGAGCTGGATCGGCCCGCCACTCGGCAGCTGTTTCGATCGGTCGTTGCGCGTCAGGTCGGGGCTGATCGGGCTCCACGTCTTGCCCTCGTCGGTGGACTTGAACAGCACGTTGCCGCCGAGATACACCGTCTTCCAGTCGTTGGGCGCGACCGCAATCGGCGAGGTCCAGTTGAAGCGGTACTTCAGGTCCTTCGGCGCCATGTCGGTGACGCCGTGCAGATAGGGCCTCACGAAGTCCGCGCTGCCCGAGGCCAGGCTCATGCGGACGATCGAGCCACCCTGCGAATCGGCGTAGACGATGTTGGACTTGCCGCCCGCGGGCACGACGTACTCGCCGTCGCCGCCCACCGATGTCCACCAGTCCGCACCCACGATCCCGCCGCGCGAGAGGCTGTTCGACGGACCGCACCAGCCGTTGTTGTCCTGCAATCCGCCGCACAGCAGGTACGGGCGGCTGTCGTCGAACGCCACCATGTAGAACTGCTCGATCGGGATGTTGTCCAGGTAGCGCCAGCTCTTGCCGGCATCGGTGGAGACGTAGGCGCCGCCGTCGTTTCCGTCGATCATGCGGCGCGCGTCTCTCGGGTCGATCCAGAGCGCATGGTGATCCACGTGCACGCCGCGCCCGATCACCTTCGCCGTCTTGCCGCCGTCGTGCGACTCCAGGACCTGGTAGGAGACGAGGTAGACGTGGTCCTCGTTGTCGGGCGCGACCTGCAGCGTCGTGAAGTAGAAGCCACGGTTGATATAGCGCGGGTCCGAGCTGACCAGCTTCCAGGTGTCGCCCAGATCCCCCGAATCCCACAACGTGCCCTTCTTCGCTTCGATCAGCGCGTACACATGGTTGCCGTTGCTCGGCGCCAGTGACAGCCCGATCCGCCCCAGCGGTCCCTTCGGCAGACCCTCGGTCAGCTTCTTCCACGTCGCGCCGCCGTCGCTGGAGCGGTAGATCCCACCCTTCTCGCCCCCGCTCACCAGCATCCACGGATAACGCACGAACTCCCACATCCCGGCGAACAGCACCATCGGGTTCGACGGGTCCATCACGAGGTCACTCGCGCCGCAGGTGTCGTCCACGTACAGCACCTTTTGCCACGTCTTGCCGCCGTCGGGGGTGCGGAAGACGCCGCGGTCCGGATTGGGCCCCCAGACGTGCCCCAGCGCGGCGACGACGACGACCTCCGGGTTGCTCGGGTTCACGACGATCTGCGAGATCTGCCCGGCGTTCGCCAGGCCCATGAACCTCCAGCTCGCGCCGGCGTCGGACGAGAAATACACCCCCTTGCCCGTGACCACGTCGTTGCGCGGATTCGCCTCGCCGGTGCCGACCCACACCAGGTTCGGGTTGGACGGCGCCAACGCGATGGCGCCGATCGACGCGGTCGGCTGCTTCTCGAACACGGCCTTCCACGTGACGCCGCCATCGGTGGTCTTCCACACCCCGCCCGCCGCCGCGCCCACGTAGTAGACGTTGGCGTCGCCGGCGATCCCCGCCACCGCCGCCACCCGCCCACCCGCCGCCGCCGGCCCCAGGTTGCGGAACTTCCAGCTCTGCAGGATGTCGGGCGCTTCCTTCTCCGGCGCGGGCACCGCAGCCCACGAGCCGGCGATCCCGCCGAGCGCCAGAACGCCGGCGGCGAGGAGCACAATCCGAATCGCAAACGAGGCCATCGCTCTGTCCATGGATAGGGAGTTCCTTTCTTACCGCACATGGTAGCGCTCGGAGATGGAACGACATTCCCTGGCCCGCCTCGAACCCCGAGGCTGGCGACCAACCCCAGCCGCGGCGGGATGCGGCGCCCAATAAGGACGCAGCGGCCATAGCCTGACTCCCCTCTTTCGTGGCGGTGACAGCACGAACCCAGGAGGGCGGTACCCCCTCAGGCGACCCCACGGAGCTGACCGTGGAGACCCCGCTCCCAGGCGTGGCTCGTGCGACGCCGTGGGCGCGGAGGGTACGCACGGCAAGCGCTCGCGGGGGATGGCTCGACATGCTCCAGGTTTAGAAGTAGTCTAAATCCGTGGCCGACATCTACGAGCTGCTGCGCAGCGCGGGGGTGCAGCCGACGCCGCAGCGCCTCGCGGTGGCGCGCTACGTGCTCGGCACGACCTCGCACCCGACGGCCGACGAGGTTCTGGCCAAGGCCCGGCGCGAGTGCCCGACGCTGTCGCGCGCGACCGTGTACAACACCCTCACGCGGCTGGCCGAGCACGGCCTGGTGCGCCCCCAGACGATCCGCGAGGGTGTCGTGGTGTTCGACGCGCACACCGAGCGGCACCACCACTTCGTGGACGAGGCGACGGGAAAGATCTACGACGTGCCGTGGGAGGCGCTCTCCGTCTCCGGCGAGAGCAGTCTCCGGGAGTACGATGTCAGGGACTACCAGGTGGTGATGAGGGGACGGCGCAGGAAGTCGTGAGTCCCTTTTCTTGAAGTTTCGTTGGACGATGTCAAGGAACAGAACACGAATAGGGAAGCGTATCGAAGGGGGGACGCAATGAGCGACCGCAAGAGGAAGACGACGAAACCCAAGCCGAAGCCCAAGGCGAAGGCCAAGGCGAAACCGACGACGAAAACGAAGCCAAAGCCGAAGACGAGACCGAAGACGAAGTTCAAGCCCACCGCCAAGGGGGCCGCCGTCCCCGTCAAGCGGAAGGCCAAGGCCGCTGGAGGCGACAAGCCCGGCACGCGCCCCGTGATGCACACGACCGCCGCGGCGAGGTCGAACCGCGACTGGTGGCCGAACCAGCTCAACCTCAGGATCCTCCATCAGCACTCCGACCTGTCCAACCCCATGGGCGGGGATTTCGACTACGCCGAGGAGTTCAAGAAGCTCGACCTGAATGCTGTCAAGAAGGACCTTTACGCGCTGATGACCGACTCGCAGGAGTGGTGGCCCGCGGACTTCGGCCACTACGGGCCGCTCTTCATCCGCATGGCGTGGCACAGCGCGGGCACGTACCGCATCGGCGACGGCCGCGGCGGCGCCGGAGCCGGCCAGCAGCGCTTCGCGCCGCTCAACAGCTGGCCGGACAACGCCAACCTCGACAAGGCGCGCCGGCTGCTGTGGCCGATCAAGCAGAAGTATGGCCGCAAGATCTCGTGGGCCGACCTGATGATCCTCGCCGGCAACTGCGCGCTCGAGTCGATGGGGTTCAAGACGTTCGGCTTCGGCGGCGGGCGCGAGGACGTCTGGGAGCCCGAAGAAGGCGTCTACTGGGGCAAGGAGGAAGCCTGGCTCGGGGACAAGCGCTACAGCGGCGACCGGGATCTGGAGAACCCTCTCGCCGCCGTCCAGATGGGCCTGATCTACGTCAACCCGGAAGGGCCGAACGGCAACCCGGACCCGCTCGCCGCCGCCAGGGACATCCGCGAGACGTTCGCGCGCATGGCCATGAACGACGAGGAGACGGTCGCCCTCATCGCCGGCGGCCACACCTTCGGCAAGACCCACGGCGCCGGCATTGCGAAGTACGTGGGGCCCGAGCCGGAAGCGGCCGGCATCGAGGAGCAGGGCCTGGGGTGGAAGAGCGGCTTCCGCACCGGCAAGGGCGGCGACGCGATCACCAGCGGTTTGGAGGTCGTCTGGACCAGCACGCCGACGAGGTGGAGCAACAACTTCTTCTGGAACCTGTTCGGCTACGAGTGGGAGCTGACGAAGAGCCCGGCCGGCGCGCACCAGTGGAGACCGAAGCGCGGCGCAGGCGCCGGCACGGTGCCGGACGCGCACGACCCGTCGCAGCGTCGCGCGCCGGCGATGCTGACCACGGACCTCGCCCTGCGGCTCGACCCTGCCTACGAGAAGATCTCGCGGCGCTTCCTCGAGCATCCGGACCAGTTCGCGGACGCGTTCGCCCGGGCGTGGTTCAAGCTGACCCACCGCGACATGGGTCCGCGCTCGCGCTATCTCGGTCCGGAGGTTCCGGCCGAGGATCTGATCTGGCAGGACCCGGTTCCCGCGGTCGATCACGCTCTGATCGACGCGCAGGACGTCCGCGCGCTCAAGGCCAAGATCCTCGCCTCGGGGCTTTCGATCTCCGACCTGGTCTCGACCGCCTGGGCGGCGGCGGCCACCTTCCGCGGCTCCGACAAGCGCGGCGGCGCGAACGGGGCGCGCATCCGCCTCGCGCCGCAGAAGGGCTGGGAGGTCAACCAGCCGGCCCGACTGGCGAAGGTGCTCGGAACCCTTGAAGGGATCAGGAAGGCGTTCAACGCCGCGCAGTCCGGCGGGAAGAAGGTGTCGCTCGCCGACCTGATCGTCCTCGGCGGCTGCGCGGCCGTCGAGAAGGCCGCGAAGAACGCCGGCCACGACGTGGAGGTTCCGTTCGCCCCGGGGCGCACGGACGCGTCGCAGGAGCAGACCGACGTGGACTCCTTCGCCGTGCTCGAGCCGGTCGCGGACGGGTTCCGCAACTACCTCAAGGCCAGGTTCAGCGTGTCGGCGGAGGAGCTGCTGGTCGACAAGGCGCAGCTCCTGACCCTGACCGCGCCGGAGATGACGGTCCTCCTCGGCGGCCTGCGCGTCCTGGGTGCGAACCACGTACAGTCCCCGCACGGCGTGTTCACCACGCGTCCCGAGACGCTCACCAACGACTTCTTCGTCAACCTGCTCGACATGGGCACGACGTGGAAGGCCGTGTCGGAGGCCGGGGACGTGTTCGAAGGGCGCGACGGCGCTTCGGGCAAGGTGAAGTGGACGGCCACCCGTGTCGACCTCGTCTTCGGTTCGAACTCCCAGCTGCGGGCGCTCGCGGAGGTCTACGGGTGCGACGGAGCGGAGGGGAAGCTCGTGGATGACTTCGTGGCGGCGTGGAGCAAGGTGATGAACCTCGACCGCTTCGACCTGGCCTGAGCGCGGCGGCTCGGGCGCAGGGAGGGCGGGGACAAGCCCCGCCCCTGCCTCTTCACCTCGCCGGCGAATTGTGATGTAGGGGCGGCCCTTGCGGCCGCCCGTCGTTGGTCCCTCCCCCGCTTGCGGTGGAGGGCAGGAGGGGGCGAGCCGGCCCTCACCCCGGCCCTCTCCCGCACGCGGGAGAGGGTGAAGGCCGCAGGCGGGGACGAGCCCCGCCCCTGTGTCGGAGAACCTGGCGATCCGAACGTAGGGACGGCCCTTGTGGCCGCCCTTCAGTCACCTCCGCGCGAGATCTGACTGCTGCCCGGCGCGCACGATCACGATCAGCGACTCCGGCACCCGCAGGGGCCGGGCCCGGCGAGAACCCTCCGCGCCGGAATGCGTATGCTGATGTCAGAGCAACCGCTGCGCGGGAGGGATACCCATGAAACGCGTGAAGACGACCCTGTTGGTGACGCTCGTCGCGATCCTGGTCTGCGGCGCCGCATCGGCAATCGATACCCTGAACCCGGGAACCGCCGCCCCGCAGAAGGCCGCGGCTCACTTCAACCCTGACGCGGCCACCGCCGGCTATCTGGCTCAGATGTCGCCGGAGGCGCGCGCGAAGTCCGACGCCTACTTCGAGGGCGGCTACTGGCTGCTCCTGTGGGACCTCGTCGCCGGCCTCGTCGTCGCCTGGCTGTTCCTCGGCACCGGGCTCTCGGCACGGATGCGCGACTGGGCCGAGCGGGTCACCCGCTTCCGGTGGCTGCAGACCGCCCTCTACTCGCTGCAGTACATCGTCATCGCCGGCGTGGTGACGCTGCCGTGGAGCGCCTACGAGGGCTACTTCCGCGAGCACACGTACGCCATGTCGAACCAGACGCTGGGCGCCTGGCTCGGCGACCAGGCGAAGGGCCTGGCGATCGGGCTGGTCTTCGGCACCCTCGCGATCACGGCGATCTACGCCGTCCTGCGCAAGGCGCCGCGCACGTGGTGGCTCTGGGGGTCGCTGGTGCTGATCGCCTTCGTGACGTTCGGCGCGGCGATCGCGCCGGTCTACCTGGAGCCCGTGTTCAACAAGTTCAAGCCGCTGGCCGACACGCCGCTCAAGCAGGGGATTCTCTCGATGGCGCGCGCGAACGGCATCCCGGCGACCGACGTCTACGAGTTCGACGCCTCGAAGCAGACCAAGCGGATGAGCGCGCACGTCAGCGGGCTGCTCGGCACGACGCGGATCAGCATGAACGACAACCTGTTGACCCGAGGCTCGGACGAGGAGATCAAGGCGGTGCTCGGCCACGAGATGGGCCACTACGTCCTCAACCACGTCTACAAGTTAATGGTGTTCATCGGCGTGATCATCGTCGCCGCCTTCGCGGCGCTGCGTTGGGCGTTCGAGGCGCTGCAGGCACGGTACGGCGCCCGCTGGGGGATCCGCGGCGTCGGCGACGTCGCAGGGCTACCGCTCCTCCTGGTCCTGTTCTCCGCGTTCCTGTTCGTGCTTACGCCGGTCCAGAACACGATCTCGCGCACCATTGAGACCGAGGCCGACAACTACGGCGTCAACGTCGCCCGTCTGCCCGACGGCTTCGCCCGGGCGGCGCTACACCTGTCGGAGTACCGCAAGATAAAGCCCGGGCCGTTCGAGGAGTTCGTCTTCTACGACCACCCGAGCGGATGGAACCGCATCCACCGGGTGATGGTGTGGAAGGCCGAGCACCTGAGGGACGCGGACATCGCGGCCTACGACGTCGCGCATCCCGGCACCCCGGGGGTGGCGAAGAAGGAGTAGCACCCCTCGAGCGGACAGGCGCGGAAGAACGGCGGCTGCTCCGCGTCGCGGTCGGGCTGACGATCCGGGCGGCGGCCCATGCGGCCGCCCGTCGTCTTCTCAGGGCGCGAACCGGCGGCACGCCGGCGCGTCGTTCAGCGAGTTCACCTTATCGTCGGCGGGACACAACCGTCGTACCTCCCCTGCCTGCATACCTGACTCCTGTTGCGGACACGGTGCTCCGGGGATAGCCGCTGTGAAGCCTCAGCGTCGCCCGCCAGTCAGGGTTGCCGCGGCGCCGTGGGCTGGATGGTGAGATAGTGCTATCCGGTGCCGATCCATCCTTGCGCGGCTGCATCCTCCAACCCAGTGAAGAGCAACCTCCTATCCGTTTGTTCGCCGGCGTCGCAAGGTGTAACGTGAATCAAAACACCACGAGCCCAGGCGGGGTTCTCGAACCGGGAGGGTCACCATGGCGAAGTACAAAGGTACCAACATTCACGCCTTGAGACAGACCTTGCGGAAGAAGGATCCCAGCGTCGAGGCCGCGCTTCTGGGACAGCTCTCTCCTGAAGATGCCCAGGTCTACAAGACCGCGCTGCCGATCTCTTGGGTGCCCGTCGAGACTGCTGCTACGATCTTGAGCCTGGCGGCGCCGTTGGTCTTCCCGGGGGCGCTCAACCCCCTGAGGAGTTTGGGAGAGGAGCAGGCGCAGTACAACCTCAACTTCGTCTACAAGTCGATCCTGACCGTGGCGACCCCACACTTCGCGCTCTCCCAGAGCGCGCGACTCTGGTCGATCCATTTCGACACGGGCAAGGCCTCCGGGCAGGTGGTGAGTCAGACCGAGGGACGCCTCCTCGTCGAGGGCTTCCCAGACCTGCCCACTCCTTTCCTTGAGATCGTGGCTGGCTACATCGCGGGCGTTCTGGAGTGCACGAGAACCCGGATGCTCCGAGTGTCGATCGACGCCAGCAACCTCAACGCGCTCCGTTGGAGCTTCACCTGGGAGTAGGAGCAGGGGCGGCGCCACCACACCATGGAACGGCCACCCTGCCCGCTCGGGGCCGGCCACCAGCACCCGAAGCCCTGCTTCACCTACCACCTAGCTTCGCTCCGCTCCGGCAGGTAGCAGCAAAGGGAGGATTGGCATAAGAAGCAAAAGTGGTGAAACAATCGCGGGCCGGTCGGGACGCAGGTTCGGATCCGACCCCGGACAACCGAGGATGAGCAGGCCCAAAAGGACGTCCCCACGTCAGCTCGCGCTCGGCTTCTCGCCGAGCGCCGCCACCGCTGCAGCTGCAGCCGGAGGAGACATCCGAGGGTCGGTCGTGGGGATGGAACGCATCAACCGCAAGAGCCTCCTCTACAGGAGCGGCCTCGGCTTCTTCGGCATCAACCACGTGCAGGGGTGCAGCCATGGCTGCCGCTACCCCTGCTACGCCTTCATGATGGCCAAGCACTACGGCCGCGTCCGCGACGCCTGCGACTGGCGCCGCCCCCGTCTGGTGGGCAACGCGCTCGCCTTGCTCGAACGCGAGTTGAACGGGAAGTTCCGGGCTGTCCGAAGCGTCCACCTGTGTCTGACGACCGATCCGTTCATGGTCGGTTATCCGGAGGTCGGCGCGCTGTCGCTCGAGATCGTCGAGCTCCTCAACCGGCACGACGTCACGTGCTCGCTGTTGACCAAAGGCATCCTGCCCATCGCGCTCGCCGATCGCAGCCGTTTCGGGGCCGACAACGACCACGGGATCAGCCTGGCATCGCTCGACGAGGACTTCCGCCGCCGGTGGGAGCCGGGCGCGGCCCCGTATGCCGAGCGCATCGCGGCCCTGCGCCGGCTCCACGAGGCCGGGTGTCGCACCCACGTCCACATCGAACCCTACCCCACGCCCAACATCATCGAGCAGGACCTCTCGCCTCTCCTCGAAGCCGTGTCGTTCGTCGATCACCTCTTCTGGGGCCGCTGGAACTACAACGCGAGCGTGACCGCGGTCCACTCCGCCAACACCTTCTATCGCGCCCAGGCACAGATCGTGCGGCGCTTCTGCCGCCAGCGCAGGATCGATTGCGAGATAGGGTCCATCGGCTAGGGGCGCACCCGACGACCCTCCGGGGCTCTCCGACCACATCGGCGGTAGGATGCAGAGGGAACAATACGAGCATGGGATCGTCAGCGGACGACATCCGCATCCGCATGGCCGCGTTCCAGTGGCTGGAAGCGCAGGAGCGGATTCACGGGGATTCGCTGCCGCGCCGGTTGCTTGAAACCGGGTTCATGTTCGAAGGGGGGCCGGTTCGACTGGTCGGTCCGCAGGGGATCTTCAAGCCGTATCAGATGGCGTTGCCCATCTCGATCACGACTATCTGGAACGGTCGCTATGACGACGGCTTCGAAGGAAGCGACCTCCTTCGTTACCACTACCGGGGCTCCGACCCCGACCACCGGGACAACGTCGGCCTGCGCGAGGCCATGCGGCTGGGCGTACCACTCATCTACTTCAACGGCTTCGTCCCTGGACGGTGCATCGCTGCCTGGCCCGTGTATATAGTCGGTGACGATCGGGGCGCTCTGGCGTTCTCCGTCCAAGTCGACGCCCGGCCCGATCTCAGCCGTCGTCTCCGGGTTGCGGACGGGCGGAGAGGCGTTGATGAGCTGCCGGCGGACGACCCCGGGACCAACGCCCGCCGCGCCTACATCACGGCGACCGTCCGGGTTCGCCTGCACCAGCAAGCCTTCCACGAGCGGGTGATGCGGGCCTATCAGCACCAGTGCGCTCTTTGCCGCCTCCGCCACGAGGAGCTGCTCGACGCGGCGCACATCATCCCGGACGGCGAGCCGGACAGCGAGCCGATCGTTCCGAACGGGCTCGCGCTCTGCAAGCTGCACCACGCGGCGTTCGACCAGTACTTCTTCGGGATCCGGCCCGACCTCACTGTCGAGGTGAGCGGGGCGATCCTGCGCGAGGAGGACGGCCCGATGCTCCGGCATGGGCTGCAGGGGATCCACGGGCAGCTCATCCACCGCCCGTCCCGTCCGTCGGATCGACCGGCCCCCTGGTTCCTTGAGAGGCGGTACGACCGGTTCCGCCAGCGTGTTGAAGGCGGGCTGCGATGAGGCTCTACGTCGGCATCACCGACTACGACTGGTTCTGGTACCTGAAGGCCCTGCAGCCCGACGAGGTCAACTTCTGGCAGCCTGGAGGTTCCCGGCAGTTCCGAACGCTGGAGCCGGGCGGGCCCTTTCTTTTCCAGCTTCATAGCCCACGCAACTTCATCGTTGGTGGGGGGTTCTTCGCCCACTTTTCGCTTTGCCCAACGATCCTCGCGTGGGAGGCGTTCGGGGTAAAGAACGGTGCGACCTCGCTGGAAGAGATGCGGCGCAGGATCGAGAAGTACCGGCCCGGGCAGTCGGAGGCGGACGAGAATCACCCAATCGGCTGCATCATTCTCGAACAGCCGTTCTTCTTTGAACAGGACCAATGGATTGCAACCGCGGACTACTTCGGCCGCAGTTACGGCCCCGGCCGGAGCTTCGACCTTAGAGCGGAAACCGGCGCGGCGCTTTGGAAGACTGTGCGCGAGCGCGTTGCGGCGTCGGCGGCGCCGAGGATTGGCGAGGAGAGGCCGATGTTCGGCGACCCGGTGCCGGTCCGGCCACGCCTCGGCCAGGGTTCGTTCCGTGTCGTCGTGACCGATATCTACGAACGCCGCTGCGCGATTACGAGGGAGCGCGTCCTGCCGGTGCTAGAGGCGGCACATATCAAGCCAGTGAAGGATGGCGGCCGCCACGAAACCACGAACGGACTCCTGCTGCGCTCCGACATCCACCGCCTGTTCGATCGCGGCTACGTCACCGTCACGCCGGACCATCGCTTCCGCGTCAGCCGAAAGCTGAAGGAGGACTTCCACAACGGCGAGGAGTACCTGCAGCTCGCCGGAAGCGAACTGTGGCTTCCCCGGGCTGCTGACGACCGCCCCAACCGCGAGTTCCTCGAGTGGCATGCAGACCTGGTGTTCCGTGGCTAGGTTGACTGACGTCCAGCGGGTGGTGTGAGACTATGGTTGACAGTCCGAAGTCACTGGTGAAGGAGGCCTTGGATGGAGATTGATCAAGCCTCGGCTTTCGAGCCACTCCTCACATCCACCGCAAATCGCGGCAACAATCGAGGCCGCCGTCGAGCGTCTTCGGGCCACGCGGAGTGAGAGCAACTGGCGCACATGGAAGGATCTGCCAATCTCTGGCCGGATCATTTTCTGCGAAATCTGCAAGGCGGCCCGCTTCGCCACGTCGATCGTTGCGGACGTTACCACGCTGAACTTCAATCTCCTCTTTGAAATAGGGTTTTCCATAGGTCTTGGGCGGCCGGTCCTGTTGGTTAGGGACACCTCTTACATGGCCAGCAAGCGGGATTTCGACGAGTTGGGAGTGTTGGACACGATCGGCTACCTCGACTTTGCAAACTCGGAGCAACTCTCGGACCGGCTCAATTTGGCACTTCCTGGCCAGCCAATCCCGCGTCCACCGGTTCGACTCTTTAGCGAAACCCCGTTGTACGTGCTGAAGGGTCCAGTGAATACCGACGGTGCCGTGAAGTTGCTCTCGACGTTGAAGAAGTCCGCACTAAGGTTTCGCACCTACGATGCCGTAGAAACACCGCGGCTCTCCCTCTTCGAGGCAAGACGCCAGGTAAGTGGTTCAGTTGGCATTGTTGCGCACCTCCTCAGCCCAGAGCGGAGAGGGGCGCTGGTTCACAACGCGCTCTGCGCTCTCCTGGCCGGTGTGGCGATGGCCGAGCAAAAGGTGGTGGTAATGCTGCAGGAGGAGGCCATTGACCAACCACTTGATTATCGGGACGTAGTTCAGAGCTACGCCATCCCGGACCACATTCCTGCCTTGCTCGAGCGTTCAATTCGGCTAGTCGTGCAGCAATTGCAGAAGCCAGTTGAGTCATCAGTCGTGCTGCCCGAGGGCGTCCTCGAGAAGCTTGACCTAGGTGACCCGGCAGCCGAGAACGAGATTGGAGGGCTAAGGGAGTACTTCGTGCAGACTGGCCAGTTCCAAGGGGCCCGGCATGGCCATTCCAGGCTCGTGGTCGGCAGGAAGGGGACAGGCAAAACCGCCCTGTTTTACGCGGTGCGCGCTTCGGTAGGGCGGGGTCACAGCAATCTTGTGCTTGATCTCAGGCCTGAGGGTCATCAGTTCCTGAAGCTCCGAGAGACGGTCCTCGGTGCGCTTTCACCTGGAGTGCAAGAGCACACCATGACTGCTTTTTGGACATTCATTTTGCTGGCTGAGATTGCACACAAGATCATATGGGACGAGCGTGCTTTTTCACAACGGGACCCGGAGCGCTTTGAACGGTGGCGGGCGATTGAACGTATCTATGGTGTGCTAGGCCTCGATGTCGAGGACGATCTTTCGCAACGCCTCCTGAAGCAGGTGGACCGAATCGAGGTCGAGTTCGCGGCCAAGGGAGCCGTCGGGCCCCGCGACCGCGTTACCGACATTATCTTCAAGGGAGACATTCGATCACTTGAGGCTGCCCTTAGTGCTTACTTGCAAGAGAAGGAGGCCGTCTGGCTCCTCATCGATAACTTGGACAAAGGGTGGCCTACGCGCGGAACGAAGGCCACAGACATAGTAATCCTGCGGGCTCTGCTCGAGGCGGCGCGAAAGCTGCAACAGCAGTTCGAGGTCAGAAGCGTCGAGCTACGATGCCTAGTCTTTCTTCGCACGGACGTGTACGAACATCTGGTCCAGGAGACCCCTGACAAGGGAAAGGACAGCGCAATCAGACTCGACTGGGACGACCCGCAGGTGTTCGAAGAAATCGTTCGAAAGAGGGTAGCGGCCAGTACCGCACTCACTGGGCAGTTCCGAGAGATCTGGCCACGGCTGTTTGACTCTCACATTGGGGCTGAGGACTCCTTTAGGTTCATGCTGGAGCGGACCCTCATGCGTCCCAGGGACATCCTGCAGTTTCTTCAGCGGGCGATTGAGGTCGCGGTCAATCGGAGCCATAATCGTGTCACTGAGAGCGACATCCGGCAAGCCGAACAGAGCTACTCTGAGGACCTCCTGCTCACCACCGCTTTTGAGATTGCGGACACTCAGCCCTCCCTTGATGGAGTTGTCTTCGCCTTCAGGGGCGTGCCAAAGGTGATGTCACGTGGCGACCTGGAAAGGGTTCTGAATTCAGCCGGTGTGCCGGAGGATAGCTGGGCGCAGGTCATTGAGCTCCTGGCATGGTTTGGTTTTCTCGGAGTTACGGACAGCGACGCAGATGCGGCGCAATACTCATATGAGGTCAGATACAACGTGGATAGACTCCTCCATCGCTTTCGAAGCGGCACAGCGCGGGCGGCAATCCACCCTGGCTATCGCGCGGCTCTGGAAATCCGATAGCGGACAGACACCTGACACCAGCGTCTCGCCTTCGTATCATCTTCGCATCGGTACCGGGTATCACCATCACACTTTCCTTCCGGGGCCTCGGCGGGTTGGCTCGCGAGGGTCTCCGGATCTACGCCGACGCGGCGTCAAGCTTCCTCACCTCGGCGTCGGTGAGGCGGAGCGAGGCGAGGGGCAGGAGCAGGCCGAAGAGTCCGGCCGGCACCCGTCAATCGGGACGCTGGTCCCGCCCGCGCGCCCTGAGTGCGCGCTCAAGGATGGAGGTCGCCTGGGCGACACGCAGGGCGGCGGCGGCAGCGAGGTAGCCGCCGCCGAACAGCGGGAGGGAGACGGCACCCAGCAGCAACGGTCGGCTGACGCCAAGGCCGAGCTTGGCCCCCCAGGCCAGCGCGGCGCCGACGGCGGCGGCGGCCCACAGCCGCAAGGCGAGGGAGGCACCGAGCCCCGCGCGGCCGATGCGGCGGCCGAGCGCCCGCCGCAGCAGCGCGAACTCGACCCACCCTGCCGTCGCCGAGGCCAGGGCGATCCCGGCCGCGCCCCAGCGGGGAGGGATCCCCAGCCACCCGGGCGCCAGGAACGCCAGGACGGCTCCGAGCGCGGTTCCCACGAGCACCCGCGCGACGGCAAAGCGCAGCGGCGTCTTCGTGTCCCTGAGGGCATAGAAGCTCGAGGAATAGAGCCGCGCCATGGTGGTGGCCAGCAGCCCGATCCCGGCGGCGCCCAGGATGCCCCAGACGTACACCGAGTCGGCGCGGGAGAACCTGCCGGATTGGTAGACCACCGACGTCACGATGTCTCCCAGCGCCAGGAAGGCGACCGCCGAGGGGACCACGAGGAACGCGATGCGCTCCAGCCCGGTGGCGAGGCGCAACCGGAGCTCGGCGGCCACCTCGGCCTCGGAGCCCAGCGCCGACGACATCTCGGGCAGCTCGGCGGCCGATACCGACATCCCGAACAGGCTCACCGGCAGCGTGTACAGCGTCTGGGCGTTGGCGAGGGCGGTGACTGCGCCCGCAGGCAGGAAGCTGGCGAGCAGGGTGTCCACGTACGCCGAGACCTGGACCACGCCGCGGCCCAGGAAGGCCGGCAGGAAATTGGTCACCACCGTGCGCACCCTCGCGTCCCCGCGACCCAGCGAAAGCCGCAGCTGGCCGAGCAACCGCATCACGGTGGGGAGCTGGACGCCAAGCTGGAGGGCGCTTCCAGCCACCGATCCCCAGGCCAAGGCCTCCGCCAACGGGTACTCGCCGATGCTCTGGCCAAGCCACACGAGCGTCGCAATCATGGCCAGGTTCCACCCCACGGGCGCCGTGTACGAGAGGAAGAACCTGCGGTGGCTGTTGAGGATCCCCAGACACCACGCGGACAGCACCAGGAGGCCGGCGCCGGGGAAGAGGATCCGCACGAGTCGGATCGCGAGCGCCCTCTTGACGCCGGTGAACCCCGGCGCGATCGCGGCGATGAGCCAGGGCGTCAGGAGCACTCCGGCCAGGACGATGATCGCGACCGCCAGCGACAGCAGGGCGAGCACGGCGCCGGCGACCCGGTCCGCCTCCTCCTGGTCGCCGCCGGCGAGTTCGGCCGAGTAGACGGGAATGAACGAGGCCGAGAGCACCCCCTCGCCGAAGAGGTTCTGCAGCAGGTTCGGGATCTTGAACGCCGCCTTGAAGGCGTCGCCGGCATCGGAGAGGCCGAAGTAGTGGGAGAAGACCCGCTCGCGGACCAGACCGATGCCCCGCGACAGGGCGATGCCCGTCGCCACCAGTACCGCGTTGCGGCCGGAGCCCCCCGGCCTCGTAGGCGGGGCAACAGTCGCACGGTTCAGCCCCTGTGCAAGGGCACCGCCGTTTCCTTCCCCCGCGACCTTCGCCATTCGGCCCCCTTGGGTCGCATTGTTTCACGGTCGCTCACGCGCCGCCGCGACTGACCACGGCGCCCGCGAATCGCGGCGCCACGAGCGCCCGCGGCACCCTCATCAGCGGCGTGCCCCGGGTGAGTCAGTGGGCACCGTGCATGACGATCTCACAATCCTCATGGGCCGTGGGCGCACCCCGGACCATGAAAGTCATTCAGACAGGCACGCGGCCTTTTCCTGTCATCCCGAGCGGAGCGAGGGATCTGGGTGGGGGGCACGGCCGGTTTGGTTCCTTCCCCCCGCCCAGACCCCTCGTCGGTCCGCCTGCGGCGTCCCTCCTCGGGATGACAATGTTGAGCGGAGGCACGATCGAGCTGGGGAGACCCTCTGGACAATGACCTCCGGTCAGCACTTCCAGCTTTCCCAACTGCCGCCTCCAGGCGCTCGCAATCGGCCTCGAACTCCCCTAGCAAATGCCCGGGGCGTACGTAGCTGAAGTGCGCCCGCCAGTCCAGTGCTGACCGGCCGCCTTGACACACGCTGACGAAGCTGGTTGGATGGTCGCGCCCAATTCGCGTTTTCGATCAGAGGGAGCAGGAGAACCGTGGGGACACTTCACCCCGAGGACGTCGCCGCCCTGTTGCTGGCCCTGGGAGTGTTGCTCGCGCTTGCGCGTCTGCTCGGCGAGCTGTCACGCAAGCTCGGGCAGCCCGCCGTCGTGGGTGAGCTCCTCGCCGGAGTCCTGCTCGGCCCGACGGTCCTCGGCACGATCTTCCCCGCCGCTGAAGAGGCGCTCTTCCCGGTGCACGCCAGCCTTGGCCCGGTCATGGACGGGATTGCCGCCGTGTCGATCGTGCTGTTCCTCCTCGTCGCCGGGATGGAGGTCGACCTGTTCCGCGTCTTGCGCCTCGGCAGGGTCGCGGTGGCCGCCAGCATCGGCGGCCTCACGGTTCCATTTGTGCTCGGTTTTGCAATCGCACTCCTAGCGCCGGGGCTGTTGACGCCTCTGCCAGGGCAGGTCCCGCTCGTGCTCGCACTGTTCTTCGCCACCGCGCTTTCGATCTCGGCGCTGCCGGTGATCGCCCGCACGCTGATGGACCTCAACCTCTTCCGTACCGACGTCGGCCAGGTAACAGTGGCGGCCGCGATGGTGGACGACCTCGCCGGTTGGTTCGTCTTCGCCATCGTGCTTGCATTGATGAGGCACGGAGAACCGGGCCGGCACTCGGTCGCGGCGACGGTCGCGCTGACGGTCGGATTCACGCTGCTCATGCTCACCATGGGCCGCTGGGCGATCCACCGCCACTTGCACTGGGTTCGCCGTCACTTCTCCTGGCCGGGCGGGGTACTGGGCTTCTCCCTCGCCCTCGGTCTTCTCGCCGCAGCCGTCGCGGAGTGGATCGGCATCCACGCAGTGTTCGGCTCGTTCCTGGTCGGGATCGCCCTCGGCGACTGCGAGCACTTCGGCGAGGAGATGCGGGAGACTACCGAGCGGTTTGGATCGTTCTTCTTCGCCCCGCTGTTCTTCGCGAGCGTCGGTCTACGAGTCAATTTCGCGCGGTCGTTCGAGCCGGGGCTGGTGGTGATCGTGCTTGCGCTGGCGTGCATCGGCAAGCTGACTGGTGTCGGCGTCGCGTCCCGGCTAGCCGGCATGCCGTCTCGCGAGGCGTGGGCGGTCGGCGCGGCCATGAACGCCAGGGGCGGAATGGAGATCATCCTCGGCTTGATCGCGCTCCAGCGGGGTGTGATCGGCGAGCCGCTGTTCGTCGCGTTGGTCGTGATGGCGCTGGTCACCTCGATGATCAGCGGCCCCCTGATGCAGCGCCTGCTTCGCGGCCGCTGGCGCCTATAGGCGCCAGGCACGCGCTTGCCGCGGTTACACCGTATGGCGGGGCCTCAGCTGGCTGGTCCGCAATGTGTGCCAGGTAAATGGGTAGCTGATTGTAAGATGATCCACACGATCCTCCGCCACCTCGCTGCCAAGGGCGCCGATCCGCGCAGCCCGCCCGGCTCCTTCGCCGGGCAGGGCTTCGCCGCCTTCGGCGCCCACTTCAGCCCAGACGCGGTCACGCTGAGCCCTCGATCCGCCCATCGCATGCTCTGCTGAAACCTCGACACGGACTCCGGTTGCGCTGCGATCTTGCCCCAAATGCGGAAGGAAATTCCTTTCCATTCTGTCTAGGCCAGCATGCAATCCATCCCAACCCGCCTCCCCTACTCCCTGCTGAAGAGGATGAATTCGGCCTGGCGAACTGTTGGACGATGCACTGCCCGTCTCGCAACGGGATGAGATTGAGGAGGGTTCATTCGATGAAACAACTGGGGATCGTCCTGCCGCCAGCATTGTTGACCTTGACCGTGGCCGCCCTGGGACAGGGCACACAGCCTCCGGCGGCACGAGTCATTGACCTGAAGGCGCCCGACGGCACCATCCTGAAGGCAACCTACTTCGCCGCGGCCAGGCCTGGTCCGGGCGTGCTGCTGTTCCATCAGAGCAACCGGGCGCGCGGGTCGTGGAGCGATGTGGCGGCGCGACTGGCGTCGGCCGGGATCAACACGCTGACCGTCGATAGTCGCGGACACGGCGAGAGCGGCGGCAAGCATGACAGGCAGAAGTGGGCCGGCGACCTTGAGACAACCTTTCAGTATCTGGTCTCGCAACCGGGCGTCCAGCGCGACGTCATCGGCGTGGGTGGAGCCGGCGTCATCGGCGTCGAGAACTCCGTCGAGACGGCGCGCCGGCATCCCGCCGCGGTGAAGTCGCTGGCATTGCTGTCCGGAGAGACCTCGCGCGACGGCCTCGCCTTCCTGCACCAGGCGTCGCAACTGCCGGAGCTATTCGTCGTGTCCGACGGCGACGAATACCCTCCCATTGTGGAAGCGATGGAGTTGCTCTACATAACTGCTTCCAGCCCGAGCAGAAGATTCGTCCACTACTCGGCGGCGGAAGAGGCACCCTGGTTGTGGTATGAGCCATTCGATGTCGGCAGGGTCCCCGCCACCGGCAACCACGGGACCGACTTGTTCGAACCACATCCCGAGTTGCCCGGCATCATCGCGCATTGGTTCGTGACCACACTGCTCAAAACGCCGGGCCACGCGCCGGCGGATACCGTGGCATCGGCAGCCATCATCGATCAGATCTGGGCGCCCGGAGGCGTCGCCCAGGTCACGCAACTTCTCACCGAGGCCCGGCGGAGGGATCCCGAGGCGCAGCTGTTCCCCGAGATCACGGTCAGCACCATCGGCCAGGACCACATGCGCGAGGGCGAGCCGAAGCTCGCGGTCGAGGTCTTGCAGCTCGTTCTTCTCGCGTATCCGGAGTCGGCCGACGCCCACGAGACCCTCGCCGAGGCATATTTGCAGGACAGCCAGAAGGACTTGGCACGGCAGCATGCCGAGAAGGCACTGGCCCTGCTCGACGCTCACGCAGTGCCTGCGTCATCGTGGACCGACACGGAGCAGTACCGCGGTGAGATCCGCCACGGCGCCCAGACGGTACTCGAGAAGCTCGATGCGCCAGCCCCGGCGAGCTCCGCACGCGCGCCCGGTACCGCGTTCCGCGACTGCCCGGATTGTCCCGAGATGGTGGTGGTCCCGGCGGGCGAGTTCACCATGGGCTCGTCGGCGGACGAGAAATCCTGGGCGGCGAGTCACGGTGGCAATCTGGAATCGGTTGCCGATGAAGCGCCGCAGCACGTTGTCTCGCTGCGCTCGTTCGCCTTGGGCAAGTATGACGTGACGCGCGGTGAATATGCGGCATTCGTCCACGAGACCGGGTATCCCGCGGGGGATGGTTGTGGTCGCGGCAGTTTCAAATGGAACAAGCTGGCGGAGCTGAGTTGGCAGGATCCCGGCTTCGCTCAAACCGACCGTGACCCGGTGGTGTGCGTCAGTTGGCAGGATGCGCGCGTCTATGTGGCTTGGCTGAACGGCAAGGTGCGCCAGCCCTCGGGTGACGGCCCCTACCGGCTCCCCAGCGAAGCGGAATGGGAGTATGCGGCGCGCGCAGGGTCGACGACGCGCTTCTGGTGGGGCGACGACGACGCTGCCGCCGCCGGCCATGCCTGGTACAAGGACAACTCCGGCGGTCGGACTCATCCGGTGGGCTCGAAGCCCGCAAACGCCTTCGGTCTTTACGACATGGCCGGCGACGTCTGGCAGTGGACGCAGGATTGCTATGCCGACAGCTACACCCACGCGCCGGCGGATGGGAGCGCCGCCGAGGCAGGAAGCGCCTGCATGCGCGTCGATCGCGGCGGCTCCTGGTGGTTTCCTGCGTGGCTTCTCCGCTCCGCGACTCGCGAGCGGAACCCCGCCGACTACCGCGACGTCATCATGGGCTTCCGCCTGGCCCGAACACTCCCCTAAGACACAACGAGCGGAGCGCGCGGTTCCGGGGTGCGGGCGCTGGTGATCGGCGCGACGACAGCTGGGCGCGCGAGCGGCAACGCCGCGGCGGTCGTCCGGCGCTCAGCCGCCTGACGCCTCGGCCCGGCTACCTGGGCCCGCCAGCCGCGCAGCTTCCGCTCAGCGGGAGCCAGGCGCGATGGCGGAGCGTTGCGCGGCAGGCCTGGCGACCGAGGCTCCGCGTCCTTCTCGCCCTCTTTCTCACCCGCACCCCAGCCCCGACACCGCTCCATCGAGATTGAAGCCAAGGTCACGTTTCTCGCCGCGGGAGTTTGACCGAGCCTCCCGCGGCGCTAGCATGGTCCAAGGTGAGAAGGGAGATTCCCATCCCTCAACGAGGCGGAGCGGTGGCGGCGATTCCTACGGTCCGACGACGGCCGAAAAGGCCCGACGCGAGTGCCGCTGCGACTGCGCGGGATCCATCCGACTCGGGTTCTTGCCGGGTCACGCGCCCGGGCACAACACGACGCGGCCTTCGGCCTCCCGTGCTCTGGCGCCGTCCGGCAGGTGTTCTGACGCCAATTGCCCGTCCAACGGAGCGTGCCGAGAGGCGGAGCGGTGTCTCAGCCTGCCCCGAAATGCGAATGGGAGGGCAGGGAGTGGGGTCTTGTCTTCCGCCTGGGAAAAGCAGATCCCTCCCCCTCGCGATGCTCGGGGTCGGGATGACAAAGAAAGCTCTACGACGGACGGCAAACGGGTGTGAAGTGTGCCTGCGAAGGAAGCGATGTTCGTGAGCCATCCCGTTCGGAGCAACACAACGTTTCGCGCGGTGTTCGTCCTTCTTCTCTCCATGCCACTCGCCGCCTCCGGCCGGGCACAGAGCGATGCAACGTCCACCGGTCCCGATGCCCCACTGTGGAACGTGCCGAACGAGGGGTCGTACTACAACGGGCCGGCGATCGGGCCGGACGGGACGATCTACATCGCGACGTCGGAGGTGGGCGGGAGTGGAACGCCCAGGGCCTGGGGTCTCTACGCCGTGGATCGCGACGGCCGGACCAAGTGGAAGTACGCGACCGGTAAGTCGGTCAAGTCGTCTCCCGTCGTCGGGCCCGACGGCACCATCTACATCATGGTCGGGCTCGGGACGGAGACGGACGCGAACGGTCTCGACAGCAGCCTGCACGCCGTCGACCCTCAGGGACATCTGAAGTGGGAGTGCCCCAACCTGGGCTCGTTCGGGATCGGTCCGGTGCCCGACTCGCCGGCGATCGCCAGGGACGGCACGATCTACGTGAGCGGGGCGCACGAGCTCTTCGCCCTGCAGGGCGGCTGCACCGTCAAGTGGAGCGTTCGCTTCCCGGATCTCGACAGCGTCCTCGGCGACGGGACGCGCTACCACCTCAGCTCGCTGCGGAGCTCGCCATCCGTGGGAGACGACAGCAAGGTGTACGTGAACACCCTCGAGGGGAACCAGGAGGGGTTCGTCGTCGGCGGCATTCATGCGTTCTCACCGTCAGGCCAATTGCTCTGGCATCACCCGGGCTCGGGGTGCGTGCCGCCGGCGATCGGCGCCGACGGGACTGTCTACGCGGGCTACGGATCGTACGACCCGAACGGGACGCCTCCGAAGCTCGTGGCCATCAACCCCGACGGCACGACGAAGTGGGAGCTCCCGACCGGGCACTGGATCATGGCCGCGCCCGTGATCGGCACCGACGGAGGCATCTACGTCGGCACGTCGCAGCACCCGCTCGGCACGCCGGGCGTGTTCTTCGCCGTCCGCGCCGACGGGACGCTCAAGTGGACGTACGACACCGCACCGGACGTGGCGGACAGTCCGGCGGCGCAGCAGAATCCGCCCGACATCTACCCCGGCGCCACCATCGACTCCAATCGGGTGGTGTATTTCGCCGACGAGGTGGGCGCCATGTGGGCGATCCACGAGGACGGGGACGTTGTCTGGAAGCGGTTGCTCCTGCCCGGCAATGACAAGTGGGGAAACGTGATGCACGGCGGGTTCGCGATCGACGGCGCAGGCATCCTGTACTACGGGTCGTACAACCCCGCGGTGGGCCTGGTGGCGATGACCACGGGCTCGACCGGATTGGCCGCGAGCCGCTGGCCCAAGCAGGGCGGAAACAACCAGAACACCGGGCGCGCGCCGCGGCAGCTCCGGATCCGAAACCGAGTCCTGCGGGCGGATTGACGGCGGGGTGAAGAGAGCCGTTACCGGGTACCACAACGAGTCGAACCGCACCCCTGGCGCGCCCGGGATCGCGGCGTCAGCCGGCCACGACCTCCTTCAGATCCAGCTTCTGCATCGCGCCGATCGCGAACTCCCAGCGGCCCTCGGCGCAGAGGCCGCGGACGCCGGTTCCTCGTACGCCTGCTCAGCGGTGGCGACGCACGCCGCGCGTACGGCCTCGGCCACCTTCATCGCGTCCCGCTCGTTCATGGTCGCCTCCCAGCGTCCCGTAACGCCCCGGGGCCGCGGGTATGCAGGCCCCCGCCGGCCGCTCGAGGCGTCACCCTCGGCGCTGCTGCCGGCGGCGGCCGATCGCAGCGGGAAGGCGTGATCGGACGCTCGGCACCGATGACGACGTGTTGACGCGGCGAAGGCCGCGCGCGTCATGCGGCCCGGTCTCGATGTTCCGCACGAGGACGGCGGCGCGCCCGCCTACCACGCCTGCGCGAGGATTCGCTGGCTCGCCTGCTCGAGCATCGCCTGCACCGCAGGCTGTGTCGCGGCGTACGTGATGTCCGGCGCGTAGATCTGCATGTAGTTCATGGGCGCGGCGCCCTTCTTCGAGCCGTAGAGGTTTCCCGCCGGCGTGTCGTCGAAATAGACGGCCAACACGTTGGCGAGCGCCTGCTGAGGCGTGATATCCCGGCACGCGGCCGCCGACGCATCGCAGCTGGCAGAACACCCCTCCACAGCCGGCTTCTGAGAGAACGATGTATCGAACTGTGCGCCTCCAAGCACGCGCGGCGAGAACGACCGGTCTTCCGACATCTCCTTGACGCCGCGAATTCCCGCGCTGGTCTCGCGACAAGCCTTCATGCCGCTGGTCTGGGTCGCCTTGCCGTTGGATCCGACATCGTGACGGGCGAACGCGGACATGATCTCGGCCTGCGCCGCATCCCCCTGCCCGTGCGTGAAGTTGAGCAGACCCGAGCCGCGGGTGACGACGAGCGTGACGTTGTGAAAGATCTCTCCGTACATCGTGACGGCCGCGTCCCACTCCTCGACGAACGCCTTGTCCGACCGGTGGTACGACGCGTTGCGGTACGACCGCTCTAGCAGCTGGGCCCAGCGCTCGAGCTGATCCCCGGCTCTCGGCAGGATGATCTCCACAGATTCGGCCGTCGGTCCCGCGACCGCGATCGAGACAAACGCGCTGTTCGTCCCGTACTTCGAGGCGATTTCGGTGAGAAATGCTCTCCAGTAACTCTTGTACACCGGGTTCCACGGCAGCGGCAGCTCCTGTGCCTGCCCGTGAGCCCGGCCCTCCGACACCTTGAACATCGCCTTCCCGCACGGCGCGATCGCACCGCTCGAGGCTTCGGCCCGGCGGCCGCCCGCCGCTCCAGCCCCACGGTGCCCCTCTCGACCCTTGTGCCGTTCGCCGCCCTCGGGCGGCTGCCCGCCGTCGCAACTCGTCAACTCGTCGAGGACCCACGACGGCGTCCCGAATCCCGGAACGAGGATCAGCTGCACGGATTTGCCTTTCGCGGCGGCCGCAGCGAATGCCGCTTCGACCGACGACAGGTCGTAGCGATCCTTCGCCGGCTGCAGTGCGGACCAGAAGGTGCGGAGGGCAACACCCGAGATCGCCGGATTGCTGAGAAGGGCGTCCAGGTCTGCGTCTTTCGCGCCACGCTTCTCAGCGAGAACGACGTAGATCCCTCGCGGGCGGCGGATCGGGCTCGGAGAGTCCTTGGAGCGGGGGCCGGCAGCGTGGCCGGCGGCGGCGACCACGACAGCCATGGTGAGCGTCACGAGAAGCGACCTTCGAGTTTTCATGCCCGCCTCCTGATATTGAGTCATTGTATCATAACCGAACGGTGTCGATCGTCGAAGAGGCCCGGCGACCATCGGCGCGCAGCCCGAGAAGCGTCACTTCGATCTCGCCAATCGGTACCGTGAATGACGATCTCACGATGGTCTCCGAAGGGCTGCTCGAGCGGGTGGTGCGGGGGGCGGTCGTGACGGGGCCAGCCACTGGGTGCGCAAGACGGCACGCCGGCGAGCGACGGAGCGGGCGTTCGCGAAGCGTCTCGAGGAGATGGATCGAAAGCTGTTCAGGGACCTCGAGCGCTGAGGGGCTCTCGTGTCAGTTCATCCATTCGCGTACCTGACACCCATCACGGCAAGGTCGGGGGCCGGGCCCGGCGAGGTCTTGCAGAGGGCGCCGTCGCTGCGACGGATGCCGTCGGGTCCGCGCTCGACGATCATCACGACGACCGAAATCCGCTGCGTCGCCACGGCATCCCCGGTCATCTTGATCAACCTGGGATTCGACCTGGCGGCGGCGTCGGTTGGCATCCGGAGACCTGGCTTCGCGCCGGGGGTCCTGGACGGTTCGCATCGGCGTGAGGTACCACCATCTGACCCTCTTCGGGTGAGGGCCTCAAGCGCACCGTGACTGCGAACGACCGGAGCCTGCCGGGGCGCAACCCCCTGAGCATCGTGTCGGCATGGCACTCGGAGAAACCGCGTCGAGGACAGGGACGAAGACGAGGCGAGCGCGTTCCCTGAGGCGCCATCCTTGCCCGAGAGAGCCGATTCTGGGCGAAACCACACCCGCCGAGCGCTACGTGGTGGGAGGCGGCTCGGCCACCGTCATGCCGTGGCGCCGAAAAACCTCTCTCATCTTCGCGCGGTCGGGCGGCCCGCCGGCGGCGGCACCGATGACTGCGGCGGCTTCGCGGAAGTACGCGGGGCCCATGATCGCGGGAGTTATGACTGCGAGCTGTTTCACATCCTCGCTCCCGAAGTTGTCGAAGCGGTGCACAGCGCCGCGGGGAATGCAAAGCGCCTGCCCGGGGCCGACCTCGATCGGCGTGCCGTCGACCGTCCAGGTGAGGACGCCCTCGATGCCGTAGAGGATCTCCTCATAGGCGTCGTTCTTGTGGGCCGGCGCCGCCAACTTCCCGCCGCGGGGGACCAGAACCTCGAACACCGACGCATTGTTGTTGGAATCGCCGCCCGTGAGGAGAAACCGAATCCCCAAGGGGCCGATCGTGATGGTCTCCTCCGACGGATTCACCGTGGTCGCTCGCTGCTGCATGGACGTACCCTCCCCTGAGGAGGCGGGAACCTGAAAATGGATACGGAGTCCCTGTCTCAGGTGACTCAGAATACCCCTGGCCAACGGATAGTCAAGACCCCGCCTCGGCTCACCCGACATCGTTCGACAGGCGGACGAGGCTCAACGGAGCTTCGTCCAGTCGATTCGCCAGCGCGTGCCCGCTCCTGATCCAGACCAAGGGCTTGCGCTTCTCGGCGGGTGTGCCCAGGGCCAGGTGATAGAGGGCGTCCACCCTCCAGTGGAACCCGCGCGTGCGGGGCGTGTCCGATAGGCACGGGGTACGCAACTGCCTCAGCCGCTCCGGGTGTCGGGCGGCGTCGCCAAACTTTTTCGGGCGCTCGACGTACACGGCGGTACGTCTCGCCGAGCGGGCTGCCCGACCGCCGGGAAGGGAGAACCGTGGATCGCAAGGAGTTCCTCAAGAGCGCGTGTGGGCTGGGGGTGTGCGGATGCGCACTGAACCTCCTCGGCGCGGTCCCGCCGCTGCACGCGGCCGAGCCGTCGGCCGAGGAGCAGCGGATGGCGTTCGTCCGCTATCAGCTCTCGAAGCTGCTCGGCTTCATGGCCGCCGACCTGCCGGCGGAAGCCTGCGCCGGGATCCTCGAGAAAACGGGCCGCGAATGCGCCAAGCTGGGCCAGCTCGGCGCCACTTTCAAGGGCGACCCCGAGGGGTACTTCGCCGCGGCCAAGAAGAACTGGGGCACCGATTTCGCGTGGGACAAGGAGAAGCGGGTCGTCACCGTCGCGGTGGCCGAAGGGGACTGCGGCTGCCCTCTGGTCTCGAAGCGGCGGACGCCGGCGGTGTGGTGCAACTGCTCCGTCGGGTACCAGAAAGAGAGCTTCGAGGCCATCTTCGGCAGGCCGGTCCAGGCGCGCCTCAAGGAGTCCAAGCTCGCCGGCAGCAAGCGCTGCGTGTTCGAGATCGCTGTGGCGTGAGCCGCGGTCGCGGCCGCGCCGGATGCCAGCCATCGGTCCCACGTATCACCATTTCACCTTCGTTGCCGATCCCCGGCGGGCCGGTTCGCGGTGCCCTCTTCACCTACCCCGACGCGGCGTTCAGCTTGGCTACCTCGTCGTCGGTGAGGCGGAGTGAAGCGACGGGGAGGAGCTCCGCGAGCTGCTCGGGGGTGCGGGCGCTCGCGATCGGCGCGACGACCGCCGGGCGTGTGCGGAGCCACGCGAGCGACACCGCCGCCACGGTGGTGCGGCGCTCTGCCGCGATCGCGTCGAGCGTGGCGAGGATTCGGAGTCCCTTCTCGTCGAGGTGCTTGCCCGCGCCCGCGGCGCGCGCGCTCTCGACCTTCGCGCCCGGGCGGTACTTGCCGGAGAGGAAACCGCTGGCGAGCGCGTAGTAGGGGAAGCACGCGAGCCCCTCGCGGGCGCACAGCTCGGCCAGCGCGCCCTCGTACTCGGTTCGGTGGACGAGGTTGTAGTGCGGCTGGAGCGCCACGTAGCGAGCGAGCCCCATGCGCTGGGAGACGGCCAGCGCCTCGGCGAGGCGGGGCGCCGTGTAGTTCGAGGCCGCGATGTAGCGGACCTTCCCATCGCGGACGAGGGCGTCGAACGCCCCCAGCGTCTCCTCGAGCGGCGTCGCGGCGTCGTCCACGTGGGCGTAGTAGAGGTCGATGCGGTCGGTCCGCAGCCTACGGAGCGAGCCCTCGGCCGCCGCGCGGATCGTTTTCGCGGCGAGGCCGCGCAGGCTGGACAGCATCCCCACCTTGGTCGCGACGACGATGCGGCCACGGTTCCCGCGGGCCGCCATCCACCGACCGAGTATCGTCTCCGACTCCCCGCCCTCGTGTCCCGGCACCCAGGCGGAGTACACGTCGGCCGTGTCGACGAAGTTGCCCCCGGCGGCGGCGTAGGCGTCGAGCACGGCGGACGACTGCTTCTCGTCGGTCGTCCAGCCGAACACGTTGCCGCCGAGACAGAGCGGAAATACGTCGAGCGATGTGGTCCCGATCTTCGCCATCGATCCTCCCCGCGCCTGGCCTGAGCTGCAACGGGATCAGGTGGGCCGAGCGCTTGCACGGCCACGGCCGGCCGGCGCCCCATCACGACCAAGCAACCCACTCTAACCTGACGCACCCATTGCCGGATTCCGCGTCCGGGCCCGACAGCCGCGCGTAGCGATTCTCGCAGGAGGCTCCGACAGTCCGGACCAACCCATGGCGCGCGGCCCGGCCCGGGCCTCGGTCCCCTCGCCGGAACGGTGGTATCGTTGCGGCGAGGGCGGGGCGCGGCCCCGCCGGAGGGTGGATGTTCTCGACGGTTCTCCATGCGGATCTTGCCTGAGGTTTTGACCCGGCCGTAGGCGCTGCGCGCCGCGGCCGCCCGACCTCACCAACGATCCGTGCCCGCGCGCCTTGCCGGCGTCATCGGCGGACGGCGCAGCGGGCGACAGCGCGCCGCGTGGGCGCGCGCATGGAGGACATCACCGTGAACGAGCTTTCCGATCTGGGCTTCGGCCCGTTCTTCGAGCGTCAGCTTCAGACTCTGAAGGGCCGCGAGGAGATCCCGGCGCGCGTCGCCGCCGAGCATCGCGGCGGTTACGAGGTGTGGTCCGAGGCGGGCTCCGGCACCGGGCGGCTCGCCGGCCGGCTTCGCCTCGACGACGGCGAGAGCGGTGCGCCGGGCGTCGGCGACTGGGTCGTGCTCGACAAGGCGCCCGCGCCCGTCCACACGGCGGTAATCGAGCGCGTGCTCGCGCGCCGCACCGTGTTCACGCGCGCCGCCGCCGGGCGCCAGGCGGTCGCGCAGGCGATCGCCGCCAACGTGGACCTGGTGTTCGTCGTGTGTGGCCTCGACGCGGACTTCAACCCCCGCCGGATCGAGCGCTACGTCGCGCGCATCTGGGCGAGCGGCGCGCAGCCGGCCGTGATCCTGAGCAAGAGCGATCTCTGCGAGAGCGCCTCGGCCCGTCTCGACGAGGTCGTGTGCCGGGTCCCGGGTGTGGAGGTCCACCTGACGAGTGCGCTGCGCTCCGACGGCGTCGCCGCGGTGCGCGCTCGCATCGGGCGCGGCGCGACGGCGGCGTTCGTGGGCTCGTCGGGAGCGGGAAAGTCCACGCTCGTCAACGCCCTCCTCGGCGAGGAGCGGATGGCAACGGGGGCCGTGCGCGCGCGGGACGGGCGCGGGCGCCACGTAACGACGCGCCGGCAGCTCATCCTGCTGCCCGGCGGCGGCCTCGTGCTCGACACGCCCGGGATGCGCGAGCTGGCGCTCGTGGACGACGACGGCCTCGACGCCCTGTTCGGCGACGTCGCGGAGCTCGCCTCCCGCTGCCGCTTCCGCGACTGCCGGCACGACACCGAGCCGGGGTGCGCGGTGAAAGCGGCGGTGGCGGCGGGGGAGCTCGACGCCGACCGCCTGGAGCACGTCCGGCAGCTGCAGCGCGAGGCGGCGGCGTTCGAGCTCCGCCACGACGAGCGGGCCCGTCGGCAGAAGGAGCGCGCGTGGGGCCAGCTCTCGGACGAGGTGGCCCAGTTGCGCCGCTGGAAGGGCGGGAAGGAGTAGCGGTCCGGCCTGGCGGGGGTGCGGATCCTGCCGTCCCCGTCCGGCGCCCGGATTCCTGGACGGGACGCCGGCCGCGTTGCTGTGGCGGCTGGCGGTTCTAGAATGGCCCAGCAGTCGGACAGGGAGCCCATTGCCGCTGCCCGACCGGAACGGAGGAGCGAGGACATGAGACGAGCCGGACGTGTTCATCTGATGGTGGCAATCGGACTCGCGGCGTGCCTGGCGGCGCCGCTGGCGGCGAATGCACAGGACGTGGCGGTCGTCGGCGCGACCCTGATCGACGGCAACGGCGGTCCCCCGCTGCCTTACTCGATCATCCTCATCCAGGACGGCAGGATCACCGCCGTCGGGGCACACGGGGAGGTTGTCATTCCTCCCGATGCCACCCGCATCGACGCGAAGGGGCGCTGGGTGGTCCCGGGTTTCATCGACACCAACGTCCATCTCTCGCTCTACGGCGGCATGCGCGATCGCTACGAGACGCTCGCCAAGTACTACCCGCGCGAGAACGAGATCGTGCTCGAGGCCGCACAGATCGACCTGACGTACGGGGTGACCACGGTACGCGACAGCTACGGCTTCCTGGTCCCGCTGACACAGGTGCGCGACGCCCTCGCGAGCGGCAAGGCGACCGGCGCGCGCATCCTCGCCGCGGGCAACATCGTGGGGTGGGGCGGTCCCTACTCCGTGTCGTTCTCCCTCTCGCCGCAGCGCGACACCACGCGCTTCCAGGCCGAGGTGGACGACGCGATGGCGCAGGATGCGGGGGAGACGCTCGCCGACATGACGCCCGACGAGCTGCGCGTCGCCATCGGCAAGTACCTGGACAAGGGCCCGGACTTCCTGAAGTACGGCGGCACCAGCCATTTCGATCAGCCCACCTTCATCGGGTTCTCGCCGGAGGCACAGAAGGTGATGGTCGAGGAGACGCACAAGCGCGGCCGCGCGGTGGATACCCATTCGACGACCATCGAGGGGCTGCGGATCTCCGTGCTGGCGGGCATCGACGTCATCCAGCACCCGGAGGCGATCACGCCGCGGGAGATGCCGGACGACTTCGCCCGGCTGATCGCGGAGCGCAAGGTGGTGTGCTCGATGCTGGTGAGCACGATGACCGGGCCGGCGTGGGAGAAGCACGTCAAGGACAAAGCCGAGGCGGAGAAGAAGCTCGCGGAGGCGGCGGCGAAGCAGCCGCTCCCGAAGACGCTCTACGACGAGCGCAAGCGCGCCCACGACCTGGGCGTCGATCTCGACACCCGCCGCAGCAACGCGCAGAAGCTGATCAAGGCCGGCTGCATCACGACCGTCGGCACCGACAGCTACTGGTCGGCGGCCCCGGAGTTCCAGATCGAGCCGAAGCCCATCTGGCAGGACCAGGGCATCGGCACGATCATGGCGATCGAGGGGCTGGTCGAGCTCGGCATGACGCCGATGCAGGCGATCACCGCGGGGACGAAGAACGGCGCGATCGCGTCGCGGCGCCTGGATGACCTCGGCACCCTGGAAAAGGGCAAGATCGCGGACCTGGTGATCCTGGACGCCGATCCTCTCGCGGACATCCACAACATCCGCAAGGTGCGGTCGGTGATCCAGAGCGGGAAGGTCGTGAAGATCGCGAAGCTGCCGGAGACCCGCGTGCTGTCGAAGAAGCCGCCGACGGTTGCGGAAGGGGCAGCGGACAAGGCCAAGCAGTGAGCCGCTCCCTGAATCGTGGCGCGGCCGAATCGCGGTCGCGTGCCCCGCGGGAGAACGGGCGTGCCGTGCGGACCGAGAGAGGAGAAAGAAGATGTCCCTGCTGAAGCGGCTGTCCGCCGCACTCTGCGCGGCCGCCGTTGTGCTGATGGCCGGCGTCGTGGAGGCGCAAATGGTGCGTGGGCACCACGCGACCTCGCAGGTAGATTCGAGCGCGCTCCCAGTGATCACGACACCCTTCTCCCTGCCTGATGCAACGGAGGGCGTCGCGTATTCGCTGCAGTTCGTCGCCTCCGGCGGTTCGGGAGGCTACCAGTGGAGCCACGGCGTCGTACCCTGTCCATATCCCGGCTGCCCAGGCTCCTGGGGCGAGTTGCCGCCGGGACTCTCCCTCTCGGAGAGCGGGCTGCTCCAGGGGACGCCTACGGCGAGCGGGAACTTCATCTTCTGGGTGTTGGTCGACGACAACGAGGGCGGCTCCGGCCGGCTGTTCACCCTGCACATCAACCCCTCTGCCGGATACGTGTTCTCGACGTGGGTGCCCGTGGCGAGCCACGTCGGCGGCCTCAACGGGTCGGAATGGCACACCGACGTCGGAGTCCTCAACCCTGGTGCCTCCACGGCGAGCGTCGAGTTCCTCTTCCACGGAGCGTCCAGCGTCGCCAGGATGACCGCCTCGGTGCAGCCCGGGGTGCAATCCACCCTCGTCGACGCCGTCGGGCAGCTCGGTGCGAGCGGCTCAGTCGCGATCGAGGTCCTCTCGGATCAGCCGGTGAAGGTCACCTCGCGCACCTACAACCAGATCCCTCCGACTGCCGCCTGCCTCCCGGGCGGTACCCAGGGGCAGGACTACCCGGCGGTGGTGTGGAGCAACGGCCTCGTGCCGTTTGACACTGGCTACCTGGCAGGACTGACAGAGAACGCCTCGTACCGTTGCAACATCGGGCTGGTGAACACGGGGACTGAGGATGCGACGGTGGTGGTCGAGCTGTTCGACGGGGCGGGGACGGAGCTGACCTCCTACACCGTTTCGTTGACTCCAGGTCAGTGGGCACAGGAGACGCAGCCCTTCAAGAACAAGGCGAGGCAGACGGCAATGGACCGCGGGTACGCGAAGGTCGGGGTGCTGCTGGGGACGGGATCGGGGGTGTTCGCCTTCGCCTCGGTGATCGACAACATCACCAACGACCCCACAACCGTGACGATGCAGCGTTGACGTCCGGGGAGCGATTGGCCCGGGCACTGGTTTCTGGAGAGGCCAAGGTGGCTGTGTGGAGGCGCAGGGGGCGGAGCGTCGAGCGCCACTGGGCGAGATCGCGTACGTTTTCGCCCTGGCCCAGTCGGAGTGTTGTGATCGAGTGACTTGAAGTCCGAGCCCATTCCGATCACATCGGTCTCGGGGACCGCCAGCTCACCTTCTCGCGAAGCGCGCCACAAACGCACCTCGAATGGAAGCCACCGGCGCCCGCCGCGGCGCCACCCGGTGAGCTCCGTTCCGGAGTGGCGCGGGGGGAAACCGTGGCTTGGACCGCGCGCGCCGGCGGGCGGAGCTCAGCGTAGCTTCGACCAGTCGATGCGCCAGCGTGTGCCGCTCTTGATCCAGACCAGGGGCTTGCGCTTCTCGGCGGGCGTGGTCAGGGCCAGGTGGTA
>JAIQFQ010000029.1 GCA_020073245.1 Terriglobia bacterium | reverse complement strand
TCCGTTCGCTTCTGAGGCCACACGCGCTCCCGACGTGGGGCGCCCCCCTGGACCAGCGCCACCGCCTGCCTCGCCGGTCGTCAGCACCGGGCCCGCGGCCTCGGGGGGGTGGGCCGTCCGCGAGGCGGGTAATCTCTACGGGGGTCGGCGGCTCCGCGACCCCGTGTCTTCTGCGCTTCCCACCGTCGCGCGCTGCCCCAAACTTGAGTCCAGGACCGCACGATGGACTCCGGCGCCGAATGGGACCTCTTCAGGACCGTCGTGGACAACCTCTGGGAGGGCGTCTTCATCGTCGACCGGTCGAAGCGGCTCCGGTACTGGAGCCGCGGCGCGGAGCGCCTCACCGGCTACTCGGTGGCGGACATGGCCGGGAAGCCGGCCTGCGACGCGTTCCCTATTCACGAGCTCGACGACGGAACGCCGCTTTGCACGGGCCCGTGCCCCGTCGCGTTGACTCTCGCCGATGGAATCCCGCGCGAAGCGAGCCACCACATCCACCACAAGGCCGGCCACAGGTTCCCGGCGCGAATCCGCACCACTGCTCTGAAGAACCCCGCCGGCAGGATCTTGGGTGTGGTGGAGAGCTTCACCGAGGCGCCCACCGGCGCCTGGGCCCTCGCGCGGATCTGCGAGCTCGAGGAGCTCGCCCACGTCGACCCGCTTACGGGCCTCGCCAACCGCCGCGCGATCGAGGTCCAGATCAACCGGTCGCTCGGGGAGCTGGTGAGGTTCGGGTGGCCGTTCGGGGTGGTCATCCTCGACCTCGACGGCTTCAAGCAGGTCAACGACGATCACGGTCACCGGTTCGGCGACGGCGTCCTCAAACTGGTTGCGCGGGAGCTCGCTCAGAACTCGAGGAGATCCGACGTCCTCGGCCGCTGGGGCGGTGACGAGTTCCTGGGAGTTATCAAGAACGTCGACGAACGGCAGCTGGAGTTCGTCGCGCGAAAGCTCTCCTCGTCGGTCGAGAAGGCCCCGCTGCACCTTGGAAGCGACCTCCTCCATATCAGCGTCTCCGCGGGCGCGAGCGCGGCACTCGCGAGCGATACGCTTGACTCTCTCGTCGCAAGGGCCGACCAGCGCATGTACGAGGCGAAGAACGCCACGAGGAGTCGGCCCGGACGGGGGAGCATCCACATGCTTCCCGCCGCGCGGTCCGCCAAGGGCGGCGAATAGACCGCGCCCAGGGGAATTGGACCCGAGCGGCGGGCCGCACTGTTCCGACGGGTCGCACCTCTCAGATACGGTTGAAAACGGAACGTTCGCGCCGCGGTTGCGCTGGCGCGGCAACGGTCGTGGGCCTCTCCAGGAGCTTTGCAGATCCCGCCAGGCCGAGTTCTTTATAGCGATCGCCGGACGATGGCGTCCCGTGCCTACAGGAGGCCGCGCTTCTCGGCGCAGGCCACCAGGTCGACGCGGCTCGAGATGCCAAGCTTCCGGACGAGGCTTGCTCGGAGATCCTCGATGGTCCGCGTCGGCAATCTGAGGGTGTCGGCGATCTGGCGGTGGGTGTGCCCGCGGGCGAGCATCTTGAGGACCTCGACCTCACCGTCGGTGAGAGGAACGCCATTCGCGCCATTGCGCGGCCGCCCCGTGCTGACCGGCTCGGCGAGCTCTCTGGTCATCGCCGGGTGGATGTAGAGGTCACCGCGGTACGCCGCGTGGATGGCATCGAGGATTTCCGACTCCCTCGCCCTCTTGATGACGTAGCCCGCGGCGCCCGCCTGGAGCGCAGCCCGAACCAGGCTGGCGTCCTCGTGCATCGTGAGGATCAGAACGTGTACCCGGGGGAAGGCGTCCTTGATCTTCCTGGCGACATGGATTCCGTCCTCGCCCGGCATGGATATGTCGAGCAGAACCACATCCGGGGCGAGCTCGCCCACGAGCCGGACCGTCTCCGGGCCATCGCCGGCCTCGCCGACGACCTGGACCTCGGGGTCGGAGCTCAGGAGCGCGCGGACGCCACGGCGGATCACGTTGTGGTCGTCGGCGACCAGGACGCGAATCGTCACGGGGCTCTCCTGCCGTGCCGGACCCGCGACGAGCTCCTCTTCCATCACAGGCATCGCTCCCCCGCCGCCCCCCGGCCCGCTCGTTCCTGATCGGTCCCGGTGGACCGAAGCGTCGGCGCCACCCACATATGTTACGACCCAAAGTGCGGCAGGCGGCTCCGTGCGAGGGACGCAGCCTCCTCTCTCGAGCCCTCTGGACCGGCCACCCGGCCCCACTCCCTTGCTGGCATATTGGTGCCCGTAATCGGCTTTGGGAACCGTAGAAAGATCCTGATCACCGGCAGGCCCCACCCCGAAGAAACTACCTGAATAGGAAAGGGGGCCTCGCGGCCTTCGACCCCACCGTTGATTGGCAGCGCAGCGCTTCTCCGCAGCCAGTCCGGGTCGCGCACAAGCCTGCGACAAGATGATGACAGTGTTCTCTCGCGGCCGACTCGTGGCACGCCTGGGCGCGGAACGCCGGGACCGAGTTACAGGAGCCCGTTCTCCTCGGCGTACGTGACTAACTCCACGCGGCTCGAGACGCCCAGCTTGCCCATCAGCGCCGCCCGGTGCCCCTCCACCGTCCGCACCGACAATCCCAGCCCCTCCGCGATCTGCCGGTTCGTGTGCCCGCGCGCCAGCATCTTGAGGATGTCCACCTCCCGCCTCGTCAGCGGTACGCCCCCCAGCCCGGTCGGCCGGCGCTCCGACGGACGCGGCTCCAGGAACGCGCGCGTCATCGCCGGGTGGACGTAGAGATCACCCCGGTGCGCCGCGTGGACCGCGTTCAGGATCTCCGCCTCCTCGGCCCGCTTGATCACGTACCCGGCCGCGCCCGCCTGGATCGCCTCCCGCATCAGGCCCGCGTCCTCGTGCATGGTCAAGAACAGCACGCGCACCTTGGGGAACGACCCCTTGAGCCGCTTCGCGACCTGGATGCCGTCCTCGCCGGGCATTGAGATGTCGAGCAACACGACGTCGGGCGCGAGCTCCTCGACGAGCCGGAACGTCTCTCGGCCGTCCCCCGCCTCTCCGACCACGGTCACGTCGGGGTCCGACTTCAGCAGGGCCCGCAGGCCAGTCCGGATCATGCTGTGGTCATCGGCTATCAGCACGCGAATCGACACAAGGCACCTCCACCGCAACCGTTGTGCCCGCCCCGGGCGAGCTCTCCACCGTGAGCGTGCCGCCGACCGCCTCGGCTCGCTCGCGCATCCCGACCCGGCCGAGGCCGTCCGTCTGCTCGGCGCGGTCGGGGTCGAAGCCAACACCGTCATCTTCGACAACGACGATCACCTTCTCCCCGCGCCGCTCGGCGATCACATCCACATGGCTGGCGTGGGCGTGGCGGAGCACGTTCGTCAGGGCCTCCTGGACGACGCGGAACAACGTCGTCTCCACGCCGCTCGGCAGCTGCTTGTCCTCGATCCCGCGGGCCATGAAGCGCACGGCGATGCCCGACGCGCTCTCGACCCTGGCCAGGTGCTGGCGCAGGGCGCTCACGAGCCCCAGATGCTCCAGGCTCGCGGGTCGCAGGTCGGTGGCAAGGCGGTGCAGGTCCTCCATGACCGCGTCGGTCGTGCGCTTCAGCTCCGAGATCTGGGCGAGCGCCGCCTCGTTCTCTGCTATGCCCTTCTCGAGCAGGCGCAGGCCGAACAGGATGGACGTCAGCGACTGGCCGGCCTCGTCGTGCAGCTCGCGGGCGATGGCGCGGCGTTCGTTCTCCTGGACCTCGACGAGCCGGCGGGAGAGAGCCTGCATCCTCGCGTTTGCCGCCTGCACCTCCTCGAATAGGAGCGCGTTCTGGACGGCCACCGCCACCTGCGCCGAGAGCGCCTCGGCGATGCGCTGGTGTTCGGCGGTGAACGAGCCGGCCTCCCGCTTGCCCAGCGAGTACATTCCGACGACCGTACCTCGGGCAACCAACGGCACTCCGAGCCAGCTGTGCTCGAAGTCGGGCTCGATCCGGCCTCGGAACTCCGAGTGCTCGTGGATGTCGGGAATCAGCTCCGCCTCCCGGTTGGTCAGGATGCGGAGGACTACGGGGTTCTCGGCCGGGTCGAAGCTCGGCCGCGGCTCCGCCGGCGCAACGACCCCGCCGTCGGCGTCCAGAACAGCGCGCACGGTCATCCGGGACTCACTTTCGAGGAGCATGACCTTCGCCCGGTCGAACGGCACCAGGCGCCTCAGGTATTCGAGCAACGAGGCCAGCACCGTGTCGACGTCGAGCGTTCGCGTGAGGGCGAGGCTGGTCTCCCGCAGGGTCTCGGCCATCCTTCGCGAGACCTGCTCGGCCTCGTAGGCGAGCTTGCGCTCGGTGATGTCGACGCCCAGCGCCAGGACGAGCCGGCTCCCGTCGCTGTCTGTGAACGGGTAATGATGGACCTGGTAGCTCTTGCGGTTCGGCGCGGTCCATTCCCACTCGACGGTCTCGCGCTCCTTGAACACCCGCGCGTAGTCGCAGCCTTCGCACGGGGAATCCCCACGGTTCAGGATCTGGAAGCACGGCTTCCCCGCAGGATCTCCGAACTCGTCGCGGAAGTACCGGTTGGCGAAGACCACCGAGTGGTCTTCGGCACGCAGGTACACGAAGACCGGAAGCTGGTCGAGCACGCCGAAGAACCTCTCGCGCTCGGCGCGGGCCGCCCTCTCCGCCTCCTTGCGCTCGCTCACGTCGTGGAAGATCTCCAGCTTCGAGAAGCTCCCGTCGCCGTTCTGGAGCCTCGTCGCGAACGCCTCGTACGTCCTCCCGGTGTCGGGGGCCACCCACTCCCAGCTCAGTTGCGCCCCCGCGAACACCCTCTCGTTGTGGCACCAGGGGCAGGGCTCCTCGCGGCCGTAGAGGTACGCGTAGCAGGGGCGGCCGTCGATTGTCCCGAACTGCCGCTCCGCGGCCGGGTTGACGTACTCGACGCCCAGGTCGCGGCCGATGATGCAAACGCTGTCCTGCATCGTCTCGAGGACGCTCTTGAGGCGGAGACGTTCCGCTTCGAGCGCCTCCTCCGCACGCTTCAGTGCGGTGATGTCGGAGACCGTGCCCTGGTACGCGACGGCGTCGCCGCGCTCGTTGCGCACGGCGTTGATGTTGATGAGGCCTTCGAGGAGCGAACCGTCTCTGCGTCGCAGCGTGATCTCCTCACCGCGCAGGGATCCATCCGTCCCGAGCTTGCGCCAGAGCCCGGCAACCTTCTCCCTGTCGGTCCAGACCTCGTTCGCGTTCAGGGCTGTGACCGTCTCTTCCTTCGAACCGTAACCCAGCATGCCGACCAGCGCGTTGTTGACGCTCTTGAACTCCTGTCCCGCACCCGTCTCGTAGACGCCGTCGAAGACGTTCTCGAACAGGTCGCGGAACCTCCCCTGAGACACGCGCAGCTGGGCTTCCGTCCGCGTGCGCTCGGCGATCTCCTCGTTGAGGGCCTCGTTGGCCTCCTGCAGCCGGGCCGTCCGCTCGCCGACGAGCCTCTCGAGGGCCTCGTGGTCCCTCCTGAGGAGCTCCGCCGCCTTGCTGTTGAGCAGGGCGACGGACGCCATCTCGGCGAACGCGCCGGCCAGGCGGGCGTCGTCGTCGGTGAAGCCGCCCGGCTTGTTCGACAAACCAATGAGCCCCGCGCCACCTTCGCCGATGAGCAGGGGCGCGAGCAGAACGTTCTCGGCCTCCCCGAGCCACGGGGTGAGCACCTCGCCCCGCTCGCCCTCGGGAATGCTTTTGGCTACTACCGGGCGACGACTTCGATAGGCCTCGGCGAACATACTTCGAACCGGCTGCGGGAGGTGGAAGTCCGGGTCCCGCGAGAGGGCCTCGGAGTCGGCCCAGATGATCTGGTGCTTCGACCCCTCCGATTCGGTGCGGGCAACGAACCCCGAGGGTGCGCCCAGGAGCTTCTTGCAGGAATCGAGGATGACCCTGGCCGCGGCGTCGAACGAGGGCTGTTCGAGCGCCGCTCGGGCGGCCATCAGCAGCGCCGAGACCTCCTCGGCACGCCGTTGCGCCTCTTCGAGCGCGCCGGCCAGCGCTTCTTCGGCGCCCTTGCGCTCGGTGATGTCCTGGCCCTGGGCCATTGTCGCGACGACGGCCGTAGCGTCAGCGTCGAGGATCGTCGCCGAGTTCCACAGCACGGTCCGCACGCTCCCGTCCACCCGCATGATCGGGATCTCGACGACCTCCCAGCGTTCTCCGGCCGTCGTCCGCCGGATGTGACCAAGCCATTCCCCGCGGCTCTCCTCCGGAAACAGCAGTTCGAGGCGCTTGCCGATGACGTCTTCCGCGCGCCGCCCCGTCAGGCGCTCGAAGGCCCGGTTGAAGCGCGTGATCCTGAGATCCGTGTCCCACACGATGATCGGCGCGTTCGCGTAGCCGAACAGGTTCTCCAGGTAGTCCCGCGTCTCACGCAAGACCTCTTCAGCCTGCTTGCGCTCGGTGATGTCCCGGATCATGATTTGGACTGCTGGCTTCCCCTGGTAGGTGACCACACCTCCGACCGACTCACACAGCACCACTGTCCCGTCGAGACGCAACGCCCTGGTCTCACGCAACGGCAAGGACTGTCCCTCCTCGCCCAGCCGCATGCGGGCTGCGATGGCGGGCCGCTCGTCCGGGTGGATCAGGTCGAGGACGGGTCGTTCCTGCAGCTCCTCGAACGACCCGGCGCCGTACAGCCGGAGCGCGGCGGAGTTGGCGTAGACGAACCTTCCGTCACGGTGCACGATCACCGCGTCCGGGGCCGATTCGACGAGCACGCGGTACCGCTCCTCGCTGTCCCGCAGCGCCTGTTCCGCCTGCACCTGCTTGGTGACGTCGAGGGCGACCTCGCCGGCGCCCACCACGTTTCCTTCGGCGTCCCGGATCGGAGCTTGGCGAGAACTGTAGGCCCGGCGGTATCGGCCGGGGTCGCCGAAATCCAGCTGCCGGGACGTGCTCTCGCCCCGCAGCACCCGGCTCCACGCCTCCACCGCGATCTTCTGCTGGTCCGGGCTGTCGGCGAAGAGATCGGCCATCTTCGTGCCGACGCTGATGTCCTTGCCGGAGAGCCGCCGGATCTCCTCCTTGTACGCCTCGTTGAAGTACGTGTAGCGCAAGTCGGAATCGACGGCCGCGATGATGACTTCCGTCCCCTTCGTGATGGTCTCCAGGAGTTCGTTGGCCCTCTTCAGCTCCAGCTCCATTTGCTTGCGCTTGCTGATGTCCGTGAAGATGACCGCGAATCGGCCCGGCTCAGTCTGATAGGCGACCACTTCGTAGTGGCGCTTGAGCGCCGGCGAGTAGTTCTCGAACCGGATCGCCTGGCCGGTGAGCGCCACGTCGCCGTACTCCCGCACCCATCTCGGGTCGTCGTCCGGCAGGACCTCGTTGTGGGTCTTGCCCACCACATCCTCCCGCCGGAGGCCCGTCAGCCGCTCGAACGCCGGGTTCACGTCGAGGAATCGGTAGTCGCAGGGTTTGCCCTCCTCGTCGCAGATGACCTCGTGCAGGCCGAACCCCTCGGTCATGCTCTCGAACAGCGAGCGGTAGCGAACCTCGCTCGCCCGCAGCGCCGCTTCGGACCGCATGCGGTCGCTGACGTCGTGCCACACCGTGACCGAACCCGCGATCCGATCGCCCTCCACCAGGGGGCCCGAGGATGTCTCCACCACGGCGTCGGCGCCGTCGGCCCGCTTGACCAGGAACAGCTCGCCGGCCGTCCTCTCGCCGCGCAGCGCCCGCGGCGTGGGCTGCTCCTCCAGCAGGAGCGGCCGCCCGTCGAGCGTCCGGCACTCGGCCCGCCGGATGATCTCCTCGACCTTGAGCCCCACGGGATCGAAGCCGTAGGCCGCGAGGAAGGAAGGGTTCACGCGGCGGACGGTCCGATCCGTGTCGTACATGAGCACGGCGTCGCTCTGCGCGACCAGGATGGCTTCGGTCTCGGCCGCGCGCTCGCTCGTTTCGGCCAGCAGCCTTTTGCGCTCCGCGTCGGCCCGCCGGAGGTCGGTGATGTCGGCCATCGAGATCACCCATCCGAGGAGCGTCTTGCCGGCAAGGCGCGCCGCGCTGACCACGAGCCACCGCTCCGCATTCGGCGGTCCCATCCGAGCCTCGAGCGAGCGCACCTCGGCGTCCGACCGGAGCCGCGCCATCAGTGTTTCGCCGCCGTCGGGCATCTCGAGCGGGAAGGCCTCCGCGAACGGCTCGACCAGGCAGTTGCGGCCGGCAAGGCGCACGGCTTCCCTGCTGGCGCGCAGGATTGTGCCCTCCGGGTCGCAGACGACGATGGCGTCGCCCGCCTGATCCAGGATCGAACGGGCGAGCCGCTCGTTCTCGACCATCTCCTCGTTCGCCTTCTCCTGGGTGAGGTCGGTCGCGACGAGGCAGAGGCCGCGCACGCCGTACGTCCCGAGCGCGCTGCACGAGATCTGGACGGGGACCCGCCTGCCGTCCGTGGCGACGAAGGTGATCTCGCCCCGGCTTTGGTGCTGCCGGCCGAGGTCCAGAAGCGCGTCGAACGTGGCCCGGTCGGAGGCCGCGACGAAGTCGCGCAGGTTTGTGCCGATCAGGTTGTGGAGCGGCGTGGCGAGCAATGCCGCGAGACGCAGGTTGCAGTAGAGGACGGCGCCGTCGCCGGAGATGGACGCCGCGCCTTCGTTCATCGCCTCGACCAAGAGGCGGTACACCGACTCCGCACTCTCGAGGGTGTAGATTCCCTCGTCGAGGACGAGAGCGTCCACCTCGCCGCTCCTGATTGCGCGGAGGGTCTCTTCCGCATCCTCCAGGCGAGCGCGCAGCTCCGCGTTCTCCTTGAGGAGCGCCTCTTTCGTCCCGGGCCTCGGGCTCATGCAGCCACCTCTACGTCTTCTGCCGGCCGCCGACCGATCGGGCGCTGGCCAGCCTCCCCAACGCAGGTCTACACCTTCCTCAGGTCGAGACCGACCAGGATCCGGTCGGTGTTGCTCATGTCGCCAATGAAGCGCCGCAGCGGCAGCGGAAGCCTCTTGACGAGCGTCGGCGCCGCGATGATCTGCTCGCCCTCGGCCAGCGTCGGCTGCTGGTAGATGTCCACCACCTCCAGCTCGTACCGCCCGGCGAGGTGCTCCTCGCAGATCGCCCTGATGTTCTGGATCGCCCGGGTCGAGCGCGGCGTGAGCCCGGCGACGTACAGGCGGAGGACGTACCTCGCCTGGGCCCGCTCCCTGGCCGCCTTCTCGAGCCCGGTCTTGGCGCCGGACCTCGCGGCCTTAACCATGGCGGCCGCCCCCCGCCGCCGCGGCGGCTACCGGCAGCAGGTCGAGCCCGACGAGCACGCGCTCCTCGTCGGAGAGGTCGCCGATGATCTTCTTGATCGGGGTCGGCAGCTTCCGGACCAGCGTCGGGATCGCCAGGATCTGGTCGCCGGCCGCCAGCTTCGGGTTCTCCAGGAGGTCGACCACCTCGATCCGGTAGCGGCCCTCGAGGTGGGTCGCGCAGATCTTCTTGAGGTTGGCGAGCGCGGCGATCGACTTCGGCGTCTGGCCGGCGACGTAGAGACGCAGCCTGTAGAAATCCGGCGCCGGGGGCTTCCCGGCCGTCGGTTTCGTGATCCTCATCGCCCCTTCCCCTCTTTCCGTCCGTTCGACGGTCGCTTGCCGTGCCGCAGGTCGGCGACCGCGCGGCGGTCGCCGGCGGCCGCCTTCCGCTGAGCCGCCGCCTCGCGCACCATCGCGGCGAGCTTCCTGTCCTCGACGTCGAGCTCCGCCTCCAGCGCCGCGAGCTGCGCGGCGATCGCCTTGCGCCTGCCCGTGAGCTGCAGCACCGCCGCCTCGTGGTCCTGCGCGCGCCGTGCGGCCGCCGCCCGGTCGTGCGCCTCCTGGACGACCCTCGCCGTGCCCGTGAGCACTTGGTCGGCGCCCAGGTACGGCTCCACGAGGTCGATCCCCTTGTCGCTGAGGACGAACTCGCTGACCTGGTTGGAGTGCGCCAGCCCGCGCGCCTTGAGGACGTAGAAGGTGCGGTTGCGCTCGCCGTTGGACTCGATGTTGCGCAGCAGCAGCCAGGCGTCCATCAGCGACGACACGCCCACCTGCGACTCCTCGAGGCTGTCGCCGCCGGAGGTGAGGCTGGTGAACAGCGCGGTGACCTGCCGCGTCTTCAGGAAGTCGATCAGGCGCATCAGGAGAGGCTTGAGCTCCCACTCGTTGCGGACGAGCGTGAGGTTGGTGATCGGGTCGATGACGACCGCGGACGGCTCGAAGCGTTGCACCTCGTCGTGGATCGCGACAAGGTGCCCCTCGAGGCCGTGCAGCGTGGGCCTCGTCGCCCGGATCGCGAGCAGTCCCTTGTCCACCCACCGCTCAAGGTCGATGCCGATCGAGCGCATGTTGCGGGCGATCTGGCTCGCCGACTCCTCGTAGACGAACATGAGGCAGCGCTCGCCGCGCCGGCATGCCGCCTCGGCGAAGGCGGCCGCGATGCTCGTCTTGCCTGTGCCCGGCGAGCCGGTCACGAGGATGCTGCTGCCGCGGTAGTACCCCTTGCCGCCGAGCATGGCGTCCAGGCGTGGGAGCCCGCTCGAGACGCGCCGTCCGGACGCCTTGTGGTCGAGGCCCATCGAGGTGACCGGGAGCACCGAGAGCCCGCGCGCCCCGATCAGGAACGGGTACTCGTTGTTTCCGTGCAGCGAGCCGCGGTACTTGACGACGCGAAGCCGCCGCGTCGAGACCTGCTCCGAGATCCGGTGGTCGAGGACGACCACGCAGTCCGCCACGAACTCCTCGAGCCCGTGCCGGCTCAGCGTCCCGTCCCCGCGCTCGGCGGTGATCACGGCGGTCATGCCGCGGTCCTTCAGCCACCGGAACAGCCGCCGCAACTCCGCGCGCAGGATGTTCTCGTTGGGCAGACCGCCGAACAGCGCCTCGACCGTGTCGAGCACGACGCGCTTGGCACCAACGGTGTCGATGGCGTGCTCGATGCGGACGAATAGGCCGTCGAGGTCGTACTCGCCGGTCTCCTCGATCTCGCTGCGCTCGATGCGCACATAGTCGATCGCGATCCTCTTCTCGGACACCAGCCGGTCGAGGTCGAAGCCGAGCGAGCGGACGTTGTCGGCGAGGTCGCGCGCGCTTTCCTCGAACGCGATGAAGACGCCCGGCTCACCGAACTCGGTTGCGCCACGCACGAGGAACTCCATCGCGAGCAGGGTCTTCCCGCACCCCGGGCCGCCGCAGACGAGCGTCGGTCGCCCGGCCGGGAGCCCGCCGCCGGTAATCTCGTCCAGACCCTGAATCCCGGTCGGGACCTTGCGGATCGAACCGGGTCTCGTCACCAGCCTGGCCTTGGGTCTGTTCATCCTCGTCCCCCTTCCGGGCCGCTCCCAGGCGCGGGCGACGGCAGGCGCACCTCGAAATCCCGGGGTTCTTTCCAACGCACCGTGGCACGGCCAAGCGAATTCACATGGACGGACCTCACGTCTTCCGCCCTTCGCCTTCTCCCAAATGCCCCGCGGCCACCGGGCGAAACCATTTGCTTCGCTCATGGTACTGCAATAGACGCCCATGACCGCAATGGTTGAGATAGTCAATTATTCCCGCTGATTGTATGTTGAGACTGAGATCCTGAAAGGAAACCCGGCCTCGGCCCGGAGCGCCGGACACCGTGGGGTGAGGGTTTCCTTCGTTCACCCGCAGCCTTCTCCGCGGCCAGGTCGGTGCTGCGCAGCACGGGTCGGCTCGGCGGGGCTTAGTCCCGCCGCGCCCGGGAAACGGCAGCCCCTGCGCCCCACGCGAGCGCGGAGGTCGTGGTCGGAGGGGCCCCTGCCCCTCGCGAAGACAGCGCGAAACCTAGTGCGGCGTGATGATGGTCGCGTACTCCGTGGTTGGGTCGCCGGTCTGGTTGTCGGTGATCGAGGAGTAGGCAAACCCCTGGCCCTGCGTGAGGGTGACCTTGGCTCGCCCGTTCGCGACGGCGCTCAACGTCACCTTCTGGAACACCTTGTCGATCTGGAAGACGCTCATCGCCGGGACGTCCTGATCGAACGCACCAAGCGGGTTGCCCTGGTCATCGAAGAGCTCGACGTGGAACGTCGCCGTGGTGGTTCCGGTATTGAGGAGGCCGAGCGACGAGCGGTAGCCGTTGTTCGGGTCGTTCGCGGCCGACTGGCTGAGCCCGACGATGACGCCCTCGAGGTTTCCCGTGATCTTCTGCTCGTCCGTGAAGATTGCCGGGAACTCCTGCCCGGCGGTTCCCTCCGCGCCGCGGTCGTTGAAGGTGCGCGCCCAGATCAGATGCGGGTCGGCGGGCATGCTCAGCAGGCTGCCCTTGTTGTCGGACACCCCGAACGACGACAGGACGATGTCCAGGAAGCTGCTCTGCTCGCCGGCGGCAAGGAACCAGCTCTGCCTGAGAACCGAGTTGGTGAAGTTGTCCGTGTTGTACGGTAGGAACATGAGCTCGGCCGGGCTCTGGTCGACCGCGCTCGCGTTCAGGTACGTCAGGTCGGAGACCCAATGGGTGAGTTGGTAACCTTTAAGGTGCGCCACGACGGGGACGACAAGCTCCCTCTGCCCCGCGTAGTTCGTCTTGGCGAGGAACGTTGTGGGGTCACCGGACGTGTTGTCCACGACCGAGGAGTAGACGGCGAGCTTCTCCCCCGTCCGCTGGAAGACCTCGACGTACGCATCCGTCACGGGTGGCGTGCCGAGCTCCGCGAAGACGTCGTTGAGCTGCTGCCAGCCGAATCCGGGCAGCGAGACGACCTTCTCGGCGACCACGGTACCTGCGCCGTCGTGAACCCGGACCAGGACATCGCTGGGCTGCTGCGTCGCGTCGAAGAGGCCGACGTTGGTGCGGAAGCCGTCGCGCACGTGGCCGGGGACGAACATCGAGGTGCCGGCTGCCGGCAGCTGCGAGATCAGGAGAGACGGTGCACCCTGTCCAAGGGTGCCCGGCTGGCCTGACGGCGCGGGCGTATAGGTCCTGGAGAAGATCACCATCTGGTCCGGGGTGATACCGGTGACGTTCCAGAGGAAACCGCCCGGCGGCTGCGCCTGGAACCCCTGCCATGCGTTCTCGAGCGTCACGACCACGCCCTGCGGCAGGAGGACCTGACGGCACTCAGCCGTGACGGCCGGGTGCGCGTTGTTCGTCGCACACAGCGACAGCGTCGCCTGGGCGACCACGTCCTGGCTGGCCCACACGGTGGTCTGCCAGTACGTTTGCAGCTTTCCGATGTTGTCGGCCGCCATCGGGATGAGGCCCTGGTAGCCGGTTGTCGCGGCCCCTGTCGAGAACAGGTACGCCGCGCCCTGGCTCGTGTTTCTCTGGAGCGCCCCCGCCACCACGGTCGATCCGTCCCCGCTCACCGAGACGGAACACCCGAGCTGGTCGTTGGCCGCTCCGTCGGACGCCGTGAGCTTGGCGGTCTCCGTCCCGGACGCCCACCCCGAGCCCGGCTTCGCGAACACGTACGTTGCGCCCTGCTTGACGTGGGTCCCGATCTGCTTCTGGAACGCCCCAGCCACCACCGTCGAGCCGTCCGAACTGATGGCCACGGCATTGCCCAGGTAGTCGTTCTCCGCGCCGTCGGAGGCAGTGAGTCCGGCCGCCTCGCCGCCGCTCACCCACCCCGAGCCCGGCCGCACGAAGACGTACGCCTTGCCCTGGTTGACGTTGGGCCCGAACTCCGTGCCGCGGGCCCCGGCCGCCACGGTCGAACCGTCGCCGCTCACCGCGGTGGACCATCCCAACAGTCCGCCGGCCGTGCCGTCGGTGGCGATCAGCTCGGCCGTCTCGGTCGCGCTCGACCAACCCGATCCCGGCTTGACGAACACGTAGACGGCGCCCTGGTTGGGGTTGCCGGCGATGTCCTTCCCGTCGGCCCCAGCCACCACCGTGGACCCGTCCCCGCTGACACCGACCGAGTAGCCGAAGAAGTCGTTGGACGCGCCGTCCGAGGGGTTGAGCGCGGCGGCCTCGGTCCCGTTCGCCCACCCCGAGACCGGCTTCACGAACACGTACGCCGTACCCTGAGCGAGGTTGCTGCCGACGTTCCGGGTGTATGCCCCTGCCACAACGGTGGCACCATCGGCGCTCACGGCGACTGACTTGCCAAGCTCGTCGCTGGCCGCCCCGCCGGCGGCGGTGAGGCGGGCCGTCTCGTGCCCGCTTGTCCACCCGAAGGCGGGTCTGACGAACACGTACACCGCGCCCTGATCGGAGTTGACGCCGATCTGCTTCTGGAACGGCCCGGCAACCACCGTCGACCCGTCTCCGCTCACGGCGACCGAATACCCCAACTGGTCGAAGGCGACACCGTCGGACGCCGTGAGCACGGCCGTCTGGGTCGCGCTCGACCACCCGGCGGTCGGCCTCACGAAAACGTATGCCGCGCCCTGGCCCGCGTTGCTGCCGACCTGCTTGCCGCGAGCGCCGGCAACCACGGTCGACCCGTCTCGGCTCACCGCGACGGAGACACCCAGGAAATCGTTCGTCGCGCCGTCGGACGCGGTGAGCACGGCCGCTTGCACCCACGGATCGACCCGAAGCGGGTATGCCGCTCCCGCGTCGTCCACCCGCACCCGAACGTCGTCTCCCGCTACCTCGAACCGCGCTGGTAGCTCGCGGCCTCGAGCATCAAAGGCAGTCAACCCGGCGTAGCGCAGGACTAGGCGACCGGCGCCGTCGACGATCGCCAGCGTTCCCTGGTCTGCGTCGGCACGAGCACGCAGGCTCCCGGACTGCGCGAGGGCGAGCGTGAGCGGACCTCGCTGACTGGGAAGCGGCGGTTCCGGTACGGTCCACCCCTGCTCCACCCCGAGCGGGCCGTTGACCCACCACTCGACCACGCTGCCGCGGTCGATCTCGACGCGGTTGAGCCGAGCCACGGCCGCCGCGGTTGCGACCTCGCTTTGGCCTGCGCCGCGTCCCAACGCCGTCATCCGCAGCTGCCACTCGCCCGACCCTGCCCGGACCGCGAACCCCTCGGGACCCATCGTCGCGGCCAGGCCGTGGCGGGCGTTCACCGCCAGGTACCGCGCGCCGTCGCTGGCCACACGATACGCCGGATCGTCGGCTGCGACCGTTGCGGAGAGCACCCCCTGCACGCCCGCGGGCAGCGAAGCGACCTCCGTCTGACCCGACGGCGCGCCGATCCGGGCTGGGCTTGTGCCCTGCGGTGAGGTTCCACCCATCGCCAACCGGCAGCCCACCACCGCGAACAGCAGGCCAACGACAGCTCGTTTCATGACTGCCTCCTCTCACATCGGGCGCCGGGCTGCCCCGACGCTGTGTCCCGCTGCGTTCTCCCCAGATAATAGTTGCCATCTCCTTACCGCGCCACCGCCCCGGAAGCGCCGAGGCCCTGCCTCGTTGGCAGGGCTGACGAACGGACCTCCCGGCAGCTGAGTAAGAAAAAGAAACGGGGAGGGAGGAGCTCCTCCTCCCCCCTCCCCGTCGTAAGGTTCACAGCACTAGATCCCTGTGCCGCTCAGCGTTATCACCTGAGAGGTCGCAGGAGCCCTGACGGTGAAGTTCACCTGGGCGGACTTGGCACCAACAGAGGTCGGCGTGAATGTCACGCTGATCGTGCAGGTTGCGCCGGCCGCCAAGGTGGCGCCGCAGGTGGTGGTCCGAGCGAACTGGCCCGCGTTCGAGCCACTGAGCGTGATGCTCGTGATCCCCAGCGCGGCCACAGTGCCGGTGTTGGTCACCGTCACGACCTGAGGTGCGCTGGTCGTGTTCCTCGCCTGGTTGCCGAACGCCAGCGAGGTCGAGGACAACGTGTAGGTCGGCACGATGATCGTCCCGGTCAGCGTCACGGTCTGCGAGACCGCTGGTGGGTTGAGGTTGACGTTGAGCGTCGCGTTCTTGGTGAGTGGGCTCGCGACGGTCGGGGTGAAGGTCACGTTGATGTTGCAGCTCGCGCCCACCCCCAGGCTCGCGGGGCAGCCGTTGACGCGCGCGAACTGATTGGCGTTCGTGCCGCCGAGCGTGATGTTGTTGATGGTGAACGGCGCGGTCCCCACGTTGGTGAGGGTGACCACCTGAGCTGGCGTGGTGACGTTCATCGGTGAGCTGAAGGTGAGTGCGAGCGGGGCTACCGAGGCGACACCAAGGATGCCGGTGCCGGTCAGCGAGACCGTCTGCGGGCTGGTGGGATCGGCGTCTATGATCGTGACTGCCGCAGTGCGGACACCGATCGCGGTTGGCCTGAACCTCACGTTGATCCTGCAGCTCGTGTGGGCTGCGAGGCTCGCACCGCATTGGTTATTCAAGATGAAGTCACCGGGGAAAGCACCTGTGAGAGCGACGCTGGTGATCGCAAGTGGTGTGCTGGCGACGTTCAGGAGATTGACTCCCAGCTGTCCGCTCGTCGAGCCAAGTGGCTGCGCCCCGAAATCGAGCAGCGTGGAACTCAAGCTGACGCCGGTTCCGGTGCCGCTCAGCGAGACGGACTGCGTGCTGCCTGGGATTGCGTTGGAGTTGTCGGTGACGGTCAGCGTTGCGGTCTCAGCGCCCACCACTGTCGGCGTGTACGTCACGCTGATCAAGCAGTTGGCGCCCGCGGCCAGGGTTGCGCCGCATGCGTTGGACTGCGCGAAGTCGCCGGCGTTCGCTCCCGTGATGGCGATGCTGCTGATGGCCAACGGCCCCGTGCCGCTGTTGGACAGCGTCACGTTCTGGGCTGCGCTGGTCGTGCTGATGAGCTGGATCGGGAACGTCAGCGCGGGCGGCAACGCACCGGCGATCGGCATGACACCGGTGCCGGTCAACGGGACGTTCAGCAGCGGCGTGACGGGGTCAGAGCTTCCGATGGCCAGCGAAGCCGAGCGAGCACCCAGGGCGCTCGGAGTAAACGTGATCGAGAACGTGCAGTTCGTTGCGGGCAACAGCGTTGCCGGCAGAGTGCCGCACGTGTTGAGCTGACCGAAGTCGGCCGCGTTCGCGCCCGTAACAGCGATGGTGTTGATTGTGAGGTTCGCATTGCCCGTGTTGGTCAGTGTCACAGTCGCCGGCGCGCTCGGCGAGTTCAACAGCTGGTTGCCGAACGCCACCACTGCCGGCGCCGCTGAAGCCACCGGCGCAATGCCCGTGCCGGTCAGTGTGACGTTGAGAGTCGGGTTCACCGGATCGTTGGTGGCGATGGCCAGCGTGGCGGAACGTGCGCCCGAGGCGGCCGGTGTGAAGGTCACGCTGATCGTGCAGCTCCCGGCTGCGGCCACGCTGCCGCCGCAGGTGTTGGTCTGCGCGAAGTCGCCGGGGTTCGTGCCCTTGAACAACAGGCTGGCGATGACCAGCGGCGAGCCGCCCGTGTTGGACAGCGTCACGACCTGAGGCGCGCTCGTGGTCTTCACCAGCTGGTTCCCGAAGGCGAGAGCCGTGAGATCGATTCCGGCGATCGGGGGCGGGCCGACCTGGACGGCGGTGGACCAGGCGGAGTAAAGCGTGGAGAGCGGCTGGCCGTACCCGTTGAAGGCCTGGTCGTTGTAGGCGCGCACGCGGTACCAGTTGCCCGCTGCGCCCGGCGAGTCGGGGTACAGAATGGTGCCCCCATACTTCGTGTTAGGACTGCTCGGGAGGACGATGAAGCTGGTCGGAGTCAGGAAGAGCCCGTCCGCCGAGCTCTGGAGCTCGAAGTGGGTTTCGTTTGCGGAGTTGTCGATCCAGCTCGTGTCAATTTCGCCGGTCCCCCAGACAGCTTGCAGGTTCGACGGAGCGGGCGGCGGCACCTGGAACACGATCGACCGCATGAAGTCGTTCTCCTCGTGGCCCAGGATGTGGCAGTGCCACACGTACTCCCAGCCGAAGTTGATCGTGTCGTTGGTGACCGTGATCGGGTTGTTGGTGTAGGGGTCCACGCCCGTGAACTGACCCGTGGTGCCCGGACCCGACGTCACGTCCAAGGGCCGGACGCTATCGGCGATCGGGAATGGGAACGTGGGCGTGGCCGGCTGCAACGCAACGATGACGTCCTCCAGCGGGTTCATCGTGACGGTGTCCAGCCACCCGACCTCCTGCGGCAACGGAGGCTTCACCTGGCCGTCCCAGCCGACCCGGTTGATCAGCTGGACGTTGAAGAGGTGGAAGTGGACGCCGTGGGTGTCCACGCCGTTGTGGGTGATCTTCCAGATCTGCGTGTCGCCGCTCCGGATGATCTCGGTGGGCGGGTCGATGTACGCCAGTGGGATCGTCGTCTGGGTGTTGAAGTTGGTGAGCGGCAGCTCGGTCCCCAGGGTGGCGTTCATCCGGCCGTAGTTGTTCTCGAACAGCTCCTGGATGGCCTTCGGCAGCATGGGGTGGCCGAGGAGGGCGGTCGCCGTGGCTTGCTTGCAGATCGAGGTAGGGAAAGGTGTGCAGGTCGGCGGGTCGATTACGACCGTAGGCGTCAGGGTGTACCCCGAGCCGCCGTTTTGGACCTGAATGGACGCGACTTGCCCGGCGTTCATGAATGCGCTCGCGGTGGCGCCCGTGCCGGTGGTGTCACCCACGGCCGGAGTGATGGTCACGCCGGCAGGCGCGGTATAGCCGGCGCCCGGGTCCGTGATCGTGAAGCTCGCGACCGACTGAGGGGTGGGGACCATCGGCGAGTACGCAATCGTGGTGTCCGAGATGCGGGAATACGTTCCAGCCGTGAGAGACATACCGTACGCGGCGTTGAACGCCGGCTCCGGTATGACCGGTGGCGGCTGGGACGCCGCGAAGGCGGCCGGCAGGTTGGTGTTCAGGTTCGCCATGAGGTTCGGGTTGGGCGCCGGGGTGCCCGAAACCACGATCTGCATGATGGTCCGGGTGTTCGGACCGAACCCGGGCAGCGTTGTCGCCGCGCCGCCCGTCCCGTTTCCGGTTACGCCCATGGACTGATCGACGTCGCCCGTGTAGTAGTCGAGGCGGGAGTCGAACGCCGGGGTCGGCGCAGGCGCGTCGTTGTAGAGGATGAGGGTCTTGCCGGCGTACTGGGAGAAGTCGACGACGACGTCCGCCCGCTGCGCCCCCATCAGGAAGAGCGACTTGTAGAAGACGTTGAGGACGGTGATGCTCCGGCGGTTGTACTCGTAGCCGATCGGCGTCTGGTCGACCACGGCCGGCTGCGGCAGGAGGCCGCCCTCGGTGCCGATCATGATCCACGAAGGCCCGACGGTGAGCGGATCCGGCACGCCGCCGTCCCTGCCGTCCGTGGGCCAGGTCTCGGGCCAGCAGCCCGTGGCGGGGTTCGTCACGGTGCCCGTCACGTAGTTCGGGAGGCCGACGGTGACGCCGGCCGCGCACGGCGGGATGTCATCCGCGTCGGGCGGCAGTTCGGGATTGACGAGCGGGTGCGGAGCCGCATTGACCATCTTGACTTCCTTGGCGTTCAGCGGGTCCGCAACGTAGAGCTGCAGGTTCAGGGTGCGGTCGTTGCAGGCGTTCAGGATGCGGAGCCTGTAGGGCTTGGGCTGCAACGTGACCGTGGGGTAGGCGGTGCCGTTGACGATCGGGGTGTCCATGAACCCTTCCGGCACTCCCGACGGCATCGCGCCCATTCCGGGGACCGTCGGGTTCTCGCCGGGTTGGTCAGCGTAGGGGTTCGAGATCTCGCCGTGGACGAGCTGGCTGTTCAGCATCACCGGCCAGAACCAGAGGCCGTAGTCCCACCTGCCGATGCCGTTCGCCCCGAACATGTCCGAGGGGTTCTGGTTCGTCAAGTACACGTGGGGGAACCACAGATCGCCGGTGTGCGGGGTCGGAACCGTTGTGCCCCAGTTCCATGTGGGGTCCTGATTGGCGATGTTGGCTGCGTCGACCCACGTCCTATCCTGGATGACCAGGGGGATCTGGTCGGTCGGGATGACGCCCGACGCGACGAGCCCCTGCTCCACGGGGTCTTGAATCAAGTAACCGGCGGCCTCGCCGGCGTACACGTTCAGACGGGTGATCCCGTAGGCGTGGTCGTGGTAGAACATGAACCGGCCGCTCTGCTGGTTGGTCCAGTAGAACGTCAACGAACCCGGGCCGGGATCTTGCACCGCGCCCGAGACCGCGCACGTCGCCGCCCCGGCGCAGCTCGCGATCAGGTTCCCGACGTTCCCGGAGGTCGAGTCGTACCACATGTCGGGGACGTTCCGCGCGCTCAGGCCCCTCTTGTAGGGGGTCAACGGGAACTCGCTCGCAGGGACTGTCCAGGTGTGAGGCGTCCCATCGCTGTACCACGGGGGGACGCCGCCGTGGAGGTGAAGGGTCGCCCGGTTCTGGGTGTAGGAGTTGATACCGTCGGGCCCGAGCCCCGCACCCAGGTAGCTGGGGTCCACCGGGATGGGGAGGTTGCCTCCTGGGGTGGCGGGGAGGTAGTTGGTGAACTTGATGCGCACCGCCCGGTCCCTCTGAGCGACGATCACGGGCCCGAGGTAGTGAGGCTTGTCAACGGCGAAGACCGGCGCGCCGTTGAGGTCGAGGATCGGGGTGACACCGTCGATGTAGGTCAGCGCGACGCGGGTTGGGGAGGGGTATTGGGCCGGCGTCTCGACCTGCACGTACCCCCGCAGTCTGGTCGGGGGGAGGCCGCTGTTCATCTGCTCGGCGTACTCGACGAGCGCGATCTCGTAGTAGTCGGAGTTCGCGAACGTCGCCCCATCCGCGACGGCCACCGGTAGGTACTGGCCGAGGAGGTTGGCATTGCCCGGGCCCAGGCCCGGCAGGCCGTCCACGAACTTCGGGATGATCGGGGTGTACGCCCAGTTGCCGACCGTCGTGCTGAAGTAGTCCGGCATCCCGCCCGGATTCATTCCGACGGGGGGCGCGATGAGCGCGGTGGCTGTCATGCCGGGTGCGTTCGCCTTCTGCTTGGCAGCCCTGGCGCGAGCCGCCGCGGCGGCCCTCTGCGCGTTCGTTGTGCCCCGCATCCGGCCAGGGGTCGGCCGAAGCGGGTCGTTGGCGTCCGGCGCCTGGGCGCGCAGGCCCTGGCTCCCCGCCAGGAGCACTGCCACTCCCATCGTTGCCAGACGCATGAACGTCAAGAACTTGTACCTTTTCATGCCATCCCTCCTCTCCTCATGGTTCGATTGCGTGAGTTCGACTTTCGGGGCTTGAGACAAGTACGTCACGCCCACCTCCTTCCTCGTGGTTTCGTTCGATTCGACCGTGTTCGATTCTTCGTCCAAACGGGAAGCCCTGATGCCCACGGGGCCGCCGACACGTCGAGCGGCTGCCTGGGCCCGGGTTCCCGATGGCACATCCGCGAACCGATTCACCCTGCGGGTCTCCTCTCCTGCTCCTCAATTTGGACGCAGAGGAGATGCCTGTGAAGCGTAAAACGCACGGGATTTGAGCGACTTGCGGATCAGGGAGAAACACGGAGTAGGGGACCGAGAACTCAGTGAAAACTACGTGGGAAGGGTACGTAGCCGGCACCCGCCGATGGCCGACCACTCGCGTTAGCGACGCTATCGGCGTGTTGCGACACACCACATGACCGGATGCGCCGCGTTTGGCGGCGTGCTGAGGGTCGGGACTGGTGCTGCTCTAGGCCGGCTTCGCCGACGCCCGCCTGGACTCGAACCTCTTCCAGAGCAGGTAGATCGGCGGGTAGACGAGAAGCTCGAGCAGGAACGACGTGAAGAGCCCTCCGGCCATGGGCGCCGCCACGCGCTTCATCATGTCCGCGCCGGTTCCGGCCGACCACATGATCGGCATCAACCCGAGGAAGCTCGCGGCGACGGTCATCAGCTTGGGGCGGAGCCGCTTCACCGCCCCGTGGACGATCGCCTCCTGGAGCTCGGCATCGTTGGTCAGCCTGCCCGTCTTGCGCGCCTCCTCGTACGACAGGTCGAGGAAGAGCAGCATGAAAACGCCCGTCTCCGCGTCGAGGCCCATCAGGGCGATCATCCCGACCCAGGCGGCGACCGATACGTTGTAGCCCAGGATCGCCATCAGCGCGACCGCACCCACCAGCGAGAACGGGACCGCGAGCAAAACGATGCCCGCCTTCGTCGCCGATCTCGTGTTGGCGATCAGGAGCACCACGATGAGTACGAGGGTGATCGGCAACACCAGCTTGAGCCGCTCGCGCACCCGGACCATGTTCTCCCACTGGCCGCTCCAAACCAGGGCCGTGCCCGTCGGCAGCGGGACGCCCGCCGCGACGGCCGCGCGGGCGTCGGTGATGTACGAACCGATGTCGCGTCCGGCCACGTCGGCGTAGACGTAGGCGGCGAGCATCCCGTTCTCGTCGCGCACCATCGAGGGCCCCGACGCGAGGCTGATCGTCGCTACCTCCTGGATCGGGACCTGGGCGCCGCCGGGGCTCGGCACCAGGATGCGGTCGAGCCGCTCGAGGTCGGAGCGCTGGTCGCGCACGTACCTCAGGTTGACGGTGTACCGCTCGCGGCCCTCCACGGTCGTCGTGATCGTCTCGCCGCCGAGCGCGGTCTGGAGAACGGCCTGGAGGTCCTCGACCGACAGCCCCCAACGCGCGAGGCCGTCGCGGTCCGGCACGAAGTCCACGAAGTACCCGCCGGCCGCGCGCTCGGCGAACGCGCTGCGCGTGCCCGGGACCCCCTTCAGCACGCGCTCGACCGCAACCGCGACACCCTCGATGGCCGCGAGGTCGGAGCCGAGGACCTTGATGCCCACGGGGGTTCGCACTCCGGTCGACAGCATGTCGATGCGACCCCTGATCGGCATCGTCCAGGCGTTGCTGTTGCCGGGGATCTGCATGGCGGCGTCCATCTCGGCGATCAGCTCCTCGGAGGAGATGTGGTCCGGCCAGGCGGTCCGCAGAACGGCCTTGAGCGGGCGCGGCGCCCACCCCGAGTACCAACGGGACTTCTCCCGCCACTGCTCGTGCGGCTTGAGCAGGACGGTGGTCTCCATCATCGAGAACGGCGCAGGATCGGTCGCGGTGTCCGCGCGGCCCGCCTTGCCGAACACGGACTCGACCTCCGGGAACCTGCGCAGGATGCGGTCCTGAAGGGTGAGCAGGCGGTGCGCCTCGGTCACCGAGATCCCGGGCATCGTGGTCGGCATGTAGAGGATCGAGCCCTCGTCAAGCGGCGGCATGAACTCGCTCCCGAGGCCGAGGTAGACCGGGATCGCGGCAAGTACGGCGAGCACGGCCGCCCCGATCACCCTCTTCGGGTGCCGGAGGACCCACCGGCAGGGCGGGTCGTACAGCCGGAAGAGGACGCGCGACACGGGGTGCTTGTCTTCCGGTTGATACCTTCCGACGAGGAGGGTGCTGGCCACGCGGGCGAGCAGTCGGGGCCGGAACCGGAACGGGTCGACCCGCGTGAACGCCATCCGGACCGCCGGGTCGAGCGTGACGACCAGGATCGCCGCCATCGCCATCGTGAGCGTCTTCGTAGTCGCGAGCGGCCTGAACAGGCGCCCCTCCTGGTCGACCAAGGCGAACACCGGCAGGAACGCCACGGCGATCACAAGAAGCGAGAAGAAGACGGACGGCCCGACCTCGAGCATTGCGTTCAGCCGGACCTGGTGGAAGTCGCCCGGGCGGCCGGCTTCCTGCCACGCCTCCAGCCGCTTGTAGGCGTTCTCCATCTCGACGATCGCGCCGTCGACCAGCACGCCGATCGAGATGGCGATGCCCGCGAGGCTCATGATGTTGGACGTGATGCCCAACCCCGCCATCGGCACGAACGACAGGAGCACCGCCACCGGAATCGTGAGGATCGGGACGAAGGCGGACGGGAAGTGCCACAGGAAGAAAAGGATCACCAGGCTGACGATGAGCATCTCGAGCGCCAGCGCCTCGGTCAGGTTCGAGATCGAGCGCTTGATCAGCTCGGAGCGGTCGTAGGTGGTCACGAGCTCGACGCCGAGGGGGAGCGAGCGCTGGAACTCGGCCAGCTTCGCGCGCACCCGTCCGATCACCGCGAGGGCGTTCTCGCCCTGGCGCATCACGACGATCCCGCCGACGGTCTCCCCCTCACCGTCCAGGTCGGCCAGGCCCCGGCGGAGCTGGGGGCCCAGCTCGATCGTCGCGACGTCACGCAGGAGGAGCGGCACGCCGCGCTCGCTCACGCGGACCACCACCTTGGCAAGATCGCTCGTAGAGGCCACGTAGCCGCGCCCTCGCACCATGTACTCGCGCCCGTTCCACTCGACGAGACGCCCCCCCGTCTCGCCGTTTGACTTCCGGATCGCGTCGCCGAGCTCGATCAGTGACAGCCCGAGCGCCTGCAGGCGCACAGGGTCGACCGTCACCTGGTACTGCTTCTCGAAGCCGCCGACCGTCGCCACCTCCGCGACGCCCGGAACGCTTCGCAGCGCGTACTTGAGGTGAAAGTCTTGCAGGCTCCGCAGCTCGGCCGCGGTGTGGCTGCCGGTCCGGTCGCGCAGCGCGTATTGGAACACCCACCCCACCCCGGTGGCATCCGGGCCGATCTCGGGACGCACCCCGGCCGGCAGCGAGTCTTCGACCTTCGAGAGCAGCTCGACGACGCGGCTCCGCGCCCAGTAGATGTCGGTGCCGTCCTGGAAGACGACGTACACGTACGAGAACCCGAAGTCGGAGAAGCCCCGCACCGCTTTCACCTTTGGCGTTCCCAGAAGGGCGGTGACGATCGGGTAGGTGACCTGGTCCTCGATCAGGTCAGGGCTGCGGTCCCAGCGCGAGTACACGATCACCTGCGTGTCGGACAGATCGGGGATCGCGTCGAGCGGGATTCGGCGCAAGGTGACGAAGGCGAACGCGGCGGCCGCGGCCACCGCGACGATCACGGCGAGCCGGTTCCTCGCGGAGAATTCGATGATGCGCCTGATCATGGCGTCACCGCCCCGCAACTGCCTTGAGCGCCGCCGCCATGGCGGATTCCGAGTCGACCAGGAAGGTCGCGGAGGTCACGACTCGGTCGCCTGAGGCGAGCCCCTCGAGCACCTCGACGAAATCCCCGTCGGTGACCCCGGCCCGGACGACGACCGGCACGAGCCTATCGCCGTCGGCAACGCGGAACGCATAGGCCCGTTCGCCCGTCCTCAGCAGGGCGCTCGACGCCACCGCAACTCGCTCGCCGAGGTCCACCGTCAGGATCGCCACGGCGGGTAGCCCCGGGTGGAGGACGGCGTCGGGGTTCGGCAGGTCGATGCGCACGCGCTGCGTCCGCGTCTGAGCTTCGAGAAAGGGGGCGATCGCCGCCACGTGCCCTGAAAACGAGCGGCCTGGCAGGGCAGGTGCCTGGATCTCGACGGTCATTCCGGAACGAATGAGCGGTCCGTCCGAGGCCGACAGATCGGCTTCCGCCCATACCCGTGAGAGGTCGGCGAGCACAAAAACCTGGTCCCCGGCCTGGAGGCGCTGGCCGGTGATCACCGATTTCTCCGCGATGAAACCGCCGGTGAGGGCATAGATGACGAGACGCTTCAGGTCGCCGGGCGCCTGAGAGAGGGTCTTGATCTGATCGTCGGACAGGCCCCAGCGGCGGAGGCGTTGCAGCAGATAGTCGTAGGGCTGCCACGTCGGATCAACCTTTTGGCGGACGTAGAGCTCCTCATCCTTCACCTGGTTCGGCGTCTGGCCACCGAAGTGGGCGAAGCCCGAGAGGTCGCGGCGCATCGCGTTGAGCGCGTCGATGTTGTAGAGCTCGAGCAACGGCCCGCCCTTCTGGACGACGTCTCCGATACCCTGGACGTAAAGCTTGTCGACCCAGCCCTCGGCGGGCGTGGTCACCCGGAACAGGCGACTCTCGTCCGCGACGATCCGGGCCGCCGCGCGGATGTGGTGCGTGAAGCGGTGCGTCGCCACTTCTCCAGTCGTCAGCCCGAGCATCTCGCGCTTGGCGGCGGGGATGCTCACCGGCGCGAGGCCGGCAGGAGCGTGGGTGTCGTCCATGGCGCCCGCGTTGCTCTTGGCAAGGACGAGCTTCATCCCGCACTTGGGGCACTTGCCCGGCTCGTTCGACGTTACCTCCGGATCCATGGGGCAGACGTAAAGGGCCTGGCGGGGCTTCTCGCCTTCCCTTGCCGCGACGCCGGGGCTGGAGGCGACGAGCTTCATCCCGCAGACCGGGCAGTCGCCGGGATGCGTGGAGACCACCTCGGGGTGCATCGGGCACCGGTATTCGATCTGCTGGCCCGGCCGGCCGCACCCGATCGCCGCCACCACGAGCACGAACACCAGCAACCACGGCCAGACGCGGCGAGCCACTTGGGGGTTGAGGTTCATGCGCCCCTCCGATCCCGGCAGTCGAGGCTGCCTCCTGACTCCGAGGATAGTCCCGCTCTACCCAGTGTTCCAGCGGCAGATCGAGGCCCGGTCGCGTCCGATGCACGCGTGCCGGGCCGTCGAGTCCACGTCTCCACGGCAACGCGCGGGAAGGCCCGCCCCGTTCCAATCTCGGGGCGGGCCACCCGCCCCCCCCTCACAGCTGCCATCCGAGGTCGACGAAGAGGTTCCTCCCGGGCTCGGGCACCTTGAGTCCGGTCCTGTAAGGGTCACGCTGGTACGACAGCGTCTCGTAGTAGAGCCGGTCGAAAACGTTCCCAATGCCCGCCGTGACCGTGAACCGGGCGAAGGTCGTGCCGACCTTGAGGTTCGCGATCCCCCAACCGGGCGTGGGCTGCTCGTTGAGGTCCGCGTCCACGCGTGTCTGAGCGGCCGAGAACACCCCCTCGACCTCGCCCCAGTATCTGCCGGTGTCGTAGCGGAGCGCGGCCCGCGCTCGCGTCGCAGGCATCTCGGCGAGGTTGGTGGAGAAGATCTGGTTTGCGGGCGAGGCCTCTTGCGTGCCTCGAACGTAGGAAACGTCGCCCGACAGGAAGAGCCGGCCCGTGAGGGTGACGACCGCGTTAGCCTCGCCGCCGACGAGCGTGGCGTCCACGTTCGCGTACGAGCGTGCGCTGCCGTTCATGACGCCGGGGACCATGTTCACCCGTGCCTGTTCGTGGACGGAGACGTAGTCGGCCACCCGGTCGGCGAAGGCGCTCACGCTCGCGTAGAAGCCGGCCCGGCGGTACGAGAAGGCAAGGTCAAGCCCGGTGTTGCGGCTCGGGGCAAGCTCCGGGTTTCCGACCCAGTCGCTGCCCATTCGCGCTACGGAGTAGTACCGCTCGGAAGGCTCGGGAACGCGAACGGTGGTGCCGACACCGCCGGAGATCTCGACACTTTCGGACGGGCGATAGACGAGGCGAGCGTACCCCGAGGGGAACGCGTCGTCCCGCGAGGTGGACCGGGTGTTGTTGTAGGCATAGTAGAGGGCCGTGTTCACTTTGTTGGGGTCGGCCTCGCTGTGGGCGCGGTCGAAGCGGGCGCCTGCGTCCAGGCTCAGCGTGTCGCCAAGGGGGTGCCTCAGCTCCGCGTAGACGCCGGCAACGCTCGTGGTTGGTCCGGGCAGCGAGTACTGCGGCTTGAAGCCCGACATCGCCATCTGGCCCACCGTCTCCCAGTACCGCTGGAAGGCTTCGACCCCGGCCGTCACTTCGCCGAAGGAAGCCTCCAGCTTGCCGCCGGCCGCCCGGGTATGGGCCATCGTCCCCATGCTGTAGCCGCTCGTCGACATCCCGGCTGAGGTCCGGTACTGGTCGGTCATCCAGTGGTTGACCTGGGTGTAGTAGACCTGCGCCTTCAGGGCGGTGAGTCCGCCCCCAGCCGGCGTGAGGTCGTAGGCGAGGTTGATCCGGTCGGAGCGGTCCCACGCGCCGTCCATCATGAGGGCCGGGTAAAGCACGTGATCGGCCTCCTGGTGCGTGTATGCGACCTCGATTGTGCTGCTGGCGCCGGGGGTGAAGGCGAGCTTCCCCCACGCCGTGCCCACTCGGAACGCCGCCGAGCCCTTCTCGTCGGCCCGGTAGTTCGCGAGCTCAGTGATCCGCTTCCCCGAGCCGTCCGTATAGGCGTCCGCCGACCGGTACGAGAACCCCGCCAGCCCCGACACGTTGGCTTCGCCGAACGAGACCGTCGCCGAAGGGTTCAGATAGCCGTCGGACCCCGAACCGGCGTTCGCGGTTGCATGCCAGCCTGCCGCCGGACTCTTAGTGACGATGTTGACGACGCCGCCGAGACTTCCCTGGTTCTTGACGTCGAACGGACCCTTGCCCACCTCGACCCGGTCCACCTCGGCGAAGTCGGTGTGAAACGCGGGCGGGTCCATGTGGCTTGGGCACGCGCCGTAGATTCGCTGCCCGTCGACCAGGACGTTGAGGTCCTTGGACTGGTAGCCGCGCAGGACGATCTCGTTCGCGATACCTCCCTTGCGGAGCTTCCAGACGCCCGCCGTGGAGGCGAGCGCCTCGCCCACGTCGCGCGCCGGGCTCTCGCGGATCTCGGACGCCTCGACGCTGTCGCGCGGCGCGCGGCCGATGACCGTGACCGCGTCCTTGATCGTGGTCACCGCAAGTTTGAAGATCACGTCCCTCACCTCTCCCGGAGCGACGTCGATACTGGGGAGCGTCTTCGCCACGAAACCTGCGGACTCGGCGCTGAGGGTATACGTCCCCGCGGTCAGACCGGCGGCGCGGAAGATTCCACGCTCGCCGGCGACCACGCGCACCTGACGGGACGTGGCGGGGCCAGAAACGGTCACCAGCGACCCGGGGAGCCCGGACCCGTCCTGGGCCAGGACCGAGCCTGTGATTGTCACGGTCGGGTCCTGTCCAGATGCCGGAGAGACCCCTGCGAGACTGAGGATGAGAACCGAGAAGATTGCGACCGCCGCGGCCGTGTTTTCCCGGGCCGCTCGGCGACAGGCGGAGAGAGGGCGCGGACGCAGCCCTGGCGCTCCCCACCACGTTGCGCTCGAGATTCCTTTCACATGTTGAGACCTCGTGTTCATGGGATCCTCCTCCTTCGAATGTCACCCGAGTCCCGTTTCAAGCAGGCCGGGCGTAGCGGAGAGCGGTCACGCGCACGCGGAAACGGCGCGCGGGACCGGCTCGGGAGGATCGGCCACGACGTCCGGTCCGGAAGCCACGGGCTCCGGAGCCACCGTCGTGACGGGAAGGAACGGCAGAACCACGGGCATCCCGGCAAGGACCCCCTCGCGTTGAGGCGCTGACCTCGTCGCCGGCTCGTCCCCCAGGCCGCAACGGCACGAAGCGGCCGAGAGAGCGAACCTCGCCCCACAGCACGGGCAATCGACCGGGTGACCGGCCTGGTGGGTGCAGTGGCACGCTTCCGGAGAGCAGGAGCTCCTGGACGCCCGGCCGGCTCCACGACCCATCGTGAGCCCCCCAGGTGCCGTGAGGAGGCTCAGGGCCACGACACTGGCGACGACGGACCACCCCCGCCGCGGCGACCTCACCATGCCGCCGTGCCGACTGGCCCGGCAGGCACCCATGAGGCGGGAGCCCCTGATCCCAGCCATGCTCTCAAGATCGGGGCCCGGGGCCGTTGTGGGAAGCGTGGCAACTACGGACGTGTGTGCGTAGAGACTACCTGTCCGGGCCAGGCCCGCCGCAGATCCCTCCCCGCTCAGGTGCCCGGGGGCTCGACGGCCCGGGTCCTCCGAAGAGCAGCGTGCGACGACTGAACGTCAGGCCGCGATCTTCTCGCACGCCGCGGCACAGCGCTGGCAGCTCTCCATGCAGCGGCGGCACGCCTCGTGGTGCGCTGCGTGCTCCTTGCACGCCGCCTCGCAGTCGTGGCAGGCCTTGGCGCATACGCGGGCCACCTCGGCCAGGTACGAGGAGCCCTGCACCGCGAGGGCGAGGACCGCGCTGCAGACCGGGAGCATCGCGCTCACCGTCTTCGAGCAGCGGACCATGCTCGCGTCGCCGGCGCGGAGCGCCTCGAGGCAGTGCTCACGGCAGATCTCGCCGCTCTTCATGCACTCCGCCGCCGCATCGACGACGGCTGCGTTCTGCACGGCGCCTGCCGGCAAACCCGAGGTCTTGGCGTCGGCCGCGTGTGCCGTGTGGGCGTGCTGGTGCTCGGTGGCCTGCGCGCCCGCGCGAGCCGTGACGCCGGCCGCGAACGCCGTCGCGCCGGTCACAAGGAAGTCCCGTCTGTTCATCGTGCCTCCCCCTGCCCCGTGGGGCAGCTTGCTCGTGAAAGTTCCGACTTGTGCCCTGCTGCACATCGTACGGCAAAGAAAGTTCAGAGTGAAGAGTTGAGAGTGAAGAGTTCAAAGCTCGCAGGTTCGCAGGTTCGTAGGTTCGTAGGTTCGTCGGGACTGGCAAAAGGTCAAACGGAAAACGTCAAAGGGAAGACCAAGAACGTAAGGCCCTCAGGCTTCGGTTTCTCTGTCTTCCCTTTGACCTCTTCCCTCTTCCCTCTTACCTCTTCGACTGCCTCTCATCGAAAGCAGGGCCCCCAAGCACGGCGTGTAGCCGCGCCGCCGAAAAGGCCGAGGACCGGGGTCCGGGGACCGGGAGAAGCAAGACAGGCAGGGCGACGCCAGAACGCGTGCAGCCGGGCCGCCGAAAAGGCCGGGGACCGAGGTTCAGGGCTCGCGATTCGTAGAAACGTCGAAAGCAGGGCGTCGAGGCACGGCGTGCAGCCGCGCCGCCGCCGTTGGGCCTATGGCAAGGCGCGGGAGCGGCCCGCGCCGGAGTGTAGCCGGAGGCTACATGAGGACGCGTGGCCGCGATCCCCAACGCAGCCAGAGGTCCGACGCCGGCGGCGCCTAGTACTCTTCGAGGTACTGCTCGCGCTCCCACTCGTGCACGGTGCAGATATAGCGGTGCCACTCCTCGCGCTTGTTGCGCAGGAAGTTCGAGAAAATGTGCTCGCCCAGAGCGGCGCGAACCACCTTGTCGCGCTCGAGGGTGTCGAGAGCCTCGTTGAGGTTCGCGGGCAGTTCCTTGATCTTCAAGCGCCGCTTCTCCCGCTCCGACATCTCGAAGATGTTGCGGTTGACCGGCTCGCCGCAGTCGAGCCCGCGCTCGACCCCATCGAGGCCGCACGCCAGCATCACACCGAGCGCGAGATAGGGGTTGCACGACGGGTCGGGGACGCGGACTTCGCACCGTGTCCCGGTGCCACGCCGCGCGGGGACGCGCACGAGGGGCGAGCGGTTCTTCTCCGACCACGCGACGTTGATCGGCGCCTCGTGTCCGGGGACCAGACGTTTGAATGAGTTGACGAGAGGGTTGGTCACGGCCACGAACGCCCGGGCGTGGTCGAGGATGCCCCCGATGTAGCCGCGCGCGATCTTGGAGAGCTGGTACGGCCCCTTGGGATCGAAGAAGACGTTGTTCCCCTTGCGGTCGAACAGGCTCTGGTGGGTGTGCATCCCGGATCCGTTGACGCCGTAGATCGGCTTGGGCATGAACGTCGCGTGCAGCCCGTGGTCCATCGCGACCTTCTTGACGACGAAGCGGAACGTCACGATGTTGTCGGCGGTGGTGACCGCGTCGGCGTACTTGAAGTCGATCTCGTGCTGGCCGGGCGCGACCTCGTGGTGCGCCGCCTCGACCTCGAACCCCATTCGCTCGAGCACCTCGACGATGTCCCGCCGCGCCTCCTCGCCGAGGTCGACCGGCGTCAGGTCGAAGTAGCCGCCCACGTCGTGGGTGCTGTGGTTCGGCGAGCCATCCGGGTCGCGACGGAAGAGGAAGAACTCTGCCTCGGGTCCGGCCATCATCGTCCAGCCGCGCTTCGCGGCGCGTTGCACGACGCCCTTGAGCGCGAGGCGTGGGCACCCAGCAAACGGCGTCTCGTCGGTGTTGTACACGTCGCAGACGAGGCGAGCGACCTTGCCGTACGGCGTCGGCCACGGGTAGATGGCGAGGGTCGCCGGGTCGGGCTTGAGCAGCATGTCCGACTCCTCGATGCGCGTGAACCCCTCGATCGAGGACCCGTCAAACATGATCTGCCCGTCGAGTGCCTTGTCGAACTGCGAGGCCGGCACCTCGACGTTCTTGATGATGCCGTCGATGTCCGTGAAGGCGAGCCTCAGGAACCGCACACCTTCCTTCTTGCACAGTTCGAGCACTTGCTTCCTGTCCATTTGGCCTCCGTTCGCGTCGGGCGGAGTTTCCCCGCCGCGCCGTCTCAAGTCAAGGGATGGTATCTGAATGGGCGGCCGTCAGCCGCAAGCCGTTCAGCCCGCCTTGCGCACCCACGCTTCCTCGGGCTGGAGCGCCTCGTGGCCAGCAGGCTGGACCTTGCGGTAGACGCGCTCCGGCGCGATCCGCCGGCCGTCCACCGTGAGGAGGCGTTCCACCGGGATTCCGAACAGGCGGGCGTTCTCCTCCAGGCACGCTGCGATCACGGCCCAGTCGGCCGCCGAGAGGCGCGCGAGTGCGCCGCCGTTCAGTTGGTCGTCGCCGAGGCGCGCGTGGGGGTCGCGGACGTAGATCGCACCTCCCGAGGCAAGCGAGAACAGGTTCCCGCCCGGGTACGGCGTCGGGAGGTCTACGATCGTCCCGTCCTCGTCAAACGCGACGCCGTTCAGCACCACGAAGCCGCCGCCCGCGAGGGGATCGCCGGCCATGAACGACTCGGCCAGGTAGTCGAGGCAGGTGCCGTTGATCACGACCTGCGGCTTCCCCACGGCGTTAATGAGCGGCCGCCCGGCGGCGTTGCCCAGGACGAAGGCGCGCCCGCCCTTGGCAGCGTATCCGAACGTCTGCCCGACGTCGCCGTGCACGACGAGCGAGCCGTCCTTCATGATCTGCGCGAGCTGGTCCTGCCCCGAGCCGTGAACGATGATCTCCACGCCGTCGATCCCCGAGCCGAGGTAGTCCCCCGGCGAGCCGTACACGTCGATGCGGACCCCGGATGCGCCCGGCCCCAGACCACACCCGAGGAAACGATGGCCGCGCGTGTGGGCGAGGAGGAACCGCCGGAAACCACGCTCGGCAGCAACCACGATCGCCCGCGCCAGGGAGTCAGGCCCCTCCTGCGGGAACCCACGCGCGTCCATCACCAGAACGGTGCCGGAGTCGCCCGGGGCCGGCAGCGGCGCGGTGGAATCCGCCCAAGCGAACCCGGCCAGGGCCGGACGCCTGCGGCGTATCCGGTCGATCACTCCCGCGAAGCACTCATCCACGAGCGAGACTGCGGCGCTGCGTTTGAGCCTTCCGGTCGGGACGCGACGGTCCATCAGCAGCGTCAGAACGGCGAGCGCCCCGCGGGCGCCAACCGCGTCGGAAGCGAGCGCCTCCACCGCGGCGAGGTACCGCCGCAGATCGCCATACCCCCATCTCGGGAAGTGCCGGACGGCGTACGCGAACAGTGCCCCCAGCTCCCCGTCGGACGGGACCGCAGCCGGAGGCGTCACCGCTGCCAGGCCGCCGGCCGACGGGACCAGCTTCTCCGGGTCGGGTTCGATGACGTGGCCAAACTTGTCGGTGCAGACCAGTTCGCGCCGGGACCCGGCTTCACGGACGGTGAAGATGAACGCCCCGCCGTCCGTGTGAGAGCCGCCGCGGGCGTTCCAGTACAGGTCGGCGCGCGACCAGAAACGGGAATCCTCTCCCGCCAGGCTCTCGAGCGCCGCGTCGATCCCCTGCTTCTCGGAGGCCGCGAGACCGATCGTCTCCTCCCCGCGCTGCAGCGCGAACACCTGCGGCCGCAACATCGAGGTGTCGGTGATCCCGATCAGGCGCCAGGCGCGCTCGCGCTGTTGCGCCTGCGCGATCAGGAAGAACCACGGCCCGTCGGGAGACCCGTGCATGTGCACCGTCTGCAACATCCGGTACAGGCGCTGCTTGTCCGGCGGCAGCAGCGCAAAGTCGCGCTCGGTGGTGGGCGCCATCGCCTCGATCACGTGCTCGAGCGGGTAGCCGTACTGCCGGTTGAGGAGGTCGAACACCAGCACGGCGACCTCCGTGTCGGTGAGGAAGAGCGGGTGGAGGCGACGCTGCGCGAGGTAGCTCGAGATCGAGGCGTAGTTCGCGAAGTCGCCGTTGTGCACGAGCGCCTCGTGCATACCGATGAAGGGGTGCGCGCCGCCCGGGTGCCAGACGCGACCCTTGGTCGGGTACCGATGATGCCCGATCCAGACGTGAGCGGTGAAGTGCTCGAGGTTGTAGGCGCGGATGACGTCGTCGCCGTAGCCGACCAGCTTGAGGACCAGCAGGTCCTTCCCATGCGAGAGCACGAAGGCGCGCTTCTCGCCGGTCGAGGCGTAGAGCGCCTTGTTGAGCGCGAAGCTGTTCTGGCAGACGATCTCGTCGTCCACGTCGGCCGGGTCGGCGGAGGCGAAGCCGTGCGTGGTCGCGAACGCCGCTCGCACCTCGGGACGCACCCGCACCAGGTAGCACGCCACCTCCGGCGGCGCGACTTCCAGGCCGATGGCCCGGAAGTCCGGGGGCGCAGGGATCGTGATCTTGCGGTCCACCAGGAAGGTCGGTTCCACGTACCCGCGCTCGACCCGCTCGCGGGCCCCCGGCTCGAGGAGCGCGACCGCGAGCAGGTAGTCGCGGGCGAGCATCTCTGAATCCACGCCGAAGAACGCCGGGGCGAGCCCGATGGCCGCGATCCCGCCTCCCTTGCCGTTGCCGCGATTGCGCATCTGCGCGAGCGAGCGCAGCAGGTGGCGTCCGGCGACCGGCACGCTGGCGGCCATCCCGATCACGCCGCAGCCGCCCTCGGCATCAGCCTTGCGGGCTCCGGGCGGAAGCGACGCGCCGAGGCCGCGCCGCGACTCGATCAGGGCCGTGACGAACTCCTCGCGGTTCATCGCCCGTTCTCCCTTCCGCGGTAGACGAGAAGGTCAGTCCGCCCGCGCAGCTCCCGCACGCTGCCGAGTCCGAGGCGCCGCAGAGTGTCCTCGAGCTGCAGCTGGTACGAGCGATAAAGGTTGCCGAGCCGCTCGGCGCCCCACTCGGGTTCGACGAACTGGGACAGCTCCGGGTCGGTGGTCGTGAGGCCGAACGGGCAGCCGCGCCCCCGCTCGCAGTTCGAGCAGCGCGTGCACCCCAGCGCCACGAGCTCGGCCGTCCCGAGGATCACGCCGTCGGCGCCGAGCGCGATCGCCTTGGCGATGTCGTGCGCCGTGCGGATCCCGCCCGACGCCATCAGAGTGACCTCGTCGCGGATTCCCTCCTGGACGAGGAAGCGGTGGACCCGCGGAATCGCGAGCTCGATCGGCATCGCGATGTTCTTCTTCGCGATCTCCGGCGCGGCACCGGTGCCGCCGTACGAACCGTCGATGTGGATGATGTGGGCCCCCGCGTAGTACGAGCCGACCGCCACCATGTCCACGTCGGTCGGCGTCGAAACCTTCACGGACACCAGCGCCCCGGGGTTGACGGTCTTGATCCAGTCGATGTGCTTCTTGTGGTCCTCGACCGAGTACACCGAGTGGAACGGGAACGGGGAGAACAGCGACACCCACGGCACGCTCTCGCGCATCTGCGCCACGACCGTGGTGGCCTTGTCGCCGAGGAGGTGCCCGCCGAGGCCCGGTTTCGCCCCCTGCGCGTACTTTAACTCCACGATTGGCGCCGCCTGGATCGTCTCCTCGCGCACCCCGAACATCCCGGTCGCGACCTGCGTGATCACGTGATTCCTGAGCGGCAGGAGCGAGGCCGGGTAGCCGCCCTCACCTGTGGATGTGAACGTCCGCCAGTTGCGCGCGTTCATCGCGCGCGACCGCATCACCTGCTCCGACACCGACCCGAACGACATCCCTCCCCCGTACCACGGGATCGGGATCTCCAACCTGCGGTCGTACGGGCGCCGGTTGAGCGCGATCGAGGTGTCAACCGCCGCGCGCTCCGGCAGCCAGGCATCCCGCGGGCGCACGACGAAGCTCAGCCGGTCGAACCCGCCGTTCGAGCGGCCGACGCGGTGCTCGAGCCCGTCCTCCGGCGGAGCACCGGTCCTGGCCTGCAGCCACGTCGCCAGGATCAGGTCGTCGCTCCAGCGGGCATCTCCGAGCGCTGGCGGCCGGCCGAATGCCAGCGTCGGCAGGACCGCGAAGCCGCGCCGGATCGCGCTCCGGTGCTTGGCCACGACCTTCTCCTCCACCGTCGCGTCCTTGGCCCACGGGTGGTGCTCCCTCTCCCCAACGGTCACCGCAACTCCTTCTCCTCTGCTCCTCTGCCCCTCCGCCCCTCGGCTCGACTCTTCGGACCCCGGACCACGGACCACGGACGACGGTATTTCGCCGAACGCCTCCCGCTCCAGGTCGCGCTGGAACATGCACCTCCCAAGCTCGCCGCGCAACCGGCGCACCTCGCGCAGGCCCATCGCGCCCATCACCTCGAGTAGCTGGTCGCGCCACGAGCCCGCGAGGTTGGTCAGCCGCTGCACACCCCACGCGAGCGGCAGGCGCGGGAGTCGCACCTCGGCGGTCTCGCGGGTGAGTGCGTCGCCGGCAAAACGCGCCTGCAACGCCGCGAGCAGCGCCGTGTCGAGCGCCACCGCGTCGAGGCCGCAGATGATCGCCTTGGGGACGTGCTCCGCGAGCACGACGCCACCGCTGCCGATCAGCGTCACCTCTTCCCGAACGCCCTCCTCGACCAGGCGCCGGTGCACGTCCTGGATGCGGTCGGCGACGAAGCCCGCCGCCGTGCGCCCGTGATAGTTGGCGACGAGGTGGAAGATCCGGACCCCGGCGCGCACAAGGGCGGCGACGTCCTCCTCGAAGCCGACCCGCACGCCGATGAGCGCGCCGGGCAGGCGACGGCGCAACTCGCCGTACGCGATCTCGTCCCAGCCGTCCAGGAACACCAGCCGCGGCGCAGACGTCAGCGCCGCCGCCCTCGCGACCTCACCCGGCGTGACGAGCGGCGCAACGTGTGTACCGTGGAGATCGTGCCGGGCTGCGGCCTCAACCGGCACGATCGCGAGCGTACCCACACGCTGTGCGGAGCCCGCAAGGATGGCGAGCAGCGCCTGGGATTCGGCCGAGCGCGGTGGGGAGTCGAACAGGAACGGCACCGGCAGCGAGAACACCCGCGGCACGGAGCCGACCGCTTGTCCGCTCCCATCGAGGCGAAGGAACGACGGTTTCTCGCCGATGTCCACCGACGTGGATATGAACTCCCGCCCATGGATCCCGTCCCGCGTGGGTCGGACGATCTCGGACATGTCGGTCCACATCCCGTCCCACCCGGCGCCGCCGAACTCACCGCGGTAACCGGCGCCGCGCACCGGCACGTGGCCGACGCCCGCCTCGTAGTTGATCGTGTCCACCCAGTCGGGCCTCAGGTAGCCGTCGCCCAACTCGGCGCGCTTCGGGTTGGGGACGATCGTGATGAACTCAGGGTACTGGGTCGAGCAACGCAGGCAGCCGACGCACTTGGCGTGGATCGGCGCAAGACCCCCGACCGCCCGGCCGTACACGCCGTAGACGCAAGGCCGCGAGAGCGCGACCACCATCGGGGTCTGTGGGTCGATCACCTCGCGGAGGACCAACGCCAGGAGCTTGTGCTTCTTGACCTTCACCCGGAACCTGGTCGGGTGGTCCGCGATCTCCGGGGCGGGCCGCACCTCGATGTGAACTCGCTCGTAGGGGGACGCCTCGTCAGGGAGACGGGCCTGGGCCGGCCGGAGCTTCGTCGCGGGGGAGCCCTGTGCGGCGTCGTGTGCAGGCTCCGTCAAGGGCCGTTCGACTGCTCTCGCTTCCGCCATGTGCTGCAACCCTCCCCTGCCCCCGTCAGGGCCTGGATCCGACTCGGGAATCGCCTGTCAATACGTGAAGAATCGCCTCTTGCACACCGGCCCACGGACACTGTACGTCCTGCACATTCTCAACGTCTCAGACCGTCATGTCAAGTGTCTTTCGTGCAAATTGACGCACTGAATTGTGTCAATGTGCACATTCTCGTAGAACATGACACTTCGCCGATCCGGGGGATGCGCCCGGGGGGCAGGGCTAACGATCGGAAGGAAGAGAGGGTAGAAGGCACGGGGTAGAGGAGAGACGAGACCCGCCCGCCGACGTGGGTCCCACGTTTTCCGTCCTCCGTCTCCCCTCTTCCGTCCTCCCTATTGAGGGACCATCGGCCGACAGGAACCGCGTCAGGCCGCGCAATCGGAGCGCGAGAGCTACCCGACCCAGGCGACCAGTCGGCCGGGCAGGCGGTCGGCTAGCGGCGCGACCAGCGCGGCGATCTCGCCGGCCGGAAGTTGCGGCAGGTGCGCCAGCACCAGGTGGTCGCAGCGCAGCGAGGCGGCGATCTCGACCCAGTCCTTGAGGTGCGCGTGCTTCGCGAGGCGCGCGGCCACCCTCCGATTCTTCTCCACGAACGTGCACTCCACCACCGCGACTCTTGCGTCCAGGAGCCCCGGATCGGCGGCGAACGGCGCGGTGCTTCCATCCGCGGCGTACACCAGGTTCGGGCGGCGACTCCGCTTCCGACGGAGCGACCAGCCGAGCGCCGGCACGCCGTGGTCGAGCGCGAACGCCGTCGCGTTCCCTGCGGGGAGCGCGATCGTGTCGCCCGGCGCGGCGCCTACGATGGCGTCCTCGAGGCGCATCCGCTTGCGGACCGACTCCATTCCAGGCATCACCGCGAGAGCCTGTCGGAGCGCGGCGGCGACCGGTCCCGGCGCGACCAGCCGCGTAGCTTCGCCCACGTGGAATCGGGCGCGCACGTTGAGGTACGCCAGCACCCCCGAGAGGTGGTCGAGGTGGCCGTGGGAGAGCAGCACCACCGGCTGCTCCGCCATCGTCGGGCTCATCCTGCCGACGTCCAGCGCGACGCCCAGCGAAGGCACGGCGAACGCGGTCGCCCGCGCCGCGATCGAAGTGCCCCGCAACGTCAGCCCGGCGACGCGGAGTTCGAGCTCCGGCGAATACCCCACCCCCGCGGATCGCGGAAACTGAATCGCGGTCACGAAACGATTCTAGCCGGTTTACAATGACTCCCCCGCGAGAAGGCGATGTGCACTCCGTCGCCTCGCGGGTGCGCCCGTTCGGCTCGGGTCGGGAGGTCAGGATGTGCGGCATCTTCGGCATCGTCTGCGCGAGCGAACGCCCCCTGGGCGAGACCTTGACCGCCGCGGCGAAGCGGCTCGCGTACCGCGGCTACGACTCGGTGGGCGCGGCCTCCGTCGAAGCGAGCGGCCGCATCGATCTGCGCAAGGACGTTGGGCGGGTGCAGGAGGTCGCGGACAAGCTCCGCTTCTCCGAGCTCACGGGGCTCCGCGGTATCGCGCAGCTCCGATGGGCGACGTTCGGGGCGCCCTCGATCCCCAACGCCCAGCCGCACCTCGATTCCGAGGGGGCGATCGTCGGCGCCCACAACGGCAATGTCGTCAACAACGCCGAGCTGAGGCGGCAATTCGTCGCGGAGGGGATGACCGTCCGCGGCACCAACGATGGTGAGTCGTGTGTCCATGCCGTCGAGCGCCACGTCAAGCGTGGCCTCGCGCTGCCCGAGGCAGTGCGGGTGGCGTACAACGACCTCGCCGGCGACTTCGCGTTCGTGGTGACCGATCGCGAGCACAACCGGCTGGTGGCGGTGAAGAAAGGATCGGGCCTCGTCGTCGGCGTCGGCCACGACTTCACCTGCTGCTCGTCCGACCTGCCCTCGATCCTCCCGCTCACGCGCAAAGTGATCCCGATCGAGGACGGCGAGATGGTCGTGCTCGAGCCCAACCGCGTGCGCATCTTCCACGTCGCGGACGGCAGCAAGGTGATCCGGCCCGCGAAAGAGGTCAGCGAGGGGATGGGCTCACCCGAGAAGGGCGGGTACGCGCACTTCATGCTCAAGGAGATCCACGAGCAGCCGGCGGTTGCGCGCGAGCTGCTCCACCTGCTGGAGGCCTCCGAGTACCTGCCGCGCATGGTGGAAAAACTGCGCGGCTCCGAGCGGCTCTTCCTCGTGGGATCCGGCTCTTCGTACCACGCCTGCGTGCTCGGGACGACGTTCTGGGCGCGCCTGGCGGGCGTGATGGCCGTCCCCGTGCTGCCGCAGCAGTTCATCGAGCAGTACGGCCCAGCCCTCAGGCCGGGGGACGGGGCGCTCTACGTCTCGCAGAGCGGCGAGACCAAGGACGTGCTCAACGCGATCAACTTCGCGACGCCGAGGGGCGTGCTCCCGCTCGGCCTGGTCAACGTGCTGGGCTCGACGCTCACGCGCAAGGTCCAGGTCTACCTTCCGCTCGCGTGCGGGTGGGAGATCTCGGTCCCAGCCACAAAGACGTACACGAACCAGGTGATCGCCCTCATCGCGCTGGCCGCCGCCGTCGGTGGGCAGCCCGTCGAGGAACTCGACGCGGCGCCGATGTGGCTCGAGAAGGCGATCGCGCGCACGGACGAGCCGATGGCCAGGTTGGCGCAGCAGTTCGTCGGCTGTGACCGGCTGTTCATCCTCGGCTACGGCCTCGGCCACGGGGTCGCTCTCGAGGGAGCGCTCAAGTGCAAGGAGGTGACCGGCCTGCCGTGCGAGGGGATGTTCTCCTCGGAGTTCAAGCACGGGCCGCTCGCCATGGTCGAGGAGGACACCCCGGTGTTCTTCACCGCGCCGCCGAGCGGGGCTGAGATGCTCACCAACCACGTCACCGAGGTGACCGCGCGCGCGGGCCATGCCACCGTCCTCGCCGCCCCGCACCGGCAGCTTCAGTCGGAAGCGTCGCACTTCGTCCCGCTACCGGTAGGCTCCGACCTCGAGTACGCGATCGTCGGCACCGTCCCGTTCCAGCTTCTCGCCTACCACCTCGCCGTCGCCAAGGGGATGGACCCCGACTACCCGAGGAACCTGTCGAAGACGCTGACAGTGGATTGAGAGACAGTTGACAGTTCACAGTTGACAGTCTTCCCCCGCTCCCCACCCAGGGGATTGCTGACAGCTCACAGCCGACAGCTTGCCACCATCCCCCACCCAGCAAAGAAGCGGGAAGCTCCTGATACCTATTTGAGGTTCCTCGTAGAGCAATGGTGTCATCCCGAGCGCAGCGAGGGATCTGGGCGGGGGCTGGTAGATCGTGGCTTTCCCCCACCCAGATTCCTCGTCGCTGCGCTCCTCGGAATGACATGTTCGATGCCAAACTGGTATGAGGCGTCACCGACGCCAAATCGGGTCTAGACTTGGGGCGTGATTCTGACAAGTGCGTTGGCGGTGCTGGCTGCGGCCGCGCTCTCGGCGCCCGCCCCCGAGCCGACGAAGACCTCCGTCCTTCCGCCCGACTGCGGCCTCACCGAGGAGCAGGTTGTCAAACTCGCGGTTCCCGACTACTCGCTGCGAATCGCCCAGTTCGAGGCACACCGGGGTGACGAGATCAACGAGTATTGGTTTGAGGCAAAGGTCGTGGCAGTCATCACGACCGACTTCGCCTTCTCAGGCCACACGTTCCTAGTGGCGGCGGTCTCTGTCCGGTCGGGGTTCTGCGATGGTTGCTACGACGCAGTGCTCGTGGTCATCGATCGCCAAACCAAGAAACCAGTGTGGCGCCTCGCGTCGGGTTCCGGTACGTGCTACATCGACTCGGGCACGTTCTTCGAAACCGATGAACCAATACTTCGTGTCGTCCGCGTCTTCCCAGCCGATCCAGTGCAGACGCTCGCTTTCAGGTTCGGCAGCGAGGACCCGTTCCATGGCGGGGGTGCAACGAATGAGAAGTGGCTTCGCCCATCACTCGCCACGGACGGTTCACTGACCTTCGAAGCGATCTGGGAGGCAACCATCAGCTTCGGGACAAGCGGCGTGGCGAGCTTCACCTGGCCTCACGAGATGACTAGTACGATGACGTCCCTGTGGCCCAGGCGTGCGTACCGGTTCACCACGCGAACCGTCGCCGGATGGGACGACATCGCGCTGGTCGCTATCCAGGAATTCGCGCAAGACTAGAACGGCCACACCCTCGTGGGGGGACCCCGCAGTTTCGTTCACGTTGAAACAAAGGGCGCATCGACCTTTCCATTCAATCTCCGCGTTGCTTCCCTAAACCTGGACGAAGCTGTCTTGGCCTCTGCAGTTCCGTTGCGCCATGAGGGACCCCTGCTCTCACCCGACGGAAGCATGATCGCGGACGTGATCGGCGGTGACTGGTACCAGCCCGCACACCTACGCCTATGCCGCAGCATGGGCGGAGCGCAGTTCAGGGACGTCTGGAGCGGCAAGCCGAAACTCGAGAACGATGGCCTGCGCTTCGGGCCGTTGGGGTGGGCCCTGGACGGTTCGCGGTGTCTCGCCGTCGTCCACCTCGGTCTCCACGGCATCCCACCTGTCCTGGTTTCCCTCACGCCGGACGGCAAGGGCGACCGGTGGGAGGGGTTCCTCCCGGAGGGGTACCAACTGCCGGACGGCTTCATCCTCGATTTGCCGGAGCCTCCTGCGAAACCGATCAAACACTCAACGAAGCGCTAGGCGATTCCACGCCGGGGCGCGGCGGGCGCGCGGCTCGTCGTCAGGAAGAGACGAAGCGGACGCCGGGGAGGCGCTTGAAGTGGGCGTCCTGGGTGAGGACGACGGCGTCGTGCGCGCGGGCGGTCGCGAGGATGACGGCGTCGGCGAGCGGCAGGCCGAGCTCCGCGCCGAGCTTGGCGGCGTTCATCGCGAGGCCGGCGTCGAGCTCGGCGACCCGGCCCTGCTGCATCAGCGCGGCGGCCTCGAGCGCCGGGCCCTCGCCGCGCTCCTGCAGCACCTTCTTGAACACCTCGAGGATGCAGACCGTCGGCACGAGCACGTCGGCGGTCTTCTCGATCGCTTTCGCGTAGGCGCCCGCGTGCGGACCGTCGGCGAGGTACTCCAGCCAGCCGCACGAATCCACGAGGATCACGGCCGGTCCTCGTCGCGCGCCACGCGGGTGTCCATGCCCTTGAGCATCCCGCGCATCTCGCGCGCCTTCCGCACGGGTACAAACTCGATGCGGCCGTCGTAGAGGAAGATCTGGACGTCCTCGCCGGCTTTGATCCCGAGCCGCTCGCGGACGTTGCGCGGGATCACGACCTGGTACTTGGGCGAAACCTTGACCGTGGCCATCAGGACCTCCATCGATCATTATAGCGTTTAACGCATTTCATGTCGATCGTATCCGGGAATTGGCGGCCGTTGGGATGGCGCGCGCGCCTATGGGGGCGGGGAACACCTGTCCCGTCCCTCGGGGTGAAAAGGCGATTGCCCCAAGGCCGGGGCGCCACCAGCGCGGATCGCGACCGCAAGGCCGTCAAGCCGTCGGGGGTGGGGGCAAATCCGCCCCGCGGGCCGAGGAGGTATCTCGCCGGAGCGTGCGGGCCCCGAGCGGCCAGACCGGCGGGTGGAAACGCTGGCCCCGACCGAGCGGCATCATGCGAGGGAGGGGACCGCGCGGGTGGGTGTGCGGGGGGCGCGACGCGGGATACAGCGCGAGATGAGCCAGCGAAGCGGGGGTGAGGTCGTCGGGATGATCTCCGGCGGGTACCGCTACCTGACCTTGGCCTGCCCGCAACAGCGAGGCTCCGCACGCCGGTCCGTGCCTGCTCGGTCGCTCGCTCCGGCGTGTCTTTCTGGCTGCGCTCGATGCGCAGCCAGAAAGACCCCTCCGAGAGCCCGCGGCGCAAGAAAGAAAGCCTCCACGCAGTGGAACAACGAGGCAACAACCCCCCGCCCAGATCCTTCGGTCGCTTCGCTCCCTCAGGATGACATCCGTGATTGAACGAGCGGCCCGGCCCGACCGATGTGCCAATGCCGAGGGGGAAGAGAGAGCCCGGGCACGAGGTGCCACAACAACGAGGGCGCGGAGCGGTATGATTCACCTTGCACAGGAGGCGCGCATGAGACGCAGTTCTCGCCTGATCCGAAACGCGGTGGTGGTCGTAGTGGCGACGATGGCCGTGGGTTCGATCGCGGTCGCAGGGAAAGCCGCGCCGGCGGTTAAGGCGCTGGTCGGCGGCACGCTCATCGACGGCACCGGAGCGGCGCCGGTCAAGGACTCCGTGGTGGTGTTCCGCGAGGACCGGATCGCGTGCGCCGGCACCCGCGCGGCGTGTCCGGTGCCGGCCGGCGCCGAGGTGCTGGACGTCACCGGTTCCTGGCTGACGCCGGGGCTGATCGACGCCCACGTGCACTTCTGCCAGACGGGTTGGGCCGACGGCCGACCCGACTCGCTCGACCTCCGCGATCGCTACCCGTACGAGAAGGTAGAAGCGGGGCTGAGAGCGCACCCCGAGCGCTTCCTGCGCGCCGACCTCTGCTCAGGCGTGACCGCAGTGTTCGACGTCGGCGGGTATCTTTGGACGATCGACCTGCCGAAGCGGGTCGAGAGCGACCCGTTCGCGCCCCATGTCGTCGCCGCCGGCCCGCTGCTGTCGACGATGGATTTCTGGCTCAACCTCCCCGCCGAAAAGCAGTTCATCTACCTCGGGGACGACATCTCGGCGCGAAAGGCGGCGCACTACGTCTTCAACGAGGGCGCGAGCGCGATCAAGGTATGGTACATCCCGGTCAAGACCCGCCCGCCCGACGAGATGGTCACCGCGGTGCGCTGCGTCGGCGAGGAGGCGGTCAAGCTCGGAGTACCGCTGATCGTCCACGCGACCGGACTCAACGAGGCAAAGGTCGCGCTCAAGGCCGGCGCCAAGATGCTGGTGCATAGCGTGGACGACGCGCCGGTGGACGCGGAGTTCATCTCGATGGCGAAGGCCAACGGCACGATCTACTGCCCCACCCTGACGGTGGTCGGCGGCTACCTGCGCATGTACGAAGCGGCCGCCACGCACAAGCCACCTGTCGTGGACGACCCGAACGGGTGCGTCGATCCGCTCACCCGCGCGCACGTCGCCGAGACCGCCTCGCTGACGCTCGACCCGGCCGTCGTCCAGCAGAAGCTCGATCGCACCCGCGCCCGCGTCAACGCAGCCAACCCCGTCATGGCCGACAACCTCAGGCGTGTGGTCGCGGCCGGGATTCCCGTCGCGATGGGCACCGACGCCGGGAACCCGCTCACGCTCCACGGCCCGGCCGTGTACGCCGAGATGGAGGCGATGCAAGCCGACGGCATGACCCCGATGCAGGTCCTCGTGGCCTCGACGCGGAACGGGGCGCTCGCGCTGGGCTCCGCAGGAAAGTACCTCGGCACGGTCGAAGCCGGCAAGGTGGCGGACGTGCTGGCGGTGGCGGCGGACCCGACTCTCGACATCGCGGCGATGCGCAAGATCCGCCTGGTCATCAGGGGCGGCGTCGTGCATCCAGTGCCTGAACTGGCGGCCCCTGCCCGCTGAGGCCGACCAAACGGCGCCCTGCCCGTGATCCTCGGCGGTGTCGGGTCAACCGGCAGCAGCGGCGACGACGACTGCACGCGTGAGCAGCGCTCGGTGTGACTGACCAAAGTCCATCCTGCTCCACCACGAGGACTATGATGAGCGCGGCAATGGAGGGACACGTGAGAGGAAACTGGTCGGTGGCGGCGGCGGTTGGCGTGATCCTGGTATCTGCGACGTCGGCTACGGGAGCAACCGGCACCCCGGCGGTGCGGGCGCTCGTCGGGGGGACGCTGGTGGACGGCACCGGCGCGGCGCCGGTCAAGAACGCCGTTGTGGTCATCCGCGAGGGCAGAATCGCCTGCGCCGGGACGCGCGCCGCCTGCCCTGTGCCGAAGGGCGCAGAGGAGGTGGACGCCTCGGGCGCCTGGATCACCCCGGGAATCGTAGACGCCCACGTGCACCTCTCCCAAACCGGATGGGCGGACAGCCATCCCGACTCGCTGGACGTGCGCGACCGCTACCCGTACGAAAAGGTCCAGGCGGGCCTGCGCGAACATCCTGAGCGCTTCTTCAGGTCCTACCTATGTTCGGGTGTGACCGCGGTCTTTGACGTGGGCGGCTACCCGTGGACCTGGAGCCTGCGCGCCCGCACCGTGACCAGCCCGGACGCCCCCCACGTCGCTGCCGTGGGTCCGCTGCTCGCCACCCACGACTACTGGCTCAACCTCCCGGCCGAGCGCCAGTTCATCTCCATGACCGACGTGAAGACGGTGCGGGAGGGCGTGCGCTACTTGGCGGCCAACGGAGCCGACGGGGTCGGGGTTTGGATCGTCCTGCAGAAGGAGCAACGGCTCGAGGACGTGATCGGAAAGCTGCGCGCCGCCCGTGAGGAGGCGCGCAAGTTCGGGCTGCCGCTGATCATCGACGCGACCAGGCTCAGCGAAGCAAAGGAGGCCCTGCGGGCGGGCGCGAAAGTACTCGTGCACAGCGTGATCGATCTCCCCGTGGACGAGGACTTCGTCGCGATGGCAAAGACGAACGGCACGATCTACTGCCCGACCCTCAACCTGTTCCTCGGCTACGCGAAGATGTTCGACTCAGTGGCGAGCGGGAAGCCACCCACGGTGGACGACCCCAACGGGTGCGTGGACCCGGCGACCCGTGCGAATGTCGCCGAGACGGCCTCCCTCGGCGCAGGGCGGACCGAGCATCCGCGCGGCGAGGGCATGAACACCCTGCTGCAGAAGACGCAGCAGGTCGCCACCTCCAACCTCAGGGCCGTGGTGGCCGCCGGCATCCCCGTTGCGATGGGCACGGACGCCGGCAACTCGCTCACCCTTCACGGGCCCTCTGTGTACGCCGAGATGGAGGCGATGCAGGCAGCCGGAATGACGCCGATGCAGGTGCTGGTGGCTTCCACCCGCACGGGAGCGCTCGCCTTGGGCTCTGCAGGCAAGGACCTCGGCACAGTGGAGGGCGGGAAGATCGCTGACGTGCTGGTGGTGGCAGCGGACCCCACCGCGGACATCGCTGCCATCAGGAAGGTGAGGCTGGTGATCAGGGCCGGCGTCGTGCATCGCGTCTCGGACCTGGCCGCCCGAAACTAACCCCAGGCCGTCGTTTCGGCGCCAACGCCCGCCGATCCACGCTCGAGCCGCGGGCGCTCCCTTTTCCACTGCGTGGAGCCTTCTTTTTGCCCCTCGGGCTTCGGCGCGTCGATCGGGCCGCGCATCGAGCGCAGCCCTCCGACACCCCGCCCCGAGCGACCGAGCTGCGACGCCCCGCAGCAGGGCCCCTCGCTGTTCGCATACAACCGCGCCAGCGACACCCCACCACGGGTCGCCCGCTCGGTTCCCGCACGCGGCGTCGAGACTCACCTCACGCCCGAGGGGCGGAATTGACCCCCACCCCCGCGCAAGGCGGCATGCATAAGATGACGGCCCAAGCTGCGGGCGGGGGGTATTCAACTCAGCCCCTCGGGTGAAGCGGCAGTTGATCCGAGGCCGCGGGGCCCCCAGCGCGCGGATCCGGAACGGGGTGTCGGTGACGCGTCTCTTCCTTTGCGGACACCGAGGGGCCCCCGTTCCGGGACGCGCTGCTGGGTCGCGGCCGCGGATTCTCCGAGCGCCGCGCGCGGGGGCGCCCACGCGAGGAGGGCCGCGATCCCGAGGGGCAAAAGAAAACAGGCCTCCCCGCAGGGGAAGAAGCGAGCGCTCCGCCGCGGAGAGGCGAGTTGGACGGCCTGGCTCAGGCCACTTTCAGCCAGCGCCAGAGCTCGGCGGGGCTTGGCCGCTTCCCGTACGAGAGGATCCCGACCCGGAAGATCTTCGCCGTCATCCAGAAGAACGCCACGACGGTCGCGACGGACACGGCCACCGAGATCCCGATCTGCCACAGCGGCGGCTCGCTCACGATGATCCGCATGAACATGGTGATCGGTGTGAACACCGGGACGAGCGAGAGTACCGTCGCGAGCGTGGACTCGGGGTTCTGCAGGATCGGGAACGCGAGCATCC
>JAIQFQ010000028.1 GCA_020073245.1 Terriglobia bacterium | reverse complement strand
AGCTCGCCGCGGACGCGTGCCTGCCCGAGGGCTTTGGCGACCATAGCGGCACCGTCCCGCGAGGCCGCGAGCACCTTCTCGAACCGGGGATCGCTGCGCAGCGACTGGAAATCGGGGTCCATAAGTAGCCAGTCGTACGCGGGCACGACGCCGACCTCGACACTTCTCTGGAGGAGCCGGATCGCGTCTTCGGTCCTCCCCATATGTGCCAACGCTGGAGCCGCAAAGAACGTGGCAGTCCCAACGAGGTTTCCGCTGGCATGACTGTCGGAGACCGACGCGAGGATATGCCGGGCGAGCGCCTCGGACGTAGTGTTGTCCCGCTGCGCGACCGCGAGCGCAAACCTGATGTCGTGCCACAGCTCGCTGACTTCGCTCGCCACGGCTCGTGGTGGCTCGCACCGTCGAAGCGTGCTCTCCGCCTCGCTCAGCCGTCCGAGCCGGGTCAGGGCGAACCCCTTCGCCGCCATTGGCCACACCTGGCCGGTGTCCATCCGGAGCGCCCGATCGAGGACCGTCAACGCTTCTCCCGGTCGCCCCTGCAAGCAGAGGCCAGCGGTGGCGTTCCCAACGCCGGCCGTCTCGAGAGGGTCGAGCTCGAAGGAGCTCAAACCTGCGGCGACGGAGAGCGAGAGCGAGCCTGGACCGCCAATCCACATTCCCAGTTCAAGGTGACCCATCGCGTAGCGCGGCGCGAATGCGACCCCCTTGACCGCGTACTCGATGCATCGTTGCGCGTCGACGTGGGCTTTCATCCCCTCGATCCCGCTCAGTGCGGTCCAGGCCTCGCCGCAGCGCGGGTCGATCGCGAGGGCACGTCGGGTCCACGACTCGGCCTGCGTGAGGAATACGGTGTCACCTTCAACTTCGAACCGGAAGACAAACAGCTGCGCGATCTTGGCGGCCGCGGCCGCGAACGAGGAGTCGATCGTGAGGGCGCGCGTGTACGACGTCACCGCAGCGTCGAAATCCGACCGATTCCTCAGGTCGCCGTAACGCCTCACAAGGTAATCACCCTGGCGGAACGCCAGCTCCGCCTCGGATGACGTGTTTGCGGTCGGGACCGGTGCGGCGGCGGGCCTAAGTGCCTGGCGGATGCCCTCCGCGGCCTGCCGCGCTAGCTCGTTGTAAGTTTCGCGAGGACCTTCGTACTGCTTGCCCCACCGGACCTTCCTCGTCGCCACATCGACGAGCTGGACGTTGAGCGCGAACCGCCCAGGTGAGGTCGTGATCGAGGTCACGATGAAGCTGGAGACCTGATACAGGTCGGCTAGGGTCGTGAGATCGCCTTTGACCTTCTCCGCCTCGAAGCTCGTGGGTGGCACCTTGGTGTCCAGCCCCTCGACCTGGGCAAGGAGGGTGGAGATGGTGCTGGGGACGGCATCGGTGAGAAACGCGACTTCGGGCGCGCCGTACACCTTGCAGGGGAGGGCCAGGATACTCGGAAGGCGTTCGGCAACGCCTCTGGCAGGCCTCAACCCGCCATGCCACGGTCGCCAGATCGCCAGCGCGGCCACGATCGCAGCGCTGGCGAGGATGCCTCCACCCAGCAGCAGGCGACGACGCCGAGCGAAAGTCGACAGACGTAGGCCGGCGACAGAAACGTGCGCTGATTCGCCCTGGCTCGATGCCGACTGCAGCGCCAGCGCTAGGTCGTGCGCCGACGAGAACCTTTCCGCGGGCTGCTTCTCCAGGCACCGGTTGACGATTCCCTCCAGTACGGCTGGGACCTCGCTTCCCGTGACGACAAGCGGAGCAGGGTCCTTCGTTAGGATCGCGGTCATGATGTCCGCGGCCGTTTCTCCTGTGAACGCCCGCCTCCCGGACAGCATCTCGTAGAGCACGCACCCAAAAGCGAAGATGTCCGTCCGGTGATCGACCGCCTGCCCTCGCACCTGCTCGGGCGACATGTACCCGACGGTGCCGAGGGTCGTACCCACTTCGGTCGCCTCGATCACCGTGCTCGCCTGGGCAGGCCCCACGACGCTCCTCGGCGCGACCAGCTTCGCGAGACCGAAGTCGAGGATCTTGACGTGGCCGTCCTTCGTGATGAATACGTTCGCCGGCTTGAGGTCGCGGTGGATGATCCCCTTCTCGTGGGCCGCCGCAAGCCCCTGCGCGATCTGAACTGCCGTCTCCACTGCCCTGCGAACCGCCATTGCGCCGCCGCTCAGCCGCTCCCGCAGGCTCTCGCCTTCGAGCAGCTCGGTGACAATGTAGGGCGAGCCTTCGTGCGCGCCAACGTCGTGGATGGCGAGGATGTTGGGGTGATCCAGGGCAGCCACCGCCTTGGCCTCCTGCTCGAAGCGACGCAAGCGGTCGGCGTCCGCGGCGAACTCCGCCGGTAACACCTTGATCGCAACCTCGCGCCCGAGGCGCGTGTCGCGAGCCCGGTACACCTCGCCCATGCCGCCCGCACCGATCAGGCCGAGGACCTCGAAGTGGGCGATCCGGCTGCCCGGCTGCACGCGTTGGGTCTCCTTGTTGAGAGTGTACTGCGCTTCACGCCCTCAGACTTTGGTCACGCCGATGGTCTCCGGCACGAGGGATGAGGCAGATAGTCAAGGCCGGCCTGCCTTCAGAGCTTCGCTACGGCCTGCTCTCCCCAGAAGTAACCCGCCGCCGTAGTACTCACCAGAGATCCCCGCGACCTCCATGCTCCCCCGTTTGGGACACACTCCGAGACCACCAATCCGCCTCAGACTCAGCTTTCACCTGGACCAGTTTCCCGGTTTGGGCCACACGCCCGCAGGGGGTCTCGCTACTGTGCTCCCACTCCGAGTTGAGCAGGGCCTGACCCATCGAAAAGCCATGTCCCGTCGGTGCGCTAGAACTTCCCGAAAACCACCCCGTAAGTTGAGTGATTTCGGCTGGATTCCGGTTGGGTTCGGCTGAGTTGGTGTCCTGGCGGCCCCTCGAGTCGGTTCCGCGGACCAGCTAAGTTGTTGATAATAAATGGTGCGCCCGGGGCGATTCGAACGCGCGACCTTCAGATCCGGAGTCTGATTTGGCCGGTTTCGCTCAGTCTTCCCTGGTCCATCCCGGTCCAATCTGAAACCACTGAACCGGCTCAGGGGCCTTGACTTGGCGTCCACCCTTGTGTCCTGTGGTCGAGTCCGGTCTACCGTGGTTCACGGGGGCGTTTTCTGGCCCGAGGGCGCAAATAGGGCGCAAATTTCAGTCGAGTGGTTGAATCTCAGGATCTCGTGGGCGCTGCCCATGGGGGTCCGAATCCTCCCTTTCGCACCAAACACTTACAGGACAATGGAGTGACCATAGTCGGCTTCGGTCAACCCCGGTTCAACTTCCCGCCTCACCGCATTGGCCCTCACAACATCGGGATTTTCAGGCAAGTCCGGGGTAGACAGGGGCTCCGGCATGCCCTCATCTGCGTCCAAAGAGGGGATGATGCACGGGCATTCCGCTGGAGGCGCTGTCGAAGTGAGGGCGAAGTGCAAGCAGTAGTCGCCGAAGCCACGGGAGCTCCCGGCGCGGAGCAGGTACATGCCGGTCAGCGGCACAGGCGCACCGTAGAGCGATGCGTTGAGATTGACCCTGGGCTGGTTGTCGAGGGCGACGAGGTTCTGGTAGATCAAACCATCGGGAGCCACGATCACGACCGAATGGTCAAGCCGTCACCGACCGCGGTGCGCTGGGCGGCTAGTTTGCGGCGGAAGCGTTTCCCGACTCACCTAACACACGAGGTCCCGAGACCCGGAACGACGTTCTGGTGGTTCGCCTCTTACTTCAGCCGTCGCTCGTGGGCAAGAAAACGTGGCGACTTGTACTCAAACCAGGTCCGCGCCGCATACCCAGACTCGACCAGCTCCGGCGTAATCTGCTCCCCAGGTTCTGCGTGTCGCACAACGACCTGTTCAACCGAGTAGGTGGGCCGTGTAGGGCTCCGGAACAGGACATAGGCCCTGATCTTCTTGGGGCCGCCAACCGAGGCCGCCAGGGCTCGCCGAGCTTGATCGATAGGGTTTTTCTCGTGCGGGCGCCCCAGAGTCACTCGTTCGGGCTGAGACCGTATGTCGACAGACAACGTCTCGAAGCCGCGGTCTTCGGCCGAGTAGGCGAGCACCAGCGTTTCTTGGTTGCTCGCGCTGGCTCCGCTCCGGGACCTCTGGACCTTTCTTCCACCCACACGACGACCGAGACGCCTCCAGGTCGGCATTCCGGCGAACCCAGTGACCTCCTGTGCCTATGAGGGGCTATCCCCCGCCGGGCGTGGGTGGGTTGCCACACATCCGTCAGATCGGCGGAAGCGGCCGCGGACGAAGCGGGGCCGGAGGCTGCGGAATGGTGCCTCCGAACGCGAGCGCAAAGATTTGGTCCACCCCGCTGCCCTTCAGGGTGGACCGTGGAGGAAGTATGAGGCTTGCCCGAGCTGGCCAATCCAACCCGGCAAGCACACGATGGGCCACGTCTCGCCGGAAGTTCTTCCGGGTGGCTTCAGACTGCCTTCGATGTCACTTGGGTCCCGCTTGAGGCCATTCGACACCCTCCTGCGAGTCGCTACCAGATGAGTCCATACCCGACGCCTTCCAACCTTCCTGGGTGATCCATCTTCTGGGCTGTGCCGTCGCATCGGGTCTCATCATGCTGACGATGTGGGGCACCGTTGCCCGCCCGAGCGTATTCAGTAGGTAGAGGATCTCCGCCGCGTGGAGGGTGTCGACCAGGGGCAGCCACCGATGGATCGCTTCGGCAGGACTGTCGAGGGCGAGCGGCGGCCGCGGATCCGGCTGCGTCATCGCCTCGAGGACACGGAGCAACGAAGGGGGAATGTACATTGCATTCTCTCCGCACCGGCCAGTAGACGAGCGAGGAGTGGTACCGCGGGACCCTGGCAACGCCGCGACGAAGCCGCCCAGAGTCACGTATACAAGGTTGACGAGGCGGCCCCAACGCGAGATGGCGGCACTGGTGATCACAGCTACCGGTATGGGTCACGGGCTGGGAGGCTTCCCTTCCACGGGCTCCCAAAGGACGTTGACAATCTTCCACGCGCCGTCAACTTTGGCCATGTGGAGGAAGTCGACGTAGTCGGGGGAGATTGTCTTGACCGATGCCATGTTCCCCGAGATATCCAGGACGATCACCTGATTCTTCTGGTCCGGCCTGGCCTTCCTTTTCCCGAACCCTGCCCTCGTGAGCTCGACCATGGTGCCGGCGCTCGCCGTCTCCAGGATGGGGCGACCGTTGGGGAGCCGCACGAAGGATCGCTTGGCGAGGTCCGGGTGGAGGGCCCGATGCATGCGCCCGGCGCTGGCTTCGTACCAGCCATCGATGTAGTCTCTCGCGGTACTTTCGATCTTGGCCTTCTCATCCATCGCTTGCGGCTCCACGCCGAGCGCGCCGGTCGCGGCCAAGAGCACGAGAAAAAACCCCGCCGTGACGAAGTTCGCTATGGTTCTCACCGTTCCCTCCTCTCATGCGGAAAGCGAATCAACGGCTCTCCGTCAGCGCTTGCGTCACTGCCATCGGCTGAGCCTCCGCCACGACTTTCCGAATGGGATCGATGACGACGGTGGGCTGATCCGCCTGGATGAAGTGACCGCTCATCGATCCATCCATCACTTTCGGGTGGAGCCTAAGGGCCCTGCGACGCCGGCCTCAGGTCGAACACGACTCTCGCATCGACCCACCAGATATCGCCGTGTTCACCATCCCAGCGCGTGAAGAACAGGTACTTCCAGTCTGGGGAGATCGAGGGCTGGATCTGGTTGATCGTGGCATTCACGTTGGCGTCGAGCTTGACCGGTGTCCGCCAGTTGCCGGTGCTCCCCTTGAAGCTGACGTAGAGGCACTGCCCCGCACTGGAGACGGCCGAGAAGACGAGGTAGCTCTCGTCCGGCGCCACGAAGCTGTGGTCCATGCGGGAGTAGGCATTGATCGTCGACGGCAGCCTGACGGGCGTCTCGAGAAGCCCACTGCTCCAACGCGCCATGTAGAACCAGCCCATCTGACCCTGGACCGAGGTGAAGTAGAGGTTGCCGTTGGCCGCCGCCGTCGGGGCCATCTTGCCCCCGCTCAGGGACGAGGGCCCCACCTTGGTCGGCTGCGACCAGCCATCGCCGGCACGATCCGAGTACCAGATCTGGGGGCCGTTCGCGTCTCCATCCATTCCGGAGGCGAAGTAGAGCCGTCGCCCATCCGGCGCCATGCCGGGCTCAAAACTGCTTGCAGCTCCCCGGAACGAAGCCAGTCCAGGACTCGTCCACACCCCGGAGACTTGCTTTGTGACCCATATTCCGGCGCGACCGAAGTAGATCTCATTCCCGTCGGGTGAGAACGCAATACCCCCAGCGCTGCTGCTCTCTGTCGAAATGAAGCCTGGCCCGAAGACCTCGGGGATCATGCCCGGAAGCTTCTGACCCAGGTAGGGTCCACTGGGACCGGGGGGGGTCGGCTTGGCGCGGACCAGGTGACGGCGTGCACGCGGCGCTTGCGCGGCCGACACCTGAGACCCGGCCGAGCCAGCCCACACGGCACTGACAACAGCCACGACGAGCAACGCGGCAGCAGGGCTCAGTCCTCTGTGCTGGAGCGTATAGTCGAATCCAGGTGCCCGACCCGGTGAGAGCTGCGTCGTTGGGCGCACGCGCATGCGGGTCCGTTTCCCTCTCCCGTACCTCATCGTGGCTCTCCTAGTCCTGTCGCAATACCCTGCGCGGTGTCGCGGGCCGCTTGGGTTCAGTCGACGATTCACTCTAGGGGCCCGTGCCTCGGTCGCCGTCTCTCCTACCAATCCAACCCGGCACGACGACAATTGGCTCTGACTCGCCGAAAGTCCTTCCGGGCGGCTTCAGATCGCGTCAACTATCGGTCAATTTTCCCTTAAGGCCGTCCAACACCATTCCGCAAATGACCATTTGATCCGCTGGCGGGCCACGTTGACCTGACCCCCTGAAATGAGTCCAGGCTGAGAGGCCGACCGGCACGGTCTCTGTGACCGGCCTAGCCTGGTGGCGCTGATCGTTCTTCTTGATTGTGACCTCACCTGTTTTCGCGTCCCGATACACCTTCTTCCTCTGTACCAGCGCACGCTCCTTTCAATCTTCCCGCCTCAGGTCGGGCCCATCCATCGCGAATCCTTGCAATCCAAGTGGCCGCCATTCCAGTCGGACCAACTGGAGATCGGACTTCAGAAAGACTCGGACTTCCCACGGCTGCCCACCGGCTCGCACGGCCTTGCAACGGAGGCTTTGCTCCTCTTCAAGCGTTAGTGGGCGCAGTTCCGCAGGCGAGACCACCGTGTTCAGCAGTGCAAAGATGCGTTGCCTACCTCTCCAGGCCTCGATTCGTGTGCCCCGGGGATCTTTGAGGTCATGCTGGACGATGGAATAGTGCAGCTTGCGGAGGGCGGCGAGAACGTTCGCTTCCGCCACTTCATCTACCTCGAGCGTCGCAACCAACGTTCCTCTCCTCTCACGACCATTGCACGGGGTCGATGCCTGATCTTGTTCAGTTCGTTGAGCCAGATGAGTCCATACCCAGCGCCTTCCAACCCTCCTGGGTGATCCAGTCCTTCGGGTTCTCTGTCACCCGTCCGCTCACCGCCCCGAGCACGCTGGGGACTTGAGTGAGCCCTAGGTTGTTCATGGCGCGAACGGCGCCGATGACTTCCTCGATTGGAGTGCCGGGCACCCGCCGTGCAATTGCCGCAACTGGATTGTCGAGATCCATGGGCGGCCGGGGATCCGGCCGTGTCATCGCCTGCAGGAGAATGGCGGACAAGGGGGCAAGCTGCATCACTCTGTCTCCGCGCCGGCCAGCAGTCGAACGAGGAGCGACACCGCAAGGTCCCCGGCGCCGCCGCTCCTCGCTTCGCTCGTCGTCTCCACCGCATCGGGCACACATGGCTGCTCGATCGCTGGGACGGACCATGGAACTGCGATCAAGCGTGCTCGAACCGGCGAATCCGACCCGGCAGCACCAAGATCGGCCATGACCCGCCGAATGTTCTTTCGGGCAGCGTCAGGCGACCTTCAATGCAGCTTGCGTCTTCCTTGAGGTGATTCGACATCCTCCTGGGAATGGCCGTGTGATCCTCACGCGAAGTGCGTCGCGTTCTCACTCAGCGTAAGCCCCTTGCAAGCGGCGGCAAAGGAAGAAGGACAGACTATCACCCCCAACGCAGCGACACCCATGTGTATGGCCCGACCCCCGGCACCTCGGCGGAGGGGAACTCGACGAGTGCCTTCGTTCGGCGCTGTTCCTGACGTCTGGCGGGGACAAAGAGACCGCTCTGTGCGCCCTCGTCCGAAAGCTCGCGATCTCTGGCGCAGCCGTGAGCCCGATCCACGGGAACCTTCACCTCGCACCGTTCAAAGAAGCGCCGCAGGGTCACGTTTGGCACTTGCGTGATGCGGCATTCGAGAAGGGAGAACGTGCCGCTTGTCGCAGGAGTCGTCGCGTCAAGCGTGTATGTCGGGAGTCGTCACGTTCCTGCATGGCCCGCAGGTCACGCGATTCCGCATCAACGGCCTCGCTCCACGAGCAGTTTTCGCGGGCCTCCGGCCCGCCCGGCATGAAGACGTTCGGTCAGCAGCTCTCACGCACCACGAACAGGAAAGGGAGGAGTAGACACATGGGAGAAATTAGGAGTGCTGGCCACCGGGCAGTTCTTCTCGGTGGCATCCTCGTCACGGCGATCGTGCTGCTCGGCTATGGCGCGACTGCGATTGCGCAGGAAGAGCAGAAACCACTCGCCAAAGACCAGTTCAAGGAAGAGGTGACGGTCACCGGTACGTTGATCCCGCGGCCGACGCTGGAGGCGATGGCGCCGGTCACCAGCCTCGACGTCGAGGCGATTCAGTACGAGGGCATCAACCGCCTGGAGGACTTCCTCACCAACCTGCCGCAGATCTTCGTCGCGCAGAACAGCTCGGTCTCCAACGGAGCGAGCGGCGCCGCGTCGGTCGACCTGCGGTTTCTCGGCTCCCAGCGAACGCTGGTGCTGATTGACGGCCGGCGGATGCCGGGCGCTGGCGCCAGCTCCAACGGCGTCGACGTCGCGCCCGACCTCAACTTCATCCCGAGCGCGCTCATCAAGCGGGTGGACATCCTCACCGGCGGCGCCTCGGCGGTGTACGGCGCCGATGCCATGTCGGGCGTCGTCAACCTGATCCTGGACAAGGACTTCGTCGGCTTGAAGGCGGGCGTGACCGGGTCCGGCTACCAGCACAACAACAGCAACAAGGAGGCGCAGGCAATCAACGCGGCGCGCCACTTCAGCTACCCGACCGGCAGCGTGTTTGACGGCGGCCAGGCCGAGGCGTACGCGGCGTACGGCGCCAACTTCGCCGACGGCAAGGGCCATGCGACCCTCTACCTGGACTACCGCAAGACCTCCGGTCTGTACAAGGGGCAGCGCGACTACTACGCCTGCGACGTGGCGGGAATCCCGCCGACCCGTGCCTGCGGCGGCTCGTCGAACGCCTACCCCGGTCGGTTCCTCGTGTATGACGCAGAAGGCAACCCCGCCGGCAACGGCGGCGGCTACACGATCGACCCGACCACCGGGAACACGATGATCAACTGGTCGTCGGCCAGAGACGCCTACAACTTCAACCCCCTCAACTCGATCCAGCGTCCGGACGAGAGGTGGGGCGGCGGCGGGTTCATCGACTACGAGTGGAACAAGCACTTCCACGGATACGCGGAAGTCATGATGATGGACGACACGACCAACGCGGAGATCGCGCCCTCGGCCGACTTCCTCGGCAGCGCCGGGACGACCCAGGTCAACTGCGACAACCCGATGCTGAGCGCACAGGAGGTTAACATCCTGTGCACGCAGGCCGGCTACGGGCCGAACGACATCGCCACCGTCCTGATCGGCCGGCGCAACGTCGAGGGCGGGCCCAGGAATGACAACCTGGACCGCGTGGAGTACCGCTACATCTTCGGCCTCAAGGGCGAGCTCGCCAAGGGGTGGAACTACGACGTCTACGGCCTGCAGAACGTCACCCGCGTGGCGTCGGACTACCGCAACGACCTGCACGCCGCGCGCTATCAGCAGGCGATCCTGGTCAACGGCGACCCGAACGACCCGAGCACCTGGCACTGCAGCGACCCGACAGCAGTTGCCGCGGGCTGCCTTCCGATGAACATCTTCCAGATCGGCGGCGTGACCAGGGCCGCTCTCGACTGGCTCACGATTCCCGAGCTGTTCCAAGCGCAGATGAAGACCCAGCTCATCAGCGGGAAGGTCACGGCCGACCTGAGGGAGTACGGCTGGGCATTCCCGAGCGCCTCCGAGGGCATCCAGCTCGCCCTCGGCGCCGAGTACCGCAAGGAGTTCCTGAACACGCTGCCGGACTTTGTCTACCAGCAGAACCTCGGGATGGGCACCGGCGGAGCCAGGTTGCCGGTGAACGGCTTCTACGACGTGAACGATCTGTTCGTCGAGGTGCAGGTCCCGCTCGTGCAGGGGGCCCGTGGCGCCAAGGACCTCAGCCTCAACCTCGGGTACCGCTACTCCGACTACAACGTCAACGGCGTCCACCCGACCTACAAGATCCAGATGGACTACGCACCGTCGGCTGACTTCAAGTTCCGCGCTGGGTACAACCGCGCGACCCGCGCGCCAAACGTCGGTGAGCTGTTCCAGCCGCAGGCGCAGGACCTCCAGGGCACGGTGGACCCGTGTGCGGGTAGCGCCCCTGCCTACTCCCAGGCGGAGTGCGCGAACACCGGCGTGACCGCCGCGCAGTACGGCCACATCCCCGAGAACCCCGCCTCGCAGTACAACAACCTGTACGGCGGCAACCCGCACCTGAACCCAGAGAAGGCCGACACCTACTCCGCCGGGATCGTGATCACGCCGTCGGGGCTCTCCGGATTCACGGCCACGTTCGACTACTACGACATCAAGATCGAGGACGCCATCGGCGCCCTCTTCATGAACGACATCATCAACTCGTGCGCCACGACGGCGAACGCGGGGCTGTGCGCCCTGATCCACCGCGACCAGTACGGCTCGCTGTGGCTGACCGGCAACGGCTACGCCATCACCACCAACGTCAACATCGGGAAGTTCGAGCGTCGCGGCATCGACGCGAACGTCACGTACTCCCTGCCGATCGGTAAGAGCCTGCTCGACTTCAACCTCATCGGCAGCTACTTCAGCAAGGTGTTCGTCGACACCGGCATTTACCAGTACGACTGCGTCGGGCTGTACGGCGAGAGCTGCGGCACGCCGGCGCCCAAGTGGCGGCACATCCTGCGCACCTCGTGGTCGACCGGCCCCGCCACCCTCTCCCTCGCGTGGCGGATGATCGGCAGCGCCAAGCAGGAGTTCGGCAGCGACCAGCCGGCGCTTGCCAACCCGGACCTGGTACCGAGCTACGCTGCGCTCGGAGCAGACGTGATTTCCGCACAAAACTACTTCGACCTCGTGGTCAACTACAAGCTTGGCAAGAACACCTCGCTCACGCTCGGTGTCAACAACATCGCGGACAAGGAACCCCCGATGGGTTGGGGCTGGGGTCCCAACGGCAACGCGGCAGGCTTCTTCGGCACGTACGACGCCGCCGGCCGCTACATCCACGGCAGCGTGCTGTTCAACCTGTAGACCGGCAACATCGCATCACCAGAAGGGCGGTCCCTCCAGGGACCGCCCCTTTTCTTCTTCCCGATGAGCGATGGCTCGCGGCGACACGGCGTCGTTCCTCTCGCAAGACTCAACGAACGCCCCGCCTATCCTGAGACGATGAGCTCGCTCGAGATCACGACGATGGTGAGACGGAGCTGCCATCTCTGATTCTGCGCTCGTGAGGACATCCAGCAGCGGCTCGTCCGATTCTCGGAAGTTGTGGAGGACGAGGAAGCGGGAAGAGCCGCCCTCAGAACCTTCGAGTGCGGATGCGCGTATCCCGACGCAGGCATGGTCTCATCATCGATCCTTCGCGGGGACGGCGCCTTTCGCGTTGGCGAGTGGGCAGTGCAGCCCTGCCTCAACCAGCTCGCGCTCGCGGAGATCCTTGCGATGGGGATAAATCCGACAGCGCGCGCGGTCAGCTCGACACCCTTCTTTGGGTGTCGAACGGTATCGCCGTCCCCGTGCTCCGGGCCGATCCGCGCTGGGCGTCACCTCGCAGCCAACCTTGCTTTGCGGCACTGCTCGCGAAGTGAGCCGTGTCAGGCTAGTCCGCCCTCTAGCGCCGCTCGGGCCCAAGCAGATTTCCTTGTTCACCCCTCAAAACAAGATGTAGGATTTGGGGGTTGAGCGACACGCCGGTACGCCCCGCGCCTCAGAGCTTCCGCCTCGGCGACTGGTTGGTACAGCCTTCCCTGAACACACTCTCGCGGGGCGACACGGTCGTCCGCATCCGCCCGAAGACCATGGACGTGCTGGTGGTGCTCGCGGAGCATGCGGGCAAGGTTCTCTCGAAGGAAGCGATCATCGACAGGGTGTGGGCAAAGAAGTTTCTCGCCGACACCGCTCTCTTCCGGACCATCTTCGAGCTCCGCGAGGCGCTTGGGGATGAGGTTCACGGGTCAAGGTACGTTGAGACGATCCCAAAGCGAGGCTATCGAGTCGTCGTTCCCGTCACGCCGGTGACCGAACCCGAACACGCAGACGAGAGGCCCAAGAAGGTGGCGCCGCGCGCTCTCGGGTGGGGGCCCGCAGTTGTAGTGGGAGGCTTCATCCTCGTCACGGTTTTGGTGTGGCTCCTGGTTGGGATGCGGCTCAGCAGGAGCCAGCCACCCACGATGGGCCAGACCAGGAGGATCATGGTCCTCCCCTTTGAGAACCTGGGCGCGCCCGAGGACGACTACCTTGCTACGGGCCTCACAGACGAGATCAGCGGCCGCCTCGCGGCGGTGCAGGGTCTCGCCGTCATCTCGCAGTCCACTGCCCGACAGTACACGAAGGTCGGGAAAGGGGCGAAGGAGATCGGCCGTGAGCTCGGGGTGGATTACCTAGTGGAGGGCAGGATCCAATGGAGCCGAGGAAAGGGAGCTGGCAGCCGGGTCCGCATCACGCCCCGTCTCGTGCGCACCGCCGACGCAACCCAGGTGTGGGCCGAGGTCTACGACCGCGACATGCAGGACGTCTTTGAGGTCCAGAGTGAGATCGCCCGCAGTGTGATCGATGCGGTTGGCCTCACCGTTGCGGAACGGGGGCGGCTCGGCCTTACCGAACGGCCGACCGCGAACGTCGAAGCCTACGAGGCGTACCTGCGGGGCCTCGCCCACTGGACCATGGACCAACGGTCCGAAGAGGGGCTCCGCCAGGCCCTCGCGATGTTCGAGAGAAGCGCGGCGCTCGACCCGGGGTTCGCGCTCGCCCACGCCGAGGTCGCGAAGATGCGATCGATGCTCTACCACCGAGGTTTCGAGCGGACCGACAGCAACCGCCGCGAGGCGGGGAAGGCGATCGAGCGAGCGCTCCTCCTCGCCAAGGACTCGCCTCGGGTCCACCTCGCCCTCGGGTTGTACCACTACCTGTGCTTCCGCGACTACGCGAGCGCGCTCGAGGAGCTGGGCGACGCGCACAAGCGGCTCGGCGACACCCCCGAACTCGTGTTCTACGAGGCCGCGATGCTCCGCCGGATGGGGCGATGGGACGAGGCGCTCGCCCGATTCCGGCGGCTGCTCGAGCTCAGCCCGCTCGACTGGGCGAACCTGTTCGATCTCGGCGACGGCCTCATGCTCACGCGGCACTACACGGAGGCCGACAAGGTGTTCCTCCGTGTCATCTCGCTGGCTCCCGATGAGTGTGAGGCGTACGGGTATCGAGCGCTCAACCTCCTGCTGTGGAAGGGCGCCGTGGCAGAGGCGAGGAAGGCGCTCGAGCCGATGCCGGTGTCGCATCAGGGCTGGCCGACGGCGTATTGGTTTCGACAGGAGGCTTGCGAGGGTCGCTACGAGGCCGCCGTGGAGCGCGCTCGGAACGGGACCTTTGGCGCCGTGGAGAACTCAGTGATGTGGCGGCCGAAAGCGCTCCTCCTCGCACAGGGATACCGATTCCTCGGCAGATCCGACGCGGCACTCGCAGCATTCGACGACGCTCGCGCCGCAGCAAATTCCGCGCTCCGCACTCAGGCCGACGATTTCAGAGTCCATTCCGCCCTCGGCCTTGCCTTGGCGGGGCTGGGCCGCAAGGCGGAGGCGATCGCGGCCGGGATGCGCGCCATCGAGCTCTGCCCGATGACACGAGATGCACTGTCGGGATCATGGGCGATGCTCGACCTTGCCCAGATCTACGCGACCGTCGGCGAGCCGCAGTCCGCCTGCGCCCGGCTCGACACGCTGCTTTCCGTCCCGAGCCATATCTCGGTCCCCCTGCTCGAGGTGGACCCGACGTGGGCCCCGCTTCGCGGACAGCCGTGCTTCGTCGCGCTTCTGGCCAACCGCAAGCGGTAAATGCTCAGGTCCGCTGCGGCGGCCGAACCATCGCCAAAAGCAACCAACGCAAACGAGGCGACGATGCCCCAGTACTCGATGAGCGGGCTTGCCCGCGGCCGTGCGGTGGCGCGTCCGTTGATTGAAGATGAGCCAGGGACGTGGGCGGTGTCCGAGATCGTCGAAGAGCTGGAGGCAGCGCTTGAGCAGTTCCGGGCGATCGAGGACGATCTGGGGGCGGGTCGTGAGTAGGCCAAAGAAGGGGGACGAGCGGGCGATCCGGCGGAACACATGCCAGGTCTGCAACGCTGAGATCCACATCCTGGCCAAGCTCTGCAAGCGGTGCAAGAGGCTGGTTGACCGGGTCGACCCGCGCAGGAACCCAGACCGTGCCGACAGGACTAGGGCCCTCCAGCGGGCATGGGACGGCACCGGGTTTCGCTGTCACTACAGTGGTGTGCGATTGGAGGAAACCAACCGCGGGGATCCTCGATACCTGACCTTCGACCATCGCACCCCGCGTGACGAGCACGACGTGGTTGTAGCAGCAGGGTGCCTCAACGACATGAAGTCCGACATGAGTGAAGAAGAATTTCGTGCTGTGGTGCAGGCTTTTGCATCCCACTCTGCCGGTGGCAAGTTCGACGAACGGGTCCTCAGATTGGCGCATTGGAAGCGTTGATGTCGTTTTGATCGCAGCCTGCCGCCGAAAGCACTTCCGCGCCAACAGGTGTCAGGGCTGGCGAAATTTCTTGTCCAGGAGGTTGAACCAGGGTTGGACCGGAACTACGGCTCGGGTTGTAGGACTTGTAAGTTGTTGAAGAGTGGTGCGCCCGGCGCGATTCGAACGCGCGACCTTCAGATCCGGAGTCTGACGCTCTATCCAAACTGAGCTACGGGCGCACACGGTGGGGTGAGCGAGGGGATTTGAACCCCCGACCACCGGAGCCACAGTCCGGTGCTCTGACCAGCTGAGCTACGCTCACCGCAAAGACTGGCCTGCCTGAGAGGATTCGAACCTCCGACCCGCGGATTAGAAGTCCGCTGCTCTATCCAGCTGAGCTACAGGCAGCAAAGGTCCGGGACGGGTGATGGTCGGGGCGAGAGGATTTGAACCTCCGACCACCTGCGCCCAAGGCAGGTGCGCTACCAGGCTGCGCCACGCCCCGTCCCGTATTGCGTAAAGCTCCACGCTCCCAAAGACCTATCCCCAGTTCCGGGGAAATCTCACAGTAGCAACCAGGCCTGGCGGCGTCAAGCCAAACAGCTTCGCAGCTTGGCAGTCTCGGGGTGACGGACGGGATTGCTTCCTCGTGGCGCTGGTGGCGCCACTCCTCGCAATGACAACCAATCGCGGCGGACAAAAGGCCGGCCGCCCAGCGGGCGGCCGCTATGACTTTTCCGCGACGAGGCTCTTGAGGCCCACCTGGGTGAGGCGGTGCTCGAGCACTGTCCGTTGGGCCAAGAACGCGCGGTCGAGGCCCGTCTCGGCGAGGTCGAGCAGCCGATCGAGGTCTCTGCGCGAGAACGGCTCGCGCTCGGCGGTTCCCTGCACCTCGACGATCCCCTTGCGCGCCGTTCCGATCAGGTTGAGGTCGACACCGGCTCGAGAGTCCTCGTCGTAGGCGAGGTCCAGCAGCTCGCGACCCGCGACGATCCCGACGGAAACCGCCGCCACCTGGTCACGGACCGGCCAGGCGGGGAGTGCCTTTTGTTCCTTGAGGCGGAGCAGGGCGAGGACGACCGCAACAAACGCTCCGGTGATTGCGGTGGTGCGGGTGCCGCCGTCGGCTTGGAGGACGTCGCAATCCACCACCAGTGTCCGCTCGCCGAGCAAGCCCATGTCGAGCGATGCCCGCAGCGAGCGCCCGATCAGGCGCTGGATCTCGGCCGATCGCCCGGACACCGACCCTCGCGACACGTCTCGCGGCGTGCGCTCCTCCGTGGCGCGGGGCAGCATCGCGTATTCGCTCGTGAGCCATCCCTCGCCGGTATCGCGAAGAAACGGCGGTACGCGCCCCTCGATCGTGACGTTGCACACCACTATGGTGTCGCTTGCGCGCGCGAGCACGCTCCCCTCCGGGTACTTCACGAAGTCGAGGGTGAGCTGCAGGGGACGGGGTTCGTTGTCGCGCCGCCCGTCACGGCGCTCAAAGGTCAGTGGATTTGCCACGGTGCCTCCCGTTCGACCCAGACTAGCGGCGGGCCTGCTTTTCCACAACCTCGGCCCGACAGGGGAGATACCACCGTTCCAAGCGATCCGCCGGGCTGCGCTTGATCCCGTTGGGAAGAGCCGCTTCGAACAACACGGGAATCATCGGGGCGTTCACGGCGCCACCAGCTCGAGGTTGGGCGGAAGGGGCCGCGACAGATCGAGGTGACCGAGCGTGGCGACCTCGCGACCCCCGAAGAGCAGCTGCACTCGCCGGACTCCGGGGCAGTTCGCCACCACGCTGTTCACCGTGGCGTACGCGACGGTCAGCTCGATGTCGCTCCCGGTTGGGACATCAGGTGGCGGCGCAGAGAGATCAACAAAGGCGTCACCTTCCCGATCGAGGAACACGGCCTGGACGGTGGCGCTCCAGGGAAAGGCAGGCGGGAAACCCTCACGAGAGCCCGCGATCAGCTCCTCGAGCACCAGGCGCATGCGTTGCGAGGCACCCGATGGCAGTTCGGGAACGTCCCGCCCCTCCCGGTGGAGCAGCGCATCGTCGCCTGGAAAGAAGAGGACGAGCCTGCCCGGGATCGGTGTGCTGGCGGCGGCCGCGGCGACAACCGGCGGCGGAGCAACGGCCTCTCGGTGGCGGCTCAGCAGGAGCACGGCTGCCAGTACAGCGACGACAGCTGCCGTCGCCGCGATCGGCCGCACTGCCTTCATGGCGTGGGGGTGCCCGCAGGCGTCGGGGAGGCTTCCGGCACCGGCGCGCGCAGGAAATCGATGATCCCCTCCGCCAGTGCCGCCGCGATCTGGTCCTGCACATCGTGCGCCGCGAGCCTCGCGGCTTCCTCGGCGTTCGAGAGGAACCCGACCTCCACGAGCGTGGAAGGCATGGTGGCCCCGGTGAGCACGACGAACGGCGCCTGGCGGATCCCGCGGTCCCTGATACCCTGAAGCGCGTTGAGCTTCTCCTGGACGCTGCGCGCGAGCCGCGCCGAATTGTTGAGGTTGGCGACGTGGGCCAGGTCCCACAGGATCAGCTGGACCGTGTCGGCCGGAGCGCTCGCGTTCTCTCGTTCTGCGGCCTGGGCCGCCTGCGGATCGCTCGCGTCCGCGCTCATGTAGTAGGTCTCAGCTCCATGGGCGCCCCGCGCCACGGAGGCATTGGCATGGATGGAGACGAACACCGACGCCTGCAGACGATTCGCGAGGGCGGTCCTGTCGGTGAGCGACACGGCCTCGTCGCCGTCCCTGGTGAGCCTTGCCGTCACGCCTGCGGCCTGGAGGTGCGCCGCCGTGGCGCGGGCGACCGCCACGGTGATGTCCTTCTCGAGTTCATTGGCGGGACCCTTGGCACCCTGGTCGTCGCCGCCGTGCCCCGGGTCGAGGACAACCAGGGAGCCGGTCCCCTTCGCCGCGACCGGGGCCGCTGGCGTGGCGGTGCCCAGTCGTACGACGAAACGTGGAGGATCGTCGAGGGGATAGCTGCTTGCGACCTCGACGCCTGGGGCCAGCCGAAGGGTCAGCGTGGTGTCGTGCAGCTCCGCGCCCAGCAGCTCCGCCTCCGGCACCACTGGCCTGCCCAGAGTCACCGGCGCCACGAACTGAAGCGCCACGGCACCCTGGCTCGCCGTGACACGCGGTCGTTGCTTGGTTCCTCGCACCACCAGAGATGTCCCTGCGGGCGCGCGAACGACCGTCACCTCGATGCGCTCGCCACCGCCCGCGCGTATCAGCTCGGGCGCCCCGGCGGCGACCCTCATCGTCCATCCGAACGGCGCCAGGAGTGCGGCCACCGTAGCCTGTGCCGCGACCACATGTCCGTCCACGAGGCGGATCGGTCCCGGCAGTGGGTTCAGTCGGCCGTCCACCACCGCCAAGGCTCCCCCGGGGGTGAACTGGACCTGATGCTCGGCTGTGCCAGCGCTGTAGCTGCCGGCGGCAGCAGCGAACTCGACATCGGCGCCGGTCAGTCGCAGAAGCGCCAGCACGTCAAAGAGCTCGCCGCGGGCGAAGACCTCACTTGGCCCCTCGGGTGTCGTGACCGTGACCGCAGCCGCGAGCAGCGGCAGCGTCAGCATGAGAGCAACGATGACGAAAGTTGTTTTGCGCATTGCACCATGGCGGAGCGCCGGAACAAGGCGCTCCCCAAGTTTCGGAGAGTACACGCTGGCGACGGCCAAGGGCAAGGCCCTCACGTGTCTCGCCGCCGCGCCGCCTCACGCTCGAGTCGCTCGCGGAGCGCCCCGACGACCTCGGCCACGGTTACCGAGAAGCCGGCCCCCCGCAGCGAGGTGACGAAATCACGGTGCGAGCGGCCTCGGCGGTAGTCGGGTTCCCGGCTCGGGTGGCGCAGGTAGCGCTCCAAAAGCGCGATGTCGGTCTCCACGAGGACCGCGATTTGGAACAGGAGGCGCTCCTTCCAGAGCCGCAGCGAGCTCCCCGCGATCTTGCGGTCAGAGACGCAGAGATCCGACACCCCCCGCAGCGAGACGCTGTGCACGCCGCACCCCGAAAGCGCTTCGGCTGTCGCGCCGCAGAGCCAGCGAAAGTGCGGCTCGGGAAATTGCTCGCCGATACGTACCGTCAGCAGGACCGACGCCGCTACAACCCCCGGGGCCAAGACGACCGCTCCCCCGCCCGAGGGCCGCACCACGACCGGAACGGAATCCTCCGCGCAGCGCTCCAGGAAGACCTCGCGGCCTGGGTCCCGCGAGCGGCTCAGCACAACGACGATCTCCCTGGCCTCGCCCACCCGGATGACGGGTGGGGCGGCGCTCAGGAGGTCGACCCCGGCCAGAGCTAGGGCTTGGGCCGTGGGCGGAACGGTGAGATGGGGGTCAGGGGTCACGCCGGGCCATTGTAGCGGTGCCCTCCGCCGGGGCCGAATGTCTTTACCCGGACACTTGCGCCTGATTTGGACCTATACTTTGACGATGGAATGGCACGTCCTGGGGAGCTTCGGCGGGTCCAGCCCCACCTGCCGAATGACCTCGTTCCTCATCAACGGCGAACTCGCCCTGGACGCCGGCTCGATCACACAGGCTCTGGACCTCGACGCGCAGCGCCGCATCCGGCGCATCGTGCTCACGCACTCGCACCTCGACCACACGGCCTCGATTCCGTTCCTCGTCGAGAACACGTTCGGCGAGCAACGGGAAGCGCTCGAGATACTCGTCACCCCACAGGTGATGCACACGGTCAAGCTCCACCTCTTCAACAACGACACCTGGCCCGACTTCACGCGCATCCCGAACGACCTCCTCCCGGCGCTGCGGTTGATCCAGGTCGAGCCCCGCGCCACCTTCGCCGTCAACGGCCTCCGGCTCACCCCCATCCCAGTGAGGCACGCGGTTCCCACCCACGGGTATCTGGTCGAGGACGAAGGCGGGGCCGTGCTCTTCACATCGGACACGGGGCCCACCCACGAGGTCTGGGAGGTTGCCAACCGTACGGCTGCCCTCCGCGCGGTCATCGTCGAGGTGTCGTTCCCGAACCGGATGCAGAGCGTCGCGGACGTCTCGCTGCACCTCACTCCGAAGACGCTCGCGGAGGAGCTCGCCAAGCTGAAGCGAGACGTGCCCGTGTATCTCTACCACCTCAAGCCGGCGTACGTGGAAGAGCTGCGCCGGGAGCTGGCGGCGACTCGCTTCCCACATCCGGTCGAAGAGCTGCGTCAGGGCGACATCTACCGCTTCTGATCCCGAAAGACTGGGGTCCGTGGTCCGAAGAGACGGAGAAAACACGCTCCGGCCGTCCGTGATGCCTCGAGAGGGCCGGGACGAGCCATCGCCTACCTCGCGAACTCGCAATGACGAAGGGCGTGGGGATCCCTCCCCCGCGTGCGGGGGCGGTGGAGTGGGGGTTTTGCGAGGCAGCACCTGCGCCCTCATCCCGGCCCTCTCCCGCACACGGGAGAGGGTGAGGGACACGCCTGGGCGCTAGGTTCGCTCGCCTCGGTTCGCCGAGCCGTTCCTGATACTCCGGAGAAACAGGTCGATCACGGGTGAGCCGGGCGAGAGCTCGGGATGGAAGGTGGCCGCCAGGAACCTCCCCTGCCGGAGCAGGACCGGGTCCCCGCCCCGCCTCGCCAGGACGTGGACGCCTTCCCCGACCTCCGTCACCCTCGGGGCTCGGATGAACACGCCTTCGAGGGTGGTGGAGCCGAGGTCGTCGCCGTCCGCAACCTCGAGGTCGACGACCGCCGAGTCGATCTGACGTCCGTACGCGTTGCGCTCCACCACGATGTCGAGGAGTCGCAACGAGCGCTGCGCCGGGTGCCGGACCTCGCGGGCGACCAGGATGACGCCGGCACAGGTTGCCAGGACTGGCAGGCCGCCTCGAATCAGGTCGCCGAGCCGCGAGTCAAGGCCTGTGCCCTCCATGAGCTTGAGCATGGTGGTGGACTCGCCGCCGGGGAGCACCAATCCCGCGACCCCATCGAGGTCCGACGGCACACGGATCTCGACCGACTCGACGCCGCGCTCGGCCAGTGCCTTGCGGTGTGCGTCGAAGTCGCCCTGCAGGGCGAGCAGGCCTACGATGGGGCTCCTCTCCAACGCTCACCACCCCCGGCGCGAAAGCATCTCCTCCGGAGTGAGCTTTCCCACGTCCAGCCCGCGCATCGCGCCCTCGAGGCCGCGCGAGGCCTCCAGCAGCGCCGCCGGGTCTTGCCAGTGGGTGACCGCGTGCACGATCGCCTTGGCGCGTCGCGAAGGGTCCTCCGACTTGAAGATCCCGGACCCGACGAAGACCGACTCCGCGCCCAGCATCATGCAGAGCGCGGCGTCCGCGGGCGTCGCCACGCCCCCGGCCGCGAAGTTCGGCACCGGCAGTTTGCCCTCGCGCGCGATGTACTCCACCAACTCGAGCGGCGCCTGCAGCTCCTTGGCCGCCGGCACGAGCTCGGTCGGGTCGAGCGTGCCGAGGCGACGGATCTCGCTGCGCACCGCACGCAAGTGGCGGACAGCCTCGACGATGTTGCCGGAACCGGCTTCGCCCTTTGTGCGCATCATGGCGGCACCCTCGCCGATGCGGCGGAGCGCCTCTCCGAGGTTGCGGCAGCCGCACACGAACGGCACCTTGAAGTCGTGCTTCCAAACGTGGTTTTCCTCGTCGGCAGGCGTCAGCACCTCGGACTCGTCGATGAAGTCGACCCCAAGGGCCTGGAGCACGAGCGCCTCGGCCGGGTGGCCGATCCGGCACTTGGCCATCACCGGGACGGAGACTGTGCGCATGATCCCCTCGATCTTGTCGATCGCGGCCATGCGCGCGACGCCACCTTCGGCGCGGATGTCGGCAGGGACGCGCTCGAGCGCCATCACGGCCGCGGCGCCTGCGTCCTCGGCGATTTTCGCCTGGGACGCGTCCGTCACATCCATGATCACGCCGCCCTTGAGCATCTCGGCGAGGCCAACCTTGACGCGAAACTCTGGTGACTTGAAATCCATCTCGTTCCTCCTTGTGCAACCCCATTCGCGCGTACCGGGCTCGTTGCCCTCGAGCCTCACACCAGCGGCAGGGCGACGCGCTCGGGCGCCAGTGCCGCAAGAAATTCCATTACCGCACCACGCAGTGCCTCCCCGCCGACGGCGGCGTACGCAACGCGCACGATGTCATCGCGCCCGCTCACCGACATCGCGGGTCCCGGGAGAATCCACACACCCCGTTCCGCCGCACGGGCGGCGACCGACCGAGAGCTCCAGCCCTGCGGCAGCGTGACAAGAAGCGAGAACCCGCCCCTTGGCGTCATCCACTCGACCCCCGGGGGCGCATCGGAGAGCACCTGGGTGACGACGGCGAGCCGCGTGCGGGCCGCATTGCGAAGCCGCTGCAGCTGGTCGTCGAACACGCCTCGACGGCACAACGTCCACGCAGCAGCCTCCAGGAAAGGACTTCCCCCGAGATCGGCGGCCCGCTTGACTGCGGCGACGGATTCAAGCAGTTCGGTGGGGCCCACAACCCACCCGACCCGTAGGCCCGGGAAGAGGGCCTTGGAGAAGGAGCCTACAGCGATCACACCATGGTCGAGCGCGGCCAGCGGGGGCGGAACCATACCCTCGCTCACGAGCGCGGGATCGAAGAATTCCTCGACGACCTGCGTGCCGCGGCTCCGCAGGAGCTCGAGGACCGCGACGCGCTGCTCCAGGTCCATCACCGCCCCGGAGGGGTTGTGGAGCGTCGGCGTGAGGATTGCGAGCCGCGGGGATACCTTCCTCAAGAGCGACTCGACCTCCGCCGTTTCGACCCCACGGCGCCGCACCGGCAGTCCGACGACGCGAATCTGGTGAAGAGCCAGCAGCGGCGGGAGGCCGGGGTAGGTCGGATCTTCCACCAACACCGTGTCGCCCGGCCGAGCCAGCGCACGGAGGAGCAGGTCGAGCGCATGCTGCACGCCACCCGTGAGCAGCACCCGGTCGCCGGTTACAGGGATCCCGAAGCCCAGGAGCCTCGTTGCGAGCCACGAACGGAGCGGCGTGTACCCCCACGCGTTGCCGTACTGGGCGACACCCTCGCCTTCACCCTCGCCCAGGCCCAGCCAGCGAAACACCTCCCCGGCCGGCAGCAGCTCTCGGTCGGGTGCGTATCGCGCCAGGTCGACGGCACCCGGTAGCGGCTCACCGGGCTCGGGCACACCGGGAGATGCAAGGGCGACCCTCTGACCCTGTCGGCGCCCCGGCCCCAAGACCAGCAGGCCGCGGCGCGCCAGTTCCCGATAGGCGGCCGTTACGGTCGCTCGGTTCAAGCCGAGCTCCACTGCGAGTGCGCGCGCCGACGGGAACCCGGCGTCGAGCTCTTCGGTCAGGACCGGCGCCAGTGCATCCGCCAGCCGCCGGTACAGCGGCAACGACGTTTCGGCGGCAACCGCTTGCCGTGCGCGGGAGAGCAGAGCCTGCACGCACTCAAGCTAGGCCGGCTTATGCCATTTGTCAAAATGGCTGAGCCATTAACCGCCACTCTTAAGATTGACCTCTGGGAACGCCCATGAAGGGTCTCGCGGAGGTCCCTCCCCCGCGCGCGGGGGGAAGATGGTGGGGGGGCGTTCTATACCGCCGCCTCCGCCCCTCACCTCGGCCCTCTGCCGCTCGCGGGAGAGGGTGAACGACGGCCCTTGCCGTGCCCTGTTCTAATGCACGTCCTTCGCCTCGCGGAAATCGGAAATGAAGCGCTGCAAGCCGATGTCCGTGAGCGGGTGGCGGAACAGCAACTGCAGGACCTTCAACGGAACCGTTGCGACGTCGGCTCCCGCGAGGGCGCCTTCGACGACGTGCTGCGGGTGCCGCACCGAGGCCACCAGCACCTGCGTCGGGAACTCGTACGCGTCGTAGATCTGGACGATCTCCCGAACGAGCTGCATCCCGTCCTGCCCGACGTCGTCGATCCGTCCCACGAACGGACTCACGTACGTCGCGCCCGCCTTCGCAACCAGCAGCGCCTGCGCCGGAGAGAAGCAGAGCGTGAGGTTGGTGGCGATCCCCTCCTCCGAGAAGCGGGCGCACACGCGGATCCCGTCCTGCGTGATCGGCAGCTTGACCACGACGTTCTCGGCGATGCCGGCGAGCTCGCGGCCCTCCCGTTCCATCCCCTCCGCATCGGTCGCGAGCACCTCGGCCGATACCGGCCCGGGCACGATCCTGCAGATTTCGGCGACCAGCTCGTGATACGAGCGCCCTTCCCGGGCCACAAGGGAGGGATTGGTCGTCACACCGTCGAGGATCCCCCACGATGCGGCCTCGGTGATCTCGGCGATGTTGGCGGTGTCGATGAAGAGCTTCATGTGTCCCCTCCCGGATCCTGGAACATCGGTTCCGTCTCCGTTTCGTCCTCTTCGCGCTCGGCCAGGCGCGCGATCGCCACCACCTGGTCGCCTTCCTCGAGATCGATGAGCTTCACCCCCTGGGTCGCTCGACCGCTTCGACGCACGCCCGCCGCCGAGGTGCGGATCATCATTCCCTTCGCGGTGACCAGCATGATGTCCTCGTCGCCGCTGATGTGGCGCATTCCGGCGACGCTGCCGGTCCTTGAGGTCACCTTCATCAGCATGATCCCCTTGCCGCCACGACCCTGTTCCCGGAAGTCGGCGACCGGCGTGCGCTTGCCGAGGCCGCGCTCGGCAATGACCAGGATCTCGCCCTTGTCGTCGGCCGGGAACGCCGCCATCGTCTCGACGAAGTCGTCGCCGCGAAGCGAGATGCCGCGCACGCCGGCGGCGACCCGGCCCATCGGCCGCACGTCGCTCTCGGGGAATCGGATCCCCATCCCCTTGTGCGTCCCGAGGAAGACGTGGCTCTTGCCATCGGTGAGCCGGACGTCGAGCAGGTCGTCGCCCTCCTCGAGGTCGACCGCGATGATCCCGGTCGAGCGCGGGTTCGAGTAGGCATCGAGCTCGGTCTTCTTCACCTTGCCCTTGCGGGTCGCGAAGAGGAGGAAACGCTCGGCGTCGAATTCCTTGACCGCGACCAGCGCCGCCACCTTCTCGTCCTGCGTGACCGGCAGGAGGTTCACGATCGCCTTGCCGCGCGCGGCTGGGCTCGCCTCGGGCACCTCGTGGACCTTCAGCCAGTACACCTTCCCGACCGACGTGAACACCAGGAGGAAGTCGTGCGTGGAAGCCACGAACAGGTGCTCGACGGGGTCCTCCTCGCGCACCGCGGCGCCGCGCCGTCCGCGGCCGCCCCGCCGCTGCGCACGGTAGATCGAGACCGCCGAGCGCTTGATGTAGCCGGCGCGCGTCACGGTCACTACGACGTCCTCCTCGACGATCAGGTCCTCAACGGAGATTTCGGCTTCCTCGGGAAGCAGCTCCGTCCGTCTCGGATCGGCAAAGCGCCGCTTGCTCTCCTCGAGCTCCCCGATGATGATCTCCAACACGAGCTCCTCGGAGGCGAGGATTGCCTTGAGCCTCTCGATGAGAGCCAGGACCTCCTTGTGCTCGGCGATGATCTTGTCGCGCTCGAGAGCCGTCAGCCTCTGCAGCCGCATGTCGAGGATCGCCTGCGCCTGCAGCTCGGAGAGGCCGAAGTTCTTCATGAGCGCTGCCTTGGCAGCCGGTGGATCGGCCGCGGCGCGGATCGTCTTGATCACCGCATCGAGGTGGTCGAGGGCGATCACGAGCCCCTGCAGGATGTGGGCGCGCTCCTCGGCCCGCGCGAGCTCGTACCGCGTCCGCCGCGTGACGACTTCCTTCCGGTGCTCGAGGAAATGGGTCAGCATTGCGGGGAGGCTCAGCACCCGCGGCTGGTTGTCCACGATCGCCAGGAAAGTGATGCCGAAGCTCGACTGCATCGGCGTGAGCTTGAAGAGTTGGTTCAGCACCACCTGGGGCACGGCGTCGCGCTTCAGGTCGACGACGACCCGGATGCCGTCGCGGTCGGACTCGTCGCGAAGGTCCGAGATCCCTTCGATCTCCTTGTCCTGCACGAGCTCGGCGATGCGCTCCACCAGGCGCGCCTTGTTCACCTGATACGGCAGCTCGCTGATGATGATGGAGACTCGATCGCCCTTCTTCTGGTGCTCGATCCGCGCGCGCGCCTGCATCTGGACGGAGCCGTGCCCGGTCGTGTACGCCTGGCGGATCCCGGACACCCCCCGGATGATGCCGCCCGTCGGGAAATCGGGCCCGGGGATCAGCTTGATCAGCTCGTCGATCCCGATCCCGGGGTTGCGCGAGAGAGCGACGCACGCATCGATCACCTCGCCGAGGTTGTGGGGCGGGATGTTCGTCGCCATGCCCACGGCAATACCGGACGAGCCGTTGACGAGCAGGTTCGGAAACTTCGACGGCAGCACCTCGGGCTCCTTGAGGGAGCCGTCGTAGTTCGGCGTCCAGTCGACGGTCTCCTTCCCGAGATCGTCCCCGAGCATCTCCTCGGTGAGTCGTGCCAGCCTCACCTCGGTGTACCGCATCGCCGCGGCGTTGTCGCCGTCCACCGAGCCGAAGTTGCCCTGACCGTCCACCAGCATGTGGCGCATCGAGAACGGCTGCGCCATGCGCACGAGGGCGTCGTAGATGGCGGCGTCCCCGTGGGGGTGGTACTTGCCCATCACGTCGCCGACGATTCGCGCCGATTTCCTGTACGGCTTGCCTGCGGTGCTGCCCTGCTCCCACATCCCGTAGAGGATCCTGCGGTGCACCGGCTTGAGGCCGTCCCGCACGTCTGGCAGGGCTCGTCCGATGATCACGCTCATCGCGTAGTCGAGGTACGAGCGTTTGAGCTCCTTCTCGATGGCAACCGGGATTCGTTCCTCCCGGGCAAAGAGCGGATCGGTCATGTCGTTCTGGTCCTTCTTCCTAGACGTCGAGGTTCGCGACCTCGAGGGCGTTCTTCTCGATGAAGGCTCGTCTCGGCTCGACGTCGTCACCCATGAGGACGGTGAAGAGCTCGTCGGCCTCGGCCGCGTCTTCCACCCGCACCTGCAGCAGGCGCCGGCTCTCGGGGTTCATGGTCGTGGCCCACAGTTGCTCGGCGTTCATTTCGCCGAGGCCCTTGTACCGCTGGATCGCGAGGCCGTGCCGCGCGCTCTCGTACACCCGGCTCACGAGGTCCTGCGCCGACTCGAACGTCTCGGTCGCGCCCTCGAGCTCGAGGTGGAACGGCGGCACGTCGAACTCCTTGAGGTGCCGGTGCAGGTCGAGCATCTGCGAGTACTCGTACGTCCGGATGAGGTCGTACCCGAGCTCGATCGGCCGGTGCCGCCCGTTCTTGTTGTACGTGAGGCGGACCAGCAGGCCGCCGTGCTCCTCGTCCTCGGCCGTGGTCGCGCCTTCGTACTCCTCGGCGCGCAGCTCCTCGGCGAACGCTTCCATGAGCTTGGCGTCCGCGAGCTGGGCCCGGCCGGCGATGCCCTGACGCAGCACGGCCATCACGAGGTCCTTCGGCCAGCCTCGCTGGTCGAGACGCTCGAGATGTTCGAGCGTCCGCTCGAGCCTGCGGATCGCATCCTTGAGCTCCTTGCCTTTGAGGGTGCGGCCGCTTCCGGCGAGCGTGAGTGTCGCCGCGTCCGAGAGACGGTCGAGCAGGAAAGAAGAAAGCTCGGCGTCGTCCTTGAGGTATCGTTCGTCCTTCCTGTGCGCCACCTTGTAGAGCGGCGGCTGGGCGATGTAGAGGAAGCCGCGCTCGATCACCGCCCTGAAGTGGCGGAAGAAAAACGTCAGGAGCAGCGTACGGATGTGCGCGCCGTCGACGTCCGCGTCGGTCATGATGATGACCTTGTGGTAGCGCAGCTTGGCGACGTCGAAGTCGTCGGCGCCGATGCCCGTGCCGAGGCACTGGATGATGGTACGGATCGCGTCGCTCGACAGCATCTTGTCGAAGCGCGCCTTCTCAACGTTGAGGATCTTGCCCCGCAGCGGCAGGATCGCCTGGAAGCGGCGGTCGCGCCCCTGCTTGGCGGACCCTCCGGCGGAGTCGCCCTCGACCATGAACAGCTCCGCGCCCGCCGGGTCCTTCTCCTGGCAGTCCGCGAGCTTGCCCGGGAGCGACGACGACTCGAGGGCGCCCTTGCGGCGCGTGAGCTCGCGCGCCTTGCGCGCCGCCTCGCGGGCCCGCGCAGCCTCCACGCACTTGCCGACGATCCGCCTCGCGATCGGGGGGTTCTCCTCGAAAAACTCCGCCAGCCGCGTGTTGACCACGGACTCCACCCAACCCTTGACGTGCGACGACACGAGCTTGTCCTTGGTCTGGGACGAGAACTTCGGGTCGCGGATCTTAACCGACATCACAGCGGTGAGTCCTTCACGCACGTCCTCACCGCTCAACCCCTCCGGCAAGTTCTTGAGCAGGCCGCTTGTCTGGCCGTAGTTGTTGATCGTCCGGGTGAGCGCCGAGCGGAACCCCGACAGGTGCGTCCCGCCGTCGCCGTTGTAGACCGTGTTCGTGAACGGAAGCACGTTCTCGTTGTACCCGTCGTGCCACTGGAGGGCGATCGCGATCTCCTCGTCGTCGACGTTGGTTTCGAGCAGCTGGATCGGCTTCGAGTGCAGGGTGTTCTTGGCCCGGTTCAAGTACTCCACGAAGGCAGCGATTCCGCCCTTGAAAGAGAACTCCTGCTCGCCACCGTTGCGCTCGTCGTGGAATCGGATCACGAGGCCGGGGTTGAGGAAGGCGAGCTCGCGCAACCGCTGGACCAGCAGATCGTGGTGGAACTCGAGGATCGAGAAGATCTCGGGGTCCGGCTTGAACGTGACCACGGTGCCGTTCTTCGCCGAGTTGCCGACCCTCTTGAGGTCTGCGACCGGCACGCCGCGCCGGTACTCCTGCTCCCACACGCCGCCGTCGCGACGGATCTCGAGCCGAAGCCACTCGGACAGGAAGTTCACCACCGAGACCCCGACCCCGTGCAAACCGCCCGACACCTTGTACGACACGTTGTCGAACTTTCCGCCCGAGTGCAGCTCGCACATGATCACTTCGGCCGCCGAACGGCCCGAGTCCTTGTGGATGTCAACTGGGATACCGCGCCCGTTGTCCTCCACGGTCGCCGAGTTGTCGGTGTGGATCCGCAGCGAGATGCGCGTGGCGAACCCCGCCTGCGCTTCGTCTACCGCGTTGTCCACCACCTCCCAGACCATGTGGTGCAGGCCAGAGAGATCATCGGTGTCCCCGATGTACATCCCCGGCCGCTTGCGAACCGCTTCGGGTCCCTTGAGGACTTTGATGCTCTCAGCGTTGTACGCTTTCCCCGTCAAGCTTCACTCCCTCCCGGTGCATCCCCTTCCACCGTGCCGCTCGCCATGCGCCAGACCGCGCCGCGGGTCAGCCGGGGCAACATCATCTCTTCGTGCGCCGAGGACAGGAGCGCCTGCGCACCCCGTTCCAGCCGCCCAATCACCCGGCGCAACACCTCGGCATCCAGTTCCGCATCGACGTCATCAAAGACCACGACCGGCGTGCGTCCGCGTTCCCTTCCCACCACCGCCATGGCGGCCAGTTTGAGCCCGGTCGCCAGCAGCTTGCCCTGCCCTGCGGAGAGCGTCTCTCGTGCCGGGGCACCGTGCACGGTGAGCTGGAGGTCGTGGCGGTGGGGCCCGACGGCGGTGTGCCCTCGCCCGCGCTCCAGACGGCGCGAAGCTGCCAGCGCGGCGCGCAAGCGAGCCGCCAGGGTCGCGGGTTCTGCGACCGCGACGCCATCCGTTGAAGTATAGCTCAGAACGGCTCGTCCCATCGACCAGCCGAGCGCTTCCAGTTCGTACCCGAGGACGCGTTCAAGCCCCGCGACCGCGGCCAGGCGTGCGTTGATGACGTGCGCCCCGAGTTGCGAGAGGTCCTGCTCGAACGCGTCGAACTCGTCGCCACGGGCGCTCCTCGCCAGGAGCGCGTTGCGCTGCCGTAGCGCCCTTCGGTAGCGCTGGAGAACCGGCAGAGCCTCGGGCCTCAACTGGAAGCAGAGACGGTCGAGAAAGCGCCGCCTGTCTTCCGGAGCCCCCCAGACGAGAGCCCGATCGTGACCCGACAGCGTCGCCACCGGGAGAAGATCAAGGTACTCGGCGGCCCCGAGCCGGCGCGCACCCCGAAAAAGGGATCTCCCGACCGTTCCTCGCAGGCGGACCTCCTGCCGGATCTCGACCGCTGCGCCTCCGCGCTCCACCGCCGCCGCGAGGCCGAAGCCGTGCGCGCCGTGCTGAATCCATGACGCGGCCGGACCGGGCCTGAAGGAAGTGAGGTTTCCAAGGACCGCCAGCGCTTCGAGGAGACTGGTCTTACCCGAGCCGTTGGGTCCGACGACAGCCGTCAGACCCGGCGGCACATCGAGTTGCTGCGCCGAGAGGTTGCGAAACTCCGATACGGAGAAGCGTGTGATCGACACCCGACTACAGACGAATCGGCATGATGACGTAGAGGCACTCACCCATGGTCACCTCTTCCCCGGTTGGTGTCATCACGATGGGGCCGTCCGAGTCGCGCAGCTGGAGCTCGACTTCAGCGACATCGACCGCTCCGAGGAAATCCAGTATGTAGCTCGCGTTCACGAACACCTTCAGAACCTGTCCGCTGTAGGTGCAGGGGACCACCTCCGCCGCCTGGCCGAGGTCGAAGCCGACCGATGCGAGGGAGAGCGAATCCTGCTCGAACTGCATCTGAACACCGTGCGTCCTCTCACTGGCAAGGAGCGCCACCCGCCGCAGCGCGGCGGCGAATTCCTGGCGCTGAACGCGAGCTCGGTGTGGGTTGTCGCGCACCAGGACCCGCTCGTACTGGGGAAACCGCGCCTCCAGCACGCGGGACAGCAGAACACGGTCGCCGAGTCGGAACGCGAGGTGGTTCTCGCCGCGGGCGATGTAGAGGGGAGTCTCCGCCTCTGCGGAAAAGTGCCGGATCTGATTCAGGACCTTCCGCGGCAGGAGCTGTTGCTCGAACGGTGGCGTGCCGGCCGCGTGGGCCGCCTTGGTCCACGCGAGGCGGTGGCCGTCGGTCGCCACCATCTCGAGCGCCTTGGGCGACAGAAGGAGGAGAGCGGCGTTGTACTGGAAATGCCCTTCCTCGCTCGAGACCGCGAACGCCGAACGGTCGATCAGGCGACGGAGTGTGGGGAGGTCGACGGCGAACCCCTGTCCGTCCGGGATCTCTGGCAACGTCGGAAAGTCGGCCGGATCCAAGCTGGCAAGCTGCGAGTTGAACGTTCCGGACCGCACGTCGACCCTCGACTCCTGGAAGCTGATGTCGAGGCTGTCCGTCGGGAGCGAGCGGACGAGATCGAAGAAGACCTTGCCGTGGATCGTGGTCCGACCTTCCCTGCGCACTACTGCCGAACACTGGGTGTAGACGGTCACGTCGAGGTCCGTGGCGGCGAGATGGAGACGATCCCCCTCGGCCGTCAGGAGGATGTTCGAGAGGATGGGAATCGTGGTGCGACGTTCTACCACCCCCTGAATGAGCTGGAGTTCCTCGAGCAAGACCGTTCGGTTGAGCGTCACGTCCATGGGCGCGATCTCCCGGCTTCTCCTATAGAACAGAGAAATTGTACAGGCTTTCGTGGTAGTCGTCGAGGGTGTGGAGAAGGTTGATGTCCAACGAAGGAGGTTTGTAGAGGGAGGTTTGTGGAAGTGCGAGTTGTGGAAAAGAGGTGTGGAGAAGTCGGGTGCGGAGTTAGCGGTGCCTGTCGCTCGTCGGGTGGGGCAAGAGTTTTCCGCAACTCAGCGAAAGTGTTCCACAAAGGTCGTGAGGGTGGCGTCGAGGGACGGGTTGGAGCGACGCTCCTCGGTGATGGTCTCGACCGAGTACATGACGGTCGAGTGGTGCTTGGCGAAGAGCTTACCGATCTCTGGGTACGAGAGGCTCAGGATCTCTCGAATGAGGTACATCGCGACCTGGCGCGGGAATGCAACTGAACGCCTGTTGTCACGGCCCTTGAGGTCGGCAACCTTCACGCCGTAGTGGTGGGCAACGAAACGAATGATATCCGCGGGCGTTGCATGGCGCTCCTGTGGAAGAAGCGGGCTCAGTGCGCTGCGAGCGGTGTCAACGGTCGGTGGCTGGCTGGTCAGCGAGCAATAGACGATGATGCGGTTGAGGTACCCCTCGAGTTCCCGCACGTTCTCACGAACACGGCGCGCGACAAACAGAACGACATCGTCCGGGATGTCAAACCCTTCGGCGTGGGCCTTCTCGCGGATGATGGCGCACTTCGTCTCGAGATCCGGCGGTTGAATGTCGGCAACGAGACCCCACACGAAGCGCGTGCGGAGCCGTTCTTCCAGTCCCTGGATGGTGGCTGGTGCCGTGTCGGAGGTGAGCACGATCTGATGGCCGGCCTCATGGAGAGCGTTGAAGGTATGGAAGAACTCCTCCTGGGTTCGTTCCTTGCCGGCGAGGATGTGAATATCATCGAGGAGAAGGACGTGAATCGAGCGGTAGGCTTCGCGGAACTGCGCCATCCTCTGGAGGCGGATGGAGTTGATCAGTTCGTTGACGAAGTTCTCCGTGGGGACGTAGCGGACGTGACTGCGCGGATTGCGAGCAAGGACCTCGTTGCCGATCGCGTGGAGGAGGTGGGTCTTTCCGAGGCCCGATCCGCCGTAGACGAACAGGGGGTTGTACGCGCGGGCGGGGTTCTCGGCGACCGACAGAGCGGCGGCGCGGGCAAACTGGTTGGATGGCCCCGGGACGAACGCGGCGAATGTGTAGCGGGGATTGATCGGGGCGCCGCGCTGGGTCGGAGGCCCTGCGTGGGTGCCTTGGGACTCGACGGCGAGCGCAACCGTCGTAGGACTGCCGGCGGCGCTGGCGGCAAGATCTTGGAGAAGTGGCAGGAAGTGGTCCCGGATGTAGTCGGCGTAGACGCGCGATGGCGCGACCAGAGTGAGGTTGCCTGAACTGGCACGGGCTGCAAGCGGCGCGAACCAGACGTCGAAATCATCCGCGGAGAGACGTGGCCGCAGAAGGTCCTTGATCGCGCTCCAGAGGTCCGAGGTAGGCATCGGTAATGGTGCCCGTTGGGCTTGTGGAGCTTAACACAGCCGACGGTTGACCGCGCCGACGCACAAGCGTAAACTGCGCGTTCCCCGTTTGATCAGACCGGGGTCGGCAAGGAGTCCAGCGATGAAACGTACATTTCAGCCGAACAACCGGCGTCGGAAGAAGACCCACGGGTTCCGCGCGAGGATGAGCACACCGACGGGCCGTCGGGTTCTTGCTGCGCGCCGGCGGAAGGGGCGCAAGCGCCTGACCGTGTGAACGTCCCGGGGGCAATCTGGACAAGCTGCTCCGGCGCGCTGACTTTCAGCGGGTCTACTCCGGTGGGGTCAAGGTGGTGGGAAGGTATCTCGTGGTGTTCGCGCTTGCGAGCGGGGGCGAGATGTGCCGCGTTGGGATCACGGCGAGCCGGAAGGTCGGCGGGGCGGTGGTTCGCAACCGGGCCCGCCGTCGGGTTCGCGAGTTGTTCCGGAGTCGGTGGGAGGCACTGAGAGGCTGGCATGGCGATTTCGTGGTCAACGTGCGGCGCGGCTGTGATGTGGTGGGGTGGCAAGAGCTCACGGAGGACTTCGAGCGTTGCATGAAGAGGGCGAAAGCCGCACCGCGGTCGCCTGCGTCGTAGTGGCCGCGCTGGCCGGGTACAAACGGTGGATCTCACCGCTGCTGCCGCCAGCGTGCCGGTTCGAGCCGACGTGTTCCGAATACATGAGAGAGGCGGTGGGTGTGCACGGTCTGGGGGCCGGCCTGTGGCTTGGAGTGCGAAGGCTGGCTCGGTGTCACCCGTGGAATCCCGGCGGCTACGATCCCGTGCCGCCCCGCAGAGGGAGCTTCTAGATGGAAAAGCGGGTGCTGCTCGCGGCAGTCTTGTCCGGATTGGTTGTCATCGTGTGGTTCTGGTTGTTCGCGCCGCCACGACCGAACATCCCAGCGGGAAAGCCAGAGACCGCCACGCCTGCCGTGAGAGAGCCGGTAACGTCCCCTGGTGAAACGGCTGCGGCCGCGATCGGGACCCCGGTAAGCGGTGCGTCGGGGCCGGCCGTACCCGCGGCGTCGGGCACCGACAGCGCACTCGTCGATCTTCAAGGCGAGGAAATGCGCCTGAAGATCGACCCGAAGGGCGGGACGATCTCGTCGCTCGTGCTCTCGGGGTATCGCGACGACGCCGGTGGTCCCCTTGAACTGGTACGTCCAGGGGGCGCACAGCCGCTGGCCGTGGGCGTGGCGGGGCCTTGGAACGAGGCGTTGTACGTGGTGGAGCGGGGAAACGGGTGGGTCGGATTGCGGTGGAGTGATGGCGCCGGCAACTGGGTGGAAAAACGGATCTCGGCCGGGAAGGGCAAGTACGCCCTTGATGTCGAGGTGCGCGCCGGTGGAGTCCCGGCGCGGGCCGGTGTGGTGGTGGGCGCGGGACTGGAGAAGGGTTTGAACACCGAGAAGCAGGGCCGCTTCGGTGGAACGGACGGCGTGGCACGCTTGGGTGGAAAGCTGGAGAGAGTGGCGGCCGCGAAGCTCGATGGCGTGAAGACGCTGCGTGGGAGCGTGGATTTCGCGGGCGTGGAGGACCAGTACTTCTTGCTGGTGATGCTCCCGGCCATCCCTCTCGATGAGGTGCGGGTGTCGGCCGTGGGGACCGGGCCGACGCTGGTGCCGCAGGTGGTCGTGACGGGTGCCGGGGGCGTTGTGAGCGGCACGGTCTACGCAGGGCCAAAGGAGCACGCCACGCTCGGTGGGTACGGCCGTGGGCTGGACGAGACCGTGTCGTTCGGGATTTTTGGCTTCCTCTCCGTCGGGTTTCTCGCCGCACTTCGTTGGATCTACGGCTGGGTCAGGAACTGGGGAGTGGCAATCATCGCGCTGACTGCAGGGATCCGCATCCTGCTGTTCCCGCTCAACCACAAGAGCGCCGTCGCAATGAAGCGCATGCAGACGCTGCAACCGAAGCTCAAGGCGATCCAGGACCGGTACCAGGAGAAGGCGAAGAAGGACCCGAACGTCAGGGCGAGGATGAACCAGGAAGTGATGCAGATGTACAAGACAGAGGGTGTCAACCCGATGGGCGGGTGCCTTCCGATGCTCGTGCAGCTTCCCATCCTGTGGGCTCTGTACTCGCTCTTCGCCTACGCCATCGAACTTCGCCAGGCGCCGTTTGTCTTCTGGATCAAGGACCTTGCCGCCAAGGACCCGACGTATATCACACCGATCCTGATGACCGCGAGCATGGTGCTCCAGCAGCGCATGGCACCGCAGGTAGGTGACCCGGCGCAACGGCGGATGTTCATGTTGATGCCGTTCATCTTCGGGTTCATGTTCATGAGCTTCCCGGCCGGGTTGGTGCTGTACTGGCTCGTCAATAACATCTTCACGATTGGGCAGCAGGTGCTGACCGAGCGGATGATGGCAGGGTCTCCAAAGCCGGCGTGATGGGTGGTCTGGAGCGGGGCCCCGACGGCTGGCGTGCGCTGTTGGTGGGTTCCGGGGTCCAAGTGGACTTGGCAGGAAGGTTGGGGGAGTATCTCGTCCTGCTGGGCAGGTGGGGCGGCGCCGTCGACCTGTTTGCCGGAAGAAACCCTGAACGCTTGATAGTCTCGCTCGTGCTGGAGGCACTGGCGGCGTTGCCGTGGGTGGGCGAGGCGGGCACACTCGTGGACGTCGGGAGCGGCAACGGCTTTCCCGCTCTGCCGCTTCTGCTCGCTCGGCCTGGACTCCGCGGGGTACTCCTTGAGCCTCGAGAGCGCCGGTGGGCATTCCTGAAGGAAGCCGTGCGAGAGCTTGGGGTCGATGCGGAGGTGCGGCGGGAGCGCGCCGACGATCACACGGGCGTGCACGACGTCGCGACGGTCCGGGGCGTCGAGTTGGGAGTGTGGTTGCCGCTGCGGTCACGCCTCGTGCGGGTGGACGGGACGTGGCTCTGGTGGACCAGCGGGGCCAAGGCCGCGGGCCTCGGTGCCCGAGCGGCCGATGGGCGTATGCTAACCTTCCCGCTGCCGGATCCGTCGCGGGGTGTGCTGGCCGTTTGGCGCCGCTGTTCCACGTGAAACAATGGGAGAAGCGTTGAAGAATCAGCGAGTTGTGGCGGTTGCCAACCAAAAAGGCGGGGTGGGGAAGACGACGACCGTGATGAACCTCGGCGCCGCGCTGGCGGCGTACGAGCAGACCGTTCTGGCGCTTGATCTGGACCCGCAGTCCAACTGCACGTCGGGACTCGGCTGGGAGGGCGGAGGAGTCACCTCCTACGAGGTGCTGGAGGGGCTCGCGAAGTTGCGGGAGGCCAACGTCCCTACGCATCTTCCAGGGCTCGATTTGCTTCCCTCACGCAGGGACCTCGTCGGCGCCGAAGTCGAGCTTCTTGGGGACGCGCGCCGGGCGGAGCGCCTGCGGGATGCGCTGGCTGCCTCACCGACGGACCATCAGTGGGTCCTCATCGATTGCCCTCCGTCTCTGGGTCTCCTGACGCTGAACGCCCTCGTTGCGGCCGACTCGGTGTTGATCCCGATCCAGTGCGAGTACTTTGCCCTCGAAGGCGTGAGCGAGTTGGTGCGCACCCTCGATCGGGTGCGCGCGGTGTGGAACCCGGATCTTGCGCTGGAGGGCGTCGTGCTGACGCTGTACGACGAGCGCGTGAGCCTGTCGCATCAAGTGGTGAGCGAGGTGCGGCGGTTCTTCGGAGGCTCGGCTTTTGAGACGGTCATCCCGCGCAATGTTCGGCTGGCCGAAGCGCCATCGTTCGGCCGCACAATCCTTGAGTACGATATCCGGAGCCGGGGAGCGCAAGGGTACCTGCGGTTAGCCGAGGAGCTCTTGCGCCGGCGGAGGGAAAATGAAGCGCTCCGCGCTGGGTAAGGGAATCGCCGCCCTGATTCCAGAGGGGCCGCAGTTGCGCCCTGGGGTGGGTTCTGAGTTGCCGCTCAGAGAGATCCATGCAAACCCCCTGCAGCCTCGGCGGCGGTTTTCCGCCGCGAGCCTCCAGGAGCTTGTGGGTTCGATCCAGCAGCATGGCGTCCTTCAGCCCGTAGTGGTTTGCAGGGCGCCAGGCGGCGGCTACTACCTCATTGCCGGAGAGCGGCGTTGGCGTGCCGCGAAGCTGGCTAAGCTGGAGCGAATCCCGGTGGTGGTGCGGGAAAACGTTGACGATGCGGACCGGGTCGCGCTTGCACTGATCGAGAATCTCCAGCGTGAGGATCTGACGCCGATTGAGGAGGCTCGCGCATACCATCACCTCCGGAGCGAGGCGGGCCTGAGCCAGGAGGCGATCGCGAGCCGGGTGGGCAAGGACCGTTCAACGGTGGCCAATGCGCTTCGCCTGCTGCATCTGCCGCTCGCGGTGCAGGGTGTTGTGGATGCGGGCGAGCTTTCGGCCGGCCATGGGCGTGCGCTGGCGGCCGTGGACGGGGCGGAGCGGCAGATCGAGCTCGCAAAGAGGTGCGTGAGGGAAGGCTGGAGCGTGCGGCAGCTCGAGCACCATCTCCAACCGGCGGCCCGACGTCCTCGGCGAACGGTGGACCCTGAAACTCAAGAAGCCGCCGACCGGCTCTCGCTCGCGCTCGGGGTGCGGGTGGAGATCAATCGGCGGCGGCGTGGCGGTGAAGTCCGCCTGCGCTTCAGCAGCGAAGAGGATCTCATTCGACTGTTCCGGTTGCTCACGCAGGGGGCGCGATGAAAAAGGGCCAGGGAACACTCAACGGTTTTCTCGATCAGGGTTGCACCATCAAAGGTGACGTTGTCTTCTCGGACCTATTGAGGGTGCACGGTCAGGTGACCGGGAGGGTCTCGAGCGAGCACGAGCTTCTGGTCGGTGAAGGTGGCGTCGTGGAAGGGGAGGTTCTGGTCGGCAGACTCGTGGTTGCTGGTACCGTGCGGGGAACGGTTCGCGTCAAGGAACGTGTGGTGATCCACGGGACCGGGAGGGTCTTCGCTGAGATCTTCGCACCTACGCTGGTGGTCGATGAAGGTGGAGTGCTTGAGGGCCCGGTGCACATGACGCGACCGACCAAGGCCGAGGGGCCAGCCACTTGACACCGGACTCAGAAGCGTTTAGCGTTCCCCTGTAGTGAAATTGAGACGCGCATCCGGAGGCCACGATGAAGCGAGCCGAGAAGTTCTTCGTGCAGTACCTGCGTGACAACAACCTAAAAGTGACCAAAGAGCGACTCATGCTCCTTGAGGAACTCTTCAACTCCAGCGGTCACCTTGACGCAGATTCCCTTCTCTTTCAGCTGCGCAACCAGGGGAAGCGTGTATCCCGTGCGACGATCTACCGCACACTCGATCTCCTTGTCCAGTGCGGTCTGGCCCGGAAGTCGCGCCTCGGGCGTGAGCACTACGTCTATGAGCGCGTCACGCCGGGAAAGCGCCACGACCACATGGTGTGCACCGGATGCGGGCAGATCATCGAGTTCTACGACTCCGACCTCGATGAACGCCAGCGCCAGGTTTGCCTTGAGCACAGCTTTCGGCCCAGCTTCTATAGCCTGCAGATCCAAGGGCTGTGCGCGGAGTGCCAGCGCAGCGAGTGAAGCGGCGTCCCTGGAAGAGGTCCGGCACGTCTCACGGAGCTGTTAGGTATACTTGACACGCCAGTACGCCGGCCGTAGCATGCCTCCGACGGCCGACCCGATTCCGAAGTGCCGTCGCCGAGTATGAGCCAGGTTTCCCACCTCGCGAGGCGTACGGCTGCTGATCCGGTTCTGTTGGTTGGCAATCCGAACGTGGGCAAGAGCGTGATCTTCGGCGCGCTCACAAAGACCTACGTAACGGTCTCAAACTATCCTGGGACGACAGTCGAGATCACACGGGGCCGTGCGCGGATGCTCGACGGGATGCCGGACATCATCGACACGCCTGGAACGAACTCCCTCACGCCGCAATCCGAGGACGAGTGTGCGACCAGGGACATCCTTCTGGCTGAGCCGGACGCGGTGGTTCTGCAAGTCGGGGACACCAAGAACCTGAGGCGCGTGCTGTACCTCACAGCCCAGCTTGCAGAACTCGGGCGCCGGCAAATGCTGGTACTGAACCTGCAGGACGAGGCGCGGGATTTGGGTGTGCGAGTCGAATCGGGCGAGCTCGAGCGTCGCTTGGGGATCCCGATCGTCCCGGCGACAGCCACGAGGCAGACCGGCCTCGATGCCATCCCACGCCGCCTGCCACAAGCCAGCCGGGCCGACCTGCTGTGCGCCTACCCGGCCGCGATCGAGACGGCGATCCTTGAGATCGGCGCCGCACTCCCACCGGAGCTCGGGCCGGCACGCCGCGGCGTGGCCCTGATGCTGCTGGCGGGGGATCGCACCCTCGGGGAGTGGGTCCGAACGCGCCTGACGCACGCTGGCGTGGAGCTCGTGGAGGCGCGGCGTGCGGGTCTCGAGCGCGCCCTGGGCTGCAGCACCGCCATCGCGATCTCCCGCGCTCGACACCGCGCCGTGTCCGAGCTCCTCCGAGAGGTCTTCCATGTGAACCGGCCCCGCAGCGGCACCGCGAGCGACCGGATCGGAGCGCTCTCCATGCATCCGGTCTGGGGTATTCCTTTCCTCGCGGTTGTGCTCCTTGTGGCGTACGGATTCGTGGGTGTTTTCGGTGCGGGCACCTTAGTGCGGTGGATGGAGGCGGGCCTGTTCGGGCGGGTTGTCAACCCAGCCGCGACGGCCATCGTGAACCGCATCATCCCCTGGAGTTGGGTGCGCGATCTCTTTGTCGGGCAGTACGGCATCATCACCATGGCCCTCACGTACGCGATCGCCATCGTCCTCCCGGTGGTTGGAACCTTCTTCATCTTCTTTGGCCTGCTCGAAGACTCCGGGTACCTGCCGCGCCTTGCGGTGATGGTCAACCGCGTCTTTCGAACCATGGGGCTCAACGGCAAAGCCGTCCTCCCGATGGTCCTCGGTCTCGGGTGCGACACGATGGCCACGCTGACCACGCGGATCCTACCCACGCGCAAGGAGCGCGTCCTTGTGACGTTCCTCTTGGCCCTCGGTGTGCCCTGCTCGGCGCAGCTCGGAGTGGTCCTGGCAATGCTCGGCTCGATGGCTCCGCTTGGCACGTTCATCTGGGCTGGCGTTGTTGCGGGAACGATCTTCGGCGTCGGCTGGGCCGCCTCCCGCCTGATGCCTGGGAGGGGTTCAGACTTCCTGCTGGAGGTGCCACCGATCCGTGTCCCGAGCGTCGCCAACATCCTGATTAAGACGGCCGCCCGCACGGAGTGGTACCTGAAGGAGGCAGTGCCTCTGTTCGTCCTCGGCACGCTTCTCCTCTTCGTCCTCAACGCGATCGGAGCTCTCCCGCGCCTGGAGTCGCTCTGCCGTCCGTTGGTCGTCGGCGGACTCGGGCTTCCGCCGGAAGCGGCAGATGCTTTTCTGGTCGGGTTCCTCCGCCGCGACTACGGCGCCGCCGGGTTCTTCGTCATGCGGCAACACGGCCGACTCGACGGCCTGCAATCGCTGGTTGCTCTGGTCGTGATCACGCTTTTCGTCCCCTGCATCGCGAACGTCTTCATGATGATCAAGGAGCGGGGCATCAGGGGCGCGGTCGCCATGGTGGGTTTCATCGTGCCGTTCGCCTTTGCCGTCGGGGCGGCTCTCAACTGGGCGCTTCGAGCCCTCGGGGTGAGGTTGTGAGCGCGGCACCGCATCGGTCCGCGGAGGGCGCTGCTGTCCAGTGCCCGCTCTGCGGCAGGCGGTTCCCCGGGGCGGAGTCGTGCCCAAGCGGGTGTCCGCTCAAGAAGAACTGCCGGACGCTGTGCTGCCCCTACTGTCACTACCGTTTCGTCGAGGACTCGACTCTGGTGGCATTCCTGGGCCGGGTCTTCCATAGGAGGCGAGCGTGAACGAACGTGGCCTTCTCCTTTCGTCCCACTCACCTGCCATGGCGCGTGAGGAGGTTCTGGAAGAGCTCTGGACGGCGGAAGAGACCGGCATGACGCTCTCCCTCTCGACGCTCACGCGGACTATTCATGCGGGACCCAGCGATGGATGGGGCGGTGTGACACAGGAGCTGATCGAACGGGGGTGGGTCACGCTCGACGGCGAGCAACTGCGCCTCAGCGAGGACGGCCAGAGAGAAGCGCGGGAGGTGGTCCGGCGCCATCGGCTTGCGGAGGTCCTGTTCAACCAGGTTCTTGAGCTTCCGATGGAGACCACGGAGGCCGAGGCCTGTCGTCTTGAGCACGAGCTCTCGCCACAGGTGACCCAGGCCGTGTGCTCTTTTCTGGGCCATCCGCCGGTGTGCCCTCACGGTCGCCCGATCCCGCCCGGAGCGTGCTGTGCGCTGCTGTCACGACGGGTCCCGTCGCTCATCTGCCGGCTCACCGACCTCAAGCCTGGCGAGCGCGGCCGGGTGGTCCTGATGGCGCCGCGCCACCGCGACCGGCTGGACCAGCTGGCGGATCTCGGGGTCACGCCTGGAGCCGTTCTCACGCTACGACAGCGGAAACCTTCGCTGGTCGTCGAGGTGGACCGGACGCTCCTGGCCCTCGAAGACGAGATCGCAGACGGCATCTACCTTCGTCCCCTGGTGGAGTGGTGAGCGATGGCGAGCGCGACCTTTCCCATCTGGCGTGCCTTCGAGGACAACGAGATCACCCATTCCGGGGCGCACTATCTGCTCGCGATCGCCTCACTGGCCAAGTCCAGCTCGGCCCCACGCGCCGCGGACGTCGCACGGCAGCTCGCGGTCACCCGCGCCGCAGCATCGCTCCAGCTCCGCGCGCTCCAGGAGCATGGCCTGGTGAAGCTGGACAACCGGCAGCGGCTTTCCCTTACGCACACGGGCGCTAACCTGGTCGCGCGAATCGCAAGCAAGCGGGAGATCCTCCTCGTCTTCCTGCGTGAGGTGATGGGTGTGCGTGAGGCCACCGCAGAGCTCGACGCCTGCAAGGTCGAACATCTTCTCTCGGAGGAGACTGGCGCGGCCTTGGTTCGGTTGGTCAGGTTCCTGCGCTCGAACCGGCCCGAGGCACGGAAGTTCGTGGCCGCCTTTCGCCGGGCGACCGCGGAGTGCCCGCCGGGCGGCCGCTGCGACCTCTGTGCCGAGGCGTGCCTGCTGGCCGTTGCCGCCGAGACGGCCGCCGTTTAGTCGAATGTGACGCGGGCGAAGCGCCGCTTGCCCACCTGCACCAGGCACGATGTTCCACGCGTCCCGGGGAGCGTGGCGAACGGGTCGCGGACGGTCTCGCCGTCGATCCTGACACCGCCCTGTTGCACGAGGCGCCTGGCCTCTGCGTTGGTCGGCGCGAGCTCGGCCATCACGAGGACCTTCACGACCTGCACGGCCTCGGGAACGCTCCGGAGGGTCACATCGGCAACCTCCTGGGGCACCTCTCTGCGCTGGTGCACGGCGCGGAAGTGCGTCTCGGCGGAGGCGGCCTCTGCGGCTCCGTGAAGATCCGCCGTGATCTGGCGCGCAAGCTCGAACTTGACGTCCATCGGGTGTCTGACTCCGGACGACACGGCGCTCTTGAGCCCGTCGATCTCGGCCGGCGTGCGGTCGGTGCAGAGGGTCCAGTACCGCCACATCAACGTGTCGGAGACCGACATGAGCTTGCCGAACATCTCCTCGGGCGGATCTTCGACGGCGACGTAGTTGCCGAGCGACTTGGACATCTTCTCGACGCCGTCGAGCCCCTCGAGCAACGGCAACGTCATCACGATCTGCGGCGGGAGACCGAGCTTCCCCATCAGGTCGCGCCCCACGAGCAGGTTGAACAACTGGTCCGTGCCGCCTAGCTCGACATCGGCCTTGAGCGCCACCGAGTCGTACGCCTGGGCGACCGGGTAGAGAAGCTCATGGAGCGAGATCGGTTCGCCGGAGTCCAGACGTCTCGAGAAGTCGTCGCGCTCGAGCATCTGAGCCAACGTCACCTTGGCCGTCAGGCGGATCCAGTCCTCGCTCGAGAGAGCCCCCAACCAGCGGGCGTTGAAATCGATGACGGTCGTTTCGGGATCGAGGAGCTTGAAGATCTGGCGCTTGTATGTCTCAGCGTTGGCCGCCACCTGCTCGCGGGTGAGTTGAGGGCGCGTGGCCTTCTTGCCGGTGGGGTCGCCGATCAGGCCTGTGAAGTCACCGATCAGGAACACGACCCGGTGCCCGAGTTGCTGGAAGTGCCTCATCTTGCGGATGACGACGGTGTGCCCGAGGTGAAGGTCCGGTGCCGACGGATCGAACCCCACCTTGACCGTGAGCGAACGCCCCTCAGCGTGCGCAGCGGTCAGGCGGGCTGCCAGGTCTTCGGGGCGCACCACGTCCACGCAACCCTTGAGCAGCAGATCCATTTGCTCCGTGACAGACGGTCCCGCCTGACGCATCGATCCTCCCGGCTCCCTCACCGCTCCTGATGCTGAGGGGAGCGGGATTTTCGCACACTGCCCTTGTGGCCTGGCTGGACAGGTTCCGGAGGCGGCGCACCCCGCGCAAAGCGCGTCAGTTTCTCCCAGGCAGGCAGGGCGGCGATCACTTTGTTGACCTGCGCCAGGTCGATTCCGAGAAGCTCCGCCTGGCTGGGCACTGTCGGGAGGAACGCGGCCGCGGCAGCGCGGGCGGTCGCCTGGGCCGTGTCCCCGTACAGGACCGCCAGTGATCGGTGAGCGGCCACGACCACCTCGGGGCTCGAAGCTGGTCTCAGAACCCTCTTCCAGAGGGCAGCGAGACGGCCATCGAGCGCCGGGACGTTCTCCCCACCTTCGGAAGCGACCTGCAGGAGCAGGCGCCCCGGCGGCGCAAGCGCCGTGGCTCGGACGCCGTTCTCCTGGGTGAGACGATCGTGCAGAACCTGCCAAACGGCCAACCCCGTCCCGGACGGCGGCAGCTCCGCGACCCCGAACACCTGCGGTGGACCCTCTCCGACGGTCCATTTGAGGCCGGAGTTGGTGGGCGCGAGCCCGGCGCTCACCCGACCGGACGCGAGGCTGCCGAAGAACTTCTCGGCTGCTTCCGTGCCGACCTCGACCTCCGGCGGAAGAGCGAGGGCAACCGAGAGCGTCTCCGCCGTGAGAGAGTCAGCCAGTCCGAGAGCCCGCGACACCTCGGCCTCGAGATCCTCCCGCGCGACGGGGCGTGCCGACACCACGCTGTCGCTCAGGCGCTCGATCGCGTCCGTGATCGAAGCCGCGGGGGCCGCGATCGCCAGCGTCGGCACGCCGGCGATCTCACCCACCGCCGCCTGCCACCCGGCCCTGGCTGCAACCTCCGCGGCCGCTGCCAGGATCTCGTGGCCGGCGCGGGGAGCAAAGCCTCCCAACGCCAGAGCGACCACTCCCGTCTCGCCGGGGATCCAACTCGTGGCCAACTCCACCCCGTTGTCCAAGGTGCGCGCGGGCTCGGCCTGCGGGCGGTGTTCCTGCTCGACCAGCGCTGCGGAGCCCGGGTGGCCGCTCAAGACCTGGAGTGCGAGCTCGGCCATCGTGGTCCCGTCTATCGAGGGCGTGGCAAACGCACGGACTGCACTCCCTCCGAGCGCAAGCCGTTCGGCCAGCTCCCGCGCGACGGCCGCGCCGCCCACCGCCGCCTGTCCCGAGCGCGCCTGACACGCCGCGACCGCAAGGCCGAGCTCGCTGCCGCTGAGCGGGGCCGCCGGAAGCTGGGCGAGGGCCTGGCGGAGTCGTCGGACTACGACGCGCGGGTGCTCGTCGCGGGCGGGGACGCGCACAACCATGCGGGCGCAATCATCCTGGAGCTCGGCGGCTACGCGCGCATCCGGGAAGCTCGAGGCGAGCCGCGTGCGGACCCACGAGATGAGCGCAGGAACAAGATCACTTCTGGGGTCGTCCGGTTGTGGGAGAGCGATGGCGAGCTCGACGGAGTCGGGAGCGCCCCGGCGCTCGCCGACCGCGCCCTCGGCCAGGACACACGGAGGGTGAGTCAGTGCCCTCACCGGGATAGTCTCGATGGCCGTGCCCAGGGTCTGGATCTCTCTCGCGGGTACGGGACCCAGTGCGACCAGCGCGGCGGACCCGCTCGCCGAAAGCGCGGAAATGAACTCGGTGAGCGCCGGTTGCGCCGCGAGCGACGGCACCCCGGCGCTCCAGAGTTGGCTGGAACGGCGTGGCCTCACCTCCGTGGGAAAGCCAGCCACGGTGTCGGGCGTCGCGGCATCGGCCGGGAGTAGGGCGGCAAAATGCTCGACGTCACCCCCTGCAACCTCGACCACTGCCACTGGCAAGCCGCGAGGCGTGCGCCACTCACTGACGACTTGGCCGGACGCGATCGTGGAGCTCGCCGCCGCCACCGAGAGAAACACGCAGAACCCGCGCATCCGTCTATCATACCGACCGTGCGACTCAACCCACTGTCGGGGAGGGTGCTCGCGCTCTCGTGGTGCACGGCTCTGGTCGCCTGGCCGCTCGCGTGGCTCGTCCTCGCGTCCGCCCAGGGCATCGGAACGTTGCTGGCCGGAGGCAGCTGGATCGGCGTTGCGATTCCTCTCGGTGCACAGCCGTGGGGTCTTGTCAATGAGCCGACCATCTCCTTTGCTGCCTCTCGTTCCGCACTCTTCCTGTACTGGTTGGCGCCTGGGCTCCTTGCATTCATCCTGGCGTTCCTGCTGCCGACGCTCGTACCGGTTCCACCGGGGTGGCTCTCGGAGGTCGGTGTCTTCCAGTTCGCCGTGGCGAGCGCGACGCTCGGCCTGGGTTGGGCCGCGCCTCTCGGGGTGGCTGATGGGCCTGCTTCCGGCCTCGAGCGCTTCTGGGGCGTTCCCCAATTGGCGTTTGTGGTCGTCTCGGCGCTGTTGGGTGCGGCAGTGGTCCAAGTTGCGGTAGCGAGACTCAACGGTCACCTCTGGGGAGAACCGGGCGGCCCAATCCGGTCGCGGAGGCTTCTGGTGGCACTGTCGCATGCATTCCCGCCCGCCTTGTGGTGGGTCGCCGTTGCCGGTGCGCAGGGGTGGGGAATTCCGCCAGCCACGGTTCTGACGACGGGCGCCGTGCTCGTGGGTGCCCTCGTGGGGGGGTGGGTGTGGACGCCCCACGCTCCGCTGAGGCTCCGCCCCGAGGTCGGCTGGGGCCGAGTACTGGGCATCTTGGCGCTGGGGTGTTTGGTGTTCGGCGCCGCCGCATGGGCTGGCGCCCCGCACCGTGGTCAAGGTGTTGCGCTCGTTTGGGGCATCCCCAATGAGACCAGCAACGTCCGCGCCGGTGTGGCCGTCGTGAGGATCACGCCGCTCCCCGCCCCGAGAAGACGGCCGGCATCGTGAGGGCGAGGATCTTGAGGTCCAACCAGAGCGACCAGTGGTCGATGTAGGCGAGGTCGAGCTCCATCCACGTTGCAAAGTCAAGGTCGGAGCGCCCGGAAACCTGCCACAGGCAGGTGATGCCCGGTTTCATGGCGAGCCTCCGGCGTTGCCATGGCTCGTAACGGTCGACCTCCTGGGGGATGGGCGGTCGTGGTCCCACGAGCGACATCTCACCCGTCAACACATTGAGGAGCTGTGGGAGCTCGTCGAGCGACGAACGACGCAGCAAGCGTCCGATCGGCGTGACGCGGGGGTCGCCGGGTGCCTTGAAGACCGGACCGTCCATGACGTTGAGATGCGCCACCTCATGGCGTAGCGTCTCCGCGTTCTCCACCATGGTGCGGAACTTGAACAGCACGAACTTCCGCCCATGCATGCCGCAGCGGACCTGCCGGTAGAGTGCCGGCCCCCGGGACGTCAGGCGAACAGCCGCCGCGATGACGAGCCAGAGAGGTGCGGTGAGAACCAGGACTACGAACGCCGCCAGGAGATCGATCAGCCGCTTCAGGAACAGCGCGAAAGGCGCGATCGGCGCCGTGGCGAACGTCAGCAACGGGACACCATCGAGGGCCTCGACCTCCACATGGGGCCTCAAGTGAGGGAACGGACGGAGCGCAACGCGAACCCGGACACCGAGCTCCTGACACCTTACGAGCAGCGGCTCGAGCTCCCCGAGTTGCCGGGTCGGAACCGCCAGGACGACCTCATCGACGACCTCGCGGGTAAGCAGCTCGAGCAGCTCGTCCGCCTTGCCAACGATCGGAAATCCCCCCGCCTCGCCTCGCCCGCACCCGTCCGCGTCCACGAGCCCGAGGAGCCGCAAACCCCAGGCACGGTGTCGGGTGACCTGACGGGCCAGCGACACCGCTTCCTCGCCGCAACCCACGATCACGACGACGCGCTCGGGAGCCTCGGCGAGCTTGCGGCCGAACGCCGTCTGGCGCTCGACGATGCGTGCCGCGGCCAGGACGATGCCGTTCGTGAGGCCGAACAGGAGAAGGAACGGGCGCGAGATGAACTGGAGGCGGAGCAGATAGCCTGCCGCGGCCAGCACGATGACGCCCAACGCCGCCACCCGGAGCTCCTTGAGCGCCTCGCGACGCAGGGACAGCACTTCGCCGGGCGCGGTCAGACGGTGCGCCGTGAGCAGGACCAGCCACAGGGGGAGCACGACCCCGAGCAGAGGGAGGTACGCCGAGAGCGGGTAGAGCCCACCGGGGAACAACCGCGGTGTCATGAGGGGTAGCACATTTGACCGGAGTTGATGGGCGAAGAGGAAGCTCCCGATCGTGAGGAGGACGTCGAGGGCCAATCGGCGGTAGGCGATCAGGCGCGCGGGCTCGCGGAGCACAGCACCTCCAGCAGTCGCTCGTACACGGCCGCAACGTCATCCCAGCGATAGAGTTCCATGACGCGCGCCCGCGCGGTATCCGCGAGATCCGAGAAGAGCTCGGGCGA
>JAIQFQ010000065.1 GCA_020073245.1 Terriglobia bacterium | reverse complement strand
GGCCCGCACCACCAGAGTTCCGGTTTGCGGTTGCGGGGTGATGAAACGAATCTCAAAGACCGTGCGCAGCACGTTGACGATCTCCTGCAGTTCCTGCGGCGTAGTGATTCCGCAGGAACGGCCCGATGAAGTTCACGACCCACCCGACGATGCCCCGGCAGCGCGGTTCGATCCGTACGTTGCGGAGGACGAAGCTGCGACTTGCGGCGTCGACGACGAGGTCCGCCTTCCCTTGTGTGTCGCAGATTTGACGGAAGAGACGGCCTTTGGCCTCCTTCTTCTCCGCCGTCACGCCAAGCCCGACCAGGAAGCAGCTTCCGCCGCACGGACCGAAGCGCCGCGGCTCGATCACGAAGTCCACCGTGCGGAGGACGGGCGGGATGTCCTGAATCCACTTGGCGCGCAGGACCTCGAAGGCGGCCCGCTCGACGGGGGGCCACGGCACCGTGAACCTGTACTCTCCCGTGGCGGTGCCTTCGTCCCCGCCGCCCGCGTCCCGGAGGTGAAGCGTGGTCGTGAACGACCCCTGAAAGAGGAGCTGGACACGCCGCACGCCGACCTGTGCGACGGGATACCGCACCACGAGCGGGTAGTCCATGCGGTACTCGGATTCCAGTTCCACATCGCCGGTCGCCCGCCCGCTGACGATCGTCGCCCCGCTCGTCCGCAGCTTCACGTTGCTCAACGAGACGACGACCCCGGCCCGCTCGATCCTCCCCGCTTTGCCGAAAAGCTCCGCGTCGACGATCCCGGAGTACTGGCCGTCCGGCTGCAGCCGCAGATCGCGGACGACGAAGCGCGAAGGTGTCTCAACGTCAACTCTCGGGCCGCCAGGGACGTGGAGCTCCCCTGCCGTCAAGTCGACGGCGAGGGTGGCGGCAGAGATCGTCGCCTCGAGCGTACCGTCGGTGCGCGATGCGACCCGGAACGAGCCTCCCCTCATCTCGCCGTGTGAGAAGGTGCAGCGGCTCCCGACGAAGGCAATGGCGCCGTTCTCGATCTCTCCGTCGACCCGGCCGGCGACCTCGAACTGCTCCAGCCGGCCTTCCCTAGTTGGCCGGAAGAGGCCCGCGACGATCGCGACCCGCACGGGTTTACCTTCCCTCGGCTGCGAGGCGGTGTGGAACTCGACCATCGTGCCGAGGCTCAAGGGACGGTCGCCATAGGCCACGAACTCCGAGTCGTGGATTCGCACTTCCCTGACCAGGTCGATGAAGGAAGGGCCAGGAGGCCGCGGAGGAGGCGCCGCGCTCGTTGCGCCCAGGACATCGCCGTGCAGGACCGACAGGATGTCGGTGCGGAACTCGAGCTTGCGCAGCGCCGAGCTTGCGAGACCCCGAAACACCCAGACGATGGGTCTCCAGATCCCGCGGCCGCGGTACTTGGCCTCGGTGATTCCCTTGCCCTCCTCGAACCGGAGGCTCGTGATCAGAATCTTGGGCCGCAGGTGCTTTCCCTCGAGGAGCAGCGTGCCGCCGGTGACCGCCAGGTCGAGGCGGCTGACGTGCCCTCCGACCGCCGCGGCAACGAGTGCTGCCGTCGAGGTTCCGACGACCTCCACGTTCCACGCATCGGCCACCGGGATGCGCCCTGGACGTAGGTCGATCTCGAGGCTGAACGCGCCGCTGTCGACGCAGCCGGCGATCTGATTGAGCACGATCTGGGAGCCGGATTCTTGGGGCGGCCCCGCAGGTGAGGCTGCCGCCGCTGCCCGCGGAACAGCCGGGAGCACCGGGGCCTGTGCGAGCACGGGTGTCACGAAGAGACCCAGAAGGAGTGAGGTGGTCCAGACCGTCCGGCCCGGTGCTCTCGACGACGGCGCGTCAACCGCTTGCCGTGACCTCATTGCGGTACCGATTCGAGGGTCTGGGTCGGGCGAGGCCTGATGTAGGTGCTCCGCACGAACGGGCGTTCGGCCACGACGTAGAACGCGTAGATGAGCACGTGACCGGCCGCAGCGGCGGCGAGGCCGGGGAGAGAGCCGTAGAGAAGCGCGTACCCATACCCCTGGAGCTGCCCCAGGGAGTACATCGGGTTGCGCAGGAAGCGATAGGGTCCGACCTCACAGGCGGCCGCCAGCGGGCGCCCGAGGAACATGTCGCGGAAGTAGTACACGTCCACACCCACCGTGATCGTGGCCCACAACTTGACGACCAGGCCGACCACGAACAGCGCCACACCTGCAGCGAGAACGACGGGCGCGGGGACCACCTGCTCCAACCTCGGAAAGTGCAGCGCCGCCATGCAGCCGACTCCCAGCCCCTGGTTGAGGAACATCAGCCCAGCCAGGGTTTCGTACGCCCGGAAAGCGCGCTCCTCGCCGAGGCGGGCGATCGCGAGGTTGGGCAGGTTCGACCCGAGGACCACGGCGTTTCCGCCGTAATAGAAGACGAGCGTGAAGAGGAGGTAGGGCAGGGTGAGACGCCAGTCGGCGCGGGTGATGAGAACGTGGGCGAGCAACACGGAGGCGACACTCCCGGCCACCCACACGGCGTTGAGGTGCTCGAGCCGCCACCCGGCCATCGCAAAGACCGTTGACACGATTCGCGTCACGCTACGGAAGACTCCGCGCCCCCACGGTGATGATCGCAGTCGGCGGTCGGCAACGGCAGGCACGTCCTGATGGCTGTCTTCCTCAGCTCGCATGCGGAAGTCCCTCATGCCTCACCTTCGCCGGCGCCGCAGCGTGCCCGGGGCACCGAGGAGGTTCCCAGCTTGGTCGAGGGCGACGCGTTCCATGGAATGGCTTCCTTCCCCGAGTACAGCTCGAATCTACTGCTCTTGCCTCCCGTTGGGATGGGCACTTTCTACAGAGAATCGAAGCCTTGCGCTGGGTAAGAAGTACCCAGCCGCCTCGTCGGCGCCCTTGGGCACATCCGCGAGCGCTGGCTTGTCGGCCCGTTGCAGGCCGACGCAAAGGTCTCTCGCATGGAGGCGTGCGAGAGACCGGGCCGGCATGACTTGGGTCCTCCTGCTCGGCGGGTTCCTGCTCGTGCGGCCCGCTCGGGCGGGAGCGCCTCGCGAAGGGGGATAGCATCCCCGCCTGCCTGGATGCGCCAAAACCCTTCACGCTACGGCATCCCGGAGCACCGTCCAGGTGCAACCATCGTGCATCACGATTCAACCGGGTGCAGGCGGCCCGACAAAGAAGCGGCACGAGCCGGGCGGCGGAGCCGCTGGTCTGCCGGAGGACCGGCAAACTGGAGGCAGGCCGGCGATGGAGGATGGCCAGCGGACGGGTGCTTCTTACCTAGCCCGTGCTTTCGATTCTCGGTACAAAGTGCTCTTCCCGGCTGGAGATCCGAGGCCTAGCTTTGAGGTACGTTCTGGAAAGGACGACTTCCCGTGATAAACGAAGGAGATGTGCCGACGGTGACCGATGGTCTGAATCTCGGGCCCGAAGATGTCCGAGTGGTTGCTGTTCTCCCGCTGCGGGGCGTTCTTGAAGGACCTCCGCTCGATTGCCAACCGGCCAAGCTCCTCGATCACATCCAAGACGCAATCGACCACATGATCTCTTGGCCATTGGACCCACGGCGACCGGGGGAGCAACCGGCTTCTCTTCGGTTTCCGCATCCGGAAGGTCTGCATCTGCGCCCTCTTCGGCACGTCCTCGAAAGAATCATGCCTCATGCCGGACGCAACGGGCTCGTCGCTCACGAAACGGTGAGTTCCACCCTGCATTCTGAGACCGCGAAAGCCGACCGGAGTGGATGGCGCCGGTTCCATCGACTCGTCAGCCTGTCGGGCCTGGGCTGGGCGTTCGTTCTCGCCGCGGTCCTCTGGGAGCTTTTTGCCCTTGCATTTTCCGAGTTTGCCGGGTGTGGATGGGGCAAGGGAGCGTTCTTTGTCGCTTGGGGGCTTGGGGTACTCGGCTTCGGGTTCTATCTGAAGACGAGCAGGGAAAGGCCACCTGTCTCCCGTCTCTTCCTTGGCGTGAACATCCTCGCAGTGAGTGTTCTCTCCCTGGTCGTCGCCATGAGATAGACCGGTCTTCGGAGACGGTGTGGCCGAGACGCTGTAGATCAGGCTGGACTGGTGGGCAGTGGCTCAGCGTTTCGGCAGAAGAGCCGCTTCGCCAACTCCCCCGAGACGACGTCCATCACCGCGATGGGCCTGTGCGGCCAAGCGGGCCGCAGTGCTGGCCGACGTCAGCCACGCACCATGGAGTCCTGGGGAGCATCGCGAGCCACCCACCGAGGTGCGCCCGGCGCGAGCAGACCTCCGGGCTCATGGGAGGCAATGGCCGGACAACCGTCGGGTAATTCCTACCTATGTCTGCGGCTCTAATCTCGGGAAGAAATACACTATCCAGCACCGGACCTAAGGGACTAGATTCGTAGGCGCCCGAGAAAGAAGGCGCGTCACGAGAAACGTGAGCCTTGGATCCGTCAATTGGAGGCGTTGGCTCATGACCGAAGGCGCACGTCTCGGGCACGGAGGTGAACGGTGAAGACGAAGCTGGTGGCGCCCATGATGCTCCTGGGTGCAGTTGTCCTGGTTGCAGGCCTTGGGGCGAGCCGACCTGCGGCGGCGCAGGGCTTCTACCTCGGCGGCGCCGCGAGTCACGCGGCGATCAATGCGACGGTCTTCGATGAGACGCGAAACTCGTACAAGTTCTTCCTCGGCTATGAGCTTCCTGTATTCCTCGGATTCGAGGCTGCCTGGGTCAACTTCGGCAAGTTCGACGGCGTGATCACCTCGGCGGGAGGCAGCACGCGGGTGGGTTACGACGCCAAGACCGGGACGGCTGCGCTCACCGGCCGGATCCCGATCGGCGATCTCGTCACGGTCTACGCGAAGGCTGGCTACATGTACTGGAGCACGGACATCTCGCTGATCGGCGACGTGACCGACCCGCATTTCGAGGCCGGAACGGATCACGGGCATGACCCATTCTACGGTGGGGGTCTGCGGTTCAACTTCGGCAGGTTCTCGGTGTTGGGTGAGTGGGAGAAATACAAGCTCCGGGACGTGGACATCAACGCGGTCAGCGCGGGATTCCGCGTGACGCTCTGAGTCGGTGCAACGCGACGATCTGTGAAAGCTCGCAGAAGGAGACACTCACCATGGGAAGGATCCTAACCGTCTCGTTCGTTCTCTTCGTGGCAGTCTTCAGCCCGCATCTGCGGGCTCAGGAATACTCGCAATACGAACCATTCTCGCCCGAACAGCTCGACAATCTGCTGGCGCCGATCGCGCTCTACCCCGATCCGCTGCTGGCGCAGGTCCTCGTCGCCGCGACGTTCCCGGACCAGATCGACGAAGCGTCCCGGTTCGTGCGCAGCTATCGGAACGCGGACGACCTCGACGGCCAGTGGTGGGACGTCAGTGTCAAGGCCGTGGCGCACTACCCGACCGTCCTGGCGATGATGGCCGACAAGCTGGACTGGACGTCTGCATTGGGGCAGGCGTACGCCTATCAGTCCACCGACGTCATGACAGCGATCCAGCGGCTGCGCGTTCAGGCTCGCCGGGCAGGCAATCTTTACAGCACTCCGGAAATCCAGGTCGTCGACTCCGGTGGTGAGATCCAACTGTGGCCGGGGCAGCCCCAATACATCTACGTCCCGCGGTATGACCCCGCGGTGGTCTTCTTCTACCGAGCGCCCCTGTTCTTTGGCCCGCGTTTCTTCATCGGTGCGTGGCTCAACTTCGACTTCGACTGGGGCGGGCATCGCGTCTTCTATCACGGTTGGGAAGCGGGCCGTGGAGGATGGATTGACCGGAGCCGCCAGTACATCCACCCCAACAACTTCTACGTGAACAACACCTACCGGAACGTCGTGATCAACCGTCCGGTCATCAGGCGACCGCTGAACTACAGCGCACTGAACCGCTACGACGACGTTCACCGCGCGACGAACTTCAACAACTTTCGTGGCAACACTCGGGTCGTGAATCCACCGAACTTCGGTGTGACCAATCGGGTCATCAATCAACCCCCGACTCCGCCCATCCACGGGCCGGTCCCAAACAAGATCATCACCCGCAACTTCGACACGACCAACCCGAGGATCAATGACTACCGCGGTCATGTGACGCAGCCGGCCGCGCAGGTCCACGTGCCTGTGGCGCCGGCGTTCAATCCCGTTCGAGGCAATTTTGACCCGCGTGTGACCAGCGTACGCGGCCGAACCAGCCGCGCGCTGGTTCGGTCGACTCCACCCCCGGTCGTGCGTCGCAACGTGGTGAAGCAGCCTGTGCATCCACCCGCGAATCAGAAGAAGGACAAGAATGACGGGAACAAACACTGAGCTGGGGAGGTCCCGAAAATGACAACACAGTTCGAGCAAACACGACCTGAGGACGGGAAAGGGCTGGAGCGTATGGGAATGCAGGAACCAATGAGGTCACCGGGACTGCGCCGCCGCGCCAGGTTTGCGCGAGCGCTGCTGGTCTTCTTCTCGATCGGGACGTTCTGTGCCGCATCTGTGCTTGCCGCGCCGAGGAAAGCGCCGAAGCAAAAGCAATTCGCGACCCCCGAAGCAGCCCTGCAGGCTCTCCTGACCGCCGTGAAGGCTACCGACGAACGGGAGTTGACCGCGATCTACGGGCCCGAACGCGAGAAGCTGATGTCCGGCGACCCCGTCGCGGACGCCAACGCGCTCAAACGGTTTGGCGCCCACCTGGAGGAATCCGCAACCCTCGAGAAGGTGAACGACTCGAAGTACATCGTCCTCGTCGGCGAAGATCACTGGCCTTCGCCGATCCCGATCGTCAAGGAGGGCCGCAAGTGGCACTTCGACTCCACGGTCGGATTCGAGGAGATCTCGGACCGGAGGATCGGCGAGAACGAGCTTTCCGCGATCGCAACGTGCCGCGCCTACGTGGTGGCGCAGTGGGAGTACTTCACCGAACCGAAGGGCTCGGCCGAGGACGGCCTCGCCGTCTACGCGCAGAAGTTCACCAGCACGCAGGGCGAGCACGACGGCCTCTATTGGGAGACGCCCGAGGACGGCAAACCGAGTCCGATGGGGAGTCTCGTCGCGGAAGCGCGGGCGGAGGGCTACTCGCTGGGCATGTCCAAGACCGGCGATGAGCCGAGGCGCTCTCCCTATCACGGATACTTCTTCAAGATCCTCAAAGCCCAGGGGCCGCACGCGCCCGGAGGGAAGTTCAGCTACGTCATCAACGACAACATGATCGCGGGCTACGCGCTGATCGCTTACCCCGACAAGTGGGACAGCTCCGGAGTCATGACCTTTATCGTCAGCCAGCAGGGCCGCGTCTACGAGAAGAACCTGGGCCCCGACACCGGCACGCTCGCAGCCGCGATCACCGAGTACGATCCCGACCCGAGCTGGAAGCTGG
>JAIQFQ010000064.1 GCA_020073245.1 Terriglobia bacterium | reverse complement strand
TTCCACCTGATCAACGCGAAACCCGAGGTCATTGAGAGGACCGTCGCCGACATCGAGGCCCTGAAGCCGGAGGTGGTCGTGCCGGCTCACTGCACCGGCTTCGAGGCGACTACGCTCTTCTCGAAAGAGATGCCGGGCCAGTTCATCCTCAACACGGCGGGCACGAGGTACACCTTTTCGGCGTAGTGCCTGCCCGACGTACAGCCAAGACTCCGATCGCCTCGCCGAGATCAGCAACGGCTGCCACGCACGCATGGTGCTGAGTTGTAGCGGCGGGGGCGTACTGCCCTACTTGTCGCGTAGCTGGTACCCATTGTGCCGCGCCGACTGGAACATCGGGAGCACCGATCAGCGAGCATGACCAGCCTGACGTGTTCCGACGAACGGCAACCAGGAGGTTGCATTTCTGGCGGCAGGGACCGATAATGCAACCCGGAGGTTGCGTATGACTGAGAAGAACGCCAGTACCGACCGGATCGAGAAGCGGATCGTCGTGCGGGCCCCGCGGGGGCGGGTCTGGCGCGCCCTCTCGGACGCCCGGGAGTTCGGCGCCTGGTTCGGCGTCGACTTCGGCGACGTCTCGTTTGCACCGGGCGCCACCGTGCGGGGACAGCTCACGGTTCCAGGCTACGAGCACCTCACGATGGAGATCGTGATCGAGCGCATGGAGCCCGGGCGGGCGCTCTCCTACCGCTGGCATCCGTACGCCGTCGATCCGAACACGGATTACTCGAAGGAGCCGACGACGCTCGTGGTCTTCGAGCTGCAGGACGCGCCCGAGGGCACGCTCCTCACCGTGGTCGAGTCCGGCTTCGACCGGATCCCGCTCCAACGCCGGGAGGAGGCACTCCGCATGAACGACCAGGGGTGGACCGAACAGATGAAGAACGTCGCCGCCCATGTCGCCCACGCCCGCTAGCCCCAGACCGGCGCGCCACGACGTCGGCGCGTCCGCTCACCTCTTCGCGGCGCTCGGCGATCCGACGCGGCTCCGGGTGCTCGCTCGTCTGTGCCGGGACGGACCGACATCGATCGCGCGTCTGACCGTGGGCTCGACGGTGACGCGTCAGGCGGTGGCCAAGCACCTGCGCGTCCTCGCGCGGGTCGGCCTCGTGCGCGGACGTCGACGCGGGCGCGAGAGCGTCTGGGAGCTCGAGCCGCGGCGCCTCGAGCTGGCCCGCCGGTATCTGGACCTCGTGTCCGAGCGCTGGGACGAGACCCTGGAGCGCTTGAAGGCCGCCGTCGAGAGGTGAGCCGAGCGACGCTCCCCGGCCTCGGATGGATGCTGAACGAGGAGTATCGAGCCGGCCTTCGCAGCCCAGGCAGCGGCATCAGTCTGCCCGGCGCCACGCGGCAATTGTGGCGGTGGCCTCCATCGGCTTGAAACCGGGGTGCCCTCCGATCAGCGCCTCGACGCGCGCGGCTGTAGCCGCGTCGATCATGTCGCGATGGACCACGATCCACCGGACGTCGAGAGCTGCGGTCTTCGCGTCGAAGTCGGCGCGCGCTCCCTGGTCCACCGGCAGCGCCTCCCCGGCGAGCACACGCAGCGCCGGCGAACCCCGGTAGAAGGCGAAGATGCTGCTCGGGAGCCGTGCGACCATCCCGTTGATGAGGCGCTTTCCGTGCACGATCTGGTGGTAGACGAGGATGTCGGCGAACTCGGGGCCGAAGCGCTCGATGCCGGATCGGAACCCGACAGGCACCTCGAGGACGAGCCCGTCGTGCGGGTCCGCTGCGATCGCCTCGTACACCGCCGGTGTCGGATAGCGTTGGCCGGGGAACGGCTTCGGCGGCCAGCTCTGGATGCGGGCGTCCGCGAAGAGGCACAACACCGCCAGGGCGAGGGCGGCCAGCCGCAGCCACGCGGGTTGCAGGCGGGCGACGAGGACGCCGAGCACCTGGGCACCGGCAATCGAAATCCCCAGGGAGGCCGGAACGGCGAAGCGGTAGGGCGTGCGGAACTGATCGAGGCCGGGCAACCAGTGCAGCCCCAGGAACGGCAGCGGGATCCCCGTTGGGCGGAGGTAGGCACCGAGGACCAGGATGGAGAAGAACAGTCCGCCCACGAGCCACACCCGAGCCGTTCGATCGCGAAAGGCGAGACCAATCGCAACGAGCGCGAGCAGCGGAGGGATCAGCCCGAATGTGGCGTGTGCAATTTCGGGGGTCAGCACATCGGTGATGCTCATCGAGTATGGGAGCGTGTCGGCCACGCTCGGAACGGGAAAACCCTTCGTCCGTGCGGTGAGCAACGCCTCGAGCCAGATACTCGCAAAAGGAACGAGCGCGACCAGAGAGCCTGCCCCGGCGCGTGTGAGGAACCGCCGGCCAAGCAGGTCCGAATGGCGCGTCGCCAGAAGCCAGACGGCGAGCACGCCGACCCACAACGATGCGAACAGCACAACCTGGAAGTCCATCAGGAGCGCCGCCAGGAGAGCAGCACCGAACCCGATCGCGTCGCGCCACTGCTTCCCATCGGCGAGCCGGAGCAGGAAGAGCAGCGCCAGGGCGATGACCCACACGGACCCCAAGAACGGTCGGCCCACGGTCAGGTGGAACCCCGAGGTCGGGCTTACCTCGACGAGGACGCCGGCGAGCAGCGCGGCACTGCCGCTCCCGAGCACGCGCCGGGCGAGGAGGAAGGCACAGAGGCCGTTGAGAGCCATCGTCAGCACGATCGAGGCGTTGAGCGAGCCCACAGGACCCAGCCAGCCGGCGAACGGGATCGCGACGAGGGCGTCGAGCAGGCCGAGGGTGTGCAGCCGCAGGTCGGCGCCGAACGGCGCGATGATGCGGTCGGTGAGGAGCGGGCTCGTCCGCAGTTCCACGACGGCGTGGCGGACCCACCAGAAATTCCAGACATAGGTGGCGACATCGGCGTCATGCTTTGTGGCCGGGACCACCGTGCGCAGATGAAGGACACGTGGCCAGGTGAACGCGACGGCGAGTGCGAGGAACAGCGCGCACGCGAGAACGAGCTCGCGCTTCGTCGTGCGTCGCTGAAGGTGTTCCTCGGCGGGCGTGGCGACGCGCTCGCCCGCCACAGGGTCAACATCGCGCTCGGTATCTATCCTGTTGGCCACCATCGCCACCGAAGCCGATGCGGAACACAACCTAACCGCCCGTATAGCGCCGGACTCTACCACCGACCGCGGACTTCACCCAGCCCCGGGTCGGGAGGGCCAGGTGATCCAGCCCCCGCACGACCCTCGGACCAGCCTCCGCCGCTCAGTTCGGCGCAACAGGCGTCAGAATCGGTATCAGGTACGCATCTACCCATTTCCGCTCGCTTGATTGTGCGCACCACGGTTTGGGTGTAGATTGGAACACAAGTTCAGGTGCGCAAGGAGGCCCTATGTACAAGCGATCTGCTATTTGTGTGGTCTGCCTCTCGCTTCTCCTGCTGTTCGTGTCGGCTCCCGCAAAGGCCGACGCGACGTTAACGACGGCGACCGTCACCTGCTCGAGCTTCACCGCCACAGGCACGGTCACCACCGCCTACGTCGGGATTCGCGTCTGGAATACGACGGCGGGCCAGTACGAGGGCGGTCCGGCACTGATCGACAGCTACTTCGATGTCGGTGCGCCGGCCTACTATTTCCCCGCCCCTGGCGGGGCCTTCAGCTTCACGGTGCATTTTCCCCCGCAGAACCAGGGGGACACGATCGTAGCGCGCGTCTATGCAACGGACACCCCGGCTTTCGGGGGATGGGACGGGGGGACCTTCCCCCAGATCGAAGGCACCTGCAACGTCGCCGTGCCGACACTATCCGGGTGGATGCTGGCTCTCTTCGCGATCGTACTTGGCGCCGCGGGCCTGTACCTGGCTCGCCGCCACTGGCTCGCCTAGTCGCGCTCTTCACGCAGGCCGTCGCGCGGCTTGGTCCGCTCGGCGGCCTGCCATTCGACCGGGATGAGGTGCAGGGTACGCATTGCGCCGAACGACCCACCGCTCCGTTAATTCCGCTCGATACGTACCTGCCACCCATTCACGGTTCGCGCGCCCTGCACGAAGGGCGGCACGGACTGCTCGATGAGGTCGTCGAGGAACCTCAGTAACCAGGTGATGCTCGATCGTGCGGGAAGCGACGGGCCCCGAAATGAGACCAGGTCTTGTTTGCTATGCTGGGCGCCTGCTGGTTCAACGGGGGGTGCGAGATGAGCGGACGACAGAGCGGAACGAGGCTCGGTGTGGCGCTGGCTGCGGCGGTCCTGGTCGGGACGGCTCTGATGGCCGACGCTCAGGCGCCGGTCCACGGCGGGCAGGGCACGACGCCTGCGACGGCGTCCAAGACAGCCGGCGAGGCGTTCAAGAACGTCCGCGTCCTGAAGAACGTCCCGGCGGATCAGTTGCTGCCGACGATGCAGTTCGTCGCTGCCTCGCTCGGCGTCGAGTGCACCTTCTGCCACATCCAGGGCGCCTTCGACAAGGACGACCGCAAGGAGAAGCAGACGGCGCGCAGGATGATGCAGATGATGGCCGCCATCAACAAGGACAACTTCGACGGCGACCGCGACGTCACTTGCTACTCGTGTCACCGCGGCTCGCCGGCGCCGCTGACGATCCCGGTGATCGCCGCCGAGGAGCCCAGGCCGGCGCCCGAGGGCACCGCCGCCGCGGCCCCGGCGCTGCCGTCTCCCGACCAACTCCTCGAGAGGTGGGCGCAGGCGGTCGGGGCGGAAGCGCTCAAGAAGGTCACCAGCCGCGTCCAGAAGGGCCAGCTAATCGGGTTCGGCGGGCGCCCGGCGCCGATCGAGGTGGTCGCGAAGGCGCCGGACAAGCGGGTCTCGGTGATGCAGACGCCGCGCGGCGAGAGCATCACAGCGTTCGACGGTAGCCGCGGCTGGCTCACCGGCCGCGAGGGCCCGCACCCGATGACCGCCGCCGAGTCGGAGGCGGCGAAGCTCGACGCCGACCTCTACTTCCCGCTGCACGTGAAGCAGCTCTTCACGGGGCTTTCCGTGCGGCCGTCCGAGAAGATCGGCGACCGCGACGCCGTCCTCCTGATCGCCGCCAACGAGGGCAAGCCGCCGGTCAAGCTCACCTTCGACGCGCAGACCGGGCTGCTGCTGCGCGAGCAGCGCTACGCCGACACGGCTCTGGGCTACAACCCGACGCAGATCGACTACGCCGACTATCGCGACGTCGACGGCGTCAAGGTGCCGTTCCGCTGGACGCTGGCGCGCGCAAACGGCCGCTTCACGATCCAGGTGGGCAGCACGGAGCAGAACGTCCCGGTCGACGACGCGAAGTTCGTGATGCCCGCGCCGCCGTCACCCGCCGGGCAACCGACGCCGAAGTAACGCGACCGAGTTCGCGTCGCCGCCGAACGTCCCGGCACGGTCGACGGGCCACCCACACGCCTGCCACGAGGCCACCCCCTTCTGCGGGAGCGCCTTCCAGGTGCGACCTCGCTAGGGTCGCGGCTGGAAGCCGCTCCCACGGAGAAACACTCGCGGTTGGGGACGGGCCCTGCCCCGAACCCCTCAGCCCTCGGTGGGAGCGCCTTCCAGGTGCGACCTCGCTAGGGTCGCGGCTGGAAGCCGCTGCCACGGAGAGGTACCCGCGGGCGGGGACAAGCCCTGCGCCGAACCCCTCAGCCCTCGGTGGGAGCACCTTCCAGGTGCGACCTCGCTAGGGTCGCGGCCGGAAGCCGTTCCCACGGAGAGGTACCCGCGGGCGGGGACAAGCCCTGCGCCGAACCCCTCAGCCCTCGGTGGGAGCACCTTTCAGGTGCGACCTCGCTAGGGTCGCGGCTGGGAGCCGCTGCCACGGAGAGGTCGCCGCGGCCGGGGACGGCCCGACCACCGCGAGGTCACGGAGCGCGCGAAGGCGGCGACGGTTCTCCGGTCGATCGAGTAGTACACCCACTTCCCGCGCCTCTGCTCGGTCACGAGACCGGCCTTCCTGAGCCGTCCCATGTGATACGCCAGCTTGGAAGGCGCCATCCCGCCAAGTACGGGGGCGAGGTCGCATGCGCACACCGCCGCGGGCGCCGTCGGGTTGGCGGGCGAGCAGCAGGCCTCCGCCCTCCCGGCGACGAGCAGGTCCAGGATCCGGAGGCGGGTGGGATCCCCGAGAGCGGCCGCGACTTCCGCAACGTTCTCCATGCCGGCACGATACGGCCAATCGGCCGGCATTTCAAGATTACTTGACATTTCAACAAAAGTTGTTATATTGACGGCAGAGGAGGCGCAAATGAGCTCGATCCTGGCCACCACGCTCGCCCAGCTGCTCGCGACGTTCGCCCACAACTGGCCGTTCCTGGTCGTGGGGACGGTGGTCGCCGCGGCACTCAAGGTCTACTCCAATCAGGTGGCGATCGCGCAGTTCTTCCGCCGGCGGGGCGCCGCATCCGTCGTGCTCGCGACGCTCGCCGCGGTGGCGACGCCGCTGTGCTCGTGCGGGACGATGGCCGTGATCCTTGGGATGATGGCCAGCTCGGTCCCGTGGGCGCCGATCGTGGCGTTCATGGCCGCATCGCCGATCACCAGCCCGGAGGAAACGGTGGTCAGCGCGGGGCTCTTCGGCTGGCCGTTCGCGCTAACACTCCTCGGCGCCTCCGTGTTGATCGGTCTCGCCGCCGGCACGGCGGCGCACTTCCTGGAAGCGCGCGGCTGGCTGGACGGCCAGGCCCGCGTCCGGCCGGCCAACGGCGGGAGCGCGCACGGCGCGACCGCGCTACCAGCCCTCCCAGCGGCTGCATGTGCCTCGTCCGCCACGCGCTGCACCGTCCCGACTCAAGTCGCGTTCGGCGGCTCGGCGTGTACCGACTGCGGCGCCTCCGCGGCCGTTGCTCTCGCCGCTCCTTCGCCGATCCGCCTCGAACTCGGCGAGCGGCTGCGGGCGCTCCGGCTCGACAGGTTCCGTGACGAGCTGCTCCGCGGCGGCGCCAGACTCTTGTTCATGTTCGGCGCGTTCGCGTTCGTCGGATACTTCGTCAACAACCTGATCCCCGCGGCGTGGGTAGCGGCGCTGTTCGGGAGCACGAACCGGCTCGGTGTCCCGCTCGCCGCCCTCGTCGGGCTCCCGCTCTACCTGAACAGTGACGCCTCGCTCCCGATGGTGCGTGCGTTCGTGGACAACGGCGCCGGCGCCGGGGCCGCTCTCGCCTTCATCATCACGGGAGCCGGGACCTCGCTGGGCGCGTTGGCGGGTGCGCTGACGATCGCCCGGTGGCGCGTCCTCGCCCTCGTCGTCGTGGCCCTGCTGGCCGGTGCGATCGTTGCCGGGTACGGGTTCGACATCGTCGCGCCCGCCCTTGGCTCTCGGTAGCATCGCTGCCGGATCTCGTCCCAGATCTGCTGCCTTCCCTCTGCACGCGGCGCGGGGCTCGCGCCTCGATCGGCAGCCATACTCGTGGGCGTCAAGGCGAACACCGCGATGAGATCGACCGACATCACGATGCAAGCGTTGGAAGCGGGCGCCGGAGGCGCGCGCTGGGGCCACGTCGCGCTGCTGGCCCTTGCGTTCCAGGTCAGGAGCGCATGGCTGCTGCTTGGGGTCTGAGTGGTAACGGGGGATACGGTCTCGGTTCCGCTGCTTGGGCGCATCCGGATGCTGCCGACGCACCCCGACTGGGTCCTC
>JAIQFQ010000027.1 GCA_020073245.1 Terriglobia bacterium | reverse complement strand
GTTCCGGCGCCGTTCCTCCCGACGTCGATGGTGGCGGCGCAACCCTCGCGTGAGTCGGTGCCTCGGCGAACGGCTCCGACTCTGGAGGGGAGGGTACTGACGCTGGCGGGGACGGCTTCGGACCCGCCGCCGGACGCGTCGGTTCCGGTGCCGGTTGTCCAGGTTTTGGCGACGGCGGCTGATGCGCCGGTGGAGGTGGCTTCGGCGCAGGTGCCGGGGGTCCGGGAACCGCGGCGGCTGGTGATGCTCCAGGGGTTGGCTGTGCAGGCGCGGCGGGGGCCGGCGGAGGAGAGGCCGGCCTCCCCACAAACCGCACGGGGGTTGCTCCCTGAGTTGCGTTCAGCCCTGATGCTCCGGAGAGACTGGCGGGTGTGCTCGAGGGGTATGCGTCCTTGATGAGGGAATGAGCACGCTGGGCGAGCGCCCTCAGCGGAGATGGCGGCTCGCCGCGCTGGACACGCTTCGAATCCTCGGCGCACACCCGGAGAGAGGTCTGAAAGAGGATCGAGTGGGGAGGCCCGCCGGATCGGTACTCCACGACGAGGTGGTCGAACAGCTCCGAGACCGGGACGACCTTGGGTTTGCCGGAACTCACGGTTGGAGCGTCCTATGGCGTGCCCTGGCCCGGGTCATCCCGGCAGCTTCTCCCAGTCGGACTCCGGCGCATCGGCAGCGATCGCCAGGCTGCCGTTGGATCCCGCGAACAGCGGGTCGTCAACCGCCTTGACGCGGCCGCCGCCGATCTCGCCCAGCGCTGTCTCGAGTGCCGCTGCAAAGTTCGGAATCTGCGATCCGCCCCCGGCGAGGATGATGTTGTGGCGCACCGACTCCTGGTACTCGGGCTCGACGCGCGAGATGAGATCGAGCATGGTCTCGACGATCGGCGGGAGCAGGCTCTCGCACGCCCGCTGGATCTCGGGCGCGATGTCCACGACCGTGGGCTTGCCGTTCACCGGTACGGTGACGTCGACTTTGCCCTTGGGCTCCCCGACGAAACTGAACTTCTCCTTCCACGCCCGTACCATGTGAATCGAGAACTGCGCGTCGGGCAGCTTGGCTCGCAGCAGCGTCACGAGCTGCTCGTCCACCGAGTCGCCGGCGTTGGTGAGCGTGCGCTGGTCCTCGTCGGTCGGGTAACGCCCGTTCATCACGCAGAAATCGGTCGTGCCGGCCCCGATGTCGATGATCATCGTGTGCAGCAGGGCGTCCATGCCGTAGGCGACCGCGAACGGCTCGGAGACGATCATCAACGAGTCGGCGACCCCTTTGACCGCATTGCGGAGGTGCTGGCGCGAGACCCGCATCGCTTCCGCGGGCACGCCGATGACCGCGCAGACCTTCTGGTTGCCCTCCGGGTTGGCAAGAGAGATCAGGTGTTGAAGGAGTTCGCGCACGGCTTGCTCGTCTTTCTGCGAGCCCTCCTTGATGAGACCGCGCTCGAGCGGGCGGTGGAGGTCGAGCATCGGGCGGGCCTCGAGTGCGTCGTGGCCGAACAGGACGGATTTCTTGATGAGCTTGCGGGCGACCATGTCCACCGGCCACCCCACGTAGCTCTCGACCACGTGGTGCTGCCCGTTGGAGGCCGAGACTGAGGAGCGGGAGGTGCCCAGGTCGATCCCGAGGTGAAGGACGCTGCTCTTCTCTTTGGTCACGGTCAAGCCCTGCCTTTCAATGACTTCAATTCGCGCCGGCGCCCCGGCGAGCGAGCGTCGTGACGGCACCACGGGCGGCGGCATACCCGCGCACGCCCGCTGCGAGCGCCTCCGCGATCTGCTGGCGGTACGAGTCCTGCTTCAGCAGCAGCGTGTCTTCCTTGTTCGAAAGGCACGCCACCTCGGCAAGCACGCTCGGCATCTCGGTGCCGACCAGAACCACGAACGGCGCCTGCTTGACGCCGCGGTCTTCGATCTGAGGGTTGGCGTGCATGAGAGCGGAGAAGAGCCGCCCCTGCACCGCCTGCGCGAGGCGGCGGGACTCCTCGTGGCGGACGTCCGCGTACACGCCCTCGAGCAGGTGGCGAAAGTCGGCGAGCGAGTACCCGGATCCGGAGTTCTCGGCACCGGCGAGCCGCTCGATCCGGGAGTCCGAGGCGGCGCCGAGGTAGTACGTCTCCACGCCTCTCCGCTCCTCGGTCGGGATCGAGTTGACGTGGATCGAGACGAGGACGTCGCCCTTGGCAGTGTTTGCGGCGTCGACACGTTGCTGGAGGGAGCGCGTCTCGTCGCCCTCACGGGTCAACACGACGACGAAGTCCTGCGCGGCCAGCACCGCCGCGACGCGCTCCGCGATGTCCAGCGTGATCTCCTTCTCGCGGAGTCCTCCTGTCATAGCGCCGGGGTCGGTACCCCCGTGCCCCGGGTCGAGGACGATCTTGCGCACGGCAAGCCGGAAGATCGTCGGGTCTATGACGTGAGGGACCGGAGGCTGCAGCGCGGCGTTGCCGCCCCCCGTGCCGACCCTCGGCGCTTCGGCCATGGCCGCCGCCATCTCGATCGCGGGGTTGGGCCGGGCTGGCCCGGTTGCGGCCGGGCCCTGAGGCCTGACGAGGAAGAAAACCAGCGCCGCCACGGCCGCCAGGCCGAACCACATCCGCCCGGAGACCCGGCGCCGCCGCCGCGGCACCGCGCCGGTGATGGTCGCGACGTTCTCCTCCACCGCATCGTGGAGCATGCGCCTCTTGAGCCTCTCGAGACGGCGGCCGCGGCCGGGTAAACCTGGCACGGGCGCCCCTATCGTCCCTTTTCGCCGGGCGCGCCGCTGGCGCGGGGCTGCGCCACAGGCCCCCGGGGGCCGGAAGGCTCCAAGGTCGGAGGACCGAACATGAAGGAATTATAGGCCCTTTCCCGCTTCTGCATGCCTTTTTTGCAGGTTCTGGATTGATTGCGGGGCGTGTATGCTCGGCCCATGCGACTCGACGGCAGGGTGGCGTTCATCACCGGGGCGTCCCGCGGGGTGGGTCGATGCATCGCGCTGGCGCTGGCGCGACAGGGCGCCGACATCGTGGTCGCGGCGAAAACGATCGAGCCGAATCCGAAGCTGCCCGGGACGATCCACACGACGGCGGCCGAGGTCGAGGCGCTGGGTCGCCGAGCGCTCCCGGTTCAGGTGGACGTGCGGGACGAGAGCGCCGTGGCTGGGGCGGTCAAGACGGCGCTCGGACGCTTCGGCCGCATCGACATCCTGGTCAACAACGCCGGCGCCCTCTTCTGGCAGCCGGTCGCCGACACCCCGATGCCCCGATTCGACCGCGTGATGGGCGTCAACGTGCGCGGGGCATTCGCGTGCACCCGCGAGGTTTTGCCGGCGATGATCGCGCAGGGGTGGGGCCACATCCTGATGATGTCGCCGCCGGTGGACCCATCGGCGGCCGCCGGAAAGGTCGCGTACGCGGTGAGCAAATTCGGCATGACGCTCATCGCCCACGGCCTCGCGGGCGAGGTCGCGGACCGCAACGTCGCGTGCAACGCGCTCTGGCCCGCGACGCTGATCGAGAGCTACGCCACGATCAACTTCGCCCTGGGCGATGCCAAGGTGTGGCGCAAGCCCGACATCCTCGCGGACGCGGCGCTGCGCATCTTCGCCAAGGAGCCTGCCAGCTTCACCGGTCGCGCGCTGATCGACGAGGACTTCCTGCGCGCCGAAGGCGTGACTGACTTCGCCTGCTACCGCTGCGACCCCGAACACGAGCCGCCCAGGGTGGGCTTCGACCTCCGGTTCACGGCCGGATGAGAGGGCGACCGCTGGATGCGGCTTCGCCCGGTCGAGCCTTCTTCTGGCTACCCTACCGGTGGTGCTTGCGGCCGCAGCGCGCGTGCGCCGTGGTCGCGGTGGCCGCGCTCGCGGCGCCAACCGGGGCCTGGTCGATGTCCAACTGCCACCACACTCCGCTGGGGCCGTAGTAGTTGAGTAGCGCACTGGCCAGGTCTCTGTCGTACTGCTTGTCCCACGTCGCGATGTCCGGGGTCAGACCTGGTGTGACCGAGCCTGCGAGCGCCGCGTTCACGAGCGTGGCGTGGCAGGACAGCGCGCAGGAGTTCGGCATCCCGCCCTGGTCCTGGTACTTGAGCGTTTTCTGCGGCGGGATCGCCTCGAACGTGTGACCGTGCAGGACTTGCGCCGCATCCGGGCCCTGGGTCGTTGCCATGTGGCAATGCGTGCAGCGCGACAGCCCCATCATCCGCTCCGGGGCGTACGGGTGGTTCGTGTGTGCCGACACGACCTTGCCGATGGCGTCGCGATTGGTGGCGTAGTCGGCCACCATGGCGGCGGTGATGGTTGTGAAGTCGGCGCTCGTGCCTCCTCCATGCGTGGCGTGACAGGCGAGGCAGAGGGTGTCGTCATCAACATGGGTGCTGATCGTGAGGGTCCCCGACTCCACCTGGTCGACAATCTGTGCGTGGTTCGAGGTCGTGGACATCGGGTCGTGGCAGTCGGTGCAGCGCACGGGGTGGAACTGGAACGTGGGTTTCGACGACTTGTAGAACTCCGGGTACTGGCTGGTGTCCTGCCCCGTCTTGCCGTCTGGCCACCACACCTCGCCGTCGGTAAAGAAGGCCGAAAGCGGACCCGAGCCAGGGACCCAGGCCTGCTGCGTGGTCTCGTTGTACGGCCAGCCGATCGTACCGCTGGGCGTGGACGCGACCACGGAGTGGCACTGCCCGCACACGTCGTTGGCACCCTGGGTATCGAGGTTGGCCGGGTTGACGATCTTGGTCTTGTCCCCGCCTCCCAGCACGTGCTGCGCGCCCGGTCCGTGGCACGACTCGCAGCCGACGTTCATGATCTGCACCGTGCCGTCGCCGTTGTAGTCGAAGTACCCGGGGTCGCCATCGGTGTAGAGGGTCGCGAGGTACGCCTTCGACACCCACTCGCCCGATCCGTTCTGGGTGATGCTGCGGATGCCGGTAGCGTGGCAGCCGACGCAGCTCTGGTCCTGGCTCTCGCAGTTGGCGACCACGGCGGCCGTCGTTGCGGAGCTGGTGTACATCGGCTGGTTGTTGCTGTCGTAATAGGCTTCGGGGGCGTACGCTTGCCATCCGGTGTCGGAGGCCCAGAACAGGGGCGATGAGTACACCGCGCCGGTCTTTCCGGTCGGCGAGTCGCTCACAGGGATGCGCACGCAGAACAGTTGCTCCCACACTCCCGAGGCGAAGCGCCACTGCAGCATCACGACGACCGGAAGATCGGCCTGGCCGATCGTGATCGTGTACGTCCCGTTCTTGACGGAGAGCTTGGGGGCGTTGGGTTTGTAGGCGTCGAACGGGGACGAGATCGTGTTGAAGTCCACGCCCTGCATGAAGTCGTCGGACTCCTTGCCGAGCGTGTTCGCGAGCACGCCCTTGCCCGGAGCGAGCGTCCACTGCGTCATCGGCCGGATGTACGTGGCAGCGTGCTGCGTCGTCCGCCACGAACTCTCGTCCGGACCGAGTCCGTTGGGGCCATGGCATGCCATGCAGTACTCGCTGCCGATGTACGTGGCGGTGGTGGCGGCCTGTGGGCCGTACGCGGCGACGAGCCTCGCTCGGAGGGCGTTGACATCCACCGTGACTTTGGGTGTGACGACAGCCGACAGGTGTGAGCGCACCAGGCGGGTTCCAGCCAGTGCGGAGCCTGCAAGCATTACGGCGACGAATGCAACCACCAACCTTCGAAACATGCCACGCCCCCTTTCGAGCAGCGGTCGCGTTGAGGTGACGGCGTGAGTCTGGGCCGCCATCCGGTCCGTTGTCGGGCCTCGTGTTTTCGGCGCGGGGTCCGGTGAAAGACACTTACAATTTAGTGACATTCTATGACTTTTGCAAGAAGACTCGTTCTTCTGCGGGCGCGGGATCGTGGGGCGCCAAGCCTCCCTCGAGCAGCCCGCCACACCGAGGCATAATACTGTGAATGCGAGACTTGCGAGCGGGCGGGGCGCGACGCGGAAAAGCGAGCCGACACCGGCGTTTGAAAATGACGTGGTTGGGCCATGAGGCCTCGATCTCCGCTGCCTTGGAACGGGGTGGGGGGCGCCGCCCGGACAGGGGCGCGGCTCGCGTCGCGTGGCACCACGCCGGTGCCCGGCCCACCGGCGGAACTCGTCGTTGGCTGCTGGTGTGGCGTCGTACAGGACCCGGAACAGTTCTCCTCTCGCATCGGTTACGAGGCACGGTCACGATGAGGTGATGTCCTTGGTGCTGACTGTCAACCGGAGGTTCCCTTTCTGCGCGTCGCGGAGGCTCGCGCACGATGAATGGCCGCGCACGGAGAGCGAGCGTGTGTACGGGACGGGCCAGGAAGGTCCTTGGGGGAGCGGAGAGAACTTCCAGGCCCACCTCGTCTTCGCCGGTGACGTCGACCCCGCGACCGGGTTTGTCGTCAACCTCTTCGCGGTCAAACGGGCGCTCCGCCCCATGATCGAGGAAAGGTACGACCACCGCTTCCTCAACCTCGACACACCGCCGTTCGGCGCAATCACCCCGACGCCGGAGAACATCGCCAGCCAGCTGCTTGCGGAGGCCCGGGAAGCGTGCCGGGGCCTAGCAGCGCAAGCCGTTGTGTGCCACCTCACGGAGTCGAGCGGGAGCGGCGCCACTGCCTTTTCAAACGGCAGGGTGGAGCGGGAGCTCTGGCTCACCTTCTCGGCGGCGAGGCGGACGTACTCGCCGCACCTCTCCGAGGCGGAGAACCGGCAGTTGTTCGGGCGTGCGGCTTCGCCGGCGGGCCACGGCCACACGTACCGGCTCCGCGCCGTGCTGGCGGGGCCGGTGGACAACGCCACCGGCGTGATCGTGCCCCACGAGCCGGTGGCGGCCGCCCTCGCCTCCCTGCACGAGTCGCTCGACCACCGCAACCTCAACGCCGAGGTACGCGAGCTCGCGGGCGGGCCGGTGACCACCGAGTGTTTGGCGCGCCTCGCCTTTCGCACGCTCGCTCGAACGCTCCCGGTGGCCCGCGTGCGGCTCCACGAGACGCCCGACTTCTTCGCGGAGTACGACGGCCGGGAGTTTTTCCTCGGCCTGGAGCGCTCGTTCTCCGCCGCGCACTGCCTCTCCAACCCGCGCTTCTCCGACGAGGAGAACCGGCTCGTCTTCGGCAAGTGTGCGAACCCCAACGGTCACGGCCACCGCTACACGGTGCAGGCGTCCGTGTCGGGCCCGCTCGACGAGCGCTCGGGAACGGTCTACAGCCTTCCGCGCCTCGACGTGAGCTTGAGTTCCACGATCGCTCCGTGGGACCGGCGGCACCTCGACCGCGAGGTCGAAGAGTTCCGCGAACGGACGAGCACCGGGGAGAACATCGTTGCGGCGCTGTGGCCGCGCCTGGATGCGGCCCTGGACCGCAAGCTGACGCGGGTGCGTCTGTTCGAGACCGAGAACAACCGCTTCACGGCTCGCGCCGATGGAGGGGCCTGGTGGAACGGATCCTGATCACCGGGGCGAGCGGCGGGATCGGCCGAGCGATCGCGGTGCGGCTCGCGGGGTCTGGGCGCGAGCTCCTGCTGCACGGGCGCGATGAAAGCGTTCTCGCAGAAGTTCTCCGCGACGTCGAGGCCCGCGGCGCCAAGGGGCGCACGCTCGTGGCCGACCTGTCCGTTGCCCAGCAGGTGCGCTCGCTCGCCGCCGCGGCCGGCGATGCGCCGCTCGACGTGCTGATCAACAACGCAGGCAGCGCGGTCGTGAAGCCGGTGGAGGAGATCGGTCTCGCGGAGTGGGAGGCGAGCCTGGCAGTGACGGTGACCGCCCCATTGCTCCTGATCCAGCGACTGCTCCCGTATCTTCCGGCCGGCGCGAGCATCGTCAACGTGCTCTCGGTCGCCGCCCGGCGCGGCATTCCGAACTGGAGCGCGTACTGCGCGGCCAAGTTCGCGCTCGAGGGCCTGACATCCAGCGTGCGCGAGGAGTTGCGCCCGCGCGGCGTGCGGGTGATCAACGTCTACCCCGCCGCCACCGCCACGCGCCTCTGGGACCGGGTGCCGGGGACGTGGGATCGGCGACGAATGCTGCCGCCGGAAGAGGTCGCGGAGGCGATCGCCTACGCGCTGGCGCGGCCTGCCGGGGTGCTCGTCGAGAGCGTGGAGGTCGGTGATCTCTCCGGCCTGTTATGAGGCCGGCAGAACTTCGCAGGTCAGTTCGGCAGCAGACGGAGGCCGTTGGCGATCAGTTTTGCCAGGCCGGGCTCCGCGGCGGCGCGCTCTTCGAGGAAGCCGTGGATCTCCCGCTGCAGGCCGGCTCGCAGGCCGCGCCCCTTGAGGACCTCGAGAATCTCGAGCGCTAGGAGCCAATCTTCGGGGTGGTCGGCGCGAAGCTGGCGGTAGATCGTGGGGAGCCTGTCGTACCCCTTGCCGCCCTCGCGGATCTCCCGCACCGCCCGGTAGAGGCCGTGGAGGCGGCGCGCCCCATCGTCGACCTTTACCTTGATCGTCCGCTCCTTGGGCACGAAGCTCGTCTGCTCGTAGGCGTCCTGATCCGCCGCGCCGTGGAAGACCGAGACGATGCGTCCGCCCACGGCCATGTCGTAGCTTCCCCACCCCGGCTCGAAGAGAACCCGGTCTTTGAGGATGACGCGGCAACCCGAAAAGGAAAGCAGCACGACCTTCCCGTTCCTGCGAGTGATCCGTTCGAGGCGCCCGGAAACCCTGACGCCGCTCTCGAACTCGAGCTCGGCCTGCGTGTCTGTCTCCAGCCCGAGACTCCTCAGGCCGATGTCGTCGAAAAGCTCCAGCGGTCGAGTCTGCCCGCGCAGACGGCCCACCGGGGAGCCGAAGCCGTCGCCGTGGGTCTCCTTGCCGTTGCCTGGAAGCTCCGCCCCTCCGACGGCCAGGGCCGTGGGTCCCGAGGTCCTGACGTAGGCCGGGCTCCCTGCCCCGTCCTCTACCACCTCGGCGATGACGCCGGAGACCTGCAGGCCCGAGGTGTACTCGAAGGTGGCCACGTTGGCCGAACTCTGGGCCTTGCGGAGGCCCGCGAGGCCTCCCTGGCGGAACGCCATCGTTCCCGCGAACTGGTCGAGGACGTCGTTCAGGTGCGCGAAGGAGGGCGTGACGAAGAGCTGCGGCTGGAAGGTGGTGATGTCGAACGCGACGTTGCTGGCCTCCACCGTGTACGGAAGCTTCTTGACCTCGGGCGTGAGGCAGTGGGCCGCCTCGCCGATGGAGGAGAGCAGCCCGGCGCCGTAGAGCTTGGGGTCGTTCACGTCGCCGATCAGGCCGTACTCCACGGTCCACCAGTGCAGGCGCGAGAGCAGCCCCATCTCGGAGGGTTCGCCCAGGCTGGCCTGCCTGTCCGCGACGTCCTTCTCGGCAGCGGCGATTTCCTCCGCCGCCGTGTCGGGGGCCTCCTTGAGGATCGAGAGGTGACGGATCGCCTCGTAGAGCTCGAAGTCCTGGCGGGAGGAGAGCGCCTTGGCCCCTACCTCACCGATGCGCCGCAGGTACTCGGCGTACTCCTCGTCCGCGATGATCGGGGCATGCCCGGCTGCCTCGTGGATGATGTCGGGCGCCGGGGTGTATTCCATGTGGTTGATCTGCCGGATGTCGGCGGCGATAACCAGGACGCGGTGGGCCTGGAACTCCATGAACGCCGCGGGGGGGATGAACCCGTCCACCGGCGCCGCGCCCCATCCGATGCGTCCCAGGATCTCGTTCATCTCCTCGATGCGGGGGATGCGCTCGATGCCGATCCCGGTCTTGCGGAGGCCCTCCACGTACGCCGCGTGTGCGTGCCTGGAGTGGAAGTCGAGCGCCTGATGCATGATGTAACGCCACACCGCGTGATCCGCCGGGGTATAGCGGTTGTAGTGCTGGTCGACGATGTGCTGTTTGAGGTGGTTCGGCAGGCGCGCGATCTGCTCGATCTGGAAAACGCTCTCGATGGGTGAGCTCGCCATTGGTGGCATCCCTCCCTTGCGTGGCCCGTACGCCACGCACAACCTGCACAACGGCGCGGAAATTTCGGTGCCTGTGCTACGCTCCCGGCCGCAATGGCCAGACAACCGATGTCGATCCTGTGCGTTTTGACTGCGGTCCTGATCGCGGCAGCGGCGGCGCTCGCCGCGCCGCCGGGAACCACGCCGGACCGGGCCGTGTCTTCGCTGGTCGCCAGAGAGCTCACCGACCTCCAGCACCTCTACGTGCAGCTCCACGCCGCGCCGGAGCTTTCGCTCCGCGAGGAGAAGACTTCGGCGAGGATCGCCCTGGAGCTGAGCGGCCGCGGCTTCGCGGTCACGGAGCACGTCGGCGGGTATGGCGTGGTAGCCGTGCTGCGCAACGGCCCCGGCCCGACGGTTCTCGTGCGGACGGACATGGATGCACTGCCCGTTACGGAGGCGACCGGGCTGCCTTTTGCGAGCACGGTGAAAGCCAGGGATGAGCAGGGCCGAGAGGTCGGCGTCATGCACGCGTGCGGCCACGACGCCCACATGTCGATCTTCATCGGCACCGCGCGGGTCCTGGCGGGGTTGCGAGAGCGCTGGCACGGCACCCTCGTCATGATCGGGCAGCCCGCGGAGGAGCGCGGCCTTGGCGCGAAGGGGATGCTCGATGCGGGCCTGTTCACGCGCTTCCCGCGGCCGGACGTGTGCCTCGCGCTGCACGTCACGCCGGCGCTCCCCGTCGGCGCGGTCGGCGCGGTGGAGGGATACGCGTTCGCGAACGTGGACTCGGTGGACGTGACGATGCGGGGCGTCGGCGGGCACGGGGCGCGGCCGCACGTGACGCGCGACCCCGTGGTGATGGCCGCGCAGTTCGTGATGGCGATCCAGACGATTGTGAGCCGGCGCATGGACCCGACCGAGCCGGCCGTCGTCACGGTGGGCTCGATCCACGGTGGTGCGGCCTCCAACATCATTCCGGACGAGGTCCGCCTCCAGCTCACGGTGCGCTCCTATGCGCCCGAGGCGAGGCGACTGATCCTGGCCGAGATCGAGCGCATCGCGCGGGGCGTGGCAGCGGCAGCGGACGTGCCCGCCGACCGCATGCCGACGGTCGAGGTCGTGGAGGGGTTCACCCCCGCGCTCTACAACGACCCGGCGCTGACCAGGCGTCTCTCGGCGGTCTGGCGCGGCTGGCTCGGGGCCGGGAACGTCGTCGCTCTGAAGCCCGAAATGATCGGGGAGGACTTCGCGGCGTACGGCCTGGTCGAGCCACGCATCCCGATCTGCATGTTCCGGGTAGGGACTTCGTCGCCGGCGAGTCTGGCGGAGAGCCGGCGCACCGGCGTGGAGCTGCCGACGCTCCACTCGAGCCGTTACGCGCCCGTGGCGGAGCCCACGATCGTCACGGGCGTCACCGCGATGAGCGCCGCGGTGCTCGATCTCCTGGCGTCGCCTTCCGGTTCGTGACCAGGGGAGGCCCGTGCTGAGGCGCGTCGCAGGCGCCTACCGCGCGGCGTTCGCCGGCCTCCCCCGCCAGGCCTGGATCCTCGCTCTGGCGGCGGTCGTGAACCGGAGCGGCACGATGGTGCTGCCGTTCCTGAGCCTGTACCTCACGACCAAGCTCTCGTTCTCGATCCTCGAGGCCGGTCGGGTCTTGAGCCTGTACGGCGTCGGGGCGATCGTGGGGTCGTGGCTGGGGGGCGCGCTCTCGGACCGGGTGGGGCCGCTGCGCGTGCAGGTGGCGAGCCTGACCGGGACCGGGATCGGCTTCACCGTCCTCAGCCGGCTCAACGGACGCCTCGGCGTGTCGCTCGCGGTGCTCGGCCTGAGCGTCGTCCAGGAGTGCTTCAGGCCCGCGATGTTCACGGCCGTCACGCGCTGGAGCGACCCGACGGTGCGAACCCGGTCGCTCGCGCTCGTACGCCTGGCGGCCAACCTCGGCATGACCGTGGGGCCGGCCGTGGGCGGGATCCTGGCCGTGCGTCACTACGGGCTGCTCTTCGTGGTGGACGCAACAACGTGCTGGCTGGCCGCCGGCGTGCTGACGCTGGCGATCGGCTGGAGCGGGGGACCCCGGCCGCTCGCCGCCGGTGCCGGGGCCAAGGCGGCCTCGCCGTGGCGAGACCGCCCGTACATCGCGTTCCTCGCCGTGATGGTGGTCCTCGGGACGGTCTTCTTCCAGATCTCGAGCACGATGCCCCTCTACTTCCGCCAGCACTACCGCCTTGCGGAGGACGCGATCGGCTTTCTGCTCGCGATCAACACCGTCATCATCGTCGCCGTGGAGATGATCCTGCTGCGCGCGCTCGAGGGGCGCGACCACATGGCGCTGGCCGGCCTGGGCTGCCTGCTCGTGTGTACCGGGTTCGCGCTGCTGCCGCTCGGAACCAGTTGGGCGTTCGCGGCACTCACCGTGGTGGTATGGACCGCCGGCGAAATGCTCTCGGTGCCATTGACCAACTCGGTCGCGTCAAGGCGGGCTCCGGCCGTCTCGAGCGGGCGCTACATGGGGGCGTACTCCCTGGCGTTCGGGGTCTCGTTCGTCCTGGCCCCGACGGTTGGGACGGCCGTCTATGAAGGGCTCGGTCCGGGCGTGCTTTGGAGCGGGGTGGGCGGCGTCGGCGTGGTGCTTGCAGTGGCGTGCCTCGGGCTTGCTCGGTGGCTGGGCGCCCGGCCCTCCGGTGCGCCGGCAAAAGCGGGTTGAGCGGCGGGCCTGGTCTGAGGAATGAACACCTACTGAACGGGATTCTCGGTGGTAGCGCCAGGCCACAATAGGGCGGCCGGGTCGGATTCTGCGGCGCCGGTGCCTGAACGCCGGTGCCACGGCCGGCGAGGAGGAAGGGCATGTTCGAGAGGCTCCTTCGAACGGAGAACGACGCCGTCTCACTGGTGCTGCGTCTCGCACTGGGGGTCATGATGTTCCCCCACGGTGCGCAGAAGGTCCTGGGGTGGTTCGGAGGGTACGGGCTGGCCGGGACCTGGGGGTGGATGACAGGCCAGCAGCACATCCCGGCGATCTTCGCGGCTCTCGCCATCACGGCGGAGTCTGCAGGCGCGCTCGGCTTGATCGTAGGGCTGCTGGGTCGCGTCGCGGCGTTCGGAATCGGTGTCGAGATGGTGGTCGCCGCCTTCGTCGGGCACCATGTGGCCAACGGGTTCTTCATGAACTGGAGCGGGCGGCAGGCCGGCGAGGGGTTCGAGCTTCATCTTCTGACCGTTGCGATCGCAGCCGCGCTCGTGGTCCGCGGCAGCGGTGCCCTCTCGCTCGACCGGCTACTCGCCGCCCGGCAGCGCTGATCGGGATGCTCCTCGTGAACCCCCCGTCGCGCGCTGCCGAGGCTGGTGATTCCTGCAGGGTCGGGTTGATCGCCGACACGCACGGCCTGCTCCGGCCACAAGCGCGCGATGCGCTGGCGGGCTCCGACCTAATCGTGCACGCGGGCGATGTGGGGAGCCTCGAGGTTCTCCAGGGGCTGGAATCGATCGCGCCCGTCGTGGCCGTGCGCGGCAACGTGGACGTGCAGCCATGGGCCTCCGAGTTTCCCGACAGCAGGGTGGTCGAGGTCGGTGGTGTGCGCTTGTACGTGCTGCACGACCTCGAACGGCTGGACCTCGATCCCGCGGCGGCAGGGATGGCGGCCGTGGTGAGCGGGCACACCCACCATGCGGGCATCGAGGATAGGGGGGGCGTGCTCTACGTGAATCCGGGAAGCGCCGGCCCCCGCCGCCTCCACCACCCCTTGTCGGTTGCCCTGCTGCGGGTGGTGGACGGCTCGGTCACCGCCGAGCTTTTCGAGTTTTCGGGGTGAGAGATGGCAGCCATTCTCCCCGTAGCGCGCGGTTCGGGGTTCGCCGGCTCGTTTGTGACTCAGCGCACCGCGGCCATGGTGTCGGCCGGACGTATTCTCAACCGGGAGAAACGGAGCGTGGTGCGGCCAGGTGTTGGTCCGGACGGTCGTTCGACGGAACGACGTTGTGGCGGTAGCGTCGTGGCCGAATCGTGGTTCGCGGACCGCGGAGCCCATTGGAATGTCTCAGCACGTATGACGGCGGCCCAGGGGGTGTTGCAAATCCCCGTCCCATGCCCTAGATTGATGACATGAAGTTGAGCCCGCGTCTCTCCCTCGCTGCGCTGCCCGTGCTGATGCTCGGCATAGGGTGCCAGCAGCACGAGTTACGCGGGCAGAGCAACGTGGTCGTCCTCAACGAGAGCACCTGCACCGTGACGGTCTCCGTCGACGGATGGGAGGCGACCTCCGTCGAGCCGAGCCAGATCCGGACCGTTGACAACGTTGGGGTTGGACGCCACGTGCTCGAAGCCAAGGACGACCTCGGACGCCTGGTCGAGCGACGGTACATCGAGTTGGGCGACGGCGAGGATTTTCACTGGCGTCTTCAAACCTGCCCGTCGCGGTGACGCCGACAGGTCTTCTCCGTTCTCCTCACGGTTGCACTTCCGTCGGGCGGCGCGCTTTTCATGCCCGTCCTGGTCAAGGTGGGAACAGCGAAACAATCCCAGTCGCGAATCGTACGAGATAGGGTAGTTTGTATTCGGAGGTGGGCCATGGCGACAGTGACGAACGAACTGCTGGCCCGGCAGCTCAGGGAACGGCGCGAGCGACTGGAAACCGCACTCGAGGAAGCTCCCGCCGCCCCCGATCTCGGGCGTTTGCTCCAAGAGGTTGACGCCGCTCTCGAGCGCGTGAACGCCGGCACGTATGGCCTGTGCGAGTTCTGCCACGATCCGATCGAACCGGAGCGCCTCCTCGTAGACCCCCTCCTTCGCTTCTGTCTGGATCACCTGACCGAGAGGGAGCAGCGCGAGCTCGAGCATGACCTCCAGACTGCCGCCCGGATCCAGCGGGGCCTCTTGCCGCCCCCCGACCTGTCGGCCCAGGGGTGGGAGCTCCACTTCCACTGGGAGCCGGCCGGGCCCGTGAGCGGGGATTGGTGCGACGTCGTCCGGAAGGACGATGGCGGACTGTTCTTCATGTTTGGCGACGTCTCCGGCAAAGGAGTGGCGGCAGCGATCCTGATGTCCCACCTGCATGCCACCTTCAGGGCGCTGGCCGCAGGAGACTCCACGGTCTCGGAACTGGTCGAGCGCGCCAACCGGGCTTTCCGCGAGAGCACGCTATCACCGTTCTTCGCAACGCTGGTGTGCGGCCGCGCGACCTCCGACGGTCACGTCGAGATCTGCAACGCCGGACACTGCCCGCCGTTCGTCGTGTCGAGCGAAGGCGTGAAGACGGTCGACCCGACCGGTCTTCCCGTTGGCACGTTCTACAGCAGCAGCTACGCGTCGAGAACGCTGACCCTCGTGCACGGCGACACGCTGGTGCTCTACACCGACGGTCTTACCGAGGCACGGGACCGAGGCGACACCGAGTACGGGGCCCAGCGACTCGCGCGGACGCTCGCACGCGCGCGTGGTCTCGCGCCCCGCGACGTCGACGGCACCTGCCTCGAGGACCTCGCCGCTCACCTCGCCGGGGCCCCGAAGCGCGACGACCTCACGGTAATGGCGATCCGCAGGACCGCCTAGACCGGCGAGCTCAACGGGCCGCCGTTGTCGGCGTGGTGCGGGTTGCCCGCGGATGCTGCCCCGGTTACGGCGCGGCCGTCGAGGTGCCCATCGCTTGCGTGGCGGGGGCCCCGGTGTTCTTCTCGAAGCACCAGTGCACGAACTCCGGCGTGAACCTCTCCAATACGTACCCAGGCACATCCGTCTCGGCCACCCGCCGGAACTCGAAGCTGACCGTGCCGTCGTTCGCGACGGTCCCGAGCATGTACCCGTAAACGTTCGTCTCCGCCGCGCGTGCGTCCTTCGTGTCGGAGGGCAGCGGGTATCGGACCGCGCCCGCTGTGCCGACGATCCAACCGGGGAGCACGCCGCCGTGACTCCGCCAGTACTCGGTGTTGAAAATCCCGTCGATGTAGGTGTGCGAGTGGCTGGCGAGAACGTAGACGTTCTTGTGGCCATCGCTTCGAGCGCGGAGCAGGGCGCCGTAAACGCTGCGGCCGCTCTCGGTCCCCTGTGCCGACTCGTTCATGCCGTGACCGAACGAGATGCTCTCTGGCAGCGCACGGTGCATGCCGACGACGAGCGTCCTGACGGCCGGATTCTCGAGGTCGCGTTCCAGGACCCCTTTGAACCACTTGAGCTGCGGCGTGTCGAATTGATCGCCGGATGCGTTGTCCAGGGAGATGAAGTCCACACCGCGCTCCAGCCAGTGAAAGTAGGTCTTGAGCCTGTGGTCCTGCGGGTTGTCGGCCAGGCGTTGCGCCTTCAGGGTGGGGGACCCGAGCCAGTCTCCAAACTGCGCGATGAACTCGTCACGGGTCTTCGGCGGGATCAACTCGTGGTTGCCGATGCTGACGACAAACGGTGTCGACCCGAACGGCGCGATCTGGTTTGCTATGAAATCGTCCCAGGCGCCGGCATGATATTCGAAGATGCTCATGGCCCTGGCGCGATACTCCGTCTCGTGCTGCATGTCCTCGTCGAAGTCGTACATCTTCCTCAGATCGCCCAGGTGCCAGTAGAACGCGACCTGATTCGCGAGCGCTCCCGCGGCAATGGCCGGCATCACCACGTCCCCGCAGTTCCGTGAATCGCCGGAGACGGCGAACCGCCAGGTTCCTCCTTGCGTTCCAGGGCCTTGGCCTTGCGCCAGGACCGGCAGCGAACTCAGCGAGACAAGCGCAACAAGAACGAAGACCCGTCGGACCATGCTCCCTCCCCTGCAGATGGGACAGCCACAACGCATCGGGGCGATTTGAGCAGGAGCGTGCGGATCGCGCAAGGGGCGCCTTGTTTTGGGCCGTCCCCCCGACGGCGACGCTTGGGGAACGCCACGCCACTCGGCGCATTGGCCGGGGCTGTCACGTCCCGGTCAGTCAGGAAGCCGGACCCTCCGCCGCTCTGCTTCGACTGGAACGCTTTACAAGCGGAGAACGTGCTACACTGATTCTCAATATACGAGTCAAGGAGGCGTCATGCGTCGTTTGATCCTGATTCTCCTGTTACTGGTGGTCCCGGCGGTAGCAGCGCTGGCTGATGAGTTGACGGCAGCCGCCGTCATAACCGCGCTGAAGCTCGGGGCCACCCCGGAAGCGGTCACCGCCCAGATCAACAACCCGGCCAACACCGTGGCGCAGCTCACGCCAGCGGACCTCGCCAATCTCAAGGCGGCAAACGTGCCGGAGGCTGTGGTGCACGCGTTGATGGCGAAGGCGTCAAGCCCCGCGCCGACGCCCATGCCCCCGACACCGGACAACCCGAAGCTCGTGGACGTGGTCCGCATGGTCAAATCCGGGCTGTCTGAGCCCGTCGTCCTGGAGCAGCTCAGGCGGTCGGGTGAGGCCTTTCAGCTGACGTCGAACGACGTCGTCTACCTCAAGAACGCTGGAGTGCCCGAGTCGGTCATTGCGTTCCTGGTTACCAACAAGAACTTCCCGCTCACGACTCCGACGCCGACAACTCCACCGGCACCGACCCTTACCCCGACCCCGACACCGGAGCCCAAAGAGACGACAATCGAGGGGATCGTTCTCTACAAGCCGACCTTCATGCAGAAGAACCGGTCGGGGCGCCTCATCTTCAAGGAGGACGAGGTGCAGTGGGTCGACGCCGTGGATCCGAAGGAGAGCTTCAGCTTCCACATGGCCGGCGTGGAGAAGGTCTGGTTCACCTGCCAGGCGCGGCCCACGGAGAGCTTCTGCTACCAGCTCAACATCCAGATCGTGAAGGGCGCGCGCTACCGGTTCAAGGACGTGAAGCAGGAATCGGGGAGCAACGAGGCGGTCAAGGCGATCGAGACCTGGATCAAGAAGCACTTCCCGGCCGTCCCGTGGGGTCCGCCGGACGTAAGTAGCTAGCCTGGAGCTCGGCCTGGGTGCAGGTTGGCGCCGCCGGGGGGTCGCCGGACCTCCCGTCGTGGGCGCCCAGGGGTGTTCCGGCTTCGGTCGGCCCTGCAACTGCACTCTGACGGGCTGATTCGAGCGAACGAATCCACCGCTCGCCCACGAGCGTCCACTGTCTCGGCGCTGGCGGTAGCGCTCAGCCCTAAGGGTGGGGCGGCGGTTCAGGCGGGATGCGCCCCGATGGGTCGCGGCCTTCCTTCTCGCAAGTGGGATCATCGAGTTTCCGTCCTACCGCGAGGACCCCCCGGCCTCGGTGGCTTCGCATTCGCGCCGCGTCTGGAGGCCGGAGACGTGCCAGCGCCGTCGGAATACGGCATCTCCTCCTCACTGGTGACACAACGCGCGCCGTCGCCCCGAGAGAGGCCAGGGCCCCGGAGGGGCATCGCACGGTGCCTCGCAGGCGCTCGCCGCGCCATGACCGGGTCGCGGGTCCCGAGGCGGAGGAGGGGCCGGAAAACGGCGAGGGATCGGCGCCGGGCGCTCGCCTTGGAGCGTCTCGCAGGGTGCGTATGGTGAGAGAATTAGCGCATTGACACTCTCCTTAAGGAGACCTATGTTCGTCGTGAGAACTTCAAGCAAAAGGAACAACGCCGAAGGCGCGCAGCGCTTCGCAGCTCTGGGACCGGAGGAGGCATCCGATGCGGCATCGTCTCGGGACGTTCGCAGCAATCGCCTTGGTGACCATCTGCCTGGGGTCGTGGGGCGCAGCGCCCGCGGTGGGTCAGGTGACGATCACGGAGTACCACAACGGGATCACGGCCAACAGCCAGCCCTGGGGAATCGTCGCCGGGCCCGACGGGGCAGTCTGGTTCACCGAATACCTGGCGAGCCGCATCGGGCGGATCACTACAGCCGGCGTCGTGACGGAGTACTGGAGCGGGATTCCGGCGGGGAGCGCGCCGATGGGCATCACGGTTGGCGCCGACGGTGCGCTCTGGTTCGCCGAATTCACGGGCAACAGCATCGGGCGGATCACGACTGCCGGTGTGGTGAAGGAGTACTCGACGGGGATCTCGGCCGGCAGCTGGCCCGCCGGCATCGCGGCCGGCCCGGACGGAGCGCTGTGGTTCACCGAATCCGGAACGAGCCGCATCGGGAGGATCACGACCGCAGGCGTGGTGACGGAATTCTCATCCGGGATCACTCCCGAGAGTACGCCTGTCGGCATCGCGGCGGGCGCGGACGGAGCGCTCTGGTTCACCGAGAGCGGCGCGGATCGGATCGGGCGGATAACGACCACAGGCGTGGTGACCGAGTACTCCACCGGGATAGCACCGGGGAGTCAGCCGTGGGGCATCACGGCCGGCCCGGACGGTGCTCTCTGGTTCACGACGTTGGGCAGGAACTTGATCGGACGGATCAGCATCACCGGGGTGGTGACGGAATACGCCGGTCTGATCTCGCCTCCGGTCGGAATCGTGGCCGGCCCGGACGGCGCTCTGTGGTTCACCGAGTCCTCGGCGAGCAGGATCGGACGGATCACCACAACCGGCGCGGTGACGGAGTACGCCACCGGGATCACCCTTGGGAACGACCCGTACGGCATCGCCGTGGGTCCGGACGGAGCGCTTTGGTTCACCGAGCTCAACGCGGACCAGATCGGGCGCGCCTCTGGACCGTGGCTCGAGAAGAGCCGTTGGATCCCGGCGGTGATCCACAAGGACGTCCCGTCGAAGAGCGCGTGGTGGCGCAGCGACGTCGCACTGCTGAACCGCTCGGCGTCGACGGCGAAACTCACGATCACCATGCACGCGTCGGTTGAGGGAACGAAGACGACGACGGTCCAACTCCCCGGAGCCTCTCATCTGGTTCTGACGGACGTGGCCGGGTGGCTGGGCGTGGTGGCGGACTCGGGCGCCCTGGAGGTCGTCTCGGATCAGGCCTTCTTCCTCTCGGGGCGGACCTACAACCAGGTGGATGCGACCCACACCTACGGGCAGGACTACGAGGGCCAGATGCCGTCGGAGTTGCTGACCGCCGGTGATGCGGTCTCCTCAACGGGATGGCTGCCACAACTGACCGAGAACAATTTGTTCCGGACCAACATAGGAGTCGCGAACACGGGCGCCGCCACCGCGAACGTGACGCTCACGTTGTACGACGCCTACGGGCACCAGGTGTGGAGCGATACACGGGACTACGCCCCCGGCGGGTTCTACCAGTACCAGCAGCCGTACCTGCCGCTCGGTGGGATCGCGAGCGGCTACGCGAAGGTGACGGTGAACTCGGGAACCGGGGTCGTGGCGTACGCCTCGGTAACCGACCAGAAGACAAACGACCCAACCACGATCACGATGAAGGGCGGCACATCGCCCGCCGGCCCGGTGACGGTCAACGAGTACAGCACCGGGATCACGGCAGGGAGTCGGCCTGCTTACGTCGTGGCGGGTCCGGACGGAGCGCTCTGGTTCACCGAATGGGGCGGGAACCGCATCGGGCGGATCACGACCGCCGGGGCGGTGACCGAGTGGGCGACCGGGCTGGCGCCCCAGGGTCTCGCGGTCGGTGCGGACGGCGCGATCTGGTTCGCCGAGTACAACGGTAAGATCGGGCGGATCACCACCACCGGGGCGATCACGGAGTACTCCAGCGGGATCACCAGTGGGAGCGGGATCATGGCGGTCGCGGCCGGTCCGGACGGCGCGATCTGGTTCGCCGAAAACAAGAGAAACAGCATCGCGCGGATCACCACCGCCGGGGTGGTCACCGAGTACTCCACCGGGATCACGGAAGGGAGCGCCCCCTACGGGATCGTTGCCGGCCCGGACGGTGCATTGTGGTTCACCGAGACCTCGGGGAACCGCATCGGGCGCATCACCACCGCCGGCGTGGTGACCGAGTACTCGACCGGGATCACGCCCGGAAGCGGACCTCTCGGGATTACGGTCGGCCCTGACGGGGCGCTTTGGTTCACCGAGTGGTACGGGAGCCGTATCGGCCGGATCACGACCGGCGGGGCGGTGACGGAGTTCTCCACCGGGATCTCGGCCGCGTGCAGGCCACACGAGATCGTGGCCGGCCCCGATGGAGCGCTGTGGTTCGCCGAGACCAACGGGAACCAGATCGGCCGGATCACCACGTCCGGAGTGGTGACGGAGTACGCCACCGGAATCACGCCCGGAGGCGGACTCTACGGGATCGTGGTCGGCTCGGACAATGCGCTCTGGTTCACCGAGTTCTACAAGGACCGCGTCGGGCGGGTCGCGGGGCCGTGGGCACCGAGCAGCCGCTGGATTCCGGCCGTGATCCACAAGGACGTGCCATCAAAGAACGCCTGGTGGCGCAGCGACGCGGCTATCGTCAACCGTTCGACGTCCACCGCGCACCTCACGATCACCATGCACGCGGCGGCCGGCCCACTCACGAAGACATATCAAATGACTGGGGGCTCGCAGATCCTCGTGCCGGACGTGGCGTGGTGGCTGGGCGCGACGGCGGACTCGGGTGCCCTGGAGGTCGTCTCCGATCAGGAGTTCTTCCTCTCGGGTCGGACGTACAACCAGGTGGACGCCACCCACACCTACGGGCAGGACTACGAGGGGCGGAAGCCGTCCGAGCTGCTGGCAGCCGGTGATCCGGCGTTCTCGGCGGCATGGTTGCCGCAGCTGACCGAGAACGCGAAGTACCGGACGAACATCGGGATCACGAACACCGGCACCGAGGCGGCGAACGTCACGCTCACGCTCTACGACGCCAACGGTGCCCAGGTGTGGACTGACGCTCGCGACTACGCGCCCGGCGGGTTCTACCAGTACCAGCAGCCGTACCTGGCGGTCGGAGGGATAGCGGGTGGCTACGCGAAGGTGACGGTGAACTCGGGGTCGGGGGTAGTGGCGTACGCATCGGTGACCGACCAGCAGACGAACGACCCCACCACGATCACGATGAAGAGGTGACGAAGAGGACGCGCCGCGCGCCGCGCCTGCGAGCGTGCTGGCGGCGCAGAGCCGCGGTGAGTGCTGCCCTGGGGATGGCGGCGGAGGAGGAGACGATGAGAGTTCTGGGCGTGGCGTGTGCGTTTCTCGTGGTGGCCGCGACGGCGGCGGGGCAGAACCTGCTGACGAACGGCTCGTTCACGGGTGGGCTCAGCGGTTGGAACTACAACGCGACGACGACCGGCTACGACGGGACCCGCGACGCGACCGGCATTCCGGGGTCGGGGTCGGCGAAGGCCGTCGCCCCTGCCGACACGGGGATCACCGTGGCCAACCAGTGCGTGGCGGTGACAGGCTCGACGCAGTACAAGATCGGCGGTAAGGTCCTGATTCCCTCGGGTCAGGCTTCGAGTGCCGCCGGGATGCTTTGGTTCGGTTTCTACTCGGGCCAGCACTGCGACTCCTGGCTCGGCAAGAACTACCAATCCCCGTGGGTGACCGCGGTCGGGTCCTGGACCTCGACCGAGACGGAATTCGTGACGTCACCGCCGAATGCGGAGTCGGTCTATGTCTCGATGGGCGCTAACAACAACAGCACTGTCCCGGCCGCCGACGTGCAGGTGAACTTCGACGACGTCTACGCGACCGGTGGCGACACACTGTACCGGCGCTGGATCCCGGCGGTCATCCACAAGGACGTGCCCTCGAAGAACGCGAAGTGGCGGAGCGACGTCGCGATCCTCAACCGCTCGACCTCCACCGCCAACCTCACGATCACGATGCACCTGGCCTCCGGTCCGGTGAGCCAGACGGCCCAGCTGGCTGGGTCCTCGCAGCTGCTCCAGACGGATGTCGCGGGGTGGCTGGGCGTGACGACCGACTCGGGACCGTTGGAGGTGTCGTCGGACCAGGACCTCTTCCTCTCCGGCCGGACCTACAACCAGGTGGACGCGACCCACACGTACGGGCAGAACTACGAGGGGGAGGACCCGGACGATCTTCTGGGGGCCCAGGAATCGGCGTGGTTGCCGCAGCTGACGGAGAACGCGGCCTATCGCACGAACATCGGGATCACGAACACCGGCACGGCCACGGCGGGCGTCGAGCTGACGCTTTATGACGCCGCGGGCAATCCGGTCTGGCAGGACACGAGGGACTACGCCCCCGGCGGTTTCTACCAGTACCAGCAGCCGTACTTGGCGTTGGGAGGGATCGCGAGCGGGTACGCGAAGGTGACGGTGAACTCGGGGTCGGGGGTGGTGGCGTACGCGTCGGTGACGGACAACAACACCGGCGACCCGACCACGATCACGATGAAGAGGTGACGGACACGACACGCCGCACGTCACGCCTGTGAGCGTGACGGCGACGCGGACACATTGAGCTTGCCGCCCGAGTGGCGGCGAAGGAGGAGACGATGAGGGCTCTCAAGGTGGCGTGTGCGTGTTTGATGTCTGCTGCCACGGCGGCGGCGCAGAACCTGCTCACCAACGGGTCGTTCAACGGGAACCTGAACGGGTGGTCGTACGGTGGTGCGAGCACCTACGATTCCACGCGCGACGCCACTGGGACGCCCGGCTCGGGCTCGGCGAAGGCCCTTGCCCCGCCCAGCACGTCGCTGGATTCCATCCATCAGTGCGTCGTCATCACGAGTTCCACGCAGTACAGGGCGGGCGGCAAGATCCTCATCCCCTCGGGCCAGGCCCCGACTGGTCTGGCGTTTTTCTACGTGAGCTTCTTTTCCGGCACCGACTGTTTCACCGGCTACCTCGACAGCACTGTTCCCCCGTACACGACCACGGTGGGCACATGGGTCGCCTCGGACACCGGTTTCGTCACTCCGCCGGCAGCCGCCACCTCACTCAGTATCATTGCGAGCCTCTCCAACCAGGCTTCCGGCTCCGGCAACTTTCAGGCGAACTTCGACGACGCCTTCGTGTTCGCGGGTGCGGCGTCGCACGCCTGCTGGATCCCGGCGGTGATCCACAAGGATGTGCCCTCGAAGAACGCGAAGTGGCGAAGCGACGTCGCAATCCTCAACCGCTCGACCTCGACCGCGAACCTCACGATCACGATGCACCTGAACTCCGGTCCGGTGAGCCAGACGGCCCAGCTGGCCGGGTCCTCGCAGCTGCTGCAGACGGACGTCGCGGGGTGGCTGGGCGTCAATACAGACTCGGGACCGCTCGAGGTGACGTCGGACCAGGGCTTCTTCCTTTCCGGCCGGACCTACAACCAGGTGGACGCGACCCACACGTACGGACAGGACTACGAAGGGGAGGACCCGGGCGATCTCCTGGCGACCCTGGAATCGGCGTGGCTGCCGCAACTGACGGAGAACGCCTCCTACCGCACGAACATCGGGATCACGAACACCGGCAGCTCGACAGCGAACGTGACGGTGACGCTGTACGACGCCTCCGGGAATCAGGTGTGGGCGGACAGTCGGGACTACGCGCCTGGGGGGTTCTACCAGTACCAGCAGCCGTACCTGGCGTTGGGAGGGATCGCGAGCGGGTACGCGAAGGTGACGGTAAACTCGGGGTGGGGTGTGGTGGCGTACGCGTCGGTGACGGACAACAACACCGGCGATCCGACCACGATCACGATGAAGAGGTGACCGGAGCGACACGGCGCGCGCCACGGCCCTGAGCCTGACGGCGACGTCAACACTTTGAGCTTGCCGCCCGCGGGGCGGCGAAGGAGGAGAATCATGAAGCCTCTCAGCTGGGTGTGTGCGTGTCTGATGGTTGCGGCCACTGCGGGTGCGCAGAACCTGCTCACGAATGGCTCCTTCAACGGGAACCTGAACGGATGGACCCTCTATGGAGAAGGTGAGATCACCTTCGACGCCGGGCACGACGCGACGGGCACGCCCGGATCAGGGTCGGCGAAGCTCTTGGCTCCGGTCGGCGGCGGTGGCACCGAGATGTGGGAGTGCGTCGCGGTGACTGGGTCGACGGCCTATAGGGCCGGTGCGAAGATCCTCATCCCGTCTGGCCAGGCTACGACCGGCTACGTGGCCGTTGCCGTCAACTGGTACGCCGCCCCATGGTGTCAGACATCGCTCGCGAACAGCCAGATCGCGCACGTTGCTACAACGGGGGGCGCCTGGGTGACGGGTGACACGGGCTTCGTCACGTCGCCCGCAAACGCCCAGGGGGCCCAGATCTATGCCAACACGGTGAACCAGAGCGCGGCCGGGGCGGGCATGTTTCAGGCCAATTTCGACGACTTCTACCTTATCCCGCGCGCGCCGGCGTTCAGCCGCTGGATCCCTGCGGTCATCCACAAGGACGTGCCGTCGAAGAACGCCAAGTGGCGGAGCGACGTTGCGATCCTCAACCGATCGAGCAACACGGCGAACCTCACCCTCACGATGCACCCGACCGCGGGGCCGGTGAGCCAGACGGTCCAGTTGGCCGGGAGCTCGCAGCTGCTGCAGACCGACGTGGCGGGCTGGCTGGGGGTGACGGCGGACTCGGGGTCGCTCGAGGTCGCCTCGGACCAGGATTTCTTCCTCTCGGGGCGGACGTACAACCAGGTGGACGCGACCCATACGTACGGGCAGGACTACAAAGGGCAGGCGCCGTCGGAGCTGCTCGGCGCAGAGCAATCGGCGTGGCTGCCACAGCTGACGGAGAACGCCCTCTACCGTACCAACATCGGCATCACCAACACCGGCACCGCGACCGCGAACGTGACGATGACGATCTACGACGGCTCTGGGAACCAGGTATGGACCGACAGTAGGGACTACACGGCGGGCGGTTTCTACCAGTACCAGCAGCCATACCTCGCGTACGGAGGGATCACGAACGGGTACGCGAAGGTGGCGGTGAACACGGGATCTGGGGTGGTGGCGTACGCCTCGGTGGTGGACGCCAACACCGGCGACCCGACCACGATCACGATGAAGTGGTGACGGAGACAGGACGCCGCGCGTCAAGCGCGTGAGCGTGGCAGCGACGCGAAGAGTGTGAGATTGCCGCCCTGGGGCGGCAGAGGAGGAGACGATGAGAGCTCTGAGTGTGGCGTGTGCGTGCTTGATGGTGGCCGCCCCGGCGGCGGCGCAGAACTTGCTCACCAACGGGTCGTTCAACGGGAGCCTGAACGGGTGGGCTACAGGCGGCGTATCCGAGTACGATGCGACTCTCGACGCGACAGGTGTGTCCGGGTCGGGATCGGCGAAGAGCTTCACCCCTCCCGTCACAGGGGTCAACGGCGTCTCTCAGTGTCTCGTTATTGCCGGCTCGACCCAGTACAAAGCGGGCGGAAAGATCCTCATCCCTTCGGGCCAGGCGACAACTGGCTTTGGGGATATCTCTCTCTATATCTACGCGGGCATGGATTGCAGAGGCGACTATCTCACAGCTTCGTCATCGGACCAAATGGGTACGGCCGGTTCCTGGGTCGCGAAGGACACCGGGTTCCTCACATCGCCCGCGAACGCTCACAGCGCGTTGGTTCTGGCGGCGCTCTATAACCAAGGTGCGGCGGGTTCGCCTGATCTCCAGGTCAACTTCGACGACATGTATCTGTACGGTCCTGGCGGAGCGGCGTACAGTCGCTGGATTCCGGCGGTGATTCACAAGGACGTGCCGTCGAAGAACGCGAAGTGGCGCAGCGACGTCGCCGTCCTCAACCGCTCGACCTCCACTGCCAACCTCACGATCACGATGTACCCGGCCGCCGGGCCGGTGACTCAGGCCACCCAGCTGGCCGGGAGCTCGCAGCTCCTGCAGACGGACATTCCGGGGTGGCTGGGCGTGACGACCGACTCGGGCCCGCTCGAGGTGACGTCGGACCAGGAGTTCTTCCTGTCCGGGCGGACGTACAACCAGGTGGACGCGACCCACACCTACGGCCAGGACTACGAGGGTCAGGAACCCTCCGAGCTCCTGGCGGCCCAGCAATCAGCGTGGTTGCCGCAACTGACGGAGAATGCGCTCTACCGCACGAACATCGGGATCACGAACACCGGCAGCGAAACGGCGAACGTGACGATGACGATCTACGACGCCTCGGGGAACCAGGTCTGGACCGACAGCAGGGACTACGCGGCGGGCGGGTTCTACCAGTACCAGCAGCCGTACCTGGCGTACGGCGGGATCGCGAGCGGATACGCCAAGGTGACGGTGAACTCGGGGTCGGGGGTGGTGGCGTACGCCTCGGTGGTCGACGCGAACACCGGCGATCCCACCACGATCACGATGAAGAGGTAGTCCACTTAGTGTCCGTGCAGACCGGGTCGCCCTCGGCCTTTCTCGGGAGGCGACCTGCGTTCCTATCTTCGATTTGGTTCCGTGCCGGGTTATCCGCCCGCAACCTGCTCGGTGGTGATCGGCGTTCGGGGCCTTCAGACCTCGCGCGACGCGGCGTTGCCGTACCCTGCACGGGGCGGCGGGAGCAGCGCGAGTCAGTGTGCGGGGCGCGGCGCAGCAGGCGACCTGCGCGGCGATGCGCCGGAGCTCGCGATGGTTCGGGTCGAGCGGATCGGGGGCGGTGGAAAGCTCGCACCCTGGGGAGAGCCCGACGGCCGGCGACCTTGACATGCGTCTCGGGGGCTGGCGTAATCCGATCCAAGCAGGCCTGTCGCACAGTGCGACACGACGTTGAGACCGCAGGCTGAGGGCGAGTGGCGTCGAACCGCAGCAGGGGAGGGCATCGCGTGGCGAACAAACACCTGGCACTCAAGATCACCGCGTTGAGGATAGGGACGACCGCACGGACGGGGCAGGGCGCGGTGACGAACCGCTTCGTATTCCAGCTCCTCCATCCCACGCGGCAGGACGACAACCCGACCGCCTCGTTTGCGGTCGGGCCCGCGGAAGGACCTGTCGCAACGGCCGACCTGGACGCAGCGTTGCCCGACGCACTGGTCTTTAAAGGCCAGCCCTTCGCGCAGGCGTTCGACGAGCCTGTGCGGATCCGCATCCACCACTTCCACGACGTCCAGGAGGACTGGCTGCAGGTCACGGTGGGAAAGCTGTTCAGCGCCGCGCTGACCTCGTTCCTCGGCAAAGTGAGCTTGGTGACGCTGAGTCTGGCCGACGTGATCGACCCCGGGCAGTCGCTCAAGATCGGCGAGGGCGCCTACTCGCAGAAGCTCGGCTATTTCGAGTTGGTGGTGGACCCGAAAGCTGGCAGGCCCAGCCGCAGCCGCACCGTATCCGTAGATCTCGTCGCGCCGGAGGACGTCTATGGATTCGCTCCGCTCGGCCCGGACGGGCAGCCGAAACGGATCTGCATCGTAGCCCACGGCGAGATCACGGCTTCAATGGAGCTTGAGATCCGGCTGTCGTGAGGGGCGGGCGCCGTCGGCCGGATCGAGCAGGGAACGGGTGATGACACAAAGGCCTTACCTGCCATGGCTCATGCTCCTTCTCGCCTGCAGCGGAACGCCGCCCGCGAGCCCGGATCCCGCCCCGCGCGCCCAGCCGCGGATCAACGTCCTGTTCATTGGGAACAGCTACACGTACGTCAACGATCTGCCGGGCATGTTCACCCGCCTGGCCGCTGCAGGCGGATTCGACGCTGAGGCCGCGATGGTGGCAGCCGGCGGCTGGACCCTGGCCGATCATGCGGCATCCGGCCAGACGCTGGAGGCGATCCAGCGAACCAAGTGGGACTACGTCGTCCTCCAGGAGCAGAGCGAGGTCCCGGCGATCGAACGCGAGCGCGTCGAGAGCATGTACCCCGCCGTTCGCAGGTTGGTCCGGGCAATCGCGGCCGTCGGGGGCACGCCGGTGCTATTCATGACCTGGGGCCACCGCGAGGGCTTGCACGAGGAGGGTTTCAAGGATTTCGAAGCGATGCAAAGCGAGCTGTCCGAGGGTTACGCGCGGATCGCGCGGGAGCTGGGGGTCGAGGTGGCTGCGGTCGGCAACGCCTGGCGGAACGCGCGGGCGCGGACTCCAGAGATCAGCCTCTGGCAGCCCGACGGCAGCCACCCGACCGTGCATGGGTCCTATCTCGCAGCGTGCGTCCTCTACTCCACGGTGTTCAAAAGAAGCCCGGTGGGGTTGAGCTACTCCGCCGGCCTGCCGATGGAACGGGCGCGCGCTCTCCAGTCGATCGCCGCGGCCGCCGTCTCGAGGGAACGGACGTCCTGAGATCTCCCAGGCGAGCAGATCCCGGGCCCGAGTGATGCGAGGCGTTGCGCGCGGCACGCTGTGCTCCCCGGCCGTTGGCGGCAAGGGATCCCGCCTCGACTCGGCGTCTGCACTCGCAGCGGCGGCGGCCGCGGGCCGGCGAGGCCGCGCATCAGGGAGCGCCCTTACCGCTGCATGGTCACCGTGGTCGGATCGTTGGTGGTTTCGTCGATCACCGACGCGAACCCGAACACACCCGATCCCGTCTGCACGGTGATCTTGGCGTACCCTCGGTCCATCCCCTGCTGCCCAGCCTTGTTCAGGAACGGCTGCGTCTCCTGCTTCCACTCCCCTGGGTTCAGAGCCACCGGGTACTCCGTGAGCTTCGTCCCAATCCCATCGAAGAGCTGCACCAACACCGTCGCACCCTCGGTACCCGTGTTGACCACCCCGATGTTGGAGCGGTAGGAGGCGTTCTCGGTAAGTCCCGTGAGGTAGGCGCTCTGCGTGACCGCCAGGCCTTCGCTGGCGACCACCGCCGGGTAGTCCTGGCCCTGCGTGCCGTTCGCGTAGCAGCTCGCGTCCGGCGCGACCTGGTTGTAGCTGCGCGCAGTGACGTTGACCGGCTCATCCGAGAGAATCTCGATCGTCCCCGAGCCGCTCGCACCAAGCTGCCCGACGACATCGGTGAGGACCGACTGGACCTGCGGCGGCACGAGGGTCGTGGTGGTCACGAGACCGCCACTGCCGAAGAACTTGACCTGCACATTCGCCGCAACCGAGCCTGCATTGAGCAGGCCGAGGTCGCTGCGCCACCGGCTATGGTTCAGGCCGGGGTTGTGGCTCGCGACGGGTACCCACACGACCGAGGTCGGCGCCGTGCCGTGCATGCCAACCGTCGTCGGATCGTTGGTGATGTTGTCGATCACCGACGCCAGCGCGAACACCCCCGATCCCGCCTGCACCGTGACCTTCGCGTACCCGCGGTCCATCGTTGTCTGCCCGGCATACTTCATGAACGGCTGCGTCTCCTGCTTCCAGTCGCCTGGGTCCAGGGTCACCGTGTAGTCGGTGAACTTGGCCCCCGCCCCGCTGAAGAGCTCCACCAGCGCCGTCGCACTCCCCGTTCCGGTGTTGACCACCCCGATGTTGCACCGGTACTGGGCGTTCTCGCTCAGCCCGGCGAGGTAGGCACTCTGCGTCGCCGCCAGACCGTCGCCCGGGACCACCGCCGGGTAGTCCTGCCCCTGCGTCCCCCCGGCGTAGCAGCTCGCGTCCGGCGCAACCCGGTTGTAGCTCCGCGACGTCGCCCTGAGCGGCCGGTCGGATGCGATCTCGAGCGCACCCGAGCCGCTGCCGCCGACCTGCCCGACCACATCTGTCAGGATCGACTCGACACCCGGAGCGACGTTCGTGTCGTTGCTCAGGACGCCGTTACTACCGAAGAACCTGACCTGCACGTTGGCCGTGACGCCGCCCGTGTTGAGCAGGCCGAGATCGCTCCGCCACTCGCTGTGGAAGAGACCTCCGTTGTGGCTCGCGACCGGCACCCAGGTGAAGTAGGCGTACAACGGCGTGACCGTGACCGTTGCTGTCGCGGAGTCGGCCTGGCCGCACAGGTTGCTCACCAGAACCCAGTAACTTGTTGTGGCGGTCAGCAGCGGCGTGGTGAACGAACTGGAGTTGGTCCCGACAGGGTTCGAAGTATCCCCGGATGACCCCTGGTACCACTGAAATGCGAGCGGCATCCCCGACGCGCCGACCGACACCACCGCGCTCTGGCCGCTCTGGATACTCTGGCTCTGCGGCTGCACGGTGATCGAAGGCGGGGTGCACCCGATCCACACGGTCGCCGTGGCGCTGTCCGCATGGCCGCACGGGTTGCTCACCCTCACCCAGTAGCTCGTGGTCGCGGTCAGGGTCGGGGTGGTCAACGAGCTGGAGTTGGTCCCGACCGGGTTCGACGTGTCCCCGGATGGCCCCTGGTACCACTGGAAGGAGATCGGCGCCGTGCCCGCCGCGGCGGCTGAGAGCGTTGCGCTCTGCGCGGTTCGGAAGCTCTGACTCTGCGGCTGAACGTAGATCGCGGGCGCGGTGCAGCCGCTCGCGGCGAAGATCCACGCCGCACCGACGTCGGTGTTGTCGTCGGGTCCGCCGACGATGATGGCGCTCCCATCCTCCGAGATCGCCACCGAGGTGCCCTGCGCGACGTACCCAACGCCCCCGGTGCCGACCAGTTTGCCCCGCTGCGTCCACGCTTCGCCGCTCCGCGTGTAGACCCACGCGGCACCGATATTGGTGCTGTCGTTTGGCCCGCCGACGATGACAGTGTCCCCGTCCGCCGAGATCGCCACCGACTTGGCTTGACCCGTGCCTGGGCCGGTGCCCGCGCCGACCAGCTTGTCGCCCTGCTGCGACCACACCCCGCCGCTGCGCGTGAACACCCACGCGGCGCCGGTTCCGGAGTTGTCTTGCCAGCTGCCGACGACGGCCGTGTTCCCATCGGCCGAGATCGCCACCGACCAACCCTGCTGGGAGGAACTTCCGGCGCCGCCCGTGCCGACCAACTTGCTCCCCTGCTGCGACCACACCCCGCCGTTGCGCGTGAACACCCACGCCGCGCCGGTCATGGAGTAGCCAAACTGGCCGCCGTTGTCGCCGGGCGCGCCGACGATCGCGGTGTTCCCGTCGGCCGAGATCGCCACCGCGGTTCCCAGCCCGATCGCATAGTTGGGGCTCCAGACGGCGCCCGTGCCGACGAGCTTGTCTCCCTGCTGCGACCACACGCTCCCGCTGCGCGTGTACACCCACGCCGCGCCGCCGGGCCCGGACCTATCGTTGGGCCCGCCCACGATCGCGGTGATGCCATCCGCCGAGATCGCCACCGAGGTGCCCTGCCGAGCGCCTCCGACGGCCCCCGTGCCGACCAGCTTGCTCCCTTGCTGCGACCACACCCCTCCGGTGCGTGTGAACACCCACGCCGCGCCGACGTACCCAAGGTCGGGGTCCTGGTAGTGGTCAGTGGGTCCGCCGACAATGGCGGTGTTGCCATCCCCCGAGATCGCCACCGCGGTGCCCAGAGACGCGCCGAGGAGCGAGTCCGAGCTCAGCAGCTTGAACCCCTGCTGCAGCCACACGCCCCCGTTGAGAGTGAACGCCCACGTGGCGCCGTTGCCGGAGTTGTCGCCGGGACCGCCCACGATGGCGGTGGCGCCGTCCGCAGAGATCGACACCGAGGTGCCCTGCCGGGCGTACGCGCCGACCGCACCGGTGCCGACCAGCTTGTTCCCCTGTTGGGTGAACTCCGCCGCCGCTGCGTGCGCAAGGAGCATCATCCCGAAGGCCGCACCTGCATGCCGTGTCATCGTGTTCTCCCGTTGTTGCTCGCCGCCAAACGAGACAGGATCCGGACGAGGTCAGGCGTCACCATGTATCTCCAACCCCGTGTACGCCGTCCGAATTGCAGGCGTCTAGTCTCGGGCTCCCATGGCCATCTCTTCGGGACACCCCCGATGAGCTCCGGCCGGCGCCGCCGAGCATGGCTCACCTGTACCGAAAGGTGACGTTGGCAGCCCCTGCTGCCGGCTGGTTCGGTGGTGGGCCGTGTGGGGATCGAACCCACGACCTTCGGGTTAAAAGCCCGCTGCTCTGCCAGCTGAGCTAACGGCCCGGATGGAGGGTAGCGATGGGCGCCGTGGGCGTCAAGGCAGATCCGCGACAGCAAAGCGCTCCGCACCTTGCCGCACTCTCGGGATGAATGGGATGATGACCGACGGATGATGATCGCCGCCACGGGTCGGGCTCGGCTGCCATCGGTCGCAGGCGCGCTGCTGCTGGCCGCCGTCGCCTGCGGCCCGAGGCCGTCGGCCGATGACAGGACGCCGATCGATGTCTCGCAACCGCCCGAACAGACGACGATCGAGAGCCCCGAGCCGTTTCGCATCTCCGACGGTGGATGGGAATTCGTGGTCACGCCGCTTGCCGGCTATGTCTTGCGGGGGATCGTGGTGTCGCGGGAGAACTACGGCTTCGGGTGGAACGGACGGCTGGCGCCGTGCGACGTGGCGATGGTGTGGGGCGAGCTCGCCAAGGGGGACGCGTGGCGGAGGCTCGACTGGTCGCAGAGCGGCCGCTGGTACTTCTGGCGCTGGAGCGGCGTGCAGCCGTTCCCGAAGGCCACCGTGGTCCGGGACTCGTCCAACACCCACGTCGTGCCGGCGAACCCCAACCTCAAGCGCGCGGCGCGCTCGCTCGGCGAGGGGGACATCGCCGAGTTGACCGGCGAGCTGGTCCGGGTCGAGGGGCGCCGCGGCGCCGAACGGGTCGCGTGGAGATCGTCACTCTCGCGCGAGGACACCGGCGACGGCTCGTGCGAGCTGCTCTACCTTCGGCGCCTCCGGCTTGACGGCAAGGTGTACGAGTAAGGGCTAGATCCGGACGGCCCAGGTGGTGAACGGCTTGATGTGCCGGACGATCGTCTCCTCGCGCCGCGGACCTGTTGAGATCATCACGACGGGGACACCGAGCAGCTCCTCGAGGCGGGCCACATAGCGGTGGGCCAAAACGGGGAGCTTGCGGAACGCGGTGACCGCTGATGAGTTGGTCTGCCAGCCCGGCATGAGTTCGTAGACCGGTGTGGCGTTGGCGAGATCCTCGGCGTCGTCGGGGAGTTGCTCGATCGTCTGCCCGCCGTCCGTGTAGGCGGTCGCGATGCGGATCTCCGAGACCTCGTCGAGCACGTCCAGCTTGGTGAGCGCGATGGCCTCGATCCCGCTCCACCGAACCGCGGCGCGCGCGGCCACGGCATCGAACCAGCCGGTCCGGCGCGGCCGCCCGGTCGTCGTCCCGAACTCGTTGCCGCGCCGGCGAAGGTGCTCGCCGATGTTGTCGGTGAGCTCGGTGGGGAAGGGCCCGCTGCCGACGCGGGTCGCGTACGCCTTGAACACGCCCAGGACGCCGTCGATCGCCCGCGCAGGCAACCCGCACGCGGGCGCCGCAAAGCCGGCCAGGCACCCGGACGACGTCACATACGGGTACGTGCCGTGGTCGAGGTCGAGCAGGGTGCCCTGGGCGCCCTCGAAGAGGATCGATTCGCCCTTTTCCGAGGCCTGCGCCAGCGCCTGCGACACGCCGCCGAGGAGCGGCGCAAGAGCGAGCACGGCCTCGACCGCGCGGTCGATCTCATCGGTCGTGGGGACGATGGCATCCGGGTAGCGCGCCAAGGCGTCGGCCAGCTCACCGCTTGCGGCGGCGACCGCCTCGCGCAGGCGCCTGGGGTTGCGGGCGAGGCCCAGACGGATTCCCGTCCGCTTGGCCCGCGCCTCGTACGCCGGACCGATCCCGCGTCCGGTCGTCCCGAGCTTGCCAGCACCACGGCTCGACTCGCGCGCCTGGTCGAGCGCGCGGTGACCGGGGAGCACGATGTGCGCCCGTGCCGACACCAGGAGCCTCGGACGAACCGAGACAGCCTGCTCCTCGATCAGCCGCACCTCATCGAGGAGCGCGATCGGGTCGATGACGACGCCGGGCCCAATGAGGCAGCGGCAGTTGGGCTGCAGGATCCCCGAGGGGATCAGGTGGAGGGCGAAGTGCCGGTCGGCGAAGCGGACCGTGTGGCCGGCGTTGTTGCCGCCGTTGAAGCGGACGACGTGATCGAACGCCGGGCAGAGCAGGTCCACGACCTTGCCCTTGCCCTCGTCTCCCCACTGTCCTCCGACCACCACGACGTTCGGCATTCCAGCTCCCGGCGCCTCGGCGCGAACGGATCTATTTAGCAGAACGGGGAGGAATTCTCAAGGCACGGATGAGACCGTTCGCAAGTTCGAATGTTCGCAACTTCGAAAGGTCCCACCGGAGTGTGCGAGGTCAGAGGTGAAAGGGGAGACCTAGAAGGGAAGACGGACGACGGCAGACCAAGAGGCCCGGGCGCTTGTGCCTTTCCTCTTCCCTCTACCTTGTTCCGTCTACCCTTTTCCCTTTCACCTTCGACGCCTTCCCGTCTCTCGCCGGTGCTATCCTCCGGCGTCTGGAGGCGTCATGGACTCGGTCGTTCTCGACGGTCGCAATCTGACGCTCGAGCAGGTCGAGGCGGTGGCGAGGCACGGCGCCGCCGTGGCCCTGGCGCCCGCCGCCCGCGAAAGGATGGCCGACACGCGCGCGAGGATCGAAGCGCGCGTCGCGGCGGGCGAGGTGATCTACGGTGTCAACACGGGGTTCGGCCGGCTCGCCGACGTCCACATCCCGGCGGAGCAGCTCGCGCAGCTCCAGAAGAACCTCCTGCGCTCGCACGCGTGCGGCGTCGGGGAGCCGTTTCCTGAGGACGTCGTGCGGGCGGTGCTGCTGCTGCGGGCCAACGTCCTCGCCGGAGGGTACGCCGGTGCACGCCCGATCCTGGCCGAGCGTCTCATCGATCTGCTCAACGCGGGTGTTCACCCGGTCGTGCCGTGTCAGGGCTCGGTCGGCGCCTCCGGCGATCTCGCGCCGCTCGCGCACCTCGCGCTGGTACTGATCGGCGAAGGGGAAGCGTTCCTCGACGGCCTGCGGATCTCCGGCGCCCAGGCGCTCGCACGAGCCGGCTTTCCAGCGCTGGAGCTCGCTCCGAAGGAGGGGCTGGCGCTAATCAACGGCACCCAGGTGATGACAGCGGTCGCGGCTCTGGCGCTGACCGATGCTGAGAGACTGACCGCGGCGGCAGACGTCGTGGCCGCCATGTCCGTGGACGCGATGGAGGGGACCGACACGGCGTACCTCGCCGAGATCCACGAGGCGCGCCGCCACCCCGGGCAGCTCCGGAGCGCGGCCAACCTCTGGGCGCTTCTGCAGGGGTCGGAGATTCGCAACGCGCACCAGACCTGCTACCGGGTGCAGGACGCCTACTCGCTCCGCTGCACGCCGCAGGTGCACGGTGCCGCACGCGACGCGCTCGCCCACCTGCGCGAGAAGCTCGCGGTCGAGATCAACGCCGCTACCGACAACCCCATGGTGCTGCCGGACGGTCGCGTCGTCTCCGGCGGGAACTTCCACGGCGCACCTGTGGCGGCCGCGTTCGACTACGCCGCGATCGCGCTCGCCTCGCTCGCCTCGATCTCCGAGCGCCGCTCGGCGCGCCTCGTGACGCCGGAGCAGTCGTACCTCCCTGCGTTTCTCGTGGACGCCTCCGGTCTGAACTCCGGGTTCATGATGGCGCAGGTGACGGCGGCGGCGCTCGTTTCCGAGTGCAAGACGCTCGCGCACCCGGCGAGCGTGGACTCGATCCCGACCTCCGCCGGGCGCGAGGACCACGTTTCGATGGGGACGTGGGCGGCGCGCAAGCTCGCGCGGATCGTGGAGTGCGTGCGGGACGTGCTTGCGGTCGAGCTCCTCGAGGCCGCGCAAGGCCTTGAGTTCCGCCGGCCGCGGCGCTCCTCGCCTGCGCTGGAGCGGGCGCACGCCGCGCTGCGCGCGGCCGTGCCCCCGCTCGACGCCGACCGCTACCTCCACCCGGACATCCTGGCCGCGGCTCGCATCGTGCCGGCGCTCGACCCGGCGAAGCTGCTGAGACAAGTTGAGAGTTCAGAGTGAAGAGTGAAGAGTTGAAAGGCAGCGACAGGGTGAGCGGGACCGACCTTTCGTCTCTAACTCTCAACTCTTCACTCTCAACTCTTCACTCGAGGCCCTCACGATCGTGGGCCTACTTGCTGACGGGCTCCACGCCCATCTCGCGCATCAGGCCGTGCGCCTTGTCCACGAAGTCCATGCACCAGAGGACGTAACGGATGTCCACGGCGATCGTCCGGGCGAGCGCCGGGTCGAAACGGAAGTCGGAGTCGATCGCCTCGTAGTTGCCGTCGAAGGCCAGGCCAACCAACTCGCCCTTCCCGTTCAAGACGGCCGAGCCGGAGTTCCCGCCCGTGATGTCGTTGGTGGTCAGGAAGCACGCCGGCACATCCCCCAACCGCTGGTCGCCGTACGTCCCATCGGCACCGGCCTTCTCTGCCTCCAGCAGGCCCTTCGGGGAAGCGAAAGGTTCGTGACCCGTCTCCTTCTCCACCACGCCGTGGTGAGTCGTGAACGGTTTGAAGTAGACGCCGTCGCGGGGCGAGTACCCCTTCACGCCACCGTAGGTGAGGCGCAGCGTCGAGTTCGCATCCGGGTAGAGTGGGTTGCCCTTCCAGGCGCTCAACGCTTCGAGGAAGCGCGGGATGAGCAGCACCGTCTCGCCGTCGTACCCCCTGTTGGCCCCCTCCATCGCTTTCGTGTCCCTCCGCAGCGCGTCGGCGAACAGGATCATCGGATCCCCGGTGGCCAACAGTGCCGGGTGGTCCATGCCGAGCATCTCGAGGCGGACCTTCTGGTCGCCGAGCTTCGTGGCGAAGAGGCGGTCGAGGAGGGCCGTGAGGCCCTCGTCGCCGGCCTTGCCGGTGGCGGCGAGCGCACCGTCGACGGCGGCGATTCGCTGGCCGGCCGGGAGCTGCGCGGCTCGCCTCAGGAGGTAGCCGAGCATGGCCCGGTCGGTCGCGGGGTCGAGGTTGCGCTGCATGTTGACCAGGCGCTGCCGAACGCCGTTCTCGTCGCGCGCCTGATAGCCCATGTCGCGCTCCATGTCGGCCTTCGCCCTCTGCTCGCTCCAGCGGTCGATGGCGATCGCGGCGCCAAGCAGCCCGTAGGAGCGGGACATGGTCATCCACCCGAGGATCAGATCCCGGTCACGGGTCGCGCCGCGGGCGGCCGTGATCCGGTCGAGCGATGACAGAACGTGGCCGTACTTCGCCGTGCGGGAGGGGTCCGCGCTGATCCACTCGGTGAGCTTCGCCTCTTCGGCGCGCTTGCGGCCCGCGAGGTCCGCCCGGGTGAGACCCTCCAGCATCCCCTCGTTGTTCTTGACGGAGTTGTAGTAGCCCTTGAGCTGTGAGGCCAGCTTGATCTCGACCTCCTTGCCGCGCCTGCTTTCCTCGTCGAGGAGAGCGATGAGATCCTTGAGCAACTTGATTCTCTGTGGGTAGTAGAACTTCGTGTCCTCGGCGATCGAGGATGCAACGCGGTAGCGCATCGTCTTCCCGGGGTAGCCGAGGATGAACGTGAAATCGCCTTCGGCGAGCGGCGTGGTTGCAATCTTCAGGATGCGGTCCGGCTTGAACGGGACGTTGTCCGAGGAGTAGTCGGCCGGTTTGCCGTCCCTGCCCACGTAGGCGCGCAGGAACGAGTAGTCCCCGGTGTGGCGGGGCCACACCCAGTTGTCCACCTCGCCGCCGTACTCTCCGATCGCGCGCGGCGGCGCGTAGACGATGCGCACGTCGCGAAGCTCGAGCTGGCGGAAGAGGACGTACCTCGCGCCGCCGAACATCTCGGCGACGCGGCAGCGCAGACCGGTCTTCTCGCAGTCCGCGACGAGCTCCTTCTCGCGCAGCTCGATGGCCTTGGTGCGTGCCTCGGGCTCCCTAGCCCCCTTGATGGCTGACTGGACCGCCGGCGTCACGTCTTCGTATCCCTTGAGCACAGTGACGCGAGAGCCCTTGGCTTCCAGCTCCTCGGTCCTCGACCTGGCCAGGAACCCGGTGGTGATGTAGTCGTGCTCCGGTGAGGAGTTCATCTGGAGTGCCCCGAAGGCGCAGTGGTGGTTGGTGATGATCAAGCCCTCCGGCGAGACGAACGAGGAGGAGCACCCGCCGAGCCAGGGCGTGGCGGACGCGAGGCCGGTGTCGGTCTTCGGGTCCCAGATGTCATTTGGGCCGAGTTGCAGGCCCATGGCCTTCAGCGTCGGAGCCAACTCCGGAAGCTGGCTCAGGAGCCACATCCCCTCGTCGGCGAGCGATGGTTCGGCCGCGACGGCGAGAGACAAGACGAGCGCGACAATCATGAGACTGCGTTTCATTCGTATGATCTCCCTCTGAGCCCCGAAGCGGGACGGCGAATTCTGCCACACTCTCGCAGCCATGCAACAAGGAATTCGCGGGGAGGGGGAACAGCTGGTATTGTTACCGACCGTGAGCGAGACGCCTTGGTTCGCCGAGTGGGACGCCGTGGTCGCCGGGGGCGACGCCGGAAAGATCGAGGAGTTCTGGCTCGCGCGGCTGGAGAAGGGGATCGGCGACGGCGAGGCGTTCGCAGAGGCGCTCAAACGGCTGCGCTCGGCGGGGAAGAAGACTCTGGCAGCCACGCTGCTGGAGCTGGCGGCGGACGAGGCGCGCTCCGAGGGCGCGTGGGCGGGACTGAAACGCTTCCTCTGCGAGATGATCCGGCTCGGCATCGGGGACGGCGAGAAATGGCGCGCGGGCCTTCAGGAATGCCTGCGTCACCTGTGGTCCGGCCGCCCGTCGCTCGAGAAGCTGCTCAAGCACTTCCCGCTGTTGGGGTCCCGCAAGCCCGTTGAGACGCTCGAGACGCTGGAAACCTGGCTCGAGCACGACCTCGGAGGCGTCTTCTCGATGGCGGGCCGCGGCCCGGGTCGGGTCGTCGAGGCCAACCCCCAGTTGGGGATGCTGCGCCTGGACTTCGAGAAGGAGAGGCGGGTTCCGGTGCCGATCGACGCGGCGAGGAAGTACCTGACGCCCCTGCCGCAGGGACACTTCCTCCGGCGTCGGCTCGAGGAGCGGGACGCTCTCGTGGCCGAGATCGCGGGTGATCCGCAGGGTGTGCTGGCGGCGATCCTCGAGAGCTTCGCCGCGCCGATGAACGTGCCCGAGATCAAGGCCGCGCTCTCCGGTCTCCTGGACGAAGCCCAGTGGACGAGCTGGTGGAACCGGGCCAAGAAGAACCCGAGGGTCGTGGCCTCCGGGAGCGGGACGCGCGTGAAGTACAGGTTGGCCTCGGGTGGCGGCGCCGAGGAGGAGATCCGCGCCGAGTTCAAGGAAGCTGGTCTGGCCCAACAGGTCGAGCTGGCGCGCCGCCACGGCAGTCGGAGCCGCGAGCTCGGTGCGTTCATGGCAGCCGAGATGCTTCACCGTGGGCAGGAGGCCGGCGCCAAGCCCGGCCTCGCGTGGGAGGCGCTGATGCTCGCAGCGCGGCTGGGCGCGCCCGCCGCGGAGGTCGAGGCGGCGCGGGTCGAGGTGCTCGGAAGGGCCGGTGCGCTTCCCTTGCTGGATGCCCTGGGCGACGCGCAGCAGCGCGAGACCGCACTCGAGTTCGTGCGGGAACATGACGCGGGTGGGTGGACGGATGTGTTCGCCGGCTGGGTCGAGCGCGAGGGCAGCACCAGGCTACTTTCGAGGATCTCCCACGCGCTCGTGGACGCCGGTCAGACGGGAACGCTTCAGACGTTCCTCGATCAGGTCCTGCTGCACCCGGCCAAGCACCCGGCTGCGCTGGTGTGGCTGTGCGAGGAGGACAGCGCCGGGCTGCTCCCGCTTCTCGAAGAGCGCCGTACGGGCTCGCTCCTCGTCCGCCTCGTGGAGCTCGCGGAGCGTCGGGCGTTCAGCCCGTTCCGGGCGCGGTTGAAGGAAATCCTCTCCGCCGGCGGCCTGGCAGGGCTCATCGTCCAGGAGCGCCTCACCGTGGATCAGGCGCGCCGGATCCTGCAGATCCTCGAGCATCCCGGGGAGCTCGCCGACGAGCGGAACTGGCTGCGCCGTGCGGCGACCGCCCGTTTCCCCGAACTGCGCCAGACCGTCGAGGCCGACGTGGTGCCGGCCCTGGCGGGCACCGTCGAGAAGCTACAGGCGGAGCTCAAGAACCTCCTTGAGAAGCAGATCCCGGAGACGCTGCGCGCGATCCAGGAGGCCCGGTCCCACGGCGACTTCTCGGAGAACTTCGAGTATCACGCGGCGCGGGCCCGGCAGGAGTTCCTCTCGGCGCGCGCCTCCGAGCTGCAGGGCGACCTCGCCAAGGTCCGGATCATCGACCCCGCCAAGGTGGACACCAGCCGCGTCCGCGTCGGCACGAGGGTGTGGCTGCGGCCGCAGCTCACCGGCGCCCGCCGGGCCATCGTGATCCTCGGGCCGTACGAGGCCGATCCGGAGAAAGGGGTGCTCTCGCATGGGTCCGAAGCGGCTCAGGCCCTGCTGGAGCGCGCCCCGGGCGAGACGGTCAGGTTCAACGGCGTTGCGTGCATCGTGGAATCCATCGAGCCCGCGCTCTGAGGCAGCGAGAGGGAAAAGTGAAGACGGAAGAGGGAAGACGAAGGACAGGACACCAAGGAGGGGTCCTCGTTCTTCTTCTGCCTTCTACCCTCTACCTTCAACCATCTACACCTCTGCACGTCCGCCCGGGACCACCGTATTGCGATCTCAGATTGCCTGAGAACTCCATTAACCTTCGCAGGTTGCAGCCCCCTCGAGGGGTTGTCCCTCACCGCGCCCGCAGACCCACTTACTGCGCGAACGAAGCTTGACTCGTCTCGAAGCGCTGATTAAGATTACGTCTCATGATGCGCGGTGGAGGGTGAGGGGTTGTTCGAGTTTCCCAAATGGACGAATTCGCTGAGGCCCATATTGGGCGCCTTCCTGGTGCTCGGGCCGGCGTACGTCGTCGTTCTTCTCGCCCTGGGCGGATCACCCCAGGCCACGGCCGTCGGATACCAGCCGCAGCAGCCGGTACCGTACAGTCACGCGCTGCACGCCGGAAAGCTCGGGATCGACTGCCGGTACTGCCACACGACGGTCGAGACCGCGGCGCACGCGGCGGTCCCGCCGACCCAGACCTGCATGAACTGCCACGCGAAGATCCGGGCCGAGAGTCCCAAGCTCCTCCCTGTGAGGGAGAGCTATGCGACCGGCTTGCCGGTGCCGTGGGTGCGGGTCCACGACCTGCCGGACTTCGTCTACTTCAACCACTCCGCGCACGTGCGGCGCGGTGTCGGGTGCGTCGAGTGCCACGGCCGCATCGACACGATGGATGTGGTGACTCAGGTGGAGCGGCTCTCGATGGGGTGGTGCCTCGACTGCCACCGCAGCCCCGAGCGCCACTTGCGGCCGCCGGAAATGGTGACCCGCATGGGCTGGGTTCCCCCGGAGGACCCGGAGGCCTACGGCCGGCGCCTGCGCCAGGCCAACAACATCAACCCGTCGACGGACTGCTGGACGTGCCACCGATGAGACCGGGCACCGGGAACCGGGCGCCGGGCGCCGAGGAGAGAACGTGAGCGAGCAGCGCGCTGGGAGGGAGTACTGGCGGAGTCTCGACGAGCTGGCGGACACGCCGGAGTTCCGTTCGCTGGTCGAGAAGGAGTTCCCCGGCCTCGCCGAGGAGCTGCTTTCGCCGCAAACGCGCCGCGCCTTCCTGAAGGTGATGGGGGCCTCGCTCGGCGTGGCGGGTCTTGCGGCGTGCCGCTGGCCGAAGGAGACGATCCTCCCGTTCGCGCACCGCCCGGAGGGAAGGGTTCCGGGTGTCCCGCAGCAGTTCGCGACCGCCATGGAGCTCGGCGGCGCGGGGATCGGCCTGCTCGTGACGAGCTTCGACGGTCGGCCCGTGAAGGTCGAGGGGAACCCCTTGCACCCGATCAGCCGGGGTGCCGCGACCGCATTCGCGCAGGCGAGCATCCTCGAGCTCTACGATCCAGATCGGAGCAAACAGGTCCTGCGGCGCGAGGGCGGCCAGACGTTCGTCTCGAGCTGGGACGAGTTCACCGCCTTCGCCGGCCCGCACTTCGCGGCCCTCCGGACGAGGAAGGGAGCCGGCCTTGCGGTGCTCTCGGAGGCCAGTTCTTCGCCGAGCCTCGCAAGACTGCGCACGCGGTTCGAAGAGACGTTCCCGCGCGCGACGTGGTTCGAGCATGAGCCGCTGTCGCGCGATGCCGAGCGCGAGGCCACGAGGCGACTGTTCGGCGAGCCGTGCCGCCCCCAGTACCGTTTCGACAAGGCCGATGTGATCGTGTGTCTCGACGCCGATCCGCTGTTCGACCACCCGGCCGCGCTCTCTCACGCCCGCGACTTCGCCTCACGCCGCCGCGGCGAGGACGGGACGATGGCCCGCCTGTACTCGGCCGAGCCGATGGTGACGCTGACCGGCGCCGCCGCGGACCACCGGGTCGCCGTGCCGCCTCGGGGCGTCGAGGCTGTTGCGCGGCGGCTGGCGTCCGTCGTTCTCGGGACCGGAAGCGTCGCCGCCTCGACCGACGCCCGCGCAACCGCATTCGCGGATGCTGCCGCGCGCGATCTCCTCGGCAACCGGGGCAGGTCCCTGGTTGTTGCGGGTCCGCGCCAGGCCGCCGAGGTGCACCTCCTGGCCCACCTGCTCAACATCGCGTTGGGTAACGTCGGCTCGACCGTCACCCTCCAGCGGGAGGCCGGTCCCTCCGGCGCGGATGCCGCCGCGCGTTTCGCCGAGGAACTCCGCGGACAGGGCGTGGATACGCTCGTCATCCTGGGCGGCAACCCCGCGTACACGCTGTCGTCCGAGTCTGATCTCGGAGGCGCGATCTCGAAGGTCCCGACCACGGTCCGCCTGGGCCTCTTCGAGGACGAGACATCGCGCCTCTGCCGGTGGCACCTGCCGCAGGCACACGTCCTCGAGTCGTGGGGCGACGTCAGGGCGTGGGACGGAACGGTGTCGGTCCAGCAGCCGCTGATCGAGGCGCTGTACGGGGGGCGGACACCGATCGAGCTGCTGGCCGAGCTTCTCGGCGACCCGGTCGGCTCGGGGTACGAGATCGTTCGAGCCACGTTCAAGGGGATGCTCAACGCGCCGGAGTTCGAAGCCGCCTGGCGCCGCGTCCTCCACGACGGCATCGCGGCCGGCGTCGCGGCGCCAGTCTCGGCACCGGAGATCTCGAGCGATCGGGCGCATGATCTCGCACGCGAGCTGCTCTCCGGGAAACCCGGCGACGCGGCGCCGGCCGGAATGACCGTCGTGTTCGCCGCCGACGCGAGCGTCTACGATGGCCGGTTCGCGAACAACGCCTGGCTGCAGGAGATGCCGGACCCGCTTACCAAGATCACCTGGGACAACGCCGCCCTCTTCAGCCCGACGACGGCGGGAGCGCTCGGCGTCAAGCACGGCGACGTGGTCAGGGTGAAGCGGGGCGAGCGTGCGCTCGAGGTCGCCGTCTACGTGATGCCGGGACAGGCCGACGACACCGTCGTGCTGCCGCTCGGCTACGGCCGAACCGCCGCCGGCAAGGTAGGGACCGGCGTCGGCTTCAACGCCTTCGCGCTGCGAACTCCGGATGCGCCTTACTTCGCCGGACCCGTCACGATCGAGAGGACCGGCCGCACCCACAGGCTCGCCTGTACGCAGGACCACCAGGCGATCGACAAGGTCGGGTACGAGGCGCGCGGCCAGAGGATCGCCGAGCTCGTGCGCGAGGGGACGCTGGCGGAGTACGCGCGGGATCCCGATTTCGTGAGGAAGAAGGACGAGGCGCCCGTGGTGCTGCCGGTGTACGAGTCGCCCAAGCTCACCGGCGAGCACCAGTGGGCGATGAGCATCGACCTCTCGGCCTGCATCGGGTGCAACGCGTGCATGGTCGCGTGCCAGGCCGAGAACAACATCGCCGTCGTCGGCAAGGAGCAGGTGCTGCGGGGACGCGAGATGCACTGGATTCGCGTGGACCGCTACTTCTCGGGCAAGCCCGAGACGCCAAAGGTGGCGTTCCAGCCGATGGCGTGCCAGCACTGCGAGAACGCGCCGTGCGAGCAGGTGTGCCCGGTGGCGGCGACGCTCCACTCGGACGAGGGGCTGAACGAGCAGGTGTACAACCGCTGCGTTGGAACGCGGTACTGCTCGAACAACTGCCCATACAAGGTGCGGCGTTTCAACTTCTTCAACTGGTTCAAGAACGTGCCCCAGACCGAGAAGATGGCGTTCAACCCCGAAGTCACGGTGCGCGGTCGCGGCGTCATGGAGAAGTGCAGCTTCTGCATCCAGCGCATCGAGGCTGTGAAGATCGCCGCGAAGAACGACCGCCGAGCGATCAAGGACGGCGACATCGTGCCCGCGTGCGCCCAGACCTGTCCGACGCAGGCGATCGTTTTCGGCGACCTGAAGGACGCCGTCAGCCGAGTGTCGAAGCTGCGGGGGGATAAACGCTCCTACTCGCTCCTGGGTGAGCTCAACACGAAACCGCGGACCACCTACCTCGCCAAGCTCCGCAACCCGTCGTCGAAGGTGGAGGACGGGTGATGAGTGCGGCGCCCATGCTCCCCGACAACACCGCCGAAGCTCCCGGCACGCGCGCTCCGCTGGTGCTGGGCGGCAACGACTTCGCGAGCGTCACCGACAAGGTGTGCTCGATCGTGGAGCGGCCCCGGTTGCCGCGCGCCTGGTACGTCGCGTTCACGATCTCGTGCTCGCTGACGGCGCTCTTGGTCGCGATGCTCGGATACCTGTTCCTCGCCGGCATCGGGGTGTGGGGCCTCAACATCCCAGTCGGGTGGGGCTTCGACATCACCAACTTCGTCTTCTGGGTAGGCATCGGCCACGCTGGCACGCTCATCTCCGCGATCCTGTTCCTGTTCCGGCAGAAGTGGCGTACCGGGATCAACCGGTTCGCCGAGGCGATGACGATCTTCGCCGTGATCTGCGCGGGGATGTTCCCGGCGATCCACACCGGCCGTCCGTGGTTCGACTACTGGCTGTTCCCGTACCCGAACCAGATGTCCGTCTGGCCGAACTTCAGGAGCCCGCTGCTGTGGGACGTGTTCGCGGTCTCGACGTACTTCACCGTCTCGCTGCTCTTCTGGTTCACGGGGATGGTCCCCGACCTCGCTACGCTGCGCGACCGGGCCACGACCAAGGGCAGGCGGATCGTCTACGGGATCCTGAGCCTCGGGTGGCGCGGCTCCGGCCGGCACTGGCATCGCTACGAGCGCATCTACCTGCTGCTCGCGGCGCTCGCGACGCCGCTCGTGCTCTCGGTGCACTCGGTGGTGAGCTTCGACTTCGCGGTGGCGCAGTTGCCCGGGTGGCACTCCACGATCTTCCCGCCGTACTTCGTGGCCGGCGCCATCTTTTCCGGCTTCGCAATGGTCATCACGCTCCTCGTGCCGGTCCGTGCGTTCTTCGGGCTCGAGGACCTCATCACTACCCGCCACCTCGAGAACATGGCCAAGATCACCCTGGCGACCGGGCTGATGGTGGCGTACTCGTACGGGGTCGAGTTCTTCATGGCGTGGTACAGCGGCAACCCCCTCGAGCAGTTCGCACTCGCGAACCGGGCGATGGGACCCTACGCCTGGGCGTTCTGGATCATGATGAGCTGCAACGTGGCCGCGCCGCAGGCGTTCTGGTTCAAGAAGGTCCGCACAACGCCGTGGGCGCTCGTCGGCGTCTCCGTGCTGATCAACGTAGGGATGTGGTTCGAGCGGTTCGTCATCATCGTGACATCGCTGCACCGCGGCGCCCTCCCCTCGAGCTGGGGGTACTACAAGCCGACATGGGTGGAGCTGTGCACGCTGGCCGGATCGTTCGGCCTCTTCATGACGCTCTTCCTCCTCTTCCTGCGCTTCGGCCCGATGATCGCAATGGCCGAGGTCAAGAGCGTGATGCCGGCGGCAGGCCTCGAGCGCGGACCCCACCGCGGCCACGGCCAGTACTGGGGCGAGATCCCGCACCAGCACGACCGCCAGAAGCAGGACGCCACGCCATGAGCGAAGCCAGAACCTCTGCGGCGGCCGCGACTCGCACGCGATGGGGGTACCTCGCCGAGTTCGAGTCGGTGGACGCACTGCTCGAAGCGACGGAGAAGGTGCGCGATGCCGGATTCACGAGGTTCGACGCCTTCGCGCCGTTCCCGATTCACGGCCTCGATGAGAGCATGGGAATCCGGACGAGTCGGCTGCCGCGCATCGTTTTCGGTGGCGGCGTCACGGGGGCGTGCGCCGGCCTCCTCCTCCAGTGGTGGACGAACGCCTTCGACTACCGATACCTGATCGGCGGCAAGCCGTTCTTCGGCCTGCCGGTCGCGATCCCGATCACCTTCGAGCTCACGGTGCTGCTCGCCGCGATCGGCGCGTTCATCGGCCTGCTCGTGGCCAACCGGCTGCCGGAGCTCTATCACCCGGTGTTCCCAAACGCCGCGTTCCGGGCGCGCGCCACCACCGATGGGTTCTTCGTCGCGGTCGAGGCCCGCGACCCGCGGTTCGACGTCGTGGGTACCCGCTCGTTCCTGGAGAGCCTCGGCGCGGTGCGGGTCGACGAGCTGGAGGACGAATGATACCGCGCGGGATCGTCTACGGCGCCGTCCTTCTCGTCGCGCTGTCGCTGGTACCTCTGGCGCTTATCGTCCGGGCACGCACCACGACCTCGACCTCGCCGCGCATCCAACCGATCCGCGACATGGGGAAGCAGCCCAAGTTCAAGACGCAGGCGGCAAACGCGCTCTTCGCCGACGGCCGGGCGATGCGGCCGGACGTCCCAGGGACGGTCGCGCGCGGCGAACTGCACGAGGACGCGGCTTTCTGGACGGGCCGTACCGCGGAAGGCTGGGTAACCGCGTTTCCGGAAAAGGTCACCGAACAGCTCGTGCGTCGGGGCCAGGAGCGCTACGACATTTACTGCTCGCCGTGCCACGGCCTCGTTGGCAACGGCGACGGGCCGGTCGCGAAGCACGCCGATGCCCTCCAGGAGGGTACCTGGACGCCGCCGTCCTCGTACCACACGGACCTGGTGCGCTCGCGGCCCGTGGGGTACATGTTCAACACGATCACGAACGGGATTCGGAACATGCCCGGCTACGCGGCCCAGATCCCGGAGGCCGACCGCTGGGCGATCGTCGCGTACGTTCGGGCGCTCCAGCGCAGCCAGGACGCGAGCATCGCCGACGTGCCGGCCGAGCTGCAGAGGCAGCTCCGATGATGGGGACGGACATGAACCGGCCTGGCGAGATCCTCTCGGAGCAACGGCACCTCGGGGCGCTGGGCGAGCGGCTCTGGAGGCGAGCGGCGCTCGTGGGGGTGGCAGCCCTCGCCGTGAGCGTGGCCCTCGCCGCCGCGACACCCGGCGGGTGGCACCGATTCTTCTTCGCATATCTCGTCGCGTTCGCGTACGTGCTCAGCCTCGCGCTCGGCTCGCTGTACTTCGTGATCCTCCACCACCTGACCAACGCCGGGTGGAGCGTTGTCGTGCGCCGAATCGCCGAGGCGTTCGCGGGGACGCTCCCGTTCATGGCGGTCCTGGCGCTGCCCTTGCTTGTCGGGATCCGGGAGCTCTACCCCTGGGCGAGCGGAACGGCTGGACATCTGGCCCACGGGAAGGCCGTCTACCTCAGCGTGCCGTTCTGCGTCGCGCGCTGGGTCGTGTACCTCGGGGTCTGGACGCTGATGGCCCGTTTCTTCGTGGGGCGGTCGATCGAGCAGGACGCCTCCGGAGAACCGTCTCTCTCGGTCAGCATGAAGAGGCTCAGCGCGCCCGCGATGCTGGCTCTTGCCGCCACTCTGTCTTTCGCGGCTTTCGACTTGCTGATGTCGCTCGATCCTGGCTGGACCAGCACGATCTTCGGGGTCTACTACTACGCCGGCTGTGCGGTGGCCGTGTACGCGCTCCTGCCCGTGTCGGCGTTTTCGCTGCAACGCGCGGGCCTGCTGCGAGGCTCGGTCACGGTCGAGCACTACCACGACCTCGGCAAGCTGCTCTTCGGGTTCGTGGTGTTCTGGGCCTACATCGCGTTCTCGCAGCTCATGCTCCAGTGGTACGCCAACATCCCGGAGGAGACCCACTGGTTCGTGGCGCGGCAGAACCATGGCTGGGGGTGGGTCGGGCTCGTGCTCATCTTCGGGCACTTCCTGCTCCCGTTTCTTGCACTCCTGTCGCGGGCGCCGAAGCGGCGCCCTGCGGTGCTAGCCGTCGCGGCGGGGTGGCTGCTCGTCATGCACCTCGTGGACCTCTACTGGCTGGTGATGCCGGCCGGCAGCCCCTCGGATGCCGTACCGCGCCTCGTGGACGTGACGACGTTCATCGGGCTCGCCGGCCTGCTGGTGGCCTTGGCGGCGTTCGTCGTGCGGGGGAGGGCGCTCGTGCCGGAGCGCGACCCCCGCCTGGCCGAATCGCTGTCGTTCGAGAACGCCTGAGGACGGAGGCCCCTGGTGAGAGAGACCGGCGAACCCAACACCCCGTTGACGGCCCTGATCGGCGTCGTGTTCGCGATCGTGCTCTTCGCGCTCGTTGTCTTACTCCAGGCGTACTTCTACCGGTCCGAGGAGGGGGAAAACGTGCGGAAGGTCGTCGCCGTGGCGCCGGAGGAGCTCTCGCAGCTCAGGGCGCAGCAGCTCGAGACGCTCCACTCGTACCGGTTCGTCGATCCCAGGGCGGGAGTCGTCGCGATACCGATCGACCGCGCGATGGAGTTGCTCGTGCGCGACGGAGGCAACTCACCGTGGCCGGCCGTGCAGCCACCAGCCGCGACGCCGAAGACGGCGCCGGTCGCCCCTGCAGGTGGGACGAAGAGGTGAGTGGAATTGCGGACCCGCTCCCGTCCTTCTTGGCGATGGATGGGTCGCTCCCGGGGGCCGGTCGAGCCGAACCGACCGGGTCGGGTGCGACGTCCGTCCAATGGAGAGCGGTCATGAGAGGGGTTCGGGTCGGGGTCACTGTCGTGCTTGCGCTGGCGGCTCTCGCACCGCCGGTGGCGGCGCAGCGCGCGGAGCCCCTCCCGAAGCAACTCGAAGGGGTCGGGATCACCGAGCACCCGGGGGCGCGGGTCCCGCTGGACCTGGAGTTCGCGGCGGAGGACGGCCGGCCGCTCAGGCTCTCGCAGGTGATCTCCGGCAGCAAGCCCGTGATTCTCACGCTCAACTACTACCGGTGCCCGATGCTATGCGGGCTCCTCCTCTCGGGGTTGCTGGACGGTCTCAAGCAGCTCCCCTGGACGCCCGGCAAGGAGTTCGAGATCGTGACGGTCAGCATCGACCCGCTCGAGACGCCTAAGCTCGCGATGCTGAAGAAGGAGAGCTACCTCACGGATTACGGGAGACCGGGCGCCGCCGGCGGCTGGCACTTCCTCACCGGCAAGGAAGCGACCATCAAGGCGCTGACCGGCGCGGTGGGTTTCGGCTACCGGTACGACGAGGAGCGCCAGCAGTACGCCCACCCGGCCGGGATCTTCCTCTTGACGCCGGACGGGCGGGTGGCACGCGTCCTCTACGGCGTCGTCTTCGAACCGAAGACGCTGAAGCTCGGCCTCACCGAGGCGGGAGAGGGGAAGATCGGGTCGACGACCGACCAGGCGCTGCTGTTCTGCTACCACTACGACGCGAACGCGGGCCGGTACGTGGTCGCCGCCAGCAACTTCATGCGCCTCGGCGGCGCGGCGACCGCACTCGTCGTCGGGATCTGGCTGATGACGGCGTGGCGGCGCGGCGCGCATTCACATACGCACATGCGTCCGGAGACGCACGTCTCCAGACGTTGACTGATAGGTTCGTCATCTCGATCAACCTCAGCCTCCGGAACGGTGCGGGGGCGGCAACGGGCAGGGGAGTGGCGCATTGAGCCTCGGACACGACATTCTTGACAGGCTCTTCACCTGGGCGGCGACCCAGACCGAGGGCAGCTTCTGGATGCCGGTGGAGGCCTCCTCCGGCGCCGGGCCCGTGGACCGGATCTTCGGCTTCATCTTCTGGGTGTCGGTCTTCTTCTTCGTCCTGATCGTGGCGCTCATGGTGGCGTTCGTGATCCGGTACCGGAGGCGGCCCGGCCGTGAGGACGCGGAGACGAGCCCGCGCCACAACACGGCGCTCGAGCTGACGTGGACCCTGATCCCGATCGCCATCGTCGTCTTCATCTTCGTGTGGGGGTTCAAGGTTTACCTCGACCTCAATACGCCGCCGGCGAACTCGTACGAGGTGCTGGTCACCGGCCAGAAGTGGAAGTGGCTGTTCACCTATCCGAACGGGCACGTGGACGAGGACCTCCACGTTCCGCTCGACACGCCCATTCGCCTGGTGATGACCTCGGAGGACGTGATCCACGGGTTCTACATTCCGGCGTTCCGCCTCAAGCGCGACGTCCTGCCGGGGCGGTACGTCAAGGTGTGGTTCCGGGCGGTCCGGGCCGGTGAGTACCAGATCTACTGCACGCAGTACTGCGGCACCGGCCACTCGGATATGTGGGCCAAGGTCGTCGTGCACGAGCCGGGCGGCTTCGAGCGCTGGCTCGAGGAGGCGAGCAACTTCCTGAAGACGATGGCGCCGGCCGAGGCCGGAGAGAAGCTCTACCGGACTCGCGGGTGCGCACAGTGCCACTCCGTGGACGGCAAGGGGGGGACCGGGCCCACGTTCAGGGCGCTGTTCGGGCACGCTGTGCCGATCGAGGGAGGCAAGACGGTCTCGGCCGACGAGGATTACATCCGTGAGTCGATCCTCGACCCGCAGGCCAAGATCGCGCTTGGGTTCCAGCCCGTGATGCCGACGTTCAAGGGCCGGCTGAAGGACCAGGAGATCACGGCAATCATCGAGTACCTGAAGACGTTGAAGTGAGACGGACAATCGGGGGTGCGGCCCGTTATCGGGTCCGGTCACCCGGGGATGCGAGCGAAGGGCGAACGACATGGGACGCGACGAGACGACGAGCGGCTGCGCCAATCCGGCGATGGGGAACACACTCGGGGGGGGCAACTACCTCACCCACGGGCGGGGCCTGAAGTCCTGGCTGCTGACGCTCGATCACAAACGCATCGGCGTGATGTATCTGACCGTCATCCTGGCGTCGTTCTTCCTCGGCGGGATGTTCGCGGAGCTCATCCGGACGAAGCTCCTGACGCCCGGCAACAGCGCCCTCATGAAGCC
>JAIQFQ010000063.1 GCA_020073245.1 Terriglobia bacterium | reverse complement strand
GACTTGGACGCCTCGGAGAGCGATGCGTCTGCGGTGCCGGGCTGGCTGCGCCAGCCACCTGAGCGACAAGTGGTGCACCCAGCGGCAATATCAGAGCCAGACACCAGACTGCCCTGCCGGAACAGATCCGCGACTTCGCCACGAACCTCTCATTGCAGTTTGGCGCCACCGGCGTCCAGTGCCGCAGCTGCCTCCGCGAGCTCGGTGCCATCCTGACCGACGAGCGCGAGCAGAATCGTTTGAGTGCCTGGATCCTCCGGGGCGAACCGGAGGGGCAGCTGCAGGTCGAACGCCTGGTCGCTCCCGAGTGTGACCGACTGCTCGAGCAACAGCTTCGACCCGCCGCTCGGGCCGACCAGCCAGACCTTGGCGGACGCTGGCTGCTCGCTGTCGGACGTGACAGTGGCCCCGACGGTCACCTCGCCTGGCGTCCGACCAGGTTGCACGTGGAGGGCAGTGATGCGGACGCGCGGGCCCCGGACCCTTACGAGAAGCTCGCCGTTGAGCACGCCGGCCCCAGCCCCTCCGCCGTAGAAGGTCCAGAGAATCGGGTAGCGACCATACGACAGACCGCCCGGCACCAGGAACGTCTCCGTGCCGGAGTTCGTCAGCGAAGCACTGTGATCGAGACCGAACAGTTCGAGCGTCCCGGGCACTCGGAGAGTGACGCCGAGGGTGACCGACTCTCCGGGCCGGGCCTCGGCTCGGTCGAGCGTGATCTCGACCGGGCCCCCACCCGGAGAGACCTCCAGAGAGTCGAGATAGAGTGCGCGTCCCGAGGCGTGGAGAATCGCGAAACCTATTTCACCGCCCGGTTGCGCGATTGGCACCTGGAACTGCAGCTTCGTGCCGCCCGTCGGGAGCTGAAACTCTCGCCGCTCCCCGAACGGCGGGTACGTGACGCGAGCCGCGAGTGGAACCTCTCCCCGCAAACCGGGTGCGTCGATCGCCAGCGAGAGAGAAACCACTTCCCCAGGTTGCACGTGGTCGCGGTCCAACGAGGCCGCGACCATCACGTCGAGTCCTTGAACCACGATGGGAAGCGACCCCGAGGCCACCGTTCGGCCCTCGGTCTCCGCAACGTCCCGCCCGACCAGTGTGTATTCGGCCTGGAGCACGCCGGACGGCAGATCGCCGGGAATCGGCACGCTGATCAGGACGTCCCGCGTTTCGTGACCACGGATGTTGCCTTCGGCCGACGCTGAATGGACCGCGCCTCCGTTGACGTCAAGCTCTAGCTCATAGTGAGCGGTTCTGGTGCCTCGATTGGTCACGTTGAAGTGGACTGCCGCGGAGCCACCCGCGGGCGTGGCGACGGAAGTCGGTGCCGAGCCGAGGACCGGTGCGCCGCGGGCGACGCCGAGCACGGCACTCCGCGTTGCCAAGACCTCTCCCGTCGCAAGGGTGAAGCGGACCTCGAGCGGGAGGTCCCCGGCCGGTAGCCGGTCGGGGTCGAAGGCCAGCACCTCCGTCGCCGACGAGCCGGCCGCCACCGTGAGAGACGGGATCTGGATGTCCGCACCGGTTCCTTCCACACTCACCGTGCCGGTGACATCGTGCGCGCCGGCGTTGCGGACGATCACGGAGAGCGGGAGCATCCCTTCGGGATCCACCGGTTGGACAGTGACCTCCATCTCGGCGGCGGCGCCGGGAAACACGGTGAACTGGGTGGGTTCGCCGGTTGGAGCGCCCTCTAGAGTTGTGGCCATTGAGTAGGTTCCGGCGGCAAGGTAGAGGGGGATCAGTTCGTCGAGTGGCTGTCCGGCATCAAGGCTCCAGCAGCGTGCCTCGGTCGTGGCCAAGGCGCCGGTGGTCGCGTTCGCGATGGCGATCGTGCCATGGAACGAGGCAGTCTCACCGAGCAGGTTGGCAAGATGAACAGTCACGATCGTCTCGCCCTCCGCGGAGGACGCTGGAACACTCGCCGCGAGTCTGCCGAGGGCGCCCAAGTAGGCGGTGAGCGTGGCCTCCCTCGTCACGGTTCCAGCGACCAGTCGCAACGTCGAGGCGCCAACCCTCAACGTGACCGGGAGATCGAAGGTGTGGAGTGAGTGTGGTTCTACGACGGCGGGGAGCGTACCGCCGTCCGTGGTTGCACCGGAAAGCGACCACGAGAGGTCTCCCTGCCACGGCAGGTCTGTTGCGTTGGCGAGCCGGAGCGCGAGCACGGCATCGCCGGCCGGTCGAACGAGTGGTCCCGCGAAGGAAGGCTCGGGCGCAGGCTGGTACTGGACCTCGACACTTGTCTGGTGGGCAACATCCCCGGTGACGCGCGCCACAAACGTGGTGGTACCGGTCAGCTGTCGCTGAAACGGCAAATCTGTGCTGCTCTGCGCGGCGAGTGCCACGCTTCGGAAAGCCTCCTGTGGTCCGTCAATGGGGTCGAGACCGACCTCAAGCGTTAGGGGCAACCGTGTCGGGTTGGAGAGGTGCACCACCACCGTGAACGGCGCCGGCCCCACTGCGGCCGGCGCGACGACCGTCACGTCGGCGGCCGGCATGACGACTTCGAATGGCAGTTGGAGTTTGGAGACCAGGGATGGCGAGGTGCACGGCCAGGCGGTGACAGCGAGCGTGTGGGAGCCGACGCCGGGCATCGTGAGTGTCTGGGAGAACGAAGCCGTTGCGCCTGTCGCCACCGAAATGGTTTGGCGTGCGGACTCCACGCCATCGAGCTGGAAGGCGACCACGACCTGGATGGCCGCGCTTCCCGCGTTGCGGACCGTGCCGCCAGCATGGAGCGGGACGTTCGGGGCGTACGCCGTAGACAGCGGGTCAAGGTTGAGAAGGGGAGCCGTGGTGCTGACCACTGAGAAACTCGACTCGCTGTGCGCCACGGCCTGGCCTGCTTCGTTGCGTAGATCGCCAACCAGGAGGAAGGAACCCATCCGGCCGCCTGTCGAGAAGGTCTGCGGCACGTCCCAAACCTGCGCCGGCGCCAACGACCCAACCCCCTCCCAACGCCAGAGGATCTCGCCTTCACTGGCGTTGGCTGTTCCCTGCGCCCTCACCCCGGGACCGCCGCAGTATGTAGCCTTGACCACCTTGCGGCCACTCACTATCCCGGGGATGCACCCCCCGGTCGAGCTAGTGATCAGCAAAGGAAGAGCGTGGGACGGAGGGTTCTCGAACGCGTAACCGAAGCCGATCTGTCTCCCGTCACTGCCCTTGAAGCAGCCGATCCCGTCACGCGCGCCCGGTGCCACATAGTCGACGAGAACATCTGGAGTGCCGCTGGCATCCATGTCGAGGAGGGCCGGCGAGCCGGTGGGCCGCCCACCGAGAGGGGTGGACCAGAGCCTCACGGCCTGGGAAGTGAACATCAGCACGGCCTTGGCGCAGCCCGGGCAGGTGGCGTCGCCGGCCGCCACGGCGAGCTCGATGTTGCCGTCGCCGTTGACGTCTGCTGCGGCGGGTTCGAATAGGCTCCTGAATGAATCGGCGCTCTCGGCGATCACGGCTCCCGTCGCCACGCTCAGCAGTATGAGCGAGCTTGATACCCGCTGGTCGTCAGGTGTCTGCACGAGTGCGACGCGCGACCCGCCGCCGCCGACGAGAATCGGGGCGCCGGTGATCGGGTACGCTGTCGAATGCAGCCAGCGAGCGTGGCCGTGGGCGTCGAGAAGCACCACCGCCCCGCTGTCTGGTGTGCCGGGGACGCGGAGGCCGACGACAACCTCGGCGAGGCCGTCGCCATCGACATCCGCCGCGGCGATCCCTGTAACGTGCCACCCGTCGAGGTCAGGGTTAACCGCTGCCATTTGCCATCGCACTGCGCCGCTCGCGTGCTCGAGCGCTGCGACGTCCCGCCCGCTTGAAGCCAGCACGACCGGGAGCCCGCTGCCGTCAATGTCGGCGGCGATCGGTCCTCCCGCCGGGAATGGATCGCCCGGGTCGCCTGCCAGGGGAAGCAGCACAGACCACCGCACGTGGAGGGTACGGTCGAAACAACGAACTGCCAGCGCAGAACCGTCGCCGGTATCGACCTGGACGATCTCCAGGTGTTCGTCGCCGTCGGCATCGACGGCGCTCAGAGAGGCTGTTCGCGATGAGCCCGGGAGCGCGACGGACGCGACCTTGGCGAGCGTGGGCCCGGCGTTGACGGTCATCGTCAGGCCCTCGGTCGCCGGAAACAGGGCGACGAGGTCGTCGGCACCGTCTTCGTTCAGGTCTCCGGAGGCGGTCGCGATTGGCACATCCGTTCCAGGTAGGGACGCGGCGGAGTAGAAGCAGAACGACGAACGGATCGCCTGGGGCGGATAACTGCGGTGTGGGGAGCCACCCATCCGCGCAGAGCCGCCCTGGTAGATACCCCACGGATCGAGTCGGTCGTCGCACAGCTCGGGGGCGACCACCTTGAGCGCGAGCGTGGCGCCGGGGAACGCCGCGGCGCCATTCGTGACCTTGGCCCAGCCGTCGATTGACTGACCAGTGGTGTACGCGGGTCGGCCGGTCCCGACCTCGAGGCCGGCCTCGGTGCCGTCGACTGCGAGGTCGTGGAGCACGCGCTGGTTGCCATCGGACGTGCCCCAGCGGACCAGTGCGGTGTACGCCCCGGTCGCGGTCGCTGTCGGCACAGTGAACGTCGTCCTCGCCGTCTCGCCTGCAGCCAGCTTCACCTCCCGGCTTTCCTCAGCGAGGCCCTTGAAGCCATCTCGCAGCGTCCACACCATGGAGCATGTCCCCGGCGTTACCGACGAGTTGCTCACCTCGTACGCGACCTCGTCGCCGGCGGAGGCATTTGTTTGCAGTGGTGTCACCTTGAAGAAGGGCGCCGGGACCATCAGCGAGCCGTCCTTCATGGTCTCCCTGCCATCGGGCAAGTGAAAGCGCACCTGAAATAGCACGACCCCGCCACCAAAGTCCGACGGAACGCCGATGCTGAACTTCTCGGTCGTCTTCTGAAGTGATTCAAGCGTCACGGTCCGAGACTCTGTGAACGCCCAGCGGTCGCAGGTGACCTCCAAGGTCCCAGGGAACGGACGAGCCAAGCGCCCCGGGAACAGCTGTACAGAGACGTTCGCGGTAGCGCCGGGCGGATACGCAGCCGCGTCCGGGACAGCCGCGACATCGACGAATGGCGGGAAGTGGTCCATTCCGAGGTTCAGGTCGGTGGCGATCAGTGCACCGTCCCTGAGCCGCGCGCGGAGCTTCCAGCTCCCGTAGCTCTGTGGAGATGGAAGAGGAACGGTGACCGCCGTGGTGATCGTCTGGAGGGCGCCGATGTCGAACATCCTTGTCTCGTGGAAACCCAGGGCGTCCTGGTCGAGCGAGAGCGCAAAGTGGCGTGCGGCGCTGGACCGGTTCTGGATCTGGATGCTGGCGTTGATCGCCTCGCTGCCGGCGTCGGCGACGAACCCTTTCGTGACGCTGATCTGGCCGCCGTACGAGATGTCATGGTAGAGACGCTTGTCCGAGTTCGCCACGCGGTCCTCGAACGCTCCCCAGTACGCGTCGAGGTATCCGACGACCAACTTGTAGCTCGGGTTGGGTCCGCCTGCGGGGATCGGTAGGTCGAGGAGGATTGTCGTCTCGGCGCCAGCCTCGATGTCGAATGGAGTGCTGCGTACCTCGGGTGCGTTGGAAAGTCCCCAGTATGTGACGCCGACCTCGCCGGCCGTCACCGGCCGCGGGCCGATGTTGCGCACGCGTATCGGCAGTCGAAACGCTGGCCCCGGGACCACGTCGAACTCGCCGACCGTCAACTCGACCCTCGTGCCGGGGAGCGCAATCTTGGCCGATCCGCGCCTACTACCGCCGTCCCCGCTGTCCCAGCAGGGCTGGCCCGGCGTGCAGATCATGAGATCGGCCGCGATAAGCCCGTTACAGGCGGCCGGCACGGTATACGACTCGCCGATCGGGGTCTGCTCGCCTTGTCCGAGGTGGGTTTCCCGCCAGTCGGTCTTGACCTGTGGACACTGAGGTGCGTTCGAGTTGTAGTAGTTGGTGAACACCACGCGGGTGCGCAGGTTCGTCTCTCCCATCGACTGGTTGGCGATGTGACCGAACGTTGTCAACTCGTCGCCGACGCCGGCCTCCATCTGACTGGACTCGAACGAGACGTCGAGCAGCTGCGGGTTGTTGAGGATGTACTTGACCACGGAGGCCAGCGGGGAACCGCCGTCCGCGTAGAGATCGGCCTGGATGCTACCTCCACCGGCCATGCCGTCGTGCCCGGTCGTGAGGTGGAGCGGGCCGACCAGAGCGTCAACCGTTGCCATGACGTGGGGCGCTGCAACGACCGGGACCTGCTGGGGCGGCCGCGGCCTGTTCGTCAGCGCGACGAACCCTGCGAATGCAGTCTCTCCGTCGTTGCGCAGCGAGATGTGCACCGGGATGTAGGTGTCGGGGAGGGCGCACTCGGAGTCCACGGTGAGCCCCAACTCAACCTTGGGAGCATTGGTCACCGAATCCGGCCAGTCCTCGACCACGAACCTGCCTACCGTGCCGTCTGGCTGGAGCAACCAGGGCTTCGGGGGCCCGAAGAAGCTGTCCATGTCCACGCTGCGCGTGCTGTCCTGAAGTTCATAGGTAAGCGAGTAGATTCCCGGCGTCAGAGACCACGAGTCTCCCCCCCAGATGTTGATCACTACGTTTACGTTTGCACTCCGGCTCTCGCCCGGCGCTAGCGCCACGGACTCAGTCCAGCCCGCAGCCCCCTTCATTCGGCCATCAGTGACATGCCAGACCACGGTATCGCCGGCGGCCTCGGTGAGGTTGCGGAGGGTGACAGGGATCGCCACGGTGCAAGGCGAGTCGAAGTGGCAGCGCGGCAGCTCGCGGTCGATCTCGACACCCCACTGCAAGAAGCCATTAAGGAGGGCCTGGCCCTCCGCCGACGAGCGTCCGTTGGTCCTGGCCCAGTCCTCGAAGACGGTCGTCATGAGGACGCGGCCGGCGCCGAGAGGGTAGGTGAGAAGGACCGGCATGGCACCGTTTGTCTTGCGCAGGAGGAGGTTGGCCTGGGACGGCCAGCGGTCGAAGAACCCGTCGACGTTGACGTCCCGCCGGGTATCGGTGAGGGCGGAGGTGAGGGGGTGTGCGGCGGCGATTGTGACGCTGCCGCCCCAGCAGCTCTGATCCTCGAACCACCCATAGCCCGTGAGCGTCTCGCCGTCGGGCACAGGCATGGTGGTGAAGTCCTCGCCGTGCATCTGTGCCATGACGATGAGTGTGCCTCCGGCCTGGACATAGGCCGCGAGGCGGGCCTTGAGGTCGGCGCTGCCGGCGGTGCCGTAGAGTCCGCCCGAAGGTATGAGAAGGATCCGTTGATCCTCGGCGAGCTGGAGTGGGTCAAAGGTGAGCCCGACGCGGACGTGGGTCCAGCCGAGGGCGTCGAGGGCGGCGGCAGCTTCGCCGGCGAAGCCGTTGAAGAGGATGGCGACATGGGCGGCCTTGGGGAGGTCGTCCTCGGGCCGGCGGATGTGGACCGAGTACTTGGCCTCCAGCTCGGCGATGCCGTGGGCGATGGTGTCCCGGCCGGTGTCGGTGAGATGGGGTTCCTGAGAAAGTGAGAGCAAGTGCATGGTGCGGCCAAAATCGATGAGGGAGGGGAGGGATTTCTCGACGCCCACGGCGGCGATGGAGGGCCAGTGGGTGAAGAGATCGGGGTTGGAAAGGTCGCCGACAGCCGACGTCGTCACCGCCGAGGTTGTCCCCACGACCCCCTGCGTGTCGTCGGGGAAATCTCGCCCGGGCGGGCTCGGCCCTCCCTTGTACCCGGAGCAATCTGGGTCCTTTGCACCCGCGTGGAATGAACACGGAGTGAAGTCGTTGCAGGGGCACTTGTAATCCTTGACCTCGTCCCAGAAAGCGAGAATGGCGCCTGCAGCCGCCTCTGTTGTGTGTTTGAGTAGGTCTCTAATTCTTCCGTCGAGGACGACTGGGTTCTCAGGGTGCTGCGGATCACGTTCCGCCCACAACCTTTCTGCCAGTTCGAAGCTCATCGGTGTCAGATCGCCTTGGTCCGGCGGAGCAAGAGGCCCACCCAGTTGAAAGTCTGGGTCGGC
>JAIQFQ010000026.1 GCA_020073245.1 Terriglobia bacterium | reverse complement strand
GCGACCGGGGGCGAGCAAGCGAGGAGGGCCGCGATCCCGAGGGGCAAAAGAAAACAGGCCTCCCCGCAGGGGAAAGAAGGGTCAGGCCGCGGGGGCGGCCAAGCCCGAGAGCGGCCACCGCAGCACCGGCACAAAGAAAGCCATGCGCGCAGGGCAAGAAAGGAAGCCTCCACGCGAGTGGAAAGACGAAACAACCCCGCCGAGATCCCTCGCGTCGCTCGGGATGACAACGTGAAGAGGAGCTGCGCTAGCGGAGCCAGCCGGCGAGGCTCTGCGCGAGGGTGAGCGCGGCGACCGCCGCGGTCTCGGCACGGAGCGTGCGCGGCCCGAGCGGAAGGCCGACGAAACCCGCCGCGCGAACGGCGGCCAGCTCCTCGTCGGCGAATCCGCCCTCGGGGCCGACGAGGAGCGTCATGCCGCCCGCGCCCGGCGCGAACGCCTTCGGCATTCCCGCGCCGGGGTCGGCGACGAGCCGCACGCCGCTCGCCGCCGCGGCGAACCCGGCGAGCGCCGCCGGCTCGCCGATCCTCGGCGAACGCGAGCGCCCGCACTGTGCGACCGCGGCGTCGGCGATCCTCTGCCAGCGCTCGACGCGCGCGCCGTGCTGGCCGCCCTGCACCCGCTCCGCGAGCACCGGCACGATCGCGGTGGCCCCGAGCTCGGTGGCCTTCTCGACCGCCCAGTCGAACGCCTGCGTGTGCAGCGCGGCCAGGCCGAGCACGAGCGGCGCAGGCGGCTCGCCACGCTCGCGCTCGACACGCGCGACCTCGACCACGCATGCCTTCCCTTCCCAGCGGGCCAACGTGCCGATCGCGACCGCGCCCGCGAGGTCGAGAACCTCGACCGCATCGCCGGGCACGACCCTGGTCACCCGGGCGTGGTGGGCCGCCTCCGCAGGCACGCGGATCATCCCCGGGGCGAGCGCCACCCCCTGCATCACCAGCCTCGTCACACTCATTGGATCGTCGCCGAACCGAGGTCGTCGTCCCTGACCCCTGACCCCTGATCCCTGACCCCTGCCCTGCACACCAGTCCCACCCACTCCTCGAGCTCGCGCGCCTTGACGACCTCGAACCCGCAGCGGGCGAGCTCCGCCTCGCTCGCCGCGTGCTGGTCGGCCATCAGGCCGGAAAGTAACAGCATCCCACCGGGCGCGAGCAGCGACCGCAGGTCGGCGAGGAGCGGTTCGGCTTCCGTCGGGATGAGGTTGGCGAGGATCAGGTCGAACACCGGCCGGTGCGCGACCGCAGACGTCGAGCCGGCGAAGAGCGCCACCGGGAGCCTCTGCGGCTGGGCCGCAACCGTCTGGTGCGCGATGCAAACCGCTTCCGCATCGATGTCGAAACCCACGACCCACCTGGCGCCGAGCGCGCGGGCCGCGAGCGCGAGGATTCCCGAGCCGGTTCCGACGTCGAGGACGCGCTGGCCAGCCAAAGGTAGGTCCTCGAGCATGAGCAGGACGAGCTGCGTGGACTCGTGCGAGCCGCTGCCGAACGCCTGCCGCGGCTCCACGACGAGGTGTACCCGTTCCGGCGGCGGCGGCGTCGGCTTCTCCGGGTGCGGATCCACCCAGAACAGCGAGCCGACGGCCCGAGGCGTGGCGTGGCGCCGGTACTCGGCGAGCCAGTCCTGTTCGGCGAAGTGGCCGGAGGCGAGGTCCCAGGCGCCGAGGGTGCGCAACCCCTCGCAGACGGCGGGCACCGCAGTCCCCTGCTCTGCCTCAATAAAGACCGTCACATCGATGTCTGGCCCAGCGTTCTCGACCTGGCAGCCCAGAACGGGCCATCGCTCCAACGCGCTGGCGAGTTGCTCCTCGGCCTCGGCCCGAAGCCGGCAGGTGACCGTCAGGTAGCCCGAGCTCAACCGCTCCCCTCGATGAGGTCGCGGACCTTCCGGAAGACACCCGGACGATCGCCCTCCTCGGCGACGAGGGCCCGCAGAAGCTCGCGCTGCTTCGCCGAGAGCTTTCGCGGCACCGTCACCTTGAGGTGGACGACGAGGTCGCCGTTCCCGCCACGGCGCAGACGCGGCAACCCTTTCCCTCGCAGCACGACCGTGTCGCCCGGCTGCGCCCCCGGAGCGACCTTGAGCTTCTCGGTGCCGCCCATCGTCGGCACTTCCAGCTCCGCCCCGAGCGCCGCCACGAATGCCGAGATCTCCTGTTCCAGGTGGAGGTCGGGACCTTCGCGGACGAACAGGTCGTGGGGCTCGACTCGCACGACGACGTAGAGGTCGCCCGCCGGGCCGCCGCGCATGCCGGCCTCGCCCTCTCCGACGAGGCGCAGACGCGTGCCGTCCTCGATTCCGGCCGGCACCCCGACCCTGAGCTGGCGCTTCCGCTCGACCCTTCCGGCCCCGTCGCACGACGCGCACGGGTTCGAGATGATCTGGCCGCTGCCGCCGCACTGCGGGCACGGTCGGACCATGGTGAAGAACCCCTGGCTCACGCGCACCTGACCGCGCCCGCCGCACCCCCTGCAGGTCTCAGGCTTCGATCCGGGGGCGAGGCCGGAGCCCCCGCACTTCTCGCAGCTCTCCTCGCGCGCGACGGACAGCTGCCGCTCCGTCCCGCTCGCCATCTCGGTGAAGGACACCGCGATCGTCGTTCGAAGGTCGGATCCCCGTTCGGGCCCGGACCGACGGCGGCCGCCGCCGAAGAACCCTTCGAATCCGAAGAAGTTCCCCAGGATGTCCGCGAAGTCACCGAAGATCGAGGCGTCGAAACCGGAGAACGGCTGCCCCCCGAGACCGGCCTCGCCGAAGCGGTCGTACTGCCCCCGCTTGTTGGGGTCGGAAAGCACCGCGTATGCCTCGGCGGCCTCCTTGAACCTCTCCTCGGCCTCGCTGTCGCCGGGGTTGCGGTCGGGGTGGTACTTGACCGCAAGGCGCCGGTACGCTGCTTTGATCTCCTCGCGGGGTGCGGCGCGGTTGACCCCGAGGACGTCGTAGTAGTCGCGTTTGCTCACCTGTTGCCGCCGCCGTCAGCGGGATCGCCGCCCATGCCGGAGATGAGGCGCGTGGGGTCGGTCAGCATGACCTCCGTGAGGTGGCGGGCCGCAATCTGGACGGCGTCAATGGCCTCCTGCAGGACGGTTGTGTCCTCAGCGTCCAATACGCGACGGCCGTGCTCGAGCCCTCCCTTGACCTTCTCAGCGATGGGCCCATCGAGCATCGATCCGAACTCCTTGAACACCCGCTCGTTGGTGTACAGGAGACCCTCGAGCTTGTTGCGCAGCAATCGGAGCTCCCGGCGGCGCATGTCCTCCTTGCGCATACGGTCCGCCTCCGCGATCATCCGATCGATCTCCTCCTTGGTGAGACCACCCGCGGGGTTGACCTGGATCGACTGCTCGCGCCCCGTGGCGAGGTCGCGCGCGGTGACCTGAACGATACCGTTGGAGTCGATCGCGAACGTGACCTCGATCTGGGGTACGCCACGCGGCGCGGGAGGAATGCCGACCAGCTCGAAGCGCCCGAGCGCCTTGTTCTCGGTCGCGAGCTCGCGCTCGCCCTGCAGGACGTGGATCTCGACCGAGTGCTGGTTGTCCGTGACCGTCGTGAAGATCTGCGACTTCCGGGTCGGGATCGTGGAGTTGCGGTCGATCAGCTTCGTGAACAGCCCGCCACGCGTTTCGATACCGAGCGACAGGGGCGTGACGTCGAGCAGCACCAGGTCCTTGATCTCGCCCAGCACGATGCCGCCCTGGATGGCGGCACCGACGGCGACGACCTCGTCGGGGTTGATCTCCCGGTTGGGAGTGCGGCCGAAGAACTCAGCCACGGTTCGGGCCACCAGCGGCATGCGGGTCTGGCCGCCGGTGAGGATGATCTGCTGCACCTGGGCCGGCTTGAGGCCCGCGGCCTCGAGGGCGTTCCGGCACGGCTCGAGCGTCGAGCGAACGAGGTCCGCCACCAGGCTCTCGAGCTGCTCGCGCGAGAGCTCGTAGTTGAGGTGAAGCGCCTGTGTTCCGTCGGTGGCGATGAAGGGCAGCGAGATGTTCGCCACCATCGCGGTGGACAGCTCGCACTTGGCCGCCTCGGCGCCCTCCTTGAGGCGCTGCATGGCCATGCAATCGCCCCTCAGATCGACCTTGGTCTCCTTGAAGAAGAAATCGAGGAGGAACTCGATGATGCGAGCGTCGAAGTCCTCGCCGCCCAGGAACGTGTCGCCCGCGGTCGACTTGACCTCGTACAAGCCCTCGCCGATCTCGAGGATCGAGATGTCGAAGGTGCCTCCGCCCAGATCGAACACCGCAATCGTCTCGCTGCCGCCGCGCCCGAAGCCGTACGCCAGCGACGACGCCGTGGGCTCGTTGATGATGCGGAGGACCTCGAGTCCGGCGAGCGTGCCCGCGTCCTTGGTAGCCTGACGTTGGGAGTCGTCGAAGTAGGCAGGCACCGTGACGATCGCCTGCGACACCTCCTCGCCGAGCGAGGACTCACAAAACTCCTTGATCTCGCGAAGAATGAACGAGGAGATCTCCTGCGGGGAGTGCATCTTCTCGCCGATTTGAACGTACGCGTCGCCGTTCGGCGCCTCGACGATGGTGTACGGGACGATGGCACGCGCGCGCTCGACCTCGGACGTGCGGTACTTCCGGCCGATCAGACGCTTCACCGCGTACACGGTGTTGCGCGGGTTGGTGAGCGCCTGCCTGCGGGCGATCTGACCGACCAGAAGCTCCCCGTCGGCCGCGCGGCCGACCACCGAAGGGGTGGTGCGGGCCCCTTCGCGGTTTGGGATCACGACTGGCCGCGCTCCCTCGACCACTGCGGCGCACGAGTTGGTGGTGCCCAGGTCAATTCCGATGATCTTGCCCATTGGATTCCTCAGAATCGGGTTCCGGCACGTCCTGCGCGGCCACAGTCAAGGGGACCGCGACGATCACCAGCGCCGGACGGATCAACCGCTCACCCATCACGTAGCCCTTCTGGAGCACCTGCACAACCGTGGGCTCGGAGACGCCGGGAGCCTCGTTGCGAGAGATCGCCTCGTGCTGGGTCGGGTCGAAGGGCTGGTCGATGGGGTCGACCTCCGCGAGGCCGTGGCGCCCAAGCACCTCCTTAAACTGCTTCAGCACCAGCTCCACGCCCTCGCGCAGCCCGCTGCCGTCGCCGCCGGGCACCGCGAGCGCCCGCTCCAGGTTGTCGAGGACCGGCAGGCAGTCCCGCATCAGCTCGGCCTTCGCGTACCGCCGGAACTCGCCCATTTCGCGCTCCTGCCGCTTCCGGTAGTTGTCGAAATCGGCGAGCTTGCGCAGGTAGAGTTCCTTGAAACGCGTGATCTCCTGCTGGAGGTTCTGCAGCTCCTCCTGAAACGCCTCGTCCCCGACCGCCGCGACCCCCGCACCCTCGGCTGCGGCGGCGCTTTCATCTTGATCGAGGACCTCGGGGAATTCCTCGGGCGTCAGCCCCTTCTCCTCATCGTTCATTCAGCTCCTCCAGGCTCCCTTCCGGCCGCAGTGAGGTACTGCCCAATATAGTCCACGATCGGGATGATCCTCGGGTAGTCCATGCGCTTGAGGCCGACCACCCCTATCAGGCCGTCCTCGCCGCTGTTGCGATGGAACGAGGTCACGATGAGGCCGAGATCGTCGCCGTCAACCAACGAGAACTCGGAGCCGAGGAGTACGCGGGGCCCAGACGAGAAGAGGAACCCGTTGAGGAGCGAGAGCAGCAGCGCCTTGTCGGCGAAGGCGGCCAGCAACCGTCGGACGGCGTGAAACTGGCCGGGGCCGGCACGACCGAGCAGGCGATCCGCCCCCTCAACGAACACCTCGCCCCCCGGAACGCCGTCGCTCCCGACGGCGCGCTTTCCGAGGGCCACGACGCCTGCCAACAGTTCATCGGCCTGCGCCCGCTCTTCGGCCATCAAGGCGAGCAACCGCTTGCTGATCTCGTGGAGCGCGTGACCCGCGAACGACTGGGTGCAGTAGTTGGAGATGCGCTCGAGCTCGGCGGAGTCGAAGTCGCGTTCCACCGTCAGGAGTCGAGAATCGACGAGCCCGCCTGCCGTCACGACCACCGCCAGGACGCGCTTGGGCGCCACCCGGACGAAGTGGATCGATTGGAGACTGGCCTGCTGCGAGGCGGGGGCCATCGCCATGCCGACCTCCGCGGTCACGTCGGCGAGAACGCGGCTGACTTGCGCCAGCACCTCCTCGAGCGAGCCGGCGGGCGAGAGCATCGCCCGGAGGCGCCGCTCGTCCCTGTGCGAGAGGACCGCCCCCTGCAGGAGCTTGTCGATGTAAAGGCGAAACCCCAGGTCCGACGGGATTCGGCCGGCCGACGTGTGGGGCTGGAGGAGGAAGCCCTTGTCCTCGAGATCGGCCATCACGTTGCGCAGCGATGCCGACGACAAGCCCGTGCGCGAAACCCGAGCCAGAGCAGCCGAGGCCACGGGCTCGCCGCTGGCGAGGTACAGCTCGACCAGCTCGCACAAGATCTCCCGTTCCCGCTCCGACAAAACGGCTTTCATGGCCCCGTTCCTGACCCCCGGAACACCGTCCCGCGGGCAGCCATACTGTAGCATGAGTGCATGCTCTCTCAGTGGTTTCTCGTGGGTCCGGGAAGGTGCGGACTGCAGCTCGTCCGAGCGATGACAGCGGCAGGGATCCGGGTGGGAGGCATCGAGACACGTTCTCCTGCGGGCAGGACTCGTGCACGCCGGGCGGCGCCGGGGATTCCAATCTGGGGCCCGGAAGCCGCGTTGCCGCCGGCGGAAGGCGTTCTCATCGCCGTGCCGGACTCCGCTCTCGCTGGCTGCGCAGATGCCCTCGCGTCGCGTCTGGACCCGGCAACAAGGGTCGTGCTGCACACATCCGGGCTCGTCCCGGCCAGTGTTCTGGGCCCCGTTGCCCGGAAGGGGCGTCACCTCGGGTCGATCCACCCTCTCGTCAGCTTCCCGACGGCGACCGGCCCCTTGGTCACGCTGAACGGCGCTGTGGCGGCCGTGGAGGGAGACACGTCGGCAGTGCACGAGGCCTGCCGCCTCGCCCGCTCCCTTGGGATGCGACCCGTGAGGCTGACGGCGGCCGCAAAGCCGCAGTACCACGCGGCCGCGGCGATGGCGGCAAATCTGACCCACACCCTTGTCGCCGCTGCAAGGAGCCTCCTCGTCCTCTCGGGCCTTTCCGAACGGGGCGCCGTTGCCGCGCTCCGACCCCTCGTGCGTGGCGCCGTCGAAGCCGCACTCATGGCGAGAGGGATCGAGAACCTGACGGGGCCACTCGGGCGAGGGGACGCATGGGCGGTGAGGACCCACCTCGCGGCTCTTCCCGAACCAGCCGCAGCGGCGTACCGGGCCGTAGGCAACATCGCCGTTGCCGCTCTCGCCGCGCAGCGTCTCCTGAGGGAGTCTCAGCTGCAGGAGATGAGGCGAGCGTTGACCGTCCTACCCTAGTGTGCTAGCTTCGGCTCGCTGGCGTAGTTCTGGGGGCGTGCAGCAATGGTGTTCTTCAACTGGGCCACGATGCAGATGGCGGCCAAGATCGTGTACTACGGTCCTGGTCTGTGCGGAAAGACTACAAACCTCTCGTACATCTACGCGAAGACGGCCCCGGGCTCGCGCGGCGAGATGGTTTCGCTGGAGACCGAGACGGATCGGACGCTCTTCTTCGACCTCCTTCCGCTGGAGGTCGGAAAGGTCGGCGGGTTCAGGACCCGCCTGCAGCTCTACACGGTGCCCGGCCAGGTCTTCTACAACACGACCCGAAAGCTCGTTCTCAAGGGTGTGGACGGCATGGTGTTCGTGGCGGACTCCCAGCGCCCGATGGCCGAGGCCAACATCGAGAGCCTTCAGAACCTCGAGGAGAACCTGCTCGAACTGGGGCTCCCTCTCGACACAGTTCCGCTCGTCGTCCAGTACAACAAGAGGGACCTCAAGAACATCCTGACGGTCGACGAGCTCAACGCCAAGTTGAATCCGGAAGGCCGGTGGGATTCCTTCGAGTCGGTGGCGGTCGACGGCACGGGTGTTTTCGAGACCCTCAAGGCAATCACGAAGCTTACCCTGCGGTCGCTTCGACGCCGTATGGTCAGTCCCGAGGCCGCCGCCACGGTCGTGCCTGCGCCGGTGCGCGCCGCCGGTGAGGCCCCGGTCTCTCGTCCCCACGTGGCGTTCAGCCCGGCGGCGCTTGCTGCCGCCGCCGCCGAGGGGCTCGGGACTCCAGCGTCGGCCCCGGTCCCGCATCCACCGGAGGTCGCGACCGCGCCGCCTCCGGGGGCGCCCGAGCCGGTGCCGTCGCAGCCCGTCGTGGAGCCGCCCGTACCGGCCGCTGCCGCGGCGGCGGCCGTCGAGCCAGCGGCCGCGCCTTCGACTCCGGCCAGCCCGGAGGCGACCACCGCCGAGTTCCCCACCGCCGAGGAGGCGGAAGAGGCCCCGGTCGAGTTCGCCACCTCGCCGGAGCCGGAGCCGGAGAAGGTGGTCGAGACAGAGATCCGGCACGTCAAGGTCACGTCCTCCCTCGACATCCTCGCGGAACTCGAGACGTTGCGAAAATCCAGCACCTTCGAGCCGGAGCCGAGGAGACAGGTACGAGACAGCGGCCCGTCGCTCGACCTCGACGCCCTGCTCCAGGGCTCCGTCAACTCACGCCAGGAGGTGAAGCGCCGCGTTGACGAGAAGGTCGGCAGCGCTCTCGGCCTCGCCCGCCGTTGCCTGGTCAACATCCAGCTCGTTGACGACCGTGGCAACCCCGTCAGGGAGGTATCTCCGGTGGAGGTCAATTTCAAACGCGGCGAGCGGCTGCGCCATCTCGCGCTCACGCTCATCGTCAATCTCCAGGGCGAATGACACGGTCCGCAGTCAAAGCCGGGCTCATCGTCGCGGCGCTCGCAGCGCTGGCCGCGTGCCGGACCTCCACGCCCAGTGCCAGCCGGCCCGTCCCAGCGAGCTCGGGCGAGGCCACGACGGCGAAGCAACCTGCGACCGGAACACCAGCGGATCCGCGCGACCAGGTCGAGGATTTGCTCGCCTCCGCCCGGGAGGCCGTCAACCAGGGGGACTCGGCGGGCTTCCGCGACTGTGAGGCGGACATCTTCCAGCTCCTCGAGCAGGCGCCGGCGTTGGGTGTCGGCACCGGCGACTTCCCCGGGTACCGCGACGACGTGGTGAACGAGCTGGTCAGGCTCGCCGGCCAGGCCGAGGACGACGAGGCGAACGCGGAGGAACCGCCTCCCGAACCGTTGCCGGTGCCTCAAGAGCACGTGGCCGAATTGAAGGAGAAGGCCCGCCTCGCCGAATACGACCTCCCCATTCTGGTAAACGGTGAGGTCAGCTCGCTGATCGATTTCTACACAGGGCGGTACCGGGAGCGCTTCATCGCAGCCATCGAGAGAGCCTCTCACTACCTGCCGTTCATCCGCGCCGAGCTTGCGAAGGCCAACCTGCCCCAGGACCTGGCGTGGCTCCCACTCGTCGAGAGCGCGTTCAACCCGCGTGCCCGCTCGCGTGCCAAGGCGCAGGGGCTCTGGCAATTCATGGCGGGCACGGCCCGCCTCTACGATCTCCGCAGCGACTCCCTCGTCGACGAGCGCAACGACCCGTTCCTCGCGACCCACGCGGCGGTTCGCCACCTGTCCGACCTGTACGGCACGTTCGGTTCCTGGGAGCTCGCGCTCGCGGCGTACAACTGTGGCGCCGGCAACGTTGCGAAGGCCTTGCATAGGGCGAAGGGGAACTCGGACTTCTGGACGTTGCGCCGCTATCTTCGGCGCGAAACCCGCAACTACGTGCCGGCGCTCTGGGCAGTTGTGGTCGTCACGAAGGATCCTGCGGCGTACGGGCTGCCGAAGTTCGAGGAAAAGCCGGTGTGCCTCGGGCGCGTCCCGGTGGAGGGAGCCCTCGACATCGAGGTGCTGGCCGAGCGGGCGGGCTTCGACACCGAGGAGCTGGCGACCCTGAACCCCGCCCTCACGCGCCGCCTGACGCCGACCAACGCCACGTATCAGCTCGCGGTTCCGTGCGGACGGGAAGCCCAGACGGCCCAGGTGATCGCAGCGATCCCCGAGTCCGAGCGCGTGCGCCGCTTCCTCCACGTCGTCAAGAAGGGCGACACGCCGGGGTCGATCGCGCGTAGGTACGGCTCGACTCCGGACGCGATCCTCGTGGCAAACGGGCTCAAGAACTCGCGCTCCCTCCGGATCGGGCAAACGCTGATCGTCCCCCGGGGCCCGGCCCAGCCTTCGGAGCGTCGCAGAACGGGCACGGTCCGCGGTGGGCCAAAGGGCCAGGCTGCGGCTCCGGAGAGGTACGTGGTGCGACCGGGCGACACGCTGTTCAAGATCGCGCGGCGTTTCGGCACCTCGACCGAGGAGCTGCAGAAGCGGAACAACCTGCCCGATACCACGATCCGGCCCGGCGACGTGTTGCTGCTCACCCGGTGAGGGCCGATCCCGCCACCAGAAGTTAACAGTTCAGAGTTGAGAGTGAAGAGTTGGAGAATCAAGGAGCGCGGGCTCGCGAACCTCCATCCATTGTGAGGCGTCGCCCTCCCCAGACCTACGAACTCTCGAACCTACGAACTTTCGAACCTGCGAACCTTCGAACGGGGCGGCCCCCTGCCGGATGATGCCATGCAACTCCTAACTCTTAACTCTTCACTCTTAACTCTTCACCTTCTGCGGTCAGGAGCGGAGTGCGCGGATCAGGATCCACGCGCCGGCAACGACGAGGAGGGCGGGCCACCAGGTGCGGACCGCGACCATCACCTCGGGCGGGATCAGGGCGAAGTGCCGGTAGAAGCGAGCACCCCCCACCGCTAACAAGACCACGCCGGGCACCAGGGGCCACCAATGTCTGCGGAGCTTGAGGATGAGCGCGAGGACCCAGATCCCGACGAAGCCCGCGCCGAGGCCGAGCAGAATCCAGCTCCCGTTCGGCAGGCCCCCGACACCCCGGTCGCCCAGCAGCATCCCGGAACCCAGGCCGAGCAGGATCATGCCGCCCACCAGCGCGCCGTACGACGAACCCACGATCGCAATGAGCGCCAGCCCGACGCCGAGCCCCAACAGCCACGCGGGCGCGGTACCCACGAGTGCGAAGCGGGTCACCAGCAGCACTCCGCCCACGACGACGAGCATGACTCCGAACCCCAGGTTCGACTTACGCGCACGGGCCATGGGTCCTCCCCTTCGAATCGCACCGAGAGCTTAGCAAATCGGAGTGGAGTAGAGACAGTTCAGAGCGAAGAGTTAAGAGTGAAGAGTTGAGAGACAAGACTGGCAGGGCGTCGGGGTTAGGCGGGCAGCCGCGCCGCCGGGAGTGAGCCAGATGCAAGGCGCACCAGGCGGGAGCAACGGAGCGTAGCCGGAGGCTACACGAGGACGTGGGGCCGCGATCCGCAACGCCCAGACGAGTCGCGGCTCTGCCGCGGCGAGGGGGGGATCGGAGGGTCTGGACCGGCCGGGAGGGTGGGCGGAGCGCCCGCGGGACCCCTCGGCCGGATGGACGGTCCGACGCCGGCGGCACTCGCTAGAAGATGCGGAGGAACCTGACCAGCAGCAGCGCCAGAAGTGCGATGAGGTATAGCCCCAGGAGGAACAAGGCCACCCTGACCATCGGCGTCATCCGGACACGGGGCATTGCGCTCGCCTACTCCTTCCGGGCAGCCGTGCCCGTCATTATCTCGTTGTAACGGATCACGCCGAGGAGGTGGTCCTGGGCGTCGACGATCGGGATCATCCTGTAGTGGTACTTGGCGAAGACCTCGGCGAGATCGTCTTGAAGGTCGCTCTCCTCGGCCGCCACAACGGGTGAAGTCATGATTTCCGACACGGACGCGCCGTCCGCCGCCAGGACGAGTTCGCGGAGGTCGACAATGCCGACCAGCGTCCTGCCGTCACTGTTGATCACATAGATGTAGGAGATCGTGTCCGGATCCCTCCCGGACCGCCGGATCTGCTCGAGCAGAGGCCCGACCTTCGTGTCGAGCGAGACAGCCACGAATTCGGACGACATCAGCGCGCCCGCCGTGGCCTCGCGCTCGGAGAGGATCGACCTGATCCTTGCGGCATCCTCCTGAGAGAGCAGTTCCATCAGGCCGGTCACGTCGTCGTGCGGAAGCACGGAGAAGAGCTTCGCCAGCTGCGGGATGCTCATCTCGGAGAGGATCATCCGGGCGCGCTCCTTGCGCAGGTCGGCGATGAGCTGACGTTGGGCTCGCGGCTCGGCCTCGAGCAGCGTCTCGGCGGCCTTCTCGGAGTCCAACGCGGAAAACAGGGCCTGCTGCTCCTCGCCCTTGAGCTCCTCGAGCGCGTCCGCGAGGTCCTCGCTCGGCAGCTCGAGCATTTGCTTCCTCGTCACCGAGAGCGAGACCTTGTCCGTGGCGACCGCGTCCTCGACCGACAGCGGCTGGACGTATTTCCACGAGATGAACTCGTCCTTGACCCACTTGAGCCCGCCGAGACCCCAGCGGCGCAGGATGCCGTTGAACGAGGTGTCCACGTGGACGAGTAGCAGCCGGCCCTTGGCCTCGAGCAGGTGGACGTCGTTGACCACCTCGGTTCGCCGCCCGTCCGTGTCCAGAATCGTGCGCCCCATGAGGTGCGCGTCCACCAGCATCCAACCCGGCTGGTCTACGAACGGCGGATAGCCCGCGCCACCCCCCGCCGGCTTGACGAAGATCGCGTCGTCCTCGATCTTGACGACCCTGTCCCACGGGATGAACTGGGTCGGCTTCCCCCAGCCGAACTCCATGTAGAGACCGACCGCCTCCGGGTACGGCTCCCTGAGCGCGAACACCAGATCCGAGAGCCTGCCGATCCGATCCTTGATCTTGCCGGCGCACACCGCACGCTTGAGCAGTTCGGAAAAGTACAGGAAGCGGAAGCTTCCGAGGCCGGGCGGCAGGTCGGGAACCCTGGGGGGCTGTGCGGTCGGAGCTGCCATGTCCTCCTCCTATCAATTTCCCCCAAGCCAGTTGGGGAACAACGTGCTGATGGCGAAAAGCGTGGACATCAAGGTCACGAAGATCACGATGCCCCAGTTCGCGACATTTTGCCATCTCGTGTTGACGTGCTCTCCGACGAACGCCGGCTCGTTCAGGATCAGTATGAGGAAGACCAGCGCCGAGGGGAGCAGCGTCACCGCCACGACCTGCACGAACATCGTGATCGCGATCAAGGGCGCGCCGGGGATCAGCACGATCGCCCCGGCGCCCAGCAGCATCGCAACGTTCAACACGTAGAACCAGGGCGCCTCCTTGACGCTCTTGTTGAGCGAGTGCGCCCACCCAAACACCTCCCCGACCGCCCACGAGGTAGACAGCGAGACGCACAACGCTCCCAGGAAGCCCGCGTCGAACAGCCCGATCGCGAACAGTTTCCTCGCCAACGCCCCGTAACCGCCAAGTAGCGGCACGATGGCCTCAGCCGTCTGCTTTGCGTCCTCGATGACGATGGGCGGGTGGTGGTAGAAGAAGGCGGCACCGGTCGTTATGATGATGAACCCCGCCACCAGGCAGGTGACCAGCGCGCCGACGAACGTATCGATCTTGCCGTACTTGACGTCGTGCAGGTCGAGCCCCTTGTCCACGACGGAGCTCTGCTGGAAGAAGATCTGCCAGGGCGTGATGGTGGTTCCGATGTTGGCGAGGATGATGAAGAGGAACTCGCTCCTCGAGCCGCCGGGGAACGTAGGGACCAGGAGGCCGTGAAAGACACCGCCCCAACCGGGCACCGTGGGTGATTCCATCGCCCAGAACGCCGCCGGGACGTAGACGAGGTTGAACGCGCAGAAGAACAGCGTGAGTTTCTCGAACGTCCAGTACTTGCCCGTCATGGAGACGGCGACCAGGATGGCGGTCACGGCAAGATAGGTGATCCAGGGCGGCACGCCCATGAGGCTCATCGCGGCGGTCATGCCGATGTACTCGGTCACGAGGGTGAGGAAATTGACGACCGCGAGGTCCGCCAGCGAGAACCACCCCCAGAACTTCCCAAACCCCTCGAAGATCGCCTCGGCGTGCCCGCGCTTGGTGACCGCGCCGAGACGGACCGTCATCTCCTGGATGTAGTACGCCATCGGGACGAGAAGAAAGAAGATCCAGAGCAGCGAGAAGCCGTACTTGGACCCCGTGACCGCGTACGTCGAGATCCCGCCGGCGTCGTTGTCGGCCACCATCGTGATGAGGCCGGGCCCGAGGACGGCCAGGAAGACGAGCAACCGGCGGCGGAACCGGTTCGCGACATGGAAGCTCTTGGAGAGCCAGTACACTCGAGGCTCCCCCTAGCTCATACGGCCCGAGGCTCCGAGGCCGCGGACGGCGGGGTTCCGCCGCGAGGAGTCGGTGTTTTGGTTTGCGAGGCGGCGATGCATGGCGCGACTCCGTTTCCCCTCGAGGGATCCAGGGCCGGAGGCGCGCTGCCGCGGGATCAGATGCGACGCGCGGGCAGGTGGACCGGCCGGTGAGAACCTGTGCTGTGGTCGTCTTCTTGACTTGGAGGTTCCATCTGTCCTTTCCTCTCCCGTCGATAGGGCGCGAATGGCGGCAACGCGCCGGGACAGGCAGACCAAAACGACTGGTCTTTGTAGACCAGGGGCGCACTGCTTGTCAACGGCCCGCTGCCCGTGCGACGCACGAACCGGGGGTGCTGTTCCAGCCGCGGCCCGAGGCGCGCCCAGGCCAGAAGCCTCACGGGGAATCTAAGGCCGCAACCACCTCGTCCACCACCTCCACCACGAGGCGGAGCGCAGCGGGGACTGCCTCCTCCACGGACCGCGACAGTCCGATCTCGGTCGCGACGCTCTCCGGCTCGATCCCGATCACCACAACCTCTGGCGGCAGCTCACCGAGCAGAGCCGCACTCCGGAGCAACTCCCCTGCATTGCCCTCGTGAGCCGTGAGGCCTCGAGCGGCGAGCGCTGCGAAGACGTCCCGATCGCGGAGATGGTGAACGGTCCCAGGCGCGGCGCCGAGGCTCACGGCGTCGAGCGCGACGACGGCCCGCCGCCCGGACAAGAACCCGAGCAACGCCATCCCCTGGGTGCCGCCATCGAGCAGCTCGACGGCGGGTCCCCAGCGGGCTCGAACCGTGGCAAGCTCTGTGAGCACACGCTGGCCGCAGCCGTCATCGCCAAGCAGAATGTTCCCCACCGCAAGAACGAGGACCGGGGCGGCGCCCCGGTCCTCCTCGGTGGGTCCGGCCGTCGGTTCCGTCTCAGGAGAGCCAGGTGTCATGATCGATGTCGCCCTCCTGGTAGAACTTCTCTCCGGAGACGATCGCCGTCACAAGCCCGTTCTTGTACTGCTGGCCGTCGTAGAACACGATGTAGACGTGGAGAATGGCAAAGAAGACGAAGCCCCATGCGAACAGATGGTGCCACATTCGGGTCTGGAAGGATCCGCCCAGAAGGGGGATCACCCAGCCAACGAGTCGGCCCCAGAACCCGCTCGGCACGGTTTCGGAGTACAAAGACAGACCGGTGAAGATCTGAGCCCACCCCAGGGCGATCACGAAGATCGTGTACGAGAGCCCGCCGAGCGCGTTGTGGCCGAGGTGGACATGGCCGCGCTTCAAGCGCAGGTAGTCGCCGACCTGTCGGAACAGGTCGCGCCACCACTGGCGGCGCCAGACGAAGGGGAACCCGGAGCGGGCGTAGTTGTTGCCCATCCAGAACCAGTAGATGCGCCAGAGGAAGTTGACCACGAACAGGAAGGCGAAGATGAAGTGGATCTGGCGCACGCGCGCCATCACGAAGTGCGTGTATGGCTCGCCCGCGGGCGCCAGGATCGGGCTGGCGATGTAGAGGCCCGTCGAGAACAGCACCGTGACGCAGATGGCGTTGATCCAGTGGAAGACCCGGATCGGCCACTGCCAGACGTACATTCGCCGGAAGTAGCGGTGCGGGCGCGCCGCCACGTCGGCAACGTCGAGCGCTTGTACTCGGGTCGCCATCGGCCACCTCCTATCGAACCGTCACTTCGGCCAGTACCCGACCGTCCGGCCCGAGCACGTGCGAGGCGCAGGCCAGACAGGGGTCGAAGGAGTGGATCGTGCGAAGGATCTCCACAGGTTTGGACGCGTCGGCCATCGGCGTGCCGAGCAGGGCGGCCTCGTAGGCCCCGTGCTGCCCCTTGGCATCCTTCGGCGAGGCGTTCCAGGTCGACGGCACGATCGCCTGGTAGTTGGCGATCTTGCCGTTCTGGATGTGAACCCAGTGGCCGAGGGAGCCGCGGGGAGCCTCGGTGAACCCGAATCCCTTGGCCTCAGCGGGCCAGGTCGCGGGATCCCAGCGGGAGGTGTCGGCGGTGCCGGTGATGCCGGCCTTGAGGTTCGCCACGAGGTGCTCGTACTCCGCCATCAACCAGTGCACGGCGAGGCGTGATTCGAGGCCCCGCGCCGCTGTGCGTCCCAGCGTCGAGAAGAGCGCGGTCGCAGGCACCTTCAGCCGGCCCAGCGCCTCGTTGACCACCTCGCGGATCTCGGTGTTGCCGGCGGCGTAGCCCACCAGCAGGCGGGCGAGCGGCCCCACCTCCATCGCGTTGCCCTTCCAGCGGGGCGCCTTCAGCCACGAGTACTGGCCGTTCTCGTCCAGGTGCTCGTAGGGCGGCTTGGGACCCGTGTAGTGGGGTTCCGTAACACCGTCGAACGGGTGCAGCGCCTGCTGTCCGCCCGGGTACGAATACCACGAGTGGGAGATCTCCTCGGTGATCTGCGAGGCGTCGGAGAGGTCCAGCGGGTGGACCTCGGACAGGTTGCGCCCGAGGACGATCCCGCGGGGGAAGCGGAGCTTCGAGACGTCGCCGATCCCGTTCTGCGGCACGTCGCCGTAGGCCATGTAGTTCCCGATCCCGGCGCCGATCCCCGCCCACTCGGTGTAGAAGGAGGCGACCGCGAAGAGATCGGGAAGGTAGAGCCCCTCGATGATGCGGGTGGCGTCCTCGATCAAGCCCTTCACGTAGTTGAGGCGCTCGATGTTGATGCAGTTGTCGCCGTTGAGGTCGATCGAGCACGGCATGCCGCCCACGACGTAGTTGGGGTGCGGGTTCTTGCCGCCGAAGATCGTGTGGATCTTGATGATCTCCTTCTGCCACTTGAGCGCCTCGAGGTAGTGCGCCACCGCCATGAGGTTGGCCTCGGGCGGGAGCTTGTACGCCGGGTGCCCCCAGTACGCGTTCTGGAAGATGCCGAGCTGCCCCGACTGGACGAACTTCGTCAAGGTGGTCGCCACGTCGCGGAAGTATCCGGGGCTGGCGGTCGGCCAGCTTGGCGACACTGCCTGCGCCAGGGCCGCGGTGGCGGCGGGGTCGGCCTTCAGCGCCGAGACCACGTCCACCCAGTCGAGGGCGTGCAGATGGTAGAAGTGAATCACGTGGTCCTGCACGTACTGCGTGAGGAACATGATGTTGCGGATGATCTCCGCGTTCTCCGGCACCGTGATGCCGAGTGCGTTCTCCACGCAGCGCACGGACGCGAGCGCGTGGACGGTTGTGCAGACCCCGCAGATGCGCTCGGTGAACGCCCACGCATCCCGCGGGTCACGCCCCTTGAGGATGATCTCGATCCCACGCCACATCGTGCCGGTGGACATCGCGTCCTTGATCACGCCGCGCTCGTCGAGCATGGCCTCGATCCGGAGGTGCCCCTCGATCCGGGTGATCGGGTCGACGACGACTCGTTGTGTGCTCATGTCTTCCTCCTCAGTCCCGGTCCGCAGAGACGTGGCTCTCGTCGGGCTTGTCCTTGCTCATGGTCCGCCGCACAAGGAACGACGCGAAGTGGGCGGCAACCCCCGCCCCGGCCCCGATCGCGGCGACCTTCCCGATCTGATCCGGCGTCGAGTCCACCCCAGGCAGCGGCACCGTGGAGAGGCGCTCGTAGAACGGCCCGTTGTCCCAGAAGTTCGCCTCACTGCAGCCGATGCAGCCGTGACCAGAACCGATCGGCCACGACACGCCGTTGTTCCACTTGAACGTCGCGCACGAGTTGTACGTCGAGGGCCCGCGACACCCCATCTTGTACAGACACCAACCTTTCCTGGCACCCTCGTCGTCCCAGTTCTCGACGAACTGACCGGCGTCGAAGAACGCCCGGCGGAAGCACTTGTCGTGCAGGCGCTGGGCGTAGAACATCTTCGGGCGGCCGATCCGGTCGAGGTCGGGAAGCCGGTCGAACGTGAGGATGTAGGTCAAGAGGCCAGTCATCACCTCGCCGATGGGCGGGCACCCGGGGACGTTGATCACCGGTTTCCCGTCGATCAGCTTGTGCACCGGCTTGGCGCCGGTCGGGTTCGGGTGGGCCGCCTGAACGCACCCGTTGGAGGCGCACGAACCCCAGGCGACGACCGCCTTCGCCTGCTCCGCAGTCTCTCGGAGGATCTCGAGGAACGTCTGGCCGCCGACGGTGCAATAGACGCCGCCGTCCTTGGTCGGGGCGTTCCCCTCGACGGCGAGGATGTACTGGCCCGGATACTCCTTCATGATCCGTTTGCGGATCTCCTCGACCTGGAACCCGGCCGCCGCCTGCAAGGTGTCGTCGTAGTCCAGCGAGATCATGTTGAGCACGACGTCCTGCGCAATCGGGTGCGACGAGCGGATGAACGACTCGCTGCAGCAGGTACACTCGAGCCCGTGCAGCCAGATCACCGGGATGCGCGGTTTCTTCTCGAGCGCCTCCACGACCTTTCCGACGGCGCTGGCATCGAGGCCCAATGCCGCCGCCGCCATGGTGCAGAACTTGAGGAACGACCTCCGGTCGACACCCAACTCACGCAGCACGTCGTATGTCGTCGGCTTGACGTCCGCCTTGCTCATGGCCACCTCCGAGTGGTTTGTTTGATCTCCCCCGTACAGAAGTCCGGTACCAAATCTAGGCGTGTGACACAGCCGTGTCAAACGCGATAATTTGCCTTTTCTCACAGTAACGTTTCTGAATCTCAGGACAGGAACGGATACTGAAGACAGCGACGTCATCGCCTGGAGGCCGGTCCGGATTTCCTGTGGAAAACTCGATCCATTTTGTGGTAGTTTTCACGTGCATCTCATGTGCCCGGCGACAGCATTCACAAGCAAGACTCCCGCCTCCCGGGGAGCGCTCGCCCCCACCCCAACCGAGGTCGCTCGATTGGCCACCCGCGAGTGGCAGCCGACTCGATTTGTCTCGCGTGCGGGGCCGGACGATCCGGCGTCCCGAAGATGCTCCGCAGTCGCCTGCGCGGACTGCTTGTGATAAACTGCACATGATAGTCCGGCCAATCGGACCGGGGGGAGGTTTCAAGAATGGCAACGATCGACAACCTGAAAGCTGCGTTCGCCGGCGAGAGCCAGGCCAATCGCAAGTACCTCGCCTTCGCCAAGAAGGCGGAGGCCGACGGCCTCAAGCAGATCGCGAAGCTGTTCCGGGCGGCAGCAGAGGCCGAGACGGTCCACGCGCACGCCCACTTCAGGGTGATGGGAGGAGTTCAGAGCACCGAGGAGAACCTCAAGGCGGCCATTGCCGGCGAAGGCTACGAGGTCAAGGAGATGTACCCGGTGTTCGTCGCCGAGGCCGAGAAAGAGGGTAACAAGGCCGCGCTCGCGTCGTTCAAGAACGCCCTCGAGGTCGAGAAGGTCCACCATGCCCTCTACACCGGCGCGCTCCAAGCGTTCAAGCAAGGCAAGGACCTCAAGGGGGACCGCATCTGGGTCTGCCCGGTCTGCGGCAACACGGTGATCGGCGAGAAGCCGCCCGAGAAGTGCGACATCTGCGGCGTCGCAGGCGACAAGTTCTTCGAGGTGAAGTAGCGCCTCGCGTCGACGCCGCGGCCGACCTCCGAGACGGTCCGTCGGCAACGCATCCGTTCGGCGACCGCAGTGCTACGATCCCGCTCCGGAAGGGAGCCGGGTGATCCCCCTTCCGGAGCCTCCGGCGCCGCGTCGTTGACGCCGCCACCCAGAAACGCGAGGCACAAGCATGAGCACCGTTGCACAAGGCGTGAGGATCGACGGGGGTCTGATCGCCGGAACGATCGAGGCCGGCAGGCGCCACGACGCGTCCCGCGTCCGCGAGATCCTGGCCAGGGCTCTCGAGCTCAACGGCCTGCCGGACGCCGACCTGGCCGTCCTCATGGGGGTCTCGGACCCCCAGCTCCTCGGCGAGGTCTTCCACACAGCGAAGCGCGTCAAAGAGGACATCTACGGCAACCGCCTGGTGCTGTTCGCGCCGCTCTACATCTCGAACCTGTGCGCCAACGAGTGCGTCTACTGCGCGTTCCGCGCGCGCAACCGCGAGCTTACGCGGCGAGCGCTCAGCCAGGACGAGATCGCCCGCGAGGTCACGCACCTGGTCCAGGAGGGACACAAGCGGATCCTCGTCGTGGCGGGCGAGTCGTACCCCCACGAGGGGTTCGACTACATCCTGAACGCCATCGACACCGTCTACCGTACCGCGTCGGGCCCGGGCGAGATCCGGCGCGTGAACGTGAACATCGCTCCGCTGACCCTCGACGAGTTCCTCCGGCTGAAGGCCAAGCAGATCGGAACCTACCAGATCTTCCAGGAGACGTACCACCGGGAGACCTACGCAAAAGTCCACCTGGGAGGGAAGAAGCGCGACTTCGACTGGCGCGTCACTGCGCCCGACCGCGCGATGGAGGCCGGCATCGACGACGTCGGGATCGGGGTCCTGTTCGGCCTCTTCGACTGGCGGTTCGAGATCCTCGCGCTGATGCAGCACATCAGGCACCTCGAGGGTCGTTTCGGGGTCGGCCCCCACACGATCTCGGTGCCCCGCATGGAGCCGGCGACCGGCTCCGACGTGGCGAGCCACCCCCCTCACCCGGTGTCCGACGTCGACTTCCGCAAGATCGTGGCGCTCCTGCGCCTCGCGGTCCCCTACACCGGAATCATCATGTCGACCCGCGAGACCGCCGACATCCGGCGCGAGACGTTCGCCCTGGGCGTCTCGCAGATCTCGGCCGGCAGCCGCACCAACCCGGGCGGGTACTCGGAGGAGGAGAACGAAGACTCGGGTCAGTTCTGCCTCGGCGACCACCGCTCGCTGGACGAGGTGATCCGGGACGTCGCCGCGCTGGGGTACGTGCCGTCGTTCTGCACCGCCTGCTACCGCCTGGGGCGCACCGGCCGCGACTTCATGGACCTCGCGAAGCCGGGTGAGATCAAGGAGCACTGCAGCCCCAACGCGCTCGCGACGTTCCAGGAGTACCTCCAGGACTACGCCTCGCCCGCGACCAGATCGGTTGGAGAGGTCACCATCGCGGGGGCCCTCGCGGCGATGGAGCCGGGCTTGCGGGCGAGGACAGAGAAGATGATCCGGCTGGTGAAGGACGGCAAGCGGGACGTGTATTGTTGAGGACGGCGGATGGTGGTCCGAAGGGGGTCCCCGGTCCGGGTGCCATCTGCTCACTGGCAGGAGGCGGAATGGACAGGCACGTGATCTTCGGGGTGCACCTCACCAACCGGCTCACCCACGCGAGTCGGGTCCAGGAGGTCTTCACGGAGTTCGGCGAGCACATCAAGACCCGTCTCGGCCTCCACGATGTCGGCCCGCATGGGTCGTCGCCGAGCGGCGTGATCGTTTTGGACGTGACGGGCGACGATCCGGTGCTCGACCGCATGGCGGAACGGCTTGCCGCGATCGATGGTGTCGAGGTGCAGCGCATGGTCTTTACCCACTGAGGTTGCAGTGGACTCCGGCCCTTCGAACCGCGACTGCCTCCGGCCCACGGCCTCAGTGACCGCGGGAAACGCGGCCGACACCCGCGTCGAACGCGATGCGCTCGGCGAGGTCGCCGTGCCGGCCGGGGCGCTCTGGGGGGTTCACACCGCCCGCTCGATCGACAACTTTCCGATCGCCGGCCGCCCGGTCCACCCGGAGCTCGTGCGGGCGTACGGCGCCGTCAAGCTCGCCTGCGCCCGCACCAACCGCAGGCTCGGCGCCTGGCCCGAAGCCGCCAAGGCCGACGCCATCGAGAACGCTTGCCGGGAGATGGCCGACGGTGCGTTGACCGAGCACGTGGTGGTGGACGCCCTCCAGGGCGGCGCCGGCACCTCCCTCAACATGAACGTCAACGAGGTGCTGGCGAACCACGCGCTCGTTCTTCTCGGCCTCGCGCCCGGGCGGTACGACCGCGTGTCGCCGTTGGACGACATCAACCTCCACCAGTCCACCAACGACACGTTCCCCACGGCGCTGCGCCTCGCCGCGATTCGCCTGATCCAGGCACTCGCGGGCGAGGTGCTGGCGCTGCAGGAAGCGTTTCAGGCGGCGGAGAAGGCCTTCGCCCACGTCGTCAAGGTCGGCCGCACCGAGATGCAGGACGCCGTCCTCACGACCCTTGGGCGGGAGATGGGCGCGTACGCAGAGGCGTTCAACCGCGACCGCTGGCGCATCTACAAGTGCGAGGAGCGCCTGCGCGTCGTCAACCTCGGTGGCACGGCGATCGGCACCGGCCTCGCCGCCCCGCGCGAGTTCATCTTCCGGGTCGTCGACGAGCTGCGCGAGATCACCGGCGTCGGTTTCGCCCGCGCCGAGAACCTCGTCGAGGCGACGCAGAACGCCGATGTCTTCGTGGAGGTTTCCGGGATCCTGAAGGCGTGCGCAACCTCGCTCGTGAAGGTGTGCGGCGACCTCCGGCTCCTCTCCTCAGGTCCCGAGGGCGGGCTCGGCGAGATCCGGCTGCCGCCCCGCCAGGCCGGCTCCTCGATCATGCCAGGCAAGGTCAACCCGGTGATCCCGGAGGCCGTCACGCAGGCTGCGACGCTCGTGATGGGTCACGACCAGGTGATCGCGGCGGCGGTCGCGGCCGGCTCCCTCGAGCTCAACCCGTTCCTGCCCCTGGTGGCGCACTGCCTGCTCGAGAGCTGCGACCTGCTCGCGCGCTCCTGCGGGACGCTGCGCGAGCACTGCGTCAACGGGCTCGAGGCCGACGAGGCTCGCTGCCGGCGCCAGGTCGAGAACTCCACCGCCACGGTCACCGCCCTCGCCCCGCTCCTCGGCTACGAGGGTGCCAGCCACCTCCTCGCCTATGCGCGCGAGCGCGGTTTGAGCATCAAGGAGGCCGCCATCGACGGGGGCTTCGTGACGCCGGAGCAGTTCGACGAGCTGACGAGCCCCGAGGCCGTCTGCCGGCTCGGCTTTCCCTGGTCTGGCGTGCAACCGTGACCCAGACCGCACCGCGAAACCTGCGCCTCCACATCGGGCTGTTCGGCCGGCGCAACGTCGGCAAGTCGAGCCTCCTGAACGCCATCACCCGGCAGGATGTGTCCATCGTCTCGGAGACGCCAGGGACGACCACCGATCCGGTCGAGAAGCCGATGGAGCTGCTGCCGCTCGGGCCGGTGGTGTTCATCGACACCGCCGGGATCGACGACGTCGGGGCGCTGGGTCGCCAACGCATCGCCAGGACGCGGAAGATACTCGACCGCACCGACCTCGGCGTGCTGGTGTCGGAGGCGGGCTCGTGGGGCTCGTTCGAGGACTCGCTGGTCGCCGAGCTGCGGGCCCGCTCGGTTCCGATCATCGTGGCGTTCAACAAATCGGATCTCGGCGCCCCGGACTCGGGCCTCATTGCCCGCCTGGCCGCCGAGAAGGTCGCGACGGTCCACACCGTAGCGCCAACGGGGGTCGGACTCGGCGAGCTGCGGGTGGCTCTCCTGGCGGCGGCCCCGGCCGACTACTTCGACGCCCGCCGGATCGCGGGCGACCTCGTCGGGCCCGGGGAGCTGGTGGTGCTCGTCGTCCCGATCGACAAGGAGGCGCCGAAGGGCCGCCTCATCCTCCCGCAGGTCCAGACGATCCGCGACCTGCTCGACTCCGACTCGTTCTGCATGGTCGTCAAGGAGCGCGAGCTCAAGGCCGCACTCGAGCGCCTGAACCGCCCGCCGAAGCTGGTCGTGACCGACTCCCAGGCGTTCCTGAAGGTCGTCGCGGACACGCCGCGCGACGTTCTCTTGACCTCGTTCTCGATCCTGTTCGCCCGCTTCCAGGGCGACCTCACCGAGATGGTGCGCGGCACCCTCGCCATCGAGGGGCTCGCGAAGGGCGACACCGTGCTGATCGCCGAGTCGTGCACCCACCACCCGATCGGCGAGGACATCGGACGCGTCAAGATCCCGCGCTGGCTCGTCCAGTACACCGGGTGCAAGCTCGAGTTCGCCACCGTGCAGGGCCACGACTTCCCCGATGATCTCTCGCCGTACGCGCTCGTCGTCCACTGCGGCAACTGCATGGGCAACCGGCGCGAGATGCTCTCGCGGATCCTCCGGTGCCGGCAGTCCGGGGTGCCGATCACCAACTACGGCCTTACGATCGCGTACTCCCTCGGCATCTTCGAGCGCGCCCTCGAGCCGTTCCCCGCCGCGCTCGACGTCTTCCGGAAGGAACTCATCGCCGCCGGGCGGTGAGGCACGCATGCGACCACCCACGGAGGATCGTCGCCGGCCGATGACTCGGGACGAGATCATCCGATGGCTCGTCGAGCAGGACTCGGAGGCCCTCGGATCTCTTTGGCGGCGCGCGGACGAGGTGCGCCGGGAGCACGTCGGAGACGCCGTCCACCTGCGTGGCTTGGTGGAAATCTCGAACCACTGCGTCCGCCGCTGCGCCTACTGCGGGATATCCGTCAACAACCGAGAGATCGTCCGGTACCGCATGACACCCGACGAGATCATGGAGTGCGTGAGGCAAGCGGTTGCGCTCGCGTACGGCACCGTCGTGCTGCAGGCCGGCGAGGACTACGGCATCGGCCGGGAGTGGCTCACGGATCTCGTTCGACGCATCAAGACCGAGAGCGCGCTCGCGGTCACGCTCTCGCTTGGCGAGCGGCCAGACGAGGACCTGGCGGCGTGGCGCGAAGCGGGCGCCGATCGCTACCTGCTCCGCTTCGAGACCTCCGACGCGGCGCTCTACGAGCGCATCCATCCCTCACTGCCGGGCCGGAGCTCCACCAGGTTCGCCATTCTCCGTCGCCTCGCCGAACTGGGGTACGAGGTCGGCAGCGGCGTGATGATCGGCATCCCGGGGCAGACCTACGGGTCGCTCGCGGACGACCTGAAGACCTTCGCCGAGATGGACCTGGACATGATCGGCGTCGGCCCGTACCTGCCGCACCCGGCGACCCCGCTCGGCCGCGGGGGGCTTCCGGAGGCGCCGCCAGGCGAGCAGGTCCCCAACTCCGAGCTCATGACCTACAAGGTCGTCGCCCTCGCCCGCCTCGTCGACCCGGACGCGAACATTCCCTCCACCACCGCGCTCGCCACCCTCAACCTCAAGGACGGCCGCGAGCTCGGCCTCGCGCGCGGCGCCAACGTGGTCATGCCCAACCTCACTCCGACGAAGTACAGGGCGCTCTACGAGATCTACCCGGACAAGGCCTGCATCCGAGAGGCCGCAGCCCAGTGCGGCACCTGTCTGAGCGGCCGCATCGAGGGGATGGGGCGCACGGTCGGCGAGGGCCCGGGCGGCCGCCGCCACAGCTGACGCTCGTTCTCGCTTCCGCTTCGTCGAGGCCGACCCCTGGGCGCCGATCGCAAGGGCCGGAGGGTTGGAGGGGCGACATCCACAAGATGAGAAGATGGTGCCTGGCTGCGATGCAGCTGGAGGTCGGGATGGACGAGTCAGCCGAGCTGCTCCGCTTGCCGTCGGCACCGGGGAGCCTGGACGATCTCACGGTCGCCGGGGATGTGCTCTCGGTCCATGGTTGGCTGTTCCAGCCCGGCTGCACGCTGACGTCCGTCGAGGTCCGCCTGGACGGACGGCCGGTGGGGTTCGCGCGGCCCGTCCAACGCGATGACGTGAAGAGGGCGTTCCGCCGGGCAGGAAGCGGCAGCCCCCTGGGTTTCGCCTTTACCACGCCGCTGGCCCGGGAACGGCCGGCGCGCCTCGACCTGATCGGCCGCAGCGCCGAAGGGCCGCGGGCGAGGCTCAGCTGCGTGCTCCCTTCCGAAGAGGAGAGCCTGTTGCCGCTGCCTCCGAAGCATCTCACCGAGCGGGCCACCGGGTTTCACGGAGCCGCCTTCCGCATGCAGGGGCTCAGGATGTTCACTGACCTCACGGACCAGCTGTCGCGTTTCGGCGTTGCCGCGAGGGGACGGATTCTCGACTGGGGGTGTGGCTGCGGGCGCGTGGCGCGGCACTTCGCGACCCGCTGGCCCGATGCCGAACTCGTCGGCTGTGATATCGACGAGGAGGCAATCGACTGGTGCCGCCGGAGCCTCCGGGGCGAGTTCGTCGCGATCCGTCCGGCACCGCCGACCCCGTTCGAGGCCGGGAGCATGGACGTCGTCGTCGCCTGCTCGGTGCTGACGCACCTCGGGAGGGCGGACCAGACCCTCTGGCTGGCGGAGATGCGGCGCATCCTCGCGCCGGGCGGCGTTTTCATCGCGTCGACGCACGGGGAGTACGCGTTCCAGCTGGGGCGTCTCGGCTCCCCCGGCAACGCCCTGCTCTCGGTGTGGCGGTGGCTGGCGTGGCTGGCAACCCGCCCCACCCACCTTTCGGGGATCGACGACTCGTCCGCCGACGGCCGACTCGGACATGTCGCCCGGCGTGGCTACTACCGGACCACCTTTCAATCCCAGGCCTACACCCTCCACGCCTGTTCACCGCACTTCGAGGTTCTCGACTACGTCGAGCGGGGCCTCAACGGACATCAGGATCTGATCGTCCTGCGCCGGCCACGATAGCGAACGCCGCGACGAGCGCGCGGTTCCCCGGGAACGATCCCTTCCACAGCCAGATGTACGACACGAGCAGCCCGGAGAACGCGACGAGCTCCGCCGCCGTCCCCACCGTGGGCACGGCGCGTTCTGGTGGCCCGACCGGCCGGTGCCCCTGCATGCCGTCATCATACGAGCCGGTGGTCGCGGATAGGAGGCGCTTGACACGGTTCCCCCATGGAACGAGACTGAAGTTACGGGAGAAGCGCTCAAATGGGTCACCTCGTCGGGAAGGACGTTTACCGCCAGGTCGGCCGCAAGCTCGACGGCCTCACTGCCAGGGCTCCTTGGAACGACACCCTCCACAGGATCGTCAAGGAGCTGTTCTCCGAGGACGAGGCCGACCTCTTCGTCCGGATGCCGTACTCGCTCGCGCCGTTCGCACGCATCGCCGGCGTTACCGGGATCGAGGAGGCGAAGCTCCGGAGGCTCCTCGACGGGATGGGCGACAAGGGGCTGGTCGTGGACTTCGTCCTCGGTGACACCACCTGGTACATGCCGAGCCCGCTGTTCGTCGGCCTGTTCGAGTTCACGATGATGCGGACCGGGCCCGACGTGGACTCGGCGCTCATGGCGAGGCTGTTCAGCGAGTACCTCGAGGACGGCGCGCCGTTCGCCGCCAACTCGGAGGGCGGCAAGCGCGTCTTCATCGAGCGGGTCGTGCCGCACGAGGAGGCGATCGGCGACCACGTCGAGGTGCTCGACTACGAGAAGGCGTCCTGGATCCTCGACGGCGCGGAGCGCTTCGCGCTCGGGGTGTGCTCGTGCCGGCACGAGAAGGAGCACGTCGGCACGCGCGGGTGCGACGGCCCGCTCGACGTGTGCTCGTCGTTCGGGATCGCCGCCGACTACCTGATCCGCCACGACCTCGCGCGCGAGGTCCCGAAGGAGGAGATGCGCGACAACTTCGCCCGCTCGCGCGAGCGCGGCCTCGTGTTCTGCGCGGACAACACTCAAGCAGGTGTCACGTTCGTGTGCCAGTGCTGCGGCTGCTGCTGCAACGTCCTCCGGGCGGTCAGCCGGCTCGGGTACACGAACATCCTCACGACGTCGTCGTTCATCGCGCGCTCGGACTCCGAGGCGTGCACGGGGTGCGGCAAGTGCGCCAAGGCGTGCCCGATCGAGGCGATCGAGATGGTCGCGGACGGCGGAGGACCCACCCCGAGGGCCAAGAAGCCGCGCGTCGACGAGGCGGTGTGCCTGGGGTGCGGCGTGTGCGCGCTCAAGTGCGCCTCTCGCGCGATGCGCCTGAAGAGCCGGCCGCAGCGCGTCCTCCACCCGGAGACGACGTTCCAGCGCGTCATCCTCCAGTGCCTGGAGCGCGGCACGCTGCAGAACCAGCTCTTCGACGACCCCGGCAGCCGGACGCAGGGCGCGATGCGCGCGATCCTCGGCGCCTTCCTCCGCCTCCCGCCGGTCAAGCGCGCCCTGATGAGCGACGCCTTGCGCTCGCGCTTCCTCGCCGCGATGGAGGCCGGCGTCCGCGCCCAGGGTAAGGGCGAACTCCTCGAGGCCTGAGCCACGACCACGACCGCCTGGTCGTGCAGTCTGGGCAGGTCGCGGAACGGCAGGCTGAAGAGAGCGACCTCGTCTCAAGCTCATAAATGGCTCGCGGGGTTCCCTTTTCGGGACTCTTGTGATAGCGTTCACATGGCTTAGGCGGTGGCCGACCGGCCGCGTTGGGGGGCGCTTGAGCCGGACACGATCGCAGTGGGCGCGAGCCCCCCGGACGCGGTGAAAGGAGAGCGTGATGGCAACGATACTTATCGTGGACGACGATCCGGACGTCGTCGAGGCGTGCCGCCTCTTCCTCGAGAGGGATCACCACAAGGTCGTCTGCGCCTACAGCCGCGCCGAAGGGATGAAGGCGGTGGCCAGGGACAAGCCCGACCTCTTGATCTTGGACGTGATCATGGAGCAGCCCGACGACGGCATTGCGATGGCCCAGGAGCTGCGACGCACCGGCTTCTCCGCTCCCATTCTTCTGCTCACGAGCCTCGGTACGGCCACGGGCTTCTCGTACGGTAAGGACCAGGAGGTCGTGCCGGTGGACGAGTTCCACGAGAAGCCCATCGAGGCGGCGACCCTGGTGCGCAAGGTGAACGAGCTGCTGGCGAAGAGGGTGAGGTGAGGCCATGCTTGTGACCGAGCAGCAACGGTTGAAGGACGACATCGGGCGGTGGGTCCAGCGCTACGGTGCACAGCGCTCGGCGCTCATCCCGGTCCTCCAGGAGATCCAGGCCAAGTACAGCCAGGTCTCCGAGTACGCCATGCAGGAGGCGGCCGACCACCTGGGCATCCACCCCGTGGAGGTCTACAGCGTGGTCACGTTCTACGCGTTCCTTGCGGAGGCGTACCAGGGCAAGTTCGTCATCAGGCTGTGCCGGACGATCTCCTGCGACATGGCGGGCAAGACCAGGGTCGCGCGGCAGCTCGAGAACGATCTCGGAATCACCTTCGGGCAGACGACCAAGGACGGCAAGTTCACGCTGGAGTGGGCCAACTGCATCGGGATGTGCGATCAGGGACCGGCGCTTCTTGTCAACGACCACGTGTTCACGTCGGTGACCTCGGAGAAGGTCCACGACATCCTGGAGCTCTGCAGGAAGAGCTTCGGACCGCTCGCAGTACACGACAACCGACATGAGGAGGCCCGCCAATGAATGCGAACCGTAAAGGCCTCGTGACCTTCTCGACGATCGACCCCGACGCGGCGCTCCGCGCTGCGGTCGCCAAGACCCGCACCGAGATGATCGCCGAAGTCACCGCGTCCAAGCTCAAGGGTCGCGGCGGCGCAGGCTTCCCCACCGGCGTCAAGTGGAACCTGGCGGCGGCTGCCAAGGGTGATGCCAAGTACGTCATCTGCAACGCGGACGAGGGCGAGCCCGGTACGTTCAAGGACCGCGTGATCCTCTCCGAGGTTCCGGACCTCGTATTCGCAGGGATGACGATCGGCGGTATCGCGATCGGCTCGGCCAAGGGGATCGTGTACCTCCGGGGGGAGTACGCCTACCTGCGCGCCCAACTCGAGGAAGCGCTCGCCAGGCGGCGCGCGGCCGGGTTGCTCGGCCCGCAAATCCTGAGCAAGAGCGTCGGATTCGACATCGAGATCCGCATGGGTTCCGGCGCCTACGTGTGCGGGGAGGAGACCGCGCTCATCGAGTCGCTGGAGGGGCAGCGCGGAGAGCCTCGGAACCGCCCGCCGTTCCCGGTGGACACCGGCCTCGGCGGTCAGCCCACCATCGTGAACAACGTCGAGACGTTCGCGTGCGTAGCCGCGATTTTCGCGAAGGGCGCGGCGTGGTTCGCCTCGATCGGCACCGAGAAGTCCACGGGCCCGAAGCTGTTCTCGGTCTCCGGCGACTGCGCGAACCCGGGCGTCTACGAGTTCCCGATGGGGATCACGGTGGCCGAGTTGCTGCGCGAGGTCGGCGGCGAAGACGCCAAGGCCGTGCAGATCGGCGGCGCTTCCGGGCGCTGCGTGCCTGCCTCGGAGTTCGCGCGCACGATCTCCTACGAGGACATCTCAACCGGCGGCTCCGTGATGGTGTTCGGGCCCCAGCGCGACATGCTTGCGGTCGCGAAGAACTTCATGGAGTTCTTCGTGGAGGAGTCGTGCGGTCAGTGCACCCCGTGCCGCGAGGGCAACGCGAAGCTCCTCGAAGGGATCGAGATGCTGGAGGAGGGCCGGTGTTCGGCAAGGTACCTTGACGAGCTATTGACGCTCGGCGAGGTGATGCAGAACGCGTCCAAATGTGGCCTCGGCCAGTCGAGCCCGAACGCGTTCCTGTCGATCGTTTCCCACTTCCAAGACGAACTCATGGGCCGCACCCACGGCCCGGCGCGGTGAGGAAGAAGGAGCCCAGCATGTCGGACCAAGAGAAGGCCAACACTCAAACCTCCCGCGCCCCGATCAGCCAGCGTGGCCACCTCGTGAAGATGCCGACTAACGGGACGGCGATCGGGGCGTTGGTCACGATTTCGATCGACGGCCTTGAAGTCAAGGTGCCGCTCGGCACCACGATCCTGGAGGCGGCGAAACAGATCGGGGTGAAGATCCCGACCCTTTGCTACCACGAGGACCTCTGCATCGCCGGCGTCTGCCGGATCTGCGTCGTGGAGGTCGAGGGGCAGCGCACGCTGCAGGCCGCCTGCGCCTATCCGATCACCTCTCCGCTCAAGATCCGGACTCACACGCGCAAGGTGCGCCAGGCGCGCAGGCGCATCCTCGACCTGCTGCTCTCCAAGCACTACGGCGAGTGCTACTCGTGCTTCCGCAACGGCAACTGCGAGCTGCAGTCGCTCGCGGCCGACCTCGGCGTGGACTTCTTCCGCTTCGGCCACCCTGACAAGCCCACCTCCGAGACAGACAACTCCTCGTACTCGGTCCAGCGGGACATGAACAAGTGCATCCTCTGCCGCCGCTGCGTGCGCACCTGCATCGACCTCCAGGAGGTCGGCGTGCTCGAGGCCGTGCACCGCGGCGACAAGACCAGGATCTCGACGTTCATGGACAAGCCGCTCGCCGAGGTCGTCTGCATCAACTGCGGCCAGTGCATCAACCGCTGCCCGACGGCGGCTCTGGGTGCGGCCGACCCCACCGACGACGTCTGGCGCGACATCATCAACCCGGCGAAGCACGTCGTGATCCAGACGGCGCCCGCCCCGCGTGCGGCGATCGGCGAGTGCTTTGGGCTTGCCCCCGGCACGCCGCTCACCTTCGAGATGAACTCGGCGCTCAGGGCAATCGGCTTCGACAAGGTGTTCGACACCAACTTCACCGCGGATCTCACGATCATCGAGGAAGGCACCGAGCTCATCCTGCGGCTCCACAAGGCGCTGGTCGAGAAGCAGCCGGTCGCGCTGCCGCAGTTCACCTCGTGCTCCCCCGGCTGGGTCAAGTACATCGAGCACTTCTACCCCGAGATGCTGCCGCACATGTCGTCCGCCAAGAGCCCGCAACAGATGTTCGGCTCGGTGATCAAGACCTACTACGCCAAGCTCCACAACCTCGACCCGGCGGATATCGTCACTGTCGCGCTGATGCCGTGCTCGGCGAAGAAGTTCGAGTGCAACCGCCCGGAGATGGCCTCTTCCGGCTACAAGGATGTTGACTACGGCCTGGTCACCCGAGAGCTCGCGCAGATGTTCAAGGAGGCCGGCATCGAGCTGCCGAAGATGCCCAAGAGCGACTTCGACGACCCGTTCGGGACCGCGACCGGCTCCGGCGTGATCTTCGGCGCCACCGGCGGCGTGATGGAGGCGGCACTGCGGACCGTCATCGAGCTGGTCTCGGGGCTGAAGGTCGAGAACCTCTACGACCACGCCAATATCCTCCCGGTGCGCGGCTTCGACGGTGTTCGCTACGTCGAGCTCACGATCCCGAAGGTGGGGCCCGTCCCGGATCTCCTGAAGACCAACAAGCACCTCCCGTTCGACAGCTGGGACTGGCTCGCGGGAGCGACGCTCAAGATTGCGGTCGCCCACGGGACCGCGAACGCCAAGAAGGTCCTCGAGGACATCAAGGCCGGCGGCAAGCTGTCCGAGTGCCACTTCATCGAGTTCATGGCATGTCCCGGCGGGTGCCTTGGCGGCGGCGGCATGCCGATCCCGACCTCCCCCGCGATCCGCGCTGCGCGGGCCAAGGCGATCTACGCGGAGGACGCCGCGTACGAGGTGCGCAAGTCGCATGAGAACCCGGCAGTGATCAGGCTGTACAACGAGTTCCTGACCGACGGCCCCAACGGCCACACCGCCCACCACCTCCTGCACACGACCTATACCCCGCGCGGCAAGTACATCGCGTAGCGCCGTCCTCGGCGGCGATCCCTCGGAAATGCCGGGCCCCCGCCCGGCATTTCCCTCTCGGGAACAATTGCGCGGCTGCGTGCGTTTCGCGACCATCGGACGACAGGAGAATCGTAATGAAGAACCGATCAGCCGTCACGACGCTCCGGTACCTCGACCTCCCTGCCGGGGTCCGCGAATTCGTCGAGTTCTCGGCCGAGGAAAGTCGGGTGCTCGCGACCGTCAACCAGAAGGTGGCTGCGGGCCAGAGCCTCGCCGAGGTGATGGATTTCGTCTTCGGTGTCACCCGCGAGATCTGCCCCTGCGATCGCATCGGCGTCGCCTTCCTGGAGGACGGTGACCGGCTCGTGTCGCACTACGTGCGGGCCTCCTACGAGCCGGTGCTGCTCTCGACGGGCTATGCCGAGGCCCTGCAGGGCTCCTCGCTGCATCACGTGATCGCAAGCGGCCAGCCCCGGGTCATCGACGATCTCCGGTCGTACCTCTCGCAACACCCGACCAGCGCCTCGACAGCGCTCCTGGTGCGCGAGGGCGTGCGCTCCTCCATGACCTGTCCCCTGTCCGTCGACGGCCACGCCGTCGGCGTGATGTTCCGAAGCTCCCGCCGCCCCCGGGCCTACGACGATCATCAGGTCCGCCTGCACCTCGCGATCGCGGAGCGGCTCTCACAGGCAGTCGAAAAGGCGTGGCGCATCGAACGGCTCACGGCAGCCAACCACGCCTACACCGAGATGCTCGGCTTCGTAAGCCATGAGCTCAAGAATCCCCTGGCTTCCCTCGTCATGGATGCCAGGACGCTCAGTGGGGGCTACCTCGGCCCGTTGGACCCGCGACAGATCGAGGTCGTCGAGCGCGTCGCGCGCAAATCGCTGTACCTCTTGGGCCTGCTGCGGGACTATCTCGACCTCGCCCGCGTCGAGAGCGGCGAGTTGACCGCCTCCATCGTGGCCGGCGTGGACCTTATCTCCGAGGTCATCGAGCCCGCGATCGAGGCGGTACGCTCTGAGGTGGAGGAGCACGGCGGCCGACTCAGGCTGGACCTCCCATCAGGTCCCATCCCGATCCGCTGCGACGCCGACCTGCTGAGGATCGTGCTGGTCAACCTGCTGGCCAACGCGGCGAAGTACGGAAACCCGGACGGCGAGATCAGGGCCTCGGCACGACGGGACCCCGGCTTGTTCACGGTTTCGGTCTGGAACGAGGGCCCCGGCTTTCCCGAAAGCGAGCGTCCCCGGCTCTTCCGCAGGTTCTCCCGCCTGCAGACGCCCGAACTGCTCAAGCGCAGGGGCTCCGGCGTCGGCCTCTACACGTGCCGCCGGATCATCGAACTGCACGGCGGCCGGATCCGCGCGACTTCCGAGCCGGGCCGCTGGGCCGAGTTCGCCTTCACAATCCCGAACCCAGTGGAAGAGGGAAAAGGGTAAACGTCAAAGGGACGACAAGACTCCAACGGCCCACAGATGTAGCGGCCGCCCGCCGGGCGGTCGGTTTCGCAGATACGTGGCAGCGGCCGGCCAGCGGCCGGCCGCTGCCTTGGTTCCTCGCCTTCCCTTTGCCCTCTTCCATTTGCCCCTTTTTCGTTGTCCCTCTTCCGTCTTCCCTCTCACCTTTCCGTTCCCCCCGCGGGACGCGGTAATCTCTCCCCGGCACGACGTGGGCTCACAAGCCATTGGAGGGGTGGGTTGGACAAGCCGCGGATGCTCCCGGCAGCAGCGGAACTGGTCGAGCGCAACAAGTGGCTCATCGCGCTGAGGTGGCTCGCCATCGCGGCGGTGAGCGCCGCGGTCGAGATCGTCCGAAAACCGCTCGGCGTGACGGTGGCCTCGGCTCCCATCTGGTGGGTCATGGGAGCTCTCGCGGTCTACAACCTGCTGCTGGCGGACGTGAGCCGATTCTTCCGTGCGGCCGCGCCGAAAGAGCCGGCGGGCCCACTTCCCCTCGTGACCCGTGGTCTGGTGGCGTTGGCGCTGGCCCCCGCCCAGCTCCCCCGGCTATGGCTCGCGTTCGGGCGGCTGGCCCAACCTCTTGCGTTGCCGACTTCCGCCCGACGGCATCGCGAAGGCCCGCCGCCACCGCGTGCCACGCTCGACGAGGTGCTGGTCCCGCGAGAGCTCTGGGGACTGGATCCCGACCGTGTCGTCGCCCGAGCCGCCACGCTCGCGAGCGCCCAGATCACGGTGGACCTCGTGGCTGTCGCTGCCCTGGTCCACTTCTCCGGCGGCATCGAGAACCCCTTCATCTTCTACTCGCTCTTCCACGTCGTCATCGCGAGCATTCTCCTCTCACGGCCGGCGACGTTCCTCAAGGCAGCGCTCGGCTTCGCCCTCATCGCGGCCGTGGGGGTGGGCGAATGGCTCGGACTCCTGACCCACGTGCCCCTCGGGCTGCTTCCCGCGGAAGGCGCCTACCGCAGCGGAGCCTTCGTTCTCACCCAACTCTTCGTGCTCGGGAGCACGCTGTTTCTCACGGCGTACATCGCGAGCGCGATCTCGGCCCACCAGCGCTCCTACGAGCGCGAGACCGTGCAGCTCTCCGCCGACGTCAGGCACAAGAACGATCTGCTGCAGTCCGCGTACAAGAGGATCCGCAACGCCGAGCGCGCCAAGTCCCAGTACATGCGGAAGGTGGCGCACGAGCTCAAGGAGCCGCTCGCGGCTATCCAGATGCTCCTCAGGGCAGTGCTCGACGGGTTTGCAGGCGAGTTCCCCGAAAGGTCCCGAGACTTCATGGAGCGGGCGGAGCGGAGGGCCCGGGAGCTGTCACTGGTCACCCAGGATCTCCTCAACCTCTCCCGCGCTCGGGAAGGCCGAGTGGCGGTCGAAGCCGCCGAGGTTCGGCTCGACGAACTGGTCGAGGCAATCGTGGCCACGATGCAGGACGCGGCGGCCCGCGCCGGCGTCACGGTCACCACCGAGATCGCCCCAGCGATCGAACCGATCGAGGGCGATCCCGCCGGCCTGCAGCAGCTCCTCGGCAACCTGGTCAGCAACGCCATTCGATACACGCCGCGCGGCGGACGCGTGACGATCCGGTTGCGGGAAACCGATGGAAGGCTCCGCGTCGAGGTCGCCGACACCGGGATCGGGATCCCGGCCGACGACCTCCACCGCATCTTCGACGAGTTCTACCGGGCGGCCAACGCACGAGCCCACACCGGCGATGGCACCGGCCTCGGACTCGCGATCGTGAAGGCGGTCGCCGAGCAGCATGGTGGCTCGGTCTCGGTCGAGACCACGGTGGGTGGGGGCACCTGTTTCACCGTCGAGCTGCCGGTCAGAGAGGCGGGAAAAGGGCAGAGGGCAGAGGAAAGACGTTAGAGGAACAACGATACTCCTCTATCGGTCCCGGTCACCCTTCTCCATTCTCCCATCCTTCGTCTTCCATTCCCCGTCCTCTGTTGCGACCGCGGGCCGCCGTCTCCTCTCCCGGTGAGGTGACGGCGGTCACCCGAATGCACGCGGGGGCCTCGCCGCCGGAATCGGGCTGGCGCGACCCCGTGTATTCCAGGACATGAACAGCGTCTCACTCCACGGTCGGCCGGCACCGTGGGCGGAAAGAGGATAGGGAGGGCGGCCTTCGCCACCCCCAAGGCACTTAACCAGCGGTGAACCTGAAACACTTGGAGGATTCCGTCATGCATGAGTATCCACAGAAGACCAACGCGCACCGTACCGCGGTCTCGCGCTTTCGTCGTTTGGCCACCGGCATTGCGCTGGCGGCATGCCTGGCTCTCACCAGCGCCCCGGTTCAGGCCAAACACCTCAGGCGCTTCTTCAACGACCGGGGGAACATCCTGATCTCGGACCAGTTCAACAACCGCGTGATCGAGGTGGATCCGCAGGGGAACATCGTGTGGCAGTTCGGCGTGGGGCCCACCGATTTCACGGCGGCCTCGATCATCGGCGTCAACGACGCGCAGCGGGTCGGCCCGCTCACGCTCATGGCAGGAACGGGCACGCCGCCCGACACCGTGCCGACCTGCACGGACCCTGCCGGCTGCCCGGACAACCGCGTCATGCTCGTCAATCGGAACGGCCACATCATTTGGCAGTACGGCACGTTCGGGGTCACCGGCTCGGGCCCCAACGAGCTCAACACTCCGACCCAGGCCACGTACCTGCCGGACGGGCGCATCCTGATCACTGACCAGGCCAACCAGCGCGTCATCGAGGTCGACAGGCACAAGAACATCCTTTGGCAGTACGGCACCACCGGTGTCAGCGGCAACGGCGCCAACCAGCTCAGTGACCCCAACAGCGCGGAGCTGCTCGAGAACGGCCACGTCCTCATCGCGGACGAGGGCAACGACCGTGCGATCGAAGTGGATCACGCCCTCAACATCGTGGCGACGTTCAGCGCGGGGGGCACCGTCAGCGGAATGGCTTTCGCCAGTCGGCTGCCGAACGGCAACACCTTGCTGACCGACGCCGGCAACAGCCGGATCGTCGAGGTGGACTCCACAGACACTCCGGTTTGGGAGTACTTCACGAACACGGAATCGGGCAGCAACCCGGCGCCCTCCCCGACCAGGGCGATCAGGCTTCACAACGGCAACACCATCATCTCCGACCAGAACAACCATCGGGTGATCGTCGTCGATCCGGCGAAGAGCATCGTTGCGTCCTACGGCAACCTCAACGTGTCGGGGTTTGGCACCTCCAACACGAGCCAGGGGTTGTTCGGTCCGTACGACGCCAAGGTGATCGGCGACTACACGGGACTGACGCCTCCGTTCGACTTTGACGACGACGCGGACGACGGCTTCTGAGTCCCGCGTCTTGCGGCGCAACACCCCGGGGGTGAGGGCGCGCTTCACCCTCGATGAAACGAAACGGCGGGGTCGCGCGGCCCCGCCGTTTCTTTCATGCTTGGCGCATTCGCCGACACGTCGTTCGCGCGCGAAGCGGGGCGGCGCCGGCTTGGTCGCCTAGCGTGCTATCGAACCATCGCGATGGTGGTGGGGTCGTTGGTGACGTTGTCGATGACGGATGCCGAGGCGATGATGCCGGAGCCCGATGTCACGGTCACCCTGGCGTAGCCCCGGTCCATCGCGGTCTGCTGTGCATGGCCGAAGAACGGCTGTGTCTCCTGGACCCATTCGCCAGGAGCGAGCGCGACCTCGTAGCTCCCGAGAGGGTTCCCTGCCCCGCCGAACAGCTGCACGGTCACGGTCGCCGCCACGGCCCCGATGTTCGTCAGCGAGATGTTGGTGCGGAACGCTGCGTTCTCCGTCAACTGCGGAAGCCACGCCGACAGATTCGTCCCGAGTGCGGACGCGGAGGTATACGAGGCGTACTCCTGACCGACCGTCCCACTCGCCCGCTGATCGTAGGTGCGCGAGGTCACCGCCAGAGGCTGGTCGGAGACGATCTCGAGCGCTCCCGAGCCTGATGACCCGAGCGCGCCCACGAGGTCCCTCACGATCAGTTGGCCGCCGCCGGGAACGGAGACTGATCCTCCCACCACACCCGCCGAGCCGTGGAACAGCTCCTGCACGTTGGCAGGGACAGCTCCGGGGTTGAGGAGCCCCACGTCCGACCGCCACTGCGCGCCGTGACCACCCGTCGCATGGCTCACCGCCGGGATCCAGATGCTGCCGGCGCCCGGGACGCTCGAGACAGGAATCATCGCGACGGTGGTCGGATCGTTGGTGATGTTGTCGACCACAGTGGCGGACGCGACGATTCCCGCGCCCGCCGTCACCGTCACCTTCGCGTACCCCTGGTCCATCGCCGTCTGTCCCGCGTGTTGGAGGAACACCTGGGTCTCTTGTGCCCACTCCCCTGGCGCGAGCACCACGTCGTAGGACGCCAACGGGTTGCCCAGCCCGTCGAGCAGCTCAACCGTCACGGTCGCCGTCTCGTTTCCGCTGTTGGTCAAGGAGATGTTGGTGTGATATGCCGCGTTCTCCGTCAACTGCGGAAGCCACGCCGACTCCATGGAACCGAGACAGTCCGCCGCGGCATACGAGGCGTAGTCCTGACCCACCGACCCGCTTGCCAGGTCGTCGTACGTCCGCGAGGTCACAACCACCGGCTGGTCGGAGAGGATCTCGAGCGCCCCCGAGCCGGTCGATCCCAGCTGGCCAACCACGTCCGCAACGATCAGCTGGTTGCCCCCCGGAACGAAAGTTGCGCCACTCACCACGCCCGAGGCGGAATGGAAAAGCCCCTGAACGGTCGCGGCAGCGGTGCCCGGGTTGAGGAGTCCCAGGTCCGAACGCCACTCCGTGCCGTTGCGACCGGACACGTGGCTCACCACCGGGAGCCAGAGGGGGAACCCCGTGATGACGCTGACCTGGTTCGACGCGCCGTCCTGCGCGGTCGAGTTCGCGACCATCAGGGCCACCGTGTAGGAACCCGCCGCAGCGTACCTGTGGGTCGGGTTCTGCGCGGTGCTGCCGTTACCGTCACCGAAGTCCCATACCCACGATGTCGGAAAACCGGTCGAAGTGTCGTTGAACTGCACGACTTCACCAACAACCGGGTTCGTCGGCGTCACGTTGAACGAGGCGACCGGCGGGGGCGCCGCCTGAGTCACAGTGAACGTCTGGTCCTCGACGACGATCGCCCCCGAGCGGGGGGCGCCGATGTTGGCGTCCGCGGTAAAGCTCACCGGACCGTTTCCGATACCCTCAGCACCGGCGGTCACATGAAGCCAGGAACTCGAGGTGCCCGCCGCCCATGGACAGTCGGACGGCGCCGTCACATTGAACGAGCCCACACCCCCACCCGCCTGGAAGCTCGCGGTGGTCGGGTCGAGCGAGTAGGAACAGTTGTTCCCCGCCTGGTAGATCGTGAACGTCTGGCCCGCGACATCCAGGGTTCCGGCGCGCGCCACCCCCGAGTTTGAACTGACTGCATATCCAACCTGCCCGCTGCCCGAACCGGCGTCCGGTTGGGTGATTGCGACCCATGGGACGTTGCTCAATGCGACCCAGGGGCAGTCGGTTCCGGAGATCACGCTGACCGCGAGCGTGCCCGGCCCCCCGGTGGCGGCAAACCCATGCGACGCCGGCAACAGGCCAAACGTGCACACGGGAGATGCACCGCTGGAGAAGGCCCACGCCGCGCCGGCGCCCCCATTGTCGTTGGGGCCGCCGATGACGGCGGTGCTGCCGTCGCCAGAGAGCGCCACCGCGGAGCCTTGCCCGGCCCGGCCCGCTGCACCGGTGCCGACCATCCTGGTGCCTTGCTGCGTCCAAGCACCGCCCGAGCGCGTGACCAACCATGCCGCACCCATGCCACTGTTGTCGCCGGGCTCCGCCACCAGGGCCGTGTTGCCGTCTCCTGAAAGCGCCACGGACCATGCCTGCTGCGCGAGCGCCGCGTCGGCGTTGACCGAGATCGGGTTGCCCTCCTGGACCCACGTCGAACCGGAACGGGTGAAGACCCATACCGTCCCGGTGGAGGCGTTCACGTAACCTCCCACGATCGCCGTGTTGCCGTCGCTGGAGACCGCAACCGACGTGCCTTGCCTGGCGCTCCCCGAGAGCCCGGCCGGGTTCGAGAACGCACCCCCGCTGCCGCTCCACCCCGAGAACGTCCACCCAGGCGCCGGGTTCGCAGTGAGTGAGATCGGTGTGCCCCAGGTGTAGCCGCCACCGCAGCTCTGCGGGGTGTTCAAGGTCACACTGCCCGAACTGCCCGGGCTTGCGCTCAACGACAGCGGCTCACACGTGGTGGGCGGCTGCATGAAGTTGGCCGTCACGGTGGCATTGTCGGAAATCGTGAACCGGGATGCCGGCGAGGACGTGTCCGAGAACACGCCGCCGGTGCCTGTCCATCCGGAGAAGATCCACCCGCTCGCGGGCCTGGCGCTCAACCATATCGGCGAGCCCTGGAGGTATCCGACAGGGTTGGTGCAGTTGACTGAGGTGGTTTCGATTGCGGTGCCGCCGCCCGTTGGGTTCACGGCGATCGTCAGGTCATCACACGTGGTGCCCTGCTGAACGAAGTTCGCAGTAACGCTGGCGTTGCCCGTGATCGTGAACGTCGTCAGGATCGAGGAGACGGTCGAGAACGAGCCCCCGGCGCCTGTCCACCCCGTCATCGCCCACCCGCCTGCGGGAAGTACCTGGAGCGAGATCTGCGTCCCCGGCGCATAGCCGTTGCCGCAGTTCTTAGGAGTGTTGATCGTAATCTCGCCCTCTTTGGGCGGGCTCGCTGCCGTCGTGAAGGGGTAGCAGGGGAGGGGCTGCTGGGTGAAACTGGCGGTCACGCTGGCTTCGCCGGTGATCGTGAACATCGTGTTCGGCGCCGAGCCGACCAACTTGTTCCCCTGCAGCGTCCACTTGCCGGCTGTCTGGGTGAACACCCAGACGGCTCCCGACCCGTTGTTGTCCTGAGGACCGCCCGCGATGATGGTACCGGCATCCCCTGAGAGGGCCACCGACGAGCCCAGTCCGGCGCTTCCGACCGCACCAGTGGCGACCAGCTTGGAGCCCTGCTGCTTCCACGTGCTGCCGGACCGTGTGAACACCCAGACCGCACCGACGCCGGAGTTATCGCCCGGTCCGCCGACGACCGCGGTGTTGCCGTCCGCAGAGAGCGCCACGGACGAGCCCTGGTTTGCGTGACCGGACGCACCGCCGCCGACGAGCTTGCTGCCCTGCTGGGCCCACGCCCCGCCCGACCGGGCGAAGACCCAGGTTGCGCCGGTGCCGGTGCTGTCCCCGGGACCGCCGATGATCGCCGTGTTGCCGTCCCCGGAGATGGCAACCGACCAGGCCTGCGCGGCGTTCGCGCTCCCGTTGCTGCCGACCAGCTTGCTGCCCTGCTGGGTCCACGCGCCGCCCGAGCGGCTGAACACCCAGGCTGCTCCCGCCGCGCCGTTGTCCAGGTACCCTCCGACGATGGCGGTGTTGCCATCGGTCGACACGGCGACGGCGGAGGCCTGCCACGCGTTGCCCGTCGCGCCGGTGCCGACAAGCTTGCCGCCCTGCTGCGAAAGCTGAGCGCCAACCACGTGTGCCCAGAAAACCGCCCCCACCGCCACTGCAGTACCGACTCGCTTCAGCATGAGTACGAGGTCCCTTCCATAACCTGCGGATGGTATCACCCACCGGGGAACTGTGCCGCCGCCGATACCCGCGGCCGTTCCCGCAGACCGCCCGGGCACAGGGCGTCCCCGGCATTCGTGGCAATCCTGACCCCACTCGGGATCGGACTCTTGGCCGGCCGCAGGGGCTGAGCGGTTGGTGAAGGTGCTGCGCTTGCCACGGTGCTGGCAGGAGCAGCCGCGGAGCGCGCACTCCGCAAGGGCGTCCCGGTCGCGCGCCGGCGCAGGGCGGCCGGCGCGGCGCGGATCCTACGTCAGTCGCCTGCTCAGCACCAGGACACCGGCGACCAGGATCAGCAGCGCCACGATCGCGAGGCCCGCCGGTGAGAGTGTCGGGATGAGAGACCCGCGGACGCTCGGGGCCGCCAGGAAATCTGCGACGATCTGATCTCCGTCACCGACGATGTGCCGATGCAGCTCCACACGGAAAGTGGTGGCGCCGTTGAGGGCGTAGCCGTCTGCGTTGTAGTGGTCGGGGGGGCAGGTTGAATCGAGCATGAAGAAGTTCAGGTCGGTGATGTTGCCGCCGCCGTCGGTGCTGATGTAGTAGCCCCCCAGGTCGGCCTTGGTGAAGGAGGTGCTCGACGGGGTCGTGATCAGGCCGGTGATCGTCATGCTGAAGCTGTAGATCAACGAGAGGTCGCAATTGACGAATCCGACGACGTTCGGCCGCAGCAGGCTGTCGTCGAGCTGGATAGCCGCCACCGCTGTGCCGGTGCCGCCCACCGTGGTGTAGTTGAGGTCGACCCACACCGGCAATGCAGACGAGGGAGCCGCCGAGAGCACGAGCCACAGCGGCAGCAGGAGCGTCGCCGCGCGCACCGTCGCGCGCCGCCCCCAAACGACTCGGGTTTCCGAGTTCATCGTCCTCCTCCTTCCTCAGAACCGAATCCAAGCGGGCGGGAGACTCTCGATACGCCTCCGTGCCCTGCGACGTTGCCAGCTGCATCCGAACATCTTTCCAAATATGCTACCACTCGTTGCAAGGGGGTCCATCCGATCCTTGCGGACGACACGCCGACGCCAGGCGGGCCAGGCCGCCCGGTCCACGAGGGTCGAGGCGCCGGTTGCGGTCCGACACTGCAAAGCAGCGCCATGAGGTCTCTCACAGCACGTACGAATATGTCTAACGCTGGGTATTGTCAGAGCCTGGTTCGCCAGCCCGCCAACAGAGCCGTGAGGTGCACCTCATCGATCAGCGCAGCTCCATCAGCCAGATGTCGCCCTCGTTGGCGGACTCTGTGAACGTGATCCAGCGCTCGTCGCGGGTGACGCCGACGCTCTTGCCCACCATGTAACCCGCAACCGCAAGGAGCTGTTTGCTCTTTCTCGTCGCGGTGTCGAGCAGAGAGATCCCCTCGCGGTCGCGATACAGGATGCGCCGGCCGTCGCGCAGCCACACCGGAGTGACCCACCCTCGTGCCGCCTCTAGGAGCAGTGAGTCGTAGCGGCCGCTCCGGAAGGAGTACGTGGTGACGCCGACATGGCGGGCCGAGGTCTCCATCCCGAGCAGCGACGACCCGTCGGGGGACCACTGCAGGGGCCAGAAGAGGGATCCCTCGGGAAGCGCGGGCAGCATGCTGGCTGCCTTCAGAGGCCCGTGCGCGAGGTCGGTGAAGATGGCGGCGCCCGTTGGGAGGATGACGGTGGCGAGCCGCAAACCGTCCGGCGACCACACCGGAAAGTTCGGGGTCCCGGAGATCGCGGTGATCTGCTGAAGACCGCTTCCGTCGGGGCGGACCGTCCAGATCTGGTAGCTCCCGCCGCGGTCGGAGTAGAACGCGATGCGCTGGCCGTCCGGGGACCATGCCGGACCGCGGTGCCGGGAGGGATCGTCCGTCAAGCGGCGGAGGCCCGTGCCGTCGACCCTTGCGACCAAGAGATCCTCGCGGATCCCCACCCTGGTGAAGACCAGCGACCCCCCGTCCGGTGAGACCTCGTGATCTCGGATCGGCTGGGTGGAGCGCAGGATGGGCACCGGCACCCCGACGATCCTCTCGGCGACGGCGTCGAAGCCGACCTTGAGCAGGTTTGCGCGCCAGTCGAGGGCGGCAAAGGCGAGACGGCGCCCGTCGCGCGAGAAGCTGATCCAGCCGCTCCACGCCGAGGGTGTGGTCACGGGTTGCGGCTCGCCGAGGACCCGGCCGGACGTCGCGTCGATCGCAACCCGCCACAGGTTCATCGTGCCACCCCGGCTGCTGGAGAAGTAAAGAGAGCGCCCGTCCGGCGACCAGACGGGGTTCCAGTCCAGCGCTGGATCGTCCGTGACCGCGACGGCGCCGCCGTCCTTCTGCGAGCCGTCCGCGGCCACGGTCCAGATGTCGCGCTGCCCGCTCTCGCCCTTCAGCCCCCAGAACGCGATCCGCTTCCCGTGGGGCGACCAGCTCGGTTGCATGGCGTCGCCCCCCCGGTAGATCATGCGCCGTGCGCCGGTGGCGAGGTCGATGCCCCAGAGCGCTCCCGCCTCGGCCCTGTCGGTCGGAGAGACGAACACCCCGGTGGACACCGCCAGTTGCCGCGCGTCGGGAGACCAGCTCGGGTCGTAGCCGAAGTCCGCGAGCTTCCTCCCCGCCTCGCCGGTGGAGCCCATGATGAAGATCCCGCCGCCATCGCGCTCGGAGCGGAACGCGATGCTCTCGCCGTCCGGAGAGAACGCCGGGCCGTAGTCGTCGAGGGCGCAGTCCTGGGTGAGGTTGACGGGATTGCCGCCGCCGACGCGCTGGAGGTAGATGTCGAGGTTGCCGGAAGCGTTCGACACGTAGACGAAGCTCTTGCCGTCCGGGGCAAGGCTGCACTCCGTCTCCACTCCTGCCTGGTCCGTGAGCTGCAAGAGAGATCCCGGCTGGGCGGCAGCACCCTCGCCCTGCGGGCCTCCGGTACTCCGGCGCCCGGCTTCGAAGGCCACGGCCGCCGCGACGAGCGCGACGGCTGCAGCCGGAATCCAGCGGCGAACGCTCGACATCAGCGTGAGCCGCACCGCGTGCGCCCCCGTGGAGGTCAGGGAGGAGGAGAGCGCGAACGCGGCGTCGCGCGCCGACTGGAAGCGCTCCGACGGGGCCTTCTCGAGGCAATGGCGCACCACCAAAGCGAGCGGCCCCGGCACGGAAGGGTCGATCTCCGAGAGTTCTGCTGGATCCTCCTTGAGGATCGCCGACATTGTGTCCGCGGCCGAGTCGCCCTTGAAGGCCCGCGCGCCGCACAGCATCTCGTAGAGCACCGCGCCGAAGGAGAAGATGTCCGAGCGGTGATCCGCCGGCAGCCCCCGCACCTGCTCCGGCGACATGTAGCCGACAGTTCCCATCACGACACCGGGCTCCGTCGAGGCGGGGGTTGCCGTTGTCACGGTTTCGGTCTCGCCCACCGCAGGGAACGCCGAGACCCGCGCCAGCCCGAAGTCGAGGATCTTGACGCGCCCGTCCGCGGTGATGAATACGTTTTCCGGCTTGAGGTCGCGGTGCACGATCCCCTTCTCGTGCGCAGCGGCCAGACCGTTGGCGATCTGGACGCCGATCTCGACCGCCTTTCGCGCCGGCAGCGCTCCGGCGCTCAGGCGCTCGCGCAGCGTCTCGCCGTCCAGCAACTCCATCACTGCGACCACGGACCCGGAGATCCTCCCGAAATCGAAGATCGCGAGGATGTTCGGATGCGAGAGCGCGGCCACCGCCTTGGCCTCGCGCTCGAAGCGCGCGAGGCGCTCGGGATCGGAGTCGAGCTCGGTGGGAAGTACCTTCACCGCCACGCTGCGGTCCAGCCTGTGGTCCCGCGCTCGGTAGACCTCCCCCATCCCGCCCGCGCCCAGGGGTGCGATGATCTCGTACGGCCCGAGGCGGGTGCCGGCGCTCAGCGACACCAGCGCCTCCGCGACGGTCTGAAACCACCCGCGCTGACACTCCTGCCCGAACCACTGACCGACGCACTCATCGTCTTTCACCCATTTTACAGGCGGTGCACATGTCATGCATGCTTGACATGACTTCGTCCCCACGGTAGCCTCTGCTAACTGGGGGCGGAATGGTTCTCAATCGCAGTTGGCGCATCGTCGCGGAGTCCGCATGAGGCTGTCCGAGGAGCTGCGCGAGGGCACCGCCGACGCCCACCGGGGCGCCGAGCGCTCCGAGTTCGTCGCGCGCTTCGTCCGGGGAGGCCTCGACCGCGAGCTGTTCTCCCGGCACCTGCTCGCCCTTCACAGCGTCTATGCGGCACTCGAGGACGCGCTCGAGCGCCTCAAGGCCGACCCGCGCCTCGGCGCCTTCTCGATTCCCCAGCTATGGCGGCGCCTTGCGCTCGAGCGCGACCTCGACTTCCTGCGCGGCCCGCGCTGGCGCTCGGAGGAGCCCGTTCCCGCGGCAAAGGCGTACGCGGACCGCCTCCGTGAGATCGAGTCGGCCCAGCCGATCCGCCTCATCTCGCACTCGTACGTGCGCTACCTCGGTGACCTGTCGGGCGGGCAGATGCTCAAGGGTCTGGCCGCCCGCCAGCTCGACCTCAACGGAGACGGGTTGGGCTTCTACGAGTTCCCCGGCATCCCCGAGCCCGGGGCGTTCAAGGCGGAGTACCGCCGCCGCCTGGATGATCTCGACCTGGCCGACGGTGAGCGCGAGGCTGTCGTCGAAGAGGCGCGAACCGCCTTCCGGCTCAACGCCGCGATCTTCGACCAACTCGTCAACGGCCCGAACTGATCCGCCGTGAAGGACGGCCGCGCGTGCGGTACGCGCTGACCTTCGAAGGGATGGACAAACCATGACAACACTCGCGACCGTCGCAGTCGGCCTGGTTGCAGCTCTGCATCTCTACTTCCTTGTCCTCGAGATGTTTCTCTGGGCCACGCCCTTCGGCATGCGGACGTTCGGCCTCACGCGGGAGTTCGCCGTGGCATCGCGATCTCTCGCCGCGAATCAAGGCCTCTACAACGGCTTCCTGGCCGCGGGGCTCGCGTGGGGCATCCTCCTCGGCGCCGGAGGGCACACCATCACCATCTTCTTTCTCGCCTGTGTGGCGATCGCCGGCGTGTTCGGCGGCATCACGGCCAGCCGTAAGATCCTATGGATCCAGGCGCTCCCCGGGGCGATCGCCCTCGCCTTGGTCCTGCTTGCCTGACGGTTTGGGTGCTGCGCCCTCGGGCCCGCCACGCTGCGTTCGGTCACCTCGCGATGACGGGCGACGCGCGGGCAATCGCCGGAGGCGCCCCCTATACCGGGATGACGACGGTCTTTGCCGGGTGGGAGCGGGTCTCGCCCTGGTATGCGCGTCGCGAGAAGGCCGTAACCGGCGGTGGCGTGGGATAATGCGCCGGCTCCGACCGGCGGACTCCGCCTCAGCAGCGCCTGGTTGGGGCCGTGGGCCGGCTCGGGCATCGAACCGTTCCGGCACGGGGAGGTCGGCACATGACGGTCAGGATCAGCGTGATCGCGGTGGTGTTGAGTGTCGTGCTCCCGTGGGCGGCGGCCGCCGCCGACGAGGACCCGTTCGTGTGGCTGGAGGACGTGCAGGGCGAGAAGGCGCTTGCGTGGGTCAAGCAGCACAACGCGCTTACCACCAAGGTTCTCGAGGCGGTGCCCGAGTTCGCACCCACCCAGAAACGGACGCTGGAGATCCTCGACTCCAAGGACAAGATCCCGTCCCCCGAGCTGCTGGGCACCACGGTTTACAACTTCTGGCGGGACGACGTGCACGAGCGCGGGATCTGGCGCCGCACGACGCTGGCCTCCTACCGCGCCTCGTCGCCCGCGTGGGAGACGGTTCTCGACGTGGACGCCCTCGCAAAGGCGGACGGAATCGCCTGGGTGTTCCACGGTGCGGACTGTCTCGCACCCGACTACCGCCGGTGCATCATCTCGCTCTCACGGGGCGGATCGGACGCCTCGGTCGAGCGCGAGTTCGACACCGTCGCCAAGCAGTTCGTCGCGGGCGGCTTCTCGCTACCCGAGGCGAAGTCGCAGGTCTCCTGGCGGGACGAGAACACGCTCTGGGTCGGCACCGACTTCGGGCCCGGCTCTCTGACCGATTCGGGGTATCCGCGCATCGTGAAGCTGTGGAAACGCGGCACCGCGCTCGCCGAAGCGAAGACCGTGTTCGAGGGCAAGGTCGAGGACGTCGCGTCGGCGGGGAGGACCGAGATCCTGGCCGACGGCCGCTACGACGTGATCACGCGCGTGCCGGCGTTCTTCCGCCAGGAGACGTTCCTCCTGCTGGCCGGGCGGCTGGTCAAGCTCGACGTGCCCGACGACGCCCAGCCGCAGGCGTTTTTCCGCGACAGGGCCGTCTTTTCGCTCCGGTCGGACTGGACCGTCGGCGGCACGACCTACCGCGCCGGCTCGCTTCTGGCGATCCCCGTCGACGACCTCCTGCGCGGCGGCCGTCGGTTCGACGTGCTGTTCGAGCCGAGCGAGCGGGTGTCGCTGGCCGGCGCGACGCGCACGCGCGACCGCCTGCTGGTCCTGATCCTCGACCACGTGCACAGCCGTCTGTCTTCGGTCACCCTCCAGGACGGCGCCTGGAAGCGGTCGGAGGTCACGCTCCCCGGCATCGGCACGGCGGGGCCGGCCACGGCGAGCGACGAGACGGACACTTTCTTCTTCTCGTACCAGGATTTTCTCACCCCCGCCTCGCTGTGGCTGGACGAGAGCGGCGGGCCGCCCGAGCGGGTGAAAACGATGCCGACGTACTTCGACGCTGCCGGCGTCAAGGTCGAGCAGCTCGAGGCAACCTCCAAGGACGGCACCAAGATCCCCTACTTCGTCGTCACGCCCGATGGGTTTAAGGCCGACGGCGCGGCCCCGACGCTGCTTTACGGCTACGGCGGGTTCGAGGTGCCCGAGGTGCCGAGGTACTCAGGAGTCGTCGGGTCGGCATGGCTCGCGCGGGGCGGCGTGTATGTCCTCGCCAACATCCGTGGCGGCGGCGAGTTCGGCCCTGCCTGGCACCAGGCAGCGATGAAGGCCAACCACATGCGGAACTTCGAGGACTTCGCCGCTGTGGCCGAGGACGTGATCGCGCGCAAGATCACCACGCCGCGCCATCTCGGGATCATGGGCGGCTCGCAGGGCGGGCTCCTCGTCGGCGGGACGTTCACGCTGCGGCCGGAGCTGTTCCACGCGGTGGTGGCGCAGGTGCCGCTCGCCGACATGCGGCGGTTCAACCACCTGCTCGCCGGGGCGAGCTGGATGGCGGAGTACGGCGACCCTGACAAGCCTGAGGACTGGGCGTACATCAAGACCTGGTCCCCGTACCAGCTTCTGCGCAAGGGCGCCGCCTACCCGATGCCGTTCTTCTGGACCAACACGCGCGACGACCGCGTCCACCCCGCGCACGCCCGCAAGATGGTCGCCAAGCTCGAGGCGCTCGGCCACCCCGTCTACTACTTCGAGAACACCGAGGGCGGCCACGGCACCGGCGCGGTCAACAAGCAGACCGCCTACGTCACCGGCCTCGAGTACGCATACCTCTGGAAGATGCTGCGGTGATCCCGGCAACGTAGCCGCGCGCGTTGGGGGTGGGTTCCGGTCGCGCCAGTGATCCGCGCCCAAGCGGCAGGTTCGGGCCAAGCGAGCCGGCGGATGGGTTTCTCGCCCCCTCGCCGGACGCTACTCCTAACCGGTATCACGTACCTGGACTAGTGGTCCTCAGCAGGCCTGCGGAGACCGGCCCGAGATGCCGTCGGGGCACCGGCCGCCCCTCGGGGAAGCTGGTCACTTCGAGCGGCCGCTGGTCAACCCGGGTCAGGTCGTAACCCGGCAGGCGATCATGACCGGGGGTGCCGCGCTCAAGGTCTGGTAGACGACGCAGTAGCGTTGCGTGAGGCGCATGAGCGTCTCGAGCTGCTCCGGCATGGCGTCGGTCTCGAGGTCGAAAGCGAGCCTGATTGACGTAAGGCCGACCGGCGCCTCCTTCGCCACACCCAGCGTCCCGCGGAAGTCGAGGTCACCCTCCGCCGACACGGTCCCGCCGCGCACCTCCACGCCGATTGCCGTGGCAACCGCCGCCAGCGTCACGCCGGCGCAGGCAACGAGCGCCTCAAGCAGCATCTCACCCGAGCAGGCGGCGAGGCCGTCGCCCCCTGTGGCCGGGTGCAACCCGGCCTCGACCAACGCCCGTCCGGTCTCGACACGGCAGGATATCCCTTCGCCCAGGCGCCCCTGGGCCTTGAGCGTCACGTGCGCCGCGCTCGGCTCGGCTCGGTACCGGTCTTTCAGGGGCGCCTGCAGCGCCCGGAGCTGCTCCTTGTCCATGGCGAAACCTCCCCTTCGGGGTCCCCAGACGCTTCAAAACGCGGAAGCCACGGACAATGTTTCGGCCCGCTCGGCGGCTGGACCGGATTCAGCCCGCCCCGCCCACGGGGTTCGGACCGCGCGGGGTCGGAAGTGCGCCCTCGGGCGCCATACGTCGGACGTCGAGCAGCGAAATCGTCGGCACGATTGTGTTCAGGTCATCCGATCTGGTGAGGCCAGCTGCTGGATCCTGCGCGGACCTCGCGCCCAGTTGTGTCACAGAAGAAGGAATTGGCGCTGGACGCGCGGTGTTTTCCAGACCGAAAAGGGAGGTGCGTGATGGACGCCATGTCGGACGCGCGGCCCTTCGACCGCGGTACCCCGACGCAGGCAAGGCTCGAGTACGCAAAGATATCTCCAGGTGCCGCGCGCGCGATGGTCGGTCTCGATGCCTATCTGCGGACGACCAGCCTCGAGCCGTCGCTCCTTGAACTGGTGAAGCTGCGCGCCTCGCAGATCAACGAATGCGCGTACTGCATCGACATGCACACGAAGGACGCCCGCGCGGCGGGAGAGTCCGAGCAGCGCCTCTACGCGCTGTCGGCCTGGCGGGAGACGCCTTTCTTCTCCCCACGCGAGCGGGCTGCGCTGGCGTGGACCGAGGTGTTAACCGAGATCGCGCGGACGCACGCGCCGGATGAGGCCTACGAGCAGGTACGACGTCACTTCGGCGAGAAGGAGCTGGTTGACTTGTCGCTCGCGGTGGTCGCGATCAACGGCTGGAACCGCCTCGCGATCGGCTTTCGCACCGTGCCCGGCACCTACCAGCCGAAGCGGCACTGAGGTCGGGGTTCGGTCCGTTCACCTCCCGAGCCACGGGCGGAAGCTGGCGCGAACACCGGAAGACCGGTACCCATGCAGCCTAGGGCCGCCAGTTCGGGTGCCAGCCGGGCTATGAAGCCTGGCGCTCCTCCCAGGCCGCGCGGGGCAAGGCTCACGGCGCCCTCGCCTCCTGGACCTTGCGCCGCACCTCCGAGAACCAGCTCAACACGACGTCGAGGTGCGACGACATACCGGGGTTCGGGTTCTCGGCGACGAAGAACTTCTTCCCGTCACGGGTGACGTCGTAGTAGAGGATCTCGTGGTTCTCGAACAGGACCTTGGGCGTGCCGACGCGGAAGTCCTCGCCTTGCGGTTCCACGGTGACGGCCATGAACTTCATCCCGCAGAGGTAGAAGATCTCCGTGCCGTCCGGCGACCACAGCGGGCTCGCGCCCCCATCGCTGGAGACCTGCCACTTCCGGTCCTCGCCGGAGGTCGGGCGCACGTAGATCTCCGGCCGTCCCGACTCCTGCGACTGGTACGCCACGAAGCGGCCGCTGGGAGCGAGGGTAGCAATGGAGTCGAAGAAGGCCGATTTGACCAGCAGCTTCAGTTCCCCGCCAGCGACCCCACGGCCCACGCCGCGCAGGAGCAGCTCGTTTTGGCCGTCCGGAGGATTTCGACTTGTCAACAATCGAGACCCGTCGGTCGATATTTGGATAGGGTTCTCCGAGCTGTCCGATGCGAAGGCGAGCTGGTCCGGGCCGCTGTCGTCGGAGGTCTTCCAGAAGACCTGATAGTGCTGTCCCTTCTCCAGGCCGAAGTAGAGACGGCGCCCATCTCCCGACCAGACCGGGTTTTCCGCCCGCGCGTTAAGGGTGAGCTTTGCCAGCGCGAGGCGGCCGAGATCGAGAACGCCGATCGCGTTCCCGATCCCGAGGGCAACCCGGGTGCCGTCTGGGGAGATCGCCACGGTGACGTACAGCTGGCGTGGCAGGTTCAGCGGCTCGCTCCTTCCGGCGCGGTCCACCCAGGAGAGCATCAGGTCGCCCACGATGGAGTCCGAAGGGGCCGTCACGAGCATCCCGGACCGCGACACGTCCATCGCCGCGAAACCCGACGAGTCGAGGTAGACGTCCCGCGCGACCTCGACCGGCGAGCCCTCCACTTCGAGCGACGTGGCGTCGAATGCTACCGCGTAGAGCGCGCCGGCGCGGGCGTAGACCAGCTGACCGGTCGGGAGGAGGCGCGGGAACGTCCCTCCTTTTACGAGCACCTTCCGTTCTCCCGTGTCCAGCCTCTCGGCGACGATCGTCGCGTCGTCCCAATCGCCGCCCGAGCCGATGGCGTACACGAGGACACGCCCGCCCGGCAGGAGTTCCGGCCAGCGGTGCTGCTGTTCGCCCTCAGCCGCGCGGATCCGCGTCACGTTCGTGGCGGTCCCTCCCGCGGACTGGATGCGGGCGACCGGCACGTACTGATTCGGTGTGTAGTAGATCCAGCCGTCTTCGGCCCAGACACCTCCGCGAAAAGACACGGCCTCGCCAAGCGTGACGGGCGAGCCGCCGGAGACGGCGACCTTCTTGAGCTTCACGCCGCCGTTGAAAGCGATCCACTTCCCGTCCGGGGAGAAAAACGGATGCGTGGCCCCTTCCGTCCCCGGGATCACCGCCGACTCCCCGGAGTCGAGGGACCTCAACCGCAACTCCGTGGTGGCTCCTTTGGACACGACGTATGCGAGCTTGCTGCCGTCGGGCGAGATCGCGAACGCTCGAAGGCCGAAGTTGAGCCTCTCCCCGCGGTGCGGAACGATCTGAAAGCGCATGACGCGCTCCGATCCCGCTTCCCGCTTCCGTGTCGAGTTGAGGAACAGGGCCGCGAAGGCCACAGCGAGGACCATCGCGAGGACCGCGAGAGTCCAGGGAAGCGGCGGTCTCTTGGTGGGGGCCCCGCCCCTGGACGGTGCTGGGGCGGTTGCACCCGGGTCGAGCGGGCTCCGTGCCGCTTCGAAAGAACGCGCCGCATCGACTCCGGTGGAGATCGGGCTCGCCGGCGTCGCGAGCGCCTCTTCGATCGCCACCCGCGCCTCGCCGATGTCGCGCAAGCGGCGCTTGGGGTCGCGCTCAAAGCAGCGGGCGAGAAGGCCCCGGATTGCAGGTGGGACACCGACGGGCAGCGCGGCCCAGTCCACCTCCTGCCGCAGCACCGCCGCCAGCGTGTCCGAGATCGTCTCCCCGACGAACAGTCGCCTGCCGGTCAGCATCTCGTAGAGCAGGCACCCGAACGCCCAGATGTCCGCCCGCTTGTCCACCGGCTTCCCGCGCGCCTGCTCCGGGCTCATGTACGCGGC
>JAIQFQ010000025.1 GCA_020073245.1 Terriglobia bacterium | reverse complement strand
GCCGTGAACCCGACCAACTTCGACGGTCTGCCGACCGGCAACGGCTGGATGCTGCTGGTGTGGGATCCGAGCGTCTTCGACGAGTGGTTTGATGACTACAACGTCCAGACCTACCTGTTCGTCAAGTACAACTACGGTGGCTACTCGACCGCGGTCGAGGGCACCGAGATGGCGAACATCTACTGGCACAACGGTCAGTTCCTGCCGTACCTCGACACGTACGACGGCCTGCACACGGTGTTCGAGTAGTCTCGAACCTGTCGCAACACGGACGGGCGGGCTTCGGCCCGCCCGTTTCTTTTTGTGCGCCCGCGCACATGGCGCGCTGGACATCGCGGATTCAATGACTTAAGATGCATCGCGGAGGGTGACAATGCAGGAAAGTCCTTTCGCAGCTGCGATATCCACAAGAGCCATACGCCTCGTGACGGCCTGTGCCCTGGTCCTCGCGGGGCTCGCCGTGCCGGCCCCGGCGCGCGGGCAGTGCTACACCCGTTCTCCATATCTCTCCGACGCATGCGACACCTCCTCCAGCGGCGATGCGTACGAGTACTATCCTCCGGAGAGCGCCTATTTCGCGGGTCCGAACATGCTGTTGCTCGGCCTCACCAACGACATCATGGTGTTCGACGTGACCAACCCGCTCGCACCGGTCAAGCAAAAACAGATCCACATACCCTGGGACTGGAACACGATCACGGGGGACGGCACGCACGGGCCCCTGATCGGGCACCTCGCCGACGTGGCGACCCTCGAGGGGTTCCCGTACGCGCTGGTGTCGCTGAGCTCCTACGGATGGGACTTCATGCAGGTGGACTTCATTCCGTCCGGATCGGGACACTCGAACGCGACGGCGTTCCTCGGGCACGGCTACCACCCGGGTTCGAACGTCGTCCCCGGCTATAACAGCGCGGCGCTGTTCCAGACGGGCGGCACGACGTATGCCGTGGCGCAGGCGCTCGACCAGGCGAGCATCTCGGGCAGGGACTACTCGATCAGGATCTACCCCATCGGCGGCCAGTCGCCGCTCGGCGGCACGATCAACACCGCGACGCTCACCCCTACCACCATCGGTTCAGGGTACGTGATACCGGTCGGCCACGCGGGCGATCCGATCAACAACACGGCCTTCCGCCTCACCCTCGGGATGCAATTCAAGGTGTTCACCAAAGGAACCAGCATCTACCTGCTCGCGACCTCTGGAAGCCTGCCGATGCTGCTGGTGGACATCACCAATCCCAACAGCCCCAACCCCTTGGCGATCGACGCCAACCTGGGGGGTGCGGATCTGGCGATCGACGCCAACGGCATCGGTTGGGTGGGCGTTTCGGGCCAGACCGTTCTGAACGGGTACTCGATCAACCCCGGCCCATCCCCGTTCACGCTCCAGTACTCCGGCATCAACTGGAACCCGAGCGGCCAGCAGTCGGCGGGTTCGAGGGCCCGTGTGTCCGTCGCGGGAGGGCTGCTCGTCGCGTCGACCAGTTCGTTGATGGGCTATCTCGCCCTGTCGCCTACGGGCCAGCCCTCGGTGATCGTGGGGACGCAGATCCCGTACACCAACCTGGATCCGGGGCGGAGCGGCTACCCCAGCACGTGCCTGAACAACGGCTTCTCCGAACAGATCACCTACGCGAAGGCGTTCGTGGTGGGTAGCCACGCCTACGTCTGCCGCGCCCTCTACGTCGACGCGGACATCATCGCGGTCAGCGACTCCTGCCTGTCCACCACGCCGGTGCCGAAGCTCACCATCACCGGCGGCAGCGCCGCGTCGTGCGTCGGAACCGCTGACGCCAAGGGCTTCCCCGGCGACACCTTCACGATCACCAACGCCTCGACGGGGCAGTGGGTGACCCCAAGCCTCACGGTCCTCCCGAACGTCGGGACGCTCACGGGCCCTGACAGCTCCAACCGCTACACGTGGGTCTCCCCGAGCAACGAGGCGGGGACGTTCACGTTCACGCTGACGGTGTACGACAACGGAGGCACCCCGTACACCAAGACGGCGACGATCCTCCTGTGCGGTAACCCGCTCGCCGCGCTCACGGTGTCGCCCCCGACGTTCCTGACGAACGATTTCGTCGGTCTCCTGACCAGCACGTCGCAGGGCCACCCGACCTCGGCGGACTGGCAGATCGACCTTCCAGACGCGACCACGTTCTCGCCCCCGACGGGGTTGACCGTGCCGAGCTACCAACTGGCACAGAAGGGCCTCTACAAGGCCTATGTGCGCGTGCACTACGGATTCGGCACTCCTGCCTCGTCGGACCCGATCTGCAGCAACACCCCGTATACCCTGATTCTCGCAGGCTCGGGGTACGACTCCTGCACGGAACTCGATCTCGACTCCGAGCCGTTCAACGTGGGAGCGGTCACCGCGACGCAGACCGGCAGCACCCCTCCGAACTTCGTCACGAGCGCCCCGATCAGCGTCTCGGCGCCGTACAAGGTCGCGGGCGGCTACACCGCCACGTTCACCTGGGCAGGCAGCCTCAGCACCGTCGGGGCGGCGAACCCCCCGACGAAGCTCGGGCCGGCGCAGGGCACCGTCACCGGGACGATCGCGAGCCCGACCATCGGCAACGGCCAGACCGTGACGCTCGACGCGTCCGCGACCGACGGCGTCACCCCGGTTGACTTCCATCCGTTTGTCACCTTCAACGTGAGCAGCTGTATCCCGCCAGGTGCGGCCACGCCCCTCACGCCTGCAAACAACGCGACGGTGGCGCCCGGGTCGGTGCAGCTGACCTGGAGCGCGCCGGCTGTCGGGACGGGACCGCTCAGCTACACCGTCGACTCCGGCCCGCCCCTTTTCGTCTCGCTCTGCCCACAAACGCAGACCACCAACTGCACGTATACCGCTGCCGCAGGCGGGACCTACCCGTGGGAGGTGAATGCCATCAGCCCGTGCGGGGGCGCGAGTAGTACGTCCGTCAAGTTCACCTTCAAGACATCAGGTGGCGGTGGCGGTGGTGGCGGCGGCGGCGGTGGCGGTGGCGGCGGCGGTGGTGGCGGCGGAGGCGGAGGCGGCGGCGTCCTCACGATCTCGCCCAACCCGAACCCGACGACCCCGGGCACGACTGTCGCGTTCACGTTCTCGCCGGTGCTGAGCGTTTCCGGCGATTCGGTGACCTTCCACTTCGGCGACGGGGCATCGTCCACCGTCAGCTACCCATGCCTCGTGTGCAGCGGGACGTCGCACGCCTACAACAACACCAGCACCCAGACGTTCTCGGTCACCGCCAGCGGGACGGCCGGAGGACACGCGGTTTCCGGCTCGACGTCGGTCATCTCCCAGGTCGTCTGCACCGCGCCGACGGCGCCGACCGCGGCGTTCCTGATCTCCGGCCTCTCGCCGCCGTACCAGGTGCACGTCAAGCAGTCGGTTCAGTTCTACGACACCTCGGCCGGGGGCCCGACCTCGTGGGCCTGGGACTTCGGCGACGGCTCGCCGCCGCTGTTCCCCGACGGCACGTCAACGCTCCAGAACCCGGCGTACGCGTTCCAGAAGACCGGGACGTTCCTCGTCACCCTGACGGCCTCCAACTGCAAGGGTCCGTCCACGATCCAGCAGGCGGTCCAGGTGTTGCCCGAGTGCTCGCAGACCGCGGCGCCGGTCGCGAGCTTCACCTGGGGCCCCACCGGGACGCTGGCCGGGTTCCCCGAGCAGCAGCAGCCGTACGCGGGGCAGGCGGTGACCTTCACCGATGCGTCGAGCAACACGCCCGACGCATGGCAGTGGTGCGACTTCGGTGAGCTTGGACCGCCCTGTTCCGGGACGCCGATCGCGACGAGGAACCCGACCGTCACGTGGACCACCCCGGGAGGGAGAAACGTCCGGCTGTTGGCGCACAACTGCATCGGATGGTCGGCGCAACAGGCGATCAATAGCGTCACCATCTTCCAGGACCTGCGGCACGTCGTCCCCGACTTCAACTGGTCACCTGACCCGGTCAACGTCGGCGACGTGATCACGTTCACCGCGGCGCAGGACGCGGCCCACGGCAACCCGGACACGTTCGTCTGGACGTTCGACGACGCCAAGGGGACGCAGCCCGGCTCTCAGGTGACGCACAACTTCTCCTGCGGCGGCACGCACGAGGTCACGCTCGTCTCGTCGCGCAGCAACTATCCGTCCGGGGCGCAGACCGTCACGAAGTCGCTGACTGTGGGCGGCACGCCGTGCGGTCCCAGCGCGGTGATGACGGTGGACAACGCCAAGGTGAACGGTCTCAACGGCACCTCGTGGCGCACCGATGTCCGGATCTTCAACCCGGCGAATACGGCTTCGAACGTGACGCTGTGGTTCCTGCCGATCAACGCGAACAACGCCAACCCGTTCTCCGCGGGGCCGTACCCCGTTCCCCCGAAGGGCGCGCTGGTGGAGAACGACATCCTCGGGTGGGTCGCTTCAACGCTCGGCATGGCGTTCTCGAAGACCGCCCTGCGCGTGACGTTCGCCAACGACCAGAACATCGCCCCGATGATCGTGTCGAGGACGTACACGCCGTCGCCCGGCGGCGGCACGTACGGGCAGTACGCGCCCGGCATCGGCGTCGTCGCCGGCAGCACCCCGACCTCGCCGGTGTGGATCACGGGGCTGCATAACAACGGCACGCAGACCGGCTACCGCACCAACTACAGCCTCCTGAACCTCCAGGGCGACTCGGGCGTCGAGCCGATCACCATCACGCTGTACGACATGACCGGCACGCCGCTGAAGGTCGTCACCCAGGGGTTGCTGCCGTACGGCTACATCCAGGACTCGATCAAGAACCTGTTCGGCGCGGGGTTCGACACGGTCGGCACGTTCTCGCTCAAGATCGAGGTGCCGCAGGGCGCGAGCATCCAGGCCTACGGCTCGGTAGTGGACAACCAGACCGGAGCCCCGGTGCTCATCCCGGCCGGCCCCTCTCCGTCTTCGCCGATCTACCTGCCCGCGGTGGCCCACCTCAACGGCAAGAACGGCACCGTCTGGCGGAGCGACATGCAGCTCACCAACACCGACAGCATCGCGCACACCTGGGCGATCGGCTACGTGCCGAGGTCGACGGACCCCGTCAACCCCGTCATCGTGCCGCAGACGATCGGCCCGCACCAGAGCGTGTACATGGTCGACGCGTTGAACTGGGTGTACAGCAACCTGCTCACGGATGCCACGCCCACGAGCGGTGTGATCAAGATCGCACCCGCCGACGGCAGTTCCGTCTTGCCGGCCGTGCAGGCGCGCACGTTCAACCAGACGCCCAACGGGACATTCGGGCAGAACATCGTGCCGTTCTGGGCTGACCTCGGGGCGACGGAAGGGAGCCAGTACACCCGCCTGTTGCTCACGGGGATGGCGACGGCGGACATCGCCCGCACGAGCCTGGGGTTCGTCAATCTGTCCGAGACGTCGTCGGTGATCTACGAGGTGTACTTCTACGACGAGTTCGGCAACCCCTTGAACCCGCTCGATGAGACCAACGCCCCGATCCCGTACACCTTCAGCCTCCCGCCGGGAGCGTGGGATCAGGACCAGCTCGAGAACCGCTTCCTCAACGAGTTCCAGATGGCGCTCCAAGGCAATTTGCGCGCCATCTCGGCCGAGATCTTCGTGACGGGCGGCGGGCCCGGAAGCGCGTATGCCACGGTGACCGACAACATCACCGGTGACCCGACGTTCATCCCGGCGCAGGCTGCGCCGTAGAGCGCTCAGGTTCGGATGTGATCCGGCGGCCGGCCCGTGGTGGCCGGCCGCCGTTTTCATCCCCCGGGAACCCCCGCCTCCTCCTGCTGTGAGGGCGGATCGCGCCTCGCCTGCGGACGCGCTCGGGGCGCGCCGTGCCACCGTGCGCCTGAAGGTGAGCCGCCCGTGGCGAGGGGCATCCCCGCCCCCGCGCGACGGCCTCGCCGGCATCTCCGTGCGGCAGAGGCAGGCGCCGGGTGTGTTAGCCTCGTGCCGTGCAAGACTCGACCGCGTTTTCAAAGAACGCTCTCAGCGTCGAGATGCGCGGGGTGGCCAAACGGTATCTGCTCTTCGGCCGCCGGAGAGACCGCGCGATGGCACTGATCGGTCGAACGCGGCATCTGACGTATCTGGCCGCCCTCCAGGACATCGACCTCGAAGTTGCGCAGGGCGAGGCGGTCGGCATCGTGGGCGAGAACGGTTCCGGGAAGAGCACGCTCCTGCGCCTGGTGGCGGGGATCTCGACGCCCAACGCCGGGACGGTCCGGACCACCCCGCCCGTCGCGCCGATCCTCGAACTCGGCCTCGGCTTCCACCCCGACTTCACCGGGCGTGAAAACGCGGTTCTCTACGGTGCGTTGCTGGGCATCAGCGAGGAGGCCATGACCGAGCGACTCGGAGATGTGCTTGCTTTCGCGGAGCTCGGGGAGTTCGAAAACCAGCCGCTGCGGACATACTCCTCGGGCATGGCCGCACGCCTCGCGTTCGCGGTCGCCACCAACGTGGACCCCCAGGTCCTGGTCGTGGACGAGGCGCTCGCGGTGGGCGACGGTGCGTTCCAGAAGAAGTGCATCGATCGCATGGTGCGGTTCAAGGAGCACGGCCGGACGGTCTTGTTCTGTTCGCACGCGTTGTACCAGGTCACCAGCTTCTGCGGACGGGCCGTCTGGCTTCACCAGGGGCGGATCCGCATGCAGGGGCCGTCGCACGACGTGGTTCGGGAGTACGAAAGCTATCTCATGCAGCGCGAGAAACGCCGCCTTTCGGACGAGGCCGCCGCCGACAGGGCATGGGCACCGGGAATCCCCGCCGGGCGGCTCGGCAGACTCGGCCGCCTTCGGGTGCTCGACCTCGGTGGTGCGCCGGTTGACACGGTGGACGCGGGGGCCGGGTTTCAGGTCGAGCTTGTGGTCGAGAGCCTGGACGCCAGGGCCTCCTTTCACGTCGCAGTCGCGGTGGATGGACAGGACGGCCGGTGCGTCTTCGCCGCCGCCACCCACTGGGACGGCGTCGCACCGGTGACCGGTGCAGCCCGGCACGTGGTTCGGCTGCGAGTTCCTTGCTTCCCGGTCGCTTCGGGGGGATTCTCCGTGTCCGGTTTCCTGTTCGACGAGAACGGGCTTCACACCTACGATCAGGTCGTGGCGCCCGACGCGATGCGGGTCGCGGGCGCCCGCTGGACCCCGTCGTTGCTCCGCCTCGATCACGAGTGGGACGTCCCGGCGTGAGGCGGGCACACCTCTCGATCGTCTACCTCCTCGAGGACACGGCCCTGTTCGGAGGGGTCAAGATCGCGCTGCACCAGGCCGAGTTGATGGCGCGGCTGGGTCATCGCGTGACCGTCGTCAGCAAGGGCGGTCGTCCGACCTGGTTCCCCCTGCGGGCGGACTTCCTCCAGGTCCCGGCCCTGGACCCGGGACTCCTGCCGCGCGCGGATGTCACGGTAGCGACGTTCTGGACCACGGTCGCGGCGGCAGCGGAGGTGCGCGCGGGCGCTGCGGTTCACTACTGCCAGGGGTTTGAGGCGGGCTTTCGCCAGAACGTCCCCGACCACGAAGCCATCCTGGACGCGTATCGCCTCCCGATCCCGTGCTTTGCGCTCTCGCCGCACCTCGCGCGGCTGTGCTGGGAACGGTTTGGAAAGCCGGGGCGCTACGTTCCACCGGCGCTCGCACCGTACTGGCGCCCGGCGTGGCGGCGCCGGCCGCACCGGGTGCCCCGCCTTCTGGTCCCCAACCCGTACGAGATCGAGTGGAAGGGTGTTCCCACCGCCCTCGAGGCCGTGCGGCTCCTGCGGGCGAGCGGCCATGCGTGCCGCCTGATCCGAGTGTCGCAGTGGCCGCTCTCCGATTCCGAGCGAGCGGTCATCCTCCCGGATGAGTTTCACCACCACCTTGCACCTCGCGCGGTGGCCGCGCTGCTGCGCGGGTGCGATGTCGTCCTCGCGCCGTCGTGGGAAGAGGAGGGGTTCGGCCTCCCCGTGCTCGAGGCGATGGGGAGCGGTGTTCCGGTCGTGGCGTCCGATATCTCGGCGTTCCGCGGGTTCGCGGCCGGTGCAGCGGTCCTGGTTCCCTTCGATTCCCCCCAGCGGTTTGCGGACGAGGTGTGCGGCGCGGTCGGCGATGCCCGCCGATGGCGCGCGCTCAGAAGGGCGGGCCTGGCGGCGTCGGCGGCGTTCTCGGAGGGGCGCATCGCCACTCTCGCCGAGGAGGCTTTCTACTGGGTGGCCGAGGGACGCTGGCGTTCGGAGCCATGAGGCGACGGTGAGAGCACTCGACGCCAACCGGCCGATGCTGTGGGTGCGATCGAAGGTGCGGCGCACCGTCCTCGTCGAGCACCTCAAGCACGTGGCTGGGTCGTTCGAGGCTGCGGGGTGGACGGTCACGTCCGACCTGCCGTCGGACCCGCCGCATGCGGCGCCGCTGGCGGTCGTCGACGATCCGTGGGTCGAGCCGATGCCGAAACTGGCGCACACGCTCGCGAAAGCGAGTGGCTCGCGGCCGACATGGCGCGTGCCGGCGGTCTCCGGACTTGCGGGCCCGCAAGGGTGGCGCCCGCGCGTCGCTCCGTCCACGATCTTGGAGTACGAGAGAAGGACAGTGCGCGGTCTCCGGCACCGGTTGCTGCCGCTGGAGCGCGCTGCATGGTGCGGCTTTGCGGTTGCGCCCGTCGGCGCGGCGCCTGAACTGTTGGCAAGAGGGTGGCCCCCCCGCGAGGCCTCGCTCGTCACCGGCGCCTTCCTTTACCGTTATGCGGACCCGTCGGCGCACGAACGGCGCGAGCTGGTTCCCTACGTCCCCACCGATGCGCGCACCGTGGTGGACGTGGGTTGCGGCAGCGGGCTGCTCGGCTCGGTGCTGCGCAGGTTGGGGCTGAAGGTCTTCGGCATCGAACCGGAGTGGGAGCTGGCGGCGGCCGCCAGAACGCGCCTGGACGGGGTGCTCCCGGTTCGCGGCGAGGTGGGGCTCGGGGCACTCCGGGGTCCGGTGGACTGCGTCATCTTCGCCGACGTGCTCGAGCACACTGCGGCGCCGCAGGAACTCCTTCGCCTCGCCGCGAACCTGATCGGGCCGCGGGGGCGGATCGTCGTGTCGTTCCCAAACTCGTCATGGACGCCTGTCGTGCGCGCGCTGCTGAAGGGACGCTGGGATCTCACGCTCGCCGGTGTCCAGGCGCGGGATCACCTGTTCGTGACCACGCCGCTCTCCCTGGCGGCGCTCGCACGCGAGTGCGGCCTGGAGGTGGAGACGATGGTGCCGCTGGCAACGCATGCACCGTTCCGCGAGCGGGCATGGGCGTGGCTTGCAGCGCGATCGGCGGGCGGCCGTGCGCGTTGGCAGGTCGCGGCGCAGTGGGTTGCGGTGTTGCGAGGACGATGAGCCCGATCGTGTCGTTGGTCGTGGTCTCGTACGGCTCGTCGGCCGAGGCCGGGGCTGCGCTCGAGAGTTTTCGTGCCGATGCGAGACGCGCGAACGCCGCCTGTGAGGTCGTGGTCGTCGATCACGCCGGAGGCGAAGACGAAGGAGCCCGGCTCCGCCGGCTCGCGCCCGACCGCCTCCTGGTCCGGCCGAACCGCGGCTACGCAGCCGGGGTCAACGCCGGGGTCGCGGCGGCAACAGCACCCACGGTGCTGGTTGGGAACCCGGACGTCATTTTTCGGCCGGGATCGGTTGCCGCGCTGCTCCAGGCGCTCGACCAAGGGTGGGACATCGTCGGGCCCCAGTTCGTGCTGGGGGAGTTTCTCTTCCCGCCGTCGGACCTGCAGACGCCCGGCGAGCAACTCGTCCGGTCCTTCGCGTCGCGTTCGCGCCGCGTGTGGCGTTGGCACCTCCGCCGCGAGCTGCACCGTTGGCGGAGGGGGTGGGAGGCTTCGGCGCCGATCCCCATGCCCACGCTGTCGGGGGCGCTGCTGGCATTCCGGCGAGCCACGTTCGGACGCGTCGGACCGTGGGACGAGGGGTATTTTCTCTATTTCGAGGAAACGGACTGGCTCCGGCGCGCCGCGGCGAGCGGCCTCCGGATCGCGCAGGTCCCTGACGCGAGGGTGGAGCACCTCTACGGCCATGCGGTCGGCCCTCAGGAACTCGCCGTCCACTACCTGGCCTCGCGTGACCGCTTCCTGAGCGCGCACTTCGGGTGGCGGGGGCGAATGGCCCGTCGCCTGCGGGTCGGCCGGGGCGCGCTTCGCCCCGTGCCCCTCCCGCCCGCGTTCGAGGCGCTGCCTCCAGGCACGCTGTACTGGCTCCTCTCGCCCACCACCTTGGGCCTTCCCGCGTGGGGTTGGCTGGGCGAAAGGGCCGGTGTCGGGGCCGCACTGGGTGCGTTCGCCCAGGCCCGCCGCGCCCGCGCGCGGTACACGCTGCTCACGGTCGTGCCGGAAAGCGGGCGTGTGCTTGGGCAGTTCTGGTGGGAGGGCGGCGATGGGTGAGGTGACGTGCCGGCCGTACCGCGCAGGGGACGAGGTTGCGATCAACGACGGCTTCAACCGGGTGTTCGGACTCCAGCGGTCGCTCGCGGAGTGGTGGTGGAAGTTCGCGCCCGACACCACGGCGCCCTGGATCATGCTCGCCTTCGACGAGGAGGGCAGAATCGTCGCGTCGTACGGCGCCATCGCCGTGCCGATGCGGCTCGGGGACCTCGTCCTCCGCGTCGGGCAGCCCGTCGACGTGTACTCGGTCCCGGAGGTGCGCGGGACGCGGGTCTTCACCACGTGCTACGAGGCGTTCTGCTCCCAGTACGGCAGGCCAGCCGACCTTCCTGTGATGTATGGGTTCCCCGGCGGACGGCACTACGAGATGGGGCTCCGGTTTCTCCACTACGAGCTGTTGCGCCCGGTCGGCTACTGGCGCAGGCAGGCGAGGGGGCGGCGCGTTCGCCTGCCGTTCTCCCGTACAACCGTAGACCGCGGGTTCGATGCCGACGTGGCCGACGAGCTGTGGCTGCGCGCCGCGCCACGTTATCCGTTCGCGACGATCCGCGACGGACGGTGGCTCCGCCGCCGATTCACGGGACGCCCGGGGGTGGACTACCACCACCTGACCGTCCGAGAGGCGCGCGGCACGGTCCACGTCGGCGCCGTGGCGGCCGCCGCCGGCGGCACGTTGCGGCTGGCGGAGCTGGTATGGGACGGTGAGAGCTCCGGAGCGCTCGCGGCCCTCGGCACGGAGTTCGACGCGCTCGCGACTCGCCTCGGTTGCGCACAGCTGGAGACGTGGCTCGGCGGCGATCCCGAGGCGGAGCGTGCGCTCGAGTCGGACGGCTGGCTCCGGTGTCAGGAGCCGAACGACCTGCACCTCGTCATACGCTCCTTCGACGAACGGATCGACAGCAGGGCCATGGCGCAGCGGTTCTACCTCACGATGGGCGATGCGGACCTGGTGTAGGCGATGGATCCCACGACTGCCCTCTGGATCGTCGTGCCCCTCGCGCTGGTGCACATCGTCATCCGGCGGCGTCGGGTGTTCCTGCTCTTCCAGTTGGCTGTGGACATCGCTCTCCTGCTGCTCCCGGGCCGACTTCTCCTGGTGGGCGACCACATCGGCCCGGGCTCCCCGGGCGCCGCCGAGTGGGGCGGGCCGGCAACCGTCGCCGGCTCCCCCGAGCAAAGCGATCTCCCCCTCGAGTTCGCCGTGTGGTGGGAAGAGGTGCGAAGGCTGACGGGTTCCGGAGAGCCGCCATGGATCTCCGACCGGATCGGCGGCGGCACTCCCCTGTACGCCAACGGGCAGACCGGCCTGCCGTTCCCGCTCCATCTGCCGGTCTGGGCGCTGGGCGCGGAGCGCGGCAGCGACGTGATGGCGGTGTGGAAGCTCGAGTTGGCGGCGCTCGGCGGCTTCCTGCTCCTGCTCCGCCTCGGCGTTCGGCCCGCCGCGGCAGCGTCCGGCGCGCTCGCGTACGCCTTCGGCGTGTACCAGGTCTCGTGGCTGGTCGTGCCCCTCGCGTGGGTGGTTGCCCTGGCCCCGTGGGCGCTGTGGACGTTGATCGGCACGCTGCGCGGCGACCGACGATCCGGGGCCTGGCTCGCGCTCATCCTCGGCACGACCGCCGGCTGGTCGGCCCACCCGGAGACCGCGGCGTTCCTGTGGTTGGCGGTCGCCCTGGCGGGCACAGTGCTCGCGTGGGGGAGGGCGCGGCGTATCTTCCGTCTGGCGGTTCCCTACCTTCTGGCCCTGCTGGTGGCGGCCGTCGGATCGCTGCCCGTCGTCGCCACGATCAGCGGATCGTCGAAGCTGGCTGCAAGCCGCGCCGGGCCACCGAACCCGGACCCGGGGCTCTCCTGGTCGGTCAAGGGGCGCGCCGCCGCGCTCTTCCTCGTCCCGTGGCGTGACGGCAATCCGGGCGCGGGGACATGGCACCAGCCGTTTCCGTGTGCGGCCGTCTCGGTGAGCGTTGGCGTCGTGCCGCTTCTGATGATGCTGGGGGCGCCTCTGCGCCGGCGTCACCGCCGCGCCGCGGTAGGGCTTGCGGTTGTTGGGGTCGGTGCCGCCTCAATGGTCTACCAACTCCCCGTTGTCAGCCACCTCCTTGGACGCCTACCGGTTCTCGGGGCAATGACATGGGTGCGGTCGGGTTTCCTGATCGGGCTTTCTGCTGCGTTCCTCGGGGCGCTGGGCCTCGATGCGTGGCTGCACGCACCGAGGCGCCTGCGCCTGGCGGCGGCCGCGGTCGTGGCCGAGGGCGTGGTGCTGGCGCTGGCACTCACCGGCCGGGCCGCCTCCGCGCGGGAGACCGTGGCCACGATCGTTGCACCTGCAGCGGTCGGCGTCGCGGTCGCCGCAGGAGCCGGGCCGTTGGCGATCCCGGTTCTCGTCGGTGTGGAGTCGGTGGCCAACGCTTGGAGCATCCTCGGAGCCTCGCGTGAGGTTTCATCTCCCCCGGGCATGGTCGCTGAGCTCAGGGCGCGTGCGACCGGAGGCGGCAGGCTCCTTGGTCTGGGTGACGCCTTGCCGCCCAACCTTCCGGCCCGGTACGGCCTTGCGGATCTCAGAAGCGCGGACCCCGTGCGGCCACTCGGACTCGCCCGGCTGCACCAGGCTCTCGGGGCGAGGGGAATGGACCTGCCGGGTCCCGTCACGACGCCGTGGGCGGGACTCGCCGGGGCCTGGGGCGTGCGCTGGCTTGCGACCCCGCCGGAGGGCGTTGTCGGGTCCTCCGCGGCCGGCTGGGAGGAGGTGTGGCGGGATGCCGGGGGGCGGATCTACCGCAACTCTCGCGCTCTCCCCGTCCTGCGGCTGGCCTCCGCGACGTCGGCACCGCCCGGTGATCCTGGGGCCGGAGCCTGGGAGAGGGTGGATTTTGCAGCCACCGCGGTCACCACTGAGGTCGTGAAGACCGGTGGCGAAGGATCGTTGGCCGTGATCGACGACCGTCCGTGGCGCCACGTGGTGCGGGTCCGCTCGCAGGGGACGGTGCTCGCGGTGCTCCATGTTCCGCGAGCCGCGGGGTGGCGGACGTACCTCGACGGCCGGGCGGCTGCAACCGTCGATGCCGATCTCGGTGCCATGGCAGTGGTGATCCCGACCGGCGATCGCGAGGTCCGTTGGGAGTATTCGCCGCCGTTCCTGCTGCCCGGTGTGATACTCACCGCTGTGGGGCTTCTGGCGTGCCTGGCTCTGGGGGTAAGCTCCCCGCGGAGGTCGCGATGAAGAGCCGCCGGTTGCCCGTGGAGAGCGAGCTGATCCCGTATGCGGCGGGCTTTCCGCCCGGCAACCGCTGGTTGGTGCTCGCGCCTCATCCCGACGATGAAGTCTTCGGGATCGGCGCAACGCTCGCCCTCGGCGTGCGGCGCGGCGTCGAAGCGCATGTCGTCGTCGTGACCGACGGGGGCGCTCAGGGAACGCCGGCGGAACGCGAACGCGAGGCGCGGGCCGCAGCGGCCGCCCTCGGTTTGGCGGAACCCGAGTTCTGGCGGTTTCCCGACCGTTCGCTGAGCCCGGACGACCCCGTTCTGCGCGGGCGTCTGCTCGAGGCGATGAAGCATCGCAGCCCGGACGTGGTCTTCGTGACGTCGCCGGTCGAGCTCCACCCGGATCACCGAGCGCTGGCGATGGCGGTTCAGCGCGCCGTGCGGGCGCTTTCCTTTCTGGGCCTGCGCTGCGGCGGCCTCGACTGGGTAGCGGCGTATGAGGTGGGCACTCCGCTGCGGCCCAACCTGTTGGTTGCAGCGGACGAGGGCTGGGAGAGCAAGAGACGGGCGATCGCCTGCTACGCCGGTCAGATTGCGGCAAGGCCCTACGACCAAGTCACCGAAGCACTCGGGACATTCCGCACCCTGACCCTCGAAGGTGTCGGAAAAGCCGAGGCGTTTCACCTCGAGCGGGCCCGTCGTATTGCACACCTCTCGTCATGGCGCTGGGCGAGCCTGATGGGTGTGCCCCCCGCTGCTGCCGCCCGACGTAGCGGGTGAGATACAGTGATGCACACGTCTCCGCGGGAGGACACACTGGGAGCCGCGAAATCCGCATACGTGGCCTGTGTCAGGCACGTCTTTTGCAAGGCTCGAATGGGGAGGGTTCGCACCATGCGCACGAGACCTCTCGCGGTCGCGTTGGTCGTTGCTGCGCTCGCATCCGCGGCTCCTGCGGTCGCAGGCCACTGGCACGCTGGCCCCTGGTGGGGGTGGGGGATCGGCGTCGGTCCCCTGTGGTGGGGTGGCGGGTGGTCTGTCCCCGGGCCGTGGTACGGGGCGGTGCCCGTCAGTTTGCCGCGGGCGGACGTCGCAACGGTCGAGGTCCAGGTGTCGCCGGACCACGCCCGGGTCGTCCTGGACGGCGAGCTGATTGGCGTTGCGGACGACTTCGACGGGTACCCCGGCTACCTCTACCTCAAGCCCGGGCACTACACCATCGAGTTCAGCCTGAAGGGGTACCGCACCGAGAAGGTCGAGATCGACGCCCAGCGCGGGCGGTACGTCCCCGTCAACCTGAAGCTGGAGCGGGTTCCAGGCGAGAAGCCGGCGCCGTGGTACGACCGACCCGAGGGGCTGCCTGCACATCGGGTGTTCGGTCCCAAGGAGGTCGGCCCGGCTGGGACGACCAAGGCGGGGCCTGACCCGAACCTGCGCCCGGAGCTGCGCGAGGGCGCTCGGGAAGCTGTGCCCGGTCCGCGGCCTGCGAGCCGGGCCGCTCTTGACCTCCGGGTGTCACCGGCAAACGCGGCGATCTACGTCGACGGCAAGCTCGTAGGCACGGGTGAGGAACTGAGCCGCCTCGAACGCGGTCTGTCGGTGTCCTCGGGCAAGCACCGAATTGAGGTTGTGGCCCCTGGTCGCGCCTCAAAGAGCGTTGAGGTCGACGTGCCGGAAGGCTCACGCCAACAAATAGTTGTGGAACTCGAGGGAGGGACTGGACAAACCTAGCGGAAGGGCCTATGCTAGTTCCAGCAGTAAGACTGGAGGGAGGCGGCGGTCAAGCAACCACTCTTGCAAACCAGCCAAACGAAGAGCCTATCAAGCTTGACCTTTCAAACCTAGCCTGCCTGCAAAGGCCAACCTAATCTGACTTGCACCACCGACCTCCCATTTTCACCCCGCCGCCGGTACCCACCGGCGGCTTTTAATTTAGGGGGCCGGTTCTCCGGGCCAGTGGTCCCTGGGGAGGCTAGCCGGCAGACTGCCGCCTCACGGCCCTGGTGAGGGCCCCCACCACGACGCTCTCGGCGTCGAGGTGAAGCACGGCGCGCCGATTCTCGGCGGCCAGCAGGGCCGCGACCGCGTCGAGGTAGCCTTCAGCCTCTTCGGGACCGGAGCGCGAGGCAAGGCGGAGGAGGACCGCGGAGGCGAGTGCGACCCCGCCGGGCGTCTGGCGCAGACAGGACGCCGTGCGCAGGATCGCCAACGTATCCCCGGCGAGAGCCGCCGACACCAGCTCCTGAAGGCCGGCGAGGGTTTCAGGGAGCTTCTCGCCACCGGCTCGCAGCACGAGCTCGGCATCGCCGTCCGCGGCGGCGAGGAGCTCGACCGCGCGCTCGGGGGAACACCCCTGGGCCGCGGCGAGAACGGGGACCAGCTCCTCGCGGCTCGGCGGCGGGACGCGCAGCTGGACTGCCCGCGAGACGATCGTGGGCAGCACGCGCGCCGGGTTGCTCGCGAGCAGCAGAAAGGTGGCCTGAGGCGGCGGTTCCTCGAGCGTCTTCAGGAGTGCGGACGCGGCCTCGGAGTTGAGAGGCGGCGTCTGACAGGAGTCCAACAGGTAGACCCGCCGCATCCCTTCGTAGGGGCGCTGGTCCACGCTCTCCACCACCCGGCGGGCCTGCTCGATGGTGATCTCCTTCTTGTCGGGCGCCACGGTAATGATCTCCAGGTCCGGGTGAACGCCCCGTCGGACCCGCTCGCAAGAAGCGCAGGCGCAACCGGCCCCTCCCTCCTTGCGGCAGATCAAGGCGGCCCCGAGCTCGAGGGCGAGAGCCTCTCGGCCGAGACCTGGCGCGCCCACGATCATGAGGGTCCCCGGCAGGGTGCCAGATGCGCTCAGCTCGAGGCAGCGAGCGAGATAGCGCTGGACGCCCAGCCATTCTGCGGGCTCGAGCGTGGCGGAAGGCCAGGGCAGCTGGCTGGTGCTCATGGGAGGAGGTCCATGACGGCGGCCAGGGCGCGTGCGTGCACCTCGTCCGGCGTGCCGCGCGCGTCGACCAGGACCACCCGATGCGGCTCCCTGTGGGCAAGGTCATGGTAGGCGGCCGCGACCGCGCGGTGAAACGAGATCGCTTCGTCCTCGAAACGCCGGTTTACGGCGGTGGTGGTGGGTCGGTGTCGAGCTCGCGCCAGGGCGAGCTCGACGTCGAGGTCGAACACGAGGGTGCGATCCGGAACGACGCCGGCGCACGCGAGGGCGTTGAGCCTCTCCACTTCGGTCCTGTCGACCCCGCGAGCGCCCGCCTGGTACGCAACCGATGAGTCAGCGAAGCGGTCGCAGAGGACGAAATTCCCGGCGCTCAACGCGGGCGCAACGACCTCTGCCACGACCTGGGATCGCGCCGCCTCCAGCAAGAACAGCTCGCCGACCGCGACCGGCGCTAGGCTGGGATCAAGGAGAACGTCGCGGACCCGCTCGCCCAGCGGCGTTCCCCCGGGCTCGCGGGTGGTCACCACCGGGAGGCCGCGAGCCTGAAGGCAGCGGGCAAGCAACCGCAACTGCGTGGTCTTGCCGCACCCCTCGATCCCCTCGAACGTGATGAGCCTTCCGCCGGGCACCGCGCAATTCTAGCCTGATACGACCGCTTACGTCCCTGGTAGGGGTTTTCTCAGCAGAGGGGCAGAGGTGCATGGGAGCAGAGGGGCAGGCAATGCCTCATCGGTCTCTTGGTCCTCTGCCCCTCAGCCCCTCCGCTCCTCTGCCCGGTCTCTTGACCCCTCACCCCTGACCTTGTTTCTCAGGCGGCACCCCGCAGGCTTCGGTCTCGGCTCAACAGTTGCTGAAACCGAGTGAGCCGCGGGTCCGTCACCGCAGAACTCTGTTTTGGCTTGCCCCGTAGTATCGTTGTGCCGATCATGAAGCACGGGCGCTCCCCGGGGCTGGTGCCGGTCCTGACCTTTGGTGTGGTCGCGTTCCTCGTGGCCTGCCTGTCGATCCTCGACATGTTCCTGCCGCGGCCCTACGACGGGGTCGTCCTGGATCCTGACCGGAGCGAACTCGTCGTGCGATCGCTCACGCCTGGGTCGGGGGCGGCGGCGGGCGGCGTGCTCGCGGGGGATCGGATCGCGGGCGTCGGGCGTGAGGTGGTGCGGAGCTCCTCCGACGTGGAGCGTGTGCTTCAGCGACACGGCATCGGTGAGCTCGTGCCGTACCTGGTCGAGCGGGACGGTACGCTGATCGAGCTGAAGGTGAGCCTTGGGCCGCGCCAACTGGGAACCGCGTCGTACCTCTATGCGTGTTTCTCGGGGTTCCTATTCTTCTTCATCGGGCTGTACGTGCTCCTGCAGCGGCTCGACGAACCGCAGGGCAACCCGAGCCGCGTCTTCTTCACCCTGTGCACCCTGTTTCTGCTGTTCCTTGTCTGCCGGCTGCGGCCGGCGTCGTACTCCTGGATCGACGGTGTCGTGAACACGACCGGCACCCTGTCTCTCCTGGTGCTTCCGGCGGCGTTCCTGCACTTCTTTCTCGTCTTCCCGCGGCGCGTGAAGCTGACGCTCGTCAACCCGGCAGAACCCTGGGAGGGGTCGGGCGGGCGGTTGTTACGGGCGGCCGAGCGTTTGGTCAACGAATCCCCGACCCTGTTCCGTCTGCTCTACCTGCTTCCACCTCTTTTCTACGTGGCGACCTTGTTGGTGGGGTCGCTCTTCGATGTCCGCATCCGGGTTGTCTCGGGGGCGCCGATCTCGAGCTGGGTGCTGATGGGCGACTACCTGGTGCTCGGCCTCCTCGCGCTGCTGGGTTCGCTGTTGCGCGCCCAGGAGGGGCGGGAGCGGCGCCAGATTGCCGCCGTCTTCATCGGCACGGTCGCGGGAATCACCCCGTTCCTTGTTCTCGGCGTGGTCCTGCCTTCGCTCGCGCGCACCGACCGCTTCCTTTCGTGGGGGGTCGGACCGCTGATCCTGATTCCCCTGACGTTCGGGTATGCGATCGTGCGCTTTCAGTTCTTCGATATCCGGGTCATCGTGCGGAGGTCGTTGCTCTATACGCTGGCGACCGCGATGGTGGCCGGCATCTACGGGCTCGGAATAGCCGCCTCCACGCTGCTCTTCTCGGCATCGTCACCGTACTTTCCCTTGCTGCTTGCGCTGGCAGTCCTCGCGATCTTCGACCCTCTTCGGCGTCGTCTCCAGGAGCCAGTCGACCGGTTCTTCTTCCGTGAGGTGTACGACGCGCGACGAGCAGTCGAGGAGGTGAGCGCCGCTGTCGTACGCGAGTTCTCGATTGACGGCCTCGAGGCGCTGCTCGCGACCAGGCTGTCCGAGATCATGCACCTGGAGTGGGCGGCGCTCTATGTCCGAGAGGGCACGGTGCTCCTCTCACGCACGGCGCCACCGCCTCTCCCGCGCGAGATCCCGGCACGCGTGCTTGCTCTCGAGGAGCTGGCAAGGCAGGACGAGCCGGTCCGGCCGGCGGTGCTCGAGCCGCTCAAGGCACTCGATCCAAGCTCGCGCCATCTTCTCGAGCAGCTCGCGGGCGTCGGCACACACTTGCTCGTACCGCTACGCACCCGTGGCCAGCTGCACGCGGTGCTGGCTCTGGGTCCGAAGCGTTCAGAGGAGGAGTTCGGAAGCGACGACCTCCAGCTCGTCCGCACCCTTGCGAACCAGGGGGCCGTGGCGCTGGAGAACGCCCGCCTCCTGCGCGAGCGTACGCATCAGGTCGCGCTGGAGAAGGAGCTGGAGATCGCGCGCCGGGTCCAGTTCTCGCTCATCCCGCCCGAGCTCCCGTCACCGCCGGGGTGGCAGGTGGCCGGGCGCTGCGTCCCGGCTCATCAGGTCGGAGGCGACTTCTACGACGCCGTTGCGGGCAGCGGGGATGGCTCAGTGGCACTGGTCGTGGGAGATGTGTCCGGCAAGTCGGTGGCGGGGGCGATGCTGATGGTGGCAGCCAGGGAGGTGCTGCACACCGCAGCTCTCGCCGGCGCCTCGCCGCAACAGCTCCTGGAGGTCGCAAACCAGCGCCTCTACACCCCGCAGCACCGTTTGTTCGTCGCGTTGGCATACCTGCTGCTCCGCGCCGAGGGGACAGGCGTGTACGCGCTCGCCGGCCAGCCCGCTCCGCTCCTGCGACGCGCCTCGGGCGAGGTTACTGAACTGCCGGCGCCGATGTACCGTCTCCCGGTCGGGGCGCTCAAGGACGCGTGCTGGGACGTCATGCCGTTTGCCGTCCGGCCGGGTGACCTGCTGCTGTTGTACTCGGACGGTCTTACCGATGCGCGCACACAGGACGGCGAGGCCTTCGGCGACGAGCGGCTCGCACGCGTCCTCACGGGGGCCGACGGCGATCCGGCGCACGTCGTGAACGAGATCATGTGTGCGGTGGAAGCATTCACCGCCGGAAGTGAACCGTACGACGACATCACGCTCGTTGTGGCCCGCTGGACGGGAGGGTCGGCGTGACCTCGAGCACGCGCGAGGGGTGGCGTCGCGCCAGGCTCGAGACGATCCTCGATCTCTCGCTGGCGCTGGCCGGACCGCGGCGGGAGGGCGAGGTCGTCGAGGAGCTCGTGCAGCGCGCGGTCGGCCTCCTCGATGCTCGGGCGGGCATTGCGGTCTCCCTGGTGCCGCCGCTGGAGCCCGCGATGGTGGTGGAGGTGGGGTGGCCGGCCGAGCCCGGAAGCGTGGAGCGCCTGGTAGCGTCGCCTTCGCTGCAGGAGGTACGTACGGGCGCGGTGGCCCGGATCGCCGGCCGTACCCTGGACCTCCCGTTCACCGAGGTGCTCGCTGCACCGTGTCTGTGGCGAGAGGAGCTGATGGGTCTGGTTGCGGTCGCGGACAAGGAGGCACGGGAGGGGCGGGCGCGGTTCGACGACGAGGACGTCACCTTCCTGCGCTCGCTGGCTCTGCTGGCGGCTCCGGCGATCGCCTCTGGGCGCATGCTCGAAGAGGCCCAGCGCGACCGCCTGCTGCTCGAGGAGGAGAACCGCGCGCTGCGGATGGGTGTCGGGGATGAGGCCGGGCTCGTCGGGCAGGCCCCTACTTTCCGGCGGGTCCTCGAGCTCGCAAGGCGCGTGGCTTCCAGCGATGTCACGGTGCTGATTCGCGGCGAATCCGGCACCGGGAAGGAGCGGCTCGCCCGTCTCCTGCACTCGGTCTCCGCTCGCCAGAAGGGACCCTTCGTTCCCCTGAACTGCGCGGCGGTGCCCGAAACGTTGTTGGAGGCCGAGCTCTTCGGGATCGAGAAGGGGGTAGCCACGGGAGTGACCGCCCGGCCCGGCAAATTCGAACTGGCCAGTGGCGGCACGCTCTTTCTCGACGAGATTGGCGACCTCACTCCGGTGTTGCAGGCCAAGCTTCTGAGGGTCGTCCAGGAGCGCGAGGTGGAGCGCGTAGGCGGGAGGCAGCGCATCAGGGTTGATGTCCGGCTCGTCACCGCGACGAACCGGGACCTCGAGGGCATGCTCGAGAGGGGCGAGTTCCGGCAGGACCTGTACTACCGCTTGCGTGTTGTCGAGCTCACCCTCCCTCCGTTGCGCGACCGGTACGAGGACATCCCTCTCCTGGCGCAGCACTTCGTGCGCCTGCACGGCCGCCGCATGAGAAAGGACAAGTTGCGGCTTGCTCGCGGGGCGCTCGAGCTGCTGCTCCGCCACGATTTTCCGGGCAACGTCCGCGAGCTCGAGAACCTGGTCGAGGCGGCGGCAGCTCTGGCGTCGGGCGACCGGGTCGAGGCCGAGGACCTCGCCTTGGCCATGGGTGCTGGCCGCCCTCCGGCCGGCGGACAGGCCGGCACGCTCGAGGAGGTGCTCCGCTCACACGTCGTGAGGACGCTGGATCGGTGCGGAGGCAACCGTGGCGCCACGGCGCGTGAGCTCGGCATCGACCGGACGACGCTCTACCGCATGTTGTTGAGGTGGAATGCAACAAACGGTGCGTTTCGCAACATACCAAGGAAAGGCAGCAGGAAGAAGGCTCCTTCTACGAAGGACCGGCCGTGACCACCGGGATACGTTGCATAGTGCAACGGACGCTGACGACCCTTGGAGGTAGGTTTTCAGCTCATTTTGTTGATTTCAAAATAGTTCCGGCTGTTGGCGGGAGATTTGCACACCGGAGCGGTCATGGTGCCGTTCCCATCGGTCAGTCTTCTCGCCGGTCGGTTCCTCGAACCGCTGACTCGGCCATGGGCGGCGATCGGCGGCGGGCTGTTGGGTGGTGGCGCGGTGTTCTCGGACGCAATCACCCAGGGTGCGCGCGTCGCCTGGCGCCTGCTCGGCCTACTTCTGACGCTGTGATTCCGACGAACGGGAGCCAGGCGAATGGCTGAGCCTGTCCGGCTGCGCCTCGTGTTGCCGCAGGTCGCTCGCGCGGAGTTGATCGCGGGCGACGCGGTGGAGAAACTGGGGCGCCGCATCGCCTTTCCTCGTGATACCCTTGCCGAGGTCAAGCTGGCGGTTGTGGAGGCATGCCTGAACGCTCTCGAGTACGGTGCGGGTGAGGTCGAGGTGGAACTCGCCGCCCACCCGAACGCCGCTCGCCCATGGCTCGAAGTGGTCGTGACGGACCACGGGCCCGGATTCGATCCGTCCGGGGTGGCGCGCCCGGTGCTGGAGGCTAAGCTGCACTCAAAACGAAAGCGCGGGTGGGGGCTGGAGCTGGTCCGGCGCCTCATGGACGACGTCACGATCACATCCCGCCCCGGCTTGACCAAGGTACACATGATCCGGCGCACGGGAGGGGAGTGACGGTGGATACCTTCGAGCTGACCCTGGCAGCGCAGGATGGGCCCACGGCGGTGCTGGAAGTTGCGGGCTACATCAACAACGAGGGCGGCGAGGTGATCGCCCGCGAGGCCCGCAAACTCCTGGACACCGGCTCCCGCAACCTCTTGCTCGACCTGCACGCGACGCGGATCATCAACTCCATCGGGATCTCGCTCCTGCTCGAGGTGCTCGAGCGGACGCTCGAGGTCAAGGGCACGCTCGCCTTCTGCAGTCTGACACCCAGCATCGCGAAGACCTTCCAGATCATGGGGCTGGCCCAGTATGCCCGCATCTTCCCCGACCGCGCCACCGCCCTCTTCGAGCTCGCACGCACCCAATGAAAGACGTCCTGAAGGTCCTCGAGTTCGCGGCCCGACCGCAGAAGGAGGGCGGAGTCCCGCTCCCGCACGCGGTGCTGGAGAGCCTGCTCGCGGGCACGGCCGCAACGTGCGGGGCGATCGGCCGAGGCGGCCAGGTGCTCGCGAGCACGGGCGCGACGGGTGCGGAGCACCGCAGATTCGAGCTCCCTGCGGGCCGGGACGTATTCTGGTTCGAGTTCGATGGAGGCAACGAGCCGGCGGAGCCGTTGCGGATAGCCGCCGGATTGGTGCTCGGCACCTGGGTCATGCGCGAGGACCTCAAGCAGGCCCGGTTCGCGGAGCGGCGCAGGATGTGGGAGGTGGAGTCGCTCCGGGCGATCGCCGAGGCGCTCGGCGGGACTCTCGATCCGGCCCGCATCGCGGAGGAGCTGCTGATGCACGCCACGGCCCTCCTGGATGCGCGGCGGGGCGAAGTCTGGCTCACCTTTCAGGGCACGGCGAGCCTTGGGGTGCGCATCACCGGAGCGGAAACGACGGACGTTTGCGCCGACGGGGGGTGCATGATGGCGGCGCGAGTCGGGGGTGCCGTCCTGAGCGCAGACGAGGCGGCGGTACTCCCCGACGAAGGGCTCATTGAGCCCGGGAGGCTGGCCGTCCCCGTGACGGGCCGGCGCGGCCGGCTCGGCGTGCTGGCGCTCGCCGAGCGAGAGGTCCGGGGCGGCACCGCGCCCTTCGCCGCGACCGACGCCGAAACGCTGGCGCTCTACGCTTCCCAGGCGGCTGTGGCGCTTGAGAACGCGACGCTCCACCTCGAGTCACTGGAGCAGGAGCGCACCGAGCGTGAGATGGAGCTCGCGGCCACCATCCAGCGCCAGCTGCTCCCCGCGTCGATCCCGACGCCTCCGGGGTTCGACATCGCCGCGAAGAGCGAACCGTCGCGCCGGGTAGGCGGCGACGTGTACGACGTCATCGCGACCCCAAAGGGGCTCTTCCTCATGCTGGGTGACGTGGCGGGGAAGGGCGTCCCTGCCGCGTTGATGGCGGCCTCGCTGCAGGCCGCCGTGCGCCTCTTGGTGCAGAGCGCCCCGACCCTCGAAGAGTTGGTGCGTCGGCTTCACCTGCACGTCCTGGACTCGACGCCCGAAAGCAAGTTCGCAACCGTGTTCTTGGCATTCCTCAGGAGCGGCGGCGAGCTGGAGTGGGTCTCGGCCGGACACAACCCAGTCCTGCTGATCGATCCGTCCGGCGCGTGCTCGCAGCTGCGGGCGATCGGACCCCCGCTCGGACTGCTGCGGGACGTGAAATATCCGTCGAGCCGCGCTGAGCTGTCCCCCGGCTCCGTGCTCCTCGCGTACACGGACGGCCTGTCGGAGGCGCCCGCACCCGGCGAGGACGGGGCCGACTTCGGGATCGAGGGGATCACCTTGCTGGCGGAGACGCGCCGCGGATTGACGATGCAGCAGCTGGTCGACGAGCTCTTCGCGGCCGTGGCGGCTCACACCGGCGGCGCCCCACCTCACGACGACCGCACCGTCCTGGCTGCCCGTCGGACTCCTGCGTGACCGGCGTCACCGACAGAGTGTCTGACGAGGCATAATTTGAAGTCAGACCCGTCTTCTCCTTCCTCCGGCGCCCCATCGTTGGGGCGCTCATTTCTTTTGGGGCGGGGGGTTCGCGACCACTCCGGTCGCTATCTCTATTTGCCGTCGCGGCTTTCCGTGGTTCCCCCGCCCTCCTGCCTGGCGCCTTTCACGCCGTTACCTTGTGACGAGTCGCAACAAAGTTGACGAGCTGACCGGCGTTCAATACAGTGACCCCCAACAACCCGCCTCATCGGGGGGCCAAGGGAAGGAGAGGGGCATGAGAATGGCTAGAAGGATCGGGCTTCCGGTGCTCGTGGCTTTTCTGCTGCTGGCGCCGACCTCCAGCTTCGGGGCGGGGTTCGCGCTCTTCGAGCACGGGGCGCGCGCCGTGGGCCTCGGAGGCGCGTTCGGGGCGACCGCGGACGACCCCACCGCGATCTACTACAACCCCGCTGGGATCGCGTTTCTGCCGGGAACACAGTTGGCAGCTGGCGTGTACTTCATCACGGAGTCGAGCACGTTCCACGGCGCCGACCCCTACCCAGGCCAGGGATACTCGGTGGACCTGAAGAAACAGATCTTCTTTCCGGTTCATATCTACCTCACGGGCGAACTCACGCCTGACCTCCACTGGGGCGTCGGCGTCTATACGCCGTTCGGCCTCGGGACCTGGTGGCCGGACGATTACGCGGGCAAGTACATCACCAGGCGGGTTGATCTCAAGGTTTTCAACCTGAACCCGACGCTCTCGTACAAGCTCACCGAGCACCTCGCGCTGGCGGCCGGTATCGACTACTTCTACTCGGGCCTCAACCTTACCCGCTCGCTCGGCGCGATCTACCCGTACACTCTCCAGGTTGTTGAGGTGGGGCAAGTACACCTCTACACCGACTACAAGGGCGGCCTCGGCTGGAACGTGGGCCTCCTTGGCAAGCTGGACAACGGGTTCTCCATCGGCGTGACCTACCGGTCCAACGTCAAGATCGACTACACGGGGAAAGCCTCGTTCACCCAGTACGCGACCGGCAGGGACGATTTCGACGCGATCGTGCGGACCCAAATCCCGTTCACCACGAAGCCGACCGCCAAGACCTCGATCAAGTTCCCCGACGAGACCCGCTTCGCGCTCGCCTGGCACGGCAGCAAGCTCGGCATCGAGGCCGACATGGTGCGGATGGGGTGGTCGAGCTTCAAGAACCTCCCGATCGAGCTGGTCGGCTACCCGGCGCTGTCCGAGACCCGCCCCGAGAACTACCAGGACAGCAGCTGCTACCGCCTCGGCGTGGAGTACAAGGCGTCGCCGTCGCTGGCCTGGCAGTTTGGCGTACTGGATGACAAAACCCCGGTTCCCACGGAGTCGGTCTCCCCGCTGCTTCCGGACGCGGAGCGCAAGGGCGCGAGCATAGGCGCCTCCATCAGCCTTTCTCCAAAGACGCGGCTGGATCTCAGCTACATGTACCTGAGGTTCAAGGACCGGAGCACCGAGGGGATGAACTACGACGTGTACGAAGGCAGCTACAAGACCACGGCCCACCTGTTCGGCTTCACCGTGGTCCACAAGTTCTAGGAGGGAACGATGAGAAAAGCACGCACAACTCTGCTCCTTGGGCTCGTAGCCGCGCTCGCCGCGGGGGCCGCGTTCGCCCAGGTGGATTTCTCGCAATACGTGGCGCTCGGTGACAGCCTGACCGCCGGCGTCGTGAACTTCGGGTCGGTCGAGACGTACCAGAAGAACTCGGTCCCGGCGATCATCGCGAGGCAGGCGGGAATCACGGGGTTCCAGCAGCCCCTGGTGAGCGAACCCGGGCTCCCGCCGCTGCTGTACTTGAATGCTCTTGCGATCACACCGCTCGGCGTCAGCCCGGACATCGAGATGAAGTCCGGGGCGGGCGCCCCTCTCAACGCAAATCTCCCGGTGCCATACAACAACCTCGGCATCGACGGGGCCAACACCCTGGACCTGCTCACCCGGACGGGCAACATCTACAACCTTGCCGCCGACTTTGGCCAGTACGCCGCGGGCGCGGTAGGCAAGAACGTGCCGTTCTCCGACCTCGTGCTGCGCTTCCCGGTGTTTCCCGGGACCTCAACCCCGGCGACGGCGGTAGCTCAGGCGATCGCCCTTCAGCCGACGTTCATCACGGTCGCGATCGGGAGCAACGAGGCCCTGGGCGCCGCCGAGTCGGCGGTGGTCCTGGATGGCGTGACCCTGACAACCAAGGCCGACTTCCAGACCCAGTACACGCAGCTCCTCGGCGCCCTGCGGCAGACGCGGCCGAACGCGAGCATCATGGTCGCCACGATCCAGGATGTGCTCCCGTTCGTCACGACGATCAAGCCGTACATCGTCAATCCAGCCGACGGCTCCCACATCCCGCTGATCGGCGAGGCCGGTCCCCTGTCCGAGAACGACTTCGTCACCTTGCTGGCGTCTTCACTCCTCGCTCAGGGAATCGGTATCCCGCGAGCGGCGGGCGGCACGGGCCTACCGCTTCCCGAAGGGTCCATCGATGGCACCGGGCTGCACGCCGGAGTGATCTTGCGCGCCGCGGAGATGGGTGCGATCGTCCAACGGATCGGGGAGTACAACGACGTGATCAAGGGCGTCGCAACAGCGGTCGGGGCGAAAGTGATCGACCTCAACGCCGTGTACCGCAACTGGGCCCAGAGCGGCGTGCTCATCGGCGGTATCCACCTCACGACATCGTTCTTGACCGGGGGCATGTTCGGGTACGACGGGGTCCATCCGTCGGCTCTGGGCTACGCCCTCGTGGCGAGAGAGTGGATCAAGGCGATCAATTCGAACTTCGGCACGAAGCTCGCGGACATCGACCTCCGTCCTTTCCTCACGGGCGAGGGAGCAGCCAGTGCCACCTCGGTGCTCGCCGCCAACACGGTGGTCTCCGAGCAGGCCGCGGTCGCGATGGTGAAGGCCTACGCACCGTACGCTCTCACCGACAAGCTGCAGCCTGGGCATACGATCCACCGTCGCGTCACGGCTCAACCGGGCAGCAAGCAGACCACCAAAGAGAAGCCGTAACCCCGATTGCAGCCGCAACCATCAGGGGCCACCTTCGGGTGGCCTCTTTTTCTGCGACACGGCCCTCCCTATCGGCCTGGAGATGGTAAAGTTGGCCAAGCGTTCGATCGGAATGATGAAAGGAGGCCGGAGTGGACTACCCAATCTGGAACCTCGGGCTGGGCGGCGGCGTGCTCATCGGGATCGTCGCGATCGCCCACGTCCTGGTCTCACACTTCGCGATCGGCGGCGGGTTCGCCATCGCCGCGATCGAGACGCTGGCGGTGCGGCGGCGCAACCCCGCGATGCGCGCTCTTGCGAAGCGCAGCTCGCTGATGCTGATCCTGGTCTCGACGGTGTTCGGGGCGATCTCGGGGGTCGGCATCTGGGTGACGATCGGTCTCGTCCAGCCGGCGGCGACCTCCGCCCTCATCCACAACTACGTCTGGGGGTGGGCGGCCGAGTGGGGCTTCTTCATCCTGGAGGTCGCAACCGCGCTGATCTACTACGCCACCTGGGAGAAGGTGAAGCCCCGCACGCATCTCCTGATCATCTGGCTGTACTTCTTCGCCGCGTACATGTCGCTGGTCATCATCCAGGGGATCCTGTCGTTCATGCTCACCCCGGGACGCTGGCTGGAGACCCACTCCTTCTGGGACGGGATCTTCAACCCCGGCTACCTGCCCGGCCTCGTGCTGCGTACCGGCATTTGTCTCCTCCTGGCGGGCGCTTACCTCACTCTGGCGGCGGGGCGCGAGCCCGACGTGCCGGTGCGGGCCCGAATGGTGCGGCTGCTGGCGGTGTTCCAAGTCGTCGGCGCGCTCCTGGCCTACGCAGGCTACCGGTGGTGGGAGTTCGCGCTGCCCGGTTCGGTGAAGGCGATCTTCCTGGGGAGCAAGCCGCTACTGGCGGCGCTGGCCTCGACGCGGCACCTGGTGCTGTGGGCGCTTGCGGCATACCTCCTGGTCGCGCTCTTCGCGCTCGCGGCGCCGAGATTCCACCGCTGGCCCACCGCGGTAGCCGCAATGCTCGTCGCGTTCGCCTTCTTCGGAGGCTTCGAGCGCCTTCGGGAAGGGGCAAGGAAGCCGTTCGTGATCCGCGACTTCATGTTCTCGAACGGAATTCGCGTGAGCGAGATCGCCGACCTGAACCAGCGCGGCGTGCTGGCCAAAGCGCTCTGGGCGGCTCGCGGCAGCGCCGCGAGCATCGAGGCGAAAGGCCGCGCCGTGTTTCGCGCCGAGTGTGAATCGTGTCACACGGTCGACGGCTACCTGTCGATCCGCGCGCTGGTGGCGCCGGTCGACCCCGACATGCTCAAGGGCATCCTCTCGGCCCTTCACGAGGAGGGGAAGGAGTACGCCACGGGGAAGTACTCGCACCAGGGGCACGTCGCCACCGAGAAGCTGGACTACCCCTTGATGCCGCCGTTGGTCGGGACCGACGAGGAGCAGGAAGCCTTGGCTGCATACCTGTTAACCCTGAAACCGTCGCACGTCGCGGAGGCGAGCCATGTCAACTAGCCTGATACCCGCACTCGATCCGGCGCCCCTGCCGGGGCCACCGTGGCTCTTCCAGGTGTTGTGGGTGCTCACCTTCTTCATCCACCTGCTCTTCGTGAACACGGCGCTGGGAGGCACGCTGCTTGCGGCGTTCGCCGGCGCGGCGGGCGCCGGCCGACGAGAGGTCCGGTCCTTTTTCGTCGAGGTGAACTCCTGGGGGATCTCGTTCGCGATCACGTTCGGGATCGCACCCCTCCTGTTCATGCAGGTTCTGCTGGGCCGCTTCTTCTACACGGCGACGATTCTTGTCGGCTGGGCGTGGTTCGGGATGCTGGTTCTGCTGACGGTCGGGTACTACCTCAACTACGTCGCGAAGTTCCGGCTGCGTGCGGGCAAGGATGCAGCCGCCGTCGTCGTGCTGGAGGCGGCGTGCTTCGTCGCCATTGCCGGCATCCAGGTCACGGTGAACCTTCTTCATCTGCAGCCCGGGCGCTGGGAGCAGGTTGCCGACCGCGCCTGGGCGGCGCTGGGCGACCCCTCATTCCTGCCGCGGTTCCTCCACTTCGTGCTGGCGGCCGTCGCAATGGCCGGGGCGCTCGCCGCATTCGTCGCGGTGCGTCGCGCCGCCAGGGGAGGCGACGCGCATTCACTGCAAGGGATGGCGCGCTTCGGGGTGAAGGCCGCTCTGATCGCAACGCTGCTCCAGCTCGTGGACGGTTTCTGGCTCTTGCTCTCCATGCCGGAGGACGTCCTCCGGGCGTTCATGCGCGGCGGTGCGGCCACGATGGCGCCGCTGGGCATCGGCATCCTTGCCGGAGTGCTGCTGCTCGTCGTCCTGGCGCAGATCTCCGACCCACTGGCCCAGGCGACCAAGGTCCGGCGTGTGGCGGAGCTGATCGTCGGCGCGATGGTCTTCATGATCGTCACGCGTCACGAGCTCCGGGACGTCTACCTCGCCAGAGCGCGGGCGGGCGAGCAGGTGACGGTGGCTCCGCAGTGGGGTCCGCTCGCGCTGTTCCTCGTCGTTTTCGTGCTGTGCGTCGGGCTCACGATCTACGCGCTCGTCCGCGCCGCCAAGGAGCGGCCGTCACCCGGGGAGGAAGCCGCATAGGCGCGCCAGTGCTAGAGCGTTCGCGGACTCGGTCGAGGGAAGGGGAAAGACGGAAGAAGGTAGAGGAATAACGGGCTGGGGTCGTGTCTTCCCTCTTCCGTCGACCCTCTTCCTTCTACCCAGGTCTCAACCTTCGAACCTAGGACTCCAAGACCTCGCGAGCGGCGCGCAGGGTCGCTTCCACATCGGAGTCGCCGATCTCGTAGTGCGTCACCATGCGGACCTCGGTGGCGCTGAAGGTCCCGCAAAGCACTCCGCGTTCGTTCAGGCCCGTGACGAAGCGCTGCGAGGGTGCGACCTCGACGGCGCCCGGAACCTCCTCGGGCCGCAACCGGAAGACGACGATGTTCGTGTAGACGCGAGCGGGATCGATATCCACGGCAGGTAGCTCGGCGAGCCCTTTCGCGAGGCGCTGCGCGCGCAGGTGGTCGTCACCGAGACGCTCGACCATCTCGGTGAGTGCGACGATCCCCGCCGCCGCGAGGATGCCGATCTGGCGCATCCCGCCGCCGAAGAGCTTGCGCGCCCGGATCGCCTCCTGGATCAGTTCCTTGGATCCGCACAGCATCGAGCCCGCGGGTGCCGCCAGCCCCTTGGAGAGGCAGAACATCACCGTGTCGCAGCCCGCCGCCAGCTCGGCGGCGGTGGTACCGAGCGCGGCGGCGGCGTTGAAAATTCGCGCACCGTCGAGGTGCACGGCAAGCCCGTGGGCGTGCGCGACGGCCGTGAGCGCACGGGTGCGGGCCGAGTCCATCGGCAGGCCAGACCACAGGTTGTGGGTGTTCTCGAGGGCCAGCAGGCGGGTCGGCGTGCGGTAGGAGACCTTGGGAGCGATGGCGGCCTCGACCTGCGCGGCCTCCATCAGGCCGTTGTCGGTAACGATCGGGCGGGGCAGAGCGCCCGACCAGACGGCCATCGCGCCCATCTCGAAGTTGAAGATGTGCCCACGGGACTCGATGACCACCTCACTCCCCGGGTGGGTTTGGAGGTGGACCGCAAGCTGGTTGCCCATTGTCCCCGTGGGCACGAACAGCGCCGCCGGGAAGCCGAGAGTGGTCGCGGCGAGTTCTTCCAGGCGCAGGACCGTGGGATCCTCGCGGTAGACGTCGTCGCCGACCTCGGCGTCCGCCATGGCTCGGCGCATCGCAGGGGTCGGTCGGGTCACTGTGTCCGAGCGGAGATCGATCATGGCAGCTATCATAGCGGGCCGGAGGGTTGTGAATGACAGACGGGTTCAAGGTCCTTGCCCAGGAACGCGGTGTGGAAGAGCTGAGGCTTGCGAGCAACGGGTTGCGGGTGTTGCTCCTCCCGGACCCCAGCGTGCCCGTCGCGGCGGCGTGCGTCGTCTACCACGTCGGCTCGCGCAACGAGGCGGTCGGGCACACGGGTTCGACGCACCTGCTCGAACACCTGATGTTCAAGGGGTCGCGCAAGTTCAACCCGGGCGAGGGGCGCCCGATCGCGCGGGTGCTGGAACGCGTCGGAGCGCACTTCAACGCCACAACCTGGTTCGACCGCACGAACTACTTCGAGACGCTGCCACCCGAGCACCTCGAGCTGGCCCTGGAGCTGGAGGCGGACCGGATGCGGGCGGCGCTCCTCCGACCGGAGGATCTCGCGACCGAGATGACGGTTGTGCGGAACGAGTTCGAACGCGGTGAGAATGAGCCGTTCGACGTGCTGCTCAAGGAGTCGTTCGCGACTGCGTTCCGTGAGCATCCGTACCACCATCCGACCATCGGGTGGCGCAGCGACATCGAGGCCACGACGATCGACCGCCTGAGGGCGTTCTACGACACGTTCTACTACCCGGACAATGCGTCGCTGGTTCTGGTCGGCACATTCGACAGAGGCGCTGCGCTCGACCTGGTTGCCCGGCACTTCGGGCCGTTGCCGCGTGCTCCGCGGCCTCTGCCCCCCGTGGTGACGCGCGAGCCCAAGCAGGAGGGAGAGCGGCGGTTCGTCGTGCGCCGGGCGGGCGAGGTGGGCTGGGTTGCGGCGTCGTGGCGTGCGCCCGAGGCGGCGCACGACGCCACCCACGCCCTCGCGGTTCTGGCCGATGGCCTCGGTGGCGGCGTGACCTCGCGCCTGTACCAGAAGCTCGTCGAGACGGGACTGTGCCTGGATGTCCAGGCGATCTCCTGGCAGTTGCGCGACCCCGGTCTCTTCCAGGTCTTCGCCACGCTTAACCCGCCGACGAAGCACGCCAAGGTCGAGGGGATCATCCGGAGAGAGCTCGCGGCGGTCGTCCGCAGGGGGCTCTCGAAGGCCGAACTCGAGCGCGCCAAGGCTCAGGTCGAGGCGCAGACGGCGTACCATCGCGATTCCCCCGCCCAGGTTGCGGCGGCTGTCACGGAAGCCATCTCGTCGGCGGACTGGCGCTTTTACCTCGACTACCCCGACCGAATTCGAAAGGTGAGCCGCGAGGATGTCGTGCGGGTGGCGGGTGAGACGTTCGTCGAGGATTCGGTCTCGGTCGGCTACTTCGTGCCGAAGAACGGCCAGGGAAGCCCTGGCGCCATCCCGCGACCGGGCCCGAGGGCCCTAGCGCCACGACCGTGTCACTACCGGAGCGACCTGGCCGCGAGGGTCGAGCAGGTGGGGCTTCCGGGCGGGGGACGATTGCTGCTGCTCCCCAGACACACCAACACGACCGTGCACCTGCAAGGCTCGCTGCTCGCCGGGCACGGGCTGGTCGAGGTGGGAGCCTGGAGCGCCGCCTCGCTCTGCCCCGACATGCTGGAACGAGGGACCGAAGCACACGGGCGGCTCGAACTCGCCCGCATCATCGAGGACAGGGGCATCGAGCTCGACGTATCCGGGGACGGTTTCAGCCCCCTCGAGGTGCACTGCTCCGGGAGATGCCTTTCTCGCCATCTTCCACTGGTTCTGGAGCTGTTGGTCGAGATGCTCCAGCGTCCGGCGTTCCCGACGGAGGAGTTGGAGAAGCTCCGTGTCCTGCGGCTCGGCGAGCTGGCTCAGGCCCAGGAGGACACGTTCCACCGGGCGTTCGAGGCATTCTCGCGCCTCCTGTTCCCCCCTGGCCATCCTCATTACCGGCGCCCTCTTGACGAGCGCCGGACAGGGCTGGAGCGGGTCACGCGCGAGGACCTCATTGCCGTCCATGGGCGGTTGTACGGCCCGGCCTCGCTGAGGCTGGCCTTGGTGGGCGATTTCGAGCCGACGGTCGTGGCGGAGAGCCTTCAGCGTCTCCTGGGCTGCACGAAAGGGGAGAGCGGGAGCATTCCTCCAGTGCCGCGCCGGACGGCGGCCGACGTCGAGCCGGCCGAAGTGCGCGAGACGATGCCGGACAAGCCTAACCTCGATGTGGTGCTGGGACACCCCGGGGGGTTGCGGCGGCACGACGACGACTTCCTTGCCGCCGCTCTCGGCAATGCGGTCCTTGGCCAGTCCACGCTGTCCTCGCGGCTCGGCATGCGCCTGCGTGACCGGGAAGGGCTGACGTACGGGGTGATTTCAAGGTTCTTCGGGGCGTCGCTGCTCGACGGTCCCTGGGCGGTGACGTACTCCGTCGCGCCGGCGAACTTCTCTCGCGCCAAGACTGCCGTGCACGAGGAGATTGCGCGCTTTGTGGCCGAGGGGCCGACTGAAAGGGAGCTCGACGACGAGCGGGCCGCGATGGCGGGTTCGTACCGGGTGGCGCTTGCGACCCCGGGCGGGCAGGCGCGCGAGCTGGTACGTCTCGTGCGCCATGGCTTGCCCGTGACTGAGATCGACCAGATCGCCGAGAGGATTCTCGCGATCGGGCGAGCCGAGGTGGTCGACGCGGTTTGCCGCCACATCGATCCCTCCCGGCTGTGCCTGGCCGTGGCAGGCGGGCTCGTTGCAAACCCCGGCGGCGCCGACTAGCATTCCGTCACCATGCTGCGTGAGCTTGAGGTCCGAGACCTCGGCATCATCGAGAAGGTCCGGTTGGAGCTGCCGGCCGGGTTCATTGTCCTCACCGGCGAGACGGGCGCAGGGAAGTCCTTGCTCGTGCAGTCGCTCCAGCTTCTCGCGGGTGAGAGGGCCGATGCCGACCAGGTCCGTGGGGGCCGCGAGCGACTTCTCGTCGAGGGGTATTTCGAGACGCCGCCGGACGGCGAGGCCCAAGCGTTGCTGGGTGAGCTCGGTGTGGACGGAGGCGGAGAGCTGGTGCTGCGGCGAGAGGTGTCTGCTGCGGGACGTTCCCGCGCCTGGGCCAACGACGTCCAGGTCACCGTGGGCGCACTCCAGCGGCTGGCGCCGTACCTTCTCGCAATCCACGGTCAGCACGAACAGCGTGGGCTCACCGACCCTGCGACGCATATCGCGCTGGTCGATGCCGCCGGCGGGCTCGGGGCAGACCGCGAGAAGGTCGCGGCGGCGTATGTGGAATGGGAAGAGCTGCGAGCGCAGCTCGAGGATCAGCGACGGGCCCTCGCCAACCGGCGCGATCGGCTGGACGTCATCGCCTTCCAGGCCCGCGAGATCGACGAGGCACACCCCGAACTGCGTGAGGAGGAGGCCCTGCGGGAGGAACGCGCCTTCCTGCAGCACGCGGAGCGCATCGGCGAGCTCGTGGCGGCGGCACTTGCGGCGCTTGGAGGGGACAGCGGGGCCGTGGCGCTGGCGCGGGCAGCCCGTGCCGTTCGCGAGCTGCAGGGGCTCGGCATCGGGGTGACCGATACGGCAACCGATCTCGAGCAGGCGCAGGTCCTGGCCGAAGAGGCCGAGCGGGTTCTCCAGGGGCTCACCGATCGCGTGCGCCCCGACCCGCAGCGGCTGGAACACGTCGAGAACCGGCTGGCGCTGCTCGAACGGCTCGCGCGCAAGTACGGCGGCTCGGTCAGCGAGGTCCTCCTGCACCGAGGTCGGCTCGAGGCCGAGCGCGAGCAGCTCGAGGGCGTGGAGAACGACATCGCGCGCCTCCACGACGAACTGAAGGCGTTGGCTTCCCAGTACCTGGAGATGGCGCAAGAGCTCTCCCGCCGACGCGCCGCGGCGGCGGGGCGTTTCTCGTCGGCCGTGGTCGACGTGCTCAGGGGTCTCGGCATTGCCCGAGCCCGTCTCCGGTTGACACTCGCGCTGCGGGCGACAGCGTCGGGGGCCCTGGAGGTCGGTGGCACACGGGTTGAGCCCGCCGCGGACGGCATCGACGTCGGCGAGTTCGAGCTCTCCACTAACCCAGGGGAGGAGCTTCGCTCGATGGCGCGCATTGCGTCGGGCGGCGAGCTGTCGCGCATCCACCTTGCAATGCGGACCGTCCTGCGCGACTCGATTCCGCGTCGCGGTGTTCTGACGCTTCTCTTCGACGAGGTGGACGCGGGGATCGGCGGGACCGTCGCCGACGAGCTGGGCGCCCTGCTCGCGGATCTCGGGAGGCGCGACCAGGTCATGGTCGTGACGCATCTCCCTCAGGTGGCCGGGAGAGCTTCGACGCACCTCGTCGTTCGGAAGGGGACGGCGCGCGGGCGCACGGTCACCCGCGTCGAGCCGGTTGTCGCCGAGGCGAGGGTTGAGGAGCTCGTGCGGATGCTGGGCGGCGGTCCGCCCACTGCGGCGGCCACGCAGCACGCCCGTGAGCTCCTGAAGATCTCCTGATGCTCCGCCTGCCGTTCACTTCGGAGGCCCACCTACCGGCAGCCGCAGAAGCAGTGCGGGCCGCTCTCGCGAGGCACGGAATCGTGGCTCTGCCGACGGAAGCCTCCTACGGCCTCGCTGTGGACCCGGAGGACGACGAGGCGGTGAGGCGGCTTGTTGCCCTCAAGGGACGACCGAGTGACAAGGCGTTTCTCGTGGTCGGTGCCTCGCTGGGACAGCTCGAACGCCTGATCGTGGTCCCGCCGAGCTGGCGAGGTCGCCTCCAGACGGCCTGGCCAGCACCGTTCACGGTGGTGCTTCCGGCCTCCGGCGCGCCTCTGGCGGTCGGTGCGGGGCACTCGCTCGCGGTGAGGGTTCCCGCCCACGAGCTCCTGCGGGCTTTGCTGGGCCTCGTGGGACCCCTCACTGCCACCTCGGCCAATCCAAGTGGTGATTCCCCCCTGGTGACGCCCGACGCCGTGGCCGAGACGCTCGGGCACAGCCTCGCTCTGCTGCTGGACGGAGGGGACGCGCCGGGCGGCGTCCCGTCGACCCTTCTCGATCTGATGTCGAGTCCCCCGCGAGTGTTACGTCGAGGTGCCTGGGAGCCACCGGCGGCCTGGGGTGTGACGCCGTGAGGGGCCGCTGAAGTTTCCGCAGTTTTTGCGGAAAACTCTGCGGAAAAGCAGGTAGTTGGTCAGCAAAGCCTCCCTATCTCAAGGGGTTATGCATCGTGCACTGCCGGGAGTGCGGTGGTATAAAGTGCTGTCCCCGATGAACTTGTACGTATTGTCCGGGTATTGTTCTACTTGCTGGTCCGGGCTCGAACGGTCGTTCCACAGGGTTGAGGCTCCCGCACCCGGGTATGGCTCGTTGCCCTATGCGGCTGTGTGTGTTAGCGTGACCGGCCTGAAGAGGAGGAGGTACGGGCGGTGAAGACGGGGTCATTTGCCGGGAAATCGCCTTCCTTCGGACAGCGCGTTTTCGTGGCGCCCACTGCCGTCGTCGTGGGTGACGTGAGCCTGGGGGACGACGTGAGCGTCTGGTACGGCGCCGTTTTGCGCGGTGATCTGCGCGAGATCCGGATCGGAGCGCGCTCCAACATCCAGGACAACGTCGTGATGCATGTGGATGAACCTGATTTTCCCGTGCTCGTGGCGGAGGACGTGACGGTCGGCCACGCGGCCGTTCTCCACGGCTGCAAGGTGGAGCGCGGCGCCCTGGTCGGAATGCACGCGACCGTACTCAACGGGGCCGTTGTGGGTGAGGAGGCGGTCGTGGCTGCGGGCGCGCTCGTGTCGCCCGGGATGGTTGTGCAGCCACGGACGCTGGTCGCAGGCGTGCCCGCCAAGGTGCGCCGCGAGCTGGGCGAGGAGGAGCTGGAGCACGTCCGCCGGGGGGTCCGAAGCTACCTCGAACTCAAGACGCGATATCTGGCGGCCGACGGCGGAGGGGAGACGGTCGATGCGTCCGAGCCGTGGAGGGACCTGTGATCCAGCGCCCACGCGGGACTCGCGACCTGCTCCCGCCGGACACGCGCCTCTGGCAGGCGGTGGAGGGCGTCGCCCGGGAGGTGTTCGGCTCGTTCGGCGGGGAGGAGATCCGCACCCCCGTGTTCGAGCCCACCGAGCTGTTCGTGCGCACGGTCGGCGAGTCCACTGACATCGTGAACAAGGAGATGTACACGTTCCCGGATCGCAAGGGGCGGTCGCTGAGCCTGCGGCCGGAGATGACGGCGGGTGTTGCCCGGGCATGGATCGAGAATCACCTTGGAGATCGGAGCCAGCCGCTGCGCCTGTACTACATCGGGCCGATGTTCAGGTACGAGCGAATGCAGCACGGACGCTACCGGCAGTTTTCGCAGATCGGTCTCGAGATCATCGGGGCCGACACCCCGCTCGCCGATGCCGAGCTGCTCGCGGCGATGCACGAGTTTTTCGTGCGCCTGGGGTTCCTAGACCTCGAGATCCACCTCAACAACCTCGGCGACCCGGAGGACCGTGGTCGCTACCAGGAGGCGATTCGGGCCGCGCTCGCGCCTCGCCGGGCCGAGCTCTGCGCGGACTGCCAGCGCCGACTCGAAGAGAACCCCCTCCGCATCCTCGACTGCAAGGTGCCGGCGTGTCAGGTGATCGCCGCTGACGCTCCGGGGATGGACGAGCTGGCGGGCGATGCCTCTCGTCAGCACGTGGCGAAGGTTGAGACGCACCTGCAACGGATGGCCATTCCGTACGTTCGCAACCATCGATTGGTGAGGGGACTCGACTACTACCTGCGCACGGTGTTCGAGGTGGTCTCGCCGCAGCTCGGCACGAACACCGTCCTTTGCGGCGGCGGGCGCTACGACCGCCTCATCGCCGACCTTGGCGGACCTGCCGTGCCCGGCGTGGGTTTCGCGATCGGTGAGGACCGGCTGGTCGAGGTGCTGCCGGCCCGCTTCAAGGACGCCGTGCTTGCGAGGCCGGCGGTGTACGTGGTGCCGCTGGGAGAAGCCGCGCAAACCCAGGTGCTCGAACTGGCACGGAATTGGGCCCGGGAGGGAGTGCCGGTCGAGGTCGAGATCACCGGGCGCTCGCTCAAGGCGGCCCTGAAGAGGGCCGACCGGGAGGGTTTCCGCGTGGTCGCGATGCTCGGAGACGACGAGATCAGCGCCCGGACCGTCACGGTGCGGGACCTCGTCGCCGGGGACCAGTCGGCCATGCCGCTCGCCGACCTTCCGGTTTGGTGGAGAGCTCTCACGCCGGTGAGCCCGCCCGCCAGGCGGGGGAATGTCTAGCCTAACGGCGGCCCCGCACGCAACTCCTGAGAGGGGATCGTCGTGGTCAGGGCTGTGGTCAGGCCGAGGGACTCTGCTCGGGCGCTGAGAGCGGGGTCGCAGCCAGCACCCCTTCCCGGAAGGCGGTCGCGAAGGCGTGCACCGTCACGCAATGGGCGATGAACCGCGTAACCAGGATACCGATGCAGCAGGCGATCAAGCCGAGCTGTGCGAAGATCTCGGCCCCGAATGCGACCAGGAACGCGAGAGCGTACGGCCCAAACGCTCGCCCGACCGTGTGGATCACGCGATCGAAGTCGAAGGCTGCGGCCATCTCACCATCGGATACGGCCGCAAGCAGACCCGCGGGAACGTAGGCGAGCGTGAGCAGAGCCGCTGGCGGCCCGGCCAGGATCAACGGCAGCCACGCGAATGTCGGCGACGTGAGCGCCGTGACGAGGAGGGTGAGACCAGCCGTCACCGCGATCGCGGGCAGGCAGAGCGCCAGAACGACGAGCCACAGCTTGAGCCCTTCCACGAGGTCGTCGGCCATGCGATCCCATGGCGGTAGGCCGGCCGAGGTCCCGTTGAGGACCTCCCGAGCCGCGCGCGCGAGGTACCCGAAAACCAGGAACCGGGCCGCGAGCCCCAGGACGACCGCCAGTGGAAGCAGCGCTGAGGCCGGCCCGGTGATGACGCGACCGTGTCGCAGGAGGCGAGCGAGGCTGGGCAAGAGCAGCACGAGCGGAGCGACGTCCAGCGCCGCCCCGACCAGAACCCGCCCGAGCCAGGCCCTGTGCCGGAAGGGATACACAAAGCTGCGGCCTAGGTCACTCACGCTTGACGGTACGCACCACGTCGGGCAAGGTTTCCAAGTGGCATCTCGAGAAAGTCTGGGGCGGCCAGTACGAGAAATCAAGAAAGGCCCCTGTCGCCCGTCGGCCCGCGGTCCGGGCTCGTGGCGTGCGGCGCGCCCCGAGAGGGCCCTGTCGTGAGCGGCGGGACCACCGATCGGATGGTGGTGAGGCGCCTGGTGTCGGGCGGTCAGACCGGTGTGGACCGGGCGGCGCTTGACGTGGCGTTGGAACTCGGCATCCCCTGCGGTGGATGGTGCCCGCGTGGCAGAAAGTCGGAGAGCGGGCCGATCCCGGCCCGTTATCCGCTGCGGGAGACTCCCACGAGTGCCTACCCCGAGCGCACGGAGCGGAACGTGCGGGACGCCGACGGCACCCTGGTGCTGACACGGCGGGCTCCGAAGGGGGGGACGGGGCTCACCGTCAGCCTGGCGCGCCGGGTTGGCCGGCCTGTCCGGGTGGTGGATCTCGAAGAGCCGCCTGAAGCAGCCGACATAGTTGCCTGGTTGGAGCGGGAAGGCGTCGGCGTGCTCAACGTGGCGGGTCCGCGCGAGAGCGAGGCGCCGGGGATTCACGACCAGGCGGTGCTGTTCCTGCGGGAGTTGCTCAGCCAGGCTGCCGCAGACGTTCAACGTGGTCGATGATCCCGACCACTACCGAGCGGACCGGGCCGTCGCTCGATGAGAGAACCTGGCGGGCGCCGTTCCCCTCGTCGAGCACGAGGACGCGCTCGCCGACGCCCGCGTCCACGACGTCGACCGCGATCAGGTAGTCTCCGGTCGGAAGACCTTCGGGGTCGGTCTTCTCCACCACGAGCAGCTTCTTCGCGTCGTAGAAGGGGTGGTTGATCGTGGAGTGGATCTCCCCGGCGATCCTTCCGAGGATCATGACCCCGCCTCCCGATCCGGGAGGTGAAGGCCGTCTACGATCCCCACAATGGCGTGATCCACCGGGACGAACGCTGGGTCGAGTGCAAGGGCCGCCTCGCGACCGCCCTCGTAGTACACCAGCTCTCCGGGTCCCGCCATCCGGGTGGAGTCCGCGGCCACCAGGGTGCGCCCCTTGGGGACTCCCGCCATGTCGAGCGGCTGCACGACCAGCATGGGGGTGCCTTCGAGGCCGTCGTAGACGACACACGGCACCACCGCGCCGATTACCCGCCCCAGGAGCATCAGGCCTCACCGTCCTCGCCGTCGAGGTCCAGCAACAACGCCGAGCCGAAGTAGGTGCTGCCGTCCACCTGCCGGGCGAGCGCCTCGTGCGGGGCCGAGATGATCTTGAACCCGACCTGCACACCGGAGCGCTCGAGGAACCCCACCGCAATCTCGACGGCCGCCTCGACGTCGTGAAGCTCGCCCTGGAAGATCGAGAGCCCCTTGCCCGAGAGCCCGGTGTCGGCCAGGCGGATCTCGATGAGGTCCACCGTCGTGCCCTTGAGCGCCAGCTCGGCGGCGCGAACGTTGGAAGACACCGTGCCGGTCTCGATGATCGCGATGGAACCCGGGCCAACGGGCCTGCGGCGACCGAGGATCCCCTCATAGACCTGCGGGTGGACGTCCGCGAGCATGACGTGGTCGAGCACGCTGTCGCCACCGTGGGCAAGCCCCTCCGCGACGGCTTCCTCGACCGAGGCGGTGGTGCCGCCGATCAGGGTCAGGAATCGGCCGCGGCTGATCGTGCCGCACTTGACGAAGGCGATGGGAGACCGCTTGAGAAGGGCGTCCGTCGCCACGACCCCGACGGCGATATCCCTGAACTCCAGGACGGCGATGGCGGGATGGCTCTTCATCACGTGATCCTGAAGTGATCCACCAATACGCACCGGCGGAACCGGGAGAACGACCGCGGACCGGTCATCCCTTCGCCGGTCGGGCTCGCGATGGTGAACGAGCAGTAGCCCTCGCCGTCGAGGCCGAGACCTGCCTGGGAGCGGCCGTTCTTCACGAAGATGCTGCAGTTGCATTCCTTGGCCATGCGAGAGAGGTTGTCGAGATTCTTTGAGTGCATCACCGCGGTGTGGCGGTTGCCGCCTTCGACCTTGACCGCCACGTCGATCGCGTAGTCCGCGTTGGGAACGCGGCAGAAGGGCATGATCGGCATCATCTGCTCCGTCCACAGCAGGGGATGGTCCTCGTTGACCTCCACAACGCCAAGGCGCACCGAGTCCGGCACGCTCATCCCGATCTTCCCGAGGATGACGCCGGCGTTCTTGCCCACGAGGTCGCGGTTAATCTCGGCGTGCTGCCGCGGCCCGTGCATCTCGGTGAAGACGATCTTCTCGAGAGCCACGAGACGTTGCCGTTCGATCAGGACGGCGCCGCTGCGCGTCATGGTCTTGAGCAGCCCGTCGGCGACCATGTCGACGCACAGCACCTCCTTTTCGTCGGTGCAGATGATGTTGTTGTCCGTCGAGGCGCCGAGCACGATGTCGCGGCCGGCCTTGTCGATGTCGGCGGTCTCGTCCACCACCACCGGCGGGTTGCCGGGTCCGGCGCAGATGGCGCGCTTGCCGGACGCCATCGCCGCCTTGACGACCGCACCGCCGCCGGTCACCACCAGCAGGCGCACGGCCGGGTGGCGCATGACCTCCTGTGCGGTTCCGATGGTGGGCGCGGCGAGGCAGGTGACCACGTTGGGCGGACCGCCGGCCGCCGTGATGGCCTGGTTCAGCAGCGCCACCGTGCGCATCGAGCAGGCCTTGGCGCCCGGGTGGGCGTTGAAAACCACCGAGTTCCCTGCCGCGAGCATGCCGATTGCGTTGCAGATGATCGTGGAGGTGGGGTTCGTGATCGGCGTGATCGCGCCGATCACCCCGAACGGCGCGGGTTCCGTGAGGGTGAGACCATGGTCGCCGGTGACGGTGACGGGGTAGAGGTCCTCGAGCCCTGGCGTCTTCTCGGTCACGAGGCGGTTCTTCACGACCTTGTCCTCGACACGACCGAGGCCGGTCTCCTCCCACGCGTCGCGGGCCAGCGTCTCGCAGTTCTCCAGCATCGTCATGCGGACCGCGCCGATGGCTTTGGCTCTCAGTTTGAGGGGGAGCGCGGCGAAGACCGGCTGGGCGACGGTGGCGGCCCGGACGGCGTCGTCCGCCGTCGCGAAGATCCCGAGTGCCGGGCCGTCGGGTGTGCCGCCCGGGCGAGGCGTCGCACCGGCGCGGGGCTCGAGGTCGGCGACGATGCGTCGTGCGATCGCCTCGACGTCATGGTCGGTCAGCTTCGTCATGCGCCCTGTTCCCTCATTTCTTGTACTTCACGACCCCTTCCACGCTCCACGAGTCCACGATCGCCATCACGACCGCGTCAACCGGCCGCTTGTCCGTGACGCGGGTCTGGCGCGCGGAGCTCCCGGAGGCGATCAGGACAACCTCCTCAGGCCCGGCGCCCACGGCGTCGGCCGCGACGAGAAACGCACCGCTCTCGCGGCCCGCCTCGTCGACGGCGCGGACGAGGAGCAGCTTGAGGCCTTCGAGGCTCGCTTCCTTCTGGCTGGCCACAACGGTTCCAACGACCTTGGCGAGTTGCATGGGTGTGCGTCTCCGCGCCCCGCCCCCGGGCGTGGACGGTTCACCGGGGGCGAGTCGCTACTTCTTCGCGACCTTTGCCGACGCCTGGCGGCCCAACGGCATCACCACTTCCACGTTCACGTGCGGGCGTGCGATCACGTGGACCCCAACCACCTCGCCGACGCGACCCGCAGCGATTTGACCGGCGTCACACGCCGCCTTCACCGCCGCGACGTCGCCCCGCACGATGACCGACACGTAGCCACCGCCGGTCTTCTCGTACGACACCAGCTCGACCTTCGCCGCCTTGACGGCAGCATCAGCGGCCTCGACCACGGCCGGAAAGGACCTCGTCTCGATCATGCCCAACGCTTCCGTCATGTCACTGCCTCCTTCTTCCGCGTCCTCGCGGTTGGAACCGTACGTGTGCGGCGATCACGCGCCGCCGACCTTCACTTCACGTCCCCGGATGTCCGCGATGGCCTGCTCGGCCGCGCGGTAGCCAACGTCGATGTTTCGCTCCTCGCCACCGAGGTACACGCGGCCGAAACTGCCGAACGCCCGCACCTCGAGAATGTTGATGTCGGCCGCCTTCTCGGCCTCGTTGGCGGCAATCGCGGCGTACCCAGCCGGCGCCACCTCGAGCACGTAGAGCGTGTGCCCTGGCAAGATCATGTCGCCGTGGCGGGTGCGGTTGATGAGCTGCGTGTGATACGGCGAGATGTTGCGGATGACCTGGCTCGAGACGAGTTGCGGCTTGACGCGGTCTTCCTCTTTGAGGCCGAGCGAATCGAGGATCGCCTGCCCGGCCTGGCGCACGTCGGCTTGAGAGTCGGAGTGGATCTCCAGCATGCCGTAGAGGCGTTCGATGATCAGCATGCCGGGTCTCACGTCGGTCGCCTTGAGGGCGACGTCGGTCACGCTCATGATGTCCATCCCGGGCGCGATCTCGACAAAGAGCGAGGCCTGTCCTGGCGTGGGTAGGAAACCCTGCGCCACGGTGCCGAGGAACGAGGCGAACTGCGGCTGGAGGCTGTCGAGAAAAACGTAGCAGCGAAGCTCCGCCATCGGGCTATCCCTTCCGCGCGGCGAGCGCCCGCGCCTCCTCCATGATTTTCACGCTGTTGCTGCACCCGACGCGGGTCGCGCCCGCCTGGATCATCCGCACGACGTCCGCGTACGTGCGAATCCCGCCCGAGGCCTTGACGCCGAGTTTCTTCGGCGAGACGGTGCGGGCCATCAGAGAGATGTCGTGTTCGGTGGCGCCGCCGCTGGAGAACCCCGTCGAGGTCTTGACGAAGTCGGCGCCCGCCTTCATCGCGAGTTCGCAGCCCCGCACCTTCTCCTCGTCGGAAAGGAGTGCGGTCTCGAGGATGACCTTGCACACTGCGCGCCCCTCCTTGCACGCCTCGACGACGCCTCGGATGTCGCGGCGGACCAGATCATCGTCGCCGCTCTTGAGAGCGCCGATGTTGATCACCATGTCGATCTCCTGGGCGCCCTCGCGGAGGGCACGGCGTGCTTCCAGGGTCTTGATCTCGGGGGGTTGCGCTCCGAGGGGGAACCCGACGACGCAGCAGACCTTGACACGAGCCCCCCGCAGCAGAGTCTTGGCGTCGCGGACGTACGAGGGGTTCACACAGACCGAGAAGAACGAGTACCGCTTCGCTTCGTCGCACAGCTTCTGGATATCTGCGCTCGTCGCCTCGGGCCTCAGAAGCGTGTGGTCGATGAGCTTCGCGAGCTGATCGGGCGGCACGGGAACAGGCTGCCTGCCGTCTCCTCCCCCGGAACCCAGCAGCTCTTTCACCCTTGCGGTGATCCGGGCGATGTCGTCCGCGGCGAGATCGCCGGCCGCTCCGGCGCCCCTGAGAGCGCCACCCTCGATGTCCCGGATCAGCCGGACCCGCGACCGGTGGCGCTCGACCGTACAGTCGGTCGAAAGGAAGGTGTCGAGGATCCTCTGGGCGGTCGTGGCGTCCACGTGGGCCGCGCCGAGGGTGAGCACGTTCGCATCGTTGTGCTCGCGTGCGTTGCGCGCGAGGGCCTCGCTGTAGCAGGCGGCGGCGAGCACGCCGGGCACCTTGTTGGCAGTCATCGCCGACCCGATGCCGGCTCCATCCACCACGACGCCGAAGTCAGCCGCGCCTGAGGCCACGAGCCGTGCGACCGCCTCGGCAAAGATTGGGTAGTCGACCGGGTCCTTGCCGTGGGTGCCGCAGTCGTCGACCGCATGCCCGAGGCTCTTGAGGTGTTCGATGAGCTGCTGTTTGAGCTCGTAGCCGCCGTGATCAGCACCGACCGCGATTTTCAACGGGTGTTTCACGGCCAAATGATACATCAGCGGCCCGACTCCGGCGCAGCAGGACCGCGCCCGCAGTGAGCAGCGCGGCTCCGCCCGGGGCCGCCGGGACCACACCGAGCCTCAACCCCGCCTTGCGGTTGCCGAACACGAAAGCGTGCCGCCCTGGCCCGACCAGTGCGCCCAGAAACAGACCGTTGACCACCACGCCCGCGAGCACGAGCGGAAGAACAAGCCGTCGGCGCTGGGACGGAGGCGGAAATGGAAGAGCCCGTGCGTCGAAGGAGGCGTGCCGCCTCCGGAGCACGGGCTCGACGTTTCGCTACGGGCCCGAATCTACTTCGGTGCTTCTCCTGCGGTGGCCATGGGATTGATGTCCTCAAGCACGATGCCCAGGTTCTTGGCGCCGTGGTCGTTGCACATGTCCATGAAGCGAGCCACCTTGTCGTACGAGAGGCTACCGTCCGCCGCGAAGAAGACAACCTTGCTCTCACGGCCCTTCGTGACGTCCTCGAGTTTCCTGAGGAATTCCCTCTCCGGGAACTGTTCCTTGTTGATGAACATCCCGCCGTCCTCCGTGAGGCGGACGACGATCTGGTCTACGTTCGTCGGGGGCGGTTGGTTCGATGTCACCTTGGGCGGGACCTTGGTTTCGTACCCGCGCTGGAGCAACGGCGTGACCACCATGAAGATGATGAGCAGCACCAGCACCACGTCCACGAGCGGAGTGATGTTGATGTCACTCTTCATGTCCCCCATCTTGCCGCCGGTCATTGACATGGCGTCTCTCCTTCAGCCGAAAGCGGGCCAGCCTAGGCTTCAGCTCGCCCCTTTCTTCGTTGTGATCAGGCCGACCTTGCTGAAGCCGGCGTCGTTGAGCGCCTTCATGACCTCGCGCACGTCCCTGTACTTGAGGCGGCGGTCAGCCTTGATGACGACCTCTTTCTGAGGGTCCGTCTTCAGCATCTCGTCCATTCGCCTGACCAACTCGGCCTTGCTCGGAACCCAGTCCTGGCCGAGGAATATCTTGCCGTCTTCTTGGATGGCGACCTTCACCTGCTTCTGCCCCTCGGGGTATTTCTCCGGGTTCGAGGTGTCGGGCAGGAGCACGGGGACCCCGGACTGCAGCAGTGGGGTGACCACCATGAAGATGATCAGCAGGACCAGGCAGACGTCCACCAGCGGGGTGATGTTGATGTCCGACTTGACATCACCCGCGCTGGGGGGTTGGTCCTTGTGTTGTTGTTCAGCGCGCCGCCGAGCCGAGAGCATCGCTTCCTCCGTGCTTCTTGATGAAGAAGTCGACCAGCTCCGAAGAGGAGTTCGCCATCTCGACCTGGAAGCGCTCCACCTGGTTCAGCAAGTAGTTGTAGAGCCAGACGGCGGGAATGGCGACGAACAGACCCACGGCGGTGGTGACCAAAGCTTCCGCGATACCCGCGGACACCGCGCCAAGTCCGCCCGACCCGGTGATGGCCATGCCACGGAACGCGTTGATGATGCCGACGACGGTCCCGAACAGGCCGATGAACGGAGCCGTGGCGCCGATGGTCGCCAGGCCGCCGAGGCCGCGCTTGAAGTCGGCGGTGGTCATGAGGGTGGCGCGCTCGATGGCGCGGCGGGCCGCCTCGATGACGTCATAGCCGCTCAGGGGGCTGTTCTGCTCCTCGACCATGAACTCCAACAGGCCGGCCGCAACCACCTTGGCAAGGTGGCTGTGCTTGAACTTCTTGGATGCGGCGATCGCATCCTGCGGGCGGTCCTGCTTGAGGTACTGAGTGGTGAGCAACGCAAACTGGAGCGACTGCGTCTTGGCCTGGCGGTACCGCCACCAGCGCTCACCGGACAGCGTCAGCGAGTAGATCGACAGGATCACCAAGAGGATGACGACCAGTTTGGCGATCATGCCCATCGAGGTCCACAGTCCTATGATTCCGAATTCCATTACACGTTCCTCCTATCTCTCTCGGCCTGTTGGCCTATTGCAAGGTAAAGGTTACGGTTACGGTAAGGTACACGCTCACGGGCCTGCCGTTCAACATGGCGGGCTTGTACTTCCACTTTTGGATGGCAGCGGTCGCGGCCTCGGACACGCCCATGGGCAGTCCGCGGAGCACCCGTGCATCGGTTACGTTCCCCTGCTTGTCGATGATCGCCTCAACGATCACCACGCCCTGGACGCGGGCTTTGCGGGCAATCTCGGGGTAGTTCGGTGCAACCTTGGCGGTGAGCACGGGCGGGACAACCTCACCGCCGATGCGGATCGGGGCCTCATCCACCACGCCGCCAGCAACTCCGCCCACCACTCCGCCCGGGATGCCACCGGGGATGCCACCGGCGACGCCGCCCTCGACGCCACCCTCGACGCCTTCCTCGACGCCTTCGTTGCCGGTGGCCTTATCCGGGACCCTGTCGGGGATCACGACAGGCTGGACCACCGGAGCGGCCACGGGCTGCTGAACGACGGGCCTGGGCGCGGCCGCTGGCTTTGGCGGGGGTGGCGGCGGCGGAGGTGGTGGCGCAGCCTGGTAGAAGCTCACCTGGATAGGCGGATCCCCCACCTCGGGAACCGACCACAGTTGGCTGACCGCGTACCCTGCGAGCACCGCCACGTGAAGCACGAGCGCGATCGGCAGGATGGCCAGAAGCGTCGTGTTCCGCTTCTGCTTCTTCGATGCGATGAGTGTGTTCTCAAACATGGCTCCCCCGGTTACGACTTGGCCAGCGAAGTCTGCTTCTTGAGCTTCTCGCGCAGGGCCAGCGCCTTCGTGCGCCACTCTTCAGCCTTGTCGAAGTACTGCTGCTTCGCGGCCTCTATGGTTTGGAGCTTGGCCTTCTCGCGCAAGAGAAGGTTGGTGTAGATCATGGCGTCGAAGTACTCAGGCTGCAACTGAAGGGCCTTGTCGACCGAGGTCAGACCGAGCTCGACGAACTCGCTGCGCTGCTGGGGCGTCATCGAGGGATCGCGGTACGCCTTGTCCCAGCAGTAGACCGACACGAGGTAGTACGGCTCCGCCTCGGCCTTCGGGATGTGGCTGACGATCCAGTCGTACGCTTCCTGGATCCTCTGCGTGCGCAGGTAGATCGATACGATCATCTTGTGCGACTTGAGGTCGCTCGGGTTCTTCCTGATCTCGCCCTGGAGGTACGCCAGCACCTCATCGAACTTGTTGGCGGCCATGTAGGTGCCGACCATGAACTCCTGGGCCTTCTGATCCTCGGGGAAGGCCACCAGGTACTTCTTGAAGGCATCGATTGCGGTGGAGAAATACCGCATGTTCTCGGCGTCGTCGAGCCCCGGCTTGTAGAGGACCATCGCGCTCAGGGCCACCGAGCGCCAGGCGAACTTCAGGCTGGGATCGAGCGCCAAGCCCCTCTGGAACTCGATCAGGGCGTCCTTGTACTTCTCGTTCCTGTAGTAGGAGTTCCCCTTGTTCAGCAATATTCGGGCCTGAAGCGTGTCGCACCCTGTCAGGAGCACTCCTGCGAGCAGTATCAGCAACAGGATTGGGGGTACAACAAATTTGCGCATAAGAAGTTTCCTCCAGCTGGCGCCAAGCGGATGTTTTGCTGAGGTAAGGTTCAGGTCAAGCCTGGGAAACTCGCCTCCACCCTGCGGTCTGCTCCTTGGCGTCCCATATTCTCACCGCGCTCTCGGGTAGCTTGTTGCCCAGCTTGCACGTTGTGCCTTTGGACCGGCAAGGGCGAAGCCGTTGGTGACTGGCTTCCTGCTGTGTGACCCTCGTGCGGTTCCGGTTCTCAGCCCTCCTCCCGCGCGGGCGCCAATATGAGACGCCAGGCGCGGCTTGTCAAGGGGGGGAAACCGAGTGCTGACAGTGAAGTGAAAATGCGGCACAAGCGCAGTTGCAGATCCCCGGCGTGGTAACACAACCGCACGTTGGGCCTTGTCCGAGATGGATACGCCATCACACGATCCGGGCAGCCGGAGGTGGTCTAGAGAGCCCTGGTCTCAAAGAGGAAACGCCCGGGGAAGGGCTCCCCGCTCCGAACGGACCTTTGCGCACCACGTCCATTGAGATGTGGTGGGTCGGACCGCGCAGTGTGGGGGGGCGACGCAAGCGATCGTGTCGCGACGCAGCCGATTCGTCCCTCATTCTGTGGCTTTGGGGAGCATACTCGCTCGGTTGAGGCTCTCGTTCTGCGCCGACGGCGGCGGTGCCTGCCGGTCGGCGAAGGGAAGGAGGCGATGCGATGAAGGTTGCGATCCTGGGCGCCGGCGGAGTCGGCTCCTACTACGGTGGCTTGCTCGCGCGCGCCGGGCACACGGTGGTCTTGCTGGCGCGCGGTCCGAACCTCGCCGCCCTCAAGGAGCACGGCCTCGAGATCAGGACGCCGGAAGGGACGTTCACCGTCGCGGTTGAGACGACGCATGACGCGCTGGAGATTGGGACCGCTGACCTGGCCGTCGTCGCGGTAAAGAGCTACTCGCTGGCCGAGATCACGCCGGCCGTCCGCCGCGTTGCGGAGGCGGGCGCAGTGGTGGTGCCGCTGCTCAACGGGGTCGAGGCAGCCGGCCGGCTCATCGAGGGTGGCGTTCCGAGCGCCCTGGTCCTCGGGGGGCTGACCCAGATCAGCGCCGCGCGGATCGCGCCCGGGGTGGTGGAACGTCGCAGCACGTTCCAGCGGGTGGTCGTGGGCGAGATCGCGGGCGGGGGTTCCGACCGCGCCGACCGGATCGCCGCAACCTTTCGAGCCGCGGGCGCGGGCGCGGAGGTCTCCTTCGACATCACCGCCGACCTTTGGCGGAAGTTCGCCTTCATCGCATCAATGGCGGCTGCGTGCGGGCTGGCCCGCTCCGCCATCGGGCCCGTCCTGTCCTCCGGCCTCGGGCACCTGCTCGTGGAGCGCGCGGTGCGGGAGGTCTTCGCCGTCGCGAGGGCCCGGAAGGTCATCCTGTCGAACGACGAGGAGTCAAAGGTCCTCTCGTTCATCGACTCGCTTCCCGGCGGCCTGAAGCCCTCTTTCCTGCTCGACCTGGAGTCCGGCGGCCCGACCGAGATCGATGACCTGTGCGGGGCGGTTTCCCGCCTCGGACGGCAAGCTCGTGTCGACACGCCGGTGCACGACACCGCCACCGCGGCTCTCTCCGTCGCGGCGCGGGCCGGGGGCGCGCCGAGCCCGCGATAGGGAATCTCAAAGCCGAAGCGGCGGGGCCGTCGGCGGTGCGACTTCCGGTTCTCTCGACCTGACGGTGCACGGGCCGTTCTCGAGGGAGAACAATCTTAGTGGGCGCACTCTCGGGATCACCTTGAACCTCGGTCGGTCGAACCGTGCGCCGGGCCCCCTCCCCAACGCCCCGATACTCCTCTGACATCCGTTCTGGAAGACCTGAAGTGTCGGCTGTGGCCCGCCGGGTCTGAAGTTCTTGTTGCTCGTGGCGCCGCTTCGCTCCTACCATGAGGGGCGTGCCGGAGCAGGTTTCCAGCCCCTCGCGCATCGAGACCGTGCGCCGAGCCTTGGCGATAACCGAGGTGGGTGCGTTCGCCTTGCTGCTCTTCTCCTATATATGGGTTTGGAAGGGGCTGTTCGCGTGGGACCGCGTCCTCGTCGTCGCGTTCTACGTCGGGATCGGCGTCGAGACACACTGGCGGCGGGGCGAGACGGCGCGGATCATCGGGTTCCGGCTCGACAATCTCGCACCCTTTCTCCGCCTCGCGGCGTTGTGCATCGCGCCAGTTGTCGCCGTCTGCATGGGCCTCGGCTACGCGGTAGGAGACTGGGCCTTGCCATCCCCAGCGGCGATGTGGCTGCCGAGCCTTTTGTGGAGCGTCGTATGGGGCACGGCACAGCAGTACGGACTCGCCTGCGTCTTCTACCGGAGGCTGCGGGAAGTCCTGCCGTCCAGGGAGGCGATGCTGGCGTGCGGCGTGATCTTCTCCGCGCTCCACCTGCCGAACCCGTTCCTCGTCGGCCTCACGCTCGTCTTGGGTGTTCTCAGCTGCTACCTCTACGAGCGCAACCCGAACGTGGCAGGTCTGGGCCTCGCCCACGGACTGACGTCGTTCCTCCTGGCCAACTCGCTCCCCGGTTGGCTCACGTTCGACTGGATGGTAGGACCGCAGATCCTCTCGCGCGTGCAGGGTTTGTTCTGAGACGAGCCGCCCGCCGACCAGCGAGCTGAACCGGAGCACCCGCGATGTATCATCGTGGGTGTGCGACGCCGAACGGCGCCGCGCCGCGCACTGCCGCTCGGACCCGAGGAGGGCGGAATGGAGCGAGTTCAGTTCATCCGGCACGGGGGAGCCAGCATTCTCAAGGTGGACCTCTCCCACCCCACGAACTTGGACGAGAGCCTCGCCACCATACGGCAGGCCAAGGCCGTCGTCAGCACCCATCCCCCGAAGTCCCTCCTGATCCTGACCGATGTGGCCGGTACCACGTTCAATACCAAGGCAGTGGAAGAGATGAAGAACTACACCAAGTTCAACACACCGTTCATCAAGGCCAGCGCCGTGATCGGCCTCTCGGGGCTCCAGAGGATCATCTACGATGCCATCATCAAGGTGATCGGCAGGGCCGTCGTCTCCTTCGACACCGAGGCCCAGGCGCTCGACTGGCTGTCGCAGCAGTAGCCCGACCGTCTCGCTTGTGGCGGTTGTCGCGCTCGACTGCACACTGATCGTCGATCCCGTGGTTGGGTTCAGGGATGCGGTGGGGTGGCTTTTGGTTCAGCTGGCGTTGGCTGGGCAGGCTGGACGGGAAGCCCGGTGATAAGAACGGAGCCGTCCGGGTCGCGTTTGATGTGGACCTTCGCGGCGAGACTCGACAGGTCCTTGTGCGAATCGTGAGGGTGCTGCGCGCGCCACGCCCAGGGAGGTACCGGGACAGGGGCGGACCACAAGCCGCGCCGTGCTGCCCGAGCCTCCGCCTCCGCCCCGGCGAGCGCATCGTTGGGGGAAGGTTGCTCCGAATACCAGGCCAGACCAGCCTTCACCATCTCGAGACTCGCGTCGGCTTGACCGACGTGAACACGCCCGATGGTTCGGCCAAATTGATCCGTCCCTTGCACCTCGACAATCAGCTGTTTTGAGAGCATCAGACTCGAGGCGCCCTGTTTGGCCTCGATGCCGAAACTTTGTTCGAGTTCCGGAGCGTCGATACCCTCGAGGCGCACCTCAACGTCGTTGCCGTCCCTCGTGATCGCGACGGTGCTGCCATCGATCACCCGCACGCATTGGGCCTGGAAGACCTCACCCGCGAGGACCGGCGGAGCGAGCGCGAGGCAGGCGGCCGCGACGGCCAACCAGCGCTCCAGCAGGCGTGCCCCCGTTGGGGTCGACGCCGAAGATCCGCTCCAAACCAACCTTCCGTGCCGATTGCCCGCCATGCCGGCTATCTCCGCGTTCGAGCGACGAACCCCCGCGAACACTCCCCGACGGCGCGGGGGTCAATGAGCCACGGGTGCAGCAGCGAACCCTGACCGGCGCGGGTCGGCTACACCCACGAGCATCCCGGTCCGGGGATCGTTGAGAACGGCGTTGGTGCCGCCGAAGGCCGAAATGTCTATCCAACGCGCCGGAAACATGAGCCGGTACACGTCCTGATAGCCTTGTCTCTCCAGAGCATCTGCCCGCTCTGGCGTGATCTCTCCTGCCAGCTCGACAAAGGCCCTCGGGTCGCCCCAGTTGGTCCCCCAGATAGCGCGCGGGGCCGCAACCGCCTCGCGCAGATCAAGGCCGCGGTCGGCAATCCCCGAGATTACCGAGACCATCGTGGGCACGACCCGGTCGCTCCCCGCGCTGCCCAGGACGAGGTACGGCTTGCCGTCTTTAAGGATGATCGTCGGCGTCATGGCCGTCGTCGGCACGCTCCCCGCGCGGAGGTAGTGCGAGCCCAGAGCGTTGGTGTAGCTGAACGCGTTGAGATTCGAGTTGTAGAGGAAGCCGAGTCCTGGTGTGGCCACGGTGGCTCCGAAAAACCCCCCCGTGGTTTGTGAGAGGCCAACGACGTTTCCCCAGCGATCGACCACCGACACCTGGGTCGTCCCGAGTGCGAGGTACTGCGCCGGCGCGTTGCCGCCGATCTCGCTCGGCAGAAGAGCGCGGTCGAACCGGATCAGCTTGGCCCTTTGCGCAGCCCAGCCCCTGTCGGTCAGCTGGCGGTCGAGCATAGTGGGCGGCATTCTGGAGTCCTGGTTGTCCACCCAAGCGATGCGCGCCGCCTCGATCAACAGGTGAAGCCGGTCGAGCGAGTCTTCCCGGAGGAGCTTCGAGGGGAACGCCTCGAGGATGTGAAGCATCTCGAGGAGG
>JAIQFQ010000024.1 GCA_020073245.1 Terriglobia bacterium | reverse complement strand
ATCGGCCCGCCGAGAACCTGCTCGGGGGACATGTACGCCGCTGTGCCGGCCACCTGGCCGTCGCTCGAGACCCGAGGCTTTCCGGTCAGCATCGCGAGCCCGAAGTCCACGATCTTGACGGTGCCGTCGCGGGCCAGCATCAGGTTGCCCGGTTTGATGTCGCGGTGGACGATCCCGTGCGCGTGTGCATGGGCCAGACCGTCGGCGACCTGTGTCGCGACGGCGAGCGCTTCCTCGGTGTCCATCGGGCCACGGGCGAGGCGGGTCCTGAGCGACTCTCCATCCACATAGGCCATGCAGATGAAGACCTGGCCGTCGGGTGTCTCGTCGATCTCGTGGATGGTGCACACGTTGGGATGGTCCAGCGCGCTCGCCGAGCGGGCTTCGTGGACGAGATTCTCCTTAGCGTCCCGATCCCGGGTGAGGCCGGCCGGTAGGAACTTGAGGGCCACAAACCGCTTGAGCTTCGTGTCCTCGGCTTTGAAGACCACACCCATGCCGCCGCCGCCCAGGCGTTCCAGGATCAAGTAGTGGGAGATGGTCGTCCCGATCAAATCTCACACTCGGGGCCGCGCGAACGCTGCCCTACGGTCCCATGCAACTGCGCCTTCGTCGACACCATGGCGATTGACACTAGGTCACCTTATCGCCCGGGTGATCGGCTTTGTCAAGGTGAGGCTGGCGCTTGCGAGATGAGCCGTGAACCATGCGAGCGCATGCGTGATCGGGGCGATAATCGGCTCATGCGGCCGCTGGCCCCCTCTGGTGCGGGCGTCGCCGTGCTCGCGGCGCTTGGTCTCTCCGCCGCCATTGCCCAGGCGGTCCTCATTCGCGAGGCAATGGCAGCGTTGGGAGGCTCCGAGTTGGCGTGGGGCGCCGTGCTGGCGCTGTGGCTCGCGGGGATGGGTCTGGGGTCCTGGGTCGGGGCGCGATGGCCGGGGCCACGGCTGGCTGCTCTGGGACCGCTCGTCGTTCTTGCTCTGGCTGGGCTCGGCGCGGTGCTGATCCGTTCGGCAGCCTTCCTGACGGGCGCAGGCGTCGGTGAGACCGGCACGGCGTGGCACGGGGCGTGGCTCTGGGCGCTCGCCGTCCTGGCGCCTGCCGTTGCAGGGGGGTGGTGCTTCCCAGCGGCCGCGATTCTGCTGACTCCGGAAGGAGACGCGGGGCTTGCCTATGCCCTGGAGAGCGGCGGGGCGATGGCAGGGGGCCTTGCCTTCACCTTCCTGCTGGCGCCCCACGGCTCCGCGGTGTCCGTGTGCGTTGCGGCCGGCGCGTGCGGCGCCGCATGGTTGGTGGCGCGAAGGATGTCATGGCTCGCGGTGCTTCCTCTGCTGGCAGGACTTGCTCTCGCCGGCCCCGCGGATCGCACCCTGGCACACGTGGGCTGGCGCCTCTCGGGACGCCTCGGCACTCTCTCAGACTGGCGGGAGACCCGCATGGAACGCGTGGAGCTGGCGGCCGGCCGCCCCTCAGCGCTCTACGAGGACGGCCGCCTCGCTGCTGTGTTCCCCGATCCGTACGGGACGGCCGCGCGCGCCCACCTGATTCTGCTGCTCCACCCGCACCCCGACCGGGTGCTCGTCGTCGGGGGCGTCGCGGACGGAACCTTCGTGACGATGCTCGGGCATCCGGTCACCCGGCTGCTCGCGTGCGAGGAGGATGCGGAGCTTGCAGCTGCACTCCCTCGTTGGTTCGGGCGATCCTTCAGCGATGCCCTTGCCGACACGCGGCTCACCGTGGCGGTGGGCGACCCGCTCCGCGTGATCCGCCGGGGCGGCTCCTGGGACCTGATAGTGCTCACCGACCCAGACCCGACCACGTTGCGCCGAGGCCGCACACGCACTCTGGAGTTCTTCCAGGCCTGTGCGAGTTCCCTGACACCTGGCGGTGTGTTCGTCGTTCGAGTCGGCGTCGGAGACACATACCTCGGCGGCGGAGGGGGCCGTCTTCTCGCGGTCCTGTGCGCGACGTTGAGACAGGTGTTCCCAGCGGTCAGCGCCGTGCCCGGGGAAGAGGTGTTGCTGGTCGCGAGTCGAGCCGCTGGAGGTTTCGCCATCGACCCGATCACCCTGCTGACCCGGTGGCGCGGACTGGGCGTTCGCGATCCCGATTTCGACCCCGGGGTGCTCCCGGTTCTCCTCGACCCCGGGAGGGCGGTACCTCTGGGAGATTTCCTGCGCGGGACGAACGCGCCGGTGAACACGGCCACACACCCCCGCGCCGTCCTGCTGGCCGCTGCACTGCACGAGGCTCGTGGGGCGCCGCCGATCCTCACGGCGGCTCGGGCACTGGAGGGACGCTCGCCCTCGCCGCTGGCCGCATGCCTCGTCGTGATCGTGGCGATCTTGGTGGTACGAGGTGCGGGCGGTGCAGCTCTCGGGATCGAGGCGGGTGCGGTCGTTGGGTTCGCGTCGATGGGGTGGTGGTTGCTGCTGCTGGCATGCTGGCAGGGGACGATGGGCTCGGTGTATGGGGAGGTGGGAGCACTCTCGGCGGCCTTCATGGCTGGCGCGGTCGGCGGAGCGGTGGTTGGGCGCCGGTGGCTGGCGCCGACCGAACGACCTCTGGCCTGCGTGGTTGGGGCAGGAGCGCTCATCTCGCTCGTGATCGCAACCGGCGCACCGCTCGAGTTCCCGAGGACGACCATCGTGCCGCTCCTGCTGCTGGGCGGCGGCCTGACCGGCGCGGCGTTCCCAGCGGTCTCCGCGCTCGCCGGTCGGCGGGCGGCGCGAGTAGGTGCCGGCCGAGGGTTCGCTGCGGATGAGGCAGGGGCGGCCGCAGCCGCGTTGGTGGCTGGCCTGCTGGTCGTGCCATGGGCGGGAATTCCGGCGGGTGGGGCGATGATTGCCATTCTGCAGGTGGGTACCGCAGGAGCGCTGGTCGTGGCGGCGCGCCATCGGCACGGGTAGCATTCACACCGCGGAGGCAGACATGGAGGCGCAGCAGAAGAAGGCCCGCTATGCGCGCGTCGCAGAACAGCTGAAGGAACTCTTCGGTGCTACGCGGGAGCCTGTCGCCCGCATGGCAACGGCGGCGTCGCTGCTGCAAGCCAAGATGGAAGGGTTCTTCTGGGTCGGATGGTACCTACTCCGGGATGGCGAACTGACGGTGGGTCCGTACCAGGGTTCATTGGCATGCCTGGTGCTCGAAGCGCACACGGGCGTGTGCTGGGCCGGGATCGACCGGAACGAGAGTGTCGTCGCGCCTGACGTTCATGCGTTCCCCGGGCACATCGCGTGCGACTCTCGCTCGCGGTCCGAGATCGTCGTGCCGTTGCGCGACGGCACCGGTACCGTGGTGGGTGTGCTCGACGTGGATTCGGAGAGCCTGGCGCACTTCGACGACGTCGACCGGGAAGGTCTTGAAGCCGTCGCCGCTCTGATCTATGTCTGAAGAGTTGCCCGATGCGGCGCAGGTCGACGCGGGTCGGGACGCCTCCTGACGAGGTGCTCTGGCGTCGCCGATTCGCGTCCGGCGGGGCCCCAGGACGTGGCGGCGGTTACGTCACCCGTTTGAACTGCACCTTGAGCTCGAACTCGACCTCGCCGGCGCGGATGACGTCGCCAGGTCGCAGCCGGCGGGCCCGTACCCGGTCGCCGTTGACGATGGTCCCGTTCATCGTGTCCAGGTCGACGATGTAGTACGCGCCGTTCTTCGGGATGATCTTGAAGTGCTGGGCGGACATGGTCGGGTCATCGAGCGAGAGGGAGTTGATCCGTGACGCCCGCCCCACCGAGAACGCCTCATCGGGGTGCAGGAAATACGAGCGCGGAGGTTTGCCGTGCTGGCGCACCGTGAGGATGTTCTGGTCCTGGAGCGCAAACGTCTTGTCGAGCGGCTTGTCCACCGGTGCCTTGTTGAAGACGCTGGGGTCGAGCGGCGCCTGCTCGTCCGCGACCGGCGCCGCCGGCTCCGCAGTTGGGGCTTGTTTCGCGATGTCGGCGACGAGGCAGTAGGAACACTCGCTCTCCCAAGGCGCGATCAGCGAGCCGCAGCGCGGGCAGGTGCGGCCCTTGCGCCGGCCGCGGAGGCCCCAGATCAGGGCCACGGCGGCGGCAATTACCACGGCGCCGATCGCTGCCGGCACCAGCGGGAAGCTGGCGGCGGGCCGGGGCGCGGCCGTCGGCGCCGGGAGCGGGGTCGCTAGCGCCGGTGGCGGTGCCGGCGTCGCGACCGGCTCGGGCGGCTCGAGGCCGTGCCCGGCCTGGCCGATCGCCGTGGCGAGCGTGTCCGTACCGACGCCCTCCTGGCGGCCGAGGTAGACGCCGCCGGTCAGAAGCGTCAGGCGCCGGAGGGCGTGTTCGTCCACGGATCTGCCGGCGGCGAATGCGACGATTCGCACCCGGTGCGCCGCACACGCCTGGGCGACATCCTCGACGGTGGCGGCGGAGTCCTCGTCCCTGCCGTCGCTCACGAGGAGAACGACGCCTCCCTCAGTGAGCTGGTGGGCAGCAACGATCAGCGCGTCGCGCAGGACGGTGAAACGGCCGGCCGGTATGAGCGCACCGAGAGCCTGCGCCACCCTTGACGGCGCCGCGCCTAGCGGCACCTCCCATCGGGCGGCGTCCTCGAACACGATGAGGCCAACGGAGGCGTCGGCTGGGAGCGCCTCCAGGAAACGCCCTACAAGGTCGGCGGAAGCGTGAAGCTGCGCTTGACTGATCGAGCGGCTGCCATCCACCGCGAGGACGAGGGGCGGACGGGATGTCGCAGCAACTGCCGACATTGTCGACATAGCGAGCAGAGCGGCGGACGCTGCGCCAACCCGAATTCTCATTGTCGTGCTCCGCGGGAAGAGTAGCACGGCGGCGCTTGCTCCCACCTTTGGACCTGAGTATGCCGGGCAGGGGGCGAGCCGTCAGCTTCACGGGTGGGTGCACGCTCCGTGCATGTAGGCTCGTTCACAATTTGAAACTGAAACTGAGATGCTTGACAAATCGGGACCCCACTTCTATAAGGTGACTGAAGCCTCGAAAAAAGGGCAGTGCCCCCCAGGGGGAAACGAGACGAACCAGCAATCAGGCGGTCAACGCCGGAATCGCTCGGACGCTTTCCTCGAGCCGGAAGGCACGGAGTCCACCCGGGCCTGTGAGACGCTCGCGCGCGCACCGCCCGCGATTGGGGGGAGCAGGTTCGTGAGGTCGTCCCCACGTTCGGTCTCTAACCGTCGCAGTGAACCGTTGGTGGACTCTAGGGAGGATTCCAATGTCAGCGTCGCAAGCTCCGCAGATGGTCGTCGTTCACGACACAACCGCCAACCCGGCGCCCCTCGGGCTGCTCGGTTTCGGCTTGACCACGGTGCTGCTCAACTTCCACAACGCCGGCTTCTACCCGCTCGACAGCATGATCCTGGCGATGGGCATCTTCTACGGCGGCATGGCCCAGATCTTCGCCGGGATCTTCGAGTGGAAGAAGAAGAACACATTCGGCACAACCGCATTTCTTTCGTACGGCCTGTTCTGGCTCACCCTGGTCGGCCTCATCGTGATCCCGAAGTTCGGGTGGGTCCCCGCGGTTTCGTCGGCATCGTTCGGCGCCTACCTGTTCATGTGGGGTGTGTTCACCTTCATCATGTTCTTCGGTACCTTGCGGGCGAACCGCGCTCTCCAGTTCGTCTTCCTGAGCCTCGCGATCCTGTTCTTCCTTCTCGCCGCGAACAAGTGGACCGGCAGCGCCGGGATCGGGGTCGTGGCCGGGTACGAGGGGATCATCTGCGGCCTTTCCGCGGTTTACACAGGGCTGGCGCAAGTGCTCAACGAGATGTACGGAAGAACGGTCTGGCCGGTCGGCCCCGTGATCCTCTGACGAGCGCGACGCCGTCGCGCGGGGGTCGCGCGGCGGCGATCCGCCGGGCCGGGGCTCAGGGCGACGGGACATCCGGCGTGCGTGGAAATCAAGAAGCCCCTCGGAATCCGGCGAACGACGTCCGCTCACAGGTGGCCCGGAGGGGATAAGCCCGCGTCCAGGCGCGATCCCTCCGAAACCTCGAGGCGGCGTAGGAGTCGCCCGACAAGGCCCGGGTCCCCATCTCGTGCTCGCTCCCACGAGCACACGGAACTTTGTGAAACCAAAGCGCTTGACAACCGCTCCAGCCCCACCTATAAGCGCTCAAGTTTTTCGTTTGTTGAGTCTGAAGTGTGCCTCCCTTGGGGGGGAGATCCACGACGCAGTCGGTGCGCGGTACCGGCGGGGATGTTTCGAGCGGCGCCCTGCCGTTCGAAAGGGGGGAGTCGATGGATCGTTGAATCGCCCGACGTGAAGCCATTCTCATCCGGTCGAGCCTGGAGCCGAGCAGATTGCGGTCGCTCCCCACCAGGTCTCAACAACGCGGTCGCAAGTAGGGAAGGAGGATTTCGAGGATGGACAGCAGCGCTGCACAACAACCGGGATCCCACATCAACAGGTGGTGGCACGTCGTCGGCGGGCTCTGCATGAACCTCGCGCTGGGTTCGCTCTATGCCTGGAGCGTCTTCGTCGCGCCGCTCGAAAAGGAGTTCGGCTGGAAGCGGGCGGATACCTCGCTAGTGTTCACCGTGGCCATCGTGGTATTCGCTCTGAGCTTCATCTTGGCCGGCAGGCTTCAGGACAAGCTGGGGCCGTTCCGCATCTCCATTACGGGCAGCCTCTTTCTCACGCTTGGCTTCCTGCTTTGCACGAGGACGAGCAGCTTGACCTACCTCATCGTGTGCTTCGGCGTGCTGGTCGGGATCGGCAACGGCTTCGGCTACTCGACGCCGATCCCCGTCATGGCCAAGTGGTTCCCGGACAAGCGCGGGCTGGCCGTCGGTCTGGCGGTGGCAGGGTACGGCGGCGGTTCGGCGATCTTCGGCCCGATGGCGAACCTGTGGCTGATCCCCACCTACGGATGGCGCACAACGTTTGCCGTTCTCGGGGTCGTGTTCTTCGGCATGACGCTCGTCGGCGCGTTCCTGCTCAAGAATCCGCCTGTCGGATACCGCCCCGCGGGCTGGGTGCCGGCGGCGGCGTCGAAGGCGGCGGCGACCACCTACGAGTTCTCTCCGGGGCAGATGTGGCACACCGCACCGGCCTACTTCATGTGGATCGCCTATGCCCTTGGCACCTCGGCGGGTCTCATGGTGATCAGCCAGTTGGTTCCGTTCGCCAAGAGCATGAAGATCCCGAGCGAGGCCCTTCAGACGATGACCCTGTTCGTCGGCGCCGTCGGCAGCGCCGCGGGTCGGGTCCTCTCGGGCTGGATGTCGGATGCGCTCGGACGGCTCAACGTCCTTCGCTTGATGATCGGAATCTCCGCGGTGGCCATGCCGCTCCTGTACCTGACCGGCGGCAACGTCGCGATGTTGTACGTGATGGTCTTCATCGTCTACTGGTGCTTCGGGACGCAACTTTCGGTCAACGCCTCCACGACTTCCGACTTCTGGGGTACGAAGAACGCCGGCATCAACTACGGGATCCTGTTCACGGCGTACGGCGTTGCCGGAATCATCGGGCCCAAGATCGGCGGCGCGCTCTTCGATCAGTACAAGAACTACCAGGCGGCGTTCTACACCGCCGGCGCCCTCGCGGTCGTCGCTCTCGTTTTCGAGTTCCTTGCGAGGCGGCCATCAACTCCGGCAGGCACCGGTGCATGAAGTCGGCGCATCGGGTCGGGGCGAACTGGAACGGAAACCGCCACCGTGGGTTTCAACGGGCACCGGAACAACCTCACGGTGCTTCCTGTTCAATTCAAGGAGGACGGTGTCGCTTTCAGCATGCCAGTGCCGGTTTGGGAGCGGGCCTTCACGTTCTGACGGTGTTCGAGCGAAGCAACAGCCGCACCATAAAGGGGTGATTCTCCCCGACGGACTCAAGGGGTTGCGGAGGCAGACAACGGAGGGAGGGCTAGAAGGGTGCTTGTTCGCGACATCATGAAGAGTCCGGTCGTCGTCGCCGAGTGTGATGCCACCCTTGCATCTACGTACTCCTTGATGCGCGAACACGGGATCCGCCACGTTCCGGTGGTGCGGCAGGGGAAGCTGGTGGGGGTGGTCACCGACCGTGACCTGCGGTTGGCCACCAGCGCCCTGTCCACCAAGCCTTTTTCGCCCAAGGCACGAATTGAAAAGGTCATGAGTCAGCCGGCGCAGACCGCGGATCCTCTCGATCCGGTAGAGGAGGCGGCGCGGACGATGCGTCAACTCAAGATCGGCTGCCTGCCGGTCATGTCGGGAGCGGACCTGGTCGGGATCGTCACCGGCCTTGACCTGCTGGACGCCTTGCTCCGCCTCACGGGCGTTTCGATGCCTTCCGGTCGCCTGGAGGTCGGCCTTCCGGACCATCCCGGCGAGCTCGCCCGCCTCGCCGCGTTTCTGGCGGCGAAGCAGGTCAACATCCGGTCGATCCTGTCGCACGCCGATGCAGACGACAGGATCCGCCTCGTCCTACGGGTGGGCACGATCGAGTTGAAGGTCATCGCACAGGAGTTGCGGACGCAGGGCTTCGAGGTGCTCTGGCCGGCGCTGAGCCCATGGTGATCGACGTGTACGACCCGAACTACCTGGCCTACGATTTCGGGCCGGCCCACCCCTTCAGCCCCGTGCGGCTCGAAATGCTCCTCGATCTCCTCCATGAGCTCGGCCATCCGGTCGGTCCGATGGCTCCGCAACCGGTGAGTCGCGAGGACCTCCTGACCGTCCACAGCGAGGAGTACGTCTCGGCGGTCGAGGAGGCGGACCGTGGTGAGCCCGTCACCGATCCGGATCGCTTTGGTCTCGGCACCCCCGACAACCCGGTGTTCCCGGGAATGGACCAGGCCGCGCGGTATCTGGTCGGCGGCACGCTGCTAGGGGCGCATCTGCTCTTCTACGACAAGGCGCAGACGGTGATCCAGCTCGGCGGCGGGATGCATCACGCACAGCGGGATCGGGCTTCCGGCTTCTGCGTCTACAACGACCTGGCCGTCGCGATCCGTTACCTGCTCGATCATGGAGCGACGGTTGCGTACCTCGACATCGACGTGCACCACGGTGATGGGGTACAGACGATCTTCTATGACGAACCTTCGGTCCTCACCATCAGCCTGCACGAGTCGGGGCAGTACCTCTTTCCGGGCACCGGCGAGGTCCACGAGCTCGGGAAGCTGCACGGCCGAGGGCGTAAGCTCAACGTCCCGCTCGCGCCGTTCACCGAAGCGGACAGCTACCTGCGGGCTTTCTCCGCGGTCGTGCCACAGGCCCTTGCATGGTTTCGCCCCGATTTCCTCGTGGTCCAGGCGGGTGCCGATGCCCACGCCGGCGACCCTCTCGCCGACCTGCTCCTCACTACCCAGGCCTTCGAGACACTATTTCAACGCTGCCTGGAGTACGCCGACAAGTTCTGTCGGGGCAGGGTCCTCTTCACTCTGGGTGGTGGCTACGACGTGCATTCCGTTCCGCGGATCTGGGCCTTGCTGTACCTGACCATTCACGGGCATCCCGTGGCAAGCGAGTTGCCCGCCAGCTGGCGGCAGCGCTGGCAGGAACGGTTGGGTGTGGACCTGCCTGCCGCGATGCACGATCCGAACCCGGCATACCCGCCGGTTCCCCTGCGCGAAGAGATCGCGGACCACAACCGTAGCATTACCAATCGATTGTTGGACTCGCTCATGCCGTACTGGTACGGGTCAGTGTGAACCATGGCACGACGATCTCTGCGCCTGCCATCCTCATGCGCCATCGCGGGCGGAGGCGGCGAGCAAGCGGCACGGAGTCCATCGTGCCGGACCGGACGCAGCCGGGGAGTCTTTCGCGGCGCAGGTGCACGGACCCGGTGCCCGCCGCGGCACGTTTGCATCGGTCTTGGGACTCCGAAAAGGAAGGGGGTCGGGACGCGGGCCCGGCATGGAGTCGCTGCCGAGCGCGGGGCTTGGCAGCTGGCAACGACGTTCGAAACCATCACGCCGGATCCCTGGGGCCGGCAACCGAAACCGGCACGTCCGGGCCGCAGTCCGGTGCCAATGCAGAAGTGAAAGGGGGGAATGGAATGGTTGAGAAGAAGACTGAGGGAACCGAGGTAAGCGAGGCTGAGGTCGCCGTTCACTGGAAAGAGGAGGGGTACTACCACCCGCCGAGGGACTTCATCGCCCAGGCGAACATGACCGACGAGAGCATCTACAAGCGGTTCAGCCTGGAGAACTTCCCGGACTGCTTCAAGGAGTACGCAGACCTGCTGTCCTGGGACCAGTACTGGCACACGACCCTGGACACCAGCGACGCTCCGTGCTTCAAGTGGTTCGTCGGTGGAAAGATCAACGCCAGCTACAATTGCATCGACAGGCACCTCGCCAAGTACCGCAACAAGGCGGCGATCATCTTCGTGCCCGAGCCCGAGGACGCGGACCCCGTCTCGATCACCTATCAGGACCTCTACGTGAGGGTCAACGAGTTCGCCGCGCTGCTGCGGGACTTCGTCGGCCTGAAGGCCGGCGACCGGGTCACGATCCACATGCCGATGGTCACGGAGTTGCCGGTCAGCATGCTCGCGTGCGCCCGTCTAGGTGTGATCCACTCGGTGGTGTTCGGCGGGTTCTCCGGGCAGGCGTGCGGGGACCGGGTGGCCGACTCGAAGAGCCACGTGATCATCACGATGGACGGCTACTACCGGAACGGACAGCTCCTCGACCACAAGCAGAAGGCGGAGGAGGCCATCAAGATCGCGGAAAAGGGCGGGCAAAAGGTGGACAAGGTGCTCATCTGGCAGCGCCACCCCGGTAAGTACTCCTCGGAGACCAAGCTCGTCGAGGGACGCGACTTCATTGTGAACGACCTGCTGAAGAAGTACGTGGGCAAGCGCGTTGACCCCGTGCCGATGCCGGCCGAGGGGATCCTCTTCCTCATGTACACGAGCGGTACGACCGGCAAGCCGAAGGCGGCGCAGCACAGCATCGGCGGTTACCTCACGTACGTGACCGGAACCTCCAAGTACGTCCAGGACATCCACCCCGAGGATGTGTACTGGTGCATGGCGGACATCGGTTGGATCACGGGCCACTCCTACATCGTGTACGGCCCGCTCGCGCTTGCCGCCACCAGCGTGATCTACGAGGGTGTCCCGACCTACCCGGACGCCGGGCGGCCGTGGCGCATCGCCCAGCGCCTCAACGTCAACATCTTCCACACCGCGCCCACGGCGATCCGTGGGCTGCGCAAGCTCGGGCCCGACGAGCCCGCAAAGTACAACTACCGCTTCAAGCACATGACTACGGTTGGCGAGCCCATCGAACCCGAGGTCTGGAAGTGGTACTACAAGAGCGTCGGCAAGGAGAAGGCGGTCATCGTCGACACTTGGTGGCAGACCGAGAACGGTGGCTTCCTCTGCAGCACGATGCCGGCCATCCACCCGATGAAGCCGGGCAGCGCCGGACCCGGCGTGCCGGGGATTCACCCGGTGATCTTCGACGAGGACGGCAAGGAGCTTCCACTCGGCTCCAACAAGGCGGGCAACGTCTGCATCCGCAACCCGTGGCCCGGAATGTTCCAGACCATCTGGGGCGACCGCGCCCGTTACGTGTCGACGTATTTCGCCAAGTACAACAAGAAGAAGGACAGCAAGGACTGGCGGGATTGGCCCTACATGGCCGGTGACGCGGCCATGCTTGCGGCCGACGGGTACTTCCGCATTCTGGGTCGTGTGGACGACGTCATCAACGTCGCCGGCCACCGGCTGGGCACGAAGGAGCTCGAGTCTTGCTGCCTCGTGGTGCCTGAGGTGGCCGAGGCGGCGGTCGTCCCGCGCAACGACGAGCTCAAGGGCAAGATCCCTGACGTCTACGTCGCACTCAAGCCCGGGGTCAAGCCGAGCAAGGAGATCGAGGAGGCCGTCAAGAAGGCGATCGAGGAGAACATCGGCAAGTTCGCGCGCCCGAAGGACGTCTACATCGTGCCCGACATGCCCAAGACCCGCTCCGGCAAGATCATGCGACGGGTGCTGGCGACCCTCTCGAACCGTTCCGACAAGGTAGGCGACGTGACAACGCTGATGAACCCGGAAGTGGTCGAGGTGATCAAGAAGATGGTCTTGGAGCGCTAGACTGCCCTGCATACGCAGGGAACGGCAACGTGAGGCCGCGCGGCTTCGACTCGGAGCCGCGCGGCTCTTTTTTGTTCATGACACGTTGCAGCCGACGTGTCGAAGACGGTGGGCAGGATGGTGGCATGATCGCCACGTCCCGCACTGGGATCTCGAGGGCAAGGTGGCGTTTCTCTCAGGGCGTCGTGGCGACCGCCCAGATGCTCTCCGCCTCAAGCGCCGAAACCCGCAGCAAGGCCGTGTCAGGACATGTCACCGCTGGAGTGCGGCGAGGTGGCTCGCAGCCCCGGCAACCGCGGCGCCCGGCGTGACGGCGGCACCGAGCGATAACAGGCTGCCCTCGAGTGCGATGAGCGTCGCGGCGACTTCCGCAGGTCCGATGTTGCCCATGTGACCCAGTCGGAACGCCTTCCCCGAAATCGGCCCCAGCCCGCCGGCGACCACAATGCCTCGGGCGGCCATCGCCTTCCGGAACGGCGCGTCCTCCACGCCGGGCGGCAGTAGCGCGACGGAGAGTGTGTCAGCGCGGCAGTCGGGCGCCGTGAACAGCGGGACCCCAAGCGCCTCGAGGCCCGCCCGAACCGCGCCGGCCAGCCCGGAGTGCCGGGCCACGCGGGTGCTCATGCCCTCGGCCCGCACCATGCGGAGCGCCTGGCCGAACGCGAAGACCTCGTTGACGCACGGCGTCGAGTAGTAGCGCCCCGGGTCCTCCATGATCGGGAGCCAGCGCAAGACGTCCGCGTAGTATGCGGGGACCGACCTGCGCTCGCGTCGCCGTGCCATCGCCCGCGGCGAGAACAGGCACAGGGCCAAGCCGGGAGGGGCGCCGATCGCCTTCTGCGGCGCCGTGACCAGCACGTCGACCCCCCACGTGTCGCAAGGCTCGTCGATGCCCCCCGTGGCGCAGACCCCGTCCAGGATGACGAGCTCCCTGCGCCCTCGAAGCAGTTCGCAGTACGCGGCTGCAGGGGCGGCGGTCCCAGTGGACGTGTCGACGTGGGTGATCGTGACGGCGGCGTACGAGCCGGCGGCCAGCCGCACCGCCAACTCCTCGGGCGCGACGGCCCGTCCCCACTCCGAACGCACGACGTCGGCCTCGATCCCGAACGCCCCTGCCAGCTCAGCGTAGCGGTCGCCGAAGTAGCCCTGCGAGACCACGAGGATCCTCTCACCGGGTTCGACGACGTTGACGAGCCCGATCTCCATGGCAAGGGTTCCCCCGCCGGCAACGATGAACGGCTGGCCCTCCCGGCTCTGGCAGAGCCACCTGAAGTCGGCGATCGCGGCGCGGAAAGCCTCCACGAACTCGGGTGCCAGGTGCGACACCGTAGGACGGGCAAGCGCCTCGAGGATGCGGGGGTGGACCGGTGTGGGTCCCGGGATCATCGTCAGCGTTTGGTCGATCATGAGTTTGCCTCGATCGTCGGTGCTGCTCTCATCCGGGGCGTCATCGCTCGATCACGGTGAAGATCTCGCGGTGCCCCGACTCGACGAGCGGCTGGAATCTCTCGAACCAGCCCACCCACTCGTGGGCGCCATGAACGCCGCCCATCGCCGCTTCCCACTCGGCCAAGTTCTCGTACGTGCTCTCAAGAACCAATGTGTAGTGAGGACCCGTGAGATCCATCAGCGGGCGCGGGACGCTGAGGCCGACCTTCTTCCAGATTCGCGCCCGCTCCTTCAACAGTGCCTTGGCTTCCTTCGCCTTGCCGAACTTGAGCTGAAAGACATCGCGCACGAGGATCATGGGAATCTCCTTGGTGTGGCTGGTGTGCGTAAGGAAACTAGATCTCTTTCGCGTCGGAATCAAGCCCTGCGAGTTTCCCAGGCGGATACGAAGAGCGACGGCTGCCTGCGGGCGCTGGCGAAAGGTCCCACGCCGTGGATCGCGATGCCTTCGATGTTGGTGTCAAACCGCTGGCGGCCGGAGCCGCCGATGCGGCGATCCCTCGGTGGGTGAAGGCGCCCTCGGGGTGGTCCCCTCACGCCTGCGGGGCCGGAAAACGCAGCGGAGCCATGACGTGAAAGCTGCCTCAAGAACGCACCACGCAATTGACCCGAGCGCCGTCGAACGGCCGTCGATCCGCCTGTTGACAAACCGGAGAAGGATCTTAAGATACGCGCAGCTTGGCAAATGAAAGGGGGGAGTACAGATGTCCCAAGAGGCGGGATTTCCTCAGTTGCGGCGTGGTCTGTTGGTCGTGGTGATGACCCTTGTGGCGCTTTGGGCGGGAAGCGCCAACGCTCAGCTCCAGATCAAGAGCGCCGACGGAAACGCCAACATCAAGTTTGGCCTCCTGCTCCAAAGTTGGGGGGACTGGTTGCAGGATGCGGCGAGCGGAGGGTATGCGCAGAACCTCTTCCTCCGCCGCGCCCGATTCATCATGGGCGGTCAGGTCGCTCCGAACGTGACGTTCTTCATGGAGACCGACAACCCGAACCTGGGCAAGGCTCCCAAGTCGCTCGGCACCGGGTTCATCATCCAGGACGCGTTTGTGGAGTGGAAGGCGGCCGACGAGTTCTCACTCGACGCCGGGTTGATCCTGATCCCAATGTGCCGGAACTGTCTCCAGAGCGCGGCCACGCTGGTGTCGATGGACTACGGCAGCTTTTCGTTCCTCAACAGCGCCCCGACACAGTCCTCGGTGGGCCGTGACACCGGATTCCAGGCGAAGGGGTACCTCGCTGGCAAGCACCTCGAGTACCGTTTCGGGGTGTTCCAGGGTATCCGCCAGACGGGCTCCCGCAACGGATTCCGCGAGGCCGGCCGTCTCCAGTACAACTTCTTCGACGTCGAGGTCGGGCCGTTCTACACGGGCACGTACCTGGGCAAGAAGAAGATCCTGGAGATCGGCGTCGGGATGGACACGCAGCAGGACTACCGCGCCACCTCGGGCGACATCTTCTTCGACTATCCGGTTGGTGGCGGTAACGGTGTGACGCTGCAGTTCGACTACATCAATTACGACGGCGGAAAGACTTTTGCCACCTTGCCGAAGCAGAACGACTCTTTCCTCGAGGGCGGCTTCTACATCAGCAGCATCAAGATCATGCCGTTCCTGCGGTACGAGAAGCAGAGCTACTCCAAGTCCGCGGACGAGCCGAAGAACCAGACCAGGGTCCAGGGAGGCTTGGCGTATTACCCCTACGGGTACAACTTCAACATCAAGGCCGGCTACACCAGGATCACGCCCAAGGTCGGGAAGGAGACAAACGAGGCCACGATCCAGCTTCAGATGTTCTACTTCTGACGCGTTCGCGAGGTACGCGCGACGTTGTACATCACCAGCGTCGCGCGCCTCAGTTTGGTTCAGGGAAGCGGAGACGGCGAGTTTGCCCGTGGAGCAGAAACGTCAGGCCTTGGCCCCTACCCCCGGCTGGCACCGGTCGACGACTCTCCCCGCGGAAGCACCGGACCCATCGTACGCTCGACCTGCCTCCTCGGCGTTCGAAGATACGCTGGCTGCTGAAGTGTGCAACCTGGTGAAAGGAGCCATCCGATGAACACACTGTGGATCGTCGTCATCGGTATCGTCGTGATCTACCTGGCCTACACGCAGTACGCCAGGAGGGTTGACCGAAACGTCATCCGGTCCGACGCCAAACGCGCGACGCCGGCCAAGATGTACATGGACGGTGTGGACTTCATGCCGACGAGCAAGAACATCCTCTACGGCTACCACTTCAAGTCCATCGCCGCAGCCGGACCGATCGTGGGTCCGATCACCGCAGCGAACATCTGGGGGTGGTTCCCCTCGCTCCTCTGGCTCGTCGTCGGCGTCGCCCTCGTGGGCTGGGCCAGCGACTACTCCGCGATCATGGTCGCCGTCCGGAACGACGGGAACAGCCTTTCAGCGATCTCGCACAAGCTGATCGCGCCCCGGACCCGCCGCATCCTCTTCGTCTTCATCTTCTTCTACCTGATGCTCCTCGCGGGCGCCTTCGTCGGCATCCTGGCGGCTATCTTGTCGGCGCGCCCCGACGTCCCCTTCGGGATCATCATGCTGGCGCTGATGGGGCTCCTCGCGGGCCAGATGATGTACCGGTGGAAGATGGACCTCATCCTCACGACGGTGATCACTGTCGCCGTGACAATTCTCGCGATGGCGGTCGGTCCGTGGGGTCAGACGAAGAACGAGAAGGGCGGGCTGGTGCAGGGTCCCGTCGGTCAAGCGATCGTCTCGCTGAATTCGGCCGTGGACAACATCTCGGGCAAGAAACCCCTGATGTCGATCGTCGACCCGACCGGCGCCGACCCGCGCGTGCCCGTCCCCGGGGCGGACGGAAAGCGGCCGACGACCGCCGTATACGACGCGGCCACCGGTTTGGTTCGCACGCTCCCGAACTACCTGCTCTGGATGATCTTCCTGTTCGTCTTCTCGTACTGCGGTGCCAACATGCCGATCTGGCGATTCGCCCAGCCGGTCAACTACATCGGGTTCTGGATCATGCTGTTCACGATCGTCCTATCGGCCGTAGGGATGTTCGTCGCGCCCCTGAGCGGCGTGAAGGACGCGGCGGGGAACGTCATCGGCGCGTTCGCGCTGGCGCCCGTCAAGAGCCTCGGCTTCACGCTCGCGGCGGGGAAGGCGTGGCAGCCGCTCTGGCCGATGCTGTTCGTGACCATCGCGTGCGGGGCGATCTCCGGGTGGCACGCCCTCGTCGGCTCGATCGGAACGGCGCGGCAGCTCGAGTACGAGACCGACGGCCTCCCCGTCGGCGCTGGCTCCATGCTGGGCGAGTACTCCCTCGCGACCCTGTCGCTGACCGCGGTGTCCATCGCGGGAGTGGGCGGCGGCGGGGGCCGTTTTGCCGCCGGTGTCGGCAAGCTCATCTACGCGGGTACGTTCGGCGCCATCCCGGAGGTGTTCGGTACAGCGCTCGGGTTCGGCGCCTTCGTCATGATCGTCCTGACCGTGACACAACTCGTCTTTCGCGTCATGCGCGTGACGCTCACCGAGTGGGTCGGAGACGCGATCCCACCGGTCCGCAACATGCACGTGTCGAGCCTCATCTCGATGGTCCTGACGCTCGCCCTCGTTCTGACGGGGACGTGGGTGTACCTCTGGCAGATGTTCGGGGCCTCGAACCAGCTCATGGCCGCACTCAGCCTGTTGGTCGTCACGGTCTGGCTCAAGTCCGAGAAGAAGAACCCGAGCTACGCCCTGTATCCCATGCTGTTCATGTACTTCACGACCATCTTCGCGACCTTGGTGACGGCGCGGAACCTCTACGTCACGATCGCCGCGAACCCCTCGATGGGGGGCCTGCCGGTCGCGGGGGCCTGGGCGATGATCGTGGTGGCCGTGCTCCTTGTGGTCGCGGCGCTGTTCATCGGCTGGGACGGCCTGAGGGCCTACCAGCGCTACAGCGGCAAGGCGGCGGAGGCCAAGCCGGCCGTGGCCCAGGCGCGGAGCTAGACTGAGCCAGCACGCTCACCGATGGCGCGTACGGCGGTGAAGAACTCCGCCGCCGGGGCGGCTGACGCCGGAAGGTCGACGTGAAGCTCGAGGTGCACGTCCTCCGGGTGGAGGGCCAGTCGGCGGACGGAAAGGCCGCCGCCCCGGGCAAGGCCGATCAGGGCATCGGCCGTGTCAAGCGACCGCGGGAACTTGTAGTACACGGTGAGGTCGCCTGGCACGGCGGCCTCGCGCACCGACCAGCGCTTCTCGCCGATGCGCCGTTGTGCATCGCGGCCGGACCAGCTCGCGTGGTCGAGTATCTCGAGCTCCTCGGCCGGGGCACGACGGAGGCGGGCGCGGACGATGAGGGTGTCACGGCGGCCCCGACTGCGGGACAGGACCCACAGCCAGGGGAGGTCACGCGGTTCGAGGAAGACGACCACGGCTGCCTGCTCCACGGGGGGCTTGGCCTTTGCGATGCGCATGTCGATTGCGGTGGTTCCCAGCCAGCGAACGGTGGTGCGCTCACCGAGCATGGGCAGCCCGCCCTCGAGCCACCGCAGGGCAGCGTGGCCCTTGCGAACGTTGACGATGCTGCCAGCGGCGAACCAGCCGATGATGAATGCGGCCACCGCGATGAGGGCTCCGGTCATTGCGCGCCTCCCGCCGAGATGGACGAACGATACCAAAGAGCGGTTCAGTGGTACCATAACCGCCCGCGGGAGTGGTGGGGGGCCCCGGGACGCATCGTGGAAAAACGTGGTGCACGGGCACGGGCGGTTCGTGAGTTCCTGTACGGCATGTTCGGCTATGAGACCGCCATGCAGGCCCTCGAGATCCGCGCTTCGATGGAAACGCTCTTCATGCTGGTCACCTTTGGCGACATGATCGGGGTGCCGATCATGCCGCCGTATTACAGTCTGCGCCTGCTGCCCCACGTGGCCGGGGCAGTAAACAACTGGAAGCGGCGGGTCGTGCGGGAACGGGAGTTCGGCGACGATCACGAGCACCACCTCCACGGAGTGTGAGGCCCGCAGGCGCCCGCGTTGTGGCAAGGGGGTCGAGATGACAGAGAAGGAAGACGATAAGCCTGGCGGTATGAAGGGAATCTGGCGCGGGCTGCAGCAGACCATCTACGGCATGGCGGCGCACGACATGAGCCGGGCGGCCCTGCGGACGCGCGCCTCGATGGAGCACCTCTTCATCCTCATCACCATGGGCGATCTGCTGGGCGTCCCGATCCTGCCGCCGTACTACAGCTTGCGGCTCCTGCCCTACGTCGTGCCGCAGATCGCCACGTGGAAGCGCCGCATGCTCCGTGAGAAGGACGTTTCCGACGCCATGTTCTAGCGGGAGCGCCAGGAGCGGCGGTCAAAGATCGGAGGGCAGCCACGATGGGTCTCAAAGAGGTTTTCCAGAACAACCCAAACCGCCGGTACATCATGTTCGGCGGCAAGGGCGGGCTCGGCAAGACGACGTTCTCCGCCGCGACCGCCTTCTGGCTCGCGCAGAGCGGAAAGCGGGTGCTGGTGTTCTCTGTAGACCCGCAGGCCTCGCTGACCGACATCTTCCAACGGGACATCTTCGGCAAGGGGCCCGTCAAGATCATGGAGAACCTGTGGGCACAGGAGATCGACGCCGACAGCCACATCAAGGCGTATCAGAACGAGATCCGCAAGAAGATCCTGGACATGTACGGCCTCGAGGCCGTTCCGGAAGAGATCGAGAACTACATCCAGGCCGCCAGCGCCGAGCCGGCGATGGAGGAGAGCGCGATCTTCGATGCGGTGGTCGATGTCGTGATCAAGGGCGACTACGACTACTACATCTATGACCTCGTCCCGCTCGGACACGCGCTCTATTACCTCTCAATGGCAAAGGTCTACGACGAGTGGATCAACAAGGTCACGCACCTGCGAGAGCAGATGCGCGAGTACGAGGAGATGGTCAGCCGAATCAAGCGCGAGAAGGAGACCGAGCAGGACCAGATCCTGGCCGAACTGCAGTACATCAAGAGCCGTATCAACGCGTCCTCGTCGATCCTCACCGACAAGGCGAAGACGGCGTTCTTCTTTGTCATCATCCCAGAGGACATGATCATCCTCGACACGCAGAAGGCGGCGAAGCTGTTCGCACAGTTCGACGTGCCCATCGGCGGCTACGTGGTGAATCGGGTGATCCCCCACAACCTGCTGCAGCAGAAGATTCCCGACTACCTGCGTAACCGCATTCAGATGCAGGACAAGTACCTCGGCGAGATCCAGGCGGCATTCGGGAACCAGGTCCTTGCATCGGTCCCGGAGCTGGAACGCGACGTGACCGGGCTGGCGATGATCGAGAAGCTGGCCGGCATCATGTACGGCAGCAGCTGAGGGTGAAGAACGACGGGAGGACGGTCATGGCGCAGATCGAGAAGTCCATGCGCGGCTACCTCGGAGAGCACGCCGGCCTGAAGTTCATCTTCTTCGGCGGCAAGGGTGGAGTCGGCAAGACCGTCTTCGCCGCGGCGACCGCGATGTGGCACGCTCAACAGGGCCGCCGCACCATGCTCGCCTCCACGAACCCGGTGCACAGCCTGAGCAACCTCCTCGGCCAGAACGTGCTCGGCGCCCACACGCCGGTCGAGGGCGTGCCCAACCTCTGGGCGTACGAGATCGATACCAAGGACACGATCGAGCGGAGCAAGCTCGAGATCCGGGAGAAGATCCAGTGGTTCCTCAAGTTCGCCGACATCTCGACGAAGGCCGAGGACTTCGTTGAGTCGGCCACCATGAACCCGGCGTTCGAGGAGTCGGCCATGTTCGAGAACATGGTCGACCTCATGTTGAAGAACGAGTACGACGTCTACGTCTTCGACACCGCGCCGACCGCTAACGCGCGGCGCCTGCTCGGCATGTCGAAGGTGTACTCGCTCTGGGTCAACAAGATGCTCAAGAGCCGCGAGGAGGCAAAGACACTGCGTGAGATGCTCTCCTTCACCAAGAAGAAGGAAGGCGATCCACTCATGGACTACCTGCTCTCCTTCCGCGACAGGATGGAGCAGGCGCGCGTGCTGCTCACCGACCCGGAGTTGACATCGTTCTTCTTCGTGACGCTCCCCGAGGCGCTCCCGATCGCCGTGATCACACGGTTCATTCAATGGTTCCGGGATTTCGGCATCCCGGTCGGGGGCGTCCTCGTGAACATGCTCATCGATCAGGCACTGGTGGGCGCCGACGCCGCGGATTTCGTGAAGAACCGCGTTGCCATGCAAAGGGAGCACATGCAAACCGTCTGGCAGAAGTTCGATGGCAGCGTGCGCGCCATCGTCCCTCTCTTCGAGACGGAGATCCGCGGCGTGCCGATGCTCAACCGCCTGCGTGACGCACTGTTCGCCGGCTAGGACGATCGGGCCTCCGGCTCGCTGGCGCCTGAACGACGCACAGGCCCCCGATGTCGCGGACCCGCGGCCGCACGAGATCGCGAAAGCTCTCGGCCCGCAAACGACTTGGCGTGCGTGAAGCCAGGCGTTCAGGCAGGAAAAGGCGGTATCCTGGAGGTGCGACGGACCGGAGGACGCGGCGGTGTTCAGGATCATCACAGACGCGAAGCAATACCGCGAGTATGTGCTGCTGCGTGACGGGCAGACCGTGCTGCTCCGCCTGGGTACTCCTGCGGACCGTCCCGCCATCCAGGCCATGATGAGCCGCGTCTCTGCCGACTCCCTCCGGATGCGCTTCATGGGCTCCATGGCCCAGGTGCCGGCCAAGTTTCTGGACGGCGTTTGCGGCGATGACCCCCGTGACCGCGCCTGCCTGCTGGCCGTAATCGGCGAGGAGCCCGATATCAAGGTCGTCGGGTTCGGCAACTACGTGGGCCTGGGCGCTCGCAACACCGCTGAGGTGGCCTTCATCGTGGATGACGAGTTTCAGGGGAGGGGCATCAGCACGCTCCTGCTGGAGCGTGTGGCGGGCATCGCCGCCGGCGTGGGTTTCGTAGGGTTCGAGGCCGACATCCTGTTCGAGAACCAGCCGATGATCAATGTCTTCCGCGACTCGGGCTTCGAGTCCACGCGGGTACTCGATGGCGGCAGCTATCACGTCCAGTTCCCGGTCGCGGGAGCCGCCGGCGTTCGCGAACGTGCAGACTTGCGGGAGCGCATCGCGGTGGCCAACTCGGTGGCTAGCCTGCTGCGGCCGCGGGTCGTGGCGGTCGTGGGCGCCTCGCGCGAGCAGACAAGCGTGGGCAGCCGGATCTTCCGACACATCCTCGAGAGCAACTTCAGCGGTACGGCGTACCCGGTCAACAACCAGGCCGTCTCCGTGCACGGGGTGCGCGCGTACCCGAGCGTCGCAGAGCTGCCGGAGCCGCCGGACCTCGTGGTTGTGACGGTGCCGGCGGAGAGCGTCATGTCCGTGGCGGACGAAGCGGTGCGTTCCGGGGCCAAGGGCCTCATCGTCTTGGCCTCTGGATTTGCGGAGACAGGGGAGGAGGGTGCGGCCCTTCAGAGGCGTCTTGTCGAGCTCGTGAGATCCCATGGTGCACGCCTGGTGGGACCCAACTGCCTCGGGCTCCTCAACACGGACCCCGAGGTCGCCCTCAACGCGAGCCTGGCGCCCGCGATGCCGCCCGTCGGGCGCATCGGCTTCTTCTCGCACTCCGCGGCGCTCGGCATCGTCATCCTGCAATACGCTGCCGAGCGGGGCCTCGGCTTCTCCACGTTCGTCTCCGCCGGCAACCGGGCCGACGTCTCCGGCACCGACCTTCTCCAGTACTGGGAGGAGGATCCCGCCACCGACATTGCGATGCTCTACCTGGAGATGTTCGGCAACCCGCGTCAGTTTGCTCGCGTGGCACGGCGGGTCTCGTGGCGCAAGCCGGTGCTGTGCGTGAAGGGCGCCCGCAGCCGAGCCGGGCTCTCCGCGGCGCGCGCCCACATCGGCGCGAGCCCGGTGAGCGACGTCGAGGCCGCTGCGCTCTTCCAGCAAGCGGGGGTGATCCGCGTGGACACCCTGGAAGAGCTCTTCGACGCGGCCCTTCTGCTGGCACACCAGCCTCTGCCGCTCGGCAACCGCGTGGCGATCATCGGCAACTCGGGAGGCGTCGTCACGATCACCGCGGACGCATGTGACGCGTCCGGCCTGGAGGTCGCCAAGCAGGGCCTCATCGACCTGGGGCCCCAGGCGGGGGCGGAGGATTACCGCACGGCGGTCCAGGCCGCGCTCGAGGATCCCGATGTAAACGCCGTCATCGCCATCTTCCTCTGCGTCGGCGAGTGCGAGCCGGAGCTCGTGGCTCGCGGCATCCGCCGCGGCACGATCGGCGCGGAGCACACGACCGGCATCGCCAAGCCGGTCCTGCTCTCGATGATGGGGGCCGCGGGCCTGGTCAAGTTCGCGTTCGAGGGCAAGGGCGCGACCGCGGACCGGAAGACGATGTTCCCCTCCTACCGATTCCCCGAGGCCGCGGCCCGCGCCTTGGCGCATGCCGTGGCCTATGGTGCCTACAGGCGCGAGCCGCCGGGCAGGCTGATTTGGTATGAGGACACGGATCCCGCTGAGGCCCACAAGCTGCTCGAGGCCGCACTGGCGGGCGGCGTGGCGGACACCCTTCCGCAGCTGCTCACGCCGAAGCAGGCAGGCCAAATCCTGGGATGTTTCGGCATCGCCGTCGGTTCGGGCGCGAGACGGGGCGACAAGACCGAACGCCTCGACGTGAGCGTGCGCTCGCACTCCGTCTTCGGCCCGGTCGTCGTCCTGGGGCGGGCAAACCAGCCCGCCGTCGTCCGCATCACGCCGCTCACCGACCAGGACGTGCGTGGCATGCTGAAGGCCGTGGGCGTGCCTCCGGAGGAGGCCGAGGTGGGGCTGCTGTGCCGGCTCTCCCAGCTCATCGAGGAGCTGCCGTGGCTGGTGGAACTGCACGCTGAGCTGGAGGAGCGCGATCCCGGTGAGGCCGGCCGAGCGGCGCTCGGCAACAACCTCCGGATGTCCTTCACGCGGCCGGTTTGAGGGACGGGAAGCCTGCCTCGCGCCGCACCCACTGAGCGCCTCGGCGGAGGCAGCGGCAAAACACCGAGGCCTCGTTCCGCGTCCATCTCATGCCACCGGTCGCAGCCCCACGGATACGCAGCGATCCCTCCAGCAGGGTTTCGGGTAGTTAAAACCGGGCTTGCGAGGCTGGAGTCTGTATTAGATATAATATCCCGCCGACAGGGAGAACCCCATGGCCAAGAAGAGCCCCGATGTCTTCGTGATCGCGTTCACGCTGATCCTGCTGGCTGCGGTTGCCACCTGGGTGTTGCCGGGCGGCTCGTACACGCGCCAGAAGGAGGTCGTGAACGGTGCGGCGCGCGAAGTCGTGGTGCCGGGCACGTTCCACGTCGAGCCGAGCAAGCCGCAGGTCGCGGCGATCCTGCTCGCCCCGATGCGCGGCTTTCTGCGCATGGGCGCGATCGTCGGGCTCATTTTCATCGTCGGGGGTGCGTTCAACATCCTGAACGATACCGGGGCGATCGCCGCGGGGATCCACCAACTCGTCAGGCTGCTGGGGAACCGCAGCTTCCTGATCATCCCGATCGTGATGACGGTGTTCTCCTTCTTCGGGGGCGCGTACGGGATGGCGGAGGAGGCGATCCCGTTCGCCCTCATCTTCGTCCCGCTGGCGCTGGCGCTGGGCTACGACTCGATCGTGGGCGTGTGCCTGTCGTTCGTCGCGGCGGGGGTCGGCTTCTCGGCCGGGTTCCTCAACCCGTTCACCGTGCAGATCTCCCAGGGGATCGCGGGCGTACCGCTCGGCTCGGGGATCAAGTACCGCATCGTGATCTGGACCCTCGCGACGGCGCTGGCCATCGTGTGGGTGATGATCTACGCGGCGCGCGTCAAGGCCGACCCTAAACGGTCGGTGATGTACGAGCTCGACCGCCAGCGCCGCGAGGATCTCGCCAACGCCGAGGAAGGGCAGCCGGTGTTCACGTGGCGCCACGGCCTGTGCCTGCTGGTCCTCGCGGCCACCGTCGTCGGTCTCATCGTGGGCTCGACGGTCTACCAGTGGTACATGGTCGAGTTCGCGGGCCTCTTTTTCGCGATGGGCCTCGCCTCCGGCATCGCCGCCGGCATCAGCCCGAACAAGCTCGCCAAGTCCTTCATTGCGGGCGCCAAGGACATCGCCAGCGCGGCACTGATCGTCGCCTTCGCGGGCGGGATCGTCGTGATCCTGGAGGACGGTCACATCCTCGACACGATCCTCTACGGCATGGCCTCGGTTACCTCGCACTTCGGCGGCATCCTGGCCGCGCAATCGATGTACGTGCTGCAGCTCATCCTCAACTTCTTCATCCCATCCGGCTCGACCAAGGCCGTGCTGACGATGCCGCTGCTCGCACCGCTCGCGGACCTGTCCGGAATCACGCGGCAGACGCTGGTGCTCGCCTACCAGCTCGGCGCGGGGTTCAACAGCATGATCCTGCCGACATCGGCGGTCACCGTCGGCACCCTCGCGCTCGCCAAGATCCCCTACGAGCGCTGGGTCAGGTGGAACTGGCCGCTGCAGGTCGTGCTGTTCGTGTTCTCCCTTCTCGCGCTCGTCTGGCCGGCGATGACGCACTGGAACTGAGCGCGGAGGAATCCGAAGGTTCGAAAGTTCGCACGTTCGAACGTTCAGAAGCACCAAAGGAGCGGAGGGGCAGAGGAGCAGGGGAGCGCGAAGACCACCACCTTCAGTGTCGCAAACACGAGCGCCTCGCGAAACTGGCTGCCAGCGCGGTGGAAGCCAGAAAAGTGAGAAACCGGTACCTGGAACTCATGCTTACCCGCTACCCCTATTTGCTGGATCGCGGGACCTGGAAGTATGGAATAGCCGCAGAAGCCTGTCGCTGGCGTGTTGCTCGGATCTCGCGTCTCGTGGCTGACTCCTTGGCTAACAACTCTGGTAGGCGTTTGGAAACCTCATAGTACCTCTCATTGCAGAATCGCTCCCTCTCGGCATCTCCGTGGTCGTGGGCGAGGCTGGTGAGTGCCATCCAGGCTGAAACCTGGCTCGAAAGATCGGCCCAGGTCGAGGCAGGTAGATCGACCACCCTGCGGAACGCCGCGGCCGCGAGGTCCAACCGCCCCAGGTCCCAGTAGGCAGAGCCTAAGGTGTCCCAGCCGCTCAGGTTGTTCGGCTGCGAAGCGGTAACGCGCTCCGCAAGAGCCTGAGCTTGGTTTGCGCGACCGTCCGTGTTGTAGCACCTAGCTAGGTTGAGGGCGACATCCGCATCGGCTGGGTCCAAACTGATAGCCCGCTCCAGCGCCTCAATTTCCTTCAGGAGATAGGTCTCCCTCTTGCTCGCGGACGTAGCCGTGCCGCCAATCCGCCTGGTCTCTGCTGCACGAAGATTTTCCTTGATCTGCATATGTGAGTATTCGTATGCGAGTGCGATCCACGCGTCTTTCAACGCCGGATTGGCCTCGACTGCCAATCTCAACCATCTCTCCTGGTGCTCGTCTTCTTGGTAGGTGTCTAGCTTGCCAAGCGCGAGCCACGCGACCGCGAGCTTGGGCTCATTCGACACAGCAGTTTCGAGCATCGACCTTGCTTCCTCGCGCTTTCCCGCGGCAAGCAGGACAGAGGCCCGACCAAGGGCTTTCGACGAATCGAGCTGCAACCTGCTCAAGGCCACGCGGACATCGTCCGCGCCGATGGCGAACCCGATGCTTTGTGCGTCAGTCAACATGGAGGTCGTGATCCCGACAAGCCGACCTCGGAGGTCGAACAGCCCCCCACCGCTCGAGCCGTGCGAGATCGCAGCGGTTGTCTGTAGCATCGGATTCGATCTCTCGGAGATCGAACGGATGCCCGATATCAAGCCTTCGCTTGCCGAAAGTTCCAAGCCCTTTGGGCTTCCCACCGCGAGAACGCGGTCCCCGACACGGACCCGGGCTGATTTCCCCAGGGTCGCCGCCTGCGCGCCGAGGCCAGGCGCCCGGAGAATGCACAAGTCTTGGTCGGGATCGAAGTACGTCGGGTAGGCGCGCCAAGTCTGGTCGCCCCTGGAGACTTCGAAGATACGCCGAATGTCCCCGAGTACCACGTGCCTGTTGGTCGCGACGAGGTCCGGGGCCAGCGCCACCGCACTGCCAAGCATGAGCGGGCGTGAAAGGTCGCTAACGGTGATCGTGTAGACGCTCGGGGCCACCGCTTTGAAGACCTCGCTCGGAGATTTCTGGAGGAGGGAATCACATGACGAGAGTGCGGACGCTCCAAGGACCACCATCACACGCGCGAGACGACTTTGCATGGGACACGCCCCCAGATTCCCGAGTTTCATCATATCAGTTGAAGCTCGGGGGTCCTTGAGGGACGCCAAACTGAACGCCAGGGCCTGTGGGGTCACCAAAGCTGTCGCGTCCACAGGCAGGCGCAGGGCGCTTTCGCTCAGCCTCACTGCGGGGCCGAGGGCTGGCACGGTGCAGGGCACTCTAGGGCCCGTTTCAAGAAAGCCAAGACTTCGGCATGCAAGGCGGGCGACGTGTCAATCCTGGGGGGCCGGCATTTGTAGTAGGTCCCGATCTGCGCAAGAGCCTGTCCTACTGCGTCGAGGATCTTTGGAACGCCGTTCAGCGCGAAAAGCTCCGCCGGTTCCTTGAAGCCTTCCTTTGCGATCGTGCGCCTCGGACCTTTGTCGATGTGCGCCAACGAGGTGTCTCGTGCCCACTTGACTTGCTTGTGTTCCGTCGATACCGTCTTGAGTGTCTTCTGAATGTCCTCACAAACTGGTGGCGGCAGTTGCGTCAGGAGACTCTTGAACGTCGCTGCGTCCTTGTGGTTGTCCAGCAGACGACAAACTGCCAGGGTTACGTCCGATTCAACTGCGTGGCGCATGAATCGGGCGACAGAATCAGCGGGGTTCCCGTGACCAGACAGGTCGCCCAATTCCTCGGTGCACGCTCGGAGCACCTGCCACGCGGTCGTCGCATACCTCAGCTCATCAACAAGAACCTCGTAGGTCTCTTCAACCGCCGCTGGGATCTTCATGCTTACGCTCGCTCCTTCTGCCTTCGGGCTGCGGGCAATCTGCTGATGAATGGGTGCCGGGTACGTATCTAGCTGAGTTGTAGTCGTAGCGTATCATTTGCCAAGATTGGCTGAGAGAACGGCGGTTAAGGGCGTCCAGCTGGTCCATCTGAACTTGCCGCCTTCGCTCCTCTGCTCCTCCGCCCCTCTGCTCCTCTGCTGCTTCTGAACCTTCGAACGTTCGAACCTGCGAACCTTCGAACAGTCACGGTTGCCCTACTTCCCCGCCGCCTTCGGTGCGATCGCCTGGATGTCGGCGAGCGTGCGGGCCGCCAGCTCGTCCTGGAGGTGTGCGACGTCTTGCGGGGTGGGCGCGTGCGTACGCCAGGTCGCGAGGGCGGCCTCGGTCTGACGGAAGTTCTCCGCCTCGCTTGTGAGGAGGCACGGCACGACGGCCGATTCGGAGGCGGCGAACGCATCGACGCGGATGAACTTCTTCAGCTCGCCGCGGGTCTCGGGGTAGAACACGGTCCGCACGGCGTCGAGCGCTTTCGTCATCTCCGAGGCCTTGAGCCCCGGCGCGAGGGAGGCCGGCACGGCCGCGGCGCGCACCCACACCGGGACCGCCGCGCCGGTAATCGGCTGGCCGACGATCACCCAAAGCGTCGCGAGCAGCGGATCCTCGCCCGGACGCACGCCCTCGAAGAGTGCAACCGAGGCCGTCTCGAACCGGCAGACGCTGTCCGCGGTGTAGGCCCAGCGCGCGCCTTCCGGCAGGCCCTTGGCCGGGTACGAGCCGATGCGGACGTTGGCGACGTCGCGCGCGGGGCCGGAGAGCAGGGTCGGGGCGCCGAGCGCCTTGGCCTTCACGAGTTCGTCGAGCAGCGAATTGGCCCGCTCGCGGCGCAGGAAGCCGGAGCCGGAGTCGGCGTCACCCGAGTCACTGAAGTTCGAGCGCACGATGAACCCGTTGGGCGCGACCTTGGGGTCAGTAGCGTCGAAGCGCGTGTGCGTCTTGCGGCCCGCCTCGAAGATCGCCGCGCCGCCCCTGGCATCGATGACGCCAAAATTGGCCGTCACGTCGCGGCCGCCGTCGGTCTTCGCGAGCAACGCCTGGAACTCCTCCACGGTGGCGCACGACTGCAGCGCCATCCGCATGAGCTGACCCTCGGCGACGGAGTCGCCTTTGTCGAGGTTGTAGGACTGGGAGTTCATGATCGCGAATCCCTGGGCGTTGATACCAGCCCAGATGTCGAGTCCGGCCGGGTCGGCAGAGTTCACCACGCCCACGAACGGGTAGCGACCGGTGGCGTCGTAGACCACCTGGTTCTGCTTGTTGTCGGCGTCGCGGTTCTTCCAGAGGAGCGGGCGGCCATTGGCGGTCGCCTGGCCCGAGATCACCGCCGTGGTGCAGGCGCGAGCGTCGTTCACGGCGGCCATGCCGGGCATTAACGCTAGGCAGAGGGTCAGGAACAACATGGTGCCATCCACCTTTTTCGGGGTCATATCTCCTCCCTGGGGGAGTGCCGGGTTCCGCGCGCGGCCCGCTTGACTCGTACGGCGTGGTGGGCTAGCGTCGGCACGGATTGGATTTTATATCAAATATTGGAGGCGATCCGATGACCAACGAAACCGCTCCTCCAACGCACAAGCAGCTTCCTCAGTGGGTTGCGGAGCGGATCCGCGCAGAGATCCTCGAGGGTCGGCTCAAGCCTGGGGAATGGCTTCGGCAGGAACGGCTCGCACAGGAGCACGGCGTGAGCCAGATGCCGGTCCGGGAGGCCCTCAAGAAGCTCGCCTCCGAGGGTCTCGTGGAGCACGTCCCCTACCGCGGGGTCCGGGTTGTGGAGTTCTCGGTCGCCGACGTCGAGGACCTCTACGCGTGCCGGTCGTTCATCGAGGGGATGGCGGCGCGGTTCGCCGCGACGAGTATCTCGGGTGAGGAGCTCGACGAGTTGAGGGCGCTCGCCACGCGGATGGCGCTTTGCAAGCCGCCGGAGGAATTGCACGAGTACCGGGAGCTGAACAGGCGCTTCCACGGGGTGATCTTCAGCGCGAGCCGCCGCTCGTACCTCGTGCGGACGCTGGCCCAGCTGTGGGCTGCGTTCCCGACCATGTTGTGGAGCAACGTGCCGCGCGTCGCGACCGAATCGGCCCCGGAACGCGACCAGCCCGACATCGAAGAGCACGCGGCGATCATCGCCGCGCTCGCTGCGCACGACCCGGTTGCCGCCGAGCGCGCCGTCCGCACCCATATCGAGGCGGCGGCCAGGTCACTGGTCGCGGCGGTGGAGACCCAGGGATGAACGGTTCTGGCCGTGGCGCTCGCACGAAGGAATTTCCCGGTGGCAATCGCTCATCTCGACATGGAGGCACCACAATGCGGCGGGCACTCGCAGTGATCGGCTCGGTCATGGTTGCGGCTTCAGCCGCTGCCCGTGTCCCGGCCCCCAAAGGCAACCTGGTCCTCATCGGCGGCGGCGACAAACCGAGGGAGGCGATGGCCAAGTTCATCGAGCTGGCCGGCGGGCCGCAGGCCTCCATCGTGGCCATCCCGACCGCCTCCGGAGATGCGGACGCCGCCTCATTCTACGAGAAGCTCTTCAGGGAGGAGTACGGCTGCACCAACGTCGTGGCTCTCGACATCAAGACCAAGGCGGACGCGATGCGCCCTGACTTCGCGCAGCGCGCCGCTCAGGCCGGCGGCATCTTCTTCGGCGGGGGCGATCAGGTCCGGATCACGAACGCGATCCTTGGCACGCCGGTCGGAGCGGCGATCGCGAGCGCCTTCGAGCGCGGCGCGGTCGTCGGTGGCCATTCGGCCGGAACCGCGTGCCAGAGCGCCCTCATGATCACGGGTGAGGGCGACTTCACGGTGATAAAGGCCAACACCGTCGAGCTCAAGCCGGGGTTCGGCTTCTTCCGCGGCGTGATCGTGGATCAGCACTTCATCAAGCGCCAGCGCGAGAACCGGCTTGGCGCGGTGATCCTCGAGCACCCTGACCTGCTGGGCGTCGCAGTCGACGAGGCGACCGCAGTCTGGGTCCGACCCGACCAGACGTTCACGGTGCTCGGTCAGAGTTCGGTCGTCGTCATCGACGCCGCAAAGGCGAAGATCAATCGCCGGCCCGGCGAGAACGGCAAGGATCTGCTCGGCGTGCACGGCCTCAAGGTCCACGTCCTTCTTCCCGGCGAGACGTTCGACGTGAAGACTCGCGCCGTGGTAACCGCTCCGACCAACTCACGCTGAGATCTCGGCCAAGAGAGCTCGTCACCACACGGCGTCTCGAGCGGATCTCGCTGGCGTGTGGGGCGGCCGCCCGCGTTCCTTCGTCATTGCGACGAGCGCAGCGACGAAGCAATGCCGCTGGGATCGACGAGATCGCCACGGCCCCTTCGCTGCGCTCCGGGGCCTCGCGATGACACCGAAAGAAACACCGGGATCAGGTCGAATCCCCCGGCAGATCCGGATGGTTGAGGACCGTCCTCAAGACCACACGCCGGGGATGGAGCGCTTGCACTGGGGACACTTGGCGCCTGCCATGGTGTTCTCCAGCACCTCGAACCCGATCCGGCGGATGAGCTTCTTGCCACAGCCCGGGCAGGTGGTGTTCTCGCCGGGGTGCCCGGGGACATTGCCCATGTAGGCGAACGCGAGCCCCTCGGCCTTCGCGATCTGCCAGGCGCGCTCCATGGTTTCGAGAGGCGTCGGCGGGAGGTTCGTCAAGCGGTAGGTGGGGTGGAAGCGCGTGAGGTGGAGCGGCACCTCGCTCCCCAGGTTCGTCTTGACCCACCGTGTCAGAGCGCGGACTTCCTCCTCCGAGTCGTTCAGGCCCGGGATCAGGAGCACCACGATCTCGAACCAGGTCCCGCTCGCCTTGATGACCTCGAGCGCCTTGAGGACCGGCTTCAGCTCGCCGCGCACGACGTCCTTGTAGAAACGCTCGGAGAACGCCTTGAGGTCAACCTTCATCGCGACAAGCAGCGGGAGCACTTCCTTGAGGGGCTTCTCCTGGATGTACCCGTTCGACACGACGGTGGACCTCAGGCCGACCTTACGGCCGGCGGCAGCGGTGTCGCGCACGTACTCCCAGAACACGACCGGCTCGGAGTAGGTCGCGGACAGCAGTGGCACGCCGTTGTTGCGGGCGATCTGGGCCAGCGTTTCGGGCGGCAGATAGCGAGCCTCCGCCTGCTCCGGACGGAACTGCGAGATCTCCCAGTTCTGGCAGAACTTGCACTCGACGTTGCACCCCGCCGTTGCGTACGACAGCGCCTGGGCCCCGGGGAGCACGTGGAAGAAGGGCTTCTTCTCGATCGGGTCGATGTGCACCGTGCACGCCACGCCGTGCACGAGGGTGTAGTAGGTGCCGCCGCGGTTCTCGCGCACCCCGCACCCGCCCCGCTCGGCGTCGGCCACCTGACACCCCCGCGGGCAGAGCTGGCATTCCACGCGCGATTCGGGGAGCTTCCTGTACCACGAGGCCTCGCGAGCGGGGAGATCCTCCGCCGCGATGCGGTCGCCGACCTGTGGCGACGCAGCGTCGGCGGATCGTGGGAGAAGGGCGACCGCGGCGCCGGCGCACGCGGCGGCCGCAAGCTCGCGACGGGTCAGGGTTGGGCTCATCCCCGGACCTCCGTGATGGCGCCGGGCGTGCCGACACCGAGACCGTACCGCTCGGCCGTGGACAGGAATCGTGGCGGCCGCTTGGCCTCCTCGAGGCTCGGCAGGCCGCGCCGCCTCCGCTCCGCGTCGATGACCTTCCACGCCCAGGCGTCGGCCGCCAGAGGGTCGGTGGACGCCGCGATGAGGCCCAGCGGCCACACGGCGTCGGGCCGATACGCCGGGCCGCCGTGGCACTGCGCCGTGACGCCGTCCAGAACGGTGAGCCTCAGCTTGCCGCGGACGTAGGGATGGTTCAGTACGTCGGCGACGTACGGGTCGCAGTTGTTGTCGTGGTACTTGTTCGGGTTGTGGATGAGCCCGTAGAGGTTCTTCAGGCCGCCCGAGACGCCGGCCAGATCGTGGTCCTTGACGATCCCGAACGAGACGAGCGCCGTGCAGGTCGTCGAGACGAGGCGGGCGAAGCACGAGCCGATCTCGCCCGAAGTCGACGGTTCCCGGTCGTAGTCGTTGTCGATGCCGTAGCACAGCCAATCGCCACCGTCGCGGCGAACGTTGAACCCGGCTCGGGTGAGCTCGCGGCTCGAACGGTCGAACGCGATGATCCGGTGCGACGGAATGCCGCGCTGGCGGAGAAGCGCCGCGAACGCCCCGACCAACTCGGGGTGCGGCGAGAGGCCCCGCCCGCCGAGGCAGTTGAGCTTGATCCCGACCGTGTCCTCGGCGGCGAACATTGCCTCGACGGCCGCCCGTCCGCTCGCGAGACCCGTGCACGCCGCCAGCGCCGCGCTCACGGCTCGCTCGGCTGCAACGGGATCGGGCCGTGCGGCGCCCGCCCCGGGGGGAAGTGGCGCGAGTCCCACGCGGCCTCGCGACTGCGGAGGTCGGGACGTGGTGCCTGCACCCCGGGCGAGCCCGGCCAGACCGAGACCTACCAACCCTGCCAGCTCGCGGCGACTGATTGCATGGACCACGACATCTCCCCCATGTAGGATACGCCCTCTATCGTCCTCTCCGGGCCTGATTTGAGACCGATTCACCGTTCGCCCTAGGGGAACACCTGCCATTGCGAGGAGTCCTGCCCGCGGTGGGACGACGAAGCAATCCCGTCAATTTCGGCGAGGTCGCCACGGCGCCCTCGCCGTGCTCAGGGGCCTCGCGATGACAGTGAAAGGGCCACATCTGATCGAAAGGCGGTGTCAGCGGGCGACCCGTTGACAGGAGCTCTCCAACGGACGACGGCTGCTGCACCGAAGGCGGAGAGCTTCGTCGGCCGTCTGCCGAAGCACTGGCCTCTGGTAGCTCCGAGGTCCGACCCTGGGCCCCACGCACCGACAGGGGTGAGTCGCGGTTAGTGCTCCTCGCCGAAGACCTGCGCGGTGAAGACCTCGAAACGCGCGCCGCTGCGCCAGGCATCGGGAGCGAGGCCGGCCTTCTGCGAGAGCGCCGACAGAAACGTCGCCAGGTCCCACCCGGTCTCGGTGGCCACCTGCGGCAGGAACACCGCGCGCCGGCCGGACTTGGTCAGGAGCACGCCGTGTTTGCCCAGGACGATGTCCTCGGAGCCGCTCACCGGGCGCATCGGGGAGAGCACCGAGACCTCGACGGCCACCTCGGCGAGCTCCGAGGCCGCAAGTTCGGGGAAGCGGGGGTCGTGCGCCGCGGAGACGGCCGCGTCGATCACCGCGTCTACCAGCGGCTCGTGCGCCTCCATCGTGCCGATGCAGCCGCGCAGCTTCCCCTCCTTGCGCGCCTTGAGGCCCTTGTTGTTCACGGTGACGAAGACGCCGGAGAGCGCCGCCAGGTTGCCCGCCACCGGGTGCGCGGCGAACCAATCGGCGAGCTGACCCTGGTGGGTGAGGTGGGTTGCGAGCGTAGCCCTGGCCAGCTCCACAACCGCGCTTTCCTCCGGCTTGCTCAACTCGGTCGGGCGTGGCGGAGCGGAATCGTCACGCCATGGGCCCCAGCTCCCGGCGAAGTTCACGCCGGCGTAGGCGACCACCTGAGACCAGTCGCCGCTTACCTCCGCGGAGGTAGACACATCCGCAACGGCCCCCGTGCCCTGGAAGGCGTGCGCCAGCAGCTCCAGCAGCACCGTGATCGGCCGGGCGCCGCACACGGTGTCGCCGCTAGCCTCGATCTGTTGCGAGAAGCCGAGGGGGTCGACGGCCGCCGCGCGGCCTGCGGTCGAGCGGGCGAGAGCAATCAAGGTGGGCCCAAGTGTGCGATCGGTTCCGAACGGCCTGTAGTCGTAGGCAGCCCCGTGGTGGGTGAAGTCGGAGGACGCAACCACCACGGTGCCCGGTCCGACGAGCTCGGCGAGTCGCCGCGCCATCGCCGTTGCCAGGACACGGTCGGTCGCGTGCCCGACGACGATCGGGACGATCGGCACCGCCCCGACGGTGGCCTGGAGGAACGGGAGCTCGACCTCGAGGCTGTGCTCCCGAACCTGCGCGCTGGCCGGTCCCTTGAACTCGGGCAGCTTCGCAAGCCTTGCCACCGCGTCGCGGTCCACGGGCATCTCGCCCAGCGGCGTGGCGAAGGCGGTGACGTCGGGATCCGGAAGCGCTCCGCCGGCGAAACCGGCGAAGTGAGAGGGCCCGAGGATGATCACGCGCGTGGGCTTCGAGCCCGCGAGCGGGGCGAACGCCTTGCCGGCCGTGGCGCCGGAGAAGACGTAACCCGCGTGGGGAGCGATCACGGCCACGGGAGCCTGGCCCGCGCGCTTGCCTGCGCCCAGGAACCCCCGCACCTCGCCCTCGAGCTGGCGGGCGTCGCCAGGGTAGAACGCACCCGCCACCGCGGGCGGACGGACCTCGGCTCGGACCGTATTCGTGAACATGAGCACCCCCAGGATCAGCGCACTGTTCCTCATACAACGATTGATAAGGCCGCCACGCGAAAAGCGCAACGTCGAACTCATTGCTGCAGGCCTCCGGCCAGGAGCCGGTTCAGCGGATCGCGCGTCTCGCCAACCGACGTGACGCGGATCGCGGCCTCCTCGCCGACGGGGCACTTGTTCTCGCAAATGCCGCACCCCACGCACTTGGCCGCGTCGACCCGCGGGCGCTGCAGCTTGCGGGCCGCGCCGTCGCGCCCGGCCTCGTCGGCGTTCTCGAACCAGATCGCCTTTGGGTCGGTCGGGCACATCTCCTCGCAGACGATGCACGGCGTGCCCATCGCCCACGGCAGGCAGCGGCCGCGGTCCACGAACGCGGTGCCGATGCTGACCGGCGGTCTTCCGTCGTACCCGGTCTTGCGCGCGGGGGTCAGCCGGCCGATCGCCCCCGTCGGGCAGACCTCGCCGCAACGGGTGCAGGCGAACTCGCACCACCCGCGGCGCGGCACGACCACCGGCGTCCAGAAGCCCTCGACGCCGGCCTGGCCGATCGCCGAGTGGATCGCGCTCGTGGGGCAGGCCTGCTGGCAGAGCGAGCACTTCACGCAACGCTGGAGGAACTCGGCCTCGCCGAGGGAACCGGGCGGACGCAGCAGACGCGGGCGCGCGGCTTCGCGGCCGCCGCCGGTTGCCCGCAGGAGCGGGGCCACGGCCAGCGACCCCAGCACCGTTCCGAAGAGGTAGCGCCTCGAGAGATCGGGCCTATCAGGGGAGACCGGCAGCGGTGGCAACGCCCGGTACGTCATGGCCTCCTCGGGGCAGCCCGGCAGGCAGTTCAGGCAGACCATGCACTCCCCGACCCGATGGCTTCCGAGCGGTTCGTCCGCGCCCTGACACGCGAACGCGCAAAGCTTGCACGACGTGCAGGCGTCGCCGGTGCGATGGATGCGGAACACCGCAAACCGGCCAAAGACGCCCAGCAGGGCGCCGAGCGGGCAGAAACCCCGGCAGAAGACCCGCGGGATCCACCGGCTCGCCACCAGGATCGCGAGCAGTAGCAGCGCCGCGAGCCAGCCGCCCGGCGCGGGGCGACCGCCGGGGAGCACGGGCCAGAGGCCCGACGCGAGGCCGCGCGCGGTGAGCGACAGGGGGTCGAGCAGGCCCGTCTGCAGGGTCCCCGCCAGGGCGCCGACGAGCAGCCCGGCGAGGACGTAGTACTTGATTGCGTACCAGCGGCGGTAGCGGTTGACCTGGAGGCTCTCGCGCCGCGTGCGCGGCGAGAAGAGCCAGCTTGAGAGCTGCTGCAGGGTTCCGAGTGGGCACACCCAACCGCAGAACGCCCGACCGACCAGGAGCGTGAGCGCGATCAGGACCGCCGCCCATACCAGGGCGCCCGGAAGCGTGCCCGAACCGAGCGTCACGCCGATCGCCGAGAGCGGGTCGCCATGGTGGAAGGCGGAGAATGGGAGGTCGCGGGCGTCCCCCGACGCGAGGCGCGCGAGCAGCCAGAGGAGCGCCACCAGGAAGAACGCCTGGTAGAAGACGCGGATGCGGATCGTCCACCTCATGGCAGGGGTCCGGGGTCAGGGGTCAGGGGTCGGTGACAACGAGAAGGGCATGGTCGGTGACCGGAGGGCAGGGTGGGGCACGAGCCACACTGCTGGCGGCCGGCCGAGCCGGGGTGGGAGGCCCTGATCCCTGACCCCTGGCCCCTGACCCCTGATCCCTGACCCCGGACCCCCCTCTTCATGCCATCCCCAGTTCCTTGACGAGCCTGACGTCAGCGCGACCAACCCCACGGCGCTCGGCTTCCGCAATGAACCCGAGATCGGCAGGTTTGTGGCCGAGGAGCGACGCGCCCCAGGCGTCGGCCAGCACCGGGTCGGTCGCGGCGAGGACGGCGCCTACCGGCAGCACGTCCGCCAGACTTCCTCCGACGGGCCCGTTGGCTGCGAGCACGCGGGTCGCGTCCACCACGGTGAGTGTCGGCCGGAACGTTGCGCCGAGCTCCGCCAGCGCCCGGTTGATGTCCTGGTGCAGCCGGTTGCGTCCCTTGCCCAGGACGCCCAACCAGTTCTTCATGCCGAGCGTCACGTGCGACAAGCTGTGGTGCTTGACCACCGGGACGTTGATGACGCGGTCGGCGCGGAGCAGCTCCTCGATGACCTCGAGCCCCGCCGAGAGGCCTGGCAGGGCGGCCGCCAGCAGGCGCAGGCGACGGGCTTCGATGACCTCGGCGCCGGCCGCGGTTGCCGCCGCCTCGATACCGGACCGCGCGAAGCAGCGACGCGGGTCGTTGCAGGAGATATCGGTGACAACGACCCGACGTGCGCCCGCGGCCCGGCACAGCCTGACGATCTCGGCCACGACCTGCGGATCGGTGTTGGCGGCCTGCTCCGGAAGGCGGTCCCATCCGACGTTCGGCTTGACGAGCACGGTATCGCCCTTGCGGATGAAGCGGTCCATCCCGCCCATCGCGGCGACCGCGCGCCGGACGTTAGCAGTCGGCTCCCCGCCGCGTGCCGCCGCCGCCGAACCGGCGCCCGGCAGGGGGACGCGCCAGTCGGGGATCGTTGCGGCGCTTGCCGATACCGTCCGGCGGTCATGGAACACCGCGATGCCGGTGCCTACGGCCGCGGCCGCGACCGCTGTCGACGTGAGGCGGAGCAACGCCTCGCGCCGTGTGACCATCAACGCGGAGGGGTCGCTCACGGCCGCCCTTTCAGCCAGGCCGATGCAACCGAAGCGAGCGCCTTCGGCGGTGCATCGCCCGCTCCCAGTGCCGTGAGCTTGAGGTAATCGCCCCCACGTGTGGAGACGAGCGTCGTGGCGTCGGCGAAGGCGTCGGGCATGCCGGGCACGGGCGCCGCTTTGGACGGCCGCTCGGCCTCCATCTGCTCGCGGGCTCCGCCGGGTGGCGCGAACCGGTACACCTCGGCCGTCACGTCGAGGGCTTCGGTCGTCTCGGACGCAAACGTGTACGTGGCCACCACACAACGATCGAACCCGCGAGCCAGGTACGCCTCGGCGGCCCCGTCGATGTACTCGTACAACGTGTCGCGGGTGTAGGTGGAGGGCTCGGACCGGGCTGTGGCGCCGGCAGCGCCGGCCTCCGGCAACGCGGGTCCGGACGCGGCCCGCAGCGCCGCGAGGACCGCCGTGGGGTCGTCACGGACCGTCCGGCCGCGTTCGACGAGCCACACCGCCACGCCTGCCAGCGGCAGGAGCAGAAGCGCGTGCCAGGCCCGCGGTCGTTTCATCGCTCGCCCCCCCATACATACGCTAGGCTGTCCGGGCCTGTCCGGTCAAGAGCGCTCGCAATCTTCGGTTGTGTCCTGAGACCTATGACAAATTCCGACCTGGGATCGGCGGACCTGGCCTCGCTCGAGCGGGCTGGTGCGTGCGCTCCACATATCCGGACTCATCATCCGGCACAACGCTTTGCGGAACACGGCCCGGCGTCGGGCGGTTGTCGGGTTGTGAGTCGAGAGGGCGCGGTGGGGACCGGAATGAAGACGAACTGGAGACGGGCTGTGCTTGGCGTCGGGATCCTGGCGGTGGCCGCGTCGGCCTGGGCGGTGGACAGCCAACGGCTCGCGGCTCAAGGTTATGCGGTCCACGCGGACGGTCGCGTCGCGGTGATGGTGGAGCTCTCCGATCCGCCGGCCGTCGAGGTCTACCAGAGTCGGATGACCGCGAGCGCGCTCGCGGCAGGCGTGAGTGCCGGAGCGACTGCCGTCGTTCAGGCACACATCGCGCGTCTTCAGCAGGCGCAGCAGGTCGTCGTGGATGCGCTCGCGGGCCCGCAGTTTGCCGCGTCGGTCCTGTACCGCGCCCAACGCGTCTACAACGGCGTGGCGGCCGTGGTGGACGCGGACAAGCTCGAGGCGCTGCGGGCGCTCCCCGGCGTGAAGGGGGTCCACCCCCTCATCCCGAAGCACACCACGAATTCCACGAGCGTACCGTTCATCGGCGCACCACAGGTGTGGGCCGGCGCCGGGCACACCGCAACCGGGACCGGGGTGAAGGTCGGGCTCATCGACACGGGGATCGACTACCTCCATGCGGATTTCGGCGGCTCGGGCAACTACCGCACCGACGGGATCTACGTCGCCCCTAACTGGCCGCGCACGGCCAAGGTGGTGGGGGGCTGGGACTTCGTCGGCGACAACTACGACCCCTTGAGCCTGGACGCGAGCGCGAACACGCCACAACCGGACCCCGACCCCATGGACTGCGCCACCAACGGCCACGGAACCCACGTGGCCGGGACGCTCGCGGGGTACGGCGTCACCGCGGCCGGCACGACCTATGCGGGTCCCTGGAACACCTCGACCCCTTTCGGCACGCTGAAGATCGGCCCCGGGGTCGCCCCCGGCGCCCAGCTCTACGCCCTGCGGATCTTCGGGTGTCAAGGCTCGACCGAAATGGTGGTCCCGGCGATCGAGTGGGCTCTCGACCCCAACCAGGACGGCAACTTCGCGGACCACCTCGACGTGATAAGCATGTCGCTGGGCGCGAGCTTCGGCTCGCCCGACGACCCCGACGAGGTGGCGAGCAACAATGCGGCATCCGCCGGCGTCATCGTCGTCGCGGCTGCGGGGAACGACGGCGACGGGTTCTTCATCACGGGCGACCCTGCCGCCGCGGATCGCGCCATCTCGGTGGCGGCCGCGGGTGACCCGGGGGCCTCGGACTACTTCTTCCACGTGGCCTCGCCGTCGGGATTCGGCTCCGACATCCAGGCGACCCCGGCGGGTTTCGGTCCGCCGCTACCTGCGGCCGGCCTTGCGGGCGACCTCGTCCAGACCAGCCCGGCTGATGCGTGCGGCCCGCTGACAAACGGTTCGGCGATTGGCGGCAAGATCGCCCTCATCGATCGCGGTGGGACCAAGCCGGACGGCTCGACGTGCACGTTCGTGTGGAAGGTTGCCGCCGCGCAGGCAGCCGGCGCGGCGGGCGTGATCGTGGACAACAACCGAGACTCCACGGTACGGGTGATCATGTCGGACGACGGCTCGAAGACGACGATCACGGTCCCCTCGGTGTTCATCTCCCAGAACGACGGCCAGTCGCTCAAGGCTGACCTCCCCTCGCCCGGCGTCAACGGCAACATCTACCGGGTCAGCGCGGCCGATCAGATCGCGAGCTTCTCATCGCGAGGACCGCGCCTCCCGGACTTCGCGCTCAAGCCCGACATCGCCGCGCCTGGACTGCAGATCTTCTCGGCGGCGGTCGGGACCGGCACCGGAGGGTTCTACGCCGACGGCACCTCGATGGCGACGCCGCACGTCTCGGGGGCGATGGCGCTGCTCAAGCAGATCCACCCCACCTGGACCGTCGAGGAGCTGAAGGCGCTCGTCATGAACACTGCCGACCACGACGTCTTCCTCAACCCGGGCCACACACTGCCGATGGTCGGGCCGGGGCGGGTCGGGGCGGGGCGCGTGGACGTGGCGGCCGCGGCGACCGCGCCGGCGGTCGCCTACAACGCCGACCTCCCGGGCGCGGTGAGCGTCTCGTTCGGCGCTTTGGAAGTTGTCGACGCGGCGACCCTCGTCGCAAGCGTCAAGCTGGTCAACAAGTCGTCGGGCAACCTCACGTACTCACTCGGCTACCAGGAGGTGGACGCGATCCCCGGCGTGAGCGTGTCGTTCCCCGGGGGAAGCTCCGTATCAGTGCCGTCGGGCGGCTCGACGACTTTCGATGTGCGGCTCGCCGCGGAGGCAGCGCAGATGAAGCACACGCACGACCCCTCGCTCGCCGAGACGAGCGAGAGCCAGACCCGTGCCTGGCTGTCCGAGGAGGCCGGCTACGTGACGCTGAGCGGCGGCTCGGGCCCGACGCTGCGAGTGCCGCTGTACGCCGCGGTGCGCCCTGCCTCCTCGATGACCACCGTCGAGCAGAGCTTTCGCATGCCGGCCGCGCCAGGGAGCCTGACGCTTCACCTGGCAGGTCAGGACGTCGCGACGGGAACGTCGTTCCCCCTCGATGAGGTGTCCCTCGTCAGCGCGTTCGAGCTGCAGGAGGCAAACTTCGACCCCGCCGCGGCGGTGCGCTACTTCGGGGTGGCGAGCGATCTCCAGGCACAGGCCGCGCTGGGGAAGGGGCTCGCCGACGCGACGCTCTACTTTGGCATCGCCGCGACCACGCCGTGGACGAGCCCGATCGAGGAGCCCTTCGACATCCGGATCTCCGTCAACGGCGACACCGCGGACGACTTCGAGCTCTTCATGCAGGACTTCAACATCGGGGACGACGTCTACGTGGTGACCCTCTGCAACCTCAATACCATCGAGTGCAGCAGCGTGCAAACGGTCAACGGGGTGACCGCGGGGGTCCGCGACACCGTGCCGTTCAACACCGACGTGGTCATGCTCCCAGTGCCGGTTGCCGCGCTCGGACTCTCCCCGGGCAACACCGAGCTGACCTACTACCTCAACAACTGGGCTGCCCCCAGGGTCGTCCACTCCTTCGACCTGTCGCACCCCGGGCTGTCGTTCCCGGGTACCGCATACCCGGGGTCGGCATCGTTGCCGCCGCTGCTCACCGACATTCCAGGGCAAACAATCCAGGTGGCCGTGAGCCCAGTCGACTACGCGAACGACCAGGCGCTAGGCGTGCTGCTGCTCCACTACCACAACGTCGCCGGTACCCACGCCGAGGTACTCGCGCCGGACCCACGTGAGCCCCGCCGCTTGCTGAAGCGCCGCTGACCGAGAAGGCCGGGCGCCGGGGGGACTCGGTCGTCGCTCCGGACGGGCGCCTCGGCCGCGGTTGACGCGCTCCTCGCGTGCCCGATACGATGTCTCGAGGCTCAGGCGCTGTACGTTCGTGGCACACGCGCAGCCGGGGGTGCCGTGGTGGAGAAGGCTGCTTCCTCGCAGGCAACGTCGTCCGGTTTCGTCCGCGGGCTGGGTGTCTGGGACGCGACGATGGTCGTGGCCGGGTCGATGATCGGCTCCGGCGTGTTCATCGTGTCGGCCGACATCGCCCGGCAGGTCGGCTCGGCTGGCTGGCTGCTCGTGGTCTGGGTGGCGAGTGGCCTGCTGACGGTCGTCGCGGCGCTGTCGTACGGCGAGCTCGCCGCGATGATGCCGGAGGCCGGCGGCCAGTACGTCTTCCTGCGCGAGGCGTACTCGCCGTTCTGGGGTTTCCTGTACGGCTGGACGCTGTTCCTCGTGATCCAGACCGGGACCATCGCGGCGGTCGCCGTGGCGTTCTCCCGGTACCTGGGCGTTCTGGTCCCGGCCATCTCGCCCACGAACTGGATCGTTCCCCCGGTGGACGTCTCCGCCAGCTATGCGGTGAGCCTTTCGACGCAACAGCTCGTGGGCGTCCTCATGCTGGTGCTGCTCACGTGGACCAACACTCGCGGCCTGGCGCTTGCCAAGTGGATCCAGAACGTCTTCACCTCGACGAAGACGCTCGCGGTGCTTGCCCTCATCGTGATCGGGGTCGCGCTGGGCTCGAACACCGGAGCGATCCGCGCCAACTTCGCGGCCGCGTGGACGCCCCACAGCGTCGCGTCCATCGTGCCGGACTTCGGGTTCGTCCCGGTCGTCACCGCGGCGTCCGGACTGTTTGGCCTGGTGGTCGCCCTGTGCGTCGCGCAGGTCGGCTCGCTCTTCTCGTCCGACGCCTGGAACAACATCACCTTCGCGGCGGGTGAGGTGAAGGACCCGAGGCGCACCGTGGCGCTCTCGATGGCCGCGGGGACCGGCATCGTGGTGACGCTGTACGTGCTGGCCAACCTGGCATACGTGCTGACGCTGCCGATCGAGGCGATCCAGCACGCGCCCGACGACCGCGTCGCGACCGCCGCGCTGCAGACGATCTTCGGCGGTGCGGGTGCCGTGATCATGGCCGTCGCCATCGTGATCTCGACGTTCGGATGCAACAACGGCCTGATCCTGGCCGGCGCCAGGGTCTACTGGGCCATGGCCAAAGACGGGTTGTTCTTCCGCGCGACCGGGCGGTTGAACCGGAATCACGTGCCGGCCGTCGGTCTGGTCCTCCAGTGCGTCTGGGCTTCGCTGCTGGTGCTCCCGAGGACGCGGTTGCGGGATGCGGCCGGTAGCCTCGCGCGCGACGCGGCCGGGGCCCCGCAGTACGGCAACGTCTACTCGAACCTCCTCGACTATGTCGTCTTCTCGGTCCTGCTCTTCTACATCCTTACGATCGCCGCGCTGTTCGTGCTGCGCCGTGCGCGTCCCGACGTCGAGCGCCCGTACCGCGCGTTCGGGTACCCCGTGATCCCGGCGCTGTACATCGTGGTCGCGGCGCTGATCTCGGTCGTGCTGATCCTCTACAAGACCCAGACCACGTGGCCCGGCCTTGCCATCGTGCTGACCGGCATCCCGGTCTACTTCGCCTGGCGAGCCGTGGACCGCGGCCGCAGCTCCTGATAGGCGCCGCCGGCGTCGGACCTCCGGCTGCGTTGCGCTCGCCGGTTCGCATCCTCACGTACCCTCCGGGTATGCTCCGGTGTGACCGGCTCGCGCGCATTGCGAAAGGCCCAACGGCGGCGGCGCGGCTACACGCCTCACGGCCAGGCCCTGCCTTCGATGGTGGATCGTTGTCGTTTGCGGACGCCAGACCCGTGACCGCTTCGGCTGCGGGCGCGTGAACGGTCGCAGACTACCCGAAGCTATCCGAGCGTGGGTCCCAGAAGTCGCCCTCGAGTCCCAGGCCGGCAAAGATCCCGCGCATCTCGTCCGGCTGGGGCCGCCGAGAATTCTCCTCCAGCCGAGTCGAATACCACGTTGTCGCGAGCGTCCACAGCTGGTCGATCGTCACGAGCGGTCGCATGGGGACTCCGTGTGCGGCGCACCACCCTCGAACAAGTTCTTCCGACCGGAAGAAGAGCATGTTGTTTCAGGTGAAGACGATGTTGTCCCACCATTTCGCCGCCGGGACGAGGCAGTGGAAGAGCCAATCCGAGGGCGCGGGTCCTTCCAGACCCACCTCGAGGTGGAGCGGCTCGCCGGATTGCTCGCAGCGAGAGTGAACCACACCTGGCTTGTGGAGCGCCGCAGGCACTCCAAGCGCGTCCCACGCGCAGTTTGCGTAGTAGCGGATTCCGGCCGCTTCCACCACATGTTGCGTCGGCACTCCCGAAAACGGAGACGCCATGCGGACCGACGATCCGTCGGCCTCGAGGACGAGCAACCTCTGAGCACGAAGCCTCCCGTAGGCGTCGAGTACGTTTGTGGGATCCGCGCCGACACGCTCGGCCACCTCGCGAGGTGAGGGTCTGCGCCCCGTCTCCGCGAAGTGTCGGTAGACGGCGAGCTTTACCCGGGTATCAAGTTCCGTACTCTCCTCCCATCCGTCCACCGTTCCCGCGTTCTGCCAGCGTGGATGAGCCGCGATGCCTGGATCTCGAGAGACCTCGTCGGCGTCATCCGCTCGCAGATCGCCGCGTTACGGCGCCCTCACGTTAGCACGTGATGCCGTGACGAGCAGTGCCACGGACGCGATCAGCAGGAACGGCGCAGAGTAGACGCCCGGAGCCGGCCGGCCCCAGTACAGGGACGCCCCCATATGACCGAGCGCGTTGCCGCTCATGAGCACGCCCAGGATGAGCGATACGAAGCGGATCCAGCGCGCCCCTCGCGACACGAGGGGCGTGAGAGCCAGCAGGACCAGGATTCCGACCACGAGACCGCACAGCCAGACCGAAAACGTGAAGGTGGGGAGTGGTACCCACGGGTGCCTCGCCCGAATTCCCTCCACCACCGCGTTGTAGACGGGAAGAAAGCCGGTCAGCGCCTCATCGGTCACGTGCACCCCGAGCGCGAGCGCGAGACCTACCCAGGAGCCCCGCCACTGAGCGATCCGCTTTTCCATCGGTTGCGCCATTCACGCCTCGAAGAAGTTCCGCACGTCATTGTGCCTGCCTCGAACCTGTCGGGTCCAGCCGCCTGTTCTGCCTACCTCCAGCCAGACTACGCGAATTCCTCCGAGCCGGCGTCGAAGCTCGGCGCATGGAGCAGGCACAGCGTTGCGCGCATCTCGCCCGGGTTCCGATACGAGAAGTGCTGTCCCTTGGCAACGAGGCAGAAGTCGCCGGCCGATAGCGTGTGGACCTCACCCGAGTCGATGAACTCGATCATTCCGGCCAGAACGTAGTAGTACTTGTCGGAACGCCGCGACCACGCCTCCGCGTGCACGCCACCCGGGGGGACCGTGATCACCGCGAAGGACGCCGCCGTCTCGTGCCCGGCGGTGTAATCACGGATCGTCAGCCCCTCGAATTCGAACGGCGCAACTGCTTTCTCTCTGATGATCACCCGAGCCTCCGATGGCAACGTAGAATGCTCGGCAACAGCGGCGGCGCGAAGCGCTGTCCGCTGCATGCCGTTGCTACGTCCCTCCTGATTCAAGCGATAACCCGTTGCGCACGAGCACGATCTTGCCTATCACGCCCCCCTTCCCGAGCAGCTCCTGCGCGCGTCTTGCCTCGGCAAGAGGAAATCGCTGCGCGATGAGCGGCTTGATCTCTTGCCTTTGAAGGAGGTCGAGCAGGGCGATCAAATCCTGCCGAAACAAAGCCGGCTTCAACCGTTTGAGCGTCTGGATGCTGTAGGGGACGATCCGTTTCCGGCCGGGGAGAAGCCAGCCGCCGGCGATGTACAACGCGTAGATGGGGATCCCATGAAGGCGATTACGACGGCCTGTACGGTCCGAACCTAGTCCCTCCCCACGTAGCGAGGTTGTATTGCCATAACCCACCACCCTCCCGCCCGGACGGAGAGCCTCGCGGGAATGCCAGAGGTGGGCGCCACCGATGGGGTCGAAGACGGCGTCCACGCCCTCGCTCGTGAAGCGGCGGATTTCCTTCACGTAGTCCTGATTCCGGTAATCGATTGGGATGCCACCCAGGTCGGAAACGGCCGGCGCCCCTCGCGATGAACAGGTACCGTACATCTCCAGGCCGGCAAGGCGCCCCAGCTGCAGGAGTGCCGTGCCGACCCCGCCCGACGCGCCGTGAATCAACACGCGCTGGCCCGGTTTGACCTTGGCGGAGCGATGCAGCATCTGATACGCCGTGATGTAGTTCAGAATCAGGCTGACGGCCTCGGCGGCGTCCAACCCGGATGGCACCGGGACCAGCTCGCGCTGCGGCAGGCAGACGAACTCCGCGTACGCGCCGTGGATGGGCATCGCCGCAACGATCTGGCCCGGTTCGATTCCGGAGACACCGTTGCCGAGCCGATCGACCTCGCCAACCAGGTCCCACCCCGGCGTGTAGGGCACCGGGGGAGTTTCGGGATGGACGCCCTCGCGCGCCATTATGTCGGGCAAGGAGACGCCTGCGGCCAGCACTCTCACCCGCACTTCACCATCCTTCGGCTCGGGGCACTCTTCTTCAACCACCCGAAGTGCATCGGGCCCGCCGTAGTGAGTGACGATGACGCGCGTGTGTCTCATGGACCTCTTCCTCCCTTGCCAGGCGCTCTCGTCTGTCACCCAAAAAGAAGCGCATCGACGTGGACGTGACGACCTGGCTCGGCGACCCGCACCTGCTGCCGGTGCTCCCACGCCCCCCTCCAGGGACGTCAAGAAAAGGGTTTGCCTCTTGACACGGTCGCCTCTACTGGTGGTTAGACGTCCCCCTTGTCCGGTTGAGGCAAGTGAGGAGGGTCCGGACACACACGCTAGCCAACGGCTTTTCTGCGAGCGCGCGGCCGTAGACCTCACGAGTGAGAACTGCATTCTAGAACCCGATCCTCCGCCGCGATGGGCCGAGCTTCTTCAGACGGTCGCGGACAGCGTGCGCAATCGCCGCTCTGGCTACCGGGTCCGCCGGCGCGTCTTCGAGCTGTGCAATGGGGAGTCTGAGTGCGTGTCGACTACCATCCGTGGTGCAGAACGTTAGCGGGAGACTTAAGTCGTCGCGATGCTCAGGCTCGGTTCGCCATGCTAGATCCGTGACTTCTAGTTCCAACTCGGCTGCCGTGGTGCGAAGGATTTCCAACGCGATTTGCTTGCCCTGCTCCAATTCGGATTGCTTGGCCACGAAGCCTCCTGGCTTGATTCTGGGTACGTCTAACGCCGCGCTTCAGCGGCACACCGGCGAACCGTTTGAACCTCGGTATGGCACGATGATGAACGGAGGCAGGCCCGCCACGCAAGCACGGCCGCCGGTGTGCCTGCTGCAAGCGCAGGTTAGACGGCACGCTTGCCTCCCGGCGACGAAGCTGGCGGGGACCCGCCGGGAGGGACTTCGCTATGACTCTCTCGTTTGATGGCGCGGAAGACGAGAAAACCACCAACAAGGAACTCAAAGAATACAACTCCAACAGCACATGCGAAGATCACCCACGCTTGCTGAACACGTAGCCGCGCCAACGTGACTTCGGACTGCGCCTGCGATTCGACAAAGCGCGCGAACTTCTCGAACCTCTCAGCCTGCTGTGTGGACGTAAGGGAGGTTTCGCCGGATCGGACCTTGGCTGCAAGGTTGCGCCAGGAGGGGGCAACATACCCATCTAGGACGACGCCCGCGGTCGCAGAGACGGTCTCCTCTAGCTTGGCAACACCCCAGAGAAGGAGCGGAATGAGCAGAGAGATCAAGCAGGGAGAAAGGAAGCCTAGAGCGGTTCTCGTGTGACCATGAAAGCGGGCAGGCTTCACGGCGTGCAGATCAGACATGAGGTTCTCCCGATTTTCAGACTGTGCGCCCAGTGTTCATGCCGGCTAACGCATATTCGGCTGCCGAAACGAAACCGGGAAACGCTGCAGAAGCTGCGTTGTTTGTCGGATTGCTTATTCGGGCTCATGGGCTCAAAAAGCATTGCAGATCTTGGAGTTTCACCGAATGTGCGGCGGGATGGCCGACTTCCTACGCTGCAGAATTCGCCGCATAACGTGTCCGGAGGAACGCTGCAGCGGCCAGATTTCCATGACGGTTCAGGAGCGGCAAATGGGACAACAAGCACCTGGTCCTCCAGTGTTTTTCCGGCATCAATTATATCGCGCAGAGCGTCATCGCATGGAAGGTCAACTCACGGGTGGGGGGTGTTCAATCCGCCGGTGGCGGCCAACCCCGCAGCTGGCCACCACTGTACCCGGCTGCCCTCGATCATACGGACAGTCCGAGATCTGCCCAGCTTCCTCCTCGTGTCTGCGGCGGACTAGGAGTGACATTCAGGTAGCGAAGGCAGCGGCGGAAGGGAGTGCGAGTGCGGGCCTCGGCCCGCAATCGAGCTGATCGCTTGCGGCACCGCGCGGGCAGTGCTAAGAAAGACACTCGTGCCCGGCTGTGGGCGGTGGAGAACCGGATGAACTCCTTCCCGATCATTGTGGGGGCGCTCTGCATTCTGGCCCTGGGGTACCGTTTCTACAGCGCATTCATCGCCGCCAAGGTCCTCGCACTCGATGGTCGCCGGGCGATGCCATCGCACCTGTTCAGGGATGGCCACAACTACATGCCAATGAACAGGTGGGTCCTCTTTGGCCACCATTTCGCGGCCATTGCCGGGCCGGGTCCCCTCGTCGGGCCGGTGCTGGCCGCGCAGTTCGGCTATGCGCCGAGCTTGCTCTGGCTGTTGTTCGGAGCCGTGCTGGCCGGGACGGTGCAGGACTTCGTGATCCTGGTGGCCTCGGTGCGCCACAACGGCCGGTCACTTCCGGAGATCGCCCGCGCCGAGATCGGCCCGGTCTCAGGGTTCACCGCCGGGATCGCGGTTCTCTTCATCGTGGTGGTCGCGCTCGCCGGGCTCGGCCTGGTGGTGGTGAACGCGCTCGCCGAGAGCTCGTGGGGCACGTTCACCATCGCGATGACGATTCCGATCGCGCTCGTGATGGGTGTCTACATGTTCAGGCTCAGACCGGGCAGCGTGCGCGGCCCGAGCGCGGCCGGGGTGGTGGCGCTCATCCTCGCGGTTGTCGGAGGGCGGTGGGTCGCCGGCTCGCCCTTCGCCGGCTGGTTCCTCTTCGACCATCACCAGCTCACCTTCCTGCTGTGCTTCTACGGCTTTGCCGCGTCGGTGCTGCCGGTGTGGCTGCTGCTGGCGCCGCGCGACTACCTCTCCGCGTACATGAAAGTCGGCACCGTCGTGATGCTGATCGCCGGCGTCTTGATTGTCCGCCCCGACATGCAGCTCCCGGCGTTCTCGCCCTTCGTGCACGGCGGCGGGCCGGTCATCCCCGGTCAGCTGTTCCCGTTCCTGTTCGTGACGATCGCCTGCGGTGCGATCTCGGGGGCGCACTCGCTGATCTCGTCGGGGACGACGCCGAAGATGCTCGGGAACGAGCTGGACGCCCGCTTCATCGGGTACGGCGCGATGCTCGTCGAGAGCCTCGTCGGCGTCATGGCGTTGATCGCCGCCTGCTCGCTGCACCCCGGTGACTACTACGCGATCAACGTACCGCCGGCGGTCTTCAAGACGCTCGGACTGCAGACGGTCGATCTCGCCGAGCTTTCGCGCGGTGTGGGCGAGAACGTCGTCGGGCGGACCGGCGGCGCGGTCACGCTGGCCGTGGGGATGGCGAAGATCTTCGCGTCAATCCCGGGTATGGGGACGTTGATGGGCTACTGGTACCACTTTGCCATCATGTTCGAGGCGCTGTTCGTGCTCACCTGCATCGACGCCTTCACGCGCGTGGCGCGCTACTTGCTGCAGGAATTTCTGGGGAACTTCTGCAAGCCGTTCGGGAACCCGGCGTGGCTGCCGGGAAGCGTGCTCACCACGTCGGCGATCGTGGTGTCGTGGGGGTACTTCATCTACACGGGGTCTATCCGCAGCATTTGGCCGATGTTCGGGACCGCGAACCAGCTCCTGGCGACGGTCGCACTCGCCATCGCGACCACGTTCCTCGTCAACATGGGGAAGCTTCGCTACGCGCCGATCACCGTGGTGCCGATGGCGTTCGTGGCCGTCACCACCCTCACCGCCGGCGCTCTCAATATCAAGGACAACTTCCTGCCGCTCGCCAACCAGCCGGGCCAGGCGTTCCAGGGCTACCTTCAGAGCGGCCTCACCGTGATCATGATGGTCGCGGTGGTGGTGATCCTCATCGATTCCGGGCGCAGATGCCTGGCGACCCTGCGGGGCAGGCCGATCCCGCCGAAGGCGTTCGGCCCGGCTGTCGTGCGCGAGGGCGTGCCCCAGCGCTGTTGCTAGGTTATCGACAGCACGATCGACCCCTGGCGCCCGTCTAGCGCTGCGTCCCCCGTGTGACATGCCGGCGGACGATCGGCCCGGGAAGCTCGGAGACGTTCGTCGTGTACACGCCGTTCCCTTGCGTTCCCACGGCGACGTAGCCGTCAGACTGGCGGACGTCGACCATGTCCACCACGATGTTGCCGAGCGTCGAGGCGCCCTCCTGCACCCAGCGCGTGTCAGGTCCGGCAAGCTTGGTAGTCGAGAACAGGCCGACGCTTGTCGCCGCGAAGTACACGGGCTTGTTCTGCACGTACAGGACGGACACCCAGCGCACGGACGGTCCGTCGCCGCTCCCGTCGGAGTGCTCCTCGAGGTTGCCCGCAACGGGTGTCCAGCTCATCCCGCCGTCCTCGGACTCGAAGATGCTGATGACTCCGTAATCGGGGAACACCACGAGCAGCTTGTCCACATCGCGCGGATCCACGCAGATGCACCCGATGTACGGGTTCTCGCGAGGCAGCCCACCAGTCGGGAGCGCCACCGGGCTCGGCTGCCCGATCTGGGGGTCGTCGATTCGATACAGGCCCCAACCCGTGTCGAAAGCGGCGCCGTAGTACAACCTGCGCGGCAGCGCCTCAGACATGGCGAGCGCGGAGATCGCGTTGTTCGTCAGCGTCGCGTTCGTGAGTCGATCCCAATTGATGTCGGTCGGCTTGGGCGGGAAGACGTAGGGGATCTGGTCGAGGTTCGAGTTCCGCCACAGGTCCCTCCCGGCCGGCAGGTACATGATTCGGGTGTCGTGGGGATCCAGGATGAACGGTGCCAGCCACAGGCCCATCCGGGCCTGCGTCGGCGTGATCTCGGTCATCTGGTCCGTACCGTTGACGAACATGTGGCGCAGGACGAACAGCGTCGCGCTGTTCGAGGTGTAGTGGCGCTGCCCGCCGTTGTTGATGGTGGAGAACCCGCCGTCGCCCCACACGAGGAGCTGCCACGCGGCGTTGGGGTCGGGCGAGGAGCTGATCTGGCAGCCGTTGTCCTGCATTCCGCCCGAGATCAGCCTGCTCCCCGGCGTTCCGTGGTCCACGGCGACGGTGTAGAACTGGGTGGTCCGGTAGCCGTTATTCAGGCTCTGCCACGGGATGTGGTTCTCGCCCGAGTTCGGGTCGACCGGCGACGGCGCGAGGTTGTCGGCAGCCCGGAAGAGGCCGCCGTCGTTTCCCGCGATCATTTTTCTCGCGCTGGAGGGGTAGAAGACAATCGCGTGCTGGTCGACGTGGAAATCGGTCCCGCCTCCGATCAGCTCGAACGACTGGCCGCCGTTCATACTGCGGAACAGGCCGGTCGAGCCGAGGAACATGGTGTTCTCGTCATCCGGCTTGACCTTGAACGCGAGCATGTTGCCGCCGTAGGTGATCATGTCCCCGCCCCACGGCAGGTTGGCCCTCAGGTCGGTCCACCCGCTGCTCTCCGTGTACCGGTAGAGGTGCGTCACGAGGAACGTCGGCTCGTCCTCGGCGCAGAAGAAGAAGACCTTGTGGGGGTTGGAGGGAACGACGCCGATCACGGTGCGGAGCGTCTTCGCGGGCCAGCCAGGAGGATTGATGTTCTGCCAGCGGGTCCCGTCGGTCGAGCTGTAGATGCCATTGGCCGGCCCGGCGCCCCCGATCGTCGCGTACGCTGTTCCCCCGGGCCCGATTGCGACCTCCGTGACCGGGTAGCTCGCCCCGAAGTCCAGGACGTGGTCCCAGGTGTCCCCTCCGTCGGCGCTCACGTAGAGGCCCGTGGAAGTCGCCGCGTAGACGCCGTCAACGCCGAACGTGGCAAGGCTCGAGACGAATGAAAAGGGGAGGTCCCGGGTCGGATTCCCCGTCGCCGTCGAGGAGAGGTGTGTCCAAGTCTCGCCGCCGTCGATGGACTTGAAGATGCCATCGCCGCGGTACGAGGAGTCGCTCCCGAGCGGTCCGGCGGGCGCTCCGCCCCGATAGGTCGGCCACCCCTCTCCGGTGCCGTAGTACCAGATGTTCTGCTTTCCGGGCGCCGTGTTCTGCGCGATGCAGGAGACGCTCTGGAGCTCCGAAAGCGCGGTCGTCTTTCGCCATGACAGACCGCCGTCCGTGGACTTCCACATCCCGCTCGAGACGCCACCGGCGAGGATCGTGTTCTCGTTCAGGACGTCGATCGCGACGGCCTTCGTGCGGCCCCCGACCTTCGCGGGACCGCGGGACAACCATTGCGCGGCGAGCGGCGGGGACATCTGGCCCGTGTCCGCAGCGAGCCTGCGTGCGAAGGCATTCTCCCGCCCGGCGATGCCGACCGGTATCTTCCCCGTCTTCGGGTCGCGGAGCCGCATCCACTCCCAGCGCGCATGGGCGCCGAGATCCTCCGAGGCTTCCTCGACTGGCGCGAGTCGCGGCGCCGACTCCCGAGCAAAGCGAGAGGAGCCGCCGGTTGTGAGATAGAAGGCAACGGCCGCCGCACAACAGATTGCGGCGCCGGCCCAGGCCACATGCCACGATCGCGACGCCATGGACTGCCTCCTCGTGGTCCGTTTCCTGGTTTCAAATGCCATCCGGACGACAAAGAGACGGCAAGCCGGCGCTCGGAGGCACGTTGAAGATTGGCCGTTCTCCTCCAATGCTACACCGCCATGGAAGCCGCCACGGTCTCCGCGCTACGCAGGTGCCAGCGCCCGCCCCCGCGACCCCGACTGCGGGTCAGAACCTGACCGTCGCACCCGCGAACAGCTCGCGCTCTGGCCCGGGGTGGTAGGAGTTCCCGTCGGGATCGGGCTCGGCGAACGCGATGTACCTCTTGCCTCCGAGGTTGCGGCCGGACAGAAGAAGCTCCGTCTCGACGCCTGCGACGCGGGTCTTGTAGGCCACGCGGGCGCCGATCAGCGTGTAGCCGCCGACCCACGCCACGCTCGACGGGTCCATTGCGACGTTCGACGGGTCCACATAGGCGCGCGTCCACATCTCGGCGCTCACTCCCACCATAAGGCGCGGGGTGAACCGGTACTCCGTGTCGAGGGTGGCCTGGTGGTCCGGCGAGCTGGGCAGGCGGGTGTCGCGATAGGTGGCGCCGTTGTACGACACCTGGTCGTAGATGAAGTGGGAGTAGGTGTACGCGAGCTCCATCGAGAACCGGGGCGTCGGGTAGTAGCCGAGGAGCGCCTCCACGCCGAACCGCCGGCTCGACCCGGCGTTGTAGTAGAACGTCTCGAGCGGTCTCGACGCTACGCGGTAGCGGCCGAAGTCGTTGTCCGTCAAGAGGTGAAACACCGCGACGTCGTAGGTGAAGGTGTTTGCGACGGCGCCACGCACGCCCACCTCCTCGCCGCGCGAGGTGGTGGGAACGAGGTGTTGGTTGAAGCCTCCGAAGCCGTCCGGGTTGGCCGCGAGCCCCTCCGTGGCCGGCGGCAGGAACCCCTGGGCCCACGAGGCGTACGCCCCGAACCCCTGGCCCCCGTTCCACGCGATTCCGACCCGAGCGGTCGTCTTCGAAAACGATTTTCGGCCGGAGTGGTCGAGCGCGGGCATGGCGAGGTTGTCGTCGAGCCGGTTGTCGATCGAGTCGTTCCGGAGTCCGGCCATGAGGCTCCACTGCGGCGACAGCTCGAGGCGGTCGAGCAGGTGGACGCCCAGGCCGCGCTGGCGGATGTCCTGGTCCGAGAGGATGGTCGCCCCCTCCCGGGCGCCGCCGACGTTCGGGCGCCGGTAATCGTTGAACGTCTGATAGTCGAGGTCGGCGCCGACGCTCAAGGTGTTGGTCATCGCTCTGAGCGGTTTCCGCACCGTGTATTGGACGAAGCCGCCGGGGGACCTGATGTCCCGGTGATCCACCGACGAGGGCACCGACTCCTTCCACTGCGTTGCGCGCATGTAGCCCGCGAAGGTGACCTCGGAGGAGGCGGTCACGCCGATCCTCCCGGACAGGCCGACCGTCGCCCGGTGGGTGCGCTGGTACTCGTTGAA
>JAIQFQ010000023.1 GCA_020073245.1 Terriglobia bacterium | reverse complement strand
GCCCTGTCAGCCGCAGCGCCGTCCGGTATCTGTCGTCCATGAGGCCCGCCACCCCGTGTTGCAGGAGCACCGCCTCCGGCCGGCCACACTCCGGGGCAAACAACGTCTCATCGTCCCTCGCCAGGGCGCCACACAGCGCCATCGCGGCGGCGGCCTCCTCGCGACTCACGTCGCGGGCTATCCACCGCTCGGAGGTGTCCAGCAGCCTTGCGCCGTCCGGCCCGACAACCCCGAGATCAACGAGATCCGCCAGCATCCGCGTCATCGGGTACGACCCCGGCGCGAGCCCGTGCTGCGCGAGGCCATGCGCCAGCGCGTGGGCCACGTGCAACTCACGGGTCGGAACGAAGCATCTGCCGGGCATCTCCGGCAGCGGCACGAGAAGGCCCTGCTCCAGCAGCTCTCCGAGCGTCGCGTATCGCCGGCGCCTCGAGAGGCGAACGCCCAGGACCAGGCCGTGCAACTCGACCGTCTCCGCGTGTCCGCGCACCAGCGGAGGCAGATGCTGCTCCTGCGAAGGCACACCCTCGCCGCGAAAGCCCCGGCTCACGAGTGCGGCGGCCAGAGCGCCGGCGCTGCCGGCCGGCGCCAGCGCGTCAACGTCCGAGAGCCAGCGCGATCCCTCCTCCACGACACCGCCCAGCCGCAGCGCCACGCCCTTGAGGAACACCACCGGCACCGAGAGACCGGCCGCTACCTCCGCGACGAGCCGGGCGCACTTCAGGATCTCAGCCGTGATCAGCGCCGTCGTTGCACCGGTGACGAGGAGAGATCGCGCGCCTGCCTCGCCCAGCTCGGACTGCAGCGTCGCGAGCGGCGTCCGCGCCGCAATGCGCGGGCTCAGGTCCAAGGACCCTGCGACCCCGAGCGCCGCCTCCGCGTCGAGCCGTTGCGAACACACCCGCCCGGGTGGACCCAACCCGCGGAGCAGCGCCCAGCGCACCTCCGGCGTGAACACCACCGCCGGCGGGTCGAAGCGCAACCCCGGTGTCCTCATGTCCGCATTATCGTGCCATTGAAGCGTTTGTCACGCTGACAGGGAGGACGAAGGGCGGGGACAAGCTCCGCCCCACGCCAGACTTCGAGATCTTGTGGAGGGGTGGCCCTCCCGTCCGCCCTCGGTGGATTGTCGCTGCAAGGAGCGAAGCACCGAAGCAATCGCGACGAAACTGAGGAGATCGCCGCGTCGTCTCGTCCTGGCTGCGCAGGACGGGACTCCTCGCGATGACAGGCTCTTCTGTGGAGCGCCTTCCGGGCGTGCTCATCTAGTCCAAGAAAACGCCAAGAGAGCACGCGCGGAGCGCATGCTCCACAGAAGAACCAAATGCCGGCGTTGAGTGCGCTCGCCAGAAACACCAATGGCCGGCGCGAACGCCGGCCTTCTCTCTCACCGCTTCGTATCCCCGTCTTGATGTCCCGAAGAGACCTCGACCCTCACATAGCCCGATTCACTCCTCGCGTAGCGGCGTTTCGTCTCCCGGTTCGGGCGCGAGCTTCCTCCTCAGCTCCTCTCGCGCCTCGGTGGAGAGCGCATGGGCCCGGCGGGAGAACCCCAACGACCGGACCAGCAGCACGGCAACCGCCTCGACGAGCACCAGTGCGATCCCGAGGCCGTAGTTCTTGGTCAGTCCGACGGTCATCGCCATCACGCACGTCGCCAGCACCAGCACGTAGATCACCCGCACAACCGTGCCGCGGCTCGCGCCGTGACGCTGCATCAGGTGGTGCAGGTGGTTGCGGTCCGCCTTGAACATCCGCAGCACCCGCTCCGCCGAGCGTCCCTTGGGCTGCTCCAGGAACCGGACCAGCATCACCAGCAGCGTGTCCATCACCGGCACGCCGAGCGCCAGGATCGGCACCAGGATCGCCACCGCGGCCGAGGACTTGAGCGAGGAGTGCACGCTGACCACCGCGAGCAGGAACCCCAGCGACAGCGAGCCCGAGTCTCCCATGAAGATCTGCGCCGGTGCCCGGTTGTGGCGCAGGAAGCCGAGGCACGCCCCGACCACGCCCGCCATCAAAACCACCGTGAACGCGTTCTCCTGCACGACCGAGTACGCCAGCAGGCTGGCCGCGATGATCGCCACGACGCCGCTCGCCAGCCCGTCGAGACCGTCGATGAGGTTGATCGCGTTGGTGACGCCGACGATCCACACGACGGTCAGCACCGCGCCCGCCGAGCCGAGCCGCAGCCCCCCCCCGCCGGGCAGCCCGAGCAGCCAGAACTTCCACCCGACCCCCGCAATCAAGGCCGCGGCCACGATCTCCGCCAGGAACTTCTTCGGCGTCGAAACGCCCACGAGGTCGTCAACGATACCCAGGAGAAACACGATCGCGCACCCGATGAGCACGGCGGCCAGGTCGCTCTTGGGGATCCGGACGCCCCACACGTTCCACTTCATCAGCGCGACCGCGCCGGCGCCGCAGGCAAGCCCGGCGCCGATCGCCAGGCCACCGAGGCGCGGCACCGCCGCGCCATGGAATTTCCGGCCTCCGGGGTAGTCCACCGCCCGCAGCGCGAGTGCGACCTTCACGACGAACGGCACGAGCAGGCTCGTCACCACACCCGCAATCAGTGCAGCAAGGAGTCCCGCCGGGATCGCGTCAGGCATGAGTTGTGACCTCGTTCCTTTTCAAATCTAGCACGCCTTGTTCAGTCGCCAACGTCCATGATCTGCGGCACGCCCGCCACGGGCCGGCGATTGCTCGTTCCGCGGTAGAAAGCAGCGTCGCGTGGACGAGCGGGCGGCGATCAGCCACGGCCCGGTGTGCCTGCACGCTGTCTCCAGCTCGCGACCTCCTCGAGCACGGCAGCGAAACCAGCCGCGTCGCCCACGCTCACTCGCCGGTAGCGTTCCGGACTGACGCCCTCCGCACACAGCGCGTGCACGTCCGAGCGTTCGCTTCCAACGAACACCACCGGGCGGCCCGAGGCGATGCACGCGTAGACCTTGGAAGGCAGAACGTAGCCGACGAACTCGTCCCGCAGCGTGATCAGATGGGCATCCGCGGCAAGGAGCAGCCCCGGCAGCTGCTCCAACGGGACCGGAAGGCTGCGGTGGACGGGCAGACCCTCGCGCACGAGCGCCGATTCGAAGAGGTCGGCGCCGGCGCCGCTGGCATTGAGCCACAGCTTCACCCGGCCGGAGCCGCGACCGTGGTGCATCCGGTACCCGGCGAGCACCGTGTCCCACTCGTGGGCCACCCCGAGGTTGCCCGAGTAGAGCAAGACCGCCGAGCGCCGCAGCTCGTCGGGAACGGGCAGCGGCGGCGTGCCGGGAGCAAACACCACGGGCGACGGGTCGCGCTTGAGGGTTATCCGATCCGCCGAGATGCCCTGCGCCATCAGCCGGGAGCGCTGGTCCTCGCCCAGCACCTCGAACCGGTCCACGCGGCGGCGCAGGAACATCGTCCACCTGTGAAGCATGCGCAGAGGCAAAGGGACCCGGCGCAACATTGCGATCAGGCACTCGGGGTGGAAGTCCGTGATCCTGTACGTCAGCCGCTTGCCAAGCGCCAGCTTCACCGGAACCGCGACCTGGATCATGTACGGCGGCGCCCCGGTGATCAGCACCTCGTCGGTGCGCCAAAGCTCGCGTCGCAATCGCCAGAGCAGTCGAACGTCGGTAGCGAGAGTCCAGAGCGCACGCCGGACGACCCGCGCCCGGTCGTAGGTTCGTCTCCGCATGCGGACAATACGCAGGCTCCCCTGACCGCACACTTCCTCTTCAACCGAGTCCGCCGTCGAGCTCAACCCGGCAAGAACCACCTCCTCGCCGCGTGCCGCCCGATCGCGAGCGAAATGCACGCTGTACTGACCGACCGCCCCGAAATCGGGCGGCAGCCAGTCGCAGAGGTACACGAGTCGGTGCATGGATTGGGTGGGGGATCCCGCGGCCCGCAGGCGAAAGGCACTAGTACACGGGATGGCGGGCGCCTGTCGCGATCTGGTCGTGGATCCAGGCGTACGTCCTTTCGAGCCCGACTGCCAGCGGCGTCGCCGGAGCCCAGCCGAGCTTCGCCCTGATCCGCGTGTTGTCGCTGTTCCGGCCGTTGACGCCCTTGGGCGCGTCGAGCTTGTAGCGCCGCGCCAGCGTCACACCGGCGATCCCCTCGACAATGTCCACCAGACCGTTGACCGATACGAGTTCTTCGCTACCGACGTTGAGCGGTTCCACCACGTTGGAGTCCATCAACCGCCGGATTCCTTCCAGGCAGTCGCTGATGAACGTGAAGCTGCGCGTCTGGTCGCCCGATCCCCAGATCTCGATCTCGTGGCGCCCCGACAGCTTGGCCGTCGCCACCTTGCGGCAGATCGCTGCCGGCGCCTTCTCCCGCCCGCCGTCCCAAGTGCCATGCGGCCCGTAGACGTTGTGGAAACGCGCCAGGCGCGTTGCGAGGCCGTAGTCCTCGCTGAAGTGACGGCACATCCGTTCGGAGAAGAGCTTCTCCCACCCGTACCCGTCCTCCGGCATCGCCGGGTAGGCGTCCTCCTCCTTGAGTGGCGCCACGTCGAATGCTTTCTGCTTGTCGGCCGTGTAGACACATGCGGACGAGGAGTAGAACAACCTCTCGACACCGCACTCCCGCGCGGCCATCAGCATGTGCGTGTTGATCAGCACCGACAGCATGCAGGCCGCCTTGTTGTTCTCGATGAATCCCATCCCGCCCATGTCGCAGGCCAGGTTGTAGACCTCCGCGGCGCCGGAGCTCGCGCGCAGACAGGCCGGTTTGTCACGCAGGTCGAGGCGGGAGTTCTCGGCCTCGGGGTGGAGCTGCCACCAGTCCTCCAGCGACTTGATGTCGACGGCCCGTACGCGCCTTCCCCGCGCGAGCAGCTCTCCGACCAGGTGCCCACCGATGAACCCGCCCGCGCCTGTGACCAACACCAGTCCTTCGCTCATCTCGGTCTTCCTCTCAGAGGCCGGCTCACCACCCGGCCACCTACCACCTGACGACTCGCCCATCCACCCCAACAACAGCGCCCAGGTGATCGCCTTCCCCGAGAGCTCCAGAGCCCGCACGACGACCCTCGGGCTCAGCGCCCTGCCGGTGCCCGAACGCTGCGCTCTCCATTCGGACAAGGCGACTCCGCCGCGTCCCGACCCGTGAACATGTCCTGTCGCCGCCTTGACACCATCCCGAGCAGCCCTACACTCAGGCTCGGCGAAAGACAGGGATCTCCTCTCTTTTGATGAGCGATGCCACGAGCCTGAGCGAGAACTGGCCTAGGAACATCTGGCTGGACGCGACCAGAGAGGTAGCCAAGAATCTGGCCATGGCTTTGCCGCCCGTACGCGCCTGGCGGTTGCGCAGTGCGCGCGCGGGAGCCTCTTTCACAGGCGCAGATGCCGCGCTGGAACGCTACGCCTGGCAAGCCACACGCAACCTGACCGACCTCCTGGGCGGAGTCAAGGGCCTGCACATCGTCGAGATTGGGCCGGGCGATTACCTGACTTCTGGCCTCGCACTGCTGGCTGCGGGCGCGGCTTCGTATACGGCGATCGACCGCTTTCCCGGGGATCATACAGGCGCCACCGCCAAGGCATGGTACCGAGGCATAGCCGCCGCATGGCCCAGATGCTTTCCCATGTTGCCTTGGCCGGAATACTTGCGCGCGGAAGACTTCCCGGAGGCTTACCCGGACAGGGCCAAGCTGATCGCCGGACCGATTGAGCGCGTCCACGCCGACGGGCGCTTCGACGTGGTCTGCTCGTACCAGGTCGGCGAACACGTGACGGACATCGACGCTTTCGCGCACATGAGCGCGCAGTTGCTCGCCCCGGAAGGCGTGGCCGTGCATCGCGTGGATTTCGGGCCGCATGACTGCTGGTTCTACTATCCGGACACGCTGACGTTTCTGCGTTTCCCGGAATGGCTCTGGCGTTTGATGGGGTCGCAGCGCGGCACGCCTAACCGCAGGCGGGATCATGAATTTCGCGCCGCGTTCGAGCACGCGGGGTTCCACGTCGAGCTGGCGAGCATCGAGCGTTTCGAGGTCGGAGATTTCGACCTGACGCGGCTGCCTCCGCGCTTTCAAGCGATGCCGCGCGAATCCCTGGACGTCAGCGCGGCCGTTTATCTTTGCCGGTTGCAGGAACGATATCTGCGCTGCTGACGCCCGCTCTACTCACGCACTGCACCCGGCGGAGTGGGGCAGAACGCCAATCCTTCCGCCGGGACAGCCTCCCCGCGCTCCCCGGTAGATGCAAACCCCCGCGGCCCGCGAGCGCCGTCGCCTCCGCCTCACCCGCACCCATGTGCTCCTCCGGCAGCCCCACGGCGACGGAAACGATGAGCCCGAGACCTTGGTTGACGCGATTGATCCGGGTCCTCTATCGCTCCATCGGAGCTGCTCGCAGCACGTCGAGGACCGGCCCCCGTCGGCCCTCGAGCGGACGCGCCTCGTAGTCGTGTTCGCGGAACCACGTGAGGCATCCGGCGCGGAGCCCATCGGTGTGGACCGACAAGAAGAATACGGGTCGCGCCTTCCGCACGAGCGCCTCGCTCCCTCTCAAGACCGCCAGCTCCGAGTTCTCGACGTCAACCTTGACCACAGAAGGCGCAGGCGCTCCGCGCTCCAGGACACCGTCGAGCGTGACCACCCGGACGGAAAGAGTCCCCCCTGGTTCCAGGCGACCCATGCCCGGGTTCGCGGCCTCGAAGAATTCGCCGGCGCCCTCGAAATCCCCGACAGCCGCCGGAATCACCTGGATCCGACTCTCGAGATGGTTGAGACGAATATGACGGTTGAGAAACTCGACGTTCCTCGGCAACGGCTCGAAGGCGACGACGCGCCCACCCTTCCCAACGATACGAGCAGCAACGAGCGTGACGAACCCGACGTGGGCGCCGACATCCCAAATGACCGACCCAGGGCGTCCCGAGCCAGCAAGAGCGACCTGCAGATCCTCTTCGTAAGTCCCCAGCCAACAACCGTGTGTGCTGGCACCCACCACCCACCAGAGGCCACACCCTCGGCCTCGCACGATCGGCACCACCGCCGACTTCGGCAGCAGTTTGAGCGCGCTGCGCAAAAGACGTCCCGTGGACGACGCGGTGCTCAAACTCGCCCAGTCAAACCAGGCCATTTCCTCCGTCAGCTCCGCCGGCAGCTAGGCCGTGTCAGCCACGTCAAGCCGGGAGTTTCTTCAATCACGAGAACCAGCGCGCATCAGAGCCCTCAACGGCGGCTGATCACAGTCGACCCCATGACGATGCGATCCATCTTGGTGCGCAGGAAGCAGTCGAGCGCCTCGGCCGGCGTGTTGACGATCGGCTCGTTCTCGTTGAACGAGGTGTTGAGCACGAGCGGCACCCCGGTCATGCGTTCGAACTGCGAGATCAATCGGTGGTAGAGCGGGTTCGTGCTCTGAGACACGGTTTGCAGTCGCCCCGTTCCGTCCGCATGGGTCACCGCGGGAATCTGACCGCGCTTCTCCGGCCGGATGGGATACACCTTGATCATGAACGGGTCCGGGTACGAGAGCGTGAACCAGTCCCCGGTGCGCTCCTCGAGGATCGAGGGCGCGAACGGGCGGAACGCCTCGCGCCGCTTGATCTTCAGGTTGAGGATGTCGCGCATGTCGGGACGCCGGGGATCGGCAAGGATCGAGCGGTTTCCGAGCGCGCGCGGGCCCCACTCCGACCGTCCCTGGTACCACCCGACCACTTCGCCGGCGGCGATTGAGCGGGCCGTCTCCGAAACCAGCCTTCCCTCGTCCTCCACGGTCTCGACGATGACGTCGCCGTGGACACCGTCGAGACCGTACGATCCCTGGACGCCGTCCGCAACCGCGCGCCGGATCGCCGCTTCGTCGTACTTCGGCCCCCAGTAGGCGTGTTCCATGACGAAAGAGCGCGGCGCGCCCAGCGCGACGTGCTGTACGTACAGGGCGGCTCCCAGGGCTGTCCCCGCATCGCCCGCCGCCGCCTGAATGAAGATGTCGTCGAGGTCCACCTGCTCGAGAAGCCGTCCGTTGGCCAGCGAGTTCATCGCGCAACCGCCGGCCAGGGCGAGCTTCTTCATCCGGGTGCGCCGCACGACCTCCCTGACCAGCGCGACGAAGCGCTCCTCGTACACCGCCTGCAAGGAAGCCGCGAGGTCCTTGTGCCGCTGCTCGATCTCGTCCGTCGGGCGGCGGCGCGGACCGAGGAGTTCCTCGAGAGCAGGCGTGAACACGTCGCCGAGCACGGGCTCTCCGTCGTCCCACGTCATGTCCACGCCCTCGCTCAGGTGCCGGAAGTACCGCAGGTCCAACGCGAAGGTGCCGTCTCGACGCCCCGGCACCAGCGCGCGGAGCCGCTCGACGAAGCGCGGCTCGCCGTACGCCGCGAGACCCATCACCTTGTACTCGTCGCCGTACCTCGGGAACCCTAGGTACTGCGTTATCGCGGTGTAGAACAAGCCGAGCGAGTACGGGAAGTGAACGCGGTCGAGCACCTCGATCTTGTTCCCGCGCCCGACGGCCATCATCGTCGAGACAAAATCCCCAAAGCCGTCCACGGTGAGGCACGCCGCGTCGCTGAAAGGCGAACAGAAGAACGCCGACGCGACATGCGCGAGGTGGTGCTCCACGGGCACGACCCGAAGCCTCGTACTGTCGCTGCCGAAGGAGCGAGCGAGCCGCTGCTCCAGCGAAGCGACCTGCGCGAGGTTGCGCACACGGCCGAGCGCGCGCCCGAGGCTGCGCGGGTGCGAGAGCGCGAGAGCCGCCTTGCGGGCCAGGTACGCTCTGGGCAGGCGAGACACGCCGACTGCGCGGACGCTGTCGAGCGAACCGCTTCCGACCTCCGTCAGACACTGGCGGATGGCCCCCTCCGGAAAGCCGGCCCAGTGCTTGATGCGGGTGAAACGCTCCTCCTCCACGCCCGCGACCAGGAGTCCGTCATCGAGCACAGCTGCCGCCGCATCGCCGTGGAACGCGTTAATTCCGAGTACCGGAGTCATTCCCTGCCTCGATGTTTGACCCGACCACAACGCTCCAATTCTTGCTCCAACAAGCGCAGGGACAGGATGGCCTCCGCGATTGCCCGCTCCAGCGCGTAGTGCCACCCCGCCCACCCATCGAATAGACCACCCTTCAGCACAAGGCACCAAAGAAGCGCGATCGGCGGAGCCGGAACGATGAGTCTTCGGATGCGGTCCGGCCAGTTCAAGTCGCGCCAGCCGGACGCCGCGATCTGCTTGGCCTCGATCTCGGCGTAGCTCGCCTGAGCAACAAGCCAGCGTGCCCGCGGCTTGCGGTCATCGTGGAGGATCCTTCCGGAGAGCCTCGTCACCCGCCCCTCCACCTCGACACGATGCCCGTGCCCTACGTCGAGGAAATGGCCGGCGTGGCGCCGGAACAGAACTGTCCGCGGGGGGTAGAGCGAACCGCGCAGAGGCCGGCCTTGGACGCAGTAGGTGAACGAGGCCTCGTACCCGCTCACCTCCGAGGGTGGGTCCAGCGCCGAGAGCTCCGCGGCCAGGGCCTCTGTAACAACGTGATCCGCGTCCAGGTACAGCACCCAGTCGCTCGCGATCTCGGTCTCGCGCAGGCCGAACTCGCACTGTTTAGCAAACGAGTCGAAGGAGCGATAGAAGAGCCGGACGTTCCGCTGAGCTTCCAGGATCTCGGTCGTACCGTCGGTGCTGCCGCTGTCCACCACGACCAACTCCCGCGCCCACGAGAGCGCATCGAGAGTGCGCCGTATGTTCGGGGCTTCGTCGAAGGTGAGGATCAACGGCGTGATCTGGTCCGTGAATCTCATCGTGCGATCCACACTATTCTTGCGTGCTGCAGGTCTGCACGAACGCCGGTTTCGGACCGCGGCCCAGGACCCATTCGTACGCGGCGACCATTCGCCCTACGGCGGCACCGAGCGAATGCTCTCGCACAACGAAGGCCCGGCCGCGTGCACCCATGGCTGCCAGCTCGTCGCCGCTGCAGCGGAGCGCTGCGTCCAGGGCCCCGGCCAACGCCGCAACCTCGGGCTCGACCACCCAGCCGCAGCGCTCGGCGGGCAGCGCGTGCCACGGCGTGCCGGTCGTCGTGATCACCGGCGTCCCACAGGCGAGCGCCTCGGCGACGACCATCCCGTAGTTCTCGCTCCGACTCGGCAGGACGACAACGGCCGCCGAGCGAAGCAGCCTCAGCCTCTCCTCCCCGGCAACCACACCGAGATACCTCACCCCCCTGCCCAGCGAGCCATCGAGCATCTCCCGCAGCCAGGCCACGTTGTGCGGCTCCCCGGGTCCCGCCAGAGCGAGGCGGGCCGCTGGCTGGCTGGCGCGGACTCCGGCCCATGCCTCGAGCAGGAGGTCGAGGGCTTTCTTCGGGTGGATCCTTGACATGAACAAGACCTCATGGCCGACCTCGCGGGGGGACCCCGTCGCCTTCACCGCCGGACTGAAGGACATCGTGTCCACACCATTCGGTATCACGGCAAGAGGGCCGCGACACCCGGCACGCCGCACCTCCGTTGCTTCGCCCTGGCTGGTGCAATGGACAATTGCTGCGCCGCGACACGCCGGACCATCCACGAGGTGCCACAGAACCCGCTTGAAAAGTCTTCGGCGGTCAAGCGCCCATTCAGCGAGCATCCCCCGCGGACTCACGACTAGCGGCAGCCCTCTGCGGCGCGCCACCCGGGCGCTCACCCAGTTGGGGTGGAGCCAGAGGCCATGGGTGTGGATCAATTCGGCACTGCGGGACTCCTGCTCCACCGCTCCGACGGATTCTCGGCTGTAGTTGGCGAGGCGGTACGGGCCGAGCCGTACCAACCGAACCGTCACCGCCGGTTCCAGGGCGTGGACCGCGGAAACCAGCTCGCCCTGCCCCGTGATGAGCGTGACGCGGTGCCCGGCCTCCGCAAGGCCACGACACAGGGCCGGCACGCTCTCGGCGGGACCTCCCGTGTGCTCCCAAAGGCCAGCGACCGTGTGGACGACCTTCATCGCGTCCAGGGCGAAACCGAGCCGGGGCTTCCGACAGGCCGGGCTGCTGACGGGCGCCGCACCCAGCTATCGGCAAAGGGAAGGATCCACCGCATGAAGGCGTCCGTCACGAGAAACGACATGAGCAACCCGCCGACGAGCTTCACGTTGTGCATCTCGAACTGGTTCGTGTTGATGAGAACGGTGACGGCGGCGGCGAAAGCGTAGACACGCGGGACCTTGCGGAGCAGAAAGTACCGGTACATCAGACCCCAGGCGAGGCCCACGGCGCCGATCACGACCATCATTCCACCCCGGCCGAAGTCAATGTAGCTTTCGGCGAAGTACCCCATGCTGACCGACGTCCCCTCCTCTTCGGCGCCCAGCCACGAAGCGGTATACCTCATCGTCAACTCGGAGTCCGAGAGGAGGATCGGCTTGTCCGGGAACAGCAACCTCGGCGTGAGCACGTGCCGCACGGCGTCAGCCCAGAGCTCGCCATCCGCAAAGGGGATCACGCGCGGAACCATGAACACCACCTGGCCGAAGTAGTCCACGTACGCCATCCGCTCAGCCAGGCCCTCCATGCCATCCGCGAGGCGCCCCAGGTCGAGATCCAGCAGCATGTGGAGCATGACCTTGGAGCGCTCTCCGAAATCCAGGCGGACCACCTGAGCGCTCTCTCCTCCGCTGATCACCTTGCGGTACGGCATCTTCACCGCCATCCAGACCACACCGAGGACGACCAGCAACACGACCAGGCTGGCCACGCGAGCCAGGTTACGGGCCGTGAAGCGGGCCTCCGCCGTCAGGTAGACGATCGCGAGGACGAAGAACACGTCTTTGAACCCCGAGAAATACCCGGTGAACCCGACAACCAACTCGAGGCCGATCGCCAGCGCCAGCCACCGGTATCCACGCTTCTTGACCAGCACGGCGTAGGAGAACAAGAAGAACGCGAACCACTTCAGGGTGAGGCCCGCGAGCAGTGACTGCGCGAACCCGCCCGCGGCGAATGCGAACCCCTGCCCGGCCAGCGCCAGGATGGAGAGGCCAAAGTAGGCCTGGAACAATCGCGCGATTGGGAAGTGCAGGATCTCGGCTCTGGCCTGACCTGGCGGCCCGGCTCGGAGGCGGGCCATGCCGACCCGCATCCCGACACTGAGCGCAAGCAGCCCGGCGAGGCTCAGCCATAACGCTTCCTCGTCCGCGGCATTCGGGAACATCGTGGCCACAGGCACTCCCAGGACGTCGGCATGAAAAACCTTTGTGGACACCTGGAGCCATTGGTAGCTGACGGCGAACGCGAGGACGGGGGGCTCGCCCGGGCGCCACGTGAGCAGGATGAGCGCTGCCAGAACCCCGAAGCAGGCCAACGTCAGGAACGGGTTGGCGGTCCAGAGGCCAAACACGGCCACAGCGGCCACCGGAAGCAGCCACCGGATGGCGGTGCGGACGCGCCGTCGCCCCTTAGCTGCGAGCGGCACGCGCGTAGACCTCTTCCCAGCGCTCGGCAAACTCATTCACTCCGAGCCTCTCAAGCGATGCCTTCGCGGCGGCGCCGTGCTTGCGGGCCAGCGCCGGACATTCCAGATAGGTCCGGCACGCTGCCTCCAGGGCGGCTGCGCTCTTGTCGGCGCAGACGACGCCATCCACTCCGTCGGTCACCATCTCGGTAAGTCCGCCGGATGGGAAGACGATAGACGGACGCGCCGCCTGTTTCGCCTCCAGCACCACCACGCCGAGAGGTTCCTGCCAGACGGACGGGCAGAGGTGCACGTCCGCGACAGCGAGCAGCGCGTCAATGTCGTCCACATACCCGAGGAAGAGTATCCGGTCGTCCTCGCGATTCGCGCGCACGTGCCTGATCAATCTCTCGGCAAACGGGTTGTTCCACGAGGTGTCCCCCGCCAGAAGGAATCTCACGTCGTCACGCTCCGCGCACAGGCGTAACGCAACCTCGACGACCAGGCCGACGCCTTTTTCCTTGGTGACCTGGCCTGTATAGACGAAGGTGAATCGCGAGGGAACCGGTGCAGGCAGTGGGGTTCTCCGGATGATGCCGCGAACTGCCGGCCGGCTGATGATGACGGCAGTCTTGCTCCTTACATCCGCCGCAGCCATCAGACGGCCCGTGATGAACTTGGAGATGCAGACGAATCTGGTCACGCGCCGGCCCAGTACGTGGCGCCACAGCGCGCGAAGTACCCACCGGTGTTGTGCCGGCACGTCGCCGACACGATAGATGATCGGTGTTCGCTTCAGGAGCAGCACGGGGAAGAACGCGATGAACCACTGTGGGTTGCCGAGGTGGATGTGCGTCGGCCGGTATGCTCGCAGGATCCGCCGAAGCTGCCATGAGCCCCGGGCGATCTGCCCGAGACGACGGAGCCACCCGCGGGCGCCCATGCCGCGGTCGAAACGGTCGGCAAACGTGGCCGTGGTCCACCGCAGGCCACGCGCGTCCAGCTCAGGTTGCACCTGCTGATGCCCCCATTCGGGGTGGGTCACGAACAGGGCGTCCCACCCCTTCTCGACCAATGCCGCAATTGCCTCGATGTTCTCGCGCTCCTGGCCGTAGAGAGGAATGTTGCCGAAAAGCACGAGAATGCGCCCTTTGGCCATTAGGATGCGTCCGCCAGCCGGGCGACCGACCGCACGGCCTCGGTGATCCCGGTCGCCGCCGCCCCGACGGAGTACGCCGCGACTCGCGACTTCACGGCTGCAACGACCCGCGGGCTGCCGGCCCGCACGAGAGCGCGGGCGAGCCCGGCCGCGAGGCCGGCCGTGGCACCACACCGGAAAACCTCGCCGGTGACGCCTGGCTCCACGAGGTCCGGCCCGCACCCCACCCTGTCCGACACGACCGCCTGCAGCCCGCACGCCATCGCCTCGTTGACCGCGAGGCCCCAGGTCTCGCTGGCGGACGGAAGGACGAGCACGTCCGCCGCCGCGTACATTGCCGGCAGCTCAGACTGGTTCCGGAAGCCCGTGATCCGGATCGGGACGTCGAGCGCCGCGGCCCTCGACCGCACCGCTCCCTCGAGGGCGCCTGAGCCCACGAACGCGGCGACTGCGTTTGCTCCGTCGGCGCGCAGCCGGGCGACCGCCTCGACGACGTCCAACGGCCGCTTCTTGGGAATCAGCTTGCCGACGAACAGCACAAGCCGCGCATCCCCGCCGCAACCCAGCTCACGGCGCGTCGCCGGCCTCTGCGTGGCAGCCGACTGGGCCCTCGAACTGAACCACTCGTTGTCCACGCAGTGGGGCGCGAAGAAGATCTTGTTCGCCGGCGCCCCATAGTGTCGCAGGTACTCCTCGTTGCGCTTGCCGACCACCAGAAAACCATCGAACCGCCGCATCACCCACCGGTGCACGAATCCGCCAGCCAGACGACGCAGCAATGGTCTTCCGGTATCCAGCTGCGAGTCCCCGCGCGCCAGGACCGGGACTCCGAGGCGCCGGCACCCCCGGATCGCTTGCCAGTGGGATCTGAGGTACCACCCGGTCACGACGAACGCGTCGAATTTGGCATTGGTGATCTCCTGCACGACCTCCGGTGTGTCGCACCCCGAGAAGCGTGACACGTCGGGGCGTCTGGCCACGTTGCGCAGGAAGACGTGCTCGTATCCTGCGAGGAGGTCCACATCCCAGTCGAACGGCACCCCGAACCCCGCCGCCGCCTGCCCTTCCGGTGTCTGGCGGTGGGCGAAGTACACGACCAGATCAGTCCTTCGCGCCAGCTCCCGGAAGAGCGGCGCCTCGTACTGAATCGGGTGGCTCGTCAGAAGCCCAAGCCGTGTCACGGCCCCTCAGCCCTCACCCGTTGTTCCAGTTCCATTGCCTCGTCAAGCGCCGCTGCCAACGCCCGGGCGCTCGACCGCGCCGAGAAGCGCTCCAGTGCCGTCCAATCCGCACCCGAGGTCGCCCCAACGTCTCCCGCGACGAGGGCTGCCAGCGCGGAGCACAGGTGCGACACTGCCGGAAGTTCGTGCTCCTGAAAAGTAATCACGGCGCCCCGCCCAGCCAGCCGAAGGACTTCCGCCGCACTGCTCTCCGCGTGGAGGATTGCCAGGAGTCGTCGCCCGAACTGGAGTGCCTGAAAGACCTTCGACGGTGTGTAGTGCGGTTCGGTCGAGCCCAGCACGAGCACCGCCGACGCGTGACGAAGGTGAGCGAGGACATCGAGATAACCAATACGTTGCGGGTGCTCGTCTACTATCGCCTCAAGCCCACGGGCGCGTACCAGAGGCATCACATTGAAACCGTCGGGATCCGTCGGCGACCTGCCGGTGCCGACGAAGTGGAGGCGAAAGTCCCTGGCGAACGCTGGACTCTCGCCGGCCAGGACTGCGATCGTCTCCAGCAAGCGCTCGAGGACGGTATAGGCCTTCGGAAGCATCGCCCCCGCGTACACCACATGGAATTTCCCATCTCCAGGTTCGAAGAGGAAGGGTGTGCGAGGCAGCCGATCAGCCAGTGCCGCGTCCATATCAGAGTACCCGTAGGGCATCGCCGCCGTGACTACCTTGGAGCGCAGACCGGGGTTCCGTTCCAGCATGCCTTCGTAGTAGCGCGGGGCGACACCGGTGATCAGGCTGGCCTGCCGCACCGCCCAAGGCTCCAGCGCCCTGCCAAGGTGGAACGCCACCCAAGCCTTCGACAATCTCTTCTCCGAGCCGGGCCAAGGGTTGACCCACGGATCGATGTAATCGATGCCGTACGGGAGGCCACATCGGTTTCGGGCGAGACGTCCCACAAGCGCGGAGTAGTTGGACGGAATCGTGATGTGGAGGAAATCGAGGGATTGCTCCCGGGCAAGCCGGCAGACGGCCCGCAGATGGAACGGCAACGCGCGCAGGCCGACGTCACCCAGAATGCCAAACGGCAAGGCCGGGAATGCCGGCGTTCGGACGACGCGCAGACCTTCTGGCAGGAGTTGCTCGAGATCCGGCTCGATCGGCTCGCGGTAGTGGCGAAAGTGCGCCGTGACGATGGTCGGCTCCCAGCCGAACTCCGCGAGGTGTTGGCTCCAGAGCCGCGCCCGGTGAACGGCCGCGAGATTGCTGGGCACGAAGTGGCTAGCTACGATCGCGACACGGCGCATCCAACTGGCCCCGGATCCTTGCTCCTACGCTGCTCTCAATTGGGTCCGTCAACGAAGGCATTCGCGTTGCTCCGCACATCAGGACTCCTTACCCAACGCATGACCTGTAGCGCTCCCTGCTTGTCACAAGCGTGCTCAATGGGGTGTCACACCTTCCGTTCGAAACCATCTCAGTGACGCACCACCACCCCCCAGCCGCAGGCACGTAGGCGGCACACTGGGGGCTTTGGCCGATTCCCACCAACCCGGATGGCCGCGAGAGAATCCGGTGAGACTTTGATGGTTGTCGGTACTCACGTTTGGTGTCGCGCCTCCTTGCCTGTCTCCGGTCGTCGGGTTGTGGCCAAGACGCGTTTCGTCAGGCGGCCCATCTGGACCTCGAGATTCCCCTCGCGGACTGCAAACTGCCTTGCGGCTTCTGCCAACCGGGCGTGTGTTTCCTGCGAAGAGCAAAGCTCCCGGACGACGTTAGCCAACGCATCAGGTTGGCCCGCAGAGTAAAGAAGTCCACCTCCTGAAGACTCGACCACCTCCCTGAGACCGTCAACGTCACTGGCGACCACGGGAAGACCAGCCATCATGAAATCGAAGATTTTGTTTGACGCTGTGAGACGTTGGTTCAGGTTGGATGGCTGCTCCGGGCAGAGCCCAATGTGGTGACGGGCGGCCACCGCTACGGCCTCGTTGGGACGGTAACTTGGGGCCAGCTCGACGCGACCCTGCACGCCGAGCTCCCGGCATCTACTCCGAATCCTTTCTTGCGAGCTGGGAGTCGCACGACCCTGGATACAGAGGCGGACGAAGGGCGGTAACTGAGCAAGGGCTACCAGAATGTCATCCAGGCCGCGCTGGCCGAAATCGACGGTGTAATTCCTCCAGTAAAGGCTGCACCAAGGCACCCGAGGTTCCGAAACCAGATCCTCGAGCGGCGGGGCGTTATAGACGACCAAGGTCTCCACGTCTCCGTACCTGCGCACAATCTCCCCAGCCAGACACTGAGTCGTCGCCAGGACCAAATTGGCGCGCGGAATGGTCGCGCGCTGGACAGCGTCGGCAATTGATCGGTTCAAGGTTGACTGCGAGTCTCCCATGTCGGCGTAGAACTCTTGACAGTCGAGAACAAGGGGCTTCCCCCTCCGGCGAGACCACTCTGCGCAAGGCAGGAACGCGTCGATGTTGTAGGCCGCGACGAAATCGGCTGAGGTTTCGCGCAGAATCCTCGCCAAACCCCAACCGCGCTGGGAGACGGCGGGGCTCGTAGGCCGATGAAACGCGACAAAAAGCCCCCGCGAGAGCATCTCGACCAGACGCGTGCCGAGCCGGCGCATCGGAGCAGATTTCAGTGTGGCGTAGGAGTAGGTACTGCGGCCGAGGCCGAACTTCACAAACTCCGGTGGGTCAGGGAACGACACTCCCCGAGGCTGACAGTCGATGAAGTGCACTTTCAGGCCCTCAGCGCAGTTCGCGAGAGCCAAGGCATGCCGCCGTGCCCTGGGTTCTTCACTCGCAGGGCTGGGGCTGCAGAGGACCACTCGGAGTCGGCTTCTCATTTGGCCAAGTCGATCAGGCTCCGTCCGTTTCAACGAGTCGTTCTGCAGAGACTCACCCCGATTTCTCGTTCTACTTCGCGAATCCCATCACGGACGCGTAGACCGCAAGGTAGGACCCGACGACTGCGTCATCACTGAACAACCGCTCGAATCGGTCACGACACGCGCGCCGCTCGATCGCCGCGAGGCGGCCAACCGCCACCGCCATCTCCTCCCCCGTGTCACACACGAAGCCGGTCACGCCCTCCTCCACGACCTCAGGCACCGCGCCGCGCCGGAGGCCGATCACCGGCGTGCCGCAGGCGAGGGCCTCGGCCATGACGATTCCGAAGGGCTCGTCCCATTCGACCGGCATGAGCAACGCCGCCGCGCCCCCGAGGAGCTCGTTCTTCGCTTCGTCGTTGACCGGTCCCACGTACCTCACACGGTCCCCGTCAACGTGCGGCGCAATCTCGTTCCCGAAGAACCCGCGGTGCTCCTCCGGTACGTTCCCGGCGATCACCAGGCGGCGGCCAGAGGCGCGCGCGACGGCGATCGCCGTGTGGGGTCCCTTGATGCGCTCGACCCTCCCGAGGAAGACGAGAGGGGCCGCGTCCGCGACCGTACCGACGAACGAGTACCGGCTTGCCGGCGCGCCGTTGTAGACCGTGGCCCACCGCCCCATGTGGCTCACGTCTCGGCGGACCGCCGTGCTGCAGGCCGTGAAGAGGAGCGAGCTTCCTGCGAGGCGGGCACCCCAGCGCACCGAGCGCGGCGTGATTTGGCGCTGATAGCTCTGCACCTTGGAAATCGCGAGCGGCAGGATCGGCAGCAGCGCGGCGAGACGTCCGAAGCTGTGCACGATGTCGAACTCCACCCGCCGGCGCCAGAGGGGGGAGGCCACCTGGACCAGCTCCCGAATCCGCCTGGTCATGCCGATGTGGGGCGGCACCCCATACGGCACCAATTCTCCAGGGATGCGCGAGCCCGGCGCGGCCCAGAGCGTGACCTCGTGGCCACGCGCTGCAAGGCCTTCCACGAGCATCGCGATGACCCGTTCGATCCCGCCGTAGTGCTCAGGCGGAACGGGGAAGTACGGGTCGGCAATCAGGGCGATCTTCAGCGACGCACCCGTAACCGGCGGTCCGCCTTCGCGGGCCCGACTCCATTCACTGGGTTCAACGAGCCTCCGACCGGTGGTCGGGATCCATGTAGAGGGCGTTTGCGAAACCGACGAATTCTTTCCGAGCGCCCCAGCGAAAGGGGTTGTAGAAACCGCAGAACCAGAATCCCGCGGTCTCGAGGAACTCGTTGAGGCCCGTGAATTGTTGCATGTCAGCATCCGCGCGCCGGAATGCGACCTCCGAGAAGATGAATCGGATTTTGCGCCCCGAAAGCATCGTGCTGGCGCCCCTCAGAACCTCCAGCTCCCAGCCCTGAACGTCCATCTTCAGGATGTCAATGGCGGGAATGTTCTCGGAATCGCATACGGAATCCAGCGTCTCGATGTGCACAGTCTCAGAGGAACCCGTGATGTCGGAGGTCCGGGGCCCACCAACCACCAGCGTGTTCAGTTCGGAGTCCATATGCAACGCCATCTGCGCGTCTGAGGCAGAACTTCCCAGTGCAACCTTCAGGAGTTTCACGTTCCGCTTTGCGCCGTATTTCGCGGCGAGCACCGAGAAGGCGGCCGACGTGGGTTCGAAGCAATAAACGGATGCCCCGGGGAAGTACCTGAGCATCCCGTCGACCGTTTGTCCTACGTTCGCCCCAACATCGAAAAGTACAGCTAGATCCTTGCAATTCGCGAATCTCTGGCAGTCGTAAAGCCAACTGAACCCTCTCGGAAAGTGCCGAGTGAGGGGAAACCGTCTCGCGCTCAGCAACCGGTGAACCGCCGAGTTGGCCTTCGACCCGACGTACCAGCGCCAATTCATCGGCGCTCCGCCGCGCCGAAGACGGTGAGACCGGCTACGAGGATCGCGATCATCCTGTCAATCCCGCGGCAACGCTCAGGCAGGAAAGGGATGTAGGGGTCTGCGCTCAACGCGACCCTCAACCTTCCACCCACGACCTGCAGTCTGCGACAGCATCGTGGCGCATGTCAGGGCCGTCCCGACAGGCGTTGGAGGCGTCGGGCAAGCTTCCAGCCAACCATGCGTGAAACCCACCGAAATGTCGGTCCACCCCCCGGCCAAGTCCGTAGCGCGTGGAGCGAGCGGGCCCTCGCGAGCGCGTGGTTCGCGATATCGGGGGCGTACGGGTAGCACGCGTGCGCGAGGACCTGCCACACCACGGCGCATGCTCGCCTCGTGCGCTCCGACTCCTCATGGCGGCGCAGATGGGCCTCGCACAGCGCAAGGACGAGAAATTGGGATTCCCACCCGGCTCGGGTCTTGGAACCAGACAGGCTTCCTGGCAGACCCGAGCGGTAGTAGCAACGGGCTCCTGAGACGAAGAACACCCCGCAGGAGGCCAGCAGGACACGGGTGAAGTACTCCGTGTCATCGGCTAGGGTCAAGCATTCGTTCCACTGCCCAGCGATCTCTACGATCCGGCGGGGCAGCAGCCACATTGCCGGGAAGAGCATCCCACCGCCATGACTCCACGCCTCTACGAGCCACGTCACCGGGTCGAGGGTTCGCCAACACGAGTCGGGAACGAAGCAGGCCTCGTTGGGATCGCGGTGGAACCTCGCCCACTCGGCCATCGCGACTGCATCCGTCCGTCCAGCAAGCCCCGTGACCTGGCGTTCGATCTTGTCTTGCGCGAGCAGGTCGTCCGCGTCCAGGAACTGGACAAGGTCCCCGCTCGCGGCCGAGAGGGCCAGGTTGCGAGCCGCGGCAGCTCCTCGGTTCACCTGCGTCATCAATTTGACGCCGCGGGCCCCGTACCCGGCCAGCACCTCGAGGCTGCCGTCGGTGGAGCCGTCGTCCACCACGATGACTTCGATCGGACGGTATGTCTGCGCGAGGACCGACTCGAGCGTCTGGGCCACCCAGCGCTCCGCGTTGTAGCAAGGGATCAGGACCGACACGAGAGGGTTCGTGCTCACGCCCGCGAGTCCCGAATGCCGTCAAGCCACAACTTGAGCGTCAGGATCCGGAAGAAGAGCTGGACATCTCGGGTCGTCCAGGCCGGTGGAGGCAAGGCAAAAGGATCGAACCCGAGAAGCTCGGACAACAAGTCCCTCTGCTCGCTGGTCGCGTCGCCCCAAAGCGACGGCAGGACGCGAGAATGCACAACGTACGAGGTGAAGTTGGGCCACGAGCCCGTAGTGGCCACGGCGTCCTGAATCCCAGCACCAGGTAGGTGTGCGGCCAGCTTTCTTCTCGCAATGCGCGTGCAGTAAGCCACGATCGTTGACAGCTCGGATGATCCGACCCGCGCTCCGGTGTTGTTGTCCACAACCCTCCTGGCAGGGAAGGCGACGCGCCTGACCGCTTGCCGCCACGCACCGCCGTTGAGAGTCTGCCGCGGGGGTATGCGGCAGAACATCTCCAGCACGTCCACGTCAGCCAGGACCGGGTCCCATGGAAGGGTTCGCAGGAGCAAGAGACGCGTACCTGCCATGGCGACGCGCGAGATCGGCCAAACGCGCCGCAACTGGCGCCACCAGCGCCCTTCAGGAGACTCGTCGGTCAGGTCGAGGCCCTCGTAGATGCACCCGCAACGTCTCTCAACCTCGGACTGCCAACTGGTCCTGACCTGGGCATGCGTGAAGGTCCACTGGTGGGAGAACGAAGTGGGCCGGAATACCGGAACCCACTTGCCGAAGATGGTTCGTGGAGTGCGGTCTTGAGCGATGCCCTTGAAGAGGTAGTCTGCGGAACAACCCGAGAGGAACGTCCGGCACGAGGTGGCCGCCATTGCCGGCAAGAACTCTGTGTAGTGCGCATCCAGGACGTTCCACATTCCGCCGAGCACTCTGGCAGCCCGAGGAGCACCCACGCCATAGTGCTCCTCATTCCTGGGGAGCTCCGTGTGGGGACTCCCCGCCAGCGCCGCCAGCTCGCGCGCAACTGCAAGCTCTTCATTCGGCCTGTCAAAGAAGGTGAACGACCTGATCTCAGAAGGCCTTTCGGCGGCGAAGAGCACGGCCCGCGAATCCGCTCCGGCGCTAAGGAAGAGGCCGACGGGGCCAAGAAGCTGGTGGGAGCGGAGTCGAACGGCTCGCGTCAACGCCGCCGCGAGTTCTTCGGCCGACTCGGCCGTCGATGTGGTGGCTGAGAAGTTCGGTCCAGGTTGCCAATAGCGAGCCTGTGCGAGGCCTCCCTCCGGTGTCCAAACGTAAATGCTTCCAGGGTTCAACTGCTCGACGCCTGCGTGATACGTGTAGGGATGTGCGGCGTTCCAGTGGCTGAGCATCTCAGCCATCGTCGTGAGATCGAACGAGGGCGTCGGATGGATCAGCGCCGCCACCGCGTCCGGATGTGTCGCAAGCGTCAGCTCAGACCTGGTGGTGTCCTGGTACGCGGGAAAGTAGCCCATGCGATCGGTCACCACGGACACCTGGCGCACCCCGTGGTCGCCCCAGATAAGGTGCGCGATGCAGAACGCTCCGTTGAGGCGCCGCCAGAACCGGCTTCCTTCGGCCTGCACGCCGGCAAGAATGTGACGGCATGCCAATCCACCCTCGATGGGCAATCGCTTCGCCCGGTCCCATTCCGCAGGTGAGAGGGCGATACGACCAGCGAGAGCGACCGTCTGCTCGGCGCCCGAAATCGACGCCGGTCCCCATAGAAGCGGATCGTCGCATCGGGCAACCTGGAGCCAGTCGCCGGCACCTGGCGCTGGCAACCAAGCGTCATTCGGCGCCACCGCGACGATCTCGCGAGCCCGGGACAGGAGACCTTCACTTCTTGCTGTGGTCGAAACGATGAGACCACTCATGGCAGGACATTGCGTACCGCAGTCGCGGTACTGGTTAACTCCCGGTAGTTCATGCGGCGGCCTGCGCGCAGCGCAGACCTGGCGAGCCGGATCACCACCTCTTGCAGCCATCCTGCCGCAGGGCGTTGAATGCGACAGGGTTCGAGCGGCGACGCCTGCCGGGTCGGCGATGCGCCAGGGTGGGCGAAATTTCGCGCCCCACCGGCTCGCCGGTCTCCGCGATCCGCAAACAACATCGTCGGAACGGCCGAGGCCGGAGAGGGAGAGGATTGGAGGTTCACACTGCCACCGACCGTCGGTTGTCTCCACCGGCGGTGGCCAGGAGCCAAAAGGTCGCCTCTTGAAGGACGGTAAGGCCAGGCCGGACCTCCTCCGCCCACGGCAGCCGTCTTATTGCGAACGAAGAGAAGTACCGTCCGATGATACTTCTCACCACACCCCCGTGTCGGTCGGGCACAAGACACTCCACGCGTGGATGCGTCGTGGAGAGCAAGTCGATCAACTCGCCCACCCGGTCCTGGCACGCGATGATCGCTGGATGAACCTCAACGAAGAGCGTTGGCCGGCACGATCGGATCAACCGTTGGGCCCCCTTCACAACCTCCAACTCGTATCCTTCGACATCAACCTTGATGAAATCCACCGGGGGTTCCACCAACTCATCCAATGGCACGACGTTGACTGACAACCCTCCGACCGCCCCTGAATCAATCCTGCCGTTGATTCCAGGCACCAGCCTTGCTTGTGACCGAGCGCTGCCAGCTGCAACGGGCATGATCGTGACGTTTTCAAGACTGTTCGCGGACACCGTTGCGCGGAGTTCCCTGAGGTTCGCTGGTTCCGGCTCGATGCAGACTATCTGCCCCTGGCCATGCGTGGCCTGTTCGAACAAAAGAAGGTAGTAGCCGATGTTGGCTCCCACGTCCACGACTCGCATGCCGGGCCGGATGAGCGACCGAACCAACCGCCGCTCGGTGACGAATCTCTCGCCCTGGAGCCAAAGGAGCTTCTGGGCGTTCGAACGGGAGAGGTCGAGGCAGATTCTGTGCCCGAAGACACGCCTCCACGCCGTGGATCCGCCTGTCCAGCTCGCCAGCCTCCGTGCCAATCGCAGCTCACCCAACCTGACAAGAAAGGAGAACACCCGCGCGGAGAAGACCACGGAGTCAGTAACGATCGACCAGGCCCTCATCCCAATCTCACGAATCATCTCCGGGGGCGAAGCGGGCCGAGCCTCTCGGTTGACTGCGTCGGAGGTGCGGCTTGGCAATCCGGATCAGCGCCTCCCGTATTCGCAGCGCTGCCGGGACGTGGATCCGGCAGAGCGCCCGGAAGAGGGCACCGGACCGGGTCGGACACGCGCCAGCGAGGCGGACGGCCAGCGCAGCTGCCTCGTCGGCTGTCGGCCAGTCGAGGTAGGACGCGGCGCCGGCCGCCGTGATCCAGAGGCGGTCGGCGATCTCCTCGGCGTAGCGCCCGCCGGCTGCCTCCGCCATCTTCCTCATGACGTGGTAGTGCGCCCGTATGCACTTCGCTCTGTTCGACGCCGACATCGAGACCTGCTGGATGTAATTGATGACCGTGACCTCGGGATCGGCCGCGAACGTCAACCCGGCTAGCGCGAGGCGGCAGTGCATCGCGACGTCCTCGTTGTACAGGACAGCCGGCTCCTCGTCGTAGCCGCCAGCGGCCGCGAAGCGTTGGCGTCGGTACAAACCGAGGAACGGGTTGATCTGAACGCGGATCGCGAACGAGATGGGGTCCTTCCGAAGATCAGCCGCGTCGAACCGCCGTATCGCGAGGAGCCTGTCCGTCGCTGGGTCGCGCTCCTCATACCCGAAGAGGACCACGTCCGGTCCGTCTTCGCCCATCCAGCGCCGAGCGGTGACGACAAAGTGAGGCAGGAGCGCGTCGTCAGCGTCGTGGAAATGGACCCACTCACAGCTCGTGTGCTCCGCGAGCACGTTCTTGCCGTGCGAGCAGCCGCGGTTCGCTTCGCCTCGCACGACTCGCGCCCCCAGTCGTTCGGCGACCGCAGCCGTGTCGTCGCTGGAGGCGTCGTCGTACACCCAGATCTCGTCGAACGGCACGGTCTGCGCCGTCGCGCTCCCGAGCAACCTGGGCAGGTGCGTGGCGGCGTTGTACGCCGGCACCAGCAGCGCGAGGCTCTGGCCGCTCACCGGCCGCCCAGCTTCGTTCTAACCCGTCGCGCAGCGTGGTGGAGGAGACCTCGCAACGGCAGGTGATGGAGGAACGCAAGCGGATCGGAGAGTGAACCGCCCGGGGCGACCGCCTCTGCCAGCCACGGCTTGGCCGGCTCGCCTGTGCCGCCACCGGCGGCCACGTTCGCGTACCGCTCCAGGCGCGCCCTCGCGATTGCGGTAGGATCGAGCCGCCGTCGCACCGTCTCTCGCGCCGCCGCCCCCATCTCCCGGCGCTCATCCTCGGCGAGCGCTGCGACGCGCGCGAGGCGGCCTGCCAGGGCATGCGAATCGCCTCCGGGGAACGTGAACCCGTTGACGCCGTCCTCGACCAGCTCGCAGGCGCCGACAGCGTCGGAGCAGACCACAGGCAGGCCGGCCGCCATCGCTTCGACGACGGTGAAGTTGAAGATGTCCCACGTCGAGGGCACCACGGCGAACGGGGCCTGGCGCCGGAGGGCGTCGGTAGCCGCGAAGTCGCGCGGTCCGATCGGGCACACGCGGCGCCCCCAGCTCGCCGGGAACCGCTTGGCGAGCGCAGCGGCGTACGACCCGCCGGTCTCGCCGTCCACCGTGTCCCTGCCCACCCAGTCGATCGTCGGCCCGGCGGCCCCCAGCTCCTCGAGGGCGGCGCAGAGGACCTCCGGCCCCTTCCAGCGCTGAACGCGTGCGACGACCAGACCGCGTTCGCCTCTCGGAACCTCGCTGTACGGCTCCGCCGGGCCCCAGGCCGGGAGGATGACTCTCGCATCGCGGCCAAGCCGGACGCCCCACTCGGCGGCGTTGACCCGGCTCGAGCCTTGGAGCTCGCTTGCCGCCGGGAGGCCGGCGCCCTCGAGCAGCCGCGCGACCCAGCCTGCCAGCTCCTGGCCCCGCAACGGATCGCGCGCGGCGATCTGGCCGATGCTGCCGTGCAGCTGCACAACGGTAGGCGGCGATCCCGCCTCGGCGACCCAGGGCAGGAAGAGCAACCCCCAGTCGGTCGTCTCGACGACATCGAAGCTCCGGCCGCCCTCCGCCATTTCCCACAGCGCGCGCGCGGCCGCGAGGTGCCGCTGAATTTCGGGTACGGCCGCAAAGGCCTCGAAGCGCGGGATCATCGCCCGGAAGCTGCGCTCGGGCAAGAACCGAACCCGGGCGCTTTCAATCTCCGCCTCCACCTCGCCCTGGGTGAAGGCGCTGCCCACGTGCACCTCGACGTGGTGCCCCTGCGCCGCGATCGCGGGAAGCAGGTGGCGGTAGAACGTGATGATCCCGCCACCCTTCTGCGGCAGGTACTCCGGCAGGATGTAGAGCAGTCTCATGCGTTCCCGTCGGGCGTCGTCACGCTCCGGTCGCCCATGCGGAGCATTCTCGCAACCGTCCCGCCCCCGGGCAGAAAGTGGAGCATCTCGGCGAGCTTCGTGGGGAATCCGACGCGGAGCGCCAGGCCGTACGCGAGAAGGAACGATGTCCCGGTCAGTGCCGCGCCGAGGAGAACCGGTCCCGGGGCGGCGGCCACCGCCACCGCGCGGTAGGCGGCGTAGCCGATGGCCCCCGCCAGCACCGGAGGCACGAAGGCTGCGACAAGGTCGCGCGGCTCCAGGGTGCGATCGCGCAGGAGCCACGCGAGCATCAACGCCCCACCCACCGCTTCGGCCGCGGCCAGGAGGAGCAGGTACCGGCCCGGCCCGCCCGGAAGGCCGACCGCCAGGGCGCCGAGGACGAGCAGCAGCATGAGGGCGTCCTGAATGAGGCACCGCCGGTGTTGTAACGCGCCCAGGAGCACGAAGTACAGCGTGAAGGCCACTGCGCGCACAGCGTTCTCGAGCATCGCAGCCGGCAGCAGCGGCACGACCGCGTCCCACTTCCCTCCGTAGAGCGTGTGGACGACCGGTGCGGCGTGCAGCGACAGCACCAAAGCAATCGGAACGGCGATCCACGCAACCCCACGCAGCATCAAGCCGGACGCGCGGCGGAACGCCGGCGAAGACGCCTCCTGACGGGTGAGAACGGGGTAGACGTTGCCGACGAACTGGGACGTGACGCTTGAGCAGACGACGTTCCCCAGGCCGACGGCACGACCGTAGAACCCCAGCGTGGCGTAACTGAGAAGCCGGACGATGAGCCCGCTCTGGACGAGGTCGCGCACGCCGTTCATGACGCCGGACGCCAGGCGCGCGAGGCCGAAGTCCAGCGCCGGCCGATACCGCTGCCGGGCGAACGCCCAGGTCGGGCGGAAGCGAGCCCGGCAGAACAGGTCTACTGCAAACGGGATTGAGATAACGAGCGGCGGCACGACCAGGGCGTACACGCCCGCGCCAGAAACGGCGAGCGAGAGTGCGAGTGCGGCGGTGAGCACCACGCCCGCGGCGTTGAGCGTTCGCAGCCGGCGGAACTCCAGCCCACGCTCGATCAGCTTGGAGTCAAGCTCGCCTGGCAGCTCGACCAGGAAGATCAGCGAGGCGACGTGCAACAGGCCTGCGATCGGGCGGTACGAGTCGGAGAAGCGGAGCACCACCCCCAGCAGGTTCGCCCCCACGAAGAGGGACGCCTGGATCGCCGCGCCCGCGGTGAAGTGGTCCTGCGCGTGGACCTCCTGATCACCGCGCACCTGGACGATGTGTGCCAGGAAGGTCCTCGCAGAGAACAGTCCCAGAAAGCCGATCACGCTGGTCAGGAGGCCGTACCGCCCGTAGTCTGTGGGGGTCAGCAGCCGAACGAGGACCAGCATGATGGCGAACTGCGTTACGTCCCGGATCACCCGGAATCCCGCGCCCCACAGGAGGGCCTCTTTGGTCTTCTGGCGAAGGGTCACGCAGTCTTCCGACGAGCTTCGGGCTTCCCGATCTCACGCCCGAATGGCGCTTGGATCCGGAGCACCGACAACTGCAAGGCTTGCCCTCGCTCGCTGCGACCGGCAGAGATGGCGCGTCGCCAGCGCTTGGGCGCGGGAGCCTTCAAATCTCGGCCCGGCCTGGGCGATCGACCCCAGCCACCGACCTTCGTTGTCCGGCGCACGGCGCCCCTCGCCGTCACGGACCCATCATGGCGAGCCGCGGCGCCTCCAAAAAGTAAAGCCATGGGAGACGGTGGCAGCCGGCTCAAAATCCTCTTCGAGCCGCTGGTTGATCTTCTCAATAGCCCGCAGGTCACCCTGCTCGCCGCCAAAACCGGGATCGTCGAACAGCGTCACCGAGGGGCCACGACCGTCCATCCCGACCAAAGCCAGTTGTGGGTCCCGCAGGGCCCGGAACACCACGTCAGGGCGGTTCCGGAGGTACCAGGACGTGATCTGTGCCGTATCGAGGAACGGCGGCGGCGGGTACCGGTGCGCAAGCCAGCAGAGATACGTGCCTTGGCGGAAACCAAACATCGCCTTCCCTGGGGGCACTGCTGCCTGGAGGAAATGAGCCAACTCGGTCTCGGCCGAGTAGTCGCGTACGGACAGAAACCGCTGAAGAACCGCCGGGCGATACGCAAGTGCCGAACCGGTGGCCGTCAGCAACGCGAGCGCAAGGCCCCCAACACGGATGAGCCTGGGGACATGCCTGTCCTGAAAGGCAGACACGAAAACAACGGCCGCAGAGATCATCAGGAACGCGAAGCCGGGAAAGCAATAATGGCTGGCCTGCGTCTTCAACACCTGCACGAGTGACGACAGACCCATCAGCGCTGCCAACCGAGCAACATCGTTGCCCCAGACCTCCGAGCGAGTCGGTTTGTCCAGGATCAGAAGCGCAACCGCGCAGGTGATGACGAGGTGAAACACGGAGAGCTTCGTCAAGAGTTTCGTCAGGTAGAGAGTGTTCGCAGGGTAGTCGAGGAGGGGGAAGGTCACCGTCCATCTCAGAAAGGGACCTGCGCGGCCGGTCAGCCCGAAGTAAAGGAAGGCCGGGACGGCCGCAGCCGCAAAGCCCGTGCCAAGCGCCGCAATGGCAGGGACCAGGGCAACTCGATCACTCCGGTTGGGCCGCAACCACACGGCGAACACCAAGATGCCGCCAAGATAGAGAACCGCGACGGCTTTGAAGTGGAACCCGACACCGACCGCGAGGGCCGCGAGAAAAAGCCGTGCAGGCAACGACCGTGGCTTGGTGCCGAGGACAATTGCAAAGGCCGCGAGCCCGGCCAAGAAGACGAAGCCCTCAGTCTGCAGGAAATTTAGCTCCATGAAGATCGTACAGAGTCCAATGAGACCCGCAGCCGCGGAGGCGGTCGCGACACTCTCGAAACGCCTGACTGCCCGGAAGCTGAGGCCAACGATGGCGACCGAGACGGCCGAGATGACGACGGCAAGGGACCAATGACCGAAACGGATGCCCAATAGGTGCAGGAGCGCCACAAGCACGTAGATGCCAAAGGACTTCGATGTATACCAGGTGTATAGCGGCCATCCTTCCGCAAGTGACCGGCCGACCAACAGATACTCCAACTGGTCAAAACCATAGCCACTGTTGAAGGCGAACAGCGCCACGAGGCCCGCCCAGATCACGAGACAGGCGGCGACCACCATCCCCACGCGCACGCCTTCTTGCTTCGCTCCGGCCGCGCCCACGTTCAGGGCTCCCCAGTTGACACGACCGTCTCGCGCCCCGCGATGACGATCTCCGCAGCCTTAGAGCAGCGCCATGGGCGACCGTGCACGACCCTTTGGTCCCTCGTGGCCGGCACCACGGTACGAGCCGCCCTCACAGCTTCGCCCTGGTTCCCGCCCAGGCTCCGGGCGCCAAGACGGTGTCAAATTCCTTCAGGACCCGGGCAGCAAGGCGGCGGGAGATCAAGCCTTGTCCGTCACCAGGGCTGGCCAGACCGAGCCAGCGGCCGATAGGTACGGAGAACCCTGACTTGGGCCGATCGAAGAGTTCTGCGGGAAGACCCGCGGATGCCGCCCGCACGAATGCTGCCTTGCCGCGGGACCTCGCCGGCTCGAAGCGGGAGCGAGCCAGCGTTCGTCGCAAGACTGGGTCGACCAGCGGCACCCTCAGCTCGAGCGAGTGAGCCATTGACGCCCAGTCCGCGTCTCGCAACAACTGGTTGCGCATGTACTGGCCCGATTCCAGGAGGTGCACTGCGACCCAGGAATCGCCGGCCGTTTGTCCCATGAGCGCATCGAGCGCCACAAGCGGGTCGTATGCGGCCAGCCCGGCCTCCGCCACGGTGCCCGGCAGCAACTGTCGGACCTCCGCGGGGAGGAAGAGTCCACGACGAAGGAAGTAGCCGCCGGCAAGGGTGCCGCCAAGGCCCGCCAGACCCGCGAGCTTGGGGCGGCTCGGCGCGACGGTGCGCGCCAGTCGCGGCCAGACCCCGCGCAGCGGCCGGAGCAGACGCGCGGCGCGCGCCCAACGCGGCACGTCTCGAAACGAAGGGTACGAGCCGAACAACTCATCGCCGCCGAGCCCGGAGAGCACAACCTTCAGCCCCGCCTCGTGCGCAACTCGGCTGACCAGGAACGTGTTGAAGCCGTCGATCGACGGCTGGTCCATCGCAGCGACGGCGTCCTCCCAGATGTGCAGGAAATCCTCGTGCCGGACGCGGCGCTCGATGTGCTCCGCTCCCAGGCGACGCGCGACCTCGCGTGCGAGAGGTCCCTCGTCGTTGCCTGTTCCTACGAACTCGTCGAACGTCACGGTGAACGTCCGGAGCGGTCCTACGTGCGCGCGAGCCGCCAGCGTTGCGACGAGGGCCGAGTCGAGACCCGCCGAGAGGAAGACGGCCACCGGGACATCCGAGACCAAGTGGGCACGGACGCTGTCTTCGACGGCCTCGAGCGGAGCGAGCGCTCTCTCGTCAACCTGGGGTTCGTCGAGGCCCACGCGCAGGAACGGCTCGGGTTCCGAAACCTGCCCGTTCACTACCTCCAACGTGTGCCCGGCCGAAAGGGAGCGGACGCCGCGCCGGATCGTGAACGGCTCGGGAACCGACCCCCACAGCAGGAATCCTACGAGACCGGCCGGGTCGGTCTCCGCGCCGATGCCGCCGCCCGCCTCCAGCGCCTTGACCTGAGACGCGAAGCGGAGGACGGCGCCCTGCTTCGCGAAGTAGAGTGGTTTGATCCCGTACGGATCGCGAGCGAGGAGCAACCGGCGCTCGACGTTGTCCCATAGGGCGAACGTGAACATCCCGCGCACCCTTGGCAGCGCGGCTCGGCCGTCGCGTGCCATCAAGTTGAGCAACACCTCGGTGTCGGACGTCGTGCGAAAGGTGGCGCCCCGCCGCTCGAGGGCGGCGCGGAGCTCGCGATAGTTGTAGATCTCGCCGTTGAACACGATGACCCAGCGGCCGTCTGCGCTCACCATGGGCTGCGAGGCCGCGTCGGTCAGGTCGATGATGGCGAGCCGTCGATGGCCAAGGGCGACCGTGCCCTCCTTCGACGACCAGAGCCCCGTCCCGTCGGGCCCCCGCGAGGCCATGGCGTCGCGGGTCCGGCACACCTCGGCCAGATCGATCGGTGGCGCGTCGCGATTCAGGCGCACGATGCCGTTGATTCCGCACATGGTCAGGCGTCGAGGAACCCGGTCAGCCGTTCCTCGAGAGCGTCCCTGAAGGCCGGGTACTGGTGCCGCTGCCGCCAGCGCAGACGGCCCCCCTCGCCCAGACGTTTCGCCCACTCAGGCTCGTCGAGCAACGTCCGCAGCGCCTTTCCCAGGACCGCTCGGCCCAGGTCGGGCACGAGGAGGCCCGTCTCATTGTCGGTGATGAGCTCCGCCGCGGCGGTGTTCGCGAGCGCCACACAAGGACAGCCCGCGCGCATCGCCTCCAGGTAGACCAGGCCGAACCCCTCGTCACGGCTCGGCATGACGAACGCCGCAGCCCGCTCGAACAGGGCCTGCTTCGTCGCTTCGCTCACGAAACCCGTAAACGTCACGGCATCCGACACACCCAGCGAGACTGCCTTCGTCCGCAGCCTCGCAATGTCGTCGCCTCCGCCGACGACGACGAGCTTCACCGGCGTGGCCTCGCCCCGCAGCTCGGCCATCGCCTCCAGGAGCTCGTCGTGGCCCTTGTAGCGCTCGCTCGCCGCCATCCTTCCAACCATCAACAGGAATCGCTCGCCGAGAGCGCCCAGCAGGGCACCGTCCGCAGTTCCCTCGGCCGGGCGCTCCTCCAGCACGGGCGACACGATCTCCACATGCCTCTCGAGCTCGAGCTCGCGCTGAGTCCTGCCGGCCGTGTAGTGAGAGTTCGCAAGCAAGACGTTCGCGAGGCGGAGCGCACGTAATCGCTGCCAACTCCGCGCCTGCCAAGCCTCAATGCCATGAAGGTAGACCGCAAAGCGCGACCGGAATGACCCCGGCAGCAGGGCCTGCAACCGAGCCGGGCCGAGGTGGTCGAATACGATCCCCGACACCTCTCGGCGCGCTTGCCGCGCTGCGACCTCCCACCCCAGCCGCAGCTGGCTGCCCCGGAAATGCACGATGTCGCCCGTACAAGGGCAATCAGCCCTTGAACCGAGATGCAAGACCGTGAAAGGCCGGCCACGTGCCGCGCACAGCTCTGAGAGGCCGCGGACCAGCAGCCGGCCAACCACGGCCGTCCCTCCGCCATCGAGACCGAGGCCCTGCGAGACCAGGACGAGCGTGCGCCGGGCGTTCAGTTTCCTCACACCTTGACCACGTTTGGCCTCTGGGTAAGAGAAAACCCCCGGGCGCCGACTAGGTTGGGCGTCGCCACCCATCGCCGGCGTAGGGTTCCAGGATCAGTCTGGGGTCCGAAGAGAGGCCCGGGTTTCCACGTCAACATGAATCAGCGTTGTCGAGCGACACATGGATCACGTCCCAAGGAACCCCGCACAGGCGGCCAAGATGCGCCCAGTGGCCTTGCCGTCGCCGTAGGGGTTGATGGCGCGGGCCATGGCGTCGTACGCCGCCCGGTCTGTGAGCAGCGTACTGGTCTCCTCAACAATCGCCTGCTGATCGGTGCCGACGAGCTTGACGGTGCCGGCGATGACCGCCTCCGGGCGCTCGGTGGTGTCGCGCATGACGAGCACCGGCTTACCGAGGCTCGGCGCCTCCTCCTGCACGCCGCCCGAGTCCGAGAGGATGACAGTGGCGCGGCTCATCATCGCGACGAACGGCAAGTACGGCAGCGGCTCGATGAGGTGGACGTTGTGGGTGCCGGCGCTCCGAAGAATCCTATTCACGGGCCGGCGCACGTTCGGGTTGAGGTGCACCGGGTAGACGAACGCGGTTTCGGGAAAGCGCGCCGCCAGCTCCGCGATCGCCTTGCAGATGGACTCGAAGCCCGGACCGAAGTTTTCTCGGCGATGGCCGGTGATCAGCACGAGCGGGTTGCTGCCCCGCACGAGTGTGCTCGGGAGACCTTGCACCTCCGGCGGGTGCCCTTTGATGATGTCGAGGGCCAGGAAGAGCGCGTCGATCACGGTGTTGCCGGTGACGACGATGCGGTCGTGCGGGATCCCCTCGCGAAGGAGGTTCTGGCGGTTGGTCTCGGTCGGCGCGAAGTGCAACCTCGTGAGGCGCGTGGTCAGGACGCGGTTGGCCTCCTCCGGCCACGGGGACTCGAGGTTTCCAGTGCGGAGGCCGGCCTCGATGTGCCCGACCGGGATGTGGTGGTAGAACGCCGCCAGCGCCGAGCAGAGCGTGGTGGTCGTGTCGCCCTGGACCAGGACGAGGCCGGGCTTCCTCTCCGCGAGGTAGCGGTCCACGGCCTCGACGGCGCGGGCCGTGAGCCCAGCCAGCGTCTGGTCGGGGAGCATCAGGTCGAGGTCGGTGTCAGGCGCGATTCCGAAGACCTCCAACACCTGGTCGAGCATCTGCCGGTGCTGAGCGGTCACGCAGACGTCGCACTCAAAGCGGGAGTCAGCCTTCAGCGCCAGGACCACGGGCGCGAGCTTGATCGCCTCGGGGCGAGTGCCGAAGATGACGGAGACCTTAGGCATGGAGTTCTTAGAGTGAAGAGTCAAGAGTGGAGAGTTGAAAACAGAGGGGAAAAGGTCAAACGGAAAAGGTTAAAGGAACGACGAGGAGATGCCGGCGGAGGGGCATGGTCGCCGTGCAAGGTCCGAAGGTCGGAGAGAGAAAGCGAAAGCGTCAAAGGATCGACTTGAGGCGTCAACTGCAAGAGCGATTGCGACCGGCGCACCGGGCGAGCCCAAGCTCCCCGGGGCGCAACGGATAGGATTCGACGCCCAGACTTCACTCCGGCGGATGGTAGGTGTACTTGAGGTAGTCGAGGTACGACATCAGGAGAAACCCGAGAAGGAACGCGAGGAGGATGATGATCAGGCGTCCAACCCTACGTTTCAGGTGCTTCAGCTCGTGGCGGTCGACTCGCAGGCCGGACCAACCGCAGGAGTCGCATCGCCACCGGTGAACAGGAACGGCCTCTGCGACGAGCCGATCGAGCAGGCGCCGGTGCGTCAGGCGGATGGGCTTTCCGCACTTCGGGCACGGTTTGAAATGGCGGTGCCGCCTGGAAGCCCGTTCCGCCGTTCGGTGGTCCAGGGCTGACGCACCCTGAGGCTCGGGAGGTTGAGTTTGTCCGGCTGCCCGACCCGAATCAGCCTTCGGCTCGGTTCCCAAAGCCGCAGCCGGCGCACCCGCGCGAGCGCTTCCGGGTGGGGCAGGGCTCAGCGTGCGTGCGCGCTGGTGGACCTGCGCCCAAATCGCGCGCGGGGTGGGCCTTCCAGCCTGATCGGATGCCTGGGTGGAGTCGTTTGTGTCACCCAGTTCGTGGCGGGCGAGCTTCAAAGCTCGCGCTCGCAGGCGCGCCTGGAATGTGACGGGGCGGCGGCCCAGCCGAGTCGTGGCGTTCTCGAGGGATGAGGGTTTGCGACGCTTCATGCTCGCCTACAACGGTACATCAGCGGGGTGACGCTATTCACTCCCTCCCCCGCTTGCGGGGGCGGCAACGTAGGGGTTCTGCAAGGTGCCACCTGGGCTCTCACCCCGGCCCTCTCCCGCGCGCGGGAGAGGGTGAAAGGCAGGGTGGGGACAGACCTCTCTCTTACGAACGCAGGAACAGAGCACGCGCGGAGCGCGTGCTCCACAGAGGACAAGAGTGAGCGACGAAGCAATCCCGGGATTTCCGCGAGATTGCTTCGTCCCGCCAGCGGCGGGACTCGCAATGACAGGTTCGCGGAGCGCTTTCCACAGAGACAAAGACTGCATAGGCGGCGGGCATCGGGACCCAAGAGGACTTCTTACTTAGGGGAGACGGAGGCGAGGCGCACGTCCCGGGCGGCGAGCGCGAGGTCGCTCTCGACCATCATCTTGACGAGGGCCTCAAACCCCACGCGCGGCTTCCAGCCGAGCTTGGTCCTCGCCTTGGACGGGTCACCGAGCAGGTGTTCGACCTCGGTGGGGCGGAAGTACCCGGTATCCACCTCGACGAGCACGCGGCCGTCCTTGCCCACCCCCTGCTCTGCCGGGCCTTTCCCACGCCAGGTGATCGGCATGCCGGCGCACTCGAACGCGAGCTGGCAGAGCTGTCGCACGGAGTGCGTCTCCCCGGTGGCGATGACGTAGTCCTCAGCCTCGTCGGCCTGCAGCATCAGCCACATCGCCTCGACGAAGTCGCCGGCGTACCCCCAGTCGCGGTTGGCGTCGAGGTTGCCGAGGTAGAGCCTGTCCTGCAGGCCGTGCTTGATGCGCGCGACGGCACGCGTGATCTTGCGGGTGACGAACGTCTGGCCCCGGCGCGGCGACTCGTGGTTGAAGAGGATGCCGTTGACCGCGAAGATGCTGTACGCCTCGCGGTAGTTGCGCGTGATGTAGAAGGCGTACGCCTTTGCGGCCGCGTAGGGGCTGCGCGGGTAAAACGGGGTGCTCTCGCGCTGCGGCACCTCGACAGCCTTGCCGAACAGCTCGGAGGAGGAGGCCTGGTAGAAGCGCGACTCGAGGCCCAGCTCACGCATCGCCTCGAGCAGGCGGACGGCGCCGACGCCGGTGACCTCGGCGGTGTACTCGGGCACGTCGAACGAAACCTTGACGTGCGACTGCGCGCCGAGGTTGTAGATCTCGTCGGGGCGCACGACCTTCAGGAGCTTGTTGAGCGACGATGCGTCGTTGAGGTCGCCGTACTCGAGGTGCAGGCGGACGTCGGGCTCGTGCGGGTCCTGGTAGATGTGGTCGAGCCGGCCGGTGTTGAAGGTGGAGGCGCGGCGAACCATCCCCCACACCTCGTACCCCTTCCCGAGCAGAAGCTCGGCGAGGTAGGACCCGTCCTGGCCGGTGATGCCGGTGACGAGAGCGCGCTTTCCGTTACGTTTGGGCCATTTCATGAGGACTCCGGGGACGAGAAAGTTGAGAGTGAAGAGTTAAGAGTGAAGAGTTGAGAGACGATGACACAACACACCTGCCAGGAGACAGCAAGCGACAGATCAAGACCGGGTCTTGCTAGCGGCACGACTCGCTGAAACGAACTGTCCGTTTGCTGACTCCTTCGTCGTCTTGACGATCGACGCGAGGAGCTTGATCAACTCATCAGCCTTCTGGAGGCACGGCCTGGCGTCGGCCGGAACGAGCTCAGAGCGGTGCAGCAGCAGGAGCCAGTAGCGAGCTTCTCTTGCCTCCTTCAGTGCGATCGACATCTTCGAGAGGAAATCCTTGCGGCTCTGTCCAGCATTGGCTTCCTCGACGTTTGCGCCGATGCTCGTGCCCGCACGCAGGAGTTGTCTCGAGAGAACGAACTCGTGGTCTGCCTTGAGGATCCTATAGAGCTCGATGACTTGGAGCGCGAACTCGAAGCTCTTCTCGCGAACTGCGCTCTGGCTCACTCGAGATCCCTACGTGCGGCCGTTGTCGTTGCCTTCAATTCTTCACTCTTCACTCTTAACTCTTAACTTCAGGTCGTTCGCAAGTGGTCATGGTGCGCGAGGAACCACCGATACGTGGAGGCGATGCCGTCGCGGAGGCCGATGCGGTGGTGCCAGCCGAGGGCGTGGAGGCTCGAGACGTCGAGGAGCTTGCGCGGGGTGCCGTCGGGCTTCGAGGTGTCGAAGGCGAGGCGAGCCTCGGGGAAGACGACATCGCGGACCATCTCCGCCAGCTCGCGGATCGAGAGGTCCTCGCCGGTACCGACGTTGATGTGGATGTTCTCGTCCCAGCGCTCCATGATGAACAGGCACGCGTCGGCGAGGTCGTCCACGTGCAGGAACTCGCGCCGCGGCGATCCGGTGCCCCAGATGACGACCTCGCCCCGCCCCTCGACCTTCGCGTCGTGGAACTTGCGAATCAGCGCCGGCAGCACGTGGGAGCTCGTCAGATCGAAGTTGTCGTTTGGGCCGTACAGGTTGGTCGGCATCGCGGAGATGAAGTCACACCCATACTGGCGGCGGTACGCCTGGCACAGCTTGATGCCGGCGATCTTCGCGACCGCGTACGGTTCGTTGGTGGGCTCGAGCGGGCCCGTGAGGAGGTACTCCTCCTTCATCGGTTGCGGGCACTCCCGCGGGTAGATGCAGGAGCTGCCAAGGTAGAGGAGCTTCCGTGCGCCCTCGCGGTAGGCCGCGTGCACGACGGTCGCGTGGATCATCATGTTGTCGTAGATGAACTCCGCGGGGCGGGTCGAGTTGGCGAGGATGCCGCCCACCGTGCCCGCAACGAGGAAGACGTACTCGGGGCGGTTCGTCTGGAACCAGACATCCACCGCGCCCTGGTCGCGCAGGTCGAGTTCGTGACGCTCGGCGGTGAGGAGGTTAGTGAAGCCCCCGGCCTTCAGGCGGCGGGTGATTGCCGAACCGACGAGGCCGGAATGGCCGGCGACGTAGATCCGTGCATCTTTGGCGATCGTGGGCATCAGGTGGCTCCGGTCAGCAGAGCGGAAGACTGTCCACAGGCTCTGGTGGAATCAGTGAAGAGTTGAGAGTGAAGAGTTTAGAGTTAGAGACATCGCGGGCGCTGCGGTATCGGGGAGATCCTTCGTCGGTCCGCCTCCGGCTGCCCTCGATCATACGGACAGGCATGCCATCCACCGTCGGCCGAGACCGACTGACAGGCTGCCGCCGGTGGTTCGCATCGCAAACCCTTGAAAAATGAAGGCATATCGTCACTGACCTCAATGTGCTCCCGCTCCACGGCGCCGCGGCGCCTTCTAGCCGAGGGCCAGGAGCGTCACCTCATGAATCGCGACAATTCTAGAGAGTTCAGCGGCGTTTACAAGCGGCGGAAAGCACGGCAGGCACGGATTCACAAGGCCATCGCGTGCCCGTTTGTACCGATCCTACCTATTGGAACGGCCAGCCGCGGGCCGACCGACCTGCAGGTGTCATTGCGAGGTTCCCGAGCGTCGCGAGGGAACCGTGGCAATCCCGCAGAAATCCTCGGGATTGCTTCGTCGCTTCGCTCCTCGCAATGATCTGGTATGAGGAAGTCAAGAGGGCGTGGGTATCGAGTTGATGGTCTGCAGGCAGGTGTAGAGCTCGCGGCAGACGTAGGTCTTGAGGGAGCGGATGATCTCGCGCTGGGTTTTCCCCTGATTGAGCTTGCGGTCTCGGTAGGCGCGCGTTTGGGGATCGAGACGGAGGCGTCCAAGGACCACGATGTGCGCCGCCCAGTTGAGGCGACGGTTGCCGCCGGGGTTGACGCGGACTGCCTGACCCGCACCGGAGGCCCAGGGGATCGGGGCGCAGCCGGCGAAGGCGGCAAAGTGATCTCGCGAGCGGAAGCGCCCAACCCGACCCGCCTCCGCCAGCACCACGCCAGCCACGATCGGCCCAACACCCTGTTGAGCAAGCAGCGGAGCGGCGAGAGGCGCCACGGTCGCTCGGATCGTCGCCTTAAGATCATGGACTGCCTGCTCGAGCGCTACGGTGACCTGAGCGAGCGCCGCCTGGGCTTCTGCTGTCTGCAGGGTGCGAGCTGCCATCCGCGTGGCCCGCAGCTGCTGGGATAGGCGTTGATAGCTCCGCGTCAGTTCCTTCAGCCTCTCCTGATACGGCGGTGGCTCGTACCGTGGCAGCTCGGGGTTGGCAAGCAGCGCCCGCGCGGCATTCGCCGCATCGATCCGGTCGTTCTTCCCACGCCAGCGCTTCCCCCGGTACTGCGCGGTCATTGCCGGCGCAATCGCTACGACCTCCTCGCCGGCCTCCCGAAGCCGTGCCACCATCCCCCGAGCGAATGAACTCGCCGGCCCCTCCACCGCCCACCGGCATTTCCCATACGCTTTCCCCCACGTTTGCAGCCTCTCCGCGCCACCCTCGTCGTTGCTGACCTCGCATTCCCCGAGCACCCGTCCTGTGGCGTCCATCGCGCACGCCATGTGGCTGGCCGGGTGCGGGTCCACACCGATGACCACCCCTGTGCTGCCGTCGCGCCCTATACTTGCCATGACATCACCTCCCAGTGATGTTGGGCAGCGAGCGCACGTCCGACGGCATGTTGCCATCACGGAATCCAGTGCACTCTGGTATCCGGCGACTCGCTGCCCCCCTGTGCCGCGGCACAGGGGGGCACATCATTGCCAGGCCACCTCCAACGTGCAGACAGTTGCTGGGCCACACCCTGTACCCGGCTGTCCTCGATCATACGGACAGTCGTTCCGCTCCTCTCCCGCACGCGGGAGAGGGGAAAGGACGAACGGCCGCGACAAGCCCCGCTCCTCCATTGGCATCCCTGGTCTTCCGGAGGGGCAGCCCTTGCGGCCGCCCTGGTCGCCCTGGAGCGCGCCCTCCGGGCGTCCTCGCCTTCGCCTCCCGTGACCTGGGGAGAGCACGGGTTGAGCGCGTGCTCCACAGAGACACGACGCGCGGGCGGTCGCGGGTCCGTCGAGATTGCTTCGTCGTCCCGCCTGCGGCGGGCCTCCTCGAAATGACAGGGTTTCCTGCGCAGCGCGTGATCAACAGAGAAAACGGCAGCGTCGCAACGTGGCGGCCCGCCCTTGCTTTCGTGGCGCGGGAGTGCTACGAATTCACAAGACGTGCCACGGAGGCGCCATGGCCGAGCTGGGCCGGTTCGGGGTTTCGATGGAGAGGGGGCTCCTCGCGAGCTTCGACGCGCTGATCACGGAGCGCGACTACGCCTCGCGCTCCGAGGCGATCCGGGACCTGGTCCGCAAGGAGCTCGTCTCCGAGAAGTGGTCCGACCCGAACGCCGACGTGATCGCCACGGTGAGCATCGTCTACGAGCATCACGAGCACCACCTCGCCGACACGCTGGCGGAGCTCCAGCACCGGCACCACCGCGCGATCGTGAGCAGCACGCACGTCCACCTCGACCCGCACAACTGCCTCGAGGTGATCATCGTAAGAGGGCGGAGCCGCCAGGTGCGGAGGATCGCCGACGCGCTCGTCGCCACGCGCGGCGTCAAGCACGGGGGCGTGGTCGCGACCACAACCGGAGCGCTCCTTTCGTGACCGTCCACCCGAACGTCGGCCGGCGACAGTGCCCGGGGGCGCGCTAGTGCACATCCCGGACGGATACCTCGGGCCGCAGACGTACCTCCCCGCGTGGGCGGTGATGGCGCCGTTGTGGTCGTGGGCGTCGGCGCGGCTAAAGCGCACGCTGTCGGTGCGCCGGCTCCCGATGATGGCGCTCGCCGCCGCGTTCGCGTTCGTGGTGATGATGTTCAACGTGCCGCTGCCCGGCGGCACGAGCGGCCATGCGGTGGGCTCGGTGCTGGTGGCAGTCCTGCTCGGCCCTTGGGCCGCGGTCGTTGCCGTGTCGCTCGCGCTTGCGGTGCAGGCGCTGCTGTTCGGCGACGGCGGCATCACCGCACTTGCCGCCAACTGCTTCACGATGGCGGTCGTGATGCCGTTTGCCGGGTGGTGGACGTACCGGCTCCTCGCGGGCGCGAGTTCAGCCGCTTCGCGGCGCCGGTACGCCGCGGCGGCCGCCGGTGGCTACGTCGGAGTGAACGTCGCCGCGCTCGCGACCGGCGCGCTGCTCGGGATCCAGCCCCTGATCGCCCGCGATCCATCCGGCCGGCCGCTGTACTGCCCGTTCGGCCTCTCCGTCGCGGTGCCTGCGATGGCGGTCTCGCACCTGCTGGTCGTCGGGTTCGTGGAGGCAGCCGTCACCGCGCTCGCGCTCGCCTACCTCACCCGGACGGAGCCGGGTCTAACCCTGGCCGCGGCCGCCCAGGAGCCGACGAGCCGCGCCCTCAAGCGCTTCGCTCTCGCCGTGGCGGTGCTTGCGCTGCTGTCGCCACTCGGACTGGTGCTCGCAGCGCGTTTCGGCGGCGGCACCGCGTGGGGCGAGTGGAGCGCCGACCGGCTCTCCAAGCTAGTCGGTTATCTGCCGTCGGGCTTCCAGCGGCTTTCTTCCCTCTGGCGGGCGCCGCTCCCCGGCTACGGACCGCTCGCCGCGCAAGGTGCCTCAACGACGGTGCAAGCCGTGTGGTACGCCATCTCCGCGGTGGTCGGCGTCGGTGCAGTCGCCGCAGTCGTGCTCGTGCTGCGCCGCCTGTTCACGAGGAGGGAGCGCGATGACCGCGCTGCCTGAGTGGCTGCGCCCCGGCGCGAGACCCAGCGGCGGTGTCTCGCCGCGCCCGGCGGCGCACCGGTTACTGCGCCGGACGCTCGGCGCGATGGGCCGGTCGCTCGCGCTGCTGGTCCGGGAGGACGACGGCCCCAACGCTGGAGCGCTCCGCGCGGCGGATCCGCGCGCCAAGCTGCTCGCGGCGGTCGGCCTGATCGTGGTGGCGACGTTCCTGCGCGGCATGCTGCCGCTCGCCGTGTGTCTCGGGCTCACGCTCGCGCTATCGGTTGCCGCGCGGGTGCCGGGCCGCCGCCTCCTCCCGGTGCTGATCGCCGTGCCGCTTGCCTCCGCCGCGCTGATGCTCCCGGCGACGCTCAACGTCGTCTCGGGTGGCTCGCCGCTGCTGGTGCTCTGGCGGACGGCAGGCGGCGCGCTTGGTCCATGGCGATTGCCGGAGATCGTGGCAATCACGGGCGACGGCCTCTTGGTTGCGGGCCGGATGGTGCTGCGCACGACCGCCTGCGCGGCGCTCGCGCTTCTTTTGGCGGCGACAACTCGGCCGCAGCAGCTCCTCGGCGGTCTGCGCTCGCTCGGGGTGCCGCAGGCATTCGTGATGGTGCTGGCGATGGCGGAGCGCTACCTGGCGGTGCTTCTGCGGTCGGCGCAGGAGCTGCACCTGGCGCGCCTGGCGCGCAGCGTCGCCGCGATCGGGGTGCGACGCGAGGAGGCGTGGGCCGCGGCCGGGGTCGGCGCGGTGTTCCGCAGGACCCGGGCGCTCGCGGACGAGGTCACGCTCGCGATGGTGTCGCGCGGGTTCACCGGCGAGGTGCGCCTGCTGCGGCCGGCGCGCTGGCAGCGCAAGGACTGGCTGCTCATGGCGGTCGCCGCGGCGGTTGGGGCGGCGCTGCTGATCCTGGACAGGAGGCTCGCGTGAGCGGCCCATCGGGCGAGACCGTCTTCGCGGTGGAGGGAGTCCGGTTCGCCTACCCCGGCCAGCCGCCGTGCCTGGACGGCGTGTCGTTCGAGGTCCGCGGCGGCGAGCGGCTCGCGCTCGTCGGCGCCAACGGCAGCGGCAAGTCCACGCTCCTCCACCTGCTCGACGGCCTCTACTTCCCGGGCGAGGGCCGCGTCGCCTACCTCGGGCGCCCGCTCACCGAGGACGCGCTCGAGGAGACGCCGTTCGGGCCCCGGTTCCGGCAGGAAGTCGGTTTCCTGTTCCAGAGCTCCGACGCGCAGCTGTTCTGCCCCATGGTCGAGGACGAGCTCGCGTTCGGCCCGCTGCAGATGGGGTGGACCCAGGACGAGGTGCTCCGCCGCATCGAGGACACGCTCGCGCTGCTCGAGATCTCCCGGCTGCGCGGACGCTCCCCCGCCGGCCTCTCCGCCGGAGAGAAGAAGCGCGTCGCGCTCGCCTCGCTGCTCGTGCTCTCGCCCTCGGTGCTGCTCCTGGACGAGCCCACCGCCGGGCTGGACCCGCGCAGCCAGTCGCTGCTGCTCGAGATCCTCGAGGCGCTCCACGCCCGCGGCCTCACGCTCGTTACCGCCACGCACGACCTCACGTTGCTGCCCCACCTCGCGGACCGCGTGATCGTATTGTCCGAGGAGCACCGCCTGGTAGCCGACGGCGCGCCGGAGCGGGTGCTCGCCGACACCGACCTGCTGCTCGCCGTGAACCTGATCCACGCGCACTCGCACCGGCACGGTCGGCTCGTGCACAGCCACCCCCACCAGCACGTGGTCGCCCACGAGCACGTCCATGACCACGGCCACACCCATGAAGACTGAAAGGAAAGTGAAGAGTTAAGAGTTGAGAGTGAAGAGTTAACCGCACGACACGACGGGATTGCTTCGCTTCGCTCGCAATGACACGGGGAAATATTGTCATTGCGAGAAGCGAAACGACGAAGCAATCCCGCTGGACTCCACGAGATTTCCACTGCTCCGGTTCCTCCCCCGCTTGCCGTGGGAGGCCAGGTGGGGGCCCTTCGACGTGGCCCTCACCTCGGCCCTCTCCCGCGTGCGGGAGAGGGTGAGGGACAAAGGACGGGGACAAGCCTCGCCCCTCCAAAGGCGTGGTTGGTCTTTCGTAGTGGCGGCCCTTGCGGCCGCCCTCGCCCACCGTCCCTGCGGTCCCTTTACTGGTCCAGATGCCGGTGGAGGAAGGCCATGGTCTCTGCCCATGAGCGGTAGCCTCCCTGTGCGTCCGCCTGGGGCGCCCCTCCGCTGGGATCGCCGTCGATGAGCAGGCCGCGATTTGCCGTGATCAGGAACGGGAGGCATGACGAGTGGCCGCCCTTTTCGATGCTGAGATGCTCGACCTCGTAGGGGAACCCCGCCTTCTTCAGCCTGGCCATGATGAGTGCGCAGAACTCCCCGGCCGGCCAGATCTGGTCGTCGGTCCCCGAGATGAGCAGGATCGGGCCGGCGATCTTCTCGACAGGGATCGCCGCCCTCTGGACCGTCGCCGGGTCGGCTTGGGCCAAACCATCGCGGAAGAACTTCACGAAGGACGCGAGCTCGCCCTTCTGTTCCAGCTCCTTCTCCTCCCGCGTCACCTTGAACGGTAGATAGGGAAGCGGCCGTCCGCCGACGCTCCAGGAGGACACCGCCTGATAGTCCGGCGAAAAGAATCTCATGGTGTGCCCTTCCCACGCGTGAGCCGCAGGTGTCATGGCGACGACAGCCCGGAACGTGCTGTTCCGGGAGGCCGCCAGAAGGGCCGCTTCGCCTCCCTTGGAGCCACCCACCACCCCGAGCCCTCCCGGCTTGACCTTGGGTTGAGTCTTCATCCATGCCGCGGCCCGGTCGAAGTATTCGAGGGGAATCTCGACCAACTCCTCGGGCAGGCTCGGATACCCGAACCAGGCCAGTGACAGGGCCGCGAAGCCGTTGGCGGCGAAGGCCTGGGCCCATCCTTCGAACAGCCTGCCCTCCGATCCGCCCAGGATGATCACGCCCGGGAACGGACCGCCCTCCGCCGGATAGTAGAGAAAGCCTCTCAGGCCGTCCTGTTCGAGAGGGACGCGGGCGAGGGCCTGGCCCGGCCTCTGGAAGACGCAGCGGAACCTGGTCGTGGCCGTGATTCCGACAGAGTCGGTGGCCGTCAGGTCCACCATCCAGCCGTTGACCCCATCGTGGCGGTAGGCGACCGGCTTCTTCGGGTCGGAATTCGCTACCTTCATGGACCAGAGGAGGCCGAAGATGTCCGCCTCCGCCCAGCCTCCGGAAACGGGCGCCCGGCGGCCCATGTCGACCGTGCCGGACGCATCGGCTTCGAAGACGGCTTCGGACTCCCAGACAACCCTGCGGGCGTCCTTCGAGACGGCCTTGACCGTCACCCTCTCGCCCGGCCGAAGGCCTGTGACCTTCCAGGAAAAGGGTTCCCCGTAGAGCGCCACGGGGGGAGCAGCGACGATCTTCAGACCCGCTGGCCCCGTTGCCGAATCCGCCCTGGCCGCCCCGCAGCCGAGGACCACGAGGAACGACCAGAGCGCCATCCAGAACCCGGGCATTCGCATTCTCACGCATGACCTCCCACGTGCAGTTCCGGCGGGTTGCGACCGCCTACCGGGAAGTACGTGATGCTCGAGGGAATGTTCCGGCCGACGTGGGCGCGGCCGGCCGCGAATCGGGCAAATCCCGGCGCGATTGCTACGTCGTCCGATCGGCAGCGCGACTCCTCGTGATGACTCAGCGGGCGGGGGCAGGCCCGCCACTAGGCCTGGTTCGGGGCTCGTGTGTGCGCAGCGGCCGGCCGCTACTTCGCTTTCTGATCCGGTGTTTGAGACCTCCGCCTTGCCGGGGTACAATTCCCCCAGGATCGATGGCGCTGGGGGAGACACCACGGAGGAGCGGGAGCGCCCCAGCGGGGGGCGCATACGACTTCATAATCGTGGGCTCCGGTTTCGGCGGCTGCGTCTCCGCGCTTCGGCTCTCCGAGAAAGGGTACAGCGTCCTCGTCATCGAGGCCGGCAAGCGCTGGCGGAGCGAGGACTTCCCGAAGACGAACTGGCACGTCCGCAAGTACCTGTGGCTCCCCCAGCTGTTCTGCTACGGGATCCAGCGCCTTACCCTGCTCAAGGACGTGCTGGTGCTCTCCGGGGCAGGTGTCGGCGGAGGCTCGCTCGTCTACGCCAACACCCTGCTGGTCCCGCCGGACGAGGTGTTCGCCCGCGGCCGCTGGCCGAGCGGCTCGGACTGGAAGACGCGCCTCGCTCCTCACTACGAGACCGCGCGGCGAATGCTCGGGGTCACGCGCACGCCGAGGATGTGGGCCGGCGACGAGTCGCTGAGGGCGTTTGCCCACGCAACCGGCTGCGCCGAGAAGTTCACGTACACCGACGTCGCGGTGCTGTTCGGGCCGAGCAGCGGCGAGGACGCGGGCGACCCGTACTTCGGCGGCGAAGGGCCGCAACGGACGACGTGCACCTACTGCGGCGGGTGCATGGTCGGGTGCCGCTACAACGCGAAGAACACGCTGGACAAGAACTACCTGTGGTTCGCCGAGAAGCTGGGCGCCGAGGTGCTCCCCGAGACGCTGGTCACGCTGATCGAGCCTGACGGCGAGGGAGGCTACCTGGTGCACACGCGCCGCTCCACCAGAAAGGTGCGGCGCGGCCGGCGGACGCTCCACGCGCGAGGCGTCGTCCTGGCGGCGGGCGCGATGGGGACCACGGATCTGTTGCTGCGCTGCCGCGAGGCGGGAACGCTGCCCGACCTGCCTGCCGCCCTCGGCGGCTTCGTGCGCACGAACAGCGAGGTGATCTGCGGAGCCACCGCGCGCGACGACCGGGTGGACTACTCCGAGGGAATCGCGATCGCGAGCTCCCTCTACCCCACGAAGGACACGCACCTCGAGGTGGTCCGCTACTCGAAGGGGTCGGACTTCATGGGGTTCCTCGCCACGCTGCTCACCGACGGCGGGAGCCGACTCGGTCGCCCGCTGAAGTGGCTGGCGACGTGCCTGCGCCACCCGATCGACTTCCTGCGCTCGCTCAGCCCGTTCGGGTGGGCGCGGCGCACCGTGATCCTGCTCGTCATGCAGACGGTGGAGAACTCGATCCGGCTGGTGCGGAAGCGGCACTGGTGGTGGCCGTTCTCCCGCAAGCTCGGAAGCCGGCGCGACCCCGGCCAGCCGCCGATCCCGAGCTACATCCCGGTCGCCAACGACGCCGCGCGCGCGGTCGCGAAGGACATCGGCGGCTTTCCGGCCAGCGCCGTCAACGAGGTGCTGCTCAACGTCCCGATCACGGCGCACATCCTCGGCGGCGCCTGCATGGGCTCCGGCCCCGAGGACGGCGTGGTGGACGAGCGCAACCAAGTGTTCGGCCACGAGGGGCTGTGGGTCGTGGACGGGGCGGCGGTACCTGCCAACCTCGGCGTCAACCCGAGCCTCACGATCACCGCGATCGCCGAGCACGCGATGAGCGCGATCCCACCCAAGGACCCGGCCGCCGGGCTGCGTCCGCTCCCGCCGCAGGCGCGCGCCGCGACGAGTCAAACGTAAAATGGAAAAGGGAAGAGGGAAGACAGGGAAGATCAGAGGGACAGCACCCAGTCGTGTTTCGTCTTCCCTTTGACGCTTCCCGTTTGACCCTTGACCTGGTACGGATTCGCAAAGAACGGGGGAATGCGTGGACCGTCCGCGACCTAACCCGGGCTGAGCTAACCGCGCACCGCGGCGGCGAGGATGCCGGGGAGCTTCAGCAGTGAGGGGCGCGCCTCGAACTCGCTCAGCCGGCGGGCGACCACGTGGCCTGTGCGGCAGGTGGGAAACCAGCAGGGCACGGGCCACACGCGGAACGGGCCCCAAATGACGTTCTTCTGAACGCGGGAAAACATCAGCGTGTTGTGAACCTCGCCGCTCCCCGACTTCACGTCGTAGATGTCGCTCCCGCTGAAGCCACCCCACGGCGTTGTGACCAACGCGTAGCCGGCGGCCGACCAGTGGTTGACCGCCACCGTCCCGAAGCGCAGGTTCTCGATCGCTCGGTCCACCGCCGCGGCGACCCTGGGATCGCGGAGCGATTTCGGGTGGACGATCAGCCCGACGTTGAGCGTGCCCCACAGGGTGTCGTTGGCGAACGCCACAGCCCGGTCGAGGAACTCGGGAACATCGGCGGCCCCGAGCGCCGTCTCCGAGGTGACGGCGCAGAACGCCTCCTGCGTGAAGCAAATGTCGTCCGCCGCTGCGGGGTCGAGCCCCGCGGCGAGCAGCCAGGGCAGCTCGCCGGCGCGGGGCTTGCCGAAGCGCTCGGCCTTCGGGTGCGTCGCGACGTACGCCTGCCAGCGCTCGGCCGCGCCGGGATAGTACGCCTGGCGCGGCGGGATCGCGGCGAACAACGCCCGCATCGCCGCGAGCAGTTTCTCCCGCCCGTCCCAGCCGGCGTGCTGGACGACCACACGGACGGCGTTGCAGTTGAACCCGGCGTTGTAGACAAGCTGGCCAACGATGTTGGCGGCGTGAAACCGGAAGTCCCCTTCAGTCCAGGGCCCCGGGACCACGATCACGGGGCTCACGTTGCCGAGCTCGCTCGTCACCCGTTTGGTGAGGACGGGTCGCCGCTCCGCCTTGCGCCGCGCCCCCTCTTCGCCGGTCCCGAACACGATCGCGTCGTGCGTGCGATCCGAACCGGTGATATGGATCTCGTCCACCTGAGGGTGCCCGCACAGGTGCGCGCCCTCGGCCGCGCCGCCGTAGACGACGTGAAGGAACCCTCGCGCGATCAGCGCGCGGAACCCCTGTTCGATCAGTGGGCCGAGGTAGGCGTTGACGGGGTTCATCTTGAAAACGACCACCTGCTTCTCGACGAACAGCTTATATAGCGCGTCCATCGGCCCGATCGAGGAAAGGTTGCCGGCGCCGAGCACCAACGCCACCTTGCCGTGCGGGACGGGCTGCTTGTACGCCAGCGCTTGCGTCCCGGGCAGATCGTCGGCGCTGACACCGGGCTCCATCCACACGTCACCGGTGAACCCCCGGAAGAAGATGGGGTCGTAGAGGTCGGCGGGGAAGACGCGGGCGACCACCTGGCCGTTCGGGCGCGTGGTCACGCGGCCGCGGATCCTCGGCTGCCCGTAGCGGGCAATCTCCGAGAGCGAGCGGCGCAGGAGCCGCAGGTTGCGCAGGAGGAAGAGCGGCCCGCCCAGCCACTCCTCCGCCTCGCCCACGGTCCCCGGTTCAACCCCCTTGGCCTGCATGGAGACGGCAACCCAGCGCTCGATCGTTCCGGAGCAGTCGTCGTGGATCCGTCCGAGCACGGCTAAGCGGTCGCCCATCGGCAGTTGGGCCCACTCATCCTTGTGGGCCGCCAGCTCCTCGACCGCCCGGTCGAGGTTCTCGAGTGAGGTGTGCGGCATGCTCCCGGCGATCTCGGGGATCGCCGCGCTCCCCCGCCGCGGCTTCACGAACGCCATGCGGACCTCCCAAACCCTGGGACGGGACTATATCGCACTGCTGGGAGGGCGGAGGAGCAGAGGGGCAGAGGAGCGGAGGAGCCCGAAGCGGTTCGAAGGTTCAGACAGGGAAGAAGGGAGAAGGAAGAGGGAGAGGGAAGACGAAGAACAACGAGGAATTGCCTGGGTCTTGTCGTTCGTCTTCCGTCTTCCGTCTCCCGTCTTCCGCCTTCCGTCTCCCGTCTTCCGCCTTCCGTCTCCCCTCTTCCCTCTACCCTCGTCCCTCTTCCCTCTGCCTCAGGCTCAGCCGATGCCGAGGAGCTCCCTGACCTCTTCGGCCTTCGGGATGTGGCCGGTCATCACGACGGCGCCGTCGATGGCGATCGCCGGGGTCGCCATCACGCCGAGCTGCGCCATGCGCTGGTACGACTCGACCTTGACGAGCTGGCAGGCCAGGCCGGCGGTCTCCACGACGTGGCGTACCACCCGGTACGTTTCCTGGCAACGCGGGCACCCCGGCCCCAGGACCTCGATCTTCGTGATTGTCGTTTCCACCTCGGTCTCCTTCAGAAGATTGCGTTGAACAGATAGCCCACGATCAGGATGCCCACGCCGACGACGCCGATGAACGTCGCGATCAGCCTGGGCCGCAGCACCTTGCGCAGGATGATCGTCTCCGGAAGCGAGAGCCCGATCACGGCCATCATGAACGCGAGCACGGTGCCGAGCGCGGCGCCCTTCTCGAGCAGCGCCTCGACGATCGGGATGATGCCCGCGGCGTTCGAGTACATCGGGATGCCGATGACCACGGCCAGCGGGACCGCCCACCAGGCCCCCTTGCCCATGAACGACGCCATGAAGTTCGTCGGCACCCAGCCGTGGATCGCCGCGCCGACCGCGATCCCCGCGAGCACGTACGGCCACACCTTGCCGACGATGTCGCGCACCGCGTCGAGCCCGAAGCGCACGCGTCCCGGCCAGTCCAGCGGGCTCCCGTCCGCGCCGCCGGCGCCGCCCTCGACGTCGTACACCCACGCCTCGACGTGCCGCTCCAGCTTCAGGCGTCCGATCACCCATCCCGAGACCATGGCGATCGCGAGACCGGTGCCCATGTACACCGCCGCCACCTTCCAGCCGAAGAGGCTGAACAGGAGCACGAGCGCGACCTCGTTGACCATCGGCGCCGAGACGAGGAACGAGAAGGTGACGCCGAGAGGGACGCCGGTCGTGACAAAGCCGATGAACAGCGGGACCGCGGAGCACGAGCAGAACGGCGTCACGACTCCGAGGAGCGCGGCGAGCACGTTGCCGACCGACTCCCGGCTCCCGGCGAGGGTGCGGCGCGTGCGCTCGGGTGTGAAGAACGAGCGCACGACCCCGACCCCGAACACCACCGCGACGAGGAGCAACAGCACCTTGGGCGCCTCGAAGAGGAAGAACTCCACGGCGGCGTGCACCGGCGAGCCCTGAGGCAGCTGCAGGACCGTGTGCACCGACCAGGTCGCGACTCGCGGGAGGCTCAAGAACAGGCCGAGCCACACCACGACGGCAGTGACACCGGCGAGGAAGAGAGCCCGCGGCCGCACGTGCCCGCCGCCCGGGACGGTGGGTGCGACGACTTCGCTCACGGTTTGCGTCCGGAAACCTTGACGCTCACGACGGCCTCGGCCGTGGCGCGCACGTCCTCCGGCGAGATCCCCTCGGCCCCGAGGACCGCCAGCTCGCTCTCGTCGGGGTTCGAGGACCCGATCGGGTAGGTCATCTCGGAGAGAACTTCGACGTCCGCGAAACCGGCCTCCCGGATGGCCGCCAGGTAGTCGTCCTTGAGCATCGCGCCGGCGATGCAGCCGACGTACGCCTCCACGGAGCGCCGGACCTTGGCCGGAAGAGGCTTGGCGAGCACCAGGTCGGAGACCATCAGGCGGCCGCCGGGCTTGAGCACCCGCAGCGCCTCGCGGAAGACGCGCGGCTTGTCGGTCGAGAGGTTGATGACGCAGTTCGAGATCACCATGTCGGCGGTGTGGTCCGCCACCGGGAGGTTCTCGATCTCGCCGGCCCGGAACTCGACGTTCGAGTACCCGCCCTCGTCCGCGTTGCGGCGGGCGCGGTCGAGCATCTCGGGCGTCATGTCCACGCCGATCACGCGGCCCTCGCTCCCCACCCGGTTCGCCGCCAGAAAGCAGTCGAACCCCGCCCCCGAACCGAGGTCGACGACCACGTCGCCCGGCTTGAGCGCCGCGAACGCGAGTGGGTTCCCGCACCCCAGGCCGAGGTCGGACCCCTCGGGGACTTCCGCCATCTCGCGCTCCGTGTAGCCGATCTGCTTGCTCATGCGGGACGACACCGGCGCCGGCCCGCAGCAGCTGCTCGCGGCGGGGCCGCACCCGCACCCCGTGCCTTCCCGGACCACGCTCGCGTAGTGCTCCCTCACTGCCGCCTTGACGTCATGCTTTTCCATTACGTTGCCTCCTCTGCAGTCACTTCGGACAAGGGGTCCGACGCCTCGTCAGCTCGACCCCGCCTCGACACGCGCCGGTAACGGGGACTCGAACCAGCCCCGCGTCGCCAGGCACACCTTGCACACCGACAGCATCACCGGCACCTCGACCAGAACGCCGACCACGGTCGCGAGCGCCGCGCCCGAGCCCGCGCCGTAGAGCGCGATTGCCGTCGCGACCGCCAGCTCGAAGAAGTTGGACGCGCCGATGAGCGCGCCCGGCGCGGCAACCGCGTACTCGACCCGGGCCGCCTTCATGAGGCCGTAGGCGAGCGCTGAGTTGAAGTACACCTGGATCAGGATCGGCACCGCGATGAGGATCACGTGGAACCACCGCGTCGTGATGTTGTCCGCCTGGAACGCGAAGATCATCACGAGGGTGGCGAGCAGCGCGACGATCGTGACCGGGTGGAACACCGCCATGAAGCGGTTCGTGAACCACTCGACGCCCTTGCGCCGAATCAGCAGCGCCCGGCTGAGGGAACCCGCCGCGAGCGGGATCACGACGAAGATCGCGACCGAGTACAGCAACACCTTGAACGGCACCTCGAGCCCCGACGCGCCCGAGACGAGGAACTTCACGATCGGCGCGAACAGCACCAGCATGATGAGGTCGTTGACGGACACCTGCACGAGCGTGTACGCGGGATCGCCCTCCGAAAGGTACGACCACACGAACACCATCGCGGTGCAGGGCGCTGCGGCGAGGATGATCACGCCGGCGATGTACTGGCTCGCCAGCTCCGGCCCGATCCAGGGGAGGAAGAGGTGTTTGAAGAACAGCCAGCCGAAGAACGCCATCGAGAACGGCTTCACCAGCCAGTTCACGACGAGCGTGACCGCGAGGCCGCGCGGGCGCTTCCCAACGCCGAGGATCGACGCGAAGTCGATCTTCAGCATCATCGGGTAGATCATCAGCCAGATCAGCACCGCGATCGGGACGTTGATGTGCGAGCCGGAGCCGAACTCCAGGCCCCGCAGCACGCCGACCAGGCCCGGCAGCGCCTTGCCGATCAGCACGCCGAGCACCATGCACGCGGCGACCCACACCGACAGGTAGCGCTCGAACACGTTCATCGTCTTCGCCGGGGAGCTCATGAGTCCGCCTCCCGCCCCTTCGCGGAGGGCGGGCAGCAGACCGCGATCCCGAGGCGAGCCGGGTCGCGCCCGGCGCGCGTCAGCTCCGCGAGCCCGAATCCGCGCAGCCGTTCGAGCAGCGCCGCGTCCGCTCCGATCTGGGCGTCGTCGCCGAACCCGCCGAAGACCGTCTCCAGGAGCCGGCGCTCGCGCGCCCCTTCCGCGAGCCGGATGTGCACCCACTTTCCGACCTTGCGCTCTTCGATCAGGCCGGCGCGCCGCAGCTCCGTGAGGTGCGCCGAGATCGTGGAGGGCGCGGAACGGACAACCGCGATAAGCTGGCAGACGCAGAGCTCGCCGCCCCGCAGCATGGCGAGGATGCGCAACCTGGCCGGGTGCGCCAGGGCCTTGTGGGCGTCGACGGCGGAGTTGAGAGGAGAGGCACTCATTTCGTCACCACGCGAAATATCGTACTGTTTTCGCCGGTTGTCAAGGGGGGTGCGAAGCGCCGGCTTCGCCGGAGGTGGTCGGTGGGTGAGACGACGGCAAAGAAACGCGTTCTGATTCTCTGCACGGGCAACTCGTGCCGCTCGCAGATGGCCGAAGGCTGGGTTCGCCACGACATCGGCGACCGCTGGGAGGTCGCGAGCGCCGGAACCTACCCGGCGAGCATCGTCCACCCCCTCGCCGTGCGCGTCATGGCCGAGGCCGGGGTCGATATCTCGGCGGCCATCCCGAAGCACGTCAGCACGTTGGCCGACCAGCACTGGGACCTCGTGGTCACGGTGTGCGACTCCGCACGTGAGGTCTGCCCGGTCTTTCCCGCGGCCGCCGAGCAGATCCACATGGGCTTCCCCGACCCCATCATGGAGATGCGCGGCGAGGAGGAGCGGCTGGCCGCCTATCGCGAGGTCCGGGACGACATCCGCGCGCAGCTCGTCCCGGAGATCGCCCGACGTACGTAACGGCAGGAAGAGGGTAGAAGGTAGAAGGTAGAAGGTAGAAGGTAGAAGGTAGAACGAAAAAGGAGGACACGACACGCGCGACACGGGTCGTTGCCTTTCCTCTACCGTCTTCCTTCTTCCGTCTCCCCGCAATTCCGCCCGGAGAGACCGGCCATCCTGCAGGGCAGGACGGGCGGCCGCTACTTCGTGGCGGGCGGGGCGGGGGGCGTGGCGAGTGGAACGCGCAGCCACATCTTGATCGGGCTCGCGATCTCGCGCATGCCCTCGTGCATCTCGCCACCCCGGCCGTGATGGCCACCGCCGAAGCCGCCACCCGGGCTGCCGCCGTAGCCTCCACCAGGGCTACCGCCGTAGCCGCCACCCCGACCGCCACCGTAGCCGCCTCCCGGTCCCCCGCCGGGATGGCCGCCGGCCTCTTCACCCTTGGCTTCCTTCGCCGTCGGCTTCTCCGTCTCCAACCCGAGCGCGATGGCCGTGCCGGGAGCGGCGTCGATCGACAAGGGGTGTGCATCGGACGGCTTCAGCGGGATCCTCAGCTCCAGGACCATGACCCCGGAATCGTCGCCGAGCGCGGCGGCGACCGGCTCGTCACCCCCGAGCTCGACGCGAAGACGGTCCTCCTTGGTTGGCCCGATGAGCTCGATGTCCTCGGCAGGATGGGCAGCCTCGAGTCCGCTTCTCTCGTCGGCCTGAGGCGGCGCCGGTGGCCCGCCCTCGGGCCGCGCCCCCTGTGGCCCGCCTTCGGCGCGCATCCCGCCCGGCCCTCGCCTGGCCGGAAACCGGACTCCGAACCCCTTCTTCGCCTTGCCCGTGCCGTCTGCCCAAACCGTCAGTCCGACCATGGCGAGCTCTTTCTTGAGCTTGACATCGGAGGTCTTGAAGCAGAGGTACAGGAAGTCGCGGTCGTTCTGCACCCCGATCACCATCGGCACGTCGCCCAGCGGTTTGAGCAGCGCCGACCAGGTGTCGGCGGTTCCGTCGATCTTCACCGGGGCCGGCGCCCAGGCACTCGAGAGCTGGAGATCCTTCCCCTCGGAGAACACGGGCAGGAGCAACACAGCCGCCGCACCCACGAGATTCCGTGCCGTCATCGCCGTCGTACCTCCATCTTCGTCTATGCGGGGCGGAGCCGAAAGCTGACACTCCCCTGTCTGCTGAACTGTAGACGCGCGCTCGCGATTTCCGGTTACGTGCGACCAAACCCGACCCCGACGGGGCCTGCGCTCGGCTGGAGAGGAGCCCGCGAGCCGGACCCACCGGAGCGGATTACCACTTGATGTTGATGGTTGTCGGGTCGCCCGTCTGCTGGTCGGTCACCGATGCGTACGCCACCACACCCGACCCCGAGTTGACCGTCACCACCGCATATCCGCTGTCGATCCCGCCCAGCCCCAGGTACGGCTGCTGGTACTGGTAGAACCCGCCCGGCGCGTAGTCCCGCGTGTCGCTCCACCCGGCCGGGTTGCCCCCCGAGTCGTACAGCGTCACCGTGACGTTCG
>JAIQFQ010000022.1 GCA_020073245.1 Terriglobia bacterium | reverse complement strand
GTCGTACGCCTCGTCGACGTAGTACTTGTTGGCGACGGTGGCATACAGGGCGGGGAAGCGCTCGGCGAAGCGGGTCGGGCGCACGAACGCCTCCGGCCCGAAATACCATCGCGTCGCCAGCGCAATCCCCCCGAGCGCCACAGCCACCGAGAGCGCGATCAGCAGCCACTCCACCCCCACCGACGTCGCGTACCCCTCGATCTCCACCCCCGGCGCCACCGGATGCAGCAACCCCTCGAACCAGTTGTGCTGCGCCCCGAACATCCCCATCCCCAGCACCCCCACCACCACCGACCCCACCGCCAGCACCTGCAGCGGCACCGTCATGCTCCTCGGACTCTCGTGCAGGTGGTGCTCCGCCTCGCGAGAACCGCGAAACTCCCCGTGAAACGTCATGTGCACCGCCCGGAACATGTAGAACGCCGTCACGAACGCTCCCGTCAGCCCCAGCCCCCACAGCACCAGGTACGCCGTCCCGAACCCATTCAGGTTCCCCGCCCCCGCCCCGTACACCCGCGCCAGGATCTCGTCCTTCGAGAAGAACCCCGCCAACGGCGGGATCCCCGCCAGCGCCAGCGTCGCCACCACGAACGTCCAGTACGTCGTCGGCATGTGCTTCTTCAGCCCCCCCATCTTCCTCATGTCCTGCTCGCCCGAGCACGCGTGGATCACGCTCCCGCTCCCCAGGAACAGACACGCCTTGAAGAACGCGTGCGTGAACACGTGGAAGATCGCCGCCGCGAACGCCCCCGCCCCCGCCCCCAGAAACATGTACCCCAACTGGCTCACCGTCGAGTACGCCAGCACCTTCTTGATGTCGTTCTGCGCCAGCCCGATCGTCGCCGCGAAAATCGCCGTCAGCCCCCCCACCGCCGCGATCACCAGCATCGCCGTCGGCGACACCCGCACGATCGCGTTCGCCCGCGCCACCATGTACACACCCGCCGTCACCATCGTCGCCGCGTGGATCAGCGCCGACACCGGCGTCGGCCCCGCCATCGCGTCCGGCAGCCACACGTACAGCGGCAGCTGCGCCGACTTCCCAATCGCCCCCACGAACAACAGCAGCGCGATCGGCGTCGCCGCCGCCGCGTACTTCCCCGGGTTAGCAGCGAGCAACGCCTCGATCCCCGCCACGTCCACCGTCCCGAACACCTTGAACGCCAAAAAGATCGCCAACAGGAACCCGAAGTCCCCGATCCGGTTGACGATGAACGCCTTCTTCCCCGCCGCCGCACACCAGTCCTTCTCGAAGTAAAACCCGATCAACAGGTAACTGCACAGCCCCACACCCTCCCACCCCACGAACAGCACCACCAGGTTCGCCCCCAGCACCAACGTCAGCATCGCAAACATGAACAGGTTCAGGTACGCGAAGTAGCGAGCGTACCCACGCTCCCCCTCCGAGCGCATGTACCCCACCGAGTACACGTGAATCAAAAACCCCACAAACGTCACGAAAAACAACATCACCGCCGACAACGCATCCAGACGGAGGGCGTAGTCGATCGTGAGGTTGGCGAGCAATCCGTCGGCGGTGTGGCCGGCCCCAGCAGGTATCCAGGTGAAGACGGTGTTGATGTGGGTGGCGTGCGTCCCAACAGTGGTGACCCAGTCCACGATGGCCGCGAACGCCGCGACCATCGCGAGACCCGAGCCGACCAGCGCCACGCCGCTCGTCGCGTTGTGCGACCAGCCGCGTCGGTTTCCGATCAGGCCGTTGGCGGCGGCGCCCAGGAGCGGAAGGAGAGGGATCAGCCAGAGCAGGTCTTTCATTTCGGCTACCCCTCCATCACATTGACCTGGTCGAGGTTCGTGGTCTGCTTCAGGCGCACGAGCGCGACGATGATGCCGAGCCCGATCGCGGCCTCCGCCGCGGCGATCGTGATCACGAACACGGCGAAGACCTGCCCGGTGAGGTCGCCCAGTTGGCGGGAGAACGCGATGAGGTTGATGTTTGCGGCGTTCAGGATCAGCTCCACGCACATCAGGACGGTGATGAAGTTGCGGCGAACCGCCATGCCGATCACGCCGAGCGTGAAGAGCACCAGCGAGAGCATGAGGTAGTGCGTGGTGGTGATCATGCGCCGCCCTCCTTCCCCGTCTCCTTCCGGCCCATTACGATCGCGCCGATCATCGCAACCAGGAGCACGATCGAGACCACTTCGAACGGCAGCAGGTAATCGCGGTAGAGGCTCCACCCGACTGCCTCCGTGTTGCCGAGCGGAACGCCCTGCACCTGCCGGAGCGCGGCCGGGTCGGCGGGAGCTCCATGCGCGGCCGCCCACACGCCAACACCTACCAGCACCGCGAGGAGCACGCCGAGGCACACCGCTGCGGGCGCCAGCCGGCCGAGGTACTGCGACTCCTCCGGCATGGTCCGGGCCTTCACCAGCATGATCACAAAGAGGAAGAGCACCATCACGCCGCCCGCGTAGACGAGGATCTGGACCGCGGCGAGGAACTCGGCCTCCATCAGCACGAACAGTCCGGCCACGGCGAGGAACGTCGCGAGGAGCGAGAGCGCGGCGCGGACGGGGCTGCGGAACGCGATGACCCCGACGCCCCCAGCAACGGCGCACGCGGCCAGGCAGTAGAAGACGATTTGCGCGAAGTGGACCACAAACCAGGTCATCGCTCGGGCTCCCCCGACCCGCCGGTGGGGTCGCCGGGCATCTGCCCCTCGGCCGGGGTGACGACACCGGGGTAGGCGCGCACGCCGTCCCAGCTCTGCAGCCGTTCCTTGGTGAAGTACAGTCTCTCGTTGCGCTCGTAGGCGGCCGTCTCGTAGCTCTTGGTCGTGAGCCAGATCGCGACCGGCTCGGTCGGACAGGCTTCCTCGCAGAGGCCGCAGAACATGCAGCGCTTCACGTCGATGTCGTAGCGGTCCAGGACCTTCTTCTTCCGCTTTTTGCCCTCCACCTCGACTTCTTCGAAGTGGTCCGCGATGTGGATGATGTCGATCGGGCACGCCTTGGCGCACGAGTGGCAGACGATGCAGCGCTCCTCGGAGAACCCGAACATGCCGCGGAAGCGATCCTTGGGCACCGGCTTCACTTCGGGGTACTGGATCGTCGCCTTGCGCTTGAAGAAGAACCGTCCCGTGACGCTCAGCCCCTGGGCGAGCTCGAGCGGCAGCACCGACGCGAGAAAGCCCCAGAAGCTCATCGCGGGCCTCCGATCAGCAGCACACCAAGGGCCACCGCCACGAGGTTGACCAGGCTCACCGGAATGAACACCTTCCAGCCGAGCGCCATGAGCTGATCGAAGCGGTAGCGCGGGAACGTGCCTCGGAACCAGATGTAAACGAACAGGAAGGCAAACACCTTGACCACGAACCAACCCGCGTTCCAGATCACCGGGGGGATCCAGGTGAAAACCGGCGAAGCCCACACGCCGGCAAGCCAGCTCGGGAAAGGCGGCAGCCACCCCCCGAGGAACAGCACGGTCGCGATCGAGGAGATCACGATCATGTTGGCGTACTCGGCGAGGAAATAGAAAGCGAACTTCATCCCCGAGTACTCGGTGTGGAACCCTGCCACCAGCTCCGATTCGGCCTCCGGGAGGTCGAACGGGTTGCGGTTGGTCTCCGCGACGCCGCACACGAAGTAGATGAAGAACGCGACCAACCCCGGGAAGACGAACCACACACCGGCGCTCTTCTGCGCCTCGACGATCTTCACGAGCGACAGCGAGTTCGCCATCAGCAGCACAGCTACCACCGAAAACCCCATCGGGACCTCGTACGACACGAGCTGCGCGGCCGACCGCAGGCCGCCCATGAGCGAGAACTTGTTGTTGGAGGCCCAACCCCCCAGGATGATCCCGTAGACGCCGACCGACGACACTCCCAGGATGAAGAGGATGCCGATGTTGACGTCGGTGAGGTACGGCGTGACCTGGGCTCCAAACAGGGTGAACCCGGTTCCGAACGGGATCACCGAGAAGACGACGAGCGCGGGGGCGGTGACCAGTACCGGACCGAGCATGTAGACGAGCTTCTCGGCGCGGGAGGGAAGGATGTCCTCCTTCACGAACAGCTTGAGGGCGTCTGCGATCGGTTGCAGCCACCCGCGCGGTCCCACACGGTTGGGGCCGATGCGAATCTGCATGTAGGCGAGGATCTTTCTCTCGAAGAAGCTCAGGTACGCCGCGAGCAGGATGACCACGCCGAGGATGACGACGATCTTCACCAACGGCACGAGAAGGAACGCAACCCAGGGATTCGCCATCGCCTTCCCCTACCGATCGATCTCGCCGAGCACGATGTCGAGGGTGCCGATCACGGCGATGAGGTCGGCCACGAGCTGACCACGCACCATCTCGGGGAGAGCCTGCAGGTTGATGAAGCAGGCGGGACGCACGTGTAGGCGGTACGGGTTGGCGCCGCCCTCGGACACGACGTAGTAGCCGAGTTCGCCCTTTGGGCCCTCGACCGAGAAGTAGAGCTCGCCCTTGGGCGGCTTGATGACCTTCGGGACCTTGGCCATGACGGGACCCTCGGGCAACCTGGCCAGGCACTGTTGGACGATCCGCACCGACTGGCGCATCTCCTCCATGCGGACGAGGTAGCGGTCGTAGGTGTCGCCGTTGCCCCCGATCGGGATCTCGAAATCGATGTCATCGTAGTGATCGTAGGGGAACACCTTGCGGATGTCCCACTTGACGCCCGAGCCGCGCAGCGGCGGTCCCGTCAGCCCCCACTCGACCGCGTTCTCGGCCGAGATCACCCCGACGCCAACCGTGCGCAGCTTCCAGATGCGGTTTGTCGTCAGCAGGCGCTCCCACTCGGCGATGCGGGCGGGGAACTGGTCGATGAAGGTGCGGCAGCGGCCGCTCCAACCCTCCGGGAGATCGTACGGTTGGCCACCGACCCGCATCGCGTTCAGCGTCAGGCGCGCACCGCAGTACTCCTCGTAGAGGTCCAGGATCTTCTCCCGCTCCTCGAAGGTGTAGAAGAAAGGCGACTGGGCTCCGATGTCGAGCGCGTGGGTGCCGAGCCAGATGGTATGGGACGCGATGCGCTGCAGCTCCGCGAGGATCATCCGAATGTACGCCGCGCGCGGCGGCACGGTGATCCCCATCATCTTCTCCACGGCGCCCACCAGCCCCTGGTTGTTGGTCGCGGCGGCGGTGTAGTCCATCCGGTCGGTGTGCGGGATCGCGCCGTTGTACGTCTCGCGCTCGAAGATCTTCTCGGTGCCTCGATGCAGGTAGCCGATGACGGGCTTGGCGTCCACGATCCGCTCGCCGTCGAGCTTGACCATCACCCGCAGCACGCCGTGAGTGGCGGGGTGCTGCGGGCCGAATGAGATCTCCATCTCCTCGCTGTCGGGGAAGGGTTTCATCGCCTCGAGGTTGCCCATCACTCCCCCTCCCCACCGGCCACCGGGCCGCCACCGGGCGGGTAGACCTCCGGGTAGACCGCGGCGCCCGTGTCGATACCCTCGATGGGAAAGTCCTTCCGCAACGGGTGGCCGTTGAACCCCTCCCAGGTCAGGATGCGCTCGAGGTTCGGGTGGTCCGAGAAGTAGATGCCGAACATGTCGAACACCTCGCGCTCCATCCAGTTGGCGACTTTCCACACACCCGTGACGGAGGGGACCTCCACCCCTTCGGCGACGTTCACCTTGAGCCGGAGGCGCTTGGAATCCGAGAACCGGTGCACCCAGTAGACGACGTCGAAGCGTCCCTGCGGCCGCTCCTGCCAGTCGACCGCCGTGAGGTCGACGAGGAACGAGTATCCGAGGCGCTCCTTGCAGGTCCGGCACACCTCGCCGATCCGCGCGCACGGGACGGTCGCCGTGATCTGGCCAGCGAACTCGACCGCCTCGAGAACAACGTCGGGAAGGACTGCAACGATCTCCCTCACGAGGGCGTGGTCGCGAGCGTCCTGCGGGACGGGGGTGACGGGCTTCTCCTCCCAGGGCGCTTTCGGCGCTGCGGGGGCCTGGGGCGCTGACGGCGCCTGGGGCGGTACGTTCTGCTGATCGCTCAAGGCTGCCTCCTGATAAGCACGTCAAAAGTTGAGAGTCGAAAGTAGAAAGCCAAGGTATCGGGGTCTTTGCTTTCGACTTTGAACCTTCGACTTTCAACTGTCGTCTGTCGTCTGTCGACTCGTCCCCACCGCAGGGCGGTTGTTCTTAGGCCCAACCGAGGCATCGCGCTCAGACCGCCTTCTTGGCGATGGTCATGCGGTCGATCTTGCGCTGGAGCTGCATCAGACCGTAAATGAGGGCTTCGGGCCGAGGCGGGCACCCTGGTACGTAAACGTCGACAGGGATGAGCCTGTCGACGCCCTGGGTCACCGCATAGGTCTTGTATGGGCCGCCGCAGGTCGCGCATGACCCCATGGCGAGGACCCACTTGGGCTCGGCCATCTGGTGGTAGAGGCGCGTGACGATGGGCGCCATCTTCTCGGTCACGGTGCCCGCCACGAGCATGAGGTCCGCCTGACGGGGCGTGCCGCGGAAGACCTCCATCCCGAATCGGGAAAGGTCGAACCGCGGGTCCATCGCCGCCATCATCTCGATTGCGCAGCAGGCGAGGCCGAACTGGAGCGGCCACACCGAGCCGCGCCGCGCCCAGTTGATGACGGTGTCGTAGCTCGTGGTCAGGATGTTGGGATCGAAACGATCCTCGATCAGACCCATTGCAGCGCTCCCCGCCGCCAGGCGTACACGTACCCGACCACGAGGATGCCCAGGAACACGAGCATCTCGACGAACCCGAAGAGCGCGAGCTTGCGGAACATCACCGCCCACGGAAACAGGAACACGGTCTCGACGTCGAACACGACGAAGAGAACGGCGATCAGGTAGAAGCGCACCGAGAACCGATGGTCGCGCGCCTCGCTCGTGATCGGGTTGCCGCACTCGTACGGTTCGACCTTGATTGGGTCGTATCGGCCAGCACTGATGAGCTTGGCGATTGCGAGCGTCACGATCGGGAACGCGATGGCGATGACGACGAACAGCAGGATGGGTATATAGAGGTTCACTCCCCCTCCCCGGCGGGTCATCATACCGTCACGCCTCACAAAGTCAACTAATTCAAGGGATTTTGAGCGTCAGTCTCCGGCGAGAACTCTCCCCTGTCCACCCACCCAGCCACCAGCTTCTGCCCACCCACCGGCCAGCTCAGAGTTGAAAGTCGAGAGTTCAAGGTCGAAAGTCCAAAGCCCGCACCCGCCCGGTTCACCGGTGGTCAACAGGCGTCGGCAACGCGCTTTTCACTTTCGAGTTCTGACTTTCGACGGTCAACTTTAGCTGTCAACTGTCAACTGTCGACTTGGCGGTGGGGAGCAGGCGGTTCAGGGAGCCCGAACGCAGCCCCTCGAGGTCGAGAGCGACGAACGCGAACCCTGCGTTCCGCACCCGCGCCACGATCTCGTCCGCGAGGCCGTCTGAGAGCACCCGCGCCATCTCGGCCTTCGGCAGCTCGATTCGAGCGGTGCTGCCGTGGTGGCGCACCCGGAGCTCCCGAAACCCTAGCTCCCTAAGCGCGGCCTCGGCGCGAGCGATCTGTTCCAGCTTCTCGCGGGTGATCGGCTCGCCGTACGGCACGCGCGAGGAGAGGCACGGGCTCGACGGCTTGTCCCAGACGGGCAGGGAGAGCGCTTTCAGAGCCTCCCGGACTGCGGCCTTGCCGAGCCCGATCTCAGCCAGCGGAGAGCGCACCGCGAGCTCCACGCCGGCGCGCCGGCCGGGTCGATAGTCGCCCTCGTCGTCGACGTTGGTTCCGTCCAGAACGACGGCCAAGCCGCGCTCGCGAGCGATCGTCGCGAGGCGCCGGAACAGCTCGCCCTTGCAGAGGTAGCATCGGTCCGGGGGGTTGTCCGCGTACCCCGAGATCGCGAGTTCGGAGTAACTGATCTCCTCGTGGATGATCCCGATGTGTCGCGCCAGCCCCCGCGCCGCCTCGGCCTCGTGCTGTGCGAGGCTCTCGGAGCGGGCGGTTACCGCCAGGGCGCGAGCGCCGAGCGCCGCATGCGCCGCCCACGCCACGAGCGCGGAATCCGCGCCTCCGGAGTAGGCGACGACGGCGCTCCCGAGCGGCACCAGGTGGGCGACCAGGCGTTCGATGTCGCCGCCCGCGTTCATGCGAACGACTCCCGACACCGAGGCCGGTCACCCCGAGGGGTCAGCTTCCTCACGGACATCACAACCTCCGAACCCGGCCGTTCCGTTCCCAACGCGGGTCACCCGGCTCACTTCCAGGCGTGAAACGCCATCCGGCCGTACCCCTGGGTTTCGAACAGCGACCAGCCCTTCGTGAGCATGTTGTAGGTTCCGTGCGCCAGGCGCGCCGGCAGCGAGGACCGCCGCAGCTGGCTTGCCACGCACTCGACGCGGCGGAAGCCGACCGCCCTCAGCATCGCCTCGACCGCCGCGGGGTTTGGTCCCCACCAGTTGGTGGCATCGTCGGCGAGTTCCTGGGCGGGGAAGAACACCATGACCGGTTTCTTGGATTGCGCGAGCTCGATGTGCGTCTCGAGGATGAGCCGCTGCCCCGTCACGCTGGCCACTTTCTCGAGGGCGAGGAGCGGGTCGCGCATGTGGTAGAGGACCCCGAGGAAGAGCACCTCGTCGAAGACGCCGACCGCCTCCGGTGAGAGATCGAGGACATCAATGTCGCGATCCTCGACCCGGGAGCCGAGCGCACGCCGCGCCAGTTCGAACCCCTGCTTGCTCCCCCACCCACCTTCACCCCAGGAGAACGAGTCGGTCGCGAGCACGCGCCGAGCGCCGCGGCGCTCGGCCTCGAACGAGAAGAACCCATCCCATGCCCCTACGTCGAGCACCGAGCGACCACTCAGGTCCGCCGGCATCCGGACGAAGTCGAGCTTAGCCCGTGAGTCGTCCACGCCGGGGGTAACGATGCCGTTTCCGAGGTCGATGGTGTGCCACCAGCGGATGCTGGCCACCTCGCTCGCGAGTTGCTCTCGATCCATGTGCTCCCGTTCCGGATCCCCGGGCGGCGATTGTACAGGACCGGATCCATCCGCAGGGGTCGGGCGCGATGCGCGACCTGGAGGGGTGTGCGCCAGTCTTCACTCACGTCGCCGGCGTGCCTGCGGTCGCCGGTCAGGCCACCCGGGCACGCCGCCCCGAGGATGCACGCCAACCCCGGACGGTCGCGGCGAGATCGGGCGCCATCCACACCAGGAAGAGGACCGCGAGCGCCCAGGACATCGCTCCGTAGATCATCTCGAACGAGGGCGTGACGAGGTCGAGGCCGTAGAGCCCCAAACTCACCAGCAGCACACCCACGGCGGCCGAGCTGCCCCGCCGGAGTGGGACCGCGACGAGCATGACCCAGTAGTAGCAGGTGAGCACCACCGCGGCGAAGACCGCGGCGGGGCCAAGCACTGCAGCCTCATCGGGCGGTGAGCGCCATGCGGCAACCGAGACCAACGCAAGCATGGCAAACGCAAGCGCGAAGACAGCCCCGATGCGCTCGCGTTGCAGCCGGTCCATGTGCACCTGCCACAGGCTCCACGGTTCCGGAATCGTGAAGTCGACCATCTGGCGGCTCACCGTTTCCGGACCGTACAGGACCAGGTTCTTGCTCCCGACGTTGTTGGTGAGCCAGGTGCCCTGGTGCTTCGCCAGGTTGCGCGCGAATTCCGGCCAGGCGCCCGCGCCGCGGCCGGTCAGGCAGCCCGCCGCGAAACACAACAGAAGGGAAAGCGCGAAGCCCCCAGCGAAGTGCAGCGCCCAACGCAGACTCTCTCGCCGCACGACCCCACGAACGGCCAGGACCACGAGGCCGAACACGAAAAGGACAGGGAAGATGCGTACCATCGTGGCGTACGCAAACAGGCCACCGGCGAGCGCAAAGCGCCCCCGTCTCAGCGCGCAGATACCGATCACGACCGCAGCAAGCCAGTCCTGGCGCAGGAACGCGCCGCCGACCCAGTCGAAGCGCCACGCGTAGCCCAACCCGAACAGGATCAGAGCGACACACCCGATCCGGCTTCCGTACGTCTTGAACACGACGATGAACATCAGGATCAGCAGGATCGGGTCGAGAGCTCCCAGGAGTTCGAGGTTGGCCCGGCTGGCGGGCAAGAGGCTGTCGGCGAGGCGGGCGACGAATGTCCACGTCGGAGTCGGGTTGTAGCCGTGGTCGGTGCGGATCTGTCTCAGATAGTCGAGATCGTTGGACTCGAGAAAGTGCTGGTTATCCGCGACGAACGCCCGCCAGCGTGCGGCGGAGAATCGACCGCGGACCTCGGCCTTGTGCTCCGGAACCGAATGCGGCGGCACCACCGTGTTGGTGCGCAGGTCGCGGATGAAAGGCTGAATCGCCAGCTGCGGCGAGCTCTCCTGCTGTGCCGCCATCGAAGCAACGTAGAGCCCGTCGTAGCCGAGCTCGGAGAAGTACTTCGAGCCGAGGAAGTAGTGAAACTGCTCCCAGTAGTGGACGAAACCGGCCCCGTGAAACAGCCCGAAGTTGAACCACGCCGCGACCGCGACCGCCGCCGCTATGCCGAGGAGCTGGCCAGCCCTCTCTCGCGGCAGCGGGCACGAGCGCCGGTGGCGCCAGAGGATCGCAGCCAGGGCGATGAGGCAGAGCACACCCTTCGTGACGATCTCGGTGCTATGGTCCATGGTTGCATTGTAGGTGCGTCGGGGCAGGCCGGCAGCCCGCCTCGGCGTGCCTGAGCCCAGCACGCTGAAGGTGCACTACCCCACGACGAGGCGCTGGAGGCGCTCACGGAGGATGGCCGCGAGCCCCTTGCGTCCTGGGGACTCGGCAGCAATCGCTTCGCGCGCGGTCAGCTCCTGCTGACGGGCGACCATCCGGCTGGCGAGCTCCTCCGCGAGCTCGTTCTGGTGGAACAGCAGCGCGCCGAGGGCGTGGCTGTCCACCTCGACGACGGCGAGAGCGGTACGTGCTCGCACCGTCGCGGCGCGAGGCGCGCCGGAAAGGAACGCCATCTCTCCGAACACCCCGCCCTCGCCGACGCGGGCGATTTCCCCACCCCCACGTTCCACCACTGCTTCACCCCGGGCGACGACGAAGAGGGCGCGCGACGCCTCGCCTTCGCGGACTACGGCTTCGTCCGGAGCGAACTCCTGCCAGCGCGCGGTGCCTGCCAGCAGCCTGACCGCGCTCTCGGGCAGGCCCGTAAACAGCTCACTGTGCTCCAGCGCGTCCCGGCTCATCGCAACGCGGTCTGGTTCCGCCTTTCCCGCGACCATCCGAACGCTCCGCTGCGGGAACGGGATCTCCATGCCCGCACGAGCGAGCGCCGCATGGGCGTGTGTCAGGAATCCGTCGGTCACCTCGGCCGCGCGCCACGGCTCCCTCGTCCACAACCTGCACTCGTACACGACGGCGCTGTCCGCGAACTCGCGCGTGAGGATCTTCGGCGCCGGGTGCGCCAAGACCAGCGGCAGGCCGGCGGCCACTCGGCCGAGGACGTCCTTGACGGCGTGCGGAGAGGCCTCGTATCCGACCCCGATTCGAACGGGGACGGCGACCGGCTGGTCGCCCTCGCCGAGCAGACGTGCCCGTGCCCGCGCCACCTGGGAGTTGGAGAACATCACCCGCTCCCCGAGCGAGGTACGCACCACGAGCGAGCGCCACCCCAACTCCTGGACCTCGCCAACGACGCCGTCGATCTCCACCCACGAGCCGGCGACCAACTTCTGCTCCCACGTGAGGGCGAGCCCCGACAGCAGCGTACCCAGTGTCTCCTGCAGCGCGAACCCGACGACGACGGTCAGGAGTGCCGCCGAGCTCAGAAGGGTGCCGACTTCGATCCCCAGGGCCGCACGCAGGATCCCCGCCGCAAGGAGAAGGTAGAGCACCAGCGCGATGACATCCCGTGCGAGGCGCGGAACCCTGATATCGAAGCGCCGGATGAGGAGCCAATCGAACACCAGCAGCAGCGCGAGCCTCATCAGAAGGTAGCCGATGGCGAGCAGGACGAGAACGGCCGCCCACTCGTCCCACGTCCCGCCAGCGCGCGCCGCTCGCACCACCCATTGCGCAATCGCCGCGACCACCAGCAGGGCGAGGCCGCCGGCCAGGCGCCGCACCACCTGGGAGCGCAGCAGCCTACCCAGAACCAGGGTCGCGAGTGCGACCCCTCCGACCAGCACGATGAACAGGTTGCCCATGGAGAGGGGATTGTACGGCCTCCGGCCCATCGGAGAGTCCCTATCACCCCCTGGCGGCACCCGATAGGTCCTGCCCGCAGCAGGAACAGAAATAGGTAATAATCTGACTGGCAACATGTTAGCATCGCCGATGGCGCCCGCCACGCGCGTTCGAGGCGGGGTGCCGTACCTTCTTGACATGGAGCCCGACCGGGCTTAGATTGAATTTAGTGTAAACGTTTACATCGTTCCCGTGGAGGTCGATTCATGGCACCGCGCTCCCCCAAACCTCTCGGTCCGTCGTTGTCCAGGAATGGGCGACCCGGTAGTGTCACCATCAAGCACGTCGCGCAGGAAGCTGGGGTCTCGGTTGCAACGGTTTCCCGCGTTCTCAATGAAAAGGGGCCAGTTCGCGAAACGACCCGCAACCGGATCCGCGAAGTTGCCGAGAGGCTCCGCTATGCGCCCCACGGCGCCGCACGCAGCCTGATCACCAACAAGACCTCCACGATCGGTGTGCTGCTACCCGACATCTACGGCGAGTTCTTCTCCGAGTTGATCCGCGGCATCGATCGTGCCTCGCGGCAGCGCGAATATCACCTCCTGGTGTCGAGCTCGCATGGCGACCGGCGCGAGCTCGAGGCCGTCCTGCGGGCGACGCGGGGGCGCGTGGACGGCCTCATTGTCATGTCCCCCGATCTCGACACTCAGACCCTCCAGGCCAACCTCCCCGAAACGCTGCCCGTCGTGCTGCTCAACTGCCGCAGCGACGGGGCGTGGTTCGACTCGATCACCATCGACAACCACGGCGGGGCCCATGCCATGGTGCGGCACCTCGTCGAGCTCGGCCACCGGCGCATCGCGCTGGTCAAAGGCCCGGCCGGGAACTTCGATGCCAGCGAGCGGCAGCGCGGCTACCGCGACGCGCTGCGCGAGCTGCCAGGTGGCTGGTCGGAGGAACTCGAGTTCGACGGCGACTTCAGCGAGGAAGGGGGGTACCTGGCAGGGACCCGAATCCTCCAGCTGGCGGACAGGCCCACGGCGGTCTTCTCCGCCAACGACGGGATGGCGATCGGGGTGCTCTTGGCTGTGCGCGACGCAGGCCTCCGCGTTCCCGAGGACATCTCCGTCGCCGGGTTCGACGACATACCGATCAGCCGGTTCACCGTACCCCCGCTGTCCTCGGTGCGGGTCCCGATCGCAGACCTGGGTGCCCAAGCGATCACGCGACTGTTGCACACCATCGACATGGAGAACCGGCACGACCGTCTGCGCGTGACGCTGGGCACCACACCGGTGCTCCGGCAGTCGTGCGCCCCGCCTCGTCTCGACGAGAGACGCGCTCGCGGCACGGCCCCGACCGGAGAGTCAATTCGAACGAACAACCCACCGACGGCTGTCGGCGGACGATCGACGGCTGGAGGTCCTCAGACGGCCAGTGAGCCAACCGCCGGGGGTTCGAAGCGGACCGGCAGCGGAAAGGAGCTCTCGGGCTCCCCGCGACGGAGAGGACCATGAAGATCGTCGCGACAAGCCGGAACCGCACGCTTTGCCTCGCGCCGGGAATCACCGCCGGGCGAGAAAAGACTTTTGACGAGGCCCAAACCCGAACCATCTCTCGAAAGGAGGAAGGGAAAATGCAACGCAACGTGAGGAAGCACTGGCTCGTCGTGCTGCCAGCGTTCCTGCTGCTCACGCTCCTTGTGTGCAGCCAGGCCGCCGCGCAGGGCACGACGGCAAGCATCGGCGGCACGGTCACCGACAAGAGGGGGCCGATCCCGGGCGCGACTGTGACCGCGAAGAACGTCCAGACGGCTTTCGTCTACAAGACGGTCGCCGGGAACGACGGCACGTTCCTGCTCGGCGGCCTGCCGCCGGGAACCTACGACATCACGGTGTACTCCGAGACGTACAAGGAGAAGACCGTGACCGTCACCGTCCTGCTCGGTCAGGCGAACAAGGTCAACTTCGAGCTGTCGCCCGAGAAGGTGTTCGTCGCGGACGTCTCGGTCGTCGGCGAGACCACCAAGGTGCTGGTCGACACGCGGAGTTCGACGGTCGCGACCAACATCACGCCGCGGCAGATGGAAAACCTGCCGATGAACAACCGCAACTTCCTGGCATTCGCCAGCCTGGCGCCCGGGATCACGTTCACGCAAAATACCGATGCCGAGGGGCAGTCCTTCGGCAGCGCCGCAGCCAAACCCGAGGCGGTGAACGTCTACATCGACGGCACCTCGTACAAGAACAACCTCATCAAGGGCGGCGCGTTCATGCAGGACGTGAGCCGCGGCAACCCGTTCCCGCAGAGCGCGGTGCAGGAGTACCAGGTAATGACGCAGAACTACAAGCCCGAGTACGAGCAGGCGGCGGCGGCCGTCATCACTGCGGTGACGAAGTCGGGAGGCAACGACTTCCACGGCGACGCGTTCTACCTCTACCAGAACAAGAGCATGGTCGCTCAGGACGAGTTCGCCAAGGCGCGCGGTGAAGAGAAGCCGCCGTACACGCGCAAGCAGTATGGCCTGACGCTCGGTGGACCGGTCGTGAAGGACCAGCTGAATTTCTTCGTCTCCTACGAGGGGACCAAGCGCGACGTGGTCAGCTCCGTGTTCCACGGAGGAAACTGGGGCCAGGCGCCCGCCAACGTGATCGCGATCCTCGAGCCGTACCCGATTGGCGCCGTGACGTCGCCGATGAAGTCAAACCTCTTCTTCGGCAAGATGTCGTGGCAGCCAACCACGGCGCAGACCGTGGAGTTCTCGTACAACCGGCGCGACGAGACCGACATCAAGGGATTCGGAACGGCCAGCTACGCCCCTCAAACCACCCGTGACGCGGGCTCGCAGTTCGAGGTCAAGACCGACTCGGCGCTGCTGCGGCACCAGTGGCTCATGAGCAACAACTCCCTCAACGAGGGGAGCCTCACATTCCAGACGATGGAGTGGATCCAGGGCACGCCGGCATCCAGCGAGCCGAACCTGAACTACTTCGGCTTGCTGCAAGTCGGCGGTGCAACCTTCAAACAGGACTACAAGCAGACGAAGACAAGTATCCGCGACGACTACAGCTACTTCACCGAGTGGCACGGCAGCCACACGATGAAGGCGGGCCTCCTGGTCAACTGGATGAAATACGACGCGATGCACGCAGCTTTCTTCAACCCCGAGTTCGACTTCAGGTCCGACGAGGACTGGCAGTACCCGTTCAAGGCGTTGTACGGCTTCGGCGACCCGGTGAACAAGTTCGACAACAACCAGTACGGCCTCTACGTCCAGGACGACTGGAAGGTCGCCAGCAACCTCACGATCAACGGCGGGATCCGCTGGGACTATGAGACCAACGGGCTGAACAACAGCTGGGTCACCCCGGCGTCGGTCGTCTCGGACCTGCAGAACAGCTGCCGGACGTATGACCAGCCGGTCGGCGGCAAGACCACGTGGTGCGTGCCGGACCTCTTCAACATCAACGACTACATCTCTACCGGACACAACCGGACGTCATACAAGCACGAGTTCCAGCCGCGCCTCGGGTTCTCCTGGGACGTCAACGGCAACGGGAAGACCGTCGTGGTCGGCGGCTGGGGCCTCTACTACGACCGCGTCCCGCTCAACGACATGTACGACGAGGTGTTCAAGAACACGTGGGGGCAGTACACCTTCTGCTTCACCAACGACCCGTCGAAGGTCGGGACGGTCAACAACAGCTGCAGCGGCGTCCCGCAGATCCTCTGGAATCCGTCGTACCAGTCCGCCGCGGGACTCCAGGGCCTGATCGCGAGCGGTGCGGTCTCCGGCCACGAGCTGAACCTGCTCGCCAACAACACGCACGTACCGCGCTCGACGCAGTGGAACATCGGGGCGCGGCAGCAGCTCGGCGACTGGATCGGCTCGCTCACGTACACGAACGTGCGCGGGTACAACGGCATGGTGTGGAGCTTCGGCACCCTTCCCCCGGGCACCACCTTCGCGCAGCGGTGGGGCAACTCGGTAGGGCTCACCCACTACGGCTTCACCATGCGCAGCTACGACACCCGCAAGAGCTGGTACGACGGCGTGTTGCTGACGCTCGACAAGCCGTACACCGCCGACTCCAAGTGGGGGTTCGACCTGGCCTATACCTACGCGGACGCCAAGGCGAGCGCCTCGTACGATGACGGCGCCTCGTTCGCCTTCGACTCGCTGCCGCCGGAGTTCGCCACGTTCAAGTCGACGTTCGCCGAGAAGCACAAGATCATCATGAACGGCACGATCGGATTGGGCGCCGGGGTCACGCTGTCGAGCATCATCACGCTCAGCTCCGGCCTGCCGCTCTACGTCTTCGACTGCCGCACCGCGGGGGGTTGCGACACGGCCCTCCCGAACGCCGTGGATCCGCCCAAGCAGGTGTTCCTCGGGATCAAGCAGTTTGCGTTCCGGAGCGTCGACCTGCGCGCCGAGTGGGATCCCGCCGTCGGCGGCGGTTTCCACGTCGGCATCATCGGCGAGGCGTTCAACATCTTCAACTACGCGAACAACACCGGGTTCGACACCTGGAGCGGCACTCTCGAATCGCCAAACACGCACTTCCTGACTCCGAACTCCCAGTACAACACCCGGCGCTTCCAGGTCGGGGTCAAGGTCAACTTCTAGGGAGAAGTGAGCGAGGTACCGCAATACACGGCGCGGCACGGGTCATCGGGTTCGACCCGTGCCGCGCCTCTTTCTTTCTCGCTTCCGTCGCGCTCCGGCGCGGGCGGGTGCATGATGGAAGACCGGGAGCCGTTCATGCCGCCTGAACCGAACGTCAGTCCCGGCGGGACGCGCACGGTGCGTCCCTTCTTCGCCGGACTTCTCGCCTGCCTCGCGCTCGCCGCGTGCGGCGCCGCACCCCAACCCGTGCGGAGCGTGTCCCCCGCGGTCGGAACCGCGGAGGCGGCGGACCCCCGGACCCACGCGGTGCGCCGCCGGGTCGTCGGTGCGCGGATCGACCCGTTCCTCGATGAGCTCCAGGCGCGCACGTTCCGCTACTTCTGGGACCTCGCCAACCCCGCCAACGGTCTCGTCCCTGACCGCTGGCCCGACGGCGCGCTTCCCAACTTCTCGTCGATCGCGGCCGTAGGGTTCGGTCTGACCGCATATCCGATCGGAGTGGAGCGCGGGTTCGTCTCGCGGGCGGAGGCGTGTGACCGTGTGCTCGCCACGCTGCGCTTCTTTGCAAACGCACCGCAGGGACCCGAGCCGACCGGACGCACGGGGTACAAAGGGTTCTTCTATCACTTCCTGAACTCGACAACCGGCGCGCGCTACGGGCGCGACGTCGAGCTTTCCACCATCGACACGGCGCTTCTGCTGGCGGGTGCGCTCGCGTGCCAGAGTTACTTCGACGGCGACAACCCTGGAGAGGTGGAGATCCGAAACCTGGCCGACGCGCTCTACCGGGCGGCCGATTGGAGCTTCATGCAGCCGCGCCCGCCGCTCATCTGCATGGGCTGGTACCCGGAGCGTGGCCTTCACAACCTCGACTGGCACGGGTACGACGAGGCGATGATCCTCTACATCCTGGCGCTCGGCTCCCCGACCCACCCAGCGAGTCCCGACGCCTCGGCCTGGAGTGAGTTCACGAGGACGTACGTGTGGAGTTCGTGGTACGGGCAGGAGTACGTCGCCTTCCCGCCGCTGTTCGGGCATCAGTTCACCCAGGTTTGGGTGGACGGGCGCGGCATCCGCGACGACTACATGCATGGCAAGGGGATCGACTACTTCGAGAACACCCGGCGCGCCGCATACGCGCAGCGCGCGTACGCCATGGCCAACCAGTTCGGTTGGGCGGGGGTCGGCGCCGATATCTGGGGCGTCACGGCGTGTGACGGGCCGGCGGACACGACGCTTACCTACAACGGGACGCCGCGCAGGTTCTGGACCTATGCCGGACGCGGGGCAGGCGCGACGTTCACCCTCGATGACGGCACCGTCGCACCGACCGGCGCCGCGGCCTCGATCCCGTTCGCACCGGAGATCGCCATCCCCGCAGTCAAAGCCATGCGGGACCGCTACGGCGACGACCTGTACTCGACGTATGGCTTCCTCGACGCGTTCAACCCGAGCTTCACCTACGAAGGCCACGCGACCGCGGGCCGCGTGGTCCCCGGGAAGGGCTGGTTCGACACCGACTATCTGGGCCTCGACCAGGGCCCGATCGTGGCGATGATCGAGAACTACCGCAGCGGTTTCGTCTGGGCGCTCATGAGGAAGAACCCCTACATCGTGGCCGGCCTCCGGCGCGCCGGGTTCGCGGGCGGCTGGCTCGACGGCGCACCGTAGGCATGACCCCCGGCACACACCCCGCCCACCCCAAAGGCAATCGCCTGTCGATGGCCGTTCGCGTTTGGGTCGGCGGCGCGTTGCTGGCGGCGACGCTCGCACTTCTCTCGGCGTGCGGTGGCCCGACCCGCCACGCGACGGTGCTGTTCTGGGCGCTCGGGCGCGAGGGCGAGGTGGTGCAGTCGCTGCTCCCGGAGTTCGAGCGCGCAAACCCGGGTGTCCGCGTCCAGGTCCAGCAGATCCCGTTCACGGCTGCGCACGAGAAGCTGCTCACGGCGTTCGTCGGGGGCTCCACGCCGGACGTCGCCCAGCTCGGCAACACCTGGATCCCGGAGCTCGTCGCGCTCGGCGCGCTCGAGCCGCTGGGAACGCGCGTCCGGGCGTCGTCGCTCGGTCCGGCCGAGTTCTTCCCAGGGATCTGGGCCACCAACGAGATCGACGGTGAGCCGTACGGTGTGCCGTGGTATGTGGACACCCGCGTCCTGTTCTACCGCAGCGACCTGTTCGCGAAGGCGAGCGTCACGCGCCCGCCGCGAAGCTGGGACGAGTGGCGCGACACCATGCGCCGGGTGAAGGCGTTGCCGGGCGGAGACCACTACGCGATGCTGATGCCCACCGACGAGTGGGCGCAGCCGGTCGTGCTCGCCCTCCAAGCCGGCGCAGGCCTCCTGCGCGACGGCGGACGGCGCGCCGACTTCAAGGAGCCCAACTTCCGGCGGGCGTTCTCGTTCTACGTCTCGCTGTTTGCGGAGCGCCTCGCCCCCCCGCTTGGCCTCGCGCAGGTCGCCAACCTCTACCAGCAGTTCGCCGACGGGTACTTCGCATCAGTGATCACGGGGCCGTGGAACCTGGAAAAGTTTCGCCTGCGCCTCCCCCCCGAACGGCAGGGCGACTGGGCGACGGCGCCGCTCGCCGCGATGCGCGAGGCCGATTACCCGGGCGTCTCGCTCGCGGGCGGGTCGAGCATCGTGATCTTCCGCCCCTCGACGAAGAAGGACGTGGCCTTTCGCCTCGTCGAGTTCCTGGCCGACCCGAAACAGCAGCTCGCGTTCTACCGGCTCACCGGCGACCTCCCGGCGCGGACGGCGGTGTGGGACGACCCCGCGCTGGTCGGCGAGCCGCACCTGCTGGCGTTCCGCGAGCAGCTCCGCCACGTGACGCCGATGCCTCGGGTGCCGGAGTGGGAGCGCATTGCCACGGCGATCGCCGAGGCGACCGAGCGGGTCATCCTCGGCCAGCAGACGGAAGACCAGTCGCTCGACCAGCTCCAGACCGAGGTGGACCGCATGCTGGAGAAGCGGCGCTTCCTCCTCGACAGGCACCCAGCGGGAGCGAGCCCGTGAGCGCCCGCGCAGACAGGGTGCCCGGGAGGGCACGCCGCGAGGGCCGCGCCGGCCTGGCGTTCGTGGCGCCCGCCCTCGGGTTGATCGTCGTGTTCTTCGTTCTCCCCGTCGTGGCGGGGTTCCTGCTCGCGTCCACCGACTTCGACATCTACGCGATCCGCGACCTTGCCACGGCACGCTTCATCGGGCTCGCCAACTTCGCCGCCCTGCTCCACGACCCGGTGTTCTGGAAGGCGCTCGGCAACACGTTTTACTTCGTCCTCGTCGGAGGTCCGCTCTCGGTCGCCGTATCGCTCGGCGTCGCCATGATCCTCAACGCCCGCCTCGTGCGGTTCAAGGGGCTCTTCCGGACCGTCTACTTTGCCCCCGTCGTGACGACCATGGTCGCGGTCGCGACGGTGTGGCGCTTCCTGTATCACCCCCGCTTCGGCGTGCTCAACCAGTTGCTCGGGGTGGTGGGGATCGCACCCGTCAACTGGCTCGGCGACCCGCACTGGGCGATGCCGGCGATCATCCTGATGTCCGTGTGGAAGAACTTCGGCTACAACATGATCATCTTCGTCGCCGGGCTGCAGAGCATCCCGGGAACGCTGTACGAGGCGGCGCGGGTGGACGGCGCCGGACCGATGCAGCAGTTGCGCCACATCACGCTGCCGTCGCTCCGCCCGATGCTGGTGTTCGTCTCCATCATCACGATGATCGGCTACTTCCAGCTCTTCACCGAGCCGTACGTCCTGACCGGCGGCACCGGCGGCCCGCTCAACGCCACGCTGTCGCTGGTGATGTACATGTACAAGCAGGGGTTCCGCTGGTGGAACATCGGGTTCGGCGCCACCGTCGCGCTCGTGCTCTTCCTGATCATCCTGGCCGGCACGCTGTTGCAGCTGCGGTTCCAGCGGGAGCGCGAGTGAGAAAGCTCGCCGTCGCCGCCGCGCTCCATCTGGCTCTTGCGATCGGGGCCGTCGCGACGCTGCTGCCGTTCGCGTGGATGCTGTCCGCTTCGCTCATGCAGGCCGGCGAGGCGAGCAAGTGGCCGCCACGGTTCCTCCCCAGCCAGGCGACGCTCGCCAACTACCGCGCTCTCTTCGAGCGGCTCGATCTCGGGCGCTGCTTCCTCAACAGCGCGTTCGTGGCGATCGTTTCCACGGCCGGGGCACTGTTCGTCGTCTCGCTGGCCGGGTATGCGTTCGCGAAGCTCCGTTTTCCCGGACGATCGAAGGTGTATCGCGTGCTCCTAACCGCGATGGTGATCCCGGCCCAGGTCGCGATGCTGCCGATGTTCCTCCTGCTGCGAACACTCGGTCTTGTGAACACCTATTGGGGAGTGATCATCCCCGCCCTCGCGCCGGTGTTCGGCATCTTCATGGTGCGCCAGTACGCGCTCTCGCTCCCGGACGAGTTGATCGACGCCGCTCGGGTGGACGGGGCCGGCGAATTCCGCATTTTCCGCACGCTCGTGTTCCCGCTGCTGCGCCCGATCCTCGTGACCTTCGGGGTGTTCAGCTTCATCGGCGCGTGGAACGACTTCATGTGGCCCCTGATCGTGCTCAGCGACGAGCGCCGGTACACGCTGCCAGTGGCGCTTGCCAACCTCATCGGCGAGCACGCCGAGGATATCGAACTGATGATGGCCGGCTCGGTGCTCACCGTCCTGCCGGTGCTGCTCCTCTTCCTGGTGCTGCAGCGCACGTACGTCGAGGGGATCACGATGGGAGGAGTGAAGGAATGAGAGACGTGGTTCGTGGTCCGTGGTCCGTGGTCCGCGGCTTCTCCCTTGCACTTCTGGTGTTCGCGAGCCCGATGACTGCGGCGGCGCAGACGAGCACGATCGACGACTTCGCCTCGGTGGCGGCGTGGAAGGCGGCGCCTTCGGATGGCGTTGCCCTCGCGGTCTCGACGGAGAAGGGCGAGAGCGGCGGCGCGATGCGGCTCGACTTCGACTTCCACGGTCGCGGCGGCTGGGCGGCGGTGCGGCGGCCGGTGACCGTCGAGCTGCCAGAGAACTACGAGTTCACGTTCCGGATCAAGGCCGACGCCCCGCCGGAGAACCTCGAGTTCAAGCTCACGGACGCCTCCGGCGACAACGTGTGGTGGGCGCCGCGGCGCGACTTCTCGTTCCCCCACGCGTGGACCACCATGCGGATCAGCAGGAAGCAGGTGTCGTTCGCCTGGGGTCCGGCCGGGGGAGGCGATGTGAAGCGGCCGGCGTTTCTCGAGATCGCGGTCACCGCAGGTTCCGGTGGGAAGGGCACCGTGTGGATCTCGTCTCTCGCGCTGACGCCGCTGCCGCCCGACCGCCCCTACACCGGAACGCTGGTTGCGAGCGCCTCGTCCTCGCTCCCCGGCCGCGGTCCGTCGCAGGCGCTCTCCGGTCAGAACGGCGGTTGGCACAGCGACCCCCGCGCGCCGGGCGAAGCGTGGCTGCAGCTCGACTTCGGCGAGCGCCGCGAGATTGGCGGCCTCGCGATCGAGTGGAACCGGAGCGCCGCCGCGCTCGAGGTGCTCACCTCCGATGATGGCTCGGCGTGGACGACGGCGTGGCCGAAGCGGCCGATCCACGGCAGCCGATCGTTCGCTCCGCTGCCTGAGGCGACGTGCCGGTACGTCCGCATCGTCGCCTCCGGCGCCACGCCCGACGGTGTCGCCGTCTCGGGGCTGACCGTCGAGCCGCCGGATTTCGCGGCGGTGCCCAACGCGTTCATCGCCTCGGTCGCCCAGGTCTCGCGCCGCGGCCTGTACCCGCGCGCGTTCCTCGGCGAGATGACGTCATGGACGCTGGTCGGCGACCCCGTGCCGAGCCGGCCCTCGGCCCTGCTCGGCGCGGATGGCGCGTTCGAGCCGGCGCCGCGTACGTTCACGGTCGAACCGTTCGTCTGGTTGGACGGCAGGCTCGTCACCTGGGCAGACGTGGCCGCTGGCCAGGCGCTTGCCGGCGGCGACCTTCCGATCCCAACGGTGGTGTGGCACCACCCGTCGTTCGAGCTCGAGATCACGGCGTCGCACGACCCGGCCGCCACCGAGGCCACGCTGCTGCGCTACCGCTTCACGGACAGGACCGGCCGGGCGCCGGCGCCGCGCCTCTTCCTGGCGGTGCGTCCGCTCCAGGTGAACCCGCCGGCGCAGTTCCTCAACGTCGCCGGGGGCGCGGCGCAGCTCACGCGCGTTCGAGCGGTCGGCCGCACGGTGACGGCCGCCGGCTTCACCGTCGAGGCGCTGGCGCCCGGCGCGTCGGTCGGTGCCGCCCCGTTCGGGGACGGCGACGTGGTGTCGTGGCTCGCACGCGGCGAGCTGCCGGAAGGCGCCGACGTGCGCGATCCATCCGGCTGGGCGTCCGGGGCCGTGGCGGTCGAACTCCCCACCACCCCGTCCGCTGAGGCGTGGGTGCGGGTGGTGCGCGAGGCTCCGGCACCGCCTGCCGTCCCGCCGGAGGAGCGGCGCGCCGCCATGGCACTTGCGTGGGCCGACTCGATCCGCCGGGTCTCGATCTCAGGAGGGCCGGAGGTCGAGGCGTTCGCGGCGGCGGCGCGCTCCAACCTCGCCTACATCCTCGCCAGCCGCGCCGGGAATGCACTCCAGCCGGGGACGCGGAACTACGCGCGCTCATGGATTCGCGACGGCGCGATGATGGCCGCCGCGCTGCTGCGGCTCGGCCACGCCGAAGAGGTCCGAGACTACCTGCGCTGGTACGCCCCGAACGTCTTCGCGAACGGCAAGGTCCCGTGCGTCGTGGACACCCGCGGCGCCGACCCCGTTGCCGAGAACGACTCGCACGGGGAACTTCTGTTCCTCGCCGCCGAGTACCTGCGCTACACCGGCGACGCGGCGACCGTGCGGGAGGTGTGGCCTCAACTCGGCGCGGCCGTCGGCTACATCGACGAGCTCCGGCACAAGCGCCGCACTGCCGAGTACCACGCGCCGGACAAGCTGCCGTTCTTCGGGCTGATGCCCGAGACGATCTCGCACGAGGGGTACTCCGCGAAGCCGATGCACTCGTACTGGGACGACTTCTGGGCGCTCAAGGGGCTCGAGGACGCGGTCTGGATGGCGCGGACGCTCGGGCACGGGGGCGAGGCCTCGCGCTGGAGCGCCGCGCGCGCCGAGTTCGAGCGTGATGTGCTGGCGTCGATCGCACGGGTGCGTGCGGAGAAGGAGATCGCCTGGCTTCCAGGGTGCGCGGAAATGGGCGACTTCGACGCGACGTCGAGCACCGTCGCGTTGTGGCCGGCCGGGGTCGACGCGATGCTCCCCCGCGACGCCGTCGAGGCGACCTGGGAACGCTACTGGCGGGAGGCCGAGGCGCGATTCACGGGTCGGGCCGCGTGGGAGGGGTACACGCCATACGAGTGGCGGAGCGTGGGCGCGTTCGTGCGCCTCGGGTGGAGGGACCGAGCTGTCCAACTGGCGCGCTGGCTGATGGCCGACCGGATGCCGGTCGCGTGGAACCAGTGGCCCGAGGTGGTCCATGAGAACCCGACGAAGGCCGCCTACCTCGGCGACCTGCCCCACGCCTGGGTCGGGTCGGACTTCATCCGCTCGTTCCTCGACATGCTGGCGTACGAGCGCACATCCGACGACGCGCTCGTGCTCGGCGCCGGGGTGGCCGCCGAGTGGCTGGCAGGCGATGGGTTCGGCGTCCGTCAACTCCGCACGCCGCGCGGAGAGTTGTCGTTCACGATGCAGAGCGGAGCTGACACCGTGCATGTTCGAATCGAAGCGGGACTGCGTGTACCGTTGGGAGGTCTCGTGCTGCGGCCGCCGCTGCCTCCCGGCCCGCTCGTCGCCACCGTCGACGGAGCAAGAGTCGCCGTTCCAACAACCGGAGAGGTGATCGTGCGGTCCTTGCCAGCCGACGTCGTGATCCGCCCGCAGGGTGCTTTGACGGCGGAGGTTTCGCGGCACCACAAAGGGGAAACGCGATGACCATGAAGGTACTCGTTGCTCTGGCCGCGATGGCGCTGGCCGGCGGGCTAGCGGAAGCCGCTGCATCGGGAGAGTCGAAGACCCCCACCGGTTTTCTGTTCCGGTCGATCACGCATGAGGGGCGCGAGCTCAAGTACGTCGTCTACGTGCCGCGTGCATATGAACCTTCCTGGGCTTGGCCCCTCATCCTGTTCCTTCACGGAAGCGGCGAGAGCGGCACCGACGGCAGCCGTCAGCTCACCCAGGGCCTGCCCCGCGAGCTGGTCTTCAACCCCGACCTGTGGCCGTTCATCGTCGTCATCCCCCAGAAGCCTTCCCAGGACGCGGAGTGGGAGCAGTACGAGCTCGAGCTGATGACGATGCTCGCGCAGGCACGGCGCGAGTGCAACGTTGACCCGGCCCGCCTCGTGCTCACCGGGCTCTCGCAAGGCGGGCACGGCGCGTGGGTGCTGGGCGCCCGTCATTCGGAGCTGTGGGCCGCGGTGGTGCCCGTCTGCGGCTACGGGCCTGCTCACGGGACCCAGCCCGGCATCTTCACCGGCACCCGCGCGGAGCTGGCGGATGGGATCAAGGCCATCCCGATCTGGGTGTTCCACGGCGAGGCCGACGACGTCGTGCCCGTCGCCGAGACACGTGCCATGGTCGAAGCGTTGAAGGCGGGAGGGTCGAAGCCACGCGCGACGTTCTACCCCGGCGTGGGGCACGGTTGCTGGGAGCGCGCCTACGGCGAGAAGGAGCTGCCCGGGTGGCTCCTCGCCCAGCGCAAGAGATCAATACCCTCGAGCGGCGCCCGTTGATCCCTCAACGCCTCCGGAACCAGGACGGCTCGGCGCTGACCGAGACCCCGCCCCGCAGCCGGCTCTGCATGTCGTCGCTGAAGAAGTAGTAGGGGAACACCGGCTCGGGCCGGGAAGCCGCTTCGAGCCTGGCCGCGAGCATCTCGGGAATCTCGAACTCGAGCGCCGCGAGGTTGACCTCCAGCTGGGCGAGCGTCGTCGCGCCGATGATGGTTGAGGCGACGCCAGGCCGCCTCGTCACCCAGTTGAGCGCGACCTGTGCCGGTGATCGGCCAATCTCCTTGGCGACGGTGAGCACCTCGTCGACGATCCTCCAGTTGCGCTCGGTTGCCTTGGAGAAGCGGGCGCCACCCGCGGTGGCGAGTCGCCCGCTTCCCTTCACGCCTCCCTTGGCGGGTTTGTACTTGCCAGCCAGCAGGCCACTGGCGAGCGGGCTCCACGGGCACACGCCCATACCGAGCTCGAGCGCGGCGGGGATGTGCTCGCGCTCGATCGTGCGCTCAACGAGCGAGTACTCGAGCTGCAGCGCGCAAACCGGCTCGGTTCCGCGCAGCTCGGCGATCGTCTGGGCGCGCGCCAGGTACCAGGCCGGCACGTCCGACAGCCCAAAGTACCGCACTTTGCCGGCGCGCACCAGGGCGTCGACCGTTGCCATCACCTCCTCGACGGGCGTGAGCATGTCCCACGCGTGCAGCCAGTACAGATCGACGCTGTCCGTTTGCAGGCGGCGGAGCGACCCTTCGAGCGCCCGCAGGATGTTCTTCCGTCCGTTTCCGCCCGCGTTCGGATCGCCCGGTTGGCTGTTGAAGGTGAACTTGGTGGCGAGCACGACCCGCTCTCGGTTCTTCTTGACCTTGAGGTACCGGCCCAGGATCTCCTCACTGTGGCCGCCGGTGTATCCGTCAGCCGTGTCGATGAAGTTCCCGCCTGCCTCGAGGTACCTATCGAGGAGCTTGCGGACGGTCCCTTCCGTGGCACCCCATCCCCAGTCCTCGCCGAATGTCATCGCTCCGAGGCAGAGCGGTGAAACCCGCAGGCCGCTCCTCCCGAGCAGGTGGTAGGTGGCGACGGTTCCGATTCGACGGAGTTTGGCGTTGTTCGACATGCTGGCCCCTCTCTCCCGCCTTTCTGGTAACACGCATGCGGTGCGGTGATTTCACTTCGAGGCGGCTCGCGATCAGGGCCCCCCTTCGGGCCTCACCTCATCGTCCGCAAGGACCGCCCCATTCGTCCTGATCACCTCCGTATAGAAGCGCGCGCTGTCCTTCGGCGTGCGCCGCTGCGTCGAGAAGTCCACGTGCACGATGCCGAACCGCTTGGACGTTCCGTGGTTCCACTCGAGGTTGTCGAGCAGCGACCAAACGAAGTAGCCGCGCAGATTCACGCCCGCATGCAACGCGTCCCGCGCCGACCGTAGGTGGTCGCGCAGGTAGGCGACCCGCAGCGGGTCGCAGACTCCACCCTCGGCGACAGGCGGGTCCGCGAACGCGGCGCCGTTCTCCGTGATGAAGAGAGGAACGTCGCCGTAGCGCTCCTTGATCCAGATCAGGGTCTCAGAAAGCCCGCGCGGATAAACTTCCCAGTTCATGTCGGTGTAGACGGCGCCGGGTTGCTGCACCCGCACGGCGCACTCCGGAGGCACGGATGAATCGTGGCGCATGACACCGCGCGAGTAGTAGTTGACACCAACGAAGTCGACCCTCTGCCTGATCGCTTCGAGGTCCGAGGCCGGGAACGAGGGCCACGCCTCGCCGAACATCTCCGGGAGCTCCGCCGGGTACGACCCCAGGAGGACCGGGTCGAGGAACTGGCGGTTCATGTAGGCGCCGGAGCACGCCGTGGCCGTGATATCGTCGCTCCCCTGCGAGGCTGGAAACTTTGGTTCGAGGTTGACCACGAGTCCGATCTCGCCTCCCCCGATTGCGCGGTACGCCTGGACCGCGGCTGCATGAGCCCGGAGCAGGTTGTGGGACGCGATCGGCGCCTCGAACGGGCTCCGGTGTCCAGGCGCGAGCGTGCCGTGCAGGTAGCCTCCGTCCGAGACTACCCACGGTTCGTTGAGGGTCGCCCACCACGCGACGCGGTCGCCGAGCGCGCGGAACAGGACCTGGGCGTACTCCGCGAACCACCCGGCGATGTCGCGGTTGAGCCAACCCCCACGGTCGTCGAGGGCCGCCGGCAGGTCCCAATGGAACAGCGTCACCATCGGGGCGATGCCGGCCTCGCGCAGCCCGTCCACCAGGCGCGCGTAGAAGTCGAGCCCCTTGGCGTTGATTCGCCCGGTCCCCTCGGGGAGCACGCGGCTCCACGAGACGCTGAGGCGGTAGGCGCCGAGGTTCAACTCCCGCATCAACGAGATATCGTCCCGCCATCGTCGGTAGTGGTCGCAGGTGACATCGCCCGTCTCACCGGTCAGCACTCGACCCGGCGTGTGGGTAAAGCGGTGCCAGGTCGAAGGGCCGGCACCGTCTGCGAGCGGAGAGCCTTCGATTTGGTACGCGGAGGTGGCGGCGCCCCACACGAAACCAGCCGGGAATAACTGTGCGGCGGACGGGCCGGATGCCGAGGTCAAGTCGAAGACACCCCCTTCAAAGATGGTTCGCGTGAGGCGTTCGCAGTCACCATAGCACGGGCCGATTCCTCCGGCGCAAAAGGCTTCGACAGTTGACTTTCGCGGGCGACGTGCGTTCTAATGTAAGCGTTTACAAAAACCCGGCGCCGAGGCTTGTTGGTCGTGCCAACGCGTGGAGGACACCGCGGCATGAATGCCACGAAATGGACCGGGCACCCCCCCGAGGCGCTTCACCCGGCCGGCCCCTCGAACCGCTACGGTCACTTCTCGGACGACGGAACCGAGTACGTCATCACCGACCCGAGGACGCCACGACCGTGGGTCAACGTGATCGCCAACCCGCGGCTGGGCCTCGTCGTGAGCCAGACTGGCAGCGGCTTCACCTGGATCGACAACTCTCAACTCGGTGTGATCACCCGCTGGCAGCAGGACCTCACGCACGACGCCTCCGGCAAGTTCCTCTATCTGCGTGATGTCGACACGGGCACCGTGTGGTCGCTCTCGCCCGCGCCCGTCTGGCCACCGTTCACCCATTTCGCGTGCCGACACGGCCTCGGGACGACCTCTTTCGAGACGGAGTTCGAGGGGATCGCGGCCCTCTGGACGCTATTCTGCCACGCGGAGGAGACGGCGGAGCTCTGGCGCGTCGAGATCGCCAACCTCACGGACCGTCCCCGGCGGCTCGAGATCTGCGCGTATCTCGAGTGGAACTGCGGCGTCGCGCCCTCGCCGCGCCGGGAGTTCACGCGGCTCTTCCTGGAGACCCAGTACGACTCCTCCCGGGGCGCGGTGTTCGCCACGAGCCACATGTGGGAGGTGCCCTCCAAGCGCTTCGGCCACTGGAACACCGGGTTCCCCTACGTCTCTGCGCTGGCGTGCACGGAGCCGGTCGCGGCAGCCCAGGGGGACAAGCGCGCCTTCCTGGGTCAGTACGCCGATCTGTGTGCCCCGCAGGGGCTCGCCCAAGACGTGTGGACGCCGCAGTTCGGGCGGCACGGAGACGCGATCGCGGCGCTTCGGTCGCCGCTCGCGCTCGGCCCGGGCGAGCGGCACACCATCGGGTACGCTCTGGCGGTCGCGTCCTCCCGCGCCGGCACCGAGGCGCTGCTCGACCGAACAGCCACCGTTGCAGCCATCGACGGCGCAATCCAGGAAGTGCAGGCCGGCTGGCGCTCCAGGCTCGCCGATCATCGGGTCCGCACGCCCGATCGGATCTTGAACTTCCTGACCAACGACTGGCTCCGCTACCAGGCAATCTCGAGCCGGATCTGGGGTCGGTGCGCCTACTACCAGCAGAGCGGCGCGTACGGTTTCCGCGACCAGCTCCAGGACTCTCAGGTCTGGCTCACCATCGACCCCGAAAGGTGCCGCGCCCAGATCGACCTGCATGCGGCCCACCAGTTCGCCGACGGCTCGGTTTACCACTGGTGGCACCCCCTCTCCGAACAGGGCCACGTCACGAAAATGACCGACGATCTCCTGTGGCTCGCCTTCGTGACCGGGAACTACATCCGCGAGACCGGCCGCCTCGATGTCCTCCAGGACAAGGTCCCCTTTCTCGACGAGGAGCCGAAGCCGCTCTTCGATCACATCATGCGGGCGTTCCAGAGAGTGTTCCTGCGGACCAGTCCGCGCGGGCTTCCCTATATCGGTGCCGGCGACTGGAACGACGGCCTCTCGGCGGTCGGCCTCGAGGAACGAGGCGAGTCCGTCTGGCTTGCCCACTTCTTGGCCGGGCTGCTGGCCGATTGGGCGGTGGTCTGCGAGCGCGCGGGATGGGAACCGCTCGCCGCAAAGCTCACTGCGCGCCGTGTTGCCCTGGTCAAGGCGATCAACGAGTACGCATGGGACGGCGAGTGGTATTTGCGCGCGACCCTGGACGACGGCTCGCCTCTCGGCAGCGCGTCAAACCGGCGCGGCCGCATCTTCCTCAACGCACAGACGTGGGCCGTCCTCGCGGACGTCGCACCTCCGGATCGCGCCTCACGCTGCATGGCCGCCGTATCTGAGCACCTGGTGACCGACGCCGGCGCGTTGCTGCTGGCCCCCGCGTTCGACGAGGCGATTCCCGAGATCGGCTACATCACGCGTTACGCCCCCGGCCTGAGGGAGAACGGCGGCGTCTACACCCACGCTTCGACGTGGGCGATCGCTGCGGCCTGCAAAGTCCGGGACCACGAGCTCGCCGGCCGTCTCCTCGCCGCCATGAACCCCGCGATCAAGGACCCCGACCGCTACTGGGCCGAGCCGTATGTCCTGCCCGGCAACGTGGACGGGCCCGCCTCGCCCCACCACGGGCGCGCCGGCTGGACCTGGTACACCGGTTCGGCGGCGTGGCTGCACCGTATCGTCGGGGAGTGGGTGCTCGGCGTGCGCCCCGAGTGGGACGGGCTGCGCATCGATCCCTGCCTGCCGCCGGACTGGGAAAACGCGGAGATGACCCGGCCGTACCGGGGCTCCGTCTATCACATCGTTATCGAGCGCGACGCCGCTCTGCCCGAGGGCGAATCCGTGGTTGTCAATGTGGATGGAACGCCGCTCGTCGGAAACCTCCTTGCACCCCCGGACACCCCGGGCATCTGCCACGAAGTCCGGGTTCGCTGCCGGTAGCAAGGCCTCGCTCGACCTCCCGAAAGGGAATCTTTCTCGTCCGGTAGGATTTACCATAGCGCCATGAGTGACGAGAAAACCAGCGCGGCGTCGTTTGGCCCCAACGTCTGGCTGATCGACGAGATGTTCCGCGAGTTCAAGGAGCATCCCGAGTCCGTCAGCGAGAGCTGGCGGGACTTCTTCTCCGACTACCGCCCCGCCGTCGGGCGCGCCGCGCCGGTACCGCCAGCGCTTGCGGCCCCCGCAGCCGCCCCGGTCGAGGCTCCGGGCCGTCCGGCGCTCGCGCCGGTGCCGACCGCTGTGCCGATCGTAGGGCCCGCAAAGCGGCTGGTCGAGAACATGCAGGCCAGCCTGTCGGTGCCGACCGCCACGTCGGTGCGGACGATTCCCGTCCGGTTGCTTGAGGAGAACCGGTCGCTGATGAACCAGCACCTCGCCGAGCTCACCGGCGGCAAGGTGAGCTTCACCCACCTGCTGGCGTGGGCGCTCGTCAAGGCGCTTCACGGGATGCCGGGAATGAGGTCGCTCTTCGTGGAGATCGAAGGCGCGCCCCATCGCTTCACTGCCGAGCACGTTAACTTCGGCGTCGCGGTGGACATTGAGCGGCGCGACGGCACGCGGGGTCTCGTGGTGCCGAGCGTAAAGCACGCCGAGACGCTAGAGTTCGCCTCGTTTTTCGCGGCGTACAACGAACTCATCCGCCGCTCGCAGGCGGCCCAGCTCACGACCGAGGACTTCGCCGACACCACCGTGACCCTCACCAACCCGGGGATGCTCGGCACCACGCAGTCCGTTCCGCGCCTGATGGCCGGCCAGAGCCTGATCGTGGCTGCCGGGAGCATCGGATATCCGGCCGAGTACCAGCTCGCGGATCCTGCGACCCTCGCCCGCCTCGGAGTCAGCAAGGTGCTGACTCTGACCTGCACGTACGACCACCGCGTGATCCAGGGGGCGGAGAGCGCCGAGTTTCTGGGCCGGGTCGCTACGCTGCTCGCCGGCGAGGAGCGCTTTTACGAGGATGTCTTCGAGTCGCTTGCTGTTCCCCACGAGCCGGTCCGCCTCGCGTCCGACGTCAACCCGTATTTCTCCGACCACGGGGTGGATGCGCTGGTGCGCAAGCAGGCCGGCGTGCTGGCGCTCATCAACATGTACCGGGTCCGCGGCCACCTGGTGGCCCACGTCAACCCGCTTTCGACCGAGATCCCCACCCATCCGGAGCTCGAGCTCGAACGGCACGGCCTCACGCTCTGGGACCTCGACCGCGAGTTCTACACCCTCAACGTAGGCGGCCACGAGCGTGCCACGCTGCGCGAGATCCTGCGCATCCTCCGCGAGGCGTACTGCGGCACGCTTGGCGTCGAGTACATGTTCATCCAGGAACCGGACCAGAAGGCGTGGATCCAGAAACGGGTCGAGGGCGCGGACCCGGCCGGGTGGCTGGACGCCGCCGCCAAGCGTCGAACGCTCGCGATGCTCAACGCTGCCGAGGCGTTCGAACGCTTCCTGCACACCAAGTACATCGGCCACAAGCGCTTCTCGCTCGAGGGGCTGGAATCGCTGATACCGATGCTGGACCGCGTGCTCTCCGGGGCGGTGGCGGCCGGCCTCGCAGAGGCCGTGCTCGGGACGGCCCACAGGGGCCGCCTCAATGTGCTCGCCAACATCCTCGGGAAGAGCTACGAGAAGATCTTCCGCGAGTTTGAAGGGAACATCGACCCGCTCTCCCGCGAGGGAACCGGCGACGTCAAGTACCACCTGGGCGCAACAGGCACGTACACGAGCCCCGCGGGCGGACAGCTGCACCTCACGCTGGCCTCCAACCCCAGCCATCTGGAGGCGGTGGACCCGGTCGTCGAGGGGATGGCGCGCGCGCTGCAGGACATGCGCAGCGACACCAGGCACGAGCAGGTCCTGCCGGTCCTCGTGCACGGCGACGCGGCGTTCGCCGGCCAGGGCGTCGTCGCCGAGACGCTCAACATGAGCGCGCTCTCGGGGTACCGCACGGGCGGGACCATCCACATCGTGGTCAATAACGGGATCGGGTTCACGACCTCACCCGCCGACGCGCGGTCGTCCGTGTACGCCACCGACGTCGCCAAGATGGTGCAGGCCCCGGTCTTCCACGTGAACGGCGAGGACCCGGAGGCGTGTACCCATGTCATGGACCTCGCGCTGGCATTCCGGACCGAGTTCAGGAAGGACGTCGTGGTGGACGTCGTCGGCTACCGCCGCTGGGGTCACAACGAGGCGGACGAGCCGGCGTACACGCAGCCGATCATGTACGCCAAGATCCGCGACCGTCGCTCCGTGCGCAAGCTCTACACCGAGCGGCTCGTCAACCACGGCGATCTCTCCCTCCAGGAGGCCGAAGCGGCCTTGAAGGACTTCCAGGACAGGATGGAGGCGGCGTTCGCAGCCACGCACGAGAGCGGCCCCCCGGCGATCTCCCTGGCGTCTAAGGCGCCGGCGGCGCCGCCCCCTGAGCCGCCGCCCCCGCCGGTACCGCTGCCGACGCTCGAACGCATCCTCGAGCGCGCTACCTCGGTACCTGACGGGTTCCACGTTCACCCGAAGCTCGCGCGGCAGCTCGTCCAGCGCCGTCAGATGCTCGCGCAGGGAGACGTGGACTGGGGGACAGCCGAGCTTCTCGCGTTCGGGTCCCTGCTCGTCGAGGGGATCCCAGTCCGGCTGTCCGGCCAGGACTCCCGTCGGGGCACCTTTTCGCAGCGTCACGCCGTGCTCGTGGACCAGGATACGGGGGCCGAGTACACGCCCCTTCAGCACGTCGACCCGGCCCAGGCCCCGTTCCTGGTCTACGACAGCCTCCTTTCCGAGTACGCCGTGCTCGGATTCGAGTACGGGTACTCCGTGGAGCGAACCGACGCCCTCGTGCTGTGGGAGGCGCAGTTCGGCGACTTCTCGAACGGCGCCCAGATCATCATCGACCAGTTCATCGCGTCGGCCGAGGAGAAGTGGAACCAGCGCAGCAACCTCGTCCTGCTGCTCCCGCACGGCTCCGAGGGCCAGGGCCCGGAGCACACCAGCGCCCGGCTCGAGCGGTTTCTCCAGCTCGCGGCCGGCGGGAACATCCGGGTGGCGGTGCCGAGCACCTCTTCTCAGTACTTCCACCTCCTGCGGACGCAGGCGCACGCCACGCACGCCGTCCCGCTGGTGGTCATGACCCCTAAGAGCCTGTTGCGCGCCGACGCCGCGAAGAGCCGCGCCGATGGATTCGGAGGGTCATTCAAAGCCGTCCTCGCGGACCAGGATGGTCCGGCCACGCCCGAACACCTCCTCCTGTGCAGCGGGAAGGTCGCGGTCGATCTCCTCGGCCACCGCGCGAAGAGCCTGGATGGCCGGGCCACGATCGCGCGGGTCGAGCGCCTCGTTCCGTTCCCGGGCGAGGAGCTCGACGGCCTGGTGCGCTCGCTCCCCTCCTTGCGCGAGATCCGCTGGGTCCAGGAGGAGCCGGCAAACATGGGTGCCTGGAGCTTCGTGGCGCCACGCCTGCGCGAGCTTGCCCCGAACCTGCCGCTCACCTACATCGGCCGACCGGAAAGTCCGAGCCCTGCCACCGGCTCCCACCGCATCTTCCAGGCCGAGCAGGACCGCCTCCTGACCGACGCGTTCCAGGCCACACCCTAACGGGCCTCACGCGCGGTCCCCGGTCCCGGAAGAGTCCAAGGGCTGTCCGGTGACTGCAGCCGTGTGCGAAACTTCCCTGTCGTCACAGGAGGACCGCCATGGATCGACCGGAAGGCCCGCGCGTCTACACGGTCACTTTCTTTCTGCTCGCCACCCTGGGCATTGGATTTCTCTGCTACCGCGTGCTGACACCGTTCCTCGCGGCTATCGCCTGGGCCATCATTCTGGCGGTCGCGCTCCACGGGCCCTGGCAGGCGCTTAAGCGAAAGTTGCCGAAGCGCAGGGCGTTGGCCGCAGCGCTCTTCACGATCGGAACCGCACTCATCGTGGTGCTGCCAGCAGGTATCTTCGTCGGCGTCCTCGCGAGCCAGGCGATCGACGCCGCCAACCGCGTCGCGTCGAAGCTGTCCGATCTCCACGTCCGATCGTTCTCCGATTTCGTCGCACTGCCCAAGATCGCCCAGGCCCTGGACGGGGTCCAGCGGCACCTCGGAATCTCGCCCGAAGACTTCCAGAAGCTGGCGACCGGATTCGTGACCAAGGCCTCCGCCGCCGCGGCCGGGCTAAGCGGCCAGCTGGTGCTGGGGGTCTTCGACGCCGTGCTCACCTTTGTGCTCGTAATCTTCCTGCTGTTCTTCTTCCTCAAGGACGGCGAGGAGATGGCCACCGCGCTCTTCGACCTCCTGCCGACGGACGACAGGGGGCGGAAGCAGCTCGCTGGCTCACTGCAGTCGATGCTGACGGCGATCTTCCGCGGCTCGCTGCTGTGCGCGCTCGCGCAGGGCGTGACCGGAGCGATCGGCTGGTGGATCGCTGGTCTGCCGTCGCCCGCCCTGGCGGGAGCCGTGATGGCGGTTCTGTCGCTGCTACCGGTTGGGGGCACGGCGATCGCGTGGCTACCGGGTTCGATCTATCTCCTCTCGACGGGCCACTTAGGATCGGGGACGTTCCTGTTTGCCTGGGGCCTGGTCGTCACCTCGATCCTGGCCGACAACGTGCTGCGCCCGATGCTGATCCGGGGCGCCGAAGAACTCTCTACGCTCGTCGTCTTCCTCGGCGTCTTCGGGGGCCTGGCGGCCTTTGGCCTGCTCGGTATCTTTATCGGGCCCGTCGCGCTCGCGCTCGCCGCTACCCTGCTCAGCGCGATGCGGGGTGCGGCCGGTGGCGCCACACCCCAGACGGTCGTTAGGTCGTGAGGGGGTCGTTCTGAGCCCCCCGGGGCCGTCTTGGCGCCGGATCCCGTATCGCGGCGAACGAGACGAATCGTAGGGCGAGCTCAGAAACGAATCCGGTAAACCGTGCTCTCCTCTTGACCTTCGAGAGTCCGGCACACGCCGGCCCCACGGAGCCTGAGGCGCTTTTCAACTTCCAACGCACATCGCAGGCTGGTTCCCTTGTCGCCCTCGAGATGGCCCGTCATCTCCAGGATCGCCGGTCGTCCAGTCGCTGGGTAGGGGCCGACACCAGGGCTTACCGAACCGCCTCCGCCGGGCCCGACCGGCCCCGGCATGCCCATCGAACCCCTGACACGCTCTCCGCGATCGAGACGGAAGATGCCCTCGAGGTGCTCGCCGCTCTCCGGGTTCGTCCCGTGGATCGTGGCGGAATCTGCTTTGACCTCCACCGTGATCGGGATTGTCACCCCCGACGCGATCGTCGTGAGCTTGCCCTGGCGCGTGACTGCACACCCAGCCAGCAGGGCCGTGAGGGCGCAGCCTGCGGCAAGCGAGCGGGGGCTCAACGCCGGGCCTCCAAGAGACACAACTCCTGCTTCTATGCTAACACCTGAAGGCGGGCCCGGCGGGCGCTGGAGTGCCTTCGAAGGGCTGCAACTAAGAGCAGAAGTCGACGGAGGAGCGGCTCCACCGCAGGGCGGACGCCGCACCGCTCATCACCGGCCCGGGAAGGGGGTTACCCCTTCGCGCTGCGTCATCTTGGACGACCGCGTGGAACCTGGCGAAGCTCCTCCCCAGCAGTGTGCATCCTCGTTCGGTCCGAGGACCCACCCGAGGTCGTCTGCGTTCCCTCGGAGCAACTCACCTGAGACCACCCGCCGCGGACCGTCGTGGCCCCACAGTACGTCTTGCCAGTACTACCCGGATTGTTCAGATAGTTGAGGATGTCCAGACACCTCTCGCCCGGTTCGGGCACGACCCGGCACACCCCCATGTAGCGGTCGTTTGCGTAGCAGCAGGGCTCGGGCGCATCCGCTGTCCGGCCCACCCCAGCCGCGACAAGCAGAAGCGCAAGGAACAGAAGGAATCGTAGTCGCAAAGGTCGCTCTTCGCTCATCCCAACCCCCGCCGAGGATCCGTGGCCCTCGAGCCGTCGGCAACCTGCCGTCGATGGCTTTCTAGTGATGATGGTAACCCGGCGCGCCGCAATTGGGTTCGGTGCCGCAGCGACGACGGTGTGGTCGGCCTCGACGGTGCTGGCCCGCCGGCACCCGCAAATTCGAAAGACGCGAGGCCGGCGTGCCGGATAGGGTGATCTCGAGAGGCCGACGCCCTGAGGAGAGCGCTCAGGGACCAACTTCCTGGAGCACTCCCCCTTGCACCTTGAACGTCGTCGTGGTGAAGAGCGTGTTCAGCGCAGACGGATCGGCGTAGTGGTTTTCGGCCACCTGCGAGGAATCGATGTGGTAGTACGTCGCCGTGAACGCGTCAGAGTCGGCGCTCACGACCACGCACCCGTGCGAGTCGGGCCAGTCGTTCACGATCTCGGCGGAACTCACTTCAGGATCGAGCGAGGACACTTGCAGGATCTGACCGATCACGGCCACCAGTTGGTCGATGCCGGGGACCTGGGAGAGCGCCGATGAGGCCTGGACGATCACCGAGACCTCCTGCACCAGGGTTTGCGAGCTGACCGCGGCACCGGTGAACTCGTACAGGCCGTTGCCGTGATCGCTCACGAACGAGGCGTGGATATCGCCCGAGACGATCACGCTGCCGGGAATGCCCTGGAGGAAGGAGATCAGCTCGGCACGACGGTGCGGAAAGCCGTCCCACTCCTCGGCGTCCACCAGCAGCCGCGCCTTGTAGGCGTCCGGGAAGCCGGGCGGCAGCAGTGCGGCGATCTGCGGATTCAGGAAGTCGAGCACCATCGGGGTCATCGAGACGGAGCTGGCGTAGACCTTCCACGCCGCGTTGGAGTGCGAGAGGGTGTCCTTGATCCACGCCTCCTGCGTCGCACCGTAGACGTCCTCGTCCGCCCCTTGCGTCGCTGCCCAGAGATAGCCGCTCAGGAGATCGAAGCTGTCCTTCGCCACGACGTACCGCGACCCCTGTGAGTCGTAGAGGTTCAGCTTGCCGAGAAGGAGGTACGACAGGCCACGGTCCATCGACGCGAGGGCGCCGGCGTCGAAAGGTGCGGGAAACCCGGCACCGGTAAAGAGCGCGTTGAGATACGTCGCGCTCACGTTGCCGCTCGCGGCCTGTTCGGCTGCGGCTGCGGCACCGGCCGCGTCGAGGAACGGATTGGAGGCCTGGTACAGCTGGGTGAGGATTGCGACCGCCGCCGGCTGCACGACGGGGCTCGAGTCGATCGGGAAGTACGGGTCGAGGCCACTTTGAATCGCCGCGTAACCCGGAGCCCCGAGGATCGCTTGGATCGTGGCCTTGTCGAGCACGACCGCACCCGGGAATGCGTTCTCAGGGATCAGCACGTCCGAGCGGTACGACCGGTAGTCGGTGAGCATCAGGTCGAGGTTCGCGCCGAACCTGAAGTCCTGGTAGATCGTGGCGTTCGGGTAAAGGATCGAGTCGTCGATGGCGAGCGCGCCGTCGGAGCCGAGACCCGCCGAGATGGGCATGTACTCGAAGAAGGCCTGTTCCGCATGGCGGCGGCGCACCGGGTCGCTCTCGTCCTTCCTCTTGTCGAAGTAGGTCGCGACTGCGCCATGGCAGTCGTTCGAGTATTCATGGTCGTCCCAGGTTGCAACCATCGGGAAGCTCTCGTGGAGCCTCTGGAGCATCGGGTCGGAGCGGTACGTCTGGTAAAGCTGTCGGTAGTTGGCAAGGCTCGAAGCGGCGTAGTACGGGTTATCGGGAGACCCGAGTTGGATCGCCCCGGTCTTGTCCGCGAAGTCGATCGCCCGTCCCGGGATTGGCGTCTGCGACGAGGGATCACCGGCGGTCTCGTAGATGTAGTCGCCTATGAACGCCACGAAGTCGAGGTCGTCGCCGTGATCGAGAAGGAGCTTGGCGTAGGTGTTGTAGAAGCGCCCCTCATAGTCTTGGCAGGAGAAGTACGCGAAGCGCACCGGCGTCGTGTCGGTGGCCGCCGGGGCCGTCTTGGTCCGACCAAGGTGGGAGAGGTAGATCACCCCGTTCTTGTAGTAGACGAAGAAGTAGTAGTACGTCGTTCGGGGCGCGAGGCCCGCAACCCTGATCTTGAGGCAGTTGTCGTACGCGGCCTTCGCCATGAACACTTGGTTCAGGACAAGGTGAGCGAAGAACTGGTCTTGCGTGACGATCACGCGGACGGGGGTGTCGTGCCCGACCGCATCGGGATCGGCGATGCGAGTCCACAGCACCACGCTGTCCGGGTGGGGATCGCCGGATGCCACGGACTGGGGGAAGAACTGCGGCCCCTGCATGATGCCGGGGACCGGTGCACCGGAGGTCACCGCCGGCGCAAGCTGGGTTCGCACCCTTTCCGCGCTGATCTCGGGCACCCCAAAGAGCCTCGCTTTCAACCTCGGTGTGCCGGCCCCTGCGACCCCGGCGACCGCTAACCAGGCCGTCCCCGCAACCACGAGCAGTTGTCTGGTCCTCATGATCTTCCCTTCTCCGTGGCCTTCGCGGCCAAGCCCTGCTTCGAACCTCCGCGGGGCCACACCGGTCCGTCTCTTTCGGGCTCTGACAGTCGCCCCAACCGCTCGATCCGGCTTGGGAATTCCCGCTCGTGCGCACCGCAGGCCCGCGCGTAATGGCGCCCCCAGACGGCATCATGCGTGGGCGTGTCCCTAGGTGCCGTCGCGGGCGGGACCCAAGGACGGAAACCATCCGCCGTCCGAGTGCGTACGATCCCCAGGCGCTCGCTCATGCGTTTGCAGGGGTTCTTGTCGAAGACGAGGAGGCTCCCGAACGGGCGCACGATGCCGGGGACCGAGCCACGCCGTGCCGGTGAGACCATTACGCCAAGGCGAGGTCGGCGGCCCACCGGGAGGTGCTCGCCGACCACCGATGGCGGGCGCCCTGGGCAGCAAAGGCGTGCTGTCTCGGAGACGCGCTGGTAACGTGCGGGTGAACGGGGGGCCCGCAGCCGGGCCTGTCCGCTCCGGAGGAGGTCGGGATGGCGGCGAACCTCTCGCGGCTGAGTCCGGCGGGAATGTCGCAACGGATACCGCCACGCGGGCGGCCGGAAGCGTTTCGCCCTCCAAGACGGTCCAGACACCTTCAGCGCCGGTTCGGAAGCCGGTCCCACAGCACGTCCTCACCACCGATGAGGCACATTTCTTGTATGCCGGTACAGACTCCTCGGCAGCGTCAATTCCCTCCCCGCAGTGGTTCCTTTCTTGGGCTGGCGCCGGCGTTCAGGAAGTGCACGTTCCTCCTGATCGCACTCGTTCTGAGTAGCTGCCAGCTAGAAACGGCACCTCGTGGGGCCATGCCGGCGACTCTCAGGCCGGCGCGAGCGACCGTCCCGGAGCGTCACGATCAGCCGGATGAAGCCGAAATGTACTACCGATCCAAGCGCCAACCGCTCGATCCTTCGATCAACCCCATGCACGCCTACCAAAGGGCGGAGGAGCAGCGGCGTCGCATGCCCCGCCACTCCCTGGTCCTGAACTCCACAACAGAGCCCTTCGCCCAGGCTCAGTCCGTCACCGGCGAGGCCATGGCAAGTCTGCCGGCATGGGAGTCCCTGGGTCCCGGCAATATCGGCGGACGCCTGCGTGGCTTTGTCATTCACCCCACCAACCCGGACATCATGTACGTGTCCGGGGTTTCCGGGGGAATCTGGAAGACCATCGATGGCGGCCAGAGTTGGGCGACGGCGACCGACCAACTCGCCAATATCACGTTCAACTCGCTTGCAATGAGCCCCGCAAACCCGGATGTGCTGTATGGCGGCACGGGTGAGGGGTACTTTCGGGAGGAGGTGCGGGGTACCGGGCTTCCCCTCCGAGGGGCGGGGATCTTCGTGACGAGGGATGCCGGCGCCACGTGGTCGCGTCTGACAAGCACCGAATCGGAGGACTTCTACTGGGTCAACGATCTCGTCATCTCGCGGCTCAACCCCGGCCGCATCTACGCCGCGACCCGCACAGGCGTGTGGCGATCGACCGATGAAGGGCTCACCTGGACACGAGTCCTCGCCACGACCGTCAAAGGCGGCTGCCTCGATCTGGCGATGCGGTCCGACACCTCGAGCGACTTCATCTTTGCCTCATGCGGGACCTTGGATCAGGCCAGCATCTACCGGTGCCGCGCAGCCGAGGGGACGGGAGCCTGGGAGTCGGTGCTATCGGAGCACGGGATGGGCCGAACCAGCTTGGCCATCGCCCCCTCCGACCAGCGGGTCGTCTACGCGCTCTCTGCCAGTAATGTTGCCTTAGGTGCCAACCCGTACGACCAGGGTTTGTTTGCCGTCTTCCGTTCCTCCGCGGAAGGGGCAGCGGGGTCGTGGTTAGCCCAGGTGCGCGGCACCAATATCAATCCCCTCAACAACTTGATCCTCACCAACGCGGTCTCTGCAAACTCCGTGCGCTGCGGTTGGGATACCCAGGACGTGTTTGTCAACATGGGCTGGTACTGCAACGTCATCGCCGTGGATCCCGAGGATCCCAACATGGTCTGGACCGCCGGCGTCGACCTCTTTCGCTCCAACGATGGCGGCAGGAGCTGGGGGATCGCATCCTACTGGTGGGCTAGCCCGCAGCAGTCCTCGTTCGTCCATGCCGACCAGCACAACATCGTGTTCCACCCGGCATATGACGGCGTTACCAACCAGACGATGTACACCGCCTGCGACGGTGGGGTGTATCGCACCGACGTCGCCAGGTCGACCGTTGGACGAGTTGCTCAGGACCTCTGCGAACCCTGGCGGTCACAAGTCCGTTTCTCCAGCCTCAACCACGCCCTCGGTGTCACCCAGTTCTACCACGGGGCCGTCTTCCCGGGTGCGAAGAGGTACCTGGGCGGGACCCAGGACAACGGTACCGTCCTGGGGAGCGATGAGCGGGGGCCTGATGGCTGGACGATGATCTACGGCGGCGATGGCGGCTACGCTGCAATTGATCCCAACAATGCCGCCGTGATGTACGTGCAATCGCAGTATTTTGACCTTGAGAAATCAACCGATGGCGGCGCGACGTTCGTGCCGAGTCGTGAAGGTGTTTCTGACGGCGAATCGTTCCTCTTCGTTGCGCCCTTCGCCATGGATCCCAACGATTCGCGGAGGCTCTGGACCGGGGGGCGTCGCCTGTGGCGGTCCACCAATGGCGCGACGTCCTGGACCTCTGCCAGCGCGGTTTTCGACGGCGTGAGCCAGGCCAGTGCTGTCGCCGTGGCACCCGGCCGCAGTGAGCGGGTCATCGTCGGGACCAACTCCGGCAAGATCCTCCACTCCGATGCGGCCTCCTCAACCAATGCTTCGACCAGTTGGAGCTGGAGCCAGCCACGTGCAGGGTTCGTCACCTGGGTCGGATTCGATCCCGCCGACCCCAACGTCGCCTACGCGACGTATGGCGGTTTTGGCGGCTCGCACCTCTATCGCAGCCGAGACGGCGGCCAGAGCTTCGAGAGCCTGGGCACCGAAGGTCCGTCGTCGATTCCGGACGTGCCCGTGCACTGCGTCCTGGTGGATCCAGGCCGGAGCACGCAGCTCTTCCTGGGAACCGATATCGGCGTCCTGGTCTCCGAGGATGCCGGCGAGAGTTGGGCGGCGGAGAACACAGGCTTTTCTTCAACCGTGACCGAGTACCTGACGTTGGCCATAGGCGACGACGGCTCACACTACCTCTTTGCGTTTACCCATGGACGAGGGGCCTGGCGGGTGAAGCTTCCCATCGTCGAACCGACCGCACCCCATCGCGCCCGGCGTCATCTCGCTCGCGGATAAGGGCTCGCCCCGAGGTGTCAGTTCACAATTCACCGGGCGGGCTGTTGTCTCTTCTACACCTACCAGAACTCAATTCAAACCACGCTCCTCGCCGACCATTTCTGCGGTTTCCGGTCGCCGACCCGTTCGGCGCGATTCGGGGCGAGACTTTGCCCTTTGAAGCGAGACGACTCCGGCGCGAATCGCCCGGTCGAGGTTCACATCATTCTGGGAATGAAAAGACCTCCTCGCCAAGGAGGAGGTCGTATCTTCTATGGTTGCGGGGGCTCGCAACGTCGAAATAGACGACCTTGGCGTCTTCGTCTTCACCCATCGAACCAAATGACTGGCACACGCGAGCGCGATGGTTGCGGTCGACCCCCTCCCTGGGCACACCACGTTGCTAAGGCCGCTGCGAATGGGCGACTCGCCGGATCGATGGGACAGGCGGGAGCGCTGCCTTGCTCTCCAGTAGGGACTCGCGGAGATCGCCTACAACGGCTTGACGGTGCTCGCCGAGGCGGCGAAGCAGCCTGAGGAGATCATGCGCGCGGGGCGCACCGTGGAGCCCGCCGTGAGGATCAACCTTCACGTCGTCCCCTGCCGGCGCACCGGCTTCTGACCCTGAACCCGGGAACTGGTCTAAGTAGAAGTTGAATAAGGCGATCTGACCCACCCAGCAGCTGCCAGAGCCTCGACGGCGGCCTCCGGGCCGCCCCGGCGTGTCCTATCGGTGGCTCTCATTCAACGGGGCGCAGGGTATCCCATCCCGCATCCGCCTTCCCCAATCCGTCTACGGCCCATGCATCGCGCCTGCCGGCTTCTGCTGGCCGTCAAGCGCCGCAAGATGCTCGAGGAGAATCCGCCGCACCTCCTCGATCGTGGCGGGTTCGTTCAGGCAACTGTGGCGCGAGCGCACCACCAGCTCAGAGGCGGCGTAGGAAACGTGAGCGCTCTGATAGGCGACAAGGCCGTCGTTGCCTCGCTCAACCGGGCCATCGCCGTTTACCGCGACGATGGAGTGAGACACCACGCCCGGGGCGGGCGGCATTCCGGCGAGGGCGAGCAGCAGCGGGTTCTTGGGCGACATGCCGTCGATGCTGGTGGGAAGCCGCCGGCGCAGCCCCAGCGGGACAAGGTCCTTGCCTCCGAGCTGCGTCAACTGGCCCGCGTAGCGAACCATTTGGCCCGGCAGCGACACGAGCTTGGAGGCCAGCTTCCGAGCGAGACCCGTGGCCTTGAAGCTGCCTCGGTGCGGCGTTGCCACGAAGATCACCCGACTCACATACGGTACCGGCTCAACGAACAAAGCTCGGCGCAGTTGAGCGCGAAGGTCGTCCGAGATGTCGAGATCCTCGGGGTCCTTAACCTCCACGACCCGCCAGAGCTTATCCCCGGTGGGTGTCACGGCCAGCTTGACAAGAACCCCGCCCTGGCTGTGGCCGACGAGGACGATCTGCCGCAGCGCGGGATCGCGGCCCTCGGGGTCGAGTCGTTTCACGGTGTCCGTCAACGCGTCCCGCAATTCGGCCGCCGACCAGATGAGCGGGTTGCCACTGTTGTAGACGAAGACCCAGAACTGGTAGCGCCGGCTCAACAGCGGATCGGAGGCGAGCGTGTTGACCATCTCCGACCAAGTGACCGGACTGCTGAACGTGCCGTGGACGAAGACCACTGGGATCGCGCCCGGCCGGTAGGGCTGGAACCGATAGATTCCGCTCTTGACGATTTCGCGGCTGGAGAAGAATTGGCGGCGTCCGAGCTTCCAAGCCTTGGGGTTGTTCAGCGTGTAAGCCAGGGGCGCCGTGGCGTCCACCTCGAGCGGGACGTTACGCCCGGCAATTTGGACCTCGCCCGCCGTAGACCCGGGGTAGATCTCCAGTGACGCCCGAAGTGGGACGGCGCCCCATTCCTCGACGCCGGCCTCGACCCGCAGAAAGAGGGTGGCGGCGAGGCACGGCGGGGCGATGTCCCGCGCGTCGCGCCTGGCGGTCACGATGAGCGGCGCCCCCAGGCCCGCGTGGCGGTTGCGCACGCTCAGCCCCCTGACTGAATATGCGTCCGCCATCACCCACTCCGAGAACATGTTGAGTGGCCAGGGGAAGGCACGCGCGTCGAGACGTACGTCCACAGGGCCGATGAGCGGTCGGCGGACGCCGGCTTCCGGGCGGACCACAGCGCTCGACGCGTCCGGCACCAGGAACGCCTGGGCCACGGCGCGGTTGTAGAGACCCCGTACCATTTCGGCCGACGGGTGGAACGGGTTGAACTCCGTCTCCCCAGCGGCGGCGCGCAGACAGTAAAACGCGTAGATCGAGGAGGCTAGGAAGAAGTCCGTGGCGGCGCGCCGCTCAATCGGGTTGTTGCTGCCCCGCAGGCGCTCGGCGCGAAGGTAGTTCAACTCGACCAGGGCGGGGAGGAGGTCGGGTCGGTTGTCCGACAAGAGCTTGCTGTGGAGCTCCCGCAACGTCTCTTCCGGTTGTGTCCGGAACCTCTTCTCGCAGTCGTAGCGGCGCAACACCGCACGGGTCGCATCGCTGCATGTGGCGCCGTCCAGCGCGCTCTGGCGCAGCTCGCGATAGACGGAACTCACGGTGGCCCGGTTGGCTCCGATGGGCGTGACACACCCACCCAGGAGCGCGAGAACCGGCAGCACGAGCGTCGGTCGCACGAACCATCTTGCGGCGGGCTTGAGTGGACTCAGCGATTTCATTCCTCTCCCTCCGGGTAGGTCACCCCTCCTTGCCAGCAGACACGCTCCTCCAGCCGGTCTTCAACTGCGGCCCCGCCAGTGGGAAGCGGACGAACCGCGCCATCTCGGTGAGCCACGGCCTGGAGCTCACGTCAATGCCGTCCCTCAGAACCGGGTTCGGGCCTCTCGACGCGATTTCAGAACCTGCCGGGGTCCCGTCGGAAGCCTCCCGTGCCCCGATCTGGGCAAGCCTCATCGAGGTTGTCGGCAAAAGAGCTCCGATCTATGGTTTCCGGGCCGCCTCCTGCCGCACGGCCAGCATCCTTGCCTTGAAGCGGGTCGCGTAGAAGTTGAGGGTATCCTGGATGCTCTTCCACGACAGCTCGTGCTTGCTCCCGCCCTTCTCGCTGAGATCGCGGTCGATGATGACTCCGACGCGCTCGCCGGTCTGCGAATCCAACACCTCGATTTCCAGAGCTGCCTTCTGCAACGAGATGCGTTTCCCGACGGCGTCCTTCACGGCAGTCACGACGAAACCCACGGGCGTATAGCCGAGGATCCCGCGCTTCTGCTTTTTGAGCTCCACACCGGTGAGCGCGGCCCGCATGTACAAGACACCGCTCCCGGCCACCTGCACCACCGGGATCTCGGGCTCGAGGGTCGCCACGACCGCATCACGGAAGCCGTCGGCCAGCGCTTGGACATCGCTCGAGCTGAGACCCTTGTACTCGCTCTGCGGATCTACGATGATGCTGAGAGGTTCCAACATCACCTTGGTGTACTGGCTGCGATCCACCCCTGGTTTCGTCCATTCCACGGCGCCTGGCCGGTCCGGATCGGGGCTCATCTCCGGGTAGTTGTCGAGGAATCCCGAGAACTGCTCGCCGGCGAAGACCAGCGGCGCGCCTGCGAGCAGCGCCAGAGCGAGCAACGTTTGGACGCTACGCTGGCAGCTTCTCATCGCGTCTCTCCCTTCCTGCAAATCGCACCTTCCAACGGGAACCTGGCGTCCCTCCTCGCCCCGCCCGTGACCTCCGTCCGTGGAGGCGCCAGGCCTTCATGGGCGAGGCGATCACCAGCGTGAGGCGGCCCGCAGTCGTGCCGCCGGGCGGCGCCCTGGCATGACGCGGGGGCGTCTCCGCGCTGCGGCGGGGCCCGCCGAGTGGAACGCGGCGCCCCGGCAGGGAGCCGGCCGTGCGCGGCGGCGGAGAGCTGTGAGAGACCATCGCTATTTCACGAGCCTCCACGCCTGGATCAGGATGTCCTTCAACGGGACGTCGATGGCCGCCGCAGGCAGGAACGGCAGCAACGCCGCGACCAGCAGCGGCGCGAGTTGGACCATACGGAACGGCAGAGTGTTGGCCTTCTGGGCCGCGACCGTGAGTGCGCTGAGGTCGCGGTACGCAGGACACTCCGGCACTTGCAGAAGCTCGGCCGCAGACGTTGAAGCGAGAGCCGACCATGCCTCCTCGTACGCCCGCAACTGGCGACCAACGACCGCTCCCCAGGCGAGCGCTGCACGCCGCTTCGCCTCAGCGACCTTGCGGTTGAAGAACGTCAGCGGCACCGCCGTCAGCGCCACCAGCACGATCACTGTGACGAAAATCGCCGACTGGAAGCTCACAAACTTCGCGCCCGTCAGCAGCATGTGGTTGGCCACCGAGCCTGCACCCGAGGCGCCAACCGCGAAGAGCGGCAACCGAAACGCCGGCAACAGCCTGGCCAGAAACGCGAGTCCACCTGCCCCGTCGGGGTGCGCGGCGTCGACGCGCAGGTCGAGTCGTGACGTCCTCCACAGAAACCACCACCAGAGCGCGACACGATAGGCGAGCTGCAACATCGCCAGGTCGTAGAGCGGCTCACCGATCGCGACCAGCCACATACCGGCCAGCGACAAGCGCCGTTCACCTCCCGTGCCCAGGGTCCGCCACGAGTCCGGCATCTCTACCGTCAGCGAGCGGAAGACAACGGCGACCCCGATGACGAGTGTCACGAGAACGGCGGTCGCGGCCCGGGAGTCGCGCCACCGCAGTATCGCCCGGATGTTGGCGAGGAACCGCTCCCGGTCCGCCTCCCTCACCAGCCCGGCGCTCAGGAAGTGCGGCACCATGGCCTGCAGCTCCAGCCGTAGCCCAAGCGGTGCAAGGATCAACAGCGGCAGCGCCACCAGAAAGCGCGCGGCCATGCTGACATCCGTGATCATCGAGGTGTGCCAGTCTGGTCCGATCGCGCAACCCTGCAGAGCCGCCAGCACCGCCAGCGGGACCCAGGTCACCAGCACCGCCAGGGCGACGCTGCGCCAGAGGTGGCGGCGTTCCGTCCCCGCCAGCCGCAGCACCTCATGGACCTTCGCAAACGGCCCTCCTTCGAAGAGTGGAAAGTCCGCGGGGACGGTAGGTTGCGCGTGCTCAGTCATGGCCGACACCAACCCCGTGCTTCACCGGGCACCCGCCCACCCCACGTGTCTTCGGTCGGGGGGCCCCCGACCGGATCCGACATCGGCGGGTCGCTCATGACCACAGCCTCCTTCACAACAGGTTCCCTTTCACCAGTTTCGGCATGACGGGGACGATGTTGATCTGGACGTTCCACTTCTGGCCGAAGTTGCTGGGGTGGCGAACCATGTACTGCGCCGCGACGCCGAGCTTGGTGGTCCGCTCGAGTTGCGACGGGTCGCGCGGGCCGGGGTGAGGCGCGGAGTTGAAGAGGGTGACCACCGGCCTGGTGATGAGGGCCCAGTCATCGGTGAGACCCACCGGCAGCATCGGCTGAAAATTGAGGTTGGAGTTCCATTGATCGGAATGACCCGTGATTTCGAGCCGGTAATTGTTCTGCTGAAACGCCATGGACCAGATGCTCGCAATCGGGTTCGAGAGCTGCTTGCTGACCTCCTCGATCGAGCCCGCGCCGGCTCTGCCCGGCGGCGGCGTGGCCGTCGGCGGAGCGTCCGCCGCCGCGAACAGCGCTGCGAGCACGAGCACCGCGAGGCACGGCAGCGGCAGGGCCGATCTTGTCCGCATCATCGCCTCCCTCTCCGCCATCTCTCGCGCCGCCGATCTTCCCCCGGCGACCTCTCGCTACCCACCTCACCCGGAGCGCACTGGGCGCCGGGCATGGCCCCATCCGCCACCCGAGCTACTGCGCCGTCACCTCGATCGCCAGCGCCTGCGTGACGCGAAGCACGACCTTGTCGCCGACCTTGAGGCGGTCGTACCCCTTCACCTTCTCGGCCACCTGCACCGTCACGGTGCGCAGCGGCCCCTTGAGCGTGACCGTGCGGTCCTCAGGCTTGAGCCCGACGACCTCCGCGATGACCTCGTCGGTGGCGACGATCGTGCCTGCCGGCTTCTGCCCTAGCGGCGCGCCGGTGACGTCCACGCTCTGCGCGCGCGACGGCGTCGCGTCGATGCCCGACATCGCCACGACGCTCACGCTCTCCTGGTAGCGGAGCGCCACCTTGTCGCCCGCGCGGATCCGGTCGAAGTTGCGCACCATCGGCCCGGCCACCACGGTCGTCGTCTTGCCCTCGCTATCCTTGACCGTAACCTCGCGCGTGGCAGGGTCGACCTTCACCACCGTGGCGGTCAGCGTGAGTCTGCCGACCACAACGCCGCCCCACGCTTCCGGCTTCTTCTCTTGCGCCTGAAGCACCGAGATGAAGCCCAGCACGGCCGCCAGAGCGATGGCCACGACACGGACTCGTTTCATGTTCGTTCCCTCCTCCCGGTGTGGTTTGCGATGAGAAATTCCAAGGTCTGTTCGGCACGCATCAGCGACTGCAATCTGGTGAGTCCGCCGTCGCGCTCGAGCCGCCGTCGCAGCTCGCCGGCTTGGACGTCATCCCCCGCTATCCTCTCGATGCGGGCGTCCACGTCGGGCGGCGCCACGTCGATGCCTTCCGTTTCGGCGATCTGCTCGAGGATCGCCATGAGCTTGACGCGACGCGCGGCGGCCTGCCACGCCTCGCTCCCCCGGCCGGCACCGCCCGCCTCGTTGCGCTCGCACTCCTGGCGAACGAGCGCCTCGGGCATCTCGCCCGGCGTCCGGGCGAGCAACCACTCACAGGCCTCATCGCGCCGCTCATCGTCGCCCGCACCGGTAAGTTCCACCACCGCGTAGTCGGGCAGTTCCAGCTTCGGCAACGGGACGAGCTCCGCGGTGAAGGAGAACCGGCGGTCCGCCTCGACCTCGATCGCCACCACCTCGATCGCCCCGGCAGCGCGGAGGCCGCGCTCGCCCAACGCCCGCTGTGCCAGGCGGCGACCGCACCGGCTGGTCAGGTCGTCGCGGATCTGTCGCCGAAAACGCCGCTCCACCGCCGCCCGCGGCGCCTTGCCGGGACGGAACCCCGGCAGCGCGAGCCTGCCATATGCGGAGAGCAGGTCCTCGTAGTCCGCCGACACCTCCGACCACTCGGCGTCGACCGTCAGCGCCCCGCTGCCGTCGGCCCGGGAGACAAGCTCGCTCTTCATCCCCGACGCCCCGGGGCCCATGCCCTGCCCTTCTTCCTCCCGTCCGGCCATCTCCGTACTCACCGCTCTCCGCCCTGCTGGTCGAGGACGAACACGCGCCGCCAGTCGGCCTTCATGTCCACCACCACCCAGCCCTTGGCCTTCGCTTCGTCGAGACCCTTCTCCAGGCGCCCGACGCTCGAGGTGCGGTCGTAGGCCCACTCGCGCTCGGCATCGGTGTGGTGGACGTAGAGCCACAGGCGCGGGCCGCTCCCGGCCGCGGTGCGGTGCCGCCTTGTTCCGGTCTGCTCTTTCGTGGTTTTTCTCTCCTCTCCTTTACCGTGACGCAAAAATGCTCAGCCGATCAGGGAAACACAATCGAAACCGTTGCTCGCGCGTCCCATTCCGGCGCAGAATCACTTTTCACAATGTAGTAGGTCGCGCCAAGGCCAACGGCCATGAAGAACTTGCCAAAAGGAGGAAGAACCTGCCCCAGTCCGAGCGTCACCGGGACTTGCCAGGCATCTTTATGGGCCTGCCAGTTGTAGGTAGTTTCCGACGTGACACCGACGGAAGTGCCACGCCGGCCGACAAAAAATGTTGCAAGAGGCTGGATCGTGGTCATGCTCACATCCTGGCGGTCGCTGTCGCCAGCGAAGGACCAGAAATGGGTGACCAGTGCGCCGACCGTAAACTTGCCCGGGACTTTCTTGGCGATGATGATCGTCGGTCCGGCAGACCATTTGCCCGTGCCGAACCAATCCTCGGATTCTGTTGGGACCATCAATGCGCCGCCATATCCGAGGATAAAGGTCCCCTTCCCGGGCACCCAATAGGCGGAAAGGAGCGCATCTCCAAAACCGTGGTCTTTGACCGGAAAACCGGTACCGTACCAGGGCACGAAAGCGCGGTAGAACACCGAGCCAGCGTTCCCAAGGTTGAAGAAGCCTGCACCGTTCAGGCGGTACTCCTGATTCGTGTCATTCCGAGGACCCACATCCCGGTAGTTGCGGTAGGACACATTGAAATAACTGATCGTGGCCGCAGGATCGGCCAGCGCCTCCGCGACTTCCTGTGCGGTCCACTCGTGGGGCGCCTCCTGCGCGTTTGCTGTGACCAGCGTGAATGCCCAGGCCGCAACCACCCCACCCATGGCGAACAATAGCCTGATGTTCATGTTCTTTCCCCCTTTCTCGACCTTCGCGGCCTGTGGGCACGTCTATAGCGGGCCGCGAGTCAGGACGGCCTTGGCCGTCGTTGTTCGTGCCTCCGGGTAGATCGTCTTCCAGTCCCTCTTCATATCCACGATCGTCCAGCCTTTGACCTGTGCTTCATCGAGCGCCTTGTCCAGCTTGCCGATCGGGGAGGTGCGGTCATACGCCCACTCCCGCTCGGAATCAGTGTGATGGACTATGAGGCCGAAACGACGGCCAGAGCCGGCGGATGTCCACTGAAGCATCTGCAGATCTCCATCCGAGTTGCCGAACGCGGCGAGCGGGCGGCGGCCGATATGCGTCTGGATACCGACGGGCTTGCCCGGGCCGTCATCCACGAACTCGATCTCGGGCAGGCGGACGAGCACCGGCGTGCCGTCCCGCAGCTCGAACTTCGTCTTGATGCTGCTGCCGATGACCTGCTCGGGCGGAATGCCGTAGACCCGCTCCGACCAGGGGCGCATGAACTCGACGCCGCCGCCGGACACGAGGAAGGTCTTGAAGGAGTTGGTGCGCAGGTAGGCGAGCAGCTCGAGCATCGGCCGGTAGACCATCTCGGTGAGCAGCCGGCCGGTCTTCGGGTGCTTCGCAGTCGCGATCCAGTCGGAGACAGTCTTCGCGAACTCCTCGGTTGTGTTGCCGGCGTGCGCCGCCATCGTGAGCTGGCCGGCGGCGCGTTCACCCCCGGCCAGGACAGCCTTCACATCGCCTTTGATGAGAGAGGCGAACGGCTCTTCGGTTCGCCACTCCGGGTGTTGCGGCGCGAGCGCCTTGACGCGGTCGAGCGCGAAGAGCGCCTGGAAGTACATCGGCTGCTCGGCCCACAGCGTTCCGTCATTGTCGAACACGGCGATGCGCTCGGCCACCGGCACGAAGTCCGGCGAGCCTTCCCGGGTCGTCTTCTCCACGAACCGGAGGATGGCCTGCTTGGCTGTGCCGTCGTTCCACGAGGGAAGAGGGTCGGCGGCGTGGGCGTTCCACGCGAGCGCCAGGCCCGTGACAGCCGCGAGGGTGACGAGACTCCGCCGTTTCATCGCTTTGACTCCTCTCCGCTTCCGAGGGGGAACGGAGGTGGCTGTTCCCTCCCTCCGTTCCCTCCCGCTACGTCGTCACTTCACTCTTTGCTTCCTGTTACGCTCCCTCCGGGCACGAACCCGTGGGGGGCAACGCTCACTGCCCGACGGCGCCTTTTTGCATCGTCTCGAGCGTCCGCTGGATGCTCAGGCCCTCCGGTCGCTGCCGGGGCGGGAACTCCTTGAACGACTCGAGGAAGTGCTCGAGGTATGCCATCGCCGGGACGTTGAGGAACATGTGCTTCACGTACCAGTCGTAGTAGGTGTTGGAGGTGATGTCCGCGCGCTCGTAGGGATCGGAACGCAGGTTGTACAGTTTGGGAATGCGAAGGTGCGTGAACGGCTCGAGCCAAACGCCCATCGTGCCGGGCATCCGCTGCTCCGCGAGGACCCACTTCCAGTCCTCGTAGCGCAGCCCGAGGACGTCACCCTCGTCGCTGAAATACAGGAACTCCCGGCGCGGGCTCTGCTTCTCCTGGCCGGTGAGGTACGGGAGGAGGTTGTAGCCGTCGAGATGGACCTTGTAGGTCACGCCGCCCACGGTGTAGCCGTTGAGCAGCTCCTGCTTGATGTTCGGATCTCCCGCGGCGGCGAGCAGCGTCGGCAGCCAGTCCATCCCGCTGACGATCTCGTTCGAGACGGAACCCGGCGCGATGTGCCCCGGCCAACGGACGAACGCGGGCACGCGGTACCCGCCCTCCCAGTTGGTGTTCTTCTCGCCGCGAAACGGCGTGGTTGCGGCGTCGGGCCAGGAATTGGCGTGGGCGCCGTTGTCCGTAGTGTAGATGACGATGGTGTTGCCGGCGATGCCCAGGTCGTCGAGGGTCTTGAGCACCGTGCCCACCGTGGCGTCGTGCTCGACCATCCCGTCGGCGTACTCCGTGCGGGATCTTACCCCCTTGGGGCCGCGGTGCTCGGGCCGCACGTGGGTCCAGAGGTGCATCCGCGTGGGGTTGAACCACACGAAGAACGGCTGCCCGGCTTCGGCCTGGCGCTTGATGAAGTCGATCGCCGCCGCCGAGGTCTCGTCGTCGATCGTCTCCATTCGCTTCTGGGTCAGTGGGCCGGTGTCCTCGACGGTCTGCCTGCCGACCTTGCCGAAGCGCGGGTCGACCGTCGGGTCGTCGACGTCGGTGGCCTTGCAGCGGAGCACGCCGCGGGGACCGAACATCATGCGGAACCTCGGGATCTGCGGGTAGTCGCGATATTCCGGCTCCTCCTCGGCGTTGAGGTGGTAGAGGTTGCCAAAGAACTCGTTGAAGCCGTGGACCGTCGGCAGGTACTCGTTGCGGTCTCCGAGGTGGTTCTTGCCGAACTGGCCGGTGGCGTAGCCGAGCGGCTTGAGAAGCTCGGCGATGGTTGGATCTTCCTTCTGCATGCCCACCCGGGCGGCCGGCAGCCCAACCCGGCTCAGCCCGGTGCGAAGGCCGCACTGCCCCATGATGAACGTGGACCGCCCGGCCGTGCAGCTCTGCTCCGCGTAATAATCGGTGAAGAGCAGTCCTTCGTGGGCGATGCGGTCGATGTTCGGCGTCTGGTAGCCCATCAACCCCCTGGTGAAGACGCTGATGTTGGACTGCCCGATGTCGTCGCCCATGATGACGAGGATGTTGGGCCGGCTCGCTTGCCCGGTCGTTGCCTTGGCGGGAGGCGGGTCGGCGGCCCGTGTGGGCTTCGCCGACAGCAGCACGCCGGCGGCCAGCACTGCGCCCACCGCGGCCCAGGTGCCGGCCCTGCTGATCGTGCTCGGTGCGGTTTTCATTCCCCTTTCTCCTTTCTCCCTATCTGTTGGTGCCGGCGGCACCTGCCTGGAGCGCCTGCAGCACCTGGTCCACACTGAAGCTCCCAGACTTCTGGCTGGGCGGGTACTCCTTGAGGCTCTCGACGAACATGCCCACGACCGCCTGGGCGGGAACGAACAACCAGAGCTTGTCGGCGGCCCAGCGGGCGTACATCCCGGATTCGAAGGTAAACCGCTCGAACGGGTCCTCACGCAGGTTGATCACGATTGGCATGTTGGGGGTGACCATCGTGCCGTACGCGATGTTCCCCTGCATGATCTTGAAGCTGATCTTCCAGTCGTCGATGCGGATCGCGTTGAGGTTGGCGTTGTCGTCGAAGTAGAAGATCTCGCGACGCGGGGACTTTTCCACCTGACCCTTGAAGAACGGCAGGAAGCTGTAGCCGTCGAGGTGGTTCTTGAAGGTCTTGTCGCCGGCCACGTATCCCTTGAGGAGCTTCTCCTTCACATCGGGAACGCCCGCAGCGGCGACCAGCGTGGGCATCCAGTCTTCGGCCGCCATCACCTCGTTGTGGACGGTGCCGGGCTTGATGACGCCGGGCCACCGGGCCAGGCACGGCACGCGCATGCCCCCTTCCCAGGTCGTGCCCTTCTCGCCGTGGAACGGCGTGTTGCCGCCGTCGGGCCAAGTCATGACCTCAGCGCCGTTGTCGGTAGTGAACACGACGATCGTGTTGTCGGCGATGCCGAGGTCGTCGAGCTTCTTCAGCAGCCGCCCGACGACATCGTCGAGCTCCATCAAGCCGTCGGCGTAGAGGCCGTAGCCGCTCTTGTTGGCCCACTTGGGCGAGAGGCGCGTAAACACGTGCATGCGGGTGCTGTTGTGGTAGAGGAAGAACGGCTTGCCGGCCTTCACCGACCGCTCGATGAAGTCGAGCGACCGCGCGACGAGCTCCTCTTCGACGGTCTCCATGCGGGCCCGGGTGATCGGGCCGGTGTCCTTGCAGGTCTGCTTGCCGACTTTGCCGAACCGTGGGTCCACCGTGGGGTCGTCGACATTCGTCGCCTTGCAGTCGAGCAGCCCGCGCGGGCCGAAGTGCGCCTTGAACTGCGGGTTCTTCGGGTAGTCTGGATCCTCCGGCTCCTCCTCGGCGTTGAGGTGGTAGAGGTTGCCGAAGAACTCATCGAAGCCGTGCAGCGTCGGGAGGAACTCGTTGCGGTCGCCGAAGTGGTTCTTACCAACCTGTGCCGTGGCGTAGCCGAGCGGCTTGAGCAGCTCGGCGATCGTGGGGTCCTTGTCCTGGATGCCCTGCTTCGCGCCGGGTAGGCCGACCTTGAGCAGCCCGGTGCGGAAGGGGCTCTGGCCG
>JAIQFQ010000021.1 GCA_020073245.1 Terriglobia bacterium | reverse complement strand
GCGCCTGAGGGCCGGGTACTGCCGCTCCCGTCGGGGCCCCGATGGGCGAGCGACGCCATCATCCGTTCAATCGTCGCCTGCTCCGCACGCCGCCGCGGATCGGCAAAGGCAACCCCGCAAATCCCGCACATCCGCTTCCGTCCTCCCGAGCCCCTGCGCGCCGTCGCGGTTACTCTACCGCCTCCGGCACCGATCGCACCGGCACGTAGCCTCGGGACAGAGGGGGGACGAGCAGCCCGGAGACGTAGCCCCAGCGATACGCGAGGTCCCACACGGTGCGACGTCGCCACCGCGTCGGCCAGATAGCCAGGGCCGTGGCGGCGAAGGCGGCGAGTACCGGGCGGACGAGAAGCCTGTACGCAAGGCGCGGATGGCGGGCTGCGACCCGCCAGGCGGTGGCGCCTGCGGCGCGCGGGCGGAAAGCGTAGTCTCGCGGCCCGCCGATATAGTGGTCGTGAAGTGCGCGGGTTGTCGGCACATATCGCAGAGCCCGGCCTCGCATTGTCTGGCGGTACGCCCACTCCCCATCCTCGAGCACCGGGTAGGGCAGAGACGGGTCGAACGGCTCGTCCAGGAGCCACGCGCGTGGCGCACCCAGGTGTGCGCCCCAGCACGCGTCCCAGGGGAGCGGCGCGTCGGGTTCGAGGCGCGTGAAGTTGAACTGGTGACCGGCCGGGGCGAGCCAGGCCATGTAAGGCGTGATGACCTGCTCGGGGTCCCAGTCGACCCTGCCGACGACGATGCAGGGACCGAGGCGTTCCTGCGCCTCGGCGTGCGCGCGCAGGCAAGAAGGCTCCGGCCGGGTGTCGTCATTGAGAAACACGATGAAGTCTCCCCTGGCTGCGCTCACTCCGAGGTTCTTGGCCGGGCCGATGCCCGCGGCCGGTTGGGAGAGGACGCGCGTGGGGAAGGGGTAGGGTCGCGAGGCGACGGCCAGGGAGTCCGGGTCCTCACCGTCGAGCACGACGATCACCTCGAACGGCGGGGTATCCGCCACGAGCCGCGCGTAGGCGGCGAGCGATGTCGCCAAGTGGCGCGTGCGCCCCACGGTGGCGATCACCACGCTGATGTGCACGTCCGGTCTCCGGTCTGCGCTCATCCCTCAGACAACCTGTGGAGGCAAGGATATGCTGAAAGACGCGAAAGCGGGAAACCCTAACGGCCTGGCGGCGGCGCCGAACCATCTGAGTGCAAGGGCGGGGCGCATGCCGCCGTCCTCACATCCTCAGGTCAGGCCGCCTCGGCTTCCCGTTGGGCGTGGTGCACATCGCCCATCCCGCCCGAGCCGATCGGGGCAACGATCTCATAGGGACCCAGGCGGATGCCCGGCTGCACTCTTCGGATCTCCTTGCTGAGATTGCACGGCGGCTTGCACCAAGAAGCGCGGGGCTCGGAGCGGCCGATGCCTGGCGTTGGCCGGTGCTGGCCTCCATGGGTGTGATCCCACAGGTCGGGTGAGCAGGGCGGAAGGAGCTCAGCCGAAGTCCGAGCATCTCGCGGAAATTTCCACGGGGGCATGGGTGTTGATCCTCTAAACAAAGGAGGTGCGCCATCCAGGTTTGACTCCTCGACTAGCTCTCTTGGGCACCATCAGGACGACCTAATTGCCAACCATCTCAAACCGAAGAAAGGACACGAATGAGAACTCGCAACGTACTATCCGCTTTCGCAGTAGCCTTGATGATCTGCCTCGTGGCGGTGCCCGGCAGCGCGGCCGGCGCAGGCTCCTCCGTTTCGCCATTCCTGAAGATCGGTCCGCAAGCCATACCGGCTGCCACCGCGGGGCCGAACTATGGCCTCTTCACCTGCCAGGTGATCGGCCTCAGCCCGGGTGCTACCTGTTACGACCCGTATCAGATGCGGCATGCCTACAACATTGACACGCTCATTAGCGCCGGCTTCGACGGCAACGGAAGGACGATCGTCATCATCGACGCGTTCTCGGACCCGTCCCTTGTCGGGGATCTGAACTACTTCAACACCTTCTACGGCCTGCCCAGCCTGAACGGGCTTGGCGGCCCGCCCAACCCCAGCCTCGGCACATTCACCCAGGTTGCGCCGGATGGTCTCGGTCCGTTTGACTCCGGGTGGGCGTCAGAGATCACGCTGGACGTCGAGTGGGCGCACGCGATCGCGCCCGGCGCCAACATCACGCTGGTCCTCGCAAAATCGAACTCCGACGTCGACATCCTGAGCGCCACGAAGTACGCAGTGGATAACAATCTCGGCGACGTCATCTCCCAGAGCTTCGGCGAGAACGAGAGCTGCATGGACCCCGACCTGCTGGCGCAGCAGCATCAGGTGTTCGCCGACGCCACGATGAAGGGCATCACGATCTTCGCCTCGTCGGGGGATGACGGGGCGGCGCTACCGAATTGCGACGACTCGGCGGCTGTCAAAGCGGCGTCCTCGCCTGCCGTTGACCCGCTGGTCACCGCAGTGGGCGGCACCGAGTTGCACGCGGATCGCTATTGCCTGACGGTCCTCGGGTGTGATCCGACCTCGCACCCCGCTCCTGGAACCTACGAGGGCGAGATTGTGTGGAACGAATCCGTAGCCGGGTTTGGAGCCACCGGCGGCGGATTCAGTGTCGTGTACGACGAGCCGTCGTTCCAGCAGGGAACGATTCACGGCGGCAAGCAACGGGGAGCGCCTGACGTGTCGTACAACGCCGCCGTGTTACATGGCGTGCTCGTGCGCCTCTTCGGGGGCTGGTATCTCTTCGGCGGCACCAGCGCCGGCTCGCCACAATGGGCGGCCATCCTGGGGATTGCCGACCAGAAGGCCGGCTACAACCTGGGGTTCATCAACAGGGCGCTCTACCATATCGGCCAGGCCAAGAGCCACTACTTGGCCTCTTTCTTCGACGTGACGAGCGGCGACAACTCGGACTTTGGCGTGCAGGGCTTCAATGCCGGGCCGGGCTGGGATGCCTCGACGGGTCTGGGCTCCCCGACGACCGATCAACTCGTCGAATACTTGATCCAGTTCGTCTCGGCGGGTGACGGCACGGCGGCGGTTGCCGGGTCGAAGCCGCATACGACGGGCAAGCCGTCTGCGCCCGGACAGATGAAGCCGCATTAATAGGTCTGGCGGCGGACAAAGCGGTCTGACAGCAAGGTCAGCCTCAGCAACGTGGCAACGTGGTTGCTGGGACCGGCGCCGTAGCCGTCACGACCGGCGATGCGTGGGATCGGGATTGGGGGCGGCGACAGGATCGTCGCCGCCCCCCTCTCCCACACGACACGACATGCGGGACCGGATGCGGCGGATCGGAACGTCGGGATCACGAGTGCATCGTGACCGAGAGCACGTCTCCATTCGCTGCCGCCGCGGTTCGAGCGGAGCGACGCCATGATGCGGGCGCACCCGTTCGCGGCCGAGCGCGACAGGCCGGCGACCGAGCGCGGCAGCTATCTCGTCCCGCTCGAGCGTTGCCAGCCGGCGGAGACTGCCGAGCAGCCGGACCGGCGTGTAGCGACCGTGGAGCGGGCAGTGACGCAGAACCACCAGGCCGGCCGAGATGAAAGTCGTGGAAAGGGACCTGCTGACCCGACCGGGAACACTGGACAGACGGCTGCTTGAGCACCGGGGTGAGGGAGGGCCATTGAGGAGGCCTCCCGGGGTCACGGTCGCAAACTGAGGGGCGCAGATAGGGCGCCAATCGGCCCCGAGCACAGGCCACGCCGCCTCTCGGCGGCCTCCAAACTGCGTGGTTGGATTTGGCGCGCCGGGAGGGACTCGAACCCCCAACCGCCTGATCCGAAGTCAGGTGCTCTATCCATTGAGCCACCGGCGCGCGCCGGCACAACCTTGTACCACATGTAGCCCATTCACCGCTCCACCCCGCCGTATCCGCATCGGGCCACGATGGCCGCAACCCGCTCTCCCGGAATCGCGCCTGGCGAGCGCGGGCGCGCGACGAGGAGGTGGGCCGAGGGTGCAAGCCGGGAACGTAACAGCAATACATGGAGTCCGCTCGGCCGCGCCAACGCCGGCAGGACCGGAGCTTTCCCCCACCTGTAGGGTTTCTTGCATGCATGGATCGGCGTCCTTGCGAAGCGTGCGCTGGGCGCGTGCTCTCGCCGGGTCAGTTCGGGAGGAAATCAGCGCCTGCAGAGGCCGGCGCGAGCCCGATCTTGACCGGAATGCAACAATACCTCTTGGCTTGGATCGCCTTGGAGCGCCAAGAGTGAAGCTCGCACCGGCTGCAATTGGAAGCAAAAGGCCCATCCGCCTCGTGCTCTGGGCGGCACTTGGCGTGCTGCTGGTTCTGGTCGCGGCGTGGCTGGCGACAGTCGCGGTCCTGCGCGAGCGCGAGCGGTTCGTCGCCCGCTGGCGAGACCAGCTCGTGGCAGTGGCCGACGACCGCAGCGCCGCAGTCGAGCAATGGGTCTGGGAGCGCTTCGGGGACGCGAGCGTCGTAGCCAGCTTCCCGAGCGTGATCGCCCTGGCGGCGGCGCCTCCAACGAATGTCCCTCAGGACGCGATCGGTGAGGGCCAGCAGGCGCACCTTGCGAGCGTGCTCGCCTCGGTGGTGCGGAACAATGGGTATCTCGGCGCCGCGGTCCTTGCCGCGGACGGCCGGGTGCTTGCCGGCGCCGGAGACGACCTGGCCCGCGAGCCTGTGAGCCTCGATCTGGCGAAGCGATGTCTTTCGTCGCGCCGCCCGCTGACCGATTTTCATCTCTTCAGCGGCAGGACACCGGTTGCGCAGTTCGTCGCGCCGGTCTTCGCCGACCTGGCGGCAGCGCCGGGGGCGGTGGTCCTGCTGTCGGTGGACCCCGAGGGGTGGCTCTACCCGTTCCTGTGCCGTCGGGCCGTCCTTTCCGACACTGCCGAGACGGAGCTGGTGCGCCGGGAGGGCGAGGACGCGCTGTTCTTGACGTCGCTGCGACACTCGGCTGCTCCGCCGCTCACGGTCCACCGCCCGCTCTCGACCGCCGGGCTCGCCGCCGCCTCGGCGCTCGAGGGACGCACGACGTTCACCGAGTACGTGGACTACCGCGGAGTCGAGGTGTTCGCGGTGACGCGGCGGGTGAAGGAGACGCCGTGGGCCATGGTCGTCAAGGTCGACCGCGAGGAGGTGCTGCGCCCCTACCGTCAATGGCTCGCCGGGACCGTGACGGTCATCGCGGCCGTGATGGTGGCACTCGGCGCCGCCGCCTTCGGGCTGTGGCGCCGCCAGAGGCTGCTCTTCGACCTCGCCATGGCGCGCAGCCAGGCGCGCCTCGCCGAGATGGTGGACCAGGCCAACGATGCCGTCTTCTTGATGTCGCGGGACGGCCGCATTCTCGACGCGAACCGCCGGGCCGGCGAGATCTATGGCTACACGAAGGACGAGTTTCGGAAGCTGTCCATTGTCGACCTGCGCGCTCCGGAAGCGCGCTCGCGGGTGGCGCTCGACTTCGAAGAACTGCTGCAGCGCGGCAGCATGGTGCTCGAGACGAGCCACATTCGTCGGGACGGCACGACCTTCCCGGTCGAGTCGAGCATTCGCCGGATCGAATACGAGGGTGAAGGCTCCGTCATCGCGACCGTCCGGGACATCAGCTACCGCAAGGCGGCCGAGGCGCGCCTCCGCAGGCTGAACCTCCTGCTGCGGACTGTCTCCGAGATCAGCCAGCTCATCGTGCGGGAGCGCGATCAGGACAGGCTGCTCGCCGAGGCCTGCCGCATCATCGTGGAGCACGGCAAGTTCTTGATGGCCTGGATCGGTTTCGCCGACGCGGCGAGCGGAATTGTCGAGCCGGCGGCCCAGGCGGGTGCGGGCCTCGACTACCTGCAGTCGGTGACCATCCGCTGCGACGACTCGGAGCTCGGACGCGGGCCCACCGGGACCGCCATCCGGGAGCGCCGCGCCGTGGTCGCCAACGACTGGGTGACGGACGGAAAGGTCTCACCCTGGCGCGAGGCCGCGCGGGCGCATGGCTTCCGCGCCAGTGCCGGGATTCCCCTCATCGCGGACGGGGTGCCGGCGGGTGCGCTCTCGGTCTACGCCGACTCGACAGGTGCGTTCGACGACGAGATCGTGGGGCTGCTCGGCGAGGTGGCCCGAGACATCGCTTTTGGCCTCGGCGTCATCGCGGCCGAGAACGACCGGATCGCCGCCGTCGAGGCGCTGCGCGAAAGTGAAGAGCAGTTCCGCACCCTGGCCGAGACGACGAGCACCGGAATCGTGATCCACGCCGGCGAGGAGATCCTCTACACCAACGCAGCGGCCGCGAAGATCACCGGCTTCAGCCCGCAAGAGCTCGTGGCGATGAAGTTCTGGGAGCCCATCCACCCGGATTTCCGGCAAACGGTCCGGGGCCGTGGTGTGGCGCGCCTGGCCGGCACGGAGGGACTCCCGACGCAGTACGAGACGAAGTTCCTCACCAAGGCGGGCGAGGTTCGTTGGGTCAACCTCACCTCCGGGGCGATCTCGCTGCGAGGTCGGCCGGCACTCGTCGTGACTCTCTATGACATTACCGAGGAGCGGCGCCTGCGCGAGCTGCAATCCGCCCTCTACGAAATCTCCGACGCGGCGTCGACCAGCGAGAGCCTCGACGATCTGTTTCGTTCGATCCACACCATCATCGGCCGCCTCATGGAGGCCAAGAACTTCTACATTGCGCTCTACGACCGTGAGACCGACCTCCTCTCGTTCCCCTATTTCGTTGATGAGCAGGACGAACGCCCGGAGCCGTTCAAGCCAGGCCGCGGAATAACCGGGTACGTGCTGCGGACCGGAAAGCCGCTCCTGGCCACGCCCGAGGTGTTCGAAGAGCTGTGCAGGAAGGGCGAGGTCGAGGCGATGGGAGCGCCGTCGATCGACTGGCTCGGCGTGCCGCTCATCGCCGGCGACCACGCCATCGGTGTCCTGGTCGTGCAGACATACACGGAGGGCGCCCGCTACGGCGACGAGGAGGAGGAGATCCTGACATACGTCTCCCGCCAGGTCGCACAGGCGATCGAACACAAACGTTCCGAGCGCGCGTTGCGCGAGAGCGAGGAGCGCTACCGAACCCTGTTCGAGCAGTCGCCGATCGGGATCTACCGCACGACGCCCGACGGGCGGATCCTGCTGGCCAACCCCGCACTCCTGGAGTTGCTGGGGTACGCCTCCTTTGATGATCTGCGCGCCCGTAACCTCGAGGAGTCGGGGTTCGAACCCGGGTACCCGCGGCAACGGTTCAAGGAGCTCCTTGAGCGCGAGGGGACGATGCGAGGGCACGAGGCGGTCTGGACGAGGCGGGACGGCACGAAAGTCGCCGTGGAGGAGAATGCGCAGACGATCCGCGACCTGGACGGCACGGTCCAGTACTACGAGGGCGCCGTCAAGGACGTCAGCGAGCGCAGGCGTGCCGAGGAAGCGCTGCGGGAGAGCGAGGAGCGTTATCGGACGATCTTCAACAACGTGCCGATCGGCATCCTGCAGTTCGATGAGCGGGGAACTATCAACGAGTGCAACGAAGAGTTCGTCAGGATCATCGGCTCCTCGCGCGAGGCGCTCATCGGGTTCAACATGCTCACGCAGGTCAAGGACGAGAAGATCCTCGCCGCCGTCCGCGAGGCGTTGGCCGGCAAGGTCGGGTACTACGAAGGGGACTACCGCTCGGTTACCGCGGTAAAGGTGACGCCGGTGAGGGGGTTTTTTGCCGGGGTCTTCGCCGAGGACGGGTCCCTGAAGAGCGGCGTCGGGGTCTTTGCGGACGAGACCGAGAGCCGACGCGCCGCGGAGGAGCAGCGGAGGCTGGCGACCGCGGTGGAGCAGAGCGCCGATGTCGTCGTGATCACCGATGCGAGCGGGACGATCCAGTACGTCAACCCGGCGTTCGAGACCATGACCGGCTACGGTCGCGACGAGGCGATCGGCCAGAACCCGCGCATCCTCAAGAGCGGCAAGCACGACGCCGCCTTCTACGCCGAACTGTGGTGGACGATCAAGGCGGGCGGCGTGTGGTCGGGGCGTTTCGTCAACCGGCGGAAGGACGGCTCGATTTTCGAGGAAGAGGCCACGATCTCGCCGGTGCGCGATGAGAAGGGGATCATCGTCAACTTCGTCGCGGTCAAGCACGACGTCACCCGCGAGGTGGAGCTCCAGGAGCAGCTGAGCCAGGCCCAGAGGATCGAGGCGATCGGCAAGCTCGCCGGCGGCGTGGCCCACGACTTCAACAACCTGTTGCAGGCGATGGTGAGCCACGCGGAGCTGCTGACCGCCGCCGGGGCCACCCGGGAGAGCGTGGCTCGGGTGAGTGCCGAGCTTCAGGAGCTCATCCAGCGGGGGGCCGGGCTGACCCGGCAGCTCCTGCTCTTCTCCCGCCGGGAAAGGTTCAAATCGGAGCAACTGGAGCTCAACGAGGTCGTCCTGCGTGCCGGGGAGATGCTGCGGCGCCTCGTGCGCGAGAACATCCGCTTCACCCTAGAGCCCAAAGCCGAGCCCCTGCCGGTGGAGGGGGACCGCGGCCAGCTGGTCCAGGTGGTCATGAACCTCGTCCTCAACGCCTGTGACGCCATGGCGGACGGCGGCATCCTCACGTTGCGCACCGGGCGGTACGACGAGACCGTGTGGCTGGAGGTGGAGGACACCGGCTGCGGCATCCCCGAGGAGATCCTCCCCCGCATCTTCGAGCCGTTCTTCACCACCAAGGGAATCGGCAAGGGCACGGGGCTCGGCCTCTCCGTCGTGCACGGGATCGTGACCTCCCTCGGCGGCCAGCTGAACGTCGACAGCAGGGTGGACGAGGGGACCAGAGTGCGGGTCGAGCTTCCGCGCGCCGGGTTCGATGTCCCGCCACCCGTCGAGACGAGTCCGGACGTCGCCGACCTCCCCTCGGGGCGGGGTGAGCGAATCCTGGTGGTCGAAGACGAGGAGAGCGCTCGGAAGGGCCTGATCGCGATCCTCAGCGGGCTCGGATACGCCGTGGCCGGGGCGGCGAGCGGCGAGGAGGTCAGACGACTGCCGGGCGAGCCAGCCTGGGACCTCCTGCTGACGGACATCGTCCTCCCCGGGATCCAGGGCGACGCGCTCGCGCGGGAATCGAAGGAGCGTTGGCAGCGGCTCGCGGTCATCCTGATGTCGGGCTACACCGCGGACGAGGCGGTTCGCCAGAGGATCGTCGAGGGCCACGTGCGCTTCCTCCAGAAGCCGTTCGACATGGCCACCCTGACCCGCGAGGTGCGTGCCGCTCTCGACGACGTTTAGCGCACTGGGGCTTTAGGGGATGGCGAGCGCGGCTCGGGCGCTCGACCCCCTCCGGGTTGCTGGCGCCCGGATCCCGAGCCCGGTCACCGGCAGCACGGAAACGACGAGCGCCCCGCGCACAAGGGACGGATCATGCCCCTGCCGTTGTTCGGAGCCGTGCGTCGCAGCGCGCCGCCCGGCGACCGCGCCGGACGCTACGAGAGCCGCCGGGCCACCAGCAGCGCCCCGGTGAGCAGGACCAGCAACGCGAGCGCGACAACTCCGTAAGTCGAGAGCGCCGGGATGCCCGGCCTCTGGAGTTCGAACACCGCAACTTGGGCGCCGGTCTGGATGATCACGGCGAGTGCGAAAGGAGCGACGCCATCGATGGCGTAGCCGTCCGCGTTGACCTTGTTCTGGGTGCAGGAGTCCATCCAGAAGTTGATATCCGTGAACCGTCCCGCGCTGTCCGTGCGCACCGCCCAATCGGCGAGATCCGCCTTCGTGAACGACGTGCTCGAGGGGGACGTCGGCAGGCCGGAGATGTGCAGGTCGAAGCTGATGAGTTGAGTGAGGTCGCATGGCGTGGATTGTGAGTTCGGAGCGAGCAGGGCGTCGTCGAACGTGACACTGCCGGTCGCGGTTCCTTGCCCGGAAACCAGCTTGTAGTGGAACGTATACGTGTACGGTGCCGCCAGAGCGCTCGTCGCGCCCAAGACCGCGCAGACCGCCAGCCCGAGCCAAATTGCTCGAGTTCGCCTCGGCTGCGCACGATCGGAGCAGTTTCTCGATTTCATTTCTCCTCCTCACGGGGGCTACGCCCCGTTGAACTCACGCCCGGCTGCGAATCCATCTCAACAACATGTTCGCCCGTTCCTATGTCTTTCGAACATCGTACCGCCAATCGAGCCTGCGTCAAGCGACGCGCCAGCCTGTCATTGGCAAACGATGCGCCAATCTGTTATTGCGAGTCCCGCCGCAGGCGGGACGAAGCAATCCCGTGCGTGTGGCGGGATCGCTGCCTCGCCTTGGGCCGCTGTCGTGTGCGCGCCCTTCGCGCGGCCGGAAGTCAGATCCCGAGCTCAGTCAGCAGCACGGAAACGACGAACGCCCCGCTTACTGGGGTCGGATCATGCCCCACCCGTTGTTCCGAGCCGTGGGTCCCTGCGGGCCGCGGGGCGACCGCGCCGGACGCTACGAGAGCCGCCGGGCCACCAGCAGCGCCCCGGCGATCAGGACCAGCAACGCGAGCGCGGCAACCCCGTAGGTCGAGAGCGCCGGGATGCCGGGCCCCTGGTCCTGGAACGTCGGCAGATTGATCGCACCGTCGAGTTCGAATACCTCGAGCTTGAAGGGTTCAACTCCCTCGATGCCGTAGCCGTCGGTATTGACCTTGGTGGGAGAGCTGCAGGCCGCTTGCATGAAGAAGTTGATATCTACGAGCCGCCCGTTGCTATCGGTCTGCACTCGCCATTCGAGGAGGTCCGCCTTGGTGAAAGAGGTGCTCGAAGGGGACGAGGGCAGGCCGGTCATGTGCAGGTCGAGGCTGTAGAGCAGCGAGAGATCGCAGGTGGTGCCGGGGTTGGTGTTGGGGGCGAGCAGGGAGTCGTCGAACGTGACGCTGCCGGTTGCGGTCCCCTGCCCGGAAATCAGCCTGTAGTGGAACACGTAGGTGTACGGTGCCGCCAGAACGCTCGTCGCGCCCAAGACCGTGCAGACCGCCAGCCCGAGCCAGATTGCTCGGGTTCGCCCGCGGTGCGCACCATCGAAGCGGTTTCTCGATTTCATTTCTCCTCCCTCCGGGGGCCACGTCCTCGTCGAGTTCACATCCGACTGCGAACCACTCTCAACAACATGCTCGCCCCTGCATGTATCCTTCCAACATCGTAGCTCCAACCGAGCCGGCGTCAAGCAACGCGCCGACCTGTCATCGTCGAGCGACGCGCCAGCCTGTCATTGGCGAACGATGCACCAACCTGTCATCGTCGAGCGACGCGCCAGCCTGTCATCGTCAAGCGACACGCCAACCTGTCGTTGGCGAACGATGTGCCAACCTGTCATTGGCGAACGATGCGCCAACCTGTCATCGTCGAGCGACGAGCCGACCTGTCATCGTCGAGCGGCGCGCCAGCCTGTCATCGTCAAGCGACACGCCAATATATCGTTGGCGAACGATGTGCCAACCTGTCATTGCGAGTCCCGCCGCAGGCGGGACGAAGCAATCCCGTGCGTGTGGCGGGATCGCTGCCTCGCGTTGGGCCTCTGTCGTGGGCGCGCCCAACGCGTGGCCGGCAGCCGGATCCCGAGCCTAGTCAGCACGCCACGAAGAGGACGAACGCCCCGCGCACAAGGGACGGATCATACCCCTGCCGTTGTTCGGAGCCGTGCGTCCCAGCGCGCCGCCGGGCGGCCGCGCCGGACGCTACGAGAGCCGCCGGGCCACCAGCAGCGCCCCGGCGAGCAGGACCAGCAACGCGAGCGCTGCAACCCCGTAGGTCGAGAGCGCTGGGATGCTCGGCGGCACGAGCTGGAACTCCGCGATTCGGAGCCCGGTGACGTCCCAGAGGTCCAAGAGGAATGGGTCTACTCCACTGATCTGGTAGTTGTCGCTGTTGAAGCTCGTCGCGCAGTAGCCGTGTCCCATGAAAAAGTTGAGAGCCGTGATCGTTCCGCTGCTGTTGATGTCGAGATCCCACCCGGTGAGGTCCGACTTCGTGAACGTCGTGCTGTGCGGGGTTGTCGACAGGCCGGAGACGTTGAGCGTGAAGGCCGAGATCAGGGAGACATCGCAGACGATGCCGCCGGTGCCGCCGTTGGGCACGAGCAGCGAGCTGTCGAACGTGACGCTGCCGCTTGCGGTCCCCGTCCCGTAGACGGTCGTGTAGTGGAGCGGGTAGGTGTACGGGGCCGCGAGCGCGTTCCCCGCGGCCAGCACCGCGCACACCGCCAGAGCCAACCAGGCTCGACTGAAGTGAACACGCTCGGCACGGCAACTGGGTTTCATGTCTCCTCCTCACGGGGGCCACGTCCCCGTCGAATTCACGTCCGGCTGCGAACCAATCTCAACAACATGCTCGCCCCTGCATGTATCCTTCCAACATCGTAGCGCCAATCGAGCCTGCGTCAAGCGACGCGCCGACCTGTCATCGTCGCGCGACGCGCCAGCCTGTCATTGGCAAACGATGCGCCAACCTGTCATCGTCGAGCGACACGCCAATCTTTCGTTCGGGAACGATGCGCCCACCTGTCATCGTCAAGCGACGCGCCGACCTGTCATCGTCGCGCGACGCGCCAGCCTGTCATCGTCAACCAACACGCCAGCCTGTCATCGTCGAGCGACGAGCCGACCTGTCATCGTCAACCAACACGCCAACCTGTCATTGGCGAACGATGCGCCAACCTGTCATTGCGAGTCCCGCCGCAGGCGGGACGAAGCAATCCCGTGCGTGTGGCGGGATCGCTGCCTCGCCTTGGGTCGCTTGCGTGCGCGCCCGGCGCATGCTCCCTCGCCGAGCCGCGTGCGCGCCATGCATGGGGGAGTGGGCGACCGCACGCTTATCCGCTGCGAGCGACGGGTGTATCCTGCAGCCAAACGGCGAAAGGAGTCGATCATGGGGAGCCATGCGATGAAAGTCTCGTTGGTCGCGGCGATCATCCTGCTGCCGGCGTTGGTGGCCGCGCAGCCGATCGTGACCTGTCAGTTCGACCCCAACGGAAGCGGGGACCATACCGACCGGGGGTTCTACGTCCCCAACTTCCCTGCTTCCGCGATCGGGCGCGTGCAGCTCCAGTTCGTCTCGAACAAGCCCGGCGAGCACGTCTTCGCGCTCACCGCGCGGGATGGAACGTACGACGGCCCGATCATCGGCACCGCGGTCCAGACCGCGATCCTCGGGGGCCAGGTGCAAGCGGGCTACGACCCGATCGTCAGCTTCAACTTCTACGGTGCAACGGTGACGGCCGGGCACACCGTGACGTTCGCCGTGCAAGACGTGCGCGTGCCCACGGACGCCAGCACGTACATGAACGTCGGCACGGGGCACTGCTCGGTGCCGGTCTGGGAGACCGAAGGCACCGAGCCGCCCCTGGATACTCACCGCACCGCCTCGATGGGCCTCACGATCTACGCGCCCGAGGCGAGCGCCAACACCTTCTGGGTCCCGGCGGTCAGCCACGGCGGCGGCGCCGCGAATTCGCAATGGCGAAGCGACGTCAAGATCCTCAACCGGGGCGCGGGGCAGGCCAACGTGACGCTCCGTCTCCACGAGGGGAGCAACCCGACGCGCGACATCGCCCTCGCCGCAGGAGGCGAGGCGCGGGTCGAGGCGACCATTGACGACGTCGTGGCGTGGGTCGACCCTTCGTTTTCCGGATCGGCCGCCCTCGAGGTGATCTCCGACCAGCCGCTGACGATCGAGTCGCGCAACTACAACCTGCTGGCGGCCGATGTCCAGTGCAACCCCTCGGCCACCTTCGGCCAGCTCTACGACGCGTACACCCCGGACATGGGGCTGATCGCCGGCCAGACGGCGATGCTCGTGGGCCTGGTCGAGAACTCGAAGTTCCGGACCAATATCGGCCTCACCAACATCGGCTCGACATCGGCGCAGGCGACCGTGAGCCTTTGCGACTCGGCCGGCAACGTGCTGGCGACCTACGACGTGGGCCTGGCCGCGGGCGAGTGGAAGCAGGCGTACCGGCCCTTCAACGGGGTCGCGCATCTGAGCAACCTGGACGGCGGCTACGCGAAGGTCAAGATCACTGCGGGGAACGGCGTGATCGCCTACGCGTCGGTGGTGGACTGGCAGACCAACGATCCGACCACGGTGATCGGCAAGCTTTGACGGCCGTGCGGCGGGCGACGCGGCCGGTTTGACTCTCGAGAGCGAGTCAGACCCGGTCTTGACTAAGGCGGCGGACGGGGCAGCCCCCAATCTCGGATTACTCCGTGGGGCTGGGGCTCGTCCCCGCCCTCGCGCGTCCCAACCTTGGGGTGGGGCTCGTCCTCGCCCTACATTGTCATTGCGAGGAGGGTCGCCAGAGGCGGCCCGACGTGGCAATCCCGTTCATCCGCCCACCGCGCGCTCCGCGCCTGCTCCCGTCACGATCGGCCGGGCCCTCCCCTGAATCTCGGATTACTCCGTGGGGGCGGGGCTCGTCCCCGCCCTCTCGCGTCCCAACCTTGGGGTGGGGCTTGTCCCCGCCCTACATTGTCATTGCGAGGAGGGTCGCCGGAGGCGGCCCGACGTGGCAATCCCGTCTATCCGCACACCGCGCGCCCCGCGCATGGTCCCGTCACGATCGGGAGGGCCCTCCTCGGCGCGCCGCACTCGCTTGACTCCCGCCTCTCGTGCGTGCAATCTAGAGACAGGAGAAGGAGGAACGACTTCAATGATGAGACTTCGTCTCGGCATAGTGGTGGCGTGCGTGCTCGTCCTTGCCTCGGCACCGGCGCTGGCCGCGATCCAGAGCACGGTGATCGGAACGGGCGCACCGCCAGCGAGCCTCGGCGGCATCCCCATGACCCCGTTCGCTGCGGACGGGCGAGCGACCGGTGTCACCTACACGACGGTGCCCGCGCCGATCGGCGGCGACCTCACGTTCGACGAGGCCCTGACCCACGCGACCGTGGGCGGCTTATGGGCCACCTGGTCGAACGGCTACACGGGCGACGTGTACTACACGTTAGGGGCCACGAACCCGGACAACGTCACCATCACGCTCCCGGCGAACACCGGCGCGTTCTACCTCTACGTGGAAGGCAATCCCGCGGGGACGTACAGTTTCACGGTCACTTCGGGAGCGGCCACGCAAACCTTCAATGTCGATTCGTCGGGCGGCGCGATCGGCGTCGGCTTCTGGGATGACGCCGGCGGCACCCTGACCTCCGTGGCCGTGAGCTCGTCGGTCGACTTCGCGGTCGGCGAGTTCGGCATCGCCGGGCCCTTGCAGCCGATCCCGGCGCTCGGCATGATGGGTCTCGTCATCCTCGCCCTTGCGCTCGGCCTGGCCGGCATCTGGGCGTCGCGCCGTTTGATTGCCTGAGCCAACGAAACTCGGGCCGTTCTTCGACTTCCAACCGAGAGCCGACATCCGCGCCGGCTCTCGGCCTTTCTTTCTCCGCAACGACCGCTCCTCTCCCACTCCATCGTAGGGGCGGGGATTGTCCCCGCCGTACGTTGTCATGGCGAGAAGGGCCGCCGGAGGCGGCCCGACGTGGCAATCGCGTTGTTCCGTGCACCACGCGCTCCGCGCGGGTTCCCGTTGAGCCTCAATCCAGCGGCTCGACGAACACGGGGCTGGCGGTCAGCAGGGGGGCGCTCGTGACCGTCTCGTTGCCGAACACGTCCGTGACCTTGACGGCGTGCCCGGCCACGGCCGGCGGGAGCTGTCCGGCGCCCCACAGCACGAACACCGGCCTCCCGTTCACGGAGAACTCGTACTGCTTATCCTTGACCAGCTCCATGCAGCCGACAAACCCGGTCAGCTTCGCGTTGATCAGCTTCTGCGTGTAGAAGGCGAGCTGCGCGACAAACGCCTCGTCCTCGATGTAGAACATCGCACTCACGCCGAGGGGCGCCAGGCCGTTCTTCCCTTTCGTGTCGGCCAGCTCGACGAAGATCTTCCGCGCGCCGCGCGCCGCCGCGAACGAGAAACGCTTGAGGTACCACTCCGCGACCTGCTGCTCGCTCAGGCTGGGGTCTCCGATGACGAACTCCGTGAGCCAGATCTCCTTGGTGAGCGAGCCGGCGGCCAGGTATCCGTTGAAGAAGTCCAGGAGCTCCTCGAGCTTGCTCGAGTCCTGGGCCACCTCGTCCCACTCGGACGGGTAGTGGAGGTTGAGCACGTCGATCAGGGCGCCGCCGCCGTTGGAGAAGAACGCGGGCCAGAAGGCGGCCACGTCGGGGAAGCCGATGAAGCCGATCGAGCCGCCGTTGACGATGACAGCCTCCGGTCCGAGTGCTCTCCGCGAGCTTCGCAGCAGCTCGATGTACTGGAGGGCGCCCGACGAGCCGGAGTACGTCCCGCCGTTGCCACCGTCCATCTCGTTGGCGATCTCCCAGAAGCTCTCACCCGCGTGCGCCTTGAGGTGGGCCAGGAAATCCTCGTAGGCGGCGAGGTCGAAGGCCGGCCCGGGTCCGGTGTTCTCCTTCAGGACGAAGAAGTCCCCGCCGGTGAAGAAGCTCTCGTTCTCTGAGTTCGCCGGGTAGCCGGCGGCGGCCTGGTCCCAGGACGCGTAGGGCTGCACGACCATCAGCTCCGCCCCACCACTGCGGCGCGAGTTGCTGAGGATCATGTCCGTGAGGTCGTAGCGGAACTCGCCCCGCTCCGGTTCGACGATCTCCCAGAAGGCAGGGCCGGTGAGGTCGCGGCTGAAGTAGAGGCCGCCAGCCCGCATCAGCTCCGAGCGGATCCGGTACTGGGCCCCCAGCGTGGCCCGGGTGGCGTCCTCCAACTCCTCGTCCTCGTAGAAGCCCGCCATCCCGACCGAGTGGATCTGGCTCCTCTGCGCATTCGAAAGCAGCCGCTGGATGTGGTACGGGTTCATGACGTGGACGACCGCCGCCGGAGACGGCGTCAATCTCAACTCCTTGAGCCACGAGGCCGCCTGGCTCGCGGTGGGCGTTTCGAGGAACAGAGGGACGGGGAGTCGAACCAGCCTGTGCCGGACAGAGTGCGCCGGGCCGGCGTCTGCCGACGCGGCGGAGCAAGTGTGATCGCGGCTCGAGGAGGCGCTCTTCCCAACATCCAAGGCGGGTTCGGCAGCAAACCCACTCCCGGCGAGTGGAAGCGCCAAGAAGAAAACCCAAGGCAGGGGGGCTCGCATCGGTCCGTCCTTCCTCGTGACTGTCCCTTGGAATATAAGCTCGGAATCATCCCGCGGCCACCGGATCATGCCGCCGCGGAACCGGCGCAGCGCGGCTCAGCTGGGATGGTCTCGTCGCCCCCTCAACCCCTCCGCGTGGCCAGCACCCAGATCCCGAGCGCCGTCACCAGCAGCACGAACATCGCGAGCGCCCCTCGCGACAGCGCAGGGATCGGATCTCCGCCCGCGCTCACAGTGAACCCTGCTGCCGGCCCTTCGTCGAACGCCGCGACAACCGTCCCACCAGCTGACCCGCACCCCTGCGAGATCAGAAGCACGTCGTACGAGCCGGGCGCGGCATGCGGCCACACTTTGGCGGACGTGATCACGCCGCCGGATGACGTCAGCGCCACGCTGGCGATGTTTTCGCCAGGTGGCGCGGCGCCGATCATCCACCTCCCATTGAGAACCACGGCCTCGCAATACGCGGTCACGGGGCTCGACGGCGTAACCCCTAGCTGCGCTGCGACGCCACGCAGCTCGTCTGAGGCCGCGCGCTGGCGGTTGACTGGGAAACGAATAGGGCGCAAGGTTCGTTCTGATGCGTTCCAACTTCCAACGTCTATCGCCGGATTTTGAGGCAGAAGACGACCTTGCACGGCCCTGTGCGGGTGCCGTGGCCGCCAGGAAACCACACCGGTGAGCCAGACTCTGATTCGGCCTTACCTCACAAATTTGCAGGTCCTTCGTGGGGTCTCGGGCACGGGCCGCGAGGCCGTTGTCAGCGAAGCGCTTAAGCGCTTGCCCAATGGCTTGAGGCGCTCGTGTGCCTTGGTGTTTAGGATGCAGTATTTACTCACAACCGGTCCGGAGCACGGCCGGCACGTGGAGGGCGTGCTCCTCCACCGGCCGAGTGTCCAGCCAACCGGTGTTGCGCGTCCAAGGCGCCCGGATGCGGAACAATGAGAGGGAGAAGCGGATGACATATCTCGAGCAAGCCATCGGGAAGGGCTACGCCACCATCTCCGGTGAGGGGACAAGACAGCGAATCACCTACGTTGCGGCTAACCACTCTGAACGGTTTTCCGACCCCGAGGAGCAGGTTCGCTCCGCGTACTGGGCAGAGCTGATCTTCCGCTACGGGTACGAACCCTCCTGCATCGGGGTCGAGGTCACCGTCCCAGACCGGACACCCAAGGACGCCGCCGACCTTGTTGTCTTCCTTAACGACGCCCGCACTCGTCCCTTCGCAGTCATCGAGTGCAAGCGCGACGGCGTCACTGACGCTGAATTCGGCCAGGCCGTCGAGCAGGCCTGCGGCAACGGCACGTGGGCCAAGTTCCGCGCCCAATATGTCGGTGTTGTGGCGGGCCAGACCCGTCGGTTCTTGGACTACTCCGGGAAATACGGTGTCCTGGAGCGTGAGGCCAACATCATCGCCGACCTGCCCCGCCAGTACGGAAGACCCGAGGATTGGCGATTTCGAAAGGGGACCAAGGATGATATCCAGGGCGTCAGCAAGGAAACGCTGATCGCCACGATCAAGAAATGCCATCAAACCCTTTGGGGCGGTGGACGCCTGTCGCCCCCGATGGCCTTCGGCGAACTCTGCAAGCTCCTTTTCGTCAAGATCCAGGACGAGCGAACCGCGCGGAAGAACGGCCAGCCCTACGAATTCCAGATCAAGACGCACGAACCAGCCCGGAAACTAGCCGAACGCATCAAAGCCATTTACGAGCAGGCCCGGGAGCGCGACCCCCAGGTCTTCACCGACACCATCCGGATCGACGACGCTACACTCCGCATCCTCGTGTCGCACATGGAAGCAGTCAGCTTCAGCAAGACGGATCTGGACACCAAGGGAGTCGCCTTCGAGCAGTTCATGGACGGGTTCTTCAAGGGTGACTTTGGCCAGTACTTCACCCCGCGCGAGATCATCGCCTTCGCTGTCGAGATGCTGAGCCCGAAGGCCGACGACCTGGTGCTCGACCCCGCCTGTGGTTCCGGGGGCTTCCTGCTCTTCGCGCTGGATCACCTACGTAGGGAAGCCGACGACTACTACCCGGACCAAAAGGGCGATCCTCAACGCGGGATCGATGAGGGTAAGGACCACTACAGGTACTGGCATGACTTCGCCGAGAGGCGCCTGTTCGGCATTGAAATCAACGACGAAATCGCTCGTGTCGCCAAGATGAATATGATCCTCCACGACGACGGGCACAGCAACATCGCCGGAGAAGACGCCCTCGATCGCCCCTCCGCTATTCGCCAGCGCACTGCTAACAACGGATTCAAGGAAGCCGCATTCGATCTGATCTTGACCAATCCTCCCTTCGGTTCTCAGGTCAACCTCACAGAGCGTCCCTACCTGAGTGATTTTGAGCTTGGGAACCAAGAGGACGCCAAGGGAACCAGGAAGCCCCGCAAAACCCAGAAGACGGAGATCCTCTTTGTCGAGCGCGTGTACCAGTTCCTCAAACCTGGCACGGGTCGCGCCGCTGTAGTTCTGCCCGATGGCATCCTCACCAACTCCTCACTGCAATACGTCCGTGACTTCCTACTCGAACGTTTCCAGCTCCTCGCCGTTGTCAGCCTGCCGCAAACCGCCTTCGCCCACTTTGGAGCGGGCGTCAAGGCGAGCCTCACCTTCTTGCGCCGCCGCGGCGAGGGCGAAAGACCAAGAGACAGCGAAGCCATTTTTATGGCTGCACCGGAGAAGATTGGGTACGACGCCACCGGCCACAAGTGCGCAAATGAGTTGCCCGAGGTCGCTCACCAGTACCGCGTCTTTGAGAAGGACCCACGACCTTTTTTCGTCTAAGCCCCGCCGAGCCGGGCAAGGCGCCGTGCTTTGCCGTCAGGCGGGGCGATTCAAGGGAGCGGCTTGACCCCAAGTTCGTTCTTCATGGGGGGCATCAAGTATTGGAGGGTGTCCCCCTCATCCCCTTGGGTTTACTCGTGGCAGCTGAACCCGACTATGGTTCAGGAGAAAGAGCAGTACCCATTCAGAGCCCCAGCGATGTGAAGTACATCAGAATCACCGACTTTGACGACGATGGCATTGTTCCAGGCAACGTATTCACCACCACCGAGAATGTCGAAGACCGCTACCGCCTCGATGACGGAGATGTTCTGTTCGCCAGAAGCGGGGCGACCGCTGGCAAGACCTTTCTTTTCTCGTCGGACCTGGGCCCCTCCATCTTTGCGGGGTACTGTATCCGTTTCCGGTTTGACAGGAAGAAGGTGCTACCCGAGTTCATCTACTTGTACACAAAGACGAATCGTTATCAGGCATGGGTTCGGTCTATTCAACGCCCGTCGGGACAGCCGAATATCAATAAGGCAGAGTTCAAATCGTTCACGATCCCCGTCCCGCTGTCGGATGTGCAGGATACCCTGGTGTCGGAGATGGAGGGAGCCAGGGAGGCGAGGCGACGCAAGCTAGCCGAGTCCGATGCCCTCCTCGCCAGCCTCGACCCTTTCGTTCTCGAGCGCCTTGGGCTGAGCCCGACAGGGGCGCTATTTGCCCGGTCCTACGCCGCGACGCTCAAAGACTGCTGGGCTCGTTGCGACCCGGATTATCACTCACCCAGGTTCAAGGAACTGAGGCGAGCGATCGAGGCTTCCGGGTACCCCGTTTACGAGCTGGGAAGACTGGCCCCGAACCCGAGAACTGGATTTGCCGCGGGTCGAGAAGCCCAATCTCTTAGCGAACAGGAAGGCATCCCTCATGTGCGCCCCTTGAACATTACGAGGCATGGTGAGCTCACCTTTGAAGGCACCAAGCTCGTTCCGCGGGACTCAGTAGACACAAACGACATCCTTCGAATGAATGAAGTCTTGCTCAACAATACGAACTCGACAGAGTGGGTCGGCAAGACGACCGTCTTCGAGGGCCAGCGCCAATGCTGCTGCTCAAATCACATTACGCGGATGACGCCGGAGCGTTCGTTGGTCGTGCCATGGTTCCTGGCTGCGCTCCTCAACGCCATGCGGTGGAGCGGCTACATGGGGCTGTTGGCGACAAACTTCGTGAATCAGGCGGGAATCAACACGGAAACCCTAAGTGCGCTTCGGCTCCCTATCCCCTCCATCGACGAACAGGAGACGATAGCCGCTGAGCTGACACGCCGGCGGAGTGTTGCCCGACAACTGCGCGAGGAGGCGGGGAGAGAGTGGGAGGCGGCCAAGGTCCGCTTCGAGGTTCGGCTGCTGGGCGGGGCGGGGGCGGAATGAACCCGTCACTGACCTACTTGGTGGATGAAATCTGTGCCGGTGTCGAAATCTACTACACAGGGCGCACTGGAGGCCAGTATCTGAAGACGGCGTTTATTCTCTGCGACGACTACGGGGAGCTGGTTTCGAAGCTGTTCCTACAAACGGATGATCCGCAGTGGACGGATAAGAAGCCGAACGACCACTTCAAGAATCACCCCGACGTCCTGCGAGACGTGAAGAACGTTGTTGCCATGAAGATGGCAGTTCACTCTGAGGAGGTGAATGGTCTTCAGGCTGCGCTTTCCAAACGGCGCGTGCGACGCAACGACTTCTTCCACTCGGCCGGCCTGCTCGACCTGAGCGTAACCTCCCGCAACTGCGTGGAGGCGTTTTGCGAGCTTCTTGAGTATGGGGAGATCCTCTTCGGCGCGGATTGGCGCACGGCGCTTGAATCGTCCCGGAACCTCGGAACGCTCGAGGTCATGCTCCGACTCGAAAGGCTCGCGTTCGCCGATCCGTCCATAACCCCCAAAGTGAGCAAGGTTTTCCAAGAATGGCCTCGCAACACGAAGAACAACAAGAAAGCGGGTGCCCATGTTGCGGAATACCCAGAAGACCTACATTTTCGTCTGTGCGTAACATGCGGCGGCAAGACGCTGCGCGACAAGCTAAAGGCCCTGTTGCCACCTTAGTGAAACACCCACGAGCCACGGAGCGCATACTAATCGCTGGCACCCGACGCCGCCTGTGAGGTCGCCGGACGCCAAGGAGGGCCGATGGACGCTCGATTCGCCGGGGTCGTCAACAGCCTGCACGCGAAGTACGAGGAACTCATGGCGATGGAACCTGTGACGATCGACACCGCGCCGCTGGGCCCACAGGGCGGCGTATACATGTTCTCGAGGGGTGGGCAGCACCTCTATGCCGGCAGAACGAAGCGGAGGATAAGGGACCGACTTAGGGCCCACGTGGATGCAACTGCGGATGACTGTCCCTTCGCTTGGCGTCTCGCCAGAGAAGCAACCCGGCACCCGCCAGCCTACAAGAAGGCGGGAGGCCAGAAAGAGCTATTGACTGACCCCGACTTCAGAGCCGCCTACAGCGACGCCAAGAGGCAGATCCGCGAGATGGATGTACGTTTCGTGGCTGAATCGGACCCACTCAAGCAAGCCCTGCTGGAGATCTACGTCGCTGTTGTGACCGGAGCCAAGCACAACGACTTCGGCACGCACTAACCAAGGAGCGTGAGCAGCAGGTCAACCAGGTGGCCGGGCCCAAGAGAAGTGCCACGAGGCCGGCAGTGATTCTTTGGCCGGGCCCGAGACGATCTGTGCAACACGGCTCGCATTGCTGAGGCCGAGGCCGTTGGGGGAGCTGCGGGCTATGGACTAGCCGCGGCGTGCGGGGCGCTGGCAGAAAGGGTGACAAGGGGCAAGGAACGCAGAACGGAAGCGCCTGTGTCCATCAGGCGGGGGCGGTTCTGCGTGTTGTATAGCCTCTTCCACTCCACGGGCATCTCGGAATTCAGCAGGTGGCACACATCAGCACAGGCTTCCACGAAGTCGCCAGTGAGGCGGCGATGCAGGGGGCAGTACTTGCCGGCTCGAACAAGAGAGAAACTGTCGGTCTCGATTTCGAACAAAGGGAACAACGGAAACATGCGGCAGTCGATAGGCCTAATCGGATACACGGAGCAGAGGCCACCAACGAAGAACGGGCAGGGGCATCCGTCGCTTGCGAGGTAGTGAAAACCCTGCGTTGTGACCGCGAACCCACCGGTAGAGAGCGGTTCGTACTTGCGGGCCCGTTCCTCGCTCGGAAGCAAGACCATCGATTCGCGGGACTCACAGTAATTGCATCCCGGTGGACATATCCCATCAAAGGGTCTAAGCCTCTCCGTTGCCCACGAAATGATCTCGGGCAGAGCCATGCGGCTTCGTCTGGTCAACCCTTGGCGCCTTTCCGGAGTTGCTTCATAATACCCTTCCAGGCATCAGCATCCACTCCTTTGAATGCCCCCTTCTTCTTGAGTTCAGCGAGCTCGATTGCCGCCCAGTCCAGTCTTGCCGCCTGAGCGTGCTTCACCGCTCGGGACAGCGATTCCTTCGCATTGTTGCTCTGCTCCTCCATGGCCTGGTAGGAGGACCGCACGAGGTGCGCACGGTAGAGGGCTTCCTCTGTTTCGTCGTCGCTCTCGATACCGGGGCCTTTGCGATCGAACAGGGTGACGGTGCGCCCCGCGTCTTGAAAGGCACGCTGCAACAGGTCCCTCTTCTGCCCACCTTCCACGCCGGCCCTAAACAAGGCCCACGCGCGGAGCGCTGACGCCTGTGCGAACGTCGGATCGGCCGTGAACGCCTGCTCGGCGCGGAGACCGAGTTCCTCCCACTGTTCCTGGACCTCGAGGCATGTCAGAAAAAGCGAAGATAGCTGCCGCAACTGAGACCAGGGGATCGAATGCAGCGCCTTGAGGCAAACACCCGCGGCTTTTCCGTACCAAGGACTATTGCGGACCTCGGCGTACCAGTCCTCCTCGGCCCTTCCGAAGTAGTGAAACGCCAGCAGCAGCGCGTACCAAGGATTGAGGGGATTCTTGTCGTAAAGGGTTTCCAGGACCTGGCCTGTTGACGAGTCTGCCAAGCCGAATTCAGCAAAAGTACCCCAGTCCCCACCCAGCCACTCATAACACGAGGTTAGCTGTGCGAGGCCCTTGAGAGGTCGTCTTCCAACGTAGTCGAACTCATGGGGGCGGTGAGTTTCCTTGACATACTCTCGGTACGCAGCATCAGCTAGGATGATGCGCGATGCTCGCGCCTGTTCACAGACGCTCTGGGCTCGCTTGGCAATCGTGATCGGGAAGCCTTCGAGCGTGGTGCTTCGCTCACGCGAGGCCTTGCCAAGCGGATATGCCATCCGAGAGACGGCGCCGAAATTGACTCCAACATTTACCTCGATGACTTCCTTGTCGCTTTGGAGGCGCTCCCTATTCTCTGGGGAGACATACCAGGCCAACTTGAGCTTCGTAGCGAGTTCGAGTGCCAGGCTCGCGGATCGATCGCCGTAATCGGCGTGCAGGAGGAACGCGATGAACTCGTCACCAAAGAAATTGTGGCAGTGGGGCGCTTTGATTGGATCCCACTTTGAGTCACCGTCTACCACGGTCCGGACAACATCGTGGTACTGCGAGAGAAACTGACGATAGTCTTGGGTTTTGAAGTGATTGGCGATGCCGGTGGAGTCTTCGATATCAACGAAGACGGCGGTCATCCATAACACACCATCGGATGGGTCGGCCATTCACCTGGATACTAGCATCCAGACCCGTCGTGTCAAGGACGCCCGCCTTCCGGCCCCAACCTGGCCGGGGTTGGTGGCTTGCCCTACCTCGACAGAATGGGCGACGGCAAGGCCTTGCGTACCTCCCCGGCCGAAACGCTGAAGGGATGGCTCATAAGGCGGGCGCGGCAGAGCAGATCGGCTCGGCCGGCGCGGTGTCCCCGAGGTGATGCTGACGACGCCCGAAGCCGTCAGCCGAATCCTGCCGCGGGCAGCCGAGCAGGAGCTTGGGTGCGGGCGTTCTCCTCCAGGGGAGTTGACCCTCCAGCAGCACCTTGCAGAGCTCGCCGCAAGAACCGGGAGTGCCAGATCAGTGAGGCGGTAATTCCAGACGCCAGGGCGCGGCACGTCATTGGTCGGGCTGCGGCACGCCGGAGAGATGGTAAGCGCGCAGTTCGAGGCCCAGGTAGTGGAGGTCGCGCGCGCCGAGTAGCGGGCACGTCCGGTCGAAGGCGCGCGCGAGCGTCTCGCCGAGGGGGTCGCGGCTGCGCACGACCCACAGGCGGGTCGCCCGGTCGCGATTGGCCCACTCGCGCGCCCGGGCGGCCACGTCCGCCGCCTCGGCGGGCCATCGCTCCGTCGGGTGGGCCGGCCAGTCAACCCAGCTGGTGGTGACGGCGGGGCGCTCCGGGTACGCGATCAGGTCCATGCCGCGCGTCAGTCCGGCGTAGAACTGCAGGCATGGAAGCATCGCCGTGGCGACGACCGGCTCGCCCGGCCGCCGCTCCCCGCTGAGCAGGCGCGCGATGAGCTTCTCCTGCGAGCGCGTGTCCACCTGCAGGAGTACCCGCATCGGGAGGAGGGCCAGGCCGGCGAAGGCGACCACGGCCAGGGCTCGCACGGCGGCCGAGCGGTACCCGGCGACGCCGGCGGCGACGAGCAGCAGCAGGAGCGGCAGCACGAAGGCGTCGGTGCGGCCCACGACGTACACCGGCGGGCCGAGGCTCGCGGCGGCGAACAGGGCGACGAGCGGCAGCAGCGCGGCGACCAGCAGCCGGAGCGGGAGCGCCTCTTGCGCGAGCGCGCGCCGCCTCGCCACGGCAAGGCCGGCGAGCAGGACGGTGAGGCCGGCGGCGGCCCACGCGGAGGGGAGCAGGTCGGGCACGCGGTTGCGGATCGGCGCCAGGGAGCCGTGAGAGAGCGCGGCCAGCGACCTCGGGACCTGCCAGGGGAACTCGCGCTCAAAGCCCGGCTGGTGCCAGCTGTACGACTCGCCGGCGCGTCCTCCCTGGTGCAGCAGGCGTGGCACCCACGGCGCGAGAGCCGCGCCCGCGAGGAGCGCGGCGATCGCGAGGCGGCCGGCCGCCTTGCGGTCGAACGGGAACACGCTCCACGCGACGAGGACCCCGAGCGCGGCGAAGGCGGCGGTCGGGTGGGTGTACAGCGCCGCGGCCAGCAGCGCGGCGAGCAGCGCCACGTCGGCCGCGCGGCCCCGGCTCCGGACCCGCGCGGCCGCCATGAACGCGAGCAGGACGAGCAGGATGAGCAGCGTGTAGTTGCGCGCCTCGCGCGAGTAGTGGACGTGGAGAGGGCTCGTGGCCAGCAGGAACGCGGCGATCCAGCCGGCCGCCGGCGAGAGCAGGCGGCGGCCCGCCGCGTAGATCGCCCAGACCGTCAGGAGGCCGAGCAGGGCGGGCAGCAGGCGCCAGGCGAGCTCGCTGGAGCCGAGGAGCGCCACGGGCAGCTTTTCGAGGAGGAAGTAGAGGGGCGCGTTGTTGTCCGACGCCGCGGCGGCCAGGGTATCGCGCCACGGCAGCTCGGCCCAGGTGGCGGTGAGGCACTCGTCCGACCACATGCCGTCGCGCCCGATGGCGGGCAGGCGGAGCGCCGCGGCGAGCACGAGGATGGAGGCCGGCGCAAGCCAGCGTCGCCACGCTGGGCGCGCGCGGCCGCCCGGCAACGCGGTGTCCATGTCCGCCATGCTACACGCTGGGTCGGCCCGGGCGCAGGCCGGGCGGCGGCCAGGAGAAGGAGAATTCCGCAAGTCGGAGAGGTGACATGCAGGGAGGCGGCACAGGCTCCATACTCGATGCGGTTCTCCTGTGGTCGCTCCACAATGTTAGACACGGTGTCATTCCAAACTTGCTGCTGTCAGCCTGAGGACCCATGTTCGTTACGGAGGTTCCCCGTGCCAAGCGTTGGGCCGTACCATACGGACTCTCCTGAGTACCCGCCCGAGCACCGCCTCGTCTACCACGACAAGGACACCTGCCGAATCGGCAAGCTCATCGAGGCGCACCACAAGAAGACAGGAACCGGAGGCAAGAAGCACTGCATGGACTGCTTCAAGGTCCTGTAACCCATCCTCTCGAACTGACCCACCACGCGACGGCCGCTCCGCCGGGCGAGAGCACGGTCGGGGCGACCTCAGTGCCGGGGGCGGAAGTCAAGGCAGGCGTTAGCTCCGGCAGGGGTGGCGCGAGGCCTTGCCGAGGTCGCTGCGCCACTGGCTGTGGTTCTTGCCGCCGTTGTGGCTCGCCACCGGCACCCAGATGGCGTTCGCGGGGTTCGAGAGGACCCACGCGGCGCCGGCGTAGACGTCGCCGGCGAATCCTCCGACGAGGGCCCTCGTACCGTCCGCCGAGATCGCCACGGAGTAGCCCTGCCGGGCCACGGCCTTATGCGCTCGGCCGGGGCGGGTGCGAGGCCGGCTCCCGCGGAGCGCGGCCGATACGGCAAGGCCAAGCACATCATCCTGCTTGGCCTTGTCCTCGCGAGCGGCGGCCTTGCGCCGTGCGACCGTCCTAAGGCGACGGCAGCGTGACCTTGAAGTGGAGGTCGTATTCCCACTTCACGCCGTCGTTTTCCTGGGGGCCGTCGGTGTGCGCCGTGCCTTCGAGGAGCGACGTCGTGAACGTCTTGGCGGTGAACACGTGCATCCCCGACATCCCGTAGCGGCCCGGCGCCAGCCCGGCGTGGTAGACGGCGGCGTTCTCGGCGGAATCCAGCTGTTTCTGCGCCGGAGAGAGGTGCAGCTCGAGCGCGTGCACCTTACCGTCGCGCACGAGGCCGGCGATCGCTGCGACCCCGTCGTCGTCCTTCGGAATCGCATTCGCCGGCACCGGGACGTCGCTGAAGAGCACGAAGAGGTCCTTCTTGCTTTGGTCGAAGAAGTTCGGCCTCCAATAGACGTAGGAGTAGGCGAACTTTGTGGTGGCGCCCTTGACGGTAAACGTGCCGCTCACCTGGTCCTGGGCGGCCGCGATGCCGGTCGCGCCCGTGAGGACCGCCGAGGCCAGGAGGATCGCCCGGCTCAGACCGGCGCCGATGGATCGATTCGCGTGCATGTGAACACCTCGACTTTCCTGGTGCTTGCCTCGAGTATAACGGCTGGGGGATGGCGGCACTTCCCCTGCCCGCGACGCACTCGCCGGGGTCCCGGCTTCCGACGCCGCTGCACCTTGGATCCGAGCGCGGTTTCCGCGTCACATCGGCGCAACCGCGAGGTCAACGGGTCGCACGGTCCGTGCCGACCCGCCTACGGCTGCGCGGTCACCGTGGTCGGGTCGTTGGTGGTGTTGTCGACCACCGAGGCGAACGCGAACACCCCCGATCCCGACTGCACCGTGATCTTGGCGTACCCGCGGTCGATGTTGCTCCTCCCCGCCTTGTTGAGGAACGGTTGCGTCTCCTGCTTCCAGTCGCCTGGGTTGAGCGTCACCGAGTAGTCCGTGAGCTTGTTCCCGGTCCCTGCGAACAGCTCCACCAATACCGTCGCGACCTCGTCGCCCGTGTTCACCACCCCGATGTTGGTGTGGTAAAGGGCCTGGTTTTCGACGAGCCCGCCGAGGTACGCGCTCTGCGTCGCCGACAGGCCGTCGCCGGGCACGACCGCCGGATAGTCCTGCCCCTGCGTGCCGCCGGGGTAGCAGGGCGCGTCCGACGCGACCTGGTTGTAGGTGCGTGCCGTGATCTTGAGCGGCTGGTCGGAGACGATCTCGAGCGCTCCCGAGTTGCTCCCGCCGACCTGCCCGACCACGTCGGTCAGCATCGCCTGCGTCCCGCCCGCCACGTGCGTGGTGCTGCTCACGATGCTGCCGCCGTAGAAGTTGATCTGCACGTTGGCGGTGGCCGCGCCCGTGTTGAGCAGGCCGAGGTCGCTGCGCCACTGGCTGTGGTTCTTGCCGCCGTTGTGGCTCGCCACCGGCACCCAGGTGGCGTTCGCCGAGTTCGAGAGGACCCACGCGGCGCCGACGTAGACGTCGTCGGCGAATCCTCCGACGAGGGCCGTCGTACCGTCCGCCGAGATCGCCACGGAGTAGCCCTGCTGCGCTTTCCCGGTGGCGCCGGTGCCGACCAGCTTGTGGCCCTGCTGCGACCACGTCGTCCCGCTACGGGTGAACACCCAGACGGCGCCCGCGTCCGAGTTGTCCCGGTGGCCGCCGATCAGGGCGGTGTCGCCGTCGCCCGAGAGCGCCACCGAATGGCCCTGGTACGCGGCCCCTGCGGCGCCGGTGCCGATGAGCTTGCTGCCCTGCTGCGACCACGTCGTCCCGCTCCGCGTGAACACCCACGCGGCGCCGGCGTAGGAGTTGTCGCCTGGCGCGCCGACGATGGCGGTGTTGCCGTCCGCCGAGATCGCCACCGACAAGCCGCGCTCGGCGGACCCGACGCCGCCGGTGCCGACCAGCTTGCTGCCCTGCTGCGACCACGTCGTCCCGCTACGCGTGAACACCCAGGCTCCGCCGACGTCGCCGTTGTCGCGGTAGGCGCCGAGGATGGTGGTGTTCCCGTCTGCCGAGAGCGCGACCGAGACGCCCTGGGCCGAGGTTGCGAGACCGCCGGTGCCGACGAGCTTGTTGCCCTGCTGCGACCACGCGCCTGCGCTGCGGGTGAACACCCAGACCGCCCCGACCTCGGAGTTGTCCTCGTACCCGCCGACGATGGCGGTGTTGCCGTCGGCCGAGAGCGCCACCGAGATGCCCTGGCTGGCAGCGCCGACGGCGCCCGTTCCGACCAGCTTGCTGCCCTGCTGCGACCATGCCCCGGCGCTGCGCTTGAACACCCACGCCGCGCCCTTCCCTCCATTGTCACTGATCCCGCCGACGATGGCGGTGTTGCCGTCGGCCGAGAGCGCCACCGAGATTCCCTGCCCGGCGGCGCCGACGGCACCCGTTCCGACCAGCTTGCCGCCCTGCTGCGACCAGACACCCGCGCTCCGCGTGTACACCCATGCGGCCCCGGTCGAGGAGCTGTCGTAGGGGTCGCCGACGATGGCGGTGTTGCCGTCCGCCGAGATCGCCACGGACGCGCCCCCGGCGCCGGCCAGCTTGCTCCCTTGCTGCGTGAACTGCGCCCCCGGCGCAAGCGATGGCTGCATGACGATCGTGGTCGGGTCGTTGGTGGTGTTGTCAACCACCGAGGCGAACGCGAACACTCCGGAGCCGGAATTGACGGTCACCTTCGCGTAGCCGCGGTCGATGTTGCTGTTCCCCGCCTTGTTGAGGAACGGCTGCGTCTCCTGCTTCCAGTCGCCCGGGCTGAGCGTCACCGGGTAGTCCGTGAGCTTGTTCCCGGTTCCCGCGAACAGCTCCACCAGCACCGTCGCGACCTCGTCGCCCGTGTTCACCACCCCGATGTTGGTGTGGTAAAGGGCCTGGTTTTCGACGAGCCCCCCGAGGTACGCGCTCTGCGTGGCCGAAAGGCCGTCGCTCGTCGCCAGGGCAGGGTAGTCCTGCCCCTGCGTGCCGCCGGGGTAGCAGGCCACATCCGACGCGACCTGGTTGTAGGTGCGCGCGGTGATCTTGAGCGGCTGGTCGGAGAGGATCTCGAGCGCCCCCGAGTTGCTGCCGCCGACCTGCCCGACGACGTCGGTCAGGATCGACTGGGTCCCTGCCGGGACGAAGGTGATGTCGCTGACCACGCCCCCGCCGCCGTAGAACTTGATCTCCACGTTGGCTCTGACCGCGCCGGTGTTGAGCAGGCCGAGGTCGCTCCGCCACTGGCTGTGGTTCTTGCCTCCGTTGTGGCTCGCAACCGGGACCCACGTGGTGTAGGCGTACGAGGTCCCGGCGTTGACGTGCAGCGCGAACGCCTTCTGCGTGAGGCCACCCGTGTGGTCTTCGACCTGGATGGTGGGACTGAAGTCTCCGCTCGCGGCCGGGGTCCCGGAGAGCAGACCGTCCGCGCTCAACGAGAGGAAGTCGAGCGAGCCGCTCGCCAGGCTCCAGACGTTGCCGCCCGTCCCGCCGGTCGCGGTGAACTGGAGCGAGTACGCGACACCCACCGTGCCGTCCGGCAACGGCGAGGCGGTCGTGATCGCGAGCGGCGCCGGCGTGCCGGACGTGGCCGCGTGGACCTCGGCCGAAGGATCGCTGGTCACGGTGTTGTCGTTGAAGCCGTTCGGGTTGCTGACGGTTCTCACGACGAAGTAGTAGGTCGTACCGGAGCTGAGGCCGTTCACGACGGTCGAGGAAGTGCTCTTGTTGGCCGTGATGGTGCCGGCGGTGTACGGCCCGCCGGAGGTCGTCGAGTAGTACGGTTGGTAGCCGCCCGTGTCGCCGGTGTAGGTGATCGGCGTCCACGATAGCGCCACGGAGCTGCCGGTCGTCGTGCCGGTCGCGACGCCGGTGGGCGCGACGGTCTGCGTGGACTGCCAGTCGCCGCCTTGCTGCTTGCCGTTGAGGAACGCCGTCAGCGTGGCGTCGGTGCTGTAGAGGGCGTTGTGGCGCAGATCGCTCGCGCCGGCTACCAGGTACGTGAGGCTCTCGAGCGAGGTCGGGATCGGGCCCGAGAACGCGTTGCCTTCGAGGTAGAGATTCCTCAGGTTCGTGAGGCTGCCGACCCAGCTCGGAATGGAGCCCGTGAACCGGTTGACCGCGAGGTCGAGGTCGAGCAGGGTGCTCAGGTTGCCGAGCTGCGACGGGATCGGACTCGCGAGCTGGTTGCCATAGAGCTCGAGGTACTGCAGCTTGGCCATGCTGCCGAGCGCGGCCGGGATCGTGCCTGTGAGCTGGTTGTGGTTGAGGCTGAGGTACGTCACGTTGGTGAGGTTGCCGAGCTCGGACGGGATGGAGCCGGAGAGTTGATTGCCGGAGAGGTCGAGTGCCTTCAGCGCGGTGAGGCTTCCGAGCACCGTCGGGATCGAGCCCGTGAGCGCGTTGGAGAAGAGCTCGAGGTGCTCCAGTTTGGTGAGGCTGCCGAGCGCCGTCGGGATCGAGCCCGTGAGCTGGTTGACCTGGAGGTCGAGGTCCGTCAGGTTGGCGAGGGTGCCGAGCGCGGATGGGATCGAGCCCGTGAGCTGGTTGTTGTCCAGGTAGAGCTCCACCAGGTTGGTGAGGTTGCCGAGCTGCGCCGGGATCGAGCCCGTGAGCTGATTGGGTCCGAGCGCGAGGGTCTCCAGCTTGGTGAGGCTGCCGATCACGGTCGGGATCGAGCCCGTGAGCTGGTTCGGTCCGAGGTAGAGATCCACCAGGTTGGTGAGGCCCACGATCGTCGTCGGGATCGAACCCGTGAGCTGATTACCCGAGAGGTCGAGGTACGTCAAGGCGGTGAGGTTGCCGATCTGCGACGGGATCGACCCCGTGAGCTGGTTGCCGTAGAGATCGAGGTGTTGCAGTTTGGTCAGGCTGCCGATCGCTGTCGGGATCGACCCTGTGAGTTCATTGCCGTCGAGGTCGAGGTACTGCAGGTTCGTGAGGCCGCCGAGGGATGTCGGCAGCGGCCCTGCAAGGTTGTTTTCATAGAGACTGATCTGCTGAACGGTCGTCGTGGCGCCGTCGCACGTCACCCCGAACCACGTGCACTCCGTACCCGCCGCCCCGTTCCAGCCCGTGTGGTTGGTCCAGCTTGCGCCATTTGTGCTGGTGTAGATATCCACGAGCGACTGCCGTTCGCCGGCGGAGATCGCCGCCATCACCGACGGCGAGGCCGCCGCCACAGCCAACAGGCACGCACCGAGAACGCGGGTGGTTCTCATCGTCGCCCTCCCCGATCAAGCATCGCCATGCTCCAGTCGGTCCGGAGGCCGCTGGAGCGGACACGTGCGTGGGTCACTGGATCCTTCTTCCGTCGAAACCGCGAGGCTGCGTGAACGACTCGGCCACGACCGGAAAACGTGAGAAAGGTGGTCTTTCACAAAGAGCGTACGGCAACGGCCCGGGGCTCGTCAACCGGCGGGCACCTGGTCGTGCTTGCCCCGCCGGGAAGCGCCCATGCGACGTCATCGCTGTGCCTCATCGCCGACGTCTGCCGGGCGGTTGGCGTGCTCACGGAGAGCCTGAGCCGCTTGACGCCTTGAGGCGGGCGGCTATTCCACCACCGGACCTACGCGCCTGATCTGGTGGACCGGTTTCTTGAGCAGGAAGACGAGCGGGATCGCGAGGAGGAGGAGGAGCGCCAGGACGCGGAAGACGTCGAGGTAGGCGACCATCGCCGCCTGCCTCTGGACCATGCCCCACACCAGGACGTGCGCCTGCTGCGTGGCGGTCGTCGGGTGGCTGCCGTGCGCCACGAACATCCGGCGCCAGGTCTCGATCGTCATTCGCGTGCCCGGGCCGTACGCGCTCACGTGGCCGCCGAGGATGTTGACCTGGCCCTGGCGGAAGCGGTCGAGGAGCGTCTGCGTGGTCGCGATGCCGATGGATCCCCCGAGGTTTCGCATGAGGTTGAAGAGGCTCGCCGCGTTGCCCATCGCTTCGGGCGCGATGCGGTCCATCGTCAAAACGGTGAGCGGCACCATCAGCAAACTGAACGAAAGGCCCTGCACGAACTGGGGCCAGAAGAGATCCCAGTAGCCGACTTGGAGGTTGATGTACGACAACCAGAGGAGGCTGCCGGCACCGATGAGGAAACCCAGCGTCAACAGCTTGCGCGGGTCGACGTATCCGACGATGAGGCCGACGATGGGCGTGGCGAACAGCGACGCGTAGCCGCGGGGCATGAGCGTGATGCCCGCCTGCAACGCCGGGTAGCCGAGCAGCACCTGGAGGAACACCGGCAGCATGACGAGGCTGCCGAAGAGCACGAACGCCATCACGGTGATGAGCGTGACCCCGGTGGCGTACGTCCTTTCCTTGAAGACCCGGAGGTTGACGACCGGATGGCGCGCCATCAGCTCTCGGATCACGAGGCCCACGAGGAAGACGACCGCGGTGGCGAGGAGGGCCACGATCCAGCCGGAGGCGAGCCAGTCCTCTTCCTCGCCCTTGTCGAGCGCGATCTGCAGCGCGCCGATCCCGATGGCGAGCAGGAAGAGACCGTACCCGTCGATGCGCTCCGGGCGGCGGATGTAATGCGGGTCCGTGATGAAGGTGCGGATCATGACGATGGCCATGAGCCCGACCGGTACGTTGACGTAGAACACCCAGCGCCAGCTCAGGTTGTCAGTGAGCCAGCCGCCCAGGACGGGGCCCAGGATTGGTGCCACGATGATCCCGATGCTCCACAGGCCCATGGCCTTGCCCCGGTCCCTCGGGGGGAACGCCTCCAGCATCACCGCCTGGGAGAGCGGCTGCATGACCCCGCCGGTCATCCCCTGGATCACTCGAAATGCGACGAGCATGAGCAGATTGGGCGCCATGCCGCAGAGGACCGAGGCGGTGGTGAAGCCGGCCACCGCGAGAATGAGGAGCCGCTTCCTGCCCACCAGCCGAGCCAGCCATGCGGTCATCGGGAGGATGATCGCGTTGGCCGCCAGGTACGAGGTGAGCGCCCACGTGGACTCCTCGACGGACGCCGAGAGCGAGCCGGCGATGTGAGGCAGCGCGACGTTCACGACGGTCGTGTCGAGCACGACCATGAACGTGCCCGCCAGCACGGACGCCGCGGCGAGCCAGGGGTGCTGGGCGTCGGAGCTCGGCGCCGCGCCGTCCGCCCCGGGCGCGTGCGCGTTCCCCGGGGGCCGAATGGCAGCGCCGGCGTGTGTGAGCACATCGCTGCGGGATGGATCGTCCACGGCGCGTCCGGGCCGCAAGGCCCGAGCCATCTTACGCGCTCATGCCGCTCGACGAAACGCCGCAATCATGAGCCCCGCCCGCCGCGCGACCGTATCTGTGACGTGGCGCAGGCCGTCAGTCGGCGCCACCTTCGGGGTGCTCTTCTTGCATCCAGGGCGACTCCCGGACTGCAGTCGCGGCGCTGCCCGCGGGACCTCGTCCTGTGAGCAACCGCATCCCGTACGGGATCAGCGCCACCCCCATCAGGATGGAGGCAGTCAGGTTGACGATCTCGGCGCCATCGGGAAATCCAACGAACAACACACCTGTCAGGAACAACGCGCTCTGCCAGCGAGGGAAGGCCCTAGTCTTGATCAAGGCGATGGCCAGGATCGCGAAGCCGAGCGGTAGGAGCAGGATGCCCCACAGCAACACCATCCAGCCCTTGAGTGAGAACATGGCCAACATACCCGGCATCATCAGGGCGAACTGGCTCCCGGGCACGGTATCGAGAGCCGTCATGGTCAGGCACAACGCTCCCTTGTCCGCCGCCAAGATAAGCGCGCCGAGGATGGCCACCGCTGCGCCGACCAGACCGGCCCAAGCGCAGGAGGTGCGATCCAGCAGCTTCATGAAGTGCAAGGCGATCACGACCAACAGAGCCGTGCTCAACGTGACCAAGACGTGTCCGAACTGCAACAAGCCGGCATGGTGGGCCCTGAGGATGAGCTCCTCTGGACCAAGCAGGTGAGGGTTCGACAGGCCGGGGTGAACCGAGAAGGCAAAGACAAACACCAACGGGAAGATGATGAAGCACAGGCCTGTGCCAACGCGCTTGGCTCGACACAACGACGCATCCCTGTCCATTCGATCCACTCCTCCAACGGACGTTACTCCGTCCCCGGTTTCTAGGGTGTAGAACGCTTGCTGCCGCACATTCTACGCTGGTCAACGGAGCGGACCCGAGGCAACCCGGGCGATGGCGGCCGCATCGCACGAGCCAGTTGCTCGCCTCATTTGCGGCGGCCCAAGTCTGCTCGCGGGCTAGTCGGCTCCCTCGCCGCCGAAGACCGGTCGGTTCCCCAGCGAGATGCGGAACGCGTAGGCGAAGAGCGCGACGACGAACGCGAGAAACAGCATCGAGGTGCCGAAGTACCAGCGCCCGGGATCGAAGGGCAGCGCCGCACTCTTGAGCATGACCCACATGTACCAGAACGCGAACGTGCCGACGAGGCCAAGGCGGGTCGCGACGAGCGCCAGGGGCACTGCGAGGCCGACCGCCGCGATCCCGTCGAGAAGGGGGTTCTCGCCCCAGCCGATGAACAGGAAGACGACGGCCAGCGCGACACCCGCCAACCATGTGCGGCGGAAGACCAGCCGCAGCACGAACAGGATGCCCAGCACGTAGAGGGCGTTCGCGAGCGCGAAGTTGGCCGGGAGCCCGATGCCCAGGAGCGCTCCGCGCACGCCCTCGAAGAACGAGTAATCGGGGTACATCGTGGTCTGCCCCGACACCGGGGTCCAGGCGGGAATGGCGTTGGCGATGTGCCAGGCGAACGCTGAGACTGTGCCCGCTACGCCGCCCAGGAGCAGATCACGGCCGACTCTCGGGTCACGCAGCCGCCCTTCGGCGACGCGCGCCCAGGAGATCAGCAGATCCGGGATCGTCCGCCGCACGTACGGCTCGAGCGCGAGGTAGATGAGCGGGAGCAGCGCCCCGGCAAATAGCGCGTGGGCGAGCCCCGAGAGGAACACGCGGAGCTCGTCGGTGAAGCTCCACACGTGGTGCGACCGCCAGAACCAGCAGTAGAACTCGAGGCCGAACCCGATGGCGCCGAGCGCGTAGGCGCCGCGCCTGTCCCCGCGTCCGGCGCGCAGGTTGCGCCGGGCGAAAACCAGCGCCGCGAGGAACACCAGCACGAACAGGGCGGCACCGACAGCGTCGGTACGACGTCGCGCGGTGTCGCCGGGGGTGTTCTCGAGCATGCGCGTCGGGACCGACCACGGGCCGAGCACCTCGAAGTAGACCGGCTTGCCGCGAAACGCCGCCGCGGCGACCCGCACCTGCGTCGCCGGCGACCATAGCAGCGCGCCGGTCCACTCCGCGCGGGCGTCGAACGGCTGCGGCGGCACCCACTCCGGGCGCGCCTCGGTGAAGGAAACCGCTTCGAGGCCGGCCTCGGCGAACAGCGCCGCCCAGTCGGGCCGCGGCCCCGGATCGCTCGCAGCCTCCCGCTGCGGCGGCACGGCCTCGAAGCGGCGCAGGCGCCCGCGCGAGTCGAGCGTCGCGAACGCCATGCCGCTAACGGCGTTGGGAGGGTCGTCCGCCTCGACCCGGCTGAGGCGGTTGGCCGGGTTCAGCAGGCGGGGACTCTGGCGGTAGTGGAACAGGAGCGGCGAGCCCCACTCGCCCATCTTCCGTCGCCAGTCGGTCGAGACCTCATGGTCCGCCATGTACCGGATCGGCAGGTAGTCGCGCTGCAACCAGCCGGCACTGTCGGCCGGCCGGCCGTCGTAGCCCAGGCGGGCGACGATCTCGCGTGCCCGGTCGCGCAGTACCTCAGGGCTCTTGTCGTCGCGCGAGAGCCCGAGGTCGCTCGAGTACGGGGAGACGAGGACGCACGCCAGGCCGATCAGCAGCGCGGCGCCGAACAGCGACCACGCCACGCGGGGCGAGAGGGCGCCCTCGCCTCCGGCCGCCGCTACCATCTCGGGCGACGGCGTCTCCCCCGCGGCGAGTGCAGCGGCGAGCGGGTCGCCCCCCGGCAGCGCGGCCGCGAGCGCCCTGGCGGACGACGGCCGCCGCGCCGGGTCCTTCTCGAGACAGCGCATGACAGCGCGCTCCACCGCCGCGTCGACGTCGCCCTCGAGCTGGGACGGCGCGGTCGGTGGCGTGTGAGTGTGCTTCTCCTTCCACTGCAGGAACCCCGCCGCCTCGAACACTCGCTTTCCCGTGTATGCCTCGTAGAGCACCAGGCCGAGCGCGTAGAGGTCCGTCTGGACGGTCGGCGCATTCCCCGCGAACTGCTCGGGTGCCATGTACGCGGGCGTCCCGGCCACCTCGCCCAGCCCGCTCTCATTGGCGCCGAGCGCGAGGCCGAAGTCCGTGATCCGCACCCGGCCGTGCCCGTCGAGCATCACGTTCGCCGGCTTGAGGTCGCGGTGGAGGACGCCGCGGTCGTGGATCGCCGCCAGCCCGGCGCAGAGTTGGCGCGCGACCTCGAGCGCCTTGGCCTTGGGCAGCTTGCCGATCCGGTGCAGCAGCGAGGAAAGGTCCTCCCCGTCGACGTACTCCATCGTCAGGAAGTGGCGTCCGTCCGCCTCGCCGATGTCGTACACGCGGCAGACGTTGGGGTGGGCGACCTGGCGCGACGTGCGCACCTCGGCGCGGAAGCGCTCGAGGAACGCCTCGTCGGCCGCGCGCTCGCTCGGCAGGAACTTCAGCGCCACCGCCTGGCCAAGCTTGAGGTCGTCGGCTCGGTACACCTCGCCCATGCCGCCGCGCCCCAGGAGACCGACGATCCGGTGGCGGTCGGCGAGCACGTGCCCCGGGGCGAAGCCACCTTGTGCCGAGCTGGCCGGACGAGCCGTCGAAGTCGGGGACGGCCGCGGCGCCGGCGGCCTGGCCTCGAGCGCGGTGGCGGCCTGCGCCGAGGAGGTCAGATCCGCTCGGCACGCCGGGCAGAAGCGGGATGGCTCGGGGACAGAGGTGGAGCAGCGCGGGCACGTGGGCATTGTTTTGGAGATTCTATCTCGGATTCGGGACCAGGACTCCGGCCGCTGCCTTCCTCAGCCCCGATCCGCGGCCAGCCGTTCGCTCATTAGCGCGACCCCCGGACCGGAACCCCGGTCGGCGCGGCATCGGACAGGGTCGCGGCCCCACCGGAGTCCGTGCAAGAGTGTGGCAGACTAAGCTAAAGACAATGGGGGAGTCGTTCATGACGTACAAGCTGACGATCCACCAGAAGCCGACATATCTCCACGCGGTCGTAACCGGTCAGAACAGCAAGGAGAATGTGGTGCGGTGTCTGGAGGAGATCCGTCGTGAGTGCACAGCCCGCAGCTGTTTCAGGGTGCTGCTTGAAGAGCGCCTCGAGGGACCCCGCCTGGAAACGATGGAGGTGTTCGAGATCGTAACCCAGGGCAGCAGCAGGGCGCGTGGAGTCATGGAGGCGTTCGCCTATGTCGATGTCAACGCCAAGAACGATTTGATGCAATTTGCAGAGACCGTGGCGGTCAACCGCGGGTTGCCCGTGACCATCTTCACTACGGTGGCCGATGCCGAACGATGGCTGCAGAACCGCGATGGCGCAGGCACCGAGCCACACGCCCCATCGGACGCGGACACGCCGCACCACTGAATCCGGATCGCCAGCGGCTGCGGCACCGAAATCATCGAGAGGACAGCAGCAGCGCGAGCTCCGTCGCCTGTAGCTCGATCCCTGCAGAGGTCTCGCGGGCGTCGGGGCCCGAGGCGTCTGCTGCAGGTGGCGTCGAAGCCTGGCGGGCGGGGCTCACGCGGGGGTGGTGGTCGCGCTTGACGCGCCGGGAAAGCGTCAATATACTGGGACTCAAAGTCAGGGAGGAAGGATGCAGAAGACTCGTACCGTGCTGGTCCCGACGGCGGCCGTCATGGTGCTGCTTGCGAGCGCGAGCCACGGGGCGACGATCAGCTACACGGCAGTCCTCAACGGGGCCAGCGAAAACCCAGCGAATGCCTCGCCGGCGACCGGCACCGCGGTCGTCACCATCGACACGACCGCGCACCAGTTGTCTGTGGATGTGACTTTCTCCGGCCTGTTGGCGGCAGCCACGGCCGCGCACCTGCACTGCTGCGCGACCCCGCCGACGAACACCGCCGTGGCGGTTCCCTTGGCGGGCTTCCCGGCGGTCATGTCCGGAACGTACTCGAACGTCTTCGATCTGACGCAGACCGCAACCTACAGCGCGACCTTCCTCACGGCCAACGGAGGGACCGCGGCCGGGGCCGAGGCCGGACTTGCGGCTGACCTGGCCGGCGGGACGGTGTACCTGAACATCCACAGCAGCACGTATCCCGGCGGCGAGATCCGGGGCTACCCGGTCCCGCCTGACCTCACCATCAGCAAGACGCACGGTGGGGACTTCAGGCAGGGGCAGACGGGCGAGCAGTACACGATCACCGTGACCAACAGCGGTGGGGGAGCGACAACCGGTACGGTGACCGTCACCGACACCCTGCCGGCCGGGCTCACAGCCACCTCGTTCGGCGGGTCGGGCTGGACCTGCTCGGCGTTGCCGGCGCTCTCGTGCTCGCGCTCCGACGTGCTCAACGGAGGGAACAGTTACCCGGACATCACGCTGGTCGTTGACGTGGCGGCCGACGCGCCGCCAAGCGTGACCAACACCGCGAGCGTGGCCGGCGGGGGTGAGGCCGATTCGACCAACGACAGCGTCGATAACGCCACCACGATCGTCCAGACGATCCCGCTCCTCGACCGCCGCGGGCTGGCGCTATTGGGCGCGCTCTTTGCCCTGCTCGGTCTGAACGCGCTGCGCAGGACGGACTGAACCCGGTCTCGACCCCTTCCAACCGGGAACACCGGCTGCATACCGTGCGAGTCTGAAAAGCCGATCAGGTGCCGATGTCGGCCCCTCCAGGACGGGGCGGCATCGGTAGTCGGTGGATTGCTGTGGCCTGATCGACGCGGCACGGCTTCAAAGTTGACGCCATCCTTTGAGCAGCGTAACGTTTCTTGAGAGCAAGAACGAGGAATCCAACCAACGGAGGAGGGGGTTAAGCCATGGGCGTCAATGGAACTCGCGGCATGAAAGACCTCTCGAGTCGCGCGATCCAGATCTCGTGGGTAGTGCTCGCCTGCGTAGTCCTGGCGGCCGGGAGCGCCGAGGCATTCGACGTCACCGTCGTCGCTGGCGGCTCGAGCACGAACGGCTCGTTCGTGAGCGGGGTGTGGACTCCCACCGGGATCTCGAACCTGACGTTCGCGGACCTGAACACGCAGCTCGGACTCGGCGATGCGGGCATCACCACCAACGGCGCGGGCACGCTGACGATCCAGCCGACGTTTACCTACTCCTCGGCCAGCAACCGGCAGCTGACGCTGACGGCGTCGGGCGACGTCAGCATCAGCGGCATCGCTCTTGGCGGCGGTGCGGGTAAGCTCTCGATCGTGGTCAACGCCAGCGGGACGGTCACCGTGGCGAGCTCTGGTGTGGCCATCGGCGGCGGGTCGTTCACGGCCTCCGGCACAACCGCCACCATCCAGGGTATTGGCTTGAACACCGCCGGGAGCTCGGGCGCCGGCAACGTCCAGCTCGTCTTTTCGGGCGTTGTGACCATCACGAACGGCGGCGTGGTCACCGGCGGCGGCTCCGTCACCGCCTCCGGCAGCGACCTCAGCATCCTGGGCAATGGCGTGAACACTGGGGGGAGTTCGGGAGGCGGCAGCGTCCAGCTCAGTTTCTCGGGCACTGTTGGCATCACCAGCGGGGGCGTGGTGACCGGGGGCGGCTCGTTCTCGGCGTCCGGCAGCGACCTCACCATCCAGGGTATCGGCGTGAACACCAGCTCGGCCTCGGGCGGCGGCAACGTGCACCTCGGCTTCTCGGGCGTCGTGCTGATCGACAACGGGGGGGTGACCACCGGCGGCGGGTCCTTTACGGCCTCCGGTGCCAGCGGCACCATCCAGGGCACCGGCGTGAACACTAGCGGGAGCTCCGGTGGCGGCAACGTCCAGCTCGGCTTCTCGGGGCCCGTGGTTATCACCAACGCCGGCGTGGTTACCGGCGGCGGCTCGTTCACCTCCCGCGGTTCAACGTTCAGCGTCGACCAAACCGGCGTGAACACGACCGGCGGCAGCGGTGGAGGCGATCTGCTCCTAGACCATATGGGCGACGTCACGATCGCCCAGGGCGGTCTCACCACCGGCGGCGGAAATATCAGGATCCTGAGTCGCGGCACGATCGTCTTCGTTGTTTTGGGGAACGTCGCGAGCGGCGGCGGCAGCATCTACGTTCAGGCGGAGACGGCAATCACGGTCGACGGTCATGTCAGCTCCCTGCCGGGCAGCGGCGGCGTGCTGACCGTCGTAGGACCCGTCGCCCTGAACACCGCCCCAAACGTCGGGGCGGGCGACATCTCGTTCATCATCGGTGGCCTGGCCGTCCCGGCGCTGACCGCCTGGGGCCTGCTGGCGCTCGTCGCCCTGATCGGGCTCGCCGCCTTGCTGTGCCTGAGAGGGGCTTAGCCGAGCCGCCTCTTCGGCCGGCAACCGCTTGCCGGAGACGGCGCGGGGTTGATGGGGTAGGGATCTCTGGCCGCCGTGCGGTCCAGCCTGTGGTTGGTCGGCGGGACGTCCATCCAGTTTGGGCAGGCGCTCGGCCGGCACCTCGCGTATTCCGTTTCGAACGCGGTGAGCACCGTCCGAGTGAAGGAGTGATGTCTCTCTTCGGAGCACCCAGGAGCGACCTGGACTCTTCCGAAACTCCTTAAACGAAACCAAAGCGCGTCCGGACCTTCCCAACCGCCCGGCGCAATCGTGCCGGGGTAGTAGGTAGCAGCGTTCGCAGGCCGGAAGCGCACCCCGATGCCCGAAAAGCCGGAGTCACTGTGCGAGAAAGGCGGTCCGCGGAATTCTCTCAGGAAGGCACGGTTGCGCATCATCTTTGTCTAAAGCGATCGAACGGGGGTCTATGATGGGGGCGCGGTAGAGTCCATACGGAGAACCTCCGTCGACGCGCCACTCGCCGTGACGTTGATGGGATCGGAACGGGACGACCGGACCAGGAGGTAGGCGATGGTCAGCAAGCCCAGCAGTCGCAGGACCGCGAAGCCCAAACTGGCGGGAGCCCGCGCACCGTGGCACAGCACCTTCGACGCGATCACCGACGCGCTCTGCCTGGTCGATCCCAAGGGCGCGGTTCGCCGCTGCAACAAGGCCTTCGCCGAGTTCGTGGGCCGCGCGCCGGACGCGGTGGTGGGCGAAGATTGCTGCGCGCTCATTCACGAGGGACAGCACCACCCGCCGGGTTGTCCGCTACCTAGAGCTTTGAAGACGAAGGTCCGCCAAGAGGGAGAGTACCTTTTCGGCGACCGCTGGGTGCGCGTCGCCGTCCACCCGATCCTGGACAAGACGGGGTCACTCACAGGTGCCGTTTCGGTACTCTTCGACGTCACTGCGCGCAGACGCGCTGAAGATGAAATCCGCGAGAACGAGGAGCGCTACCGACACACCCTCGACGCGCTGCCGGACCCCGTTTTTGTGAAGGACGAGCAGCACCGCTGGACCATCCTCAACGACGCCCTGTGCCGATTCATGGGCTACAGCCGCGAACAGCTCCTCGGCAAGAGCGACTTCGACTTCTTCCCACGCGAGGAAGCCGAGGTGTTCTGGGCAAAGGACGACGAGGTCTTCGCGTCCGGCAGGGAGAACGTCAACGAGGAGAACTTCACCGATTCCGGCGGCCAAACTCACGTTATCTCCACCAAGAAGTCCGTCTACCGCGACTCCCGAACCGGAAGGCAGATCCTCGTCGGCGTGATCAGGGACGTCTCGGAGGCGAAGCGCGCCAGTGAGGAACTGCACCGCTATCGCGACCACCTCGAGGACATCGTGCGCGAGAGGACGAGAGAGGCGGCAGCTACCAACGAGCGCATGATGCGGGAGGCAAAAGAGCGCGCGCGGGCCGAGGAGCTGCAGGCCGCGATCTACGAGATCTCGGAGGCGGCGAACCAAGCCGAGAGCCTGGAGCGGCTCTTCATCTCGATCCATTCGATCGTGGGCCGGTTGATGAACGCGAAGAACTTCTACATCGCGCTGCTCGACCCCACGACCAACCTGATCTCGTTCCCGTACTTCGTGGACGAAGCGGACAAGACGCCGGAGCCTTTCCCGCTCGGACCGGGGATGACGAGCTATGTGATTCGCTCCGGGCAGCCGCTGCTCGGCACGCCGGGGGTGCTCAGCGAGCTGGAGGCGCGAGGTGAAGCCATACGTCTCGGGGCCGATTCGATTGACTGGCTCGGGGTGCCTCTGAAAGTGCAGGACAAGGTCATCGGAGTCCTGGCGGTGCAGAGCTACGTCGGAAACGTGCGCTATACCGAGGCGGACAAGGAGGTGCTGAGCTACGTCTCCGCTCAGGTGGCGGAGGCGATCGAGCGAAAGCGGGCGGAGGAGGCGTTGCGCGAGAGCGAAGAGACCGCCCGCGTTCTCCTGAATGCGCCCCGCGACGTCGCCCTTCTCCTCGACACCGTGGGCCGGGTCCTCGCCGCGAATGCGAACGCCGCCAAGCTGATGGGGACCACGCCCGAGGCGATCACCGGCCGCTCCCTCTACGACCACCTCGACCCCGAAGTGGTCGCGATCCGCCGCGCCCGGATCGAGGAGGCGGTCCGCTCGGGAACAACGGTCCAGTGGGAGGACCAGCGGCGAGGAGTGCGGTTCGCGAACACCGCATACCCGATATTCGACGCTCAGGGGCGCGTTGCGCGCGTCGCCATCTTCGCGCAGGACATCACCGACGAGCGCCGGTTGCGCGAGGTGCAAGCCGCGATCTACGAGATCTCCGAAGCGACCCAGACGACGGGGAACCTCGACGATCTCTACCGGGCGATCCACAGCATCATCGGCCGCCTGATGAACGCCAAGAATTTCTACATCGCGCTCCACGACCCCACAACCGACCTGATCTCGTTCCCTTACTTCGTGGACGAGGTCGACACGACACCACCGCCGTTCAAGTTCGGGCCGGGGATGACGAGCTACGTGATCCGCTCGGGGAAGCCGCTGCTCGGCACGCCGGGGGTGCTCAGCGGCCTGGAGGCGCGGGGTGAAGCCAAACGGCTCGGTGCGGATTCGATCGACTGGCTCGGCGTGCCCCTGAAGGTACAGGACAAGATCATCGGCGTGCTGGCGGTACAGAGCTACGTCGGGAACGTGCGTTACACCGGGGCGGACCAGGAGGTTCTGAGCTATGTCTCCGCCCAGGTCGCGCAAGCGATCGAGCGCAAGCGAGCCGAGGACGCGTTGCGCGAGAGCGAGGAGCGCTACCGGACGATCTTTCAGCGGGCGCCGGTCGGCGTGATGCACTATGACAACGGACTCCGCATCACAGACTGCAACGACCGCTATGTCGAGATCCTGAAGAGCAGTCGCGAGCGCCTGCTAGGCCTCGACATGAACATGCTGACCGACAAGCGCGTGGTCCTCGCGCTGTGCGAGCCTCTGCGGGGTGCGCTCGGCGAGTACGACGGGCCGTACCACGCTACGACAGGCGCGGCCACGCCGTTTGTGTCGATTCGGACGGCGCCTCTCCACCGCCAGGACGGCGCTACTGTCGGCGGCATCGCCATCGTGGCAGACATGACCGAGCACAAGCGCCTGGAGGACCAACTCCGCCAGTCGCAGAAGATGGAAGTCGTGGGAAACCTCGCCGGTGGCGTGGCTCACGACTTCAACAATCTCCTCCAGGCGATGCTCAACAACGCGCAGCTCCTTCTCCGGCAGTCCGACGATGCGGAGAAGGTGCTCGCCGTCGTGCGGGAGCTGGAGGAGCAGATCAACCGCGGCGCCTCGCTGACGCGGCAGCTTCTGTTGTTCTCGCGGCGTGAGACCGTCAAGCCGGAGCGGCTCGACCTCAACGACGTCGTGCGGGAGGCAACGCAGATGCTGCAGCGGCTGGTGCGGGAGAACATCGCATTTGCCATCGAGCTGGCGCCGGAAGCCTTAATGGTGGAAGCGGACCGCGGCCAGCTCCAGCAGGTTCTGCTGAACCTCACCCTGAACGCCTCGGACGCGATGGGGGAGGGGGGCAGGCTTTTGGTGCGGACCGATGCCGCAGACGGCAATGAGGTCTGCCTGTCGGTGGCGGACACCGGTCACGGTATCCCCGACGCGATCAGGGACCGCATCTTCGAGCCGTTCTTCACCACCAAGGAGCCGGGCAGGGGCACAGGGCTGGGGCTGTCGGTCGTGCACGGCATCGTCACCGGCCACGGCGGGCGGATCGAGGTGCAGAGCGAAGTCGGGAAGGGCAGCACCATCACGATTATTCTGCCGAGGGCAGCGTCGGCCGAGTTGGCAGCAATGCCGCCCATTCCCAGGCCGTTGCCCGAGGTGGCGCCAGGCCAGGGGGAGCGGATTCTGGTCGTCGAGGACGAGGCCGGTGTACGTGACGGCCTGCGTGACATCCTGATCAACCTCGGCTACGACGTGGCCGCAGCCGGCAGCGGGGAGGAGGCGAAGGCGCTTCCGGAGGACCGGCCGTTCGACCTCCTGCTCACCGACCTCATGCTGCCCGGCGCCATGGGACCGCAGGTCGCGACCGAGCTTCAGCAGCGCTGGCCCGCGCTGAAGGTCATCCTGATGTCCGGCTACACCGAGGACGAGACCGTGCGGCGCGGCGTTACTGCCGGGAACGTGCGGTTCCTGCAGAAGCCCTTCAACTTGGAGGTTCTGGCCCGCGAAGTGCGCGCCGCCCTCGACGAGGGCAGCGCCGCCGCCGGCACGTAACGGCAGCCGAGCCGGACCAGGAAGAAGCGGCTTCCCGGAGCGTCCAGCGTGCTGCTGTCTCCCCGGCACGCTGAGACGGCAGCGTGATTGAGGTCGCCGCTACCTCTGCATCGAAACCGTCGTCGGGTCGTTGGTCAACCCGTCCACCACCGACGCGAAGGCGAACACCCCCGATCCCGTCTGCACCGTGACCTTCGCGTACCCGCGATCCATTGCGGTTTGTCCGGCCTTGTTGAAGAACGGCTGCGTCTCCTGCTTCCAGTCGCCCGGGTTCAGGGTGACCGTGTAGTCCGTCAGCTTCGTCCCCGCGCCGTCGAAGAGCTCCACGAGCACCGTTGCGCTCCCGGTCCCCGTGTTCACCAACCCGATGTTGCACCGGTACGCGGCGGTGCTCTCGCTCAACCCGCCGAGGTAGGCGCTCTGCGGTGCCGACAAGCCGTCGCTGGTCAGCAACGCCGGGTAGTCCTGCCCCTGCGTGCCGTTCGGGTAGCAGCCCGCATCGGACGCGACCAGGTTGTAGCTGCGCGCCGTGACCTTGAGCGCCTGGTCCGAGATAATCTGCAGCGCACCCGAGTTGGCGCCCCCGATCTGCCCCACCACGTCGGTCAGGATCGACTGGGTCTTCGCCGGCACGTACGTCGTGGTGCTCACGACGCCGCCGGTGCCGTAGAACTTGATCTGCACGTTGGCCACCACCGCGCCAGGGTTGAGCAGGCCGAGATCGCTCCGCCACTGACTGTGGGCCTTGCCGGGGTTGTGGCTCGCAACGGGGACCCACGTGTTTGTGCCCGTCGGATTTGTAGATCCTGACGGACCGAAGTAGATGTCGTCGAACCAGAGCTGCGATGTCCCCCCCGCAGGTGTTTGGAAGACCGTGGAGACCTTTGCGCCCGTCGCCCCGGAGGGCGACATCCGGCTGGTGGCGGTAACGTTTTGCCAGGTGTCCGGTGAATTCACCGTCGAGCTGGATGGGCTCGACCCATCCACGCCCGAACAGCCGCCGCCCGTGTACCACTCCACCTGGAGTCGCGCGGTCGGGATCTGGGCGACCCCGGATGGGAACTTGACGTGGGCGCCGAAGTCATAGTTCGTCGAAGGCGACACGGTCACGCATTGCTGGAACACGTACGTGTTCTGCGCCGCGACCGCGTTGACGTCGATCTGAGCCGCCCCGAGCGCGTTCGCGCCCTTCGTTGGCGTCCACGTCACGGTGTAGCTGGACGACGGGAAGATGCTCCAGCCCGACAAGTCCGAATCGAAGCCGGGGTTGACGAGGAGGTTCTGGGCAGTGGCCGTTCCGACGACTGCGAGAGCCGGAAAGAGCGCGAGCGCAGACACGATCCGCTTCATGACACACTCCCTTTTCGAACGAGCTGCTGTTTGGTGCTACTCAACATATAGGAGCCTCATGAGACCGTGTCAAGGACGCGGAGCGGCCCGCCCTCGCCTGCCGGCGACGATCGCCACCCTCCGCGCCCTCGGCACCCAGTGCGCCATCGCGGTCCGATTCGGTTCGCGGAGGCCGACCTCTACCGGGCCATCCGTTGTCATTGCGAGGCGGGCCGCCGGAGGCGGTCCGACGCGGCAATCTCGTTTCTCCGGACCGCGCGTTCCGCGTGTGCTCGCGTCGCGCTCCGCCGATCCGCTCTACCTTGCCTCCGGCCCTCGCTACATCCTACGCCCGAACCCGCGCCGCCGGTCTGCGCTACTTGCCCTCCCTCACGTGGAACAGCCGCGCGCCCGGGATTGGCGCGAGCGGCCCGCCCGGGGCGTCCATCGCGAGCTCGAGGCCCTTGATGAAGAATGTCCCGTGCACGTAACGCACCTCGATCGGGTGGAGGCCGCCCTTGAGCGCCGCCGTGCCGAACCGGCTGATGAAGTCGGGGCTCTCGTTCTCGACCACCGCCTCGCCGTCGAGGCGCAGCTCGCTGGCGTCCGCGGAGCGCAGCTTGAACGTGTAGAGGCCGTCGGCGGGCACCGAGAGATAGCCCCTGCACGCCATGCCGAACTTGTCCGTTGCGCGGTCCGTCGGCAGACCGACGGTGGCGAGGGTGATCTCTCCTGTCGGTTTGAGCGTTGAGAAGTCGGGCGGCTTCGGCCACTCGCCCTCGTACGTCCGGCACGAGAGGCCGGGCGCGAACGAGGCGGGAGCGCCGGCAGCCGAGTCGCGTGGCGTGACTTTCGTGAAGGTGGCGGCGACGACGAAGCGGTCGTCGAGGCCGGGCGCGAACGCGCGCGCCTTGAGCGTGGTCGTGCGGTCGAGTCGCACCGGCTCGGAGTAGACCGGCGAGGCCGCGCTCGGCTCGCTGCCGTCGAGCGTGTAGCGGATCGTCGCGCCGGGGTTGGGCGAGGTGAGCGTGACCGTCGTCCGCTCGAGGAACTGCTTCTCCGGCGCCTCGACGTGGACCACCGTCCCCACCGCCGGGTCGGCGAACGGCTGCGCCGGGACGATGGCGTCGTTGTCGTTGCGCGCGACAGTGACGGCCAGGATGCGGACGCGCTCGTCGTCGGGCAGGGTCAGCATCTTGGCCGCGGGCGGGAGGTCCAGGCGCAGGCGGAAGAGGTGGGTGAACACGTACGCCTCGTTCGCGCCGCGGGCGTCGTGGCGGTGGGTCCCGACCCAGGCCACTGGTACGGTCTTGGCGTAGGACGGCGCGATCCTCGCCGGATCCTGCACCACCTCACCGGCGACGATCCGGCTGTTCCACTGCCCAACCGGCTCGGCCCAGTCGGGGACGAGGAGGCACGTTGGCGTACGGTCGATCGTGAAGTTCGCGGCTCGATCGCCGCCAACCGCGGCGGCGAGCAGGTAGAGGCGGTTGAACTCGCCGGCGGGCAGCGCCACCGTCTGGCCACGGCACACGAGGACGTTCGCCTTGCCCGGGGCTTGCGGCCCGGTGCGGAATGGGATGTCGGCGGAGAGGACGGCTGTGGGGAGCAGCTCGCCGGCGATGGTGTGGCCCCGACCGTCGAAGTCGCCGTCGGCGCGGGCGTCCTCGCGCGAGATGCCGTCTCGGTCGAAAGCGAGCTCGAGCGGGACGGCGCGCGGCGGCGCGAGCACCGCGGTCGGAGCGGCGAGGCGGAGCGCAAGGGTGCGCGGGCGGAACGGGAGGAAATCGAGCACGATCTCGCCGTCCTCGAGAGCGAGGCGCGGCGGGGCCGGGGGCGGGATGGCTCCGCCCGTTCCGTGCTCGGCGATCGGCTCCTCGGCGCCGTTGACCTCGCGGACGGCGACGACCGGCCGCGCGAACGCGAGGCGGACGCCCTCGACGGGCCCGCCGGAGAGCTCCTGCAGGCGGACGACGACCTCGTCGCCCTCCTCGGCGAGTTTGAGCGCACGCACCGCGATCGGCGGCTCGCCGCCGTCGCGGCCTGCGAGGCGCAGCAGCGAGAGCGAGCGGCCGAGCGGGCCGTCGTGGGCGGGCGCCTGCCAGGCGACCAGCGGCTGGTTCAGACGATCCCCGGTCCGCGGCACGCGCCCCGAGCGCCAGTCGCCCTGATGCCCGGCAAGGGCGACGAGCACGCGGTGGCGGCCGAGGTCGTTGGACGCCTGCTCGGACGGCCAGCTCGTGTGCGGCACGACGTGCGGCGTATGGACGAGCGTGAGGCGGAGCGTGTGCCCGTCCGGCTTGTCCCAGCCGTAGCGGCTGTCGTCGAGGACGGTGGCGCCGAACGCGCCGGACGCGTCGGTGATGTCGGCCCACTCCTGCGCCGGCACCTCGTACCGGTTGGGCCGGTCGGTGGGCCGCTGCACCACGCCGAGGCCGAGGTCGTACGTTGCCATCTCGTTCGTCGCGGCGAGCGGGAACGCCGCCTTGAGCAGCGTCTCCTTGGTGCGCCAGTCAACGTCGTGGAGGATCTCGAGCCGATCGCCGGCGGCGCCGGCGGCGAGGCTGATGCGTTGGGTGAACGTGGAGCCGGCCGCCCGGCGCACGACCTCGAGCGCGACACGCGCCGGGCCATCCTCGACAATCCTGACCGCGGCGGGGCCGCCGACCGCCTCGCGTGGCGGCGCCGACAGGGCGTCGTACTCGATCTCCCAGGCGGGCCACCGGCGCGGCCGGTCGTCGATGAGCTGCAGGGCGAGCGGCGCCGCGAGAAGCTCCCGATTGACCCGCTTGTCGAACACCGAGGCGACGTCGCCGGAGGCGGCGAGCCGCACGCGATAGCGGGCGTTCTCGACGCCGTCGCGGCCGACCTTCATCTCGCCGGCGGACATGGGCACGGTCGCGGCACGCACGTCGAACACCGAGAAGCTCAACGGCGCCACGCGGGCGACGAACACGACGTGCGCGGTGTCGCCGCCGATCGAATCCACTTGGGCCGGCGCCTCGCTGCCATCCGGCCCGGTGACCCGCACCGCGCGCGGCGCGCCGCCTGGGAAGCGCACGTCCGCCTCGACGACATCCTCCCGGGCGGTGGCGAGGGGGTTAAACACCACGAGCAACGCGCCTTTGCCCCTGGTGTCGAGGGCGCGCGTGACCGCGCCGACGCTCTGGGAAAGCACGTCGGCGAAGGTGTTGCCCGCGATCGCCTCGTCGTTCCACGAGAAGACATACGCCGCGGGGATCGAGGTGCCTGTGACGTCGTCGTGGAACTGGTGCCAGAGCACCCGCGTCCACGCCTCGGTCAGCCGCTCGCGCGGGTACTCGGCGCCGCCCAGCCACCATGCCGCGACCGACGCTTTCTCGGCGGCGTCCGCCAGGCGCTCGTTCTTCCGGTTGAAGCGCTTCATCGCGGCCTGCGACGTATAGCAGCCGGTGCCGTGCCTTGTGAGCAGGAATTCGCCGCTGTAGCGCTGCAGGCCCTCGGGCGCGCGGCCGCCGTGGCTCGCCATCAGGTCGAGCGCCATCCGGTCCGGCGCCGCGCTCTTCACGCGGGCAGGCCCCGGACCCGCCAGGCTCTCCTCGAGCCAGGCCACCGAGGACTCCGAAGGCGGCACCCCGACGTCGCCGGTGCCAAAGTACCTGAACGCGAGCGGCAGGCCAGTGAGCGCGACCTGCCGGTCTGCGATGGCGTAGACCTCGGGGTCGAGTGTGAGGTTGCTCTTGATCTCCGAGGCGTAGTCGCCGGGGTTGATGCCGGCGATGAGCGTCGAGCCGTCCACTCCCTCCCACAGCCCGACGTCGAACGGGATCTTGATGGATGTGCCCCACGTAAGCTTCTGGGTGGAGAACGCCACCAGGCCCGCGTGCGCCGCCACCGACGGCAGGGCGAAGCCGAACCCGAAGCAGTCGGGGAGGAAGACATCGCGCGAGGTGACGCCGAATTCGCGGCGGAAGAAGCCGTTCCCGTAGAGCGTCTGGCGGATGAGCGATTCCGGCGACGGGACGTGCGTGTCCACGGCGTCCACCCAGCTCCCGGCCACCTTCCAGCGGCCGGCCTTGACGTACGCCTTCAGTTGCTCGTATTCCTTCGGGTAGTACTCCTTCGCGAGCATGTATCGGAACGCGCCCTCGAAGCTGAACGCGTACCCCGGGTACTTTTCGATCAGCGCGAAGTTGCCGCGCAGCGTGTCCGGCAGGAAGTCGTCGATCGTGTCCTGGACCGTCCATCGCCACTGGGTGTCGAGGTGCGAGGTGGCGACGACGTAGACGTCGGGCGGGGTCGCGGGGAGCGGCGGCACGTCCGCGCCCGCCGCCACGTCCGCCGCCAGCACCGCGCATCCGACCAAGACGATCCGAACCCGCATGACCAGCCTCCTGGCATGACTCTTCACCCGCCCGTTCACGCCACGACCACCGCGCCCCGCAGCATCGTCACCACCTCGGCCGCGCTCCCGGCCGCCAGCAGCGACGCGCGGAACCCCTCGTCCATCAGCTTGCGCGACAGGCCGGCGATCGTCCTGAGGTGGGTCTCGCCGGGGTCGCTCGCACTCACCGCGATCAGGATTGCCATCGTCACCGGCGATCCGTCCAGCGACTGCCACTCCACGCCGCCAGGGTAGGACGCGACGGCGATCGAGGTCGCCGACACGCCCTCCGACTTGCAGTGCGGGATGGCGACGCCGAACCCGACGCCGGTGGAGTACGTCTCCTCCCGCTGCCAGGTCGCGTCCTCGACGAGGTCCGGGTCGGCGACACGGCCCGCCGTTCGCAGCAGGCCGACAAGCTCCCGGATCGCCTCGTCCTTGTCGCGGGCGGAGGAGCCCAGGCGGACGAGGCCCTCGGCGAGGAGCGAGCGGTCCGCCTTCCGCGCGGCGAACGCGCGGAGCAGAGCCTCGACATCGGCCGCGGACTCCTGGTGCATCGCCGAGTCCAGCAGCTCCCGGCACTCATCCGTCGCGCAGCAGGCGATCGCGGACTTCACGGCCGGCACACTCGCGCAACCCACGCTGATCTCGTCGAGGCCGAGCCCGACCAGCAGAGGAACAGCGAGCGGATTTCCGCCCAGCTCGCCGCACAGGCCGACCCACATGCCTTGGGCGCGGGCGCCGTCGCAGACCGCCGCAAGGGCCCGAAGGAACGCCGGCTCGAACGGCTGGAAGAGGTGGGCGACCCGCTGGTTGTCGCGGTCGACGGCAAGGAGGTACTGCAGCAGGTCGTTGGAGCCGATGCTGCAGAAGTCCACCTCGCGGGCGACCTGGTCCATGACGAACGCGAGCGACGGGACCTCGACCATGATTCCTACTCCGATTTCGCGGTCGAACGGGACGCCACTGGCGGCCAGCCTCTCCATCTCCGCGGCGACGAGGGCGCGCAGGGCGCGAACGTCGCGAAGCGAGCTCACCATCGGGAACATGATCTTGACGTTGCCGTGCGCCGAGGCGCGCAGGATCGCCCTGATCTGCGCGGCGACGATCTCGGGGAACGCTTCGTAGGTCCGGATCGCCCGAAAGCCGAGGAATGGGTTGCGTTCTTCGGGGAGGTGCAGGTACGGGATAGGCTTGTCGCCGCCGACATCGAGGGTGCGGATGATCACGCGGCGCCCTCCGGCCAGGCGTGCCCCTTCGGCGTAGACCTCGGCCTGCTCGTCCTCGGAAGGCGCCTCGGCTCGGTCCATGAACAAGAGCTCGGTGCGGAAGAGGCCGATGCCCTCCGCGCCGCCGGCCATCGCCAGCCGCACCTCGGCGAGCGATGACACGTTGGCGGCGACCTCGATCCGCCGGCCGTCGGACGTCGAGGCGTCGCGAGCGGCGGCGAGTTCGAGCCGCTCCCGCATCGTTCGCACGGCGGCGGCCTCCGCCTGATAGAACTCCACCAACGCGGGTGACGGATCGGCGACCACCAGACCCCGCTCGCCGTCGACGACGATGTCCTGGCCGTCCCTCAGCGCGGCGACGGCGTCGGCGACGCCGGTAACGCAGGGGACGGCGTGGGCGCGCGCCAGGATTACGGCGTGCGATGTGGCGCCGCCGTGTTCGAGAACAACCCCCCTGAGGTGAGCCTTGTCGAGGGCGATGAACTGTGCTGGGCTCAGGGTCTGGGCGACGACGACGGCGTCGCGGGTGAGCGAGATGCGGTCGTCGTCGGCGATGCCCGGAACGAGGGCGCGAACGAGGAGCGCCGCGACGTCGCGAATGTCCAGCACGCGCTCGGCGAGAACGGCGCTGCCCGACTCGCGCAAGATCGCGACAAATTGCTCCGCGACGGCGACAACGGCCTGTCCCGCGCCGGCGCCGCTGTCCCGGATCTCATCGGCGATCTTCGCCTCCAGCTCGACATCCTCGAGGATGGCGAGATGCGCCTTGAGAATCGCGCGATCGGTGTCGTTGGCAGCGGCGGTAAGGCGCCCTCGTAGCGCGGCGCCGACCTCCACGAGCGCCCGCTCGAGCCTCGCCAGCTCCTCCTCGGGCGAGCCTTTCTGAAGGTTCGCCAGGTCGGGACATCGGGACCACGGTGTGATGACGAGAGCGGAAGCCCGGCCGATGCCGCCGCCGTTCGGGGCCCCGCGGTGCACGGACACGCCCTCGCCGCGCAGGGCGCGCGGCAGGGGCCGCGTCCCCTTGGGCGGCGCGGCGACGGGCGGCACGTCGTCGCACCGCGGCAACTCGACGGAAATGAAGCGCCGGAGGCCCTCGAGGGCCTCCGGCTCGTCGTCGCCGGCGACCAGCAGCGCGCACTCGTCGCCCTCCCTGGTCAGGGTCGCGACCAGCGCCAGCGTGCTCTTGGCGTTGGCCCTGAGATCGTTGCGGCGGTTGGTCAGGGTGATCGCGGATTCGTACGCGCCTGCCGCGTCGCGCAGGAGGCTCGCGGGACGTGCGTGCAGCCCCAGCGGGAGCGGAAAGCGGAAGGAAAGCTCCGTGGCCACTAGGCGCCGAGGCCCGCGAAGATCCGCTCGGGGTCCTTGATGGCGTCCTGCACGGGAATCTCGACGATTCTCATCCCGGCGAAGCGCTCGTAGTTGCGCACCGCGATGCCGGCGGCCAGGATCACCACGTCGGCGCGGGCGATGTCGTCGGCGGACAGCTCGTTCTCGATCCCCATCGAGCCCTGCGTCTCCACCTTGATGACGTGCCCGAGCCGCTTGGCCGCCTTCTCGAGACGCTCGGCCGCCATGTATGTGTGGGCGATCCCGGTCGGGCACGCGGTGACGGCCACGATGTTCATCGGACTTCTCCTAAGCCTGCCGTCTGGCCGCGAGCTTCTTCAGGCCGTTGATGGCCAAGGCGACGAACAGCGAGCCGGCGGCGATCGCGGCGACGTATGCCAACCGATGGTCTACGACGGGGAGGACGATCGGCCCGCCGTGGGGAGCGTGGTCGCCGACGCCGCCGAGCATGGCGATGACCGAGCCGATCCCCGAGCCGACCATGATCGTCGGGATCACCCGCACCGGATCGGCCGCGGCGAACGGGATGGCTCCCTCGGTGATGCCGATCATCCCCATGGCCAGCCCCGCGTAGCCGGCGTCGCGCTCCTCGCTGGTCCACACCCTCCGGCCCAGCACGGTCGCCAGACCCAGACCGATGGGCGGGATGCAGATCGCGGCGGCGCACGCCCCCATGACGGCGAAGTTCCCCTCCTTGATCATGGCGGCGCCGAAGAAGAACGCCACCTTGTTGACGGGGCCGCCCATGTCGAAGGCAATCATCGCCCCCAGGACGAGGGCGAGAATGATGCTGTTGCCGGTGCCGATGGTCGCGAGCCAGCGGGACAGGAAGGTCATCGCGCCCTTGATGGGCAGACCCACGACCTTGTACATGACGAACCCGACGGCCAGCGACGCGATGACCGGAATGACGAGGATCGGCATGATCGGACGCAGGTAGAGCGGGACCTTGACCTTCTTGATCCAGTAGACGACGAGGCCCGCGAGCAGCCCGGCGACCAGCCCGCCGAGGAACCCGGCGCCGATCTGGTTGGCGACGGTGCCCCCGACGAAACCGGGCACGAGGCCGGGCCGGTCGGCGATGCCGAAGGCGATGTACCCTGCAAGCACCGGGACGAGAAGCGAGAACGCCGCCGTGCCGATGTCGAGGATCATCTTGAGAAAGGGCGCGTGGGAGAAGTCGGGACCGGCCGGCGTCATGGGGACGAGGGCGATGGCGGCGGCGATCATGATGCCGCCGCAGGCGACGAATGGAATCGCGTACGAAACCCCCGAGAGCAGGTACTTCTTGACGTCGGACACGTTCCCGCTCATCGCCACCCCCTCGCTCCCGATTGGTCAGAACCTCGACCGCTGGACAACGGCCGAGTCTAGCATCGGCCGAAGTTCGGTCAAGGCGCCCCAGCATACGAGGGTGCCTTC
>JAIQFQ010000020.1 GCA_020073245.1 Terriglobia bacterium | reverse complement strand
GTGGCGTTGGCGAAGTCGGTGGCGTGGCAGGCGAAGCACGGGGTCTTCGGCACGCTGGTGAAGTTGCCGTTGGTGTGACAGCTCGTGCACGCGGCCGTGGAGTGGGCGCCGGCAAGCGCGAAATACGCCGAGTGGTTGAACGTCGAGGCCAGGGTCCAGGCGGCGTCGGCGTTGCTGTGGCAGGAGTCGCACGTCGTCGGGAGCCCGGCGTGGTTCACCGGCGTCGTCGCGGTCTGGTAGGTGGAGATGTGGCACCCCGCACAGGTCGTCGGCACGGTCGTGTAGTTGTTGTTGATGTGGCAGTTCGCGCAGGCGGTCGTGGCGTGCACTCCGACCAGCGGGAACACGCTCGCGTGGTTGGTGAACGTCGCCTGCGTCCACGAGGTGTCGGAGAACTTGTGGCACGTGTCGCACGTGTTCGGGAAGCTGGCGTGCGGCACCGGCGTCGTGGCGTTGGCGAAGTCGGTGGCGTGGCAGGCGAAGCACGGGCTGGTCGGTACGCTGGTGAAGTTGCCGTTGGTGTGGCAGCTCGTGCAGGCGGCAGTCGTGTGGGCACCGGCGAGGGCGAAGTACGTCGCGTGGTTGAACGTCGACGCCAGGGTCCAGGCGGCGTCGGCGTTGCTGTGGCACGAATCGCACGTCGTCGGGAGCCCGGCGTGGTTCACCGGCGTCGTCGCTGTCTGGTAACTGGAGATGTGGCACCCGGCGCAGGTCGTCGGCACCGTTGTGTAGTTGTTGGTGATGTGGCAGTTCGCGCACGCGGTCGTGGCGTGGATGCCAACCAACGGGAAGACGCTCGAGTGGTTGAACGTCGCCTGTGTCCACGAGGTGTCGGAGAACTTGTGGCACGTGTCGCAAGTGTTCGGGAACGCGGCGTGCGGCACCGGCGTGGTGGCGTTGGCGAAGTCGGTGGCGTGGCAGGCGAAGCACGGGCTGGTCGGCACGGTGGTGAAGTTGCCGTTGGTGTGGCAGCTCGTGCAGGCGGCGGTCGTGTGGGCACCAGCGAGGGCGAAGTACGTCGCGTGGTTGAACGACGAAGCCAGGGTCCAGGCGGCATCCGCGAAGTTGTGGCACGAGTCGCACGTCGTCGGCAGGCCGGCATGGTTCACAGGGGTCGTCGCGGTCTGGTAGGTGGAGATGTGGCACCCGACGCACGTGGTCGGCAAGGGCGTGTTGAAGTTGTTGTTCACATGGCAGTTCGCACAGGCGGTCGTGGCGTGCACGCCGGCAAGCGGGAACGCCGTGTGGTTGAAGGTGGCCTGGGTCCATGACGTGTCGGACACCTTGTGGCACGTGTCGCACGTGGTCGGGAAGTTGGATGCGACGTGGTTCACAGGCGTGACCGCGTTCTGGAAGTCGGTCATATGGCACGACACGCAGGTGGTCGGTTTGCCCTTGAAGATGTTGTCGCCGTGGCACGTCGAACAGGCCTGTGTGGCGTGCGCCCCGAGGAGCGGGAAAGCGGTGGCGGCGTGGTTGAAGGTTGCCAGGTTCCAACTCATGTCGCTGACCTTGTGGCAGGTGTCGCACGCGGTGGAGAACCCGGCTGCGGTGTGGCTGGGGTTCTTCGAATTGTTGAAGTCCGTCTGATGGCAGCTCACGCAGGCAACGGACTTGCCCTTGTAGACCCCGTCGCCATGGCATGCGTTGCACGCTTGGGTCGCATGGACGCCGAGCAGCGGAAACGCGGTGGCGGCGTGGTCAAAGTGCGCCTGGTTCCAGTTTGTGTCGGCGAACTTATGGCAAGTGTCACAGGTGGTGGGGAAGGCGGCCTGGACGTGATCGGGTGCCTTCGCCTTGTTGAAGTCGGTGAGGTGGCACGAGACGCACGCCGTCGAGGTGGCGCCGAACTGCTGGTCTCGGTGGCACGACTGGCAGTCGATGGCCATGTGCGCGCCGACGAGGGCGAACCCCGTGGCAGTCGCGTGATCCCACGTCACCGACCGCCAGGAGGTCGTGCGGTGGCAGTTCTCGCAGTTCGTGCCGAGCTGGGTCCTGAACCGATCGTCCTGGTGACGGACCCAGTGGCAGTCGTAGCACCGGTTCGGGGTCCCCTTGGTCTGTCCGTCGAGATGGCACGACGCGCACGCAACGCCGAGGTGCTGACCGTCGAGCGGGAAGAGAGTCGCCTTGTGGAACGCACGTGACGCGCCCGGCCACTGATGCGGGGTGTGGCACGACTCGCACTGGGTGCCGAGCGTCCCCTTGTGCACGTCCTCGTGGCAGTTCGCGCACGCCGACGTGAGCTGCGCGTACCGTACTGCGGTGCCGCGACCGGATGGGAAGTCGGCCTCCACGCTCCTGTGGCACTCCTGGCAGCGGACGGTCGCGTGCTTGTCCACGAAGAAGCCGGGGTTCTCGCGGTGCTTGTAGCTCGCGAGCTTGAACGTTTCCGGGGTGTGGCAGCTCTGACAGCCGGTGCCCAGCTGGCCGAGGTGGACGTCCTTGTGGCACGAGGCGCATGCGGTCGCGACCCCCTTGAAGTGCACGGCCTCGCCCGTCCCGGCGGGGAAGACGGTGGTCTCGCGCTTGTGGCACTTGGCGCACTCGACCTTCTCATGCTTGCCGGCGAGCGCGAACGTCGTCGTCGCGTGCGAGAACTTGTCCGCGGCGAACTTGGGGGCGTCCACCGAGTGGCAGGTCTGGCAGTTGGCGCCGAGCTGGCCGAGGTGGACGTCCTTGTGGCACGAGGCGCAGTCGCTGGAAAGGCCGCGAAACACGCGGGCGGCCACCGGCTTGCCCGTCACACCGGTCTTGGTGACGCCCTCTCCGCCGTGACACTTGCCGCACGCGACCTGGGCGTGCTGGCCGCCGTAGAGTTCGGCGTTCTTCGGGTGCTTGAACTTCGTCAGGCGGAACGTGTCGTTGCCGTGGCAGGTCTCGCAGGCCGTGCCGAGCTTGCCGGCGTGGACGTCCGCGTGGCACGACGCGCAGGCCTTGGAGAGACCGCGGAAATCAACAGCCGCCGACCCCTTGCCGCCGCGCATCGTGCTCGGCGGGGTCTCCTGGTCGCCCGTCATCGCGAACGAGGCCAGGACGACGCCGGGCGCCGTGGTCGTGAAGCGCGCGGTCCCGTGCCCCGGGGCCATCGGGGTCTTCTTGTGGCAGTCGGCGCACGGGATCTCGGCGTGGCGGCCCGTGAGGGGGAAGCCGGTCTTCGCGCCGTGGTCGAACGGCGCCTTCTGGAACGTCTCCACCGTGTGGCAGGCGACACAGTCCTGTTTGAACTCGCCCTTGTGAGGATCGCCGTGGCAGACCATGCAGCGGTCGAACGCGAGCTTCGCCCGCATCGGCGGCTGCCGGTGACAGGACACGCACGCGACGGTCGTGTGCTTGCCCGCGAGCGCAAACCGGGTCCTGCCGTGGTCCACTTTGTCGGTCTTCCACGTCGCGCCGGCGTGACAGCTCACGCACCCGGAACCGAACGCCTGGAGGTGGGGATCCTTGTGGCAGTCCACGCACAACGCGAACTTGATCCCTTTGTAGACCTTGTTGACGTGACACTTGGCGCACTCCAGCTTGAGGTGTGCCTCGGTGAGCGGGAACGCCGTCTTGGTGTGATCGAACGCTTTTTCGGACTCCTTGAACGCCACAACCGTCGAGTGGCACCCGGCGCAGTTGGCGCCCAGCACGCCCCGGTGGGGGTCTTGATGGCACGTCGCGCAGTCGGCCTTGAGGCCGAGAAACGATCGGGTCTTATGGCATTTCGCGCAATCGGCGGCGAGCGCGGTGTGCTTGCCGTCGAGCGGGTAGCCGGTTTCCTGGAGATGGTTGAACGACCGTCGGTCGAGCTTGCTGATGGTCGCGTCCGCGCCGGCGTGCTCGATGTGGCAGCTCACGCAGTCGTCGGTGACGTTGCGGTGCACACCCTTTCTTGCTGCGATGCGCTCTGCGATCGGCTTGTGGCACTCCAGGCATTTCGCGGCCGTGACCTTGCGGCCGGGCTCGTGGCACTTCTGACAGTTGGCGATCCCCTCGAGCTTGGCGTGCGCCTTGGCGAGCGGGCCGGGCGACACCAAAGCGCCGATCTCCTGGGCGGCGGCCGAAGACACCATCAGGAGAACGGCGGCCCCGCAAACTCCAAGAAATCTCAGAGGCCGTTTGCCTGAGCCGATGCGCCGAGCGTTCATCACCTCTCCTCTACCCGTGGCCAAACGCGTACCCGAAGTAGATGGCCGTGGCGACGTGCACGACAACAATGGCCAGCATCACGTACGCCAGGGGCCGGTGGAAGATGTGCCAAAGCTCGAACAGCTTCTTCGTCCTCTTGAGATACGCGAGGCGCCGCAAAAGCAGGGCGCGCTCGACGGTGAGAGCGATGACATCGTGAAGCGTCCTCGCGCCGACGCCGTCGTGACGTATGCGCCGCCTGAGCGTAGTCAGCGAGAACCGGATGTACAGCTCGCCGAACAGGAGGCCGCCCCAGCGCGGTTCGAGGTCTCGTTGCGGTACCACCCGGGCCTCGAACGCCTCGACTTCCTCCACGAGGTGCGTGGGAAGCCTCATTCCGAGCAGCTCGGCCTTCAGCGCGGCGGCGCGCTCCTCGACTTGGGCGACGGAGAGCTCCTGGCCGCGGATGCTCTTGGGGATGCGGACGTACAAGTAGCGGCCGACGAAACCCGACACAAGGACCAGCAGCATCGACCAGTAGGCGACGGACACGATCCCGTTGAATTTGAACGAGGTGTGGAAGGTGATCAGGACCGGCCCGAGGATGCCGCAAAAGATATGGAAGTCCAGCCAGCGGGGAACCGAGCCGACGTTCCTCAGAATCTTGAGCTTCTTGCGCAGGGAGTAGGCCTGCATCAGAATCATCAGAACCGTGCCGCCGATGCCCAGCGCGAGGCCGATCTGGCCCGAAGGCCGCAGGATCTTGTGGGCCGGCGTGAAGCCGCGGACGCCCAGCGGGGTCCGGTAGTACGTCCAGCCGTCGAGGCCCACCAGCAGGGCGGCTGCGACCGCGATCGTGACCAGGAGTGCGAGGATGAGAACGCTGCGTGGAGCCCGTGCGCGCTCGCGGGCCTGCTTCGCTGCCGGGGCCGGGCCGGTGCGCTCGCCTGCACGGACAATCCCCGGGCGCGGTGTGGGTGGCAGGAAGACGTCCTCGCGGACGCCGGCCGACGTCCCTCGGGGTGCAGAACCCACGAACACGTCGGCCGCGTCGCTTGCGGCGACGGCCTCAAAATCCTCCACAAGCTTGGCGCTGGATCGTCTAGTCACGCTTTGTGCTGTCCCCCCCGGGCCAGTGTCAAATTCTGACAATCGAGAGCCTAAACCGAGACGCCGTCCTGATAAAGTGACGGAGGTCACTTTTCTATTTCTTGGCCTTTGGCCCCCCACGGCATCGTCATCGGTGCCGCTCCCCCCGTGACGCCCTCGGCGACTCCGTCGAAGAAAACGCATGAGGTCGCTCCCCGCCCCAGGCAATCCGGTCTCTGCCGGAGATCCGACACACTCCGTGTTGACTGCGGCGTCCTTTCCTGTACGTTCGGACGCCGCCAACCGTTGGCTGGTCTTCATCACGCCTCTGGAGACCTCATTTCCATTTCATACTGGGGACGAAACGCAACTGTGACAAGCGCAACAACCCCGCCCCGGGACTGCGTTGATCTGCGTGGAAACTACGGAGGTGGCGGCTGTGGTGCCGTGCGAACTACGGACCCGGGCGGCACGCCCCAGGTCTGTCCCACGGACTCGAGGTCTGGCGACGCCGGCGGCGGCCCAAACGTGTCACCCCTCGTTGCGGTCGGCGAGGCGGTCTCAAGCCTCGAGGGTGCAGTCGCCGCGGGCCGACGCCACGCAGGGGAGGATGAACCCCTCGGCGCGGTCGTCCTCGTCGAGCATGTCGGAGGAGCAGTCCACCTCGCCGTTGACGAGGCGGGTGCGGCAGGTCATGCAGACGCCGCTTCTGCACGAGCTGGGAATTGCGGCGCCGGCGGCCTCGGCGGCTTCCAGAAGCGTCTGCTGAGGGCCGAGGACCACGGTGACGCCGGTTTGACACAGGGTGAGGCGCGGCCCGTCACCCGACGCGGCGGCTTGCGCTGCCGGCGCCGCGTGGGCGACCGCCCCTGTCGGACTCGGTGCCGGACGATCCTCTTTGGACATCGCGACCGCGGCCTCGAACGCCTCGTAGCGTATCTGGGCCTCCGGTACGCCGAGCTCGGTCAGGAGCTGCTTCATCCCCTCCATCATCGGGCCGGGGCCGCACGTCATGAAGATCGTGTTGGCGGTATCGGGCACGAGCTTGCGGATGAGCGTCTCGTTGACCCGGCCGCTGAAGCGCTCGATCCTGGACGATCCGCCCCCGACGAGCGCGAGGGACCCGCCGCTCACCGCGAGCGCGACCTTGGCCTGCGGGTAACGCTCTGCGAGCCACTCGAGCTCGCGCCGGAACGTGACGTCCTTCTCCGTCTTAGCGGAGATTACGAGGGTCACCGGCCGCGCCGGCTCGGCCGCGATCGCATGACGGAACATGCTCATCAACGGTGTGATCCCCACCCCGCCCGCGAGAAAGACGATCGGGCGGTCATCGCCTTCGGGGTACGTGAACTTCCCGTTGGGGCGGTTGACCGACAGCATCGAGCCCGGCCGGATCGTCGAGTGCAGCATCCCCGAGACGACCCCCTGGCGTTTGACGGAGATCTCGAGGTAGCCGGTCGCCGAGGGACACGAGCTGATCGAGTAGCAGCGCACCAGCGGCTTCCCCTCGACCTGGACCTTCACCGTGAGGAACTGGCCGGCCACGAACTCGAACCCCTCCGGGCGGAGCATGCGAAACGTCTTGATGTCCCCGCTTTCCTCGAACACCGCCAGTACCGGGACCGACTGGAAGCCGGCGGGCGCCCGTGGAGCGGGCGGTCGAGCCGGCGCCGCGGTGGCCGCTGCCGGAGCGGCAGCCCGCCGGGCGGGTTCCGGTGCCGCCGGCTTCGGCACCAGCTTCTCGCACGCCACGAACCAGAGGAAGTGGACCCCGAGGCCTGCAAGAATCCACCTCGGCTCCGGGTAGATCCACGGCATGACGGTCAGGGCGAGAGAGGGCAGCAGCACGCCTGCCTGGCCCAGCTTGAGGACGCCGCGGTACCTGCGCAACATCAGCAGCGCGACGTGCACCGTCGTTGCGAGCGCCAGCATGGAGGAGGGCGCTGCGGTCATGGTTTCCGGCGCCACGTTCATTCTCTCCAATCGCAATTGTATCTCAATTTCGACGACACTCCGGTGATCTACCGCACAAAGACGAGCGCGAGTGCGGTGGCGCCCAGCACGACCCAGACAACGTCGACCCTGAGACGGAGCGCAGCGACCGCGGCCACCGACAGAACCACGTCCCACGGCCCGATGAACGCGCTCTTTGCAACCTGGGCGAGGACATGGAGGAGCATCGCGATGAACGCCGCCAGCAAGCCTCCCACGGCGCTCTGCACGACCCGCAGGTGCCGGAAGCGCGCGAAGTGCGGCGCGATCAGGACGAGCAGCAGGGACGACGGCAGGAAGATGCAGACGGTGGCGAACACCGCGCCGAGGGCGCCGCCGACCTTGTAGCCGATGAACGTCGCCGTGATGATGACCGGCCCGGGCGTGATCTGCCCCAGCGCGAGCCCGTCGATGAACTCCTTGGGGGTGAGCCAGGCGTGGGCGAGGTTGTGGACGGCTTCCTGATACATGAATGCCACGGCGGTGTAGCCTCCGCCGAACGCCACGAGGTTGATCTTCGTCATCGACACGCCAAGGGTGGGCAGCGTCGGCGACGCCAGACGCGAGGCGACGATCGCAGCCGCGTACACGAGCGCCACCGCGCACACAGCGAGCACGGTCCGGCGGTACTTCGTGGTTGGTGGTGCCCCGTCCCCGATGTCCTCGGGTCCTCCTCCCGCGTCCGGCGAGTCCGGCCAGATGGCCCCCATCACGATCCCGCCGACGGCAGCACCGAGCAGGACGAGGAGGGTGTTGGCGCGGCCGAAGAACCCCCACGCCGCGAGTCCGCCGATCACGAGGCCGCGCCAGTTCCGCAGCGCCGGCTGCGCCATCGAGAGGATGGACTGGACGACGATCCCCACCACGGCGGCGCCCAGCCCTCGGAACGCCGCATGGACGAGCGGCAGCCGCTCGAAGTGGAAGTAGGCGGCGGAGAGCGCGAGCATGAGCAGGAACGCCGGCGAGTTGTACGCCAGCATGGCGAGGAGGACGCCGGCGCCCCGGTGAAGCCTCCAGCCGATATGGGCGGCGGTCTGGGTCGCGATCGGCCCTGGAAGCATCTGGGCGAAGGCGAGCGATTCGCGGAACTCGTCATCGGTGAGCCAACCCTTGTCGTGGACCGTGACCTTGCGGATCTGGGCGACGATCGCCGGACCGCCGTACGACGTCGCGCCGATCCGCAGGAACGTCGCTGTCATCCGCAGCCGACCCACCGCCGAGCCGCTCTTCAAGGCACCCCCGTGGGGAGTGTGCGGCAGCGGGTTTCCCAGAGTCAAGACGCAGTCGCAGGAACGTCCGGGAAGGTCGCACCCGCGAAAGGTGTTGTGGGCTGCGTCATGAGCCACGAGGCGAGGATCGCGGAGGAGTTGGACCGACTCGAGACCGGGGCGGGGTCCCTGCATCTCGCCGACGCGGGCCTCGTGCGTGTGAGCGGAGCGGGGCATCGCGACGTGTTGCAGCGCGTCCTGAGTCAGGACCTGCGGACGCTCCTCCCCGGCGGGGGCCGTCTCACGCTGCTGCTGGCGCCCAAGGGCCAGTTCCGGGCGATCATGGCCGCCTTCTCCGGCGCCGACGATACGCTTCTGATGGTTCCGCCGGGTCGGAAGGGCGAGCTGGCCGCAGCCCTCCGGAAATACCTCCTCCTCTCCCGGTGCGACGCGGAGCCCGTGCCGGACCATGAAGGGGCGACCGCGATCGTGGGTGCCCGATGGGCGGAGGCCGCCGCCGCCCTGGGGGGCGACGCCCGTGTTCTGAAAGCCGGAGGGTGGCACTCGGGCACGCTCGGCGGGCGGTCCGTGTCATGGTTCGGGCGCTCGATGGTGGGGATCTCCGGGGCAGTGCTGGTGGGCGCGGGCGAGGAGGTCCGGCAGACGCTTCACGCCCAGGGTGCTCGACCCGTGCTCCCGCAGACGGTGGAGCTCGCCCGCATCAGGCGCGGCGCGCCGGCGTGGGGCGCCGAGCTGACCCAGGCCGTGCTCCCGCCGGAGGTCGGGATCGATGACGAGACGATCTCATACTCCAAGGGGTGCTACATCGGACAGGAGACGATGGCCCGGATGAAGGCGTTCGGGCATCCCACGCGGGTGTTGGTGGGGGTTCGCCAGCTCCATGGCGAACCCACGTCGCCGGGGCTGCCCTTCCCGCTGGCGCTACCGGCGGAGGCCAAGGCTCGCGGGGTTCTCACGAGCTGGGGCTGGCACCCCGACCACGGCGGCGTCGGCTTGACCTTGGTCCGCTGCGCTCAGGCCATCGCCGGTACCCGTCTCGCCGGCTCGGGCCGCGACTTCGAGGTCGCTCCGTTTCCGCTCTGGTGACCAGACGGAGGTGAAACGGTAGAGGTAAGAGGGCAAAGGGAAGGCGTCGAGCGCCTCGCCGTACTTCAACATCTTCATTCTTCCCTTTTTGACTTCTCGTTTCCCGCTTGACCTTTCCCGGTTGACGATTCGCATGCCGCCGCGGGGCATTGGAACGTGCAAACCTTCGAACGTGCGAACCGCCTCATTCCCACTCGACGTTGAGCAGGTGGAGCTCCGGGGAGAGAGCGGCGGCCAGAGCCTTCCGAATGGCTCTGGCGCCCGGGCCAAGCCGGTGCCTGCGCGAGAGGTGCGTGAGGACTAGGTGGCGGTTGTGGAGCTTCGGCGCGAGCTCTGCAAGATCGTCGAGGTGCATGTGGCCGAACCGGCGAGCCCGCTCACGGTCCGACGGGCGAAGGAACGTGCACTCGACCACGAGCACCTCGACCTCCGCGAGGAAAGGCTGGTCGGCGAATACCTCGGGACCGGTGTCTGCGAGGTAGGCGAGGAGCGGGGTACGGACCTCCTCGGTGATCGCGTGGCCCTCCTCGTGGCGGCGCCGCAGCTCGTCTGCTGCCGTCCCGGCGAGCTCGGGACGCAGGCGCCGCCGCACCCACTCGACGCAGCACCCCAGTGTCTCGACCCAGTGGGACGTGGCGAAGAAGCGCATGTCGAAGCCGCTGCGCAGGGCGACGCTCTGACCGGCGGAGATCGGCATCACCTCGGCGCCGTACGGCTTGCCGCCCTCGAGCCGCGCGCACGTGGCGAGCAACTCCCGCACGAGGTCGGCGAGCGAGGACGGCACGTAGACCGTGCCGCCCGGCATCCCGTTGAGCTGACGTTGGCTCGCCCACGCGGGCAGACCGATGACATGGTCCATGTGCCCGTGCGAGACCACGACGTGCTGGAGGGGGACCAGCGCTCGGGCAGGGCGGCCCGCGTCGAGCGCCAGACGGAGCTGGGGGAGGAGGATGAGTGAGGCCTCACCCGCGCGGGAGCCGCCTGCCACCCGGAGCTCCCCCCACGACGTGACGAGCCGAAGTTGTCGCACCGGAAGGAGAGTGCCTGCCAGGTTGCGGTATTGTCAACCTCGACGGGCCGTGTGCGTCATTCAGGGTATGGCGAGCGTCGCGCGGCAGGAGACACCCTTGGAGCACGAGGACGAGCTCGAGTTGGTCGGGATGGCGCAGCAGGGCGACCGCGACGCCGCCGAGGCGCTGCTCGAGCGGCATGAGCTTAGGGTCTTCCGGTTGTGCCGGCGGCTGCTCCCGCAGGGCGAGGACGTCGAGGGTGCGGTCCAGGAGACGATGCTGCGCGCCCTCCGGGGCCTCGCCCGGTTCTCGGGCGAGGGGAGCTTCGGCGGGTGGCTCGTCGCCATCGCGCTGAACCTCTGCCGGGACAGGCTGCGGCGGCGGCTGTTGGTTCCGTTCCAACCGCTCGAGACCGGCGAAGATGAGGCGGCAGGCCCGCTCGCCGTTGTGCCCTCGTCGGAGCCGAGCCCGGAGCGGGTGGCGATGGCGAGGCAGGCCGTGGAGCGGCTGCGCCGCGAGGTGGCCCGGCTGCCCAGGCGCCAGCAGGAGGTCTTCACCCTGCGGTTCTTCGCCGGACTGGACCTCGCAGGGATTGCGGAGTCGCTCGCCGTGGACGTCGGCACAGTGAAGACGCATCTGCACCGGGCGGTGCGGCGCGTGCGCGCTGCGGTCGAGGAGGCGAAACCATGAGCATCGAGCATCTCACTGACGACGAGGTGGACCTCGCGTTGATCGGCGAGGAGGTGCCCGCAGGGGCGGCGGCGCACCTCGCGTCCTGTCTCGTCTGCCGCCGGCGTCGCGACTCGTTCCTGGCGGCCGTGAACGGCGCGTGCGGCGAAGATCCCGACGAGACGACCCGGGCGCGGATCCGCGAGCGGGCGCTCTCGGCGTGGAGCGGCGCGGGCCGGAGGCCCCACTGGGTGCGGTGGGTCGCAGCGGCCGCGGCGGTCGTGGTGCTCAGCCTGCTTCCGCTGTTGCGGAGCGAGCTCGTGTCGCGGCCGAAGATCGACACGGATGCCGTTCTCACCGAGGTGGACGACGTTCTTTCACGGGACCCTCTGAGCGCAGCGGCTCCCGAGGAGGTCGTCGAAGCCGTCGTCCCCGCCCCCGAGGCGGACGGAGAAGGGAGCTGGTCATGAGTGGCCGTGCAGCGAGTTGGTTGCTGGGTTCGCTTCTAGTGTGTGCGGGCGGGTTTGCTTCCGCCCAGCCCTTCAGCGTGCCTGTCGGGAAGTGGTGGGAACGACCGCGAATCGCCGGGCGACTCGGCATCACGCCGGAGCAGGTGAGCAAGCTGAACGCCGCGACGTACCCGCACGCCAAGGCAATGATCGACCTCAAGGCGTCCGTGGACAAGGCGACGCTCGACCTCCAGGCCGCGTCCGAGGCGGAGCCCTTCGAATCCGAGAGAGCCCGCATCGCCTTCGGCGTACTCCAGCAGGCGCGACAGAGGCTCGAGGCGGAGCGCTTCGAGATGCTGCTCAAGGTGCGCGCGATCATGGCCACCGACCAGTGGCGCCGACTTCAGGAGTTGGTGAGGGAGAGGCGCGAAGAGAGCTCGGAAGGCGCCCAGCCCACTCCGGGTGCGGGCCTGAAGCGCAACCAGCAGCAACGCCGCTGGCAAGACTGACCCGTCGGGAGGCGGCAGGCCGACCGAGGGCGCCCTCGGAGGGCCGCCGCCGGTGTGCGGCTGCAGTACAAGCGGTCCGAGATCACAGGAGAGGAGGCAGAACCATGAGAAAGGCAATGCTGTGCGCGGTTGTCGTCTTGCTGGCGCTCCCCGCCGTGGGGCAGGAAGGGCCGATCGCCGGGGGAGCGAAGAACGAGGTCATCCAGTTCCTGGGGCTCACGGCGGACCAGGTCGCGGGGTGGGACGGCCTGATCGCGACGTGGGAGCAGACGGTCCCGCCCCTTCGTGAGCAGCTCAAGGGAGTCAGGGAGCAGATCCGGGGTCTGCTCGACCAGCCTACTCCGGACCCGACGGCGGTCGGCGCCCTCGTCATCCAGGCCGACGGCCTCAAGGACCAGATCGAGGCCGGCGAAAAGTCGTATCTCGACGGGTTCGAAGGGTTGCTGGGGCCGGATCAGCTCGCGAAGCTCCACTTCATGCGCCGTGCGGAAAAGGCCGTTCCGCTGTTGCCGGCGTTCAGGCTGTTCGGACTCGTGCCGCCGCTTCACGACCCGCTGCGCTGAGCGCGGGGCGATCCTGGCGTCTTCTGGGCCGCCGCGAGGCGGCCCCTCCTTTTGCGGCACTCCGCCATCCCGGCGGTGTCCGGCCGTCCGCGGAGACCGCATCTCCCGTGCGATCCGCCGGGGCGAGGCGCTCCGGGCGAGTGGCTATACTCGGACCGTCATGCCGCCATCGTCGCGATCGGCTCGCCGGGCGCAAACGGTTCCGCCCACGCGTCGGATGTTGGAGAAGGTGAGGGCCGGATGTGCGGCATAGCCGGCGTCTGCCTCCCTGGCGACGCCGGGCCGGACGGCTCGCGCCTGGCGGAGTCTCTCCGCAGCCTTCGACACCGCGGCCCGGACGGGCAAGGGACGTTCGACGAGCCTGGCATCTCCCTCGGGATGCGGCGCCTCGCGGTCATCGACCTGGTCACCGGAGACCAACCCGTTTTCAACGAGGACCGCAACATCGTCGCGGTCTGCAACGGAGAGATCTACAACTACCTCGAGCTGCGGGAGGCGCTGCGCCGACGAGGCCACGAGCTCGTCACCAACGGCGACACCGAGGTGCTCGCCCACCTCTACGAGGACGAGGGCGACGCGCTGTGCGCGCGGCTGCGGGGCATGTTCGCTTTCGCGATCTGGGACCGCAGGGCGCGCCGGCTTCTTCTGGCGCGCGATCGCTTCGGAAAGAAGCCGCTGTACTTCTCGCACTCCCCGGGCGGAAGCCTGGCGTTCGCCTCGGAGCTGAAGGCACTCCTGCCGTTGGTGGGCGTCGCGGAGCGGAGGCCTCGCATTCGCGAGCAGGGGATCTACGACTACCTTTCGCTCGGCATGGTCCCTCAACCGGACACGATCTACGACGGCGTCCGCGCCGTCCGACCCGGGCACCGGCTGAGCTTCGACAGCACAGGCCTGTGCGAGTCCCCCTACTGGCGTCCGGAGCTGGAGCCGAAGATCACGGTCTCCTACAGGGATGCCCAGGAGGAACTTCGGAGCAGGCTCTCGGAGGCGGTCCGGCTCCGGCTCCGCAGTGATGTCCCCGTGGGCGTATTCCTCTCCGGCGGGGTCGACTCGTCCGCGGTCGCATTCGAGGCGGCGCACCATCTGGGCGGCAACGTGCGCACGTTCACGGTATCCGTCGCGGACGAGGAGCTCGACGAGGCCCCGGTCGCCCGTCGTACCGCGGAGGGGCTCGGAGTCCAAAACATCGTGCTGCCGCTTCGCGTCGCCCCCCGCGATGAGATCCTGGCGATTGCACGCCACTTCGGCCAGCCGTTCGCCGATTCGTCCGCAGTCCCGAGCCTGGCCGTCTCTCGGCTGGCGCGCCAGCACGTCACGGTCGTCCTCAACGGCGACGGTGGCGACGAGGTGTGCGGCGGCTACAGAAGGTACCTGGCCGCGAAGGCGTTGGGGAGCGTGGCCGGCGTGCCGGGGGCGCGCGCTGTCGTCCGGACCGCGGCCTCGCGCCTTGCCGCGACCCGACGGCGTTCTGCGGCGGGCCTGCTCCAGCGATTCGGGCGCGGGGTGTCGCTTTCGCCAGGTCAGCGCTACCTCGTCTGGACCGCGGACCTGCTGCTCGAGGAGGACAAGGCACCGGTGTGGCGCGCGGCGCCGCAGAGGCCGACCGAGGCATGGCTCGAGGAGCAGCTTGAATCGGGGTTGTCGGCCATGGACACGCAGGTGGCGGGCGACCTGCGGATCAACTTGCCGTCGGATCTCCTGGTGAAGATGGACATGGCGACGATGGCGGCGTCCCTCGAGGGCCGGTCGCCGCTCCTCGATCACGAGGTGGCTGAGTTTGCGCTCCGCCTCCCCGTCTCGCACCGCGTGCGCGGCCGCCGGCTGAAGGCGGTGTTGCGCGACGCGTACCGCGACCGTCTGCCCAAGGAGGTGGTCGAGGGCAAGAAGCGGGGTTTCGAGGTCCCGCTCGAGGCCTGGCTGGCAGGAGACCTCCGCGAGCTCGTGCACGACGCCCTCCTGGCCCGTGGAAGTCGGGTCGCGGAGTACGTGGATCCGGCGTTCGTGCGTGCGACGGTCGAAGGCACGGTCATGCGAGACCGCAACCGGCCGAACCTCGCTTACGCGCTCCTCATGCTCGAACTCTGGCTGCGAGAAGCCGCCTGAGGAAGCGGTCCGGGGTGGTGCGCCGCATCCGCGAGCGAAGCCGCCACGAGCGCGCCCAGCAGCGTCGCGGTGTGGGCGTTGATGATCTCCGGCGACGTCACGCTCCATGCGAGATACGCGCACCAGCACGCTGCCGCCGCGGCGAGCGGCAACGAACCGCCGGTCGAGCGGGCGGACCACGCAACGCGGCAGGTCCAACCCACGACCATGAGCAGCCCGGCCAGCGCGGCGATCCCGGCCAGACCGAGCTTGAAACCGAGGAAGACGTAGAAATTGTGTAGGTAGCTGGAGGTGGGGACCAGGACTCGATGGCCTTGCGCATCCCACGAAGAGTTTGGAAACTCGACGGTGGCGCCCAGCCCTCGCCCGATGAGCCAACCGGTCGGCGAGGAACCCAACCAAACCCTGCGGACCGCTGCCCACTCCGAGAGACGGTACTGCATGGTGTCGTCCTCGGCCGGCTTCGTGATCGCCGTGCCGATCGTGCGCAGGCGAAGTCCAAGCGTCCGAACCCACCCGGCGAGGGCGCCGGGAAGCTCACGGGCCTCGAGGCGGAGCGCGCGGCTATCCCCTCCGGCTTGCCGCACCAGGAAGTCCAGACGGATAACCCCGATAGGGGGAAAATGAACGGATCGCACGTCTTCCGAGGGCGCGCTGGGGTTTGGTGTCAGGGCGGCGAGCGATGTCATGTTTCCGGAACCGTCTCGGGCCTTTACGACAAGCACCGGGGGCTGCGTCCAGGGGCCGCTCGCGCCGAACGTCAACTCGATTGGTCCGCCCGTCACCGGGACATCGCGCTCGATCTCGATGACGCTATCGGGTAGCGTCTGGGGAGAGAAATCGACACGCGATGCCACGAGAGGCCGTCCGTGTCCCCAGACCCAGCCTGATGCGCCCAGGATCACGGCAACGCAGGCCAGAGGGGCCGATGCAAGCAGCGCGAGCGTCCACCATCTCCGGCGCCTCGAAAGCAGCCAGAGGAGCCCAAATCCACCCAGGCTGACGAGCCACGCCCCACGCGACATGCTTCCCACCAGGAGGCAACCCGAGGCAGCAACCGCGCCGGCCGCGAACGCCGATCGTGCCTCCGCCCACCAGACGAGCGCAGCCAGAAACGCCATGACGGCGGTGCCGATGAACGAGATATCGTGGGGCAACGTGAGGCGCAGAGCCTCACCTGTCACCGCCGGGCCGCCTGCGCGCAAAACCAGAAACCCCACGTGCACGCCCAGAGCAACCATGCTGCCTAGACCGAGGCCGGTCGCGAGACGTCTGAGACTCGGCCTGGATCCCGTCCGGAACCCGATGAAGCTGGCAGGCAGGATCGCCATCGAGGCCGTTTGCGAGACCACGTAACGGATGGGGTTGCCGAGCACGAGGCCGAGAACGGCGCCGTACGCCGCTGCGCCCACATAGAGCGTGAGCCCGAGTCGGACCGCGTGCGGTGAGTTCCTGACTGCCTGGACGGTGTCACGGCGTCCCAGTCCGACCAGAGCGGCGACGATAGCCACGAGTGCGCTGCCGACCGCCCACAGACCGACTTGGAACGGCATCCAGAAAACCGCAAAAGGGAGGACGGCCACGACCAGGACGACCGCGCTCGCTGGAAGGAACTCGGGCAGTCTCACCTTCATGGCCAGAGATTAGCCCAAGAGGCTAGTACGCGCCGCGACGGGCCAGAATCGCGCCCGGCGTGCGCAGCAGGATGTACGCGTCCATCCAGACCGACCAGTTCTGGATGTAGTAGGTGTCGTACGCCTGCTGTTCCTCGACCCCTCCCTCGCTCCGTACGGTCACCTGCCACCAGCCCGAGAGCCCCGGGCGAACGAGACGGCGGAGCGCACGAAACTCCTCGGAGAAACGCTCGAGGTGGTAGGCGGGGAAGGGACGCGGTCCCACGAGGCTCATCTGCCCCCGCACCACGCTCCAGAGCTGCGGCAGCTCGTCGATGCTGGTGCTCCTCAGGAGAGCGCCCACCCAGGGGATGACGCGGGGATCCCGGGCGAGCTTGTAGCGGCTCTCCCACTCGCGGCGGGCAACGGGGTCGGAGGCAAGGTGCGCACGCAGGCGCTCCTCCGCATCGGTGAACATGGTGCGGAGCTTCGGGACGAGGATGAGCTTCCCGCCGAGCCCCTCGCGCGTCTGAAAGTAGAATACCGGGCCGCGGTCGGAGAGCTTGACGATCAGCGCGGCGAGGCCGATGAGCGGGAGCGCCGCCACGAGGGTGGCTCCGCCGATCGCGAGATCGAGCGAACGCTTGAGGAACCGGTTGAAGGGTCGCAGGAGTTGGTTCGTGTACTCCACGGCGAGCGCACCGCCGATGTTGCGTCCCTCGACGTGCTCGACCGGGAGGCCTATCGAGTCGGGCAGCACGATCACATGCGGAAAGGCCCGCTGAAGCCGCGGCGCAACCGCGTGGCCGGCGTCACTCCGCTCACTCACCAGGGCAACCTTGACCCCCGCAGCGGCAAACGCCGGAGCGTCCTCCACCGTTCCGACTCGAACGTCGGTGGCCCTCGGCGTGGCTTCGGAGATCGGAGGCTGCACGCCCGGGATGAGAAGGGCCACGGGCCGGTAGCCCAGAGACCGCTGCTCCTGGAGATCGTGCACCAGGACGATCGCCCTGGTGCCGGAGCCTACGATGACCGCCGGCTGAGGCCACCATGGGCGCCGCCCGAGGATGCGCACGGCGGCCGCGCGGACGACGGGCAACAGGGCGATGCTCCCGAGCCATGCAAGTGCCAGCGTCATGCGCGAGTAGACCTGCGGCATCTTGAAGGCGAACGTGGCGGCGCTGAGGGCGAGGAAGACGCCGGTGCTGTTTCGCCACTGGCGGCGCAGCACCTCGACCGGGCCGAGACCGAAGCCCGGGTAGAGACCCGTGGCCGCGTTCAAGAGAGGGACCAGCGCCAGGGCGGGGAGCAGGGGCAGATAGATGCTCGCTGGCTGGTCGAGCCGTCCGCCGGCCCAGACGACGAAAGCGGCCGCGGCTGCGAGCGCGAGGCAGGCGGTGTCGGTGACTGCGAGCGCCGCGACCCTCATCGCCGGCGCGAGCGCAGGCTCGATGCGCGAGACCTCGTCCTTTTCCGGTTCCCGGTTGGTCGCCGCGTCCGCGGACGAGTTTCCGCCGACCGCCGAATGGGCGGTGGGTCGCTGCTCGATGCCCCGCGTCCCCCGATCGGTCGCCATGAGTGTCCCGAGTTCCAGCCTAGTCTTCGATGGCCGGAAATTCTACCCGCGCGCGAGTCCGTGCGCCGTCTGGTCAGCGCGACTGGGGGTGACCCGCCGGTCTCAGGGTGTGCCTCCCCGGGCGTGTCCTCGGGCACCCGCATCGCCGGTCTCGTAGCGAACCAACCCCAGGGCCTGGGCGAGGACCAGGACGGCGAAGAGCGGGTAGCGTGCATAGCGTGGGAACAATCGCAAAGGTTCGTCCGCCCACCGGAACAGCCACTCGAGGCCGCTCCGTTGCATCCAGCGAGGCGCTTGAGCCTTGCGGCCGGACAGAAAGTCGAAGGCAGCACCGACGCCGACCATGACGGGCGCAGAGAGCTTCCCTTCGTGCTCCGCCATCCAACGCTCCTGGTTGGGCGAACCGAGGGCGACCCAGACGATGTCCGGCCCGGTGGCGTTGATGCGCGCGATCATCTCGTCGTCCTCGGCGGCCGAGAACGGGCGGAAGGGCGGCGACAGAACGCCTGCCACCCGAAGGCCGGGACAGCGCTTCTCGAGATGAAGGACAAGCTCCTCCGCGACGCCCGCGGCGCCACCGAGAAAGAAGTGACTCCAGCCGGCGGCGAGCGACCGTTCGCAAACGGCAAGCATCAGGTCGGGCCCATACACGCGGCTGACCTCGCGGTGCCCGTGGAGCCTGAGAAGCCATACGATCGCCATGCCGTCGGGCGTGCACATCCCGGCGCCGTTGAAGATCGGGCGCAAGGAAGGATCGCGGACGCAGGCCATCACCGAGTGCGCGGGGACAACGCAGACGTACTCGTGCGAGTGCGACTCGATGGTCTCGGCCAGGGTCGCGACGGCGTCGTCGAGCGTCACGGCGTTGACGCCGATGCCGAGGATGTTGAGACGCGGAGCCTTCGAAGCCACGGCCCAGACGATGGCTCCGCAAGGCGCGGCTGTCAAGGACGGGCGAGACCGGAAGGATGTGGGCCGCATCCCAGGGTCGGCCCGCGGACACCGGGCGCGGCGAACCTTCACCGCGTGCCGAGGCCCGGCCGGCGCCAGTCGAAGGCCGCTCGGTGACACAGGGCGCTTATACTCCCCCGCGATGGCGGCAGAGGGTGGGATTCGCCTGCGCTCGAGCGCTTTGATCCTCGTCCTGTCGGGGCTCACCCTTGTCTTGGGCTTTGCGGTGCAGGTCGCGCTCGCGGCGACTCTCGGGACGAGCCGGGAGATGGACATCTTCCTCGTTGCCGTCACGCTGCCTACCCTGCTGGCGACCGTCTCGCTCACCGTCTCGTCGTTCTTCCTGGTGCCCGCCCTGAACGAACGCCTGACCACGCGCGGAGATGCCGCGGCAACCGCCCTCGCCGCGACCACGGTCCGGCGGAGCGCGCTGGTTGCGTTTGTGGTGGTGGTTGCCCTCGAGGTTGGCGCGGCCCCCGCCATCAGAGTTGTGGCGCCGGGCCTCGATCCGGACGCCGTGAGGAGCGCCGCGGCGCTCCTTCGAATCATGCTGATCGGGAGCCTGTTCGATCTCCTCCGGGGTGTGCTGACCGCAATCCAGTACTCGCGGGATCGATTTCTCCTCCCTCAGTTGGCTCCCTCGCTCAACCACGCGCTGCTCGTCCTGAGCGCTCTGTTCCTGCTCAAGCCGTTTGGCCTCGTGGGGCTGGCGACCGGCTGGTCGCTCGGTTCGCTTGCCATGTTCGTTGCACTGCTCCCGGCGTTGCGGGGGCTGCACGTCCTCCGGCCGAATGCCGGGGTTCCCCTATCCGAACCGGGCGTCGGCGGAGGAGGCCTGCTGCCGATCCTTGTCGTCGCCGGACTGACTCAGCTCTCGCCGGTGATCGACCGACTCGTGGCGTCCCTGCTTCCGGCGGGCTCCATCTCGTACCTCGGCTACGGGAGCAAGATGCTGGAGATTCTCGTGCGCACGGTTCCGATGGCGGTGGCGCTGAGCGCATTCCCGGTTCTGAGTCGACACGCGGCCAGCGGCGATCGTGATCGCCTCCGCAGTACGGCGCTCGCCGCACTCCGGTGGGCGTTGCTGGGGGCCGTACCCCTCGCTCTCGGCGTGCTCGTGTTTCGAGTTCAGATCGTACGGGTGTTGTTTCAACGCGGAGCCTTCGATGCGGAAGCCACGCGAAACGTCGCGAGGGCGTGCGCCTGGTACGCAGTGGCTTTCGTCCCAGCCTCGGTGGCCTATCTGTTCAACCACGTCCTCTTCGCCGCCAGGAAGGCCTGGTTTCTGGCCGGCGTGGGGCTGGGGAGCTTGGTGCTCACGGCCGCACTCGACCTTGCGCTAGCCCGGACATCGGGATTTGTCGGCGTGGCGCAGGCCTTCCTGGTTGTGTCAACGGTCCAGGTTGTGATCCTCGGTGGTTTTCTCCAGCTGCGCTGGAGACAGTTCAGCGGAGCGCTGTTGCTTCCTTTCACGGCACAGGTGGCGGGAGCGTGTGCTGCCATGGCTGCGACGTGGGCCGCGACGTGGACCCTGACGAAGGCGTGGTCGACAACCCTCCCGGCCTTGTGGCTCGGCTTCGATGTTGGCGCCGGTCTGGCGGTCTTCGTCCTGGTGCTCTGGTGGCTTCGGAATTCGGAGCTGCGCTCGGCCCTGGAGGGCCTCTCGGGGACGATTGGAAGATCGAGACCTGTCGCCGGGAGCGAGACCAGGTGAAAGCTACCGGGGTGGTCGCGCATCGCCGTCCTCTGGGCGCGGCAAGCGCCGCGACTCTCACGCTCTTCGCGTCGAAAGGCGGCCAGTCCCGGAGGCATGAGGGGGAACGCGCCCCGTGAGAGTCGTTCTGGCCTTCACCAGCCACCCGCTCGCCATCGGTGGAGCAGAGCCCCACACGCATCGACTCGCAATGGAGCTCACCTGGCATCACGAAGTGAGCGTGATCTCGCAGTGGAGCACGTACCGCACCGACTTGCTCCTGGGGACGACCGTGATGGCGCCCGCCGCCTCCACTGCCCATGAGATTGACGGTCCCAGCCATGATGACGGGTGACGGCGTGGACGAGAGCGGTCGCAAGACGCCGGAACGGCCGGCGAGCCGGTACGCGCTGATGCTGTGTCTGGTCGTTGCTCTCTCCTCGTTCGTGTTCGTGCGGATCTACAACAGGGAGACCGCGTTCATCGTGCTGGACGGGGGCGATGACGCGGGGTACCTTGCTCATACCGAGGCGCTGCTGCGTTACCACACGTGGGATTGGTGTGCCGCGCCTTTCACCTCTCGCACCCTGAAGGAACAGTGCAGTTCAGGGCTCCGCCCGGCGTACAACAAGTGTGCGCCCGGTCCGGCGTTGTCCGTGCTTCCGCTCAATGCACTCGGGCTGGTCCTCGAAGACACTGGTCTCCTACGGACCAGGCCTCTCGACCCTCTGGTGTTCTGGAGTCTTGTCGGCGCGTTCGTTCTCTTCGGGGGCGCCATGCTCCTGCTCTGGAGAATCGCCGTCCTCCTCGGGTGCTCGCCACGACTGGCGTTCTGGGCAACCACCGCCATGGCTCTCGGAAACCCGATCCTCTACTACGTCTTCCGTCGCCCGCTCATGGGCCATGCAGCCGAGTTCTTCTGGTTCTCCGCTGCGACCTTTTTCCTGCTGCGGTATCTTCACGCTGCGACGCCTCGCGTCAGGGTCATGCTCGCGGGATTTCTGGGTTCGTCAGCGGCGATGCTCGCGGTAACCCGTTTCAACGATGCGCCGATCGCTGCGGCGTTCATCGCGGCGGTGTTGACGGGTGATCGGGCTCGTGGGCCTCGGGCTCGTGGTTTCCTTTTCGGGCTCCTGGGCGCGGCCGTGCCGATCGCACTGCTTGCCGGCGAGGTGTGGGCGCAGCTCCGCGGCGCGCCGCTGCCGCCCTACGACTCGCCTAACCACTTTGTGTCGGTGTGGCCGCTGACGCTCGCCCATCTGCAACGCATGGCAGGGTTCTTCATCGGGGTTCACTGGGGCATCGTTCTTCTCACGCCTTTCGTGGCGGTCGAACTGGTTGTCATTGCCGTCCGAGGGAGGAGGCTCCTCCCGCGTGTCCGGCATCAGAAGAGCGTTGTCGTCATCTTTGCCGTTGCGGGCGGAGTTCAGTTGCTCCTGGCGTCGAGCTACTGGTCCGTCGGGGCGAGCTACGGCTCGCGGTACGCGTTCGCGGTGTACTGGCTTCTCCACCTCGCGTTCCTGCTGTCGCTCGGGACGGCATCCGCGTCGGATAGAGCACGGGCACCGATTTGGCGTCACCTGTGCGTGACCGTCGCGGCGGCGGCCGTGCTTGTCGGAGCACTCAACCTCGGAAGCTTCGAGAGCGCTCCGGAATTGACCCCGCGGAGAAGCCTGGTGCGCGACGAGGGCGTCGCGAACCCGGAATTCGGAACGCTCGTGGATTGGGTGACTCCGCACTTCGCGACCCGAGCACTGAAGAACGCTCTCTCTGGACGTGCGGTCCTCACCTTCGGCGCGTCGCCGATCGTCGGCTACCCGTGCCTCGCGGCCAGGATGCTGTTCGGCGCGGCCGCCCATGTCCCGCAGGCTCTTCTTGACTACTACTGGAAGCGGGGAATTTCATCGCTTGCCGATCTCGGGGCGCTTTTTCGGTACCACCTGGTTGTCCTGACGATTTCGGCCATGGCTGCGGCCTGTTTCTGGCGTGCCGGCCGACGTGCTGACGCCTCGAAGAAGACCGACGGCTGATCTGCACCGTGGCGTTGTGCCGGTTTCCGCCCTGGTCACCGACCGTTTGAGGGGTCGGCGGTCGGCCCGGCTGGAAGGCCCGTGATTGCCTTGCCGATTATGCTCTGCGCTCCGAAACCTCGCGGGGTCCGGTGTGGTGGGCCACGATGCCTGCGAGCACCCACACGATCGACGACAGGTAGGGGCTTTCGAACAGCAAGCTCGTGAGCCCGAAGACGAGGAACGAGAGAAGCGCCGTTGCTGCGGTGACGGTCGTGAAGGCGTCGGCCGAGTCCCGGGCGGTCCGTCTTCCCGCTCGCGCCGACCGGACAAGCAACGCTCCCAGCACGCCAAGAAGAAGAAGCGTCAACGGCAGCCCCACGCGCATTGCGAGGGTCAGGTAGGTGTTGTGGGCGCTGCCGCAGTTCGAGGTCGGCGACGGCAGGGTGTCACAGTCGGAGGCCGGGTGAAGGAGGACCTCAGGCCCGAAGCCGACGCCGATCCAAGGGGACGTCTCGATGCGAATCAGAGCCTCATGCCACGCCTTGCTGCGGAACGATATGCTTCGCGTCGGGTCGACGAGGTCCTGGTCGGTCTCCATCCCGGAGGCCAGGATCGCCGACAGCGACCAGCCGTACTGGGCGCTCGTCCAGCGGAAGTCCACGGCGGCCAGGGCGTCGCCCAGGGGAACGGGAGCGTAGTCCGGGATGAACCGGTCGGGTGACCGCAGCATGGCCCGGGGGACGAGGATCGATGCCGCCAGAAGTGCTGTCCAGGCCAAGAGCGATGCCTTGAGCCGGCGTGCAGGGGGGCTCTTCAAACCGGTGCCTCCCAACGTCACGGCCGCCACCGAAGCCGCGACCACGAGAAGCAGCGTGCGATACCCGGTGAAGAAGATCGCACAGGTACACACGAGGATCGCAACGACCGCCAGCGGCTTCGGTAGCAGCCGTACGCCGAGACTCTCGGATGCGAGAAGCGTGAAGATCGCCATCCAGGCGAATAGCCCGGTGTGGCCCGCCGCTCCGTGACCGAACACGAGGGCCGGAGACGCGAAGAAGCTGACGCTTGCGAGGAGCGACCCTGCGATCGCCCCGAAGAGAAGAGCGCCAAGGATCCGCCTCGATGTGCCGACCCGCTCGAGATACGAGAGCGTCAGGAAGAACAGCCAGCAGTAGTAGACGAGGGCGGAATGCCGGAGTGCCGAGAGACCCCATCCTGCCATGAGCCCTCGGACGGCAAAGACGCTGCCCGCTGCGAGGATAGCCAGCAGGGCCCAGCCTACGAAGCCGAGCTTGGGAGGGAGCTGCCGGCCGGAGAGGTGGATCGCGGCCGCCAAGAGTGTCAGCGTCAGGAGTGTCAGCTCTCCCACGAACAGAGGGACGCCGTAAACCGTCACGTGCAGGTGTGAGAAGGCGCGGCTGAAGGCCGTGATCCCGGCCAGATAGCCGAGGAACGTGACCTCAAAAGCCGCTCGAATCACCCGAACTTCTTTGCGGCCCACCGGTTACCCTTTGCTCACAAACGAGTCTACCCCAGTTCTCGACCACAGCGGCCCAGTCATGGCGTTGCGTGGGTTTCGCTCGGGCGCCCTCGCCAAGCCAAGGCGACGGGTCGCAGGCGGCCCAGGGTCGTGTCGTGAATTCGGGTCGACAGATCTGTGGCGCTCCTCGTCATGTACGCAGGCCGACCGGCGTTGAGGGTGTCGACCACGATGGCCTGGCGGTCGCGATCGTGGGAGATCAGCGCGAGGGAGCCTCGGATCTGAGCAAACATCGAGCCGCGCTGATCACCTGAATGTCGAACAAGACCAGGAACGGGGCGACCGGATACACCATGCGCAAGAGGGTCGTGGCAAACCCGTACACGGTCAGATACAGGCACGCGTATGCGACGTAGAGGCCGGTTCCGAGCCTCACCACCTCGGGCCATGCCCGCCACGCGTCCCGACAGCGGCAACCTCGTCTGCGAAGAACGATCACTGCCGCCGGCAGCACGAGATACAGCAGCACGTTGAAGAGCTTGAGAAGAGCCTTCATTCCCAAACTGGAGAGGAGGGGACCCAGGACCGGCGCGTGGAGTTCGGCGAACCCGGTCGTGCCGTGGTGGAAGACAAACCTGGTCAGCTCGAAGACCGCAAAAGCGAGCTGGCGCAGCGGCTGGTGGAGCAGCTTGTCGATGCCTTTCGCAAACAACGTCCGCTCGTTGCCGTTGGTTCGGTCGCGCTCGCGAAAACCCAAACCGTTCTCCGCGCCGAACGTGTAGGATTCACACTCACCGTCGTAGATTCGCCTGCACGCGCTCTCGGACAACGCATTGACGAGGTAAGGGATGGCCTGCGTCCTGAAGTCGAACCGGGCCGCGAACTCCGTGCGCCCGAAGAAGATCGCCCCGCCGCGCTCGAACCCGGCCGAGCGTGGATTCCGAGATGCCAGCCACATCGTGGTTACACCCCACGCGCCGATCGCGACCCCCAGAAACGCAGCAACCAGTACCAGTCTTCGTGCGCTCCTCATCCTGATGGATGCTGCCGCGATCGCCCCCACGATACCGAACGCCACGTTGACGTAGAGAAAGGAGCCCTTGGTGAGCGCCAGCGAGGCGGACGCCGCCATCGCCACGATCGCCCATGCGGTACAGCGAACGACCGCCGAGCCTCCCATGCTGCGATCGTCGGGAAGGGTGCTGAAGATCCTGATGAGGGAACCGAGCAGGAGGAAGATCAAGGTGCACGAAAGCGACTCGGTGTACATCGCGCCGTTGACGGTCACCAGAAACGTCGGAATGAGGGTGACCAGCGCCGCCGCCGCCCACACCTCGGCGCTCCGCCTGCGCTGCCCAGTCATCGAGCGCAGGAAGAAGTGCAGTCCCGCCAGGAAGAGAGCGTTCTGAACCACCGCCAGGGCGCTTTCCAGGGGCAGTCCGAGCCTCTCCACGGTTGCCAGGAAGAGCGGATAGAACGGTTCTCGCGGGTACTGGTGCGCGAGCCCGGAAACCGCATACCCATGCGCCGCTGCGAGGTAGATCGGCGCATCCTGGTTCGGTGAGATCGTCGGAGCGACAGAGACGGCCAGGAGGAGAAGGACGGCCACCGCGGCGGCGGCAACGAGTTTCTGCATCAGCACGATTCTCCGGCTTGGAAGAGCTTCGAGCTTCTGTCCGGTTGTCTGACACCCAATGCCGGAGACGCAACCTTCGTCCATCGCATCCGGCGGGTACCGCGGCGAGCGGTCCGGGTCCGGTTCATCGCCGGCGGTTCCCGACGACCGGGATCGCTGCGTTCGGCTCACAGGAGTCTCCGAGCCCGACGACCTCGGCGCCGTCGCCGCGAGCCTCAACCAGGACGGTCTTCCCACCGATCGGAAGGGAGGCGTACCGCACGGGCATCCACTCGGCGACGAGGCTGACATTCTCGATCGCTTCCATCGAGGCCCTGTTGGTGAAGCAGAACGCCCGCGGCAACTCGCGCGCCAGCAGTCCGGACAGAATCCCTGACGAGTCCGAGGGGACTCCCGCCGCCTCCTTCCACTCCTTCCAGGCGTGCGCCGCGACGCTGACCTTGCCCCTGGCGCTGTACGCGGCGCCGAGGATGCACAACGCCGCGGCAGACGCCGCGACGATTCCCCGTGTCCGTCGCGTGGCCGCGCTGCCGTAGGCCGACAGCACGAAGGACGATGTTGCGAAGAGGATCGGGAGCGCGCTCGCGTAGTAGATGTACTGCTTTTCCGCGAAGAACATCCCGCTCCGCTTCGTCAGCAGGAAGATCCCGGGGCCCATCAGGTAGAGGATCACTAAGCTCAAGGGCGGAACGGCGTACCCGCGCGTTTCCTGCCGCCTCAAGCACAGGAGAGCCGCGATCACGCTCGCGGCGGCCACCCACCAGCGTGACGCCCAGAAAGGCAGGAAGCGCGCCCACGCGCACATGTCGGCCGGATAGTCCCACCGGTGCGCTTTCAGACAGTAGAAGAGAGAGATCGCGAACGGTAGGCTGAAAAGCCCGATCACGTCCTTGGAGATATCGACGAGCCGTCTCTTGCCGACCAACCCGACCGAGAGCGTGCCCGTTGCGAGTGCCGCGAGCTGGAAGACCGAGGCGGTTGCAGCCATGGAAAGCAGCACCAGTGCGATGAGGCTCACGGTTCGCCACCGCCTGCTGGTGCGCAGCAGGGAGAGCGCCGAAACCAGCCACAGGGCCGTCCAGAGAGCGTACGGCCGCATCTCGGCGGCGTAGTGAACGACAAGAGGCTGAAGGACGAACGAGGCAAACGCGAGGATGGCGAAGAGGCCCATCGTGACGCCGGTCTCGGATGTCGGAGAGTCCCCCGGGCCACGGAGCGTCAGTAGGAACGCAAAGATCCCGGCGCCGACCGTCGACAGCAAACCGACCAGGCGAAAGTAGGCGTGGGGCGGGAGGCCGAGATAACGAACACCCGTTCGCGCGCCATCCAACACCTTCACGAGCACGAAGTCGAGAGGGGAGGGGCTACCCTGACCCGAGGCGCCGTCCAGCAAGAGTTGCACGAACCCCTGGCCGCGGATCGAGGTGCTCAACGCGTACCTCTCATCGAGCCACATGGGTCTGTTCGCCGCGTACCTCAGCTCAACCGCGATGTAGCCCACCGTCAGCGCCGCGAAGATGATCCAGGTGCTTCCCCGGAGCATGGTTCGCGACCTCGGGCCAGTGCTCATGGTGTCTCATCGTACCTTGTCCTGATTGCGGTTCACCGCGGTCGGTGCCGGGCCACCGGAATGGCCGTCTTCGAGAGGCCGGAGTCGCCGAGCGCTCGCACCTCGGCGCCGTCGCCGCAAGGCGCGAGCAGGACAGTCCTTTCTCCGATCGGCACGGCGGGATAGCGTCCGGCTACCGGTCGGTGGCGGCAGCCATCCTCGCGAGCGCCTCATAGGTGGCCTTGGTGGTGAAGCAGATCTCCCGCGCTGAAGCACCCCCGAGCCCCCACGCTCGCTGCGGCTCGCCCGGCGGCCCGTCGAGACGCTATACTCCCGCGTCATGTTTCCGCTACGGGACTCGGTTCCCTCGTCCCGCGCACCCGTGGTCAATGTGCTGCTGATCGTGGCATGCGGGGCGGTGTTTCTGTTCGAGCTGTCGCTGGGGCCGTACCTCGAGCGCTTCATGCGCGTCTACGCCTTCGTGCCGGCGCGGTTCTTCCATCTCTTGGCTGTGCGGGGAGGAGTGAGCCTCGGATTGAAGAGCGTGCTGCTGTCGATGTTCCTTCACGGCGGCTGGCTCCATCTGATCGGCAACATGTGGTTCCTCTGGATATTCGGCGACAACGTCGAAGACGTCCTCGGGCACGTCCCCTACCTGGCCTTCTACCTTGGATGCGGCGCTACGGCCGCGATCGGCCAGGCGATCGTCGCGCCTTCGTCGAGCGTCCCGATGGTGGGCGCCTCCGGTGCGATCGCAGGCGTGCTCGGCGCGTATCTGGTTTGGTTCCCGTGGGCGAGAGTCAGGACGCTCCTCTTTCTCGGCTTCTTCTTCACGGTCGCCGAGCTGCCGGCGCCGATCTTCCTGATAATCTGGTTTGTAGTGCAGTTCTTCTCGGGCACGCTGGCGTTGGCCGCCGCGGGCCCGGCTGCCGGCGGAGTCGCATGGTTCGCCCACATCGGCGGCTTCCTCACGGGGGCGTTGCTGGCGCTGATGCTCAGACGGGCGCGGCGGGTACGTCCTCGGCCGCGGCACGCCGCTTTCGGGGAGTGAGACATGTCCAACCAGAAACCGAACGTTCCTCTGTTCGACCTGACACGGCAGTGGTCCGAGGTCCGGGATGACGTGCACGCGGCGCTCGAGCGCGTCTTCGCTACGCAGCAGTTCATCCTAGGGCCCGAGGTCGCCGCCCTTGAGAAGGAATGCGCGACCTACCTCAAGGTGAAGCGCGCCGTTGCGGTCTCCTCGGGGACTGACGCGCTCCTCGCCTCGCTCATGGCCCTCGGCGTCGGAGCGGGCGACGAGGTGATCACGACAACGTTCACCTTCTTCGCCACCGCTGGCGTGATCCACAGGCTGGGGGCGCGGCCGGTGTTCGTGGACATCGACGCGCGCGACTTCAACCTCGATCCCGGCAAGGTGGCGGCCGCGATCACGCCGCGCACCAAGGCGGTCGTCCCGGTCCACCTGTACGGCCAGGCCGCCGACATGGACGCCCTGAAGGCCGCCGCTCCGGGAGTGCCTCTCGTCGAGGACTGCTGCCAGGCGATCGGCACCGAGTACAGGGGCACCCCTGTCGGGGGGATCGGCACGTTCGGCTGCTTCTCGTTCTTCCCGACCAAGAACCTCGGCGCGTTCGGAGACGGCGGCCTCGTCACCACCAACGACGAGGCGCTGGCCGAGAAGCTCGCCGACATGCGGGTTCACGGGATGCGTCCGAAGTACGTTCACCACTTCGTGGGCGGAAACTTCCGGCTCGACGCGATGCAGGCCGCGATACTGCGCGTGAAGCTGCAGCGCCTGCCCCGGTGGATCGCCAAGCGGCAGGCGGGCGCCGCCCACTACCGGGAGCTGTTCGCGAGCGCAGGCCTGGCCGGGACGGTGACGTTGCCCGCCGAGCTGCCGGGTCGCGGCCATACCTACCATCAGTACGTGGTGCGCGTTCCGAAGCGCGACGCGCTCCGCGAGTACCTGGCTACCCAGGGCGTGGGCGCGGAGATTTACTACCCGATCTCGCTCCACGAGCAGCAGTGCTTCTCCGAGCTCGGCTACCGCAGGGGCGACTTCCCGGAATCGGAGAAGGCGGAGGCCGAGGTGCTGGCGCTCCCGATCTTCCCCGAGTTGCGGCCGGACGAGCGCGAACGGGTGGTTGCCGCGATCGTGGGCTTCTATCGCCGACCCTGAAGGGATCTCGTCCCGGCTCTGACGGGACGAGCCGGCTCCTTACGAGTCTTCCCTGAAGCCGCCGCGGCGGCGCAGGGGGAGGGGTCGGGTGGGGGTCGCCGGATCGGCGTCGCTCTCTTCAGCAACCCGCAAGCGCGTGCTGTTGACACTTGGCGCGCACCCGCGCACCATCCCGGCCAACGATGAGCTCCTTCTTCCCGGCCACGCCCCGCCTGCGGCTTCCGGTGGCGCTGGTTGACGGCGTTCTGTTGACCGCCGCGGTGTGGCTTGCCCACGTGATCCGGTTTCCGGCCGGGCCGGAGCGGGCTTCGAAGTGGCAGGAGTTGCTGCGGCACCCGGGCCTGCTGGTGTTCTCGTTGGTGGCAATGTGGGCGACGGCGGTCGCGGCGGAGCTGTACGAGCCGATCTTGCTCCGCCGCCGAGGCGAAGTGGCCGCGCGAGTAGCGGTCGTCGCCGCCGTGTGGGGCACCGGCCTGATCCTCGCGACATACATCGAGCCGAGCTGGCGTTTCGGCAGGGGACTGCTGCTCCTCACCACCGTCGCCTGGGCCGTGCCCGCGGCCGCTCTGAGGTTGGCGACGGCTGTTTGGCTCCGCCAGCGGCCGCACGCAAGGGCGCTCGTCGTGGGCGAGACTGCCGCGGTTGACGAGGTCTGCCGCAAGCTCCAGGATCACCCTCTCGCGCCGTGGTCGCCGGTCAATGGAGCCGGGCTGACGGTCGCCGAGGTCGCGGACGAGGCGCACGGGCCGGGGATCGAGCTCGTGGTCCTGGTGGGACCCGAATCGGCCGGCGGTGGTCTTGCAGGTGACCTGACGTCGCTACACTTCTCGGGAGTGCCCGTCGTGGTCGCCTCGGAGATGTGGGCGTGGCTCGACGGCCGGCTGCCCGTCGAGGATTTGTCGCCGGCGGCGTTCCTTCACCAGCCGGGGTTCGGCGTCATCCACTGGGAGCTCTTCAACCGCGTGACCAGGGTCGCGGACATCGCGTTCGCTGCATTGCTGCTGGTGTTGTTCTCCCCGCTGGTGGTCCTGGCGGCGTTAGCGGTGCTGGTGTTCGACGGCTGGCCTGTGTTCTTCCTCCAGACACGGGTCGGCCAGTTCGGCCGCCGCTTCCGCGTCGTGAAGCTCCGGACGATGCGGACGGACGCCGAGGAGAAGGGCCCGGCCTTTGCCGTCCCGGATGACCCCCGGGTGTCGCGGCTCGGGAGGATCCTGCGCCGCCTGCGGGTTGATGAGCTGCCGCAACTCGTGAACGTTGCCAGAGGCGATATGTCGCTCGTCGGCCCTCGTCCGGAGCGTCCCGAGTTCGTCGCGGAGCTGGCGCGAACGATCCCGTATTACACCTTCAGGCTCGCGGTCCCCCCCGGCCTCACCGGTTGGGCCCAGGTGAACATGCCCTACGCGGTCACCGAGGAGGACCACAGACGCAAGCTCGAATACGACCTCTACTTCATCCGAGAGAGATCCCTCGCGACCTACCTGCTCACACTGCTGCGCACGGCGAGCGTCGCTCTGGTCGGGACCCGGCGGTGAGCCGGGTCGCGGTGAGGCTGGCGCGCAACGTCGCGTGGCTCGGCGTCGGCGAGGTGGTGCTCAAGGGCGCTCTGTTCGCGGCGGGGGTCCTGGTGGCTCGCGGGCTGGGCCCCGCCGCCATGGGCGCGTTCACCGTGGCGTACGGCGCGGCGATGATGCTGATGCTCCTCCTGACCGCAGGCCAGGTCGAGGTCGTGATCCGGGAGACGGCTCGGCGGCCCGCGACGGCTCGCGGCCTGAGTCGTCTCTCCCGGGGGTGGCAAGGTCGGGTGGCGCTGGTGGTCGTTCCGGTCTCCGCGGTCGCGGCGGCGTTCGTCCCTGACGGAGTCCTTAGGTGGACCCTGCTCGCGTTCATCCCTTACGCGTGGTTTCGCAGCTCCCTGATCAGCCGGGGCGCCGTGTTCAAGGGGCTAGACCGCATGGAGGTGGAGGTCGGCGCGCGGAGCACGGAGCTTGGATCCGCCCTCGCCCTGCTGGTGCTCCTGGCATCGGTCTCGGCTCCCGTGTGGACGACGGGCCTCGCGTTCTCGGCCGGAGCCGCCGCCGGCGTTGCCGTGGTGCTGCGGCCGCTCCACAAGCTGCCGCCAGGGGTCGAGCCCGGGTTTGACAGCGCCTACCTGGCGCGCGAGGGCGCCGTCTTCCTGGTCCTGAGCCTGGGCCTGCAGGCGCTGTTGCGCATCGACACCTTCATGCTGGCGGGCTTCGGATTCCCGAAGGAGCAGATCGGGCTGTACGGCGTCGCCGCCGCGCCGGTGTGGGGACTGCTGGGCGTCGCGCAGCTCATCGCGGTCGCGGCGTACCCGACCCTGGCGAAGGCGGCGACGGGCGGCCAGCTCAACATTCGGCGCGTCCTCGCCATCGCCTTCTGCGGCGCGGCGATCGGCACCTCGCTCGCGACGGCACTCACGCTCGTGAGGGTTCCTCTGGTCCGGCTCGTGTTCGGGCCGCAGTACCTCGGCGCGGTACCCGTGATGGCGGTGCTCGTCTGGGTGTTGCCGGGCGCCTGCCTCGGGATGCTCATGGGAGTCCTTGTCGCGGCGTGCGGGCGTCAGCGATGGTCTCTGCCGACGCAGGCTTTCGTCCTCCTAGTGGTGGCGGTGGCCGATTTCCTGGCGATACCGCGGTGGGGGCTGCTGGGCTGCGCAGGCGTCGCTGTGGCGGTGTGGTCGTCCGGAACGGTGATCAGCATGACGATCGCGAGCCTCGCCGTCCGCAACCCACGCCGGCCGGGGGAATCGGTGCCTCCTGCGGTGGAGCCGGAATGAGCACGACGGAGCCCGGACCGGTCCGGGCCGGCGTCGTGGTCGTGCACTTCGGCGATCCGACCCCAACCGAGGGGTGTGTGCGGGCACTGGAGGCGGACGCGTCGAGGTCCGGCCGTCGCGTGGTGATCGTGGACAACTCAGGCAACCTGGATCGTGGAGCGCCCAAGTCGGCCGAGGTCCTGCGCCTCGCGAACAACCCGGGCTTCGGGGCGGCGGTCAATGCGGGGATTGCGCGGCTCGGGCCCGGCCCGTGGGATGCGTTGGTGGTGCTCAACAACGACATCGAGGTTGCCTCCGGATATCTCGACGCCGCATGCGTCGCGCTGAAGGGCCCGGGGGTCGGGGTTGCGGCCGGCCCGCTCTTCCTCGACCGGCCGGGGGGCAGACTCTGGTACGCCGGCGGCAGCGTGAACTGGCTTACCGGCACCGTCCGGCAGGCGACGTCACGCGGAGCGGCGAGCCGCGAGCGGGACATCGGGTTCATCCCGGGCGCGGCATTCGCCGTCAGCCCGGAGGCGTGGCGGCAATCAGGTGGCTTCGATGGGAGCTACTTCCTCTACAACGAGGACGTCGACCTCTGCCTGCGACTCCGTCGTCGGGGCTGGCGCCTTCTCTACACACCGACGATGGTCGCGGTGCACCGTCTCGGCGCTGTGACGGGGTCGGCGGCGCGCTCGCCGTTCTATCTGGAACTCATGGCCGCGACCCGCTTGCGGCCGTACCGGCCTCTCGCGTACCGCCTCTACCTGGCGTTGCTGCACTCGAGCTACGCGCTGCTCCGTGCGGCCGGGTACGGTCTCGTCGTGCGGGGCGAGGCCGGCCGCTCGGCGGCGGCTGCGATCCTTCGCGGCCATGGGCGCGCGCTCGCCGGGCTCCGGACCGCACCTCGGGTCGACTCCTAGGCGCCCGTCCGGATCGTCGGCCGGGTCCGGACCCGGCCCTGGCGGTCGGCGGGAGCAGCCAAAGCGGACGGAAGCGGGCGGATCGCCGGTCCACGAGGCCGCCGAGTACGGCCGTGCCGCAGATGCGAGACCGAGTCCGGGAACCCTCTTGACAGGGCGCGCACCTCGCCCTACACTGTTAGCAGTCTCGTATGGTGAGTGCTAGACGCACCCCGACGGGCAAACGTAAATATAAGAAAGAGGGAGGGTTACTCGCATGCACGTTCGTCCGCTCCACGATAGGATTCTCATTCGCCGCCTCGAAGAGAAAGAGGTGGTGAAGGGCGGGATCATCATTCCCGACACCGCAAAGGAAAAGCCGCAGGAGGCCGAGGTGATCGCCGTCGGTCCGGGCAAGTTCGACGACAACGGCAAGCGGATGCCGATCGACGTCAAGAAGGGCGACCGCATCCTGATAGGAAAGTACTCGGGCTCGGACATCAAGATCGACGACCAGGAATACGTCATCGTGCGCGAGGACGAGATCCTCGGCGTGCTGGAAAAGTAAGGGAGGCGTGAGATGGCGAAGCAGATTGTCTACGCAGAGGACGCCCGCCAGGCGATCCTGCGCGGTGTCAACAAGCTGGCCGACGCGGTCAAGGTGACGCTCGGCCCCAAAGGCCGCAACGTCGTTCTCGAGAAGAAGTTCGGCTCGCCCGTGATTACCAAGGACGGCGTCACGGTGGCCAAGGAGATCGATCTGAAGGACAAGCTGGAGAACATGGGCGCGCAGATGGTGCGCGAGGTGGCGTCCAAGACCTCCGACGTGGCCGGTGACGGCACCACCACCGCCACGGTCCTGGCTCAGGCGATCATTCGCGAGGGCACCAAGAACGTCACCGCCGGCGCGAACCCGATGGAGTTGAAGCGCGGCATCGACCTCGCCGTCAAGAGGGCGGTCGAGTCCATCACCAACCTCGCCAAGCCCGTCGAGGGCAAGGCGATCGCCAACGTCGGCACGATCTCGGCCAACGCGGACGAGGAGATCGGAAAGATCATCGCCGAGGCGATGGATAAGGTCGGCAAGGACGGCGTGATCACGGTCGAGGAGTCCAAAACGATGGACACGCAGCTCGAGATCGTCGAGGGCATGCAGTTCGACCGCGGCTACCTGTCGCCGTACTTCGTGACCGACGCCGAGCGCATGGAGGCGGTGTACGAGAACGCCAAGGTCCTGCTGTTCGAGAAGAAGATCTCCTCGATGAAAGACCTGCTGCCGATCCTGGAGCAGGTGGCGAAGCAGGGCAAGCCGTTCCTGATCGTGGCCGAGGACGTCGAGGGCGAGGCGCTGGCGACCCTGGTCGTCAACAAGCTGCGCGGCACGCTGCAGGTGGTGGCCGTGAAGGCCCCCGGATTCGGCGACCGCCGCAAGGCCATGCTCGAGGACATCGCGATCCTCACCGGCGGGAAGCTGATCTCCGAGGACCTCGGCATCAAGCTCGAGAACGTGAAGTGGGAAGACCTCGGTACCGCCAAGAAGGTGACCGTTGACAAGGACGACACCACGGTCGTGGTGGACGATGCGGACACCAAGAAGAAGGAAGCGATCTCGGGTCGGGTGAAGCAGATCCGGAAGCAGATCGAGGAGACGACCTCGGACTACGACCGCGAGAAGTTGCAGGAGCGGCTCGCGAAGCTCGTCGGCGGCGTGGCGCAGATCAAGATCGGCGCGGCCACGGAGACCGAGATGAAGGAGAAGAAGGCGCGCGTCGAGGACGCGCTGCACGCGACCAAGGCTGCGGTCGAAGAAGGCATCGTCCCGGGCGGCGGCGTGGCGTTGCTGCGCGCCCAGGAGGACGTCGAGAAGCTGCTGAAGGAGCACAAGGGTGACGTGCGCACCGGAATCCAGATCGTGGTGCGGGCGCTCGAGGAGCCGACGCGGCAGATCATCCACAACGCCGGTCTGGACGAGGCGGCGGTGATCGTGCGCGACATCCGGAAGAAGGGCGGGAACATTGGGTACAACGCCCAGACGATGGTGCTCGAGGACCTGGTCGAGGCCGGCGTGATCGACCCCGCCAAGGTCACCAAGAACGCGCTCCAGAACGCGGCGTCGATTGCGGGGCTGATGCTCACCACCGAGGCGCTGGTGGCGGAGATGCCCGAGGAGAAGAAGGAAGGGCCGGCCATGCCGGGCGGCGGTGGCATGGGGGATATGTACTAGAAGACCGTGGTCCGTAGACCGTGGTCCGTGGACCAAGGAAGCAAGAAGAAGACAGGAAACAGCAAGGGCGGGGAGCGGTCCCCGCCCTTTGTTTTGTGCGGGGGCGTAGGCCCGCGCCCATTTTCATGCCCCGCTCAAAGAGGCATACTCGGATACCGTCTGTTGTGGCGGTTGGAGAGGGCGAGGGGAGCCGATGAGGATCGGTCCGATTGCGGAGAACCTGCTCGAGTTCGCGGCGGTGCTCCTGCGGCTGGGGCCGCGGCCTCTGCTCGAGACGCACTCCGCGCTGCTGCTGGCTCAGGCGCTGATGGTCGCGACCAGGGTCGGCCTGTTCGAGGCGCTTGGCGAATCTCCCCTGACGGTCAGCCAGACGGCCTCCCGGTGCGGCACGGACGAACGGGCGACGGCTCGGCTGCTCCGCGTCCTCGAGGCGACCCGGTACGTTCGGGCCTCGAACGATGGGAGGTACGCGGTCACGGCCGACGCCCGGGGCTGGCTGCTCGAGGGCAGCCCGCACTCACTTCACGACAACGTGCTCTTCAGGTTCGTGGAGTGGGAGTGGGTCGGGCGGCTCGAGGAGTTCGTGCTTTCCGGCCGGCCGCTTGACATCCATACCGAGATGACCGGCGACCAGTGGGCGCTGTACCAGCGAGGCATGCGCTCGCTGGCGGGCGCTCTCGCCCGCGAAGTGGCGCTTCGAACCCCCGTCCCCAGGGGAGCGAGCGCCATGCTCGACATCGGCGGCTCGCACGGGTTCTTCGCGGTCGCCCTCTGCCGGCGTCATCCGGGGCTCCGCGCGCAGATCCTCGACCTCCCCGAGGCGGTTTCGCAGGCGGCTCCCATCCTCGCCCGCGAGGGTCTGGGGGACCGCGTCGTGCATAGGGTCGGCGACGCGCGGACGGCCGAACTCGGGATCGGGACCTACGATCTGATCCTGATCTCGAACCTGATTCATCATTTCGACGAGGCCGAGAGCCGCGCCATGATCCGGCGGGCAGCCGGAGCGCTCCGCCCGGGAGGCCTCCTGGTGATCCAGGACTTCTTCCCGCCCTCGTCGACCCGCCGCGCGGGTCAGACCGCCGCCCTGCTGGACCTCTACTTCGCGCTCACCAGCGAGTCGGGAACCCGCTCGTTCGAGGAGCTCGCGGCGTGGGAGAAGGGAGCCGGCCTGGCCCCGCGGAGGCCGCTCCGGTTCCTCACTTTCCCCGGGGCCGGCCAGCAGAACGCTGCGAAGCCGCGCTAGCCCGCGCCCGGGCCCGTGTCCCGATCAGGCGAGCGCCAACTTGATCAAGCGATCAAGGATCCGGGGGCGACGGGCGAGGACGTGCAGCGCGCAGCGGCGAAGGGACGGCCGCCGCGCGAAACCGAGCACGAGTCTGCAGACCACCGCATAGCGCCGAAACGTGCCGGTGAAGAAGCGTTCATAGGCGAGGAGGGTCTCGCGCCCCGCACCGCCCTCGATGGCCGCAGGCAAGATCGAGCCGAGCGCCTGCGCGCAGACGAACGCCAGAGAGAGGCCCTCGCCGGTGATGGCGTCCACGTACCCCGCGGCGTCGCCCACGAGGACGAGGCGGTCGGCGATCGGCGAGCGCGCGGCCTGGGCGAGCGGCCCCGCGCCGCGCGGCCGTGAGTCGGCCGGCGCGCCTGCGAGCCGCGCACGCAGGGCCGGAAAGCGCTCGAGGAACGACTCGACGGCGACAGACCCGGGGACCCTGCCTTTCTCCCACAGGAAGGCGACGCCGACACGCGACGCGCCCGCCGGGGTCACGAAGGCTTCGACCCCCGGGCTCAGGTGGACCTCGACGAAGCGGCTCCAGGGGGGCAGGTGGAAGTGCTGTCGGAGACCGAAGCGGCGCAAGCGGGCGGTGGGGCCGTCGAGGCCGGCGCACCGGCGAAGGCGCGAGTGGAGACCGTCGGCCGCCACGCACACCCCTGCGGTCACTTCCCCGCCGGGCGTCCGGAGCGACACGGCGCGACCGGTCGTGGCCAGCCCCTCGATCGGGCAGCTCCATCGCACCTCGACCCCGCATTCGACGGCGCGCCGGGCCAACGCCGACGCCAGCGCCGTCCGCCGGATGCCGAGCCCGCCGCCGGCGGGAAGCCTTCCTTCGGCCGCGGAGCCGTCTTCCTGAACGTAGCGGATGCCCTCGACTGGCGCGCAATCGGCAGCGCCGATATAGGCCCGTGCTCCGAGGGCATCCAGCACGCGGACTCCGGCCGGCATCAGCCCCTCGCCGCACGCCTTGTCCGGCGGGCCGGCATTGCGCTCGCAGACGACCGTCGCAAGGCCGGCGCGCGCCGCGAAGATGGCGGTGGCCAGGCCCGCGGGCCCGGCTCCCGCGACCGCGACATCGAAGCTAGCCCTCACGGCCGAGCCTGACTCTCACGAACGCAAGGCTAGAGCGGACGACCTCGAGAAGGAGACGAACGCGGCCGACCTTGCGTGGCGGCATGAGCTCCCCGGCCAGGAACTGTCGCAGCGCCTCGGCCCGCCTCAGCTTGCCGCTGGAGGTGCGCGGCAGCGTCCCGGGCGCGAGCAGCCGCACCGTGTGGGGCTTGATGCCGGTGCGGTTCAGGATCACCCGCCCAATGACCTCGCCAACGCGGGCGTCGTTGCGGTTCGAGCCGACCGTCCTGGGGCGCTCGGCCAGAACCAGGAGCTGCTCGCCGCGCCCCTCCTCGGGGACGAAGCCGAGAGCCACGGCGCAACCCTTCCGCACGCCGTCGAGGTCCTCGAGACACTCCTCGAACTCCTGCGCCACGTGGTTGGAACCGCGAATGATGATCAGGTCCTTTTCTCGCCCGTCGACGTACAGCTCCCCGTCCTCCACGAACCCGAGGTCCCCCGTGTCCAGCCAGCCGTCGACGATGGTCCTCGCCGTGGCCTCGGGCTGCCCGAAATATCCCGCCATTATGGATGGGCCGCGGGTGAATATTCGCCCCACGGTGCGCTCCGGCACGGGTCTGCCGTCCACGCCGCGGACCTCGACCTCATTGCCCGGGACCGGCGATCCGACCGAAACGATCGCGCGCGGCCCGTCAACGGCGTGGCCCGTCGCCGCAAGGCGGGCGGGATCCACGTGGACCGCCCTGATGTCGCGGTCCGGAGGTGTGAACGTCACCGCAAGGGTGGCCTCGGCGAGCCCATAGACGGGCCGGAGCGCGCGGCGGTCGAAGCCGAAGGCGGCAAAGCGCCCAGCGAAGCTCTCGAGGGCGTCGAGCGCCACAGACTCGGCTCCGCAGACGGCCAACCGCCAGCTCGAGAGATCGACACCGGATAGGTCATCGTCTCTCACCCGCTTTGTGCAGATCTCGTACCCGAACGTCGGTGCGACCGAGAGGGTGGCGTGGTGCCGCGCGATCGCGCGCAGCCACAGCGCCGGCCGCGTCAGGAAGTGGTCTGGTTGGACGAGAACGAGCGGACCGGGGTAGTAGACCGCGAGCAGGAGGCAGCTGATCAGGCCCATGTCGTGGTACAGCGGCAACCACGACACCCCCAGGTGAGGAAAGCGTTCCACGGGCGGGAGCAGAGCCTTGAGAACCGCCAGCTGGGTCATCAAGTTCTGATGGGACAGGGCAACGGGTTTCGGATCGGTCGTCGAGCCCGAGGAGAACTGGATGAGCCCGAGGGCGTCGGGCTCGACCTCGACCTCGACCTGCACCTCCTCGTAGTTCTTCGAGTCCAGGTCTTCGAGCGTGTGACACCCCAGGGGCGGGTGGGACCATTCGATCGCCTGGCCGAGCAGCGCGCGGGTCCTCCCGTCGGCCAGCACGATCGACGCCTCGACCGCGCCGATCATCCGGGCCGTCGCGGCGTGATACTCGGGCAACCGCCCCAGGCGGAACGGCGGGTAGAGCGGGACCGGCACCGCGCCGGCGAGCAGCGCGCCGAAGTAGGCATCCATGAACGCCGGAGAGGTCGGCACGACGAGCGCGACCCGGTCGCCGGAGGAGACGCCTCGTGCCCGCAGGGCCGCGGCGGTCCCGCGGGCGCGTTCGTGGATCTCGCGAAACGAGAGGAAGCTCTCCTGCTCCCGGAGGTCGACGAACGTGATGCCGGACCGGGTCGTTGCGGCGTGCGCCAGGGCTTCGTTGACGGTCCGATGCTCGGGAACCGGCGGGGGTGGCCCTTTCACCGGGGATCCTGCCTCTGGTCGGGCTCTGGTTTGTGGTTTGTCCGGGCTTCCCTGGATCTGCGCTCGACGAGGTTGACGAGGTCCGTGACGGTGACGATCTTCCCGGCGTCCTCGTCGGAGAGCTTGACGCGGAAACGGTCCTCGAGTCCCACGGCCAGGACGATGGCGCCCATCGAGTCGACCCCTAGGTCCTTGGCGAGCTCGTGGTGCAGCTCCGCCGGCACGGGGATCTCGAGCTCGACCGAGAGGACTCGGCGGATCTCGGCCAGGATCTCCGCTCCGAGGTCAGGCGTGGCGACCTCCCGGAGTGAGCCGCCGGACCCCGGCGAACGCCCTGGAGTACCCCTCCCCCAGGGCGTGCTCTTCGGCCGGAATCCGCACGGTCAACAGAGCCGCATTCGCGCACAGGAACACAATGGCGGAGAGCCACGCCCCGTGGATGAGGGGCACGCAGAGAGCCTCGAGCATCACCGCGAGGTAGTTGGGGTGGCGCAGGAAGCGGTAGGGGCCCGCAGTCACCGGCTCCGCGCCGGGCACAACGATAATCCGGGTGTTCCAGCGCCAGCCCAGCGTCGCGGCCACCCACCAGCGCAGCGCCTGGGCGGCGAGTGCAATGATCAGGGCGATCACACCAAGGACGCCCGGAAAGCCGCGATGCAGGGCGAGCACCTCGACCGCACAGGCGAGCGGGAAGAGGGCGTGGACGGCGACCATCACGGCGAAGTGGCGGCGGCCCGTCTCCACGCCGCCTGCCGCGAACGCCAGGCGGGCGTTGCGGCGCGACACCAGCAGCTCCGCGCCCCGCTCGACGTAAAGCACTCCCAGGAAGGCCAGGTAGAGCGCTACGGAGGTCACCATTGCAGCAGCACCAGCTCCGAGCAGAACCCCGGCCCCATCGCCATCAGGAGCCCGTGGTCGCCCTCGTTCACCTCATTGGACTCCAGAAGCTCTCCGAGGACGAAGAGCACCGAGGCCGAGGAGAGGTTGCCTGTCTCCCTCAGTGACTTCCACGAGCGGTCGAGGGCGCCCGCAGGCAGCTCCAGCGTTTCTTCGAACGCCTTGAGCACCTTGGGACCGCCGGTGTGGGCGATCCAGTGGCGGATCTTGGAGCGCCCCAGCCCGTTCGCCGCGAGGAACCGGTCCACGTCATGCCGCGCGTGGTCCCGCACCACCTCGGGCACCTTGGCTGAGAGAACGACCTTGAACCCGGTCTCCACGATGTCCCAGCCCATCACCCGCTCTGTCCCCGGGTAGAACACCGAGCCGGTGGCCGCCACGCGCGGCGCGGCGCCGTCTTCTGGGATGTCGCGCGCACCCCCGGTGAGCACGACCGCCGCCGCGCCGTCGCCGAACAGCCCCGAGGAGATGATGTTGGGGATCGAGAAGTCGTCCCGCTGCAGGGTCAGCGAGCACAGCTCCACCGAGAGCAGGACCGCGACCTGGTCCGGGAAGGCGCGCAGCGAATCGGAGGCACGCGCGATTCCCGCCGCACCGGCCGCGCACCCGAGTCCGAAGATCGGCGTGCGCCGTACGTCGGACCGGAGGTCCAGCCTGTTGACGAGGCGTGCGTCAATGCTCGGGGTGGCGATCCCCGTGGTGGTGACGAAGAAGAGGTGGTCGATCTCCCGGGGCGCGAGGCCGGCACGCTGGAGGGCCGCGCGAACGGCCGCTTCCCCGAGGTCCACCGCCACTTCCGTCCACACCTCGTTGCGACGGGCAAACGACGCGAGCTCCTTGTACTGCTCGATCGGAACGGCGAGGTGCCGCCCGGAGACCTGGACGGCCCGGTGGAGCTCCTCCAGCCGCTCGACGTTGAAGTGGGCGCCGGCCCAGGCGTCGCGGAACGCCGCGATGAGGGTCTCCTGGTCGGCATAGTGTGTGGGGAGCGCGCGGCCGACGGCGCGGATCCGCGGGGCCCGACCGGCTTCCATCAGCGGTTGCCCCCTTGCGCCCCGTGCGGCGTCTGATAGAGGGCAACGCGCTCCGCGACTCTCCACGAGCGTGCGTCACCCCGCCCTATCAACCCGCGACCGACCTGAACGTCTGCCGCCATGGCGTCACCTCACGTTCTTCCCAACCTCAGCGCTGTCGCTCCGCAACGATCCTCCGGAAACGGTTCCAGCTGCCGCCCTACTTCGCGTGGGTCTGCACCCGGGCGAGGTTCTCGCGTGCGAGGGCGCGGTAGTAGTCATCGGTCACCCATCCGGTCGGCAGCGCGAGGCCTTTCTCGAGCTCGGCCTTGGCCTCGCCCCAGCGTTTGGCCGAGGCCAGCGTGATGCCGAGTTCGACGTGGTGGGGGATAACGCCCGGCTGGAGCTCGGAGGCGTGCTTCAGATCGGCGAGCGCCGTGTCCAGCGACGCCGGCGGGAACTTCCCGTACAGGAGCTGAGCGAAGCTCTTCAGGAACCAGCCCAGCTCGACCATCTCGCGGTTCCAGATCGCCAGGACGTGGAGAGCGGTGTCCTCGTTCGGGTTGAGCTGCAGCGCCTTCTCGGCCTCTGCCTTGACCTCCTTGGACAGCTCCACCTTGCGTTTGCCGCCCTCGAACAGCGCCAGCTTGCCGACCGCGACCGCGAGGTAGGTGTGGCCATTCGCATCCGATGGGTTGAGGCTGACCGCCTTGCGGGCCAGCTTCTCGGCCTCGATGCAGAGGTTCTTCTGCTCACTGGGCTGCTTCGAGAGAGTTGCCTCGTCGGTCAGCGCGCGCGTCAGCTTCCAGAGCGCCTCGAAGCTGTCCGGCGCGACCTCGAGGGCGCTGCGGTACGCTGCAATGCCGGCGTGGAGGTCCAGCCTGGCCAACGCGGCATCGCCCGCCGCAACCCTGGTTGCAACCTCGGCCGCATCCGGCGCGCCGGCCGCGAAGGCCCCGATGAGGAGTGACGCCAACGCAAGCCCGCCTGTGACATGTCTCATCTGGGGATCTCTCCGTTCTGGGGCGGAGGGTAGCGTGGCCGGCGCCGCGCTGCAAGGAACGCCTGTGGCCACGCTCCGCGCACCAGGATCCGAACGCGTCGAATCAGCAGGTGCGGGGAGCGATCCCCGCCCTTCTCTTCAGGGCACGCGGCGCCGGCCACTGAAGGAGCAAGAGCCTGGCGCTCCGCCCCGCGAAGGGGGACGTGAAAGCTGGGCTTGTCCCCGGCCTCTGTGTCCTTTCGAGTCCCGCCGCAGGCGTGACGGAGCAACCCCGAGGGAGATTCTGCGCGGCCGCAGGCGATTGTGGCCGATGCTATCCTCGGCTTACGTGGCAAAGGATCTCTTTTCGCAGACCGGAACGACGGCATTGACCCCCTCCACGGTGCTCGCAGCGAGCGAAGCGCCCCCTGAGGGGCGATGGTGACCCGTCCCGCCGGTACCGGGAAGTACGTCCTTGGGGGGGCCTTGCACGGGGCCGTCGTCTGGGGGGCCTACTCGGTGATCGAGCAGGCGATCAGCGTCGCCTCTCCCCTTTGGCGAGGGTGCGAGAGTGTGCCCGGATCAAGCTATTGGCGAGTCATCGCGACGGTGATGTCTTCCTTCGTCGTCCTGGGAATCGCCTTGGGGGCGGTATCCGGGCTTGCCCTCAAGATGGAGGATGACCGAGCGGTGGCGGCCCGCAGGCGCCCTCTCGCGAGGCGTTTTCGGAGCGCGGCGGTGGTGGCGCTCGCCTCGGCCTCGTCGGTCAGTTGGGCGCTCGTGCGTCCGTTCGGCAAGGTCGAGGCGCTCTGCTTCTCGGTGAGCGTCGGGCTGGCGGCCAGCTTGGTCTTTTGCGAGACGCACGAGACCTGGGGTGACAGGCTGGGGTTTCTCGGCAACCCGTGGGTGGCGGGTCTCCTGATGTTCGGCGGAGGGTGGATCGGACGGCGTGCGCTGGACAATTCGGTCCAGCTGGTGCAGTTCGCTGGAGCGGTCGGGACGGTACTGGTCGTAGGTTGCGCAGGACTGCTCGGATCGCGCGTCTGGAGGATGCTCAGGCTGCCGGCGGATTCTGTTCTTCCTGTGCGGGCGGGCGCGATCCTGGCACTCGCGGGTGCTGTCGTCCTGGGCCTCGCCCCTTCGGCCACCCGATGGGGCCTTCCTCCGGCGCAGCCCTGGCAGCTCCGCGGTTCGCCAGGCCGCCCGAACATCATCCTGGTGACCATGGACACGGTCAGGGCCGACCATCTCTCCCTGTACGGATACGCGCGGGACACGACTCCGTTTCTCAAGGAGTTCGCCAGGGAGGCCACGGTCTACGAGGAGGCCGTCGCGACCAGCAACTTGACCCTAACCACGCACGCCTCGTTGTTCACGGGGCTCTATGGAAGTTGGAACGGTGTGTACTTGGCGCCTCCCGAATTGCCTCAAGGTCGCCCTCTGAGTCGGCGCCATCCCACCCTCGCGCAGGTCCTATCCGCCAACGGATACCGCACCATGGCCGTGGTGGCGAACTATGGCTACCTTGGTCCCGGCTTCGGGCTGACTCGAGGGTTCGAGACGTCCTACGTCCTGGCCCCGGCCGTGGCCAGCTCCCCGTTCCTCCTGCGCTCTCATCTCGGCCCGTTGGTGGATGCCCTCGTTTCGTCGGACGAGTTGAGTGTGAAGTTTTCGAGGGCCGGAGAGGTCAACCGGGCCGCGTCCGCCCTGCTCGTCCAAGCACAGAGGGAAGCGGTCCCTTTCTTCCTCTTCGTGAACTACATGGATGCGCACACACCCTATGTCCCACCGGCCCCTTTCAACACCCTCTTCCCGGGCAGGGAGCGCTCGTTGCGGTTTGCGGACTACCAAGCGATGCAGGCCCAGGTCATGCACGGGGAAAGGGGAGTGTCCGCCGAGGAGCGCCGGCATTTCGTGTCGCAGTACGACGGGGGCATCAGGTACCTGGACTCTCAGCTGGCGCGCCTCGTCGCGCAGCTCAAGGGCCTCGGCCTCTTCCAGAACAGCATGATCGTGATCACGTCCGACCATGGTGAGGCGTTCGGCGAACACGACCTGCTCGGACATGGCTACTCGCTCTATCAGGACCAGGTTCATGTTCCCCTGATCATCAAGTACCCCAACCAGGAGCAACCCCGGGTGATCGGAACGCTGGTCAGCCAGGTCGACGTGATGCCGACCGTCCTGAGCGCGCTTGGTATTCCGACGCCGGCGCAGACCCAGGGCGATCCGCTTCAGGACCTGGAACATGACACCTCACGATTCGTGATGAGCGAATCTTTCCCCAACGATGGTTTCGGTCCCAGATTCGTGCGGATGGAACGGGCGGTGTTCTCGGGGACGACGAAGCTCATCGCCATGGGGAACGGCGGACGAGAGCTGTTTGACCTTGCAGGCGACCCCGAGGAGGTCAACAACCGGTACCGTCCGGATGATCCCGCGGCGCGTGCTCTGGGTGGGCGCCTGGAAGAGTGGCTGAAGGGAAAACCGTTGAGCGGCGGCGTCGGCGGGAGCGTCGACGAGGATGCTCTCCGACGGCTGCGATCGCTCGGATACGTTCAGTAGCTCGGAGAGAGCCCCCGCAATCCTGTGAACCGGCACTCCCAGCTGGCAGCACACCAGCGACTTGGCGTGAGGATCAGACCGGCGCCTGAGCCTCGGTCGGCGTGGTTTGAATAGAGCGGCCTCGCCTGGCCTTGCGGAGTCTCCGCAAGGGATTTAAGTTTGAAGAACGATCAATCGAAGTGCGGCCGAATGGAGCACCGCAGCCACCTGCGGGTCGTGTACTCAGAAGGAGGTGTTGTGTGAACGCCTTCACGAGCAACAAGATCGTGGCGGCTGCGTCGGCGCTTCTCCTCGCCGCCGGGACAGCTCTCGCCAACTTTGCCGGCACCGACGTCTTCATCCCTTCGCTGGGACACGGGTCCGGCTCAGCCTCGTCCCAGTGGTACGCCTGCATCTGGGTCCACAACCCCAACGCCGCGCCCGTCAACGTCACCTTCCGCCTGCTCCTGCGCGACCAGGCCAACCTCTCCGCCCAGGCGTACAACGAGACCATCCCGGCCGGCGACACCCGGCGCTACGACGACGCGCTGGCGACATTGTTCGGCGTGACGACCAAGACGTTCGGTGCGGTGCGCGTGACCACGCCGGCGGGCCAACCGGTGATCGTCAACGCGCGCTCGTACAACAAGCCGCCGGGCTTCGACGACATGGACACCACGGGCCAGTTTTACGCGGCGATCCCGGCGTCGTTCGCGATCGGTGCGCAGCAGAAGACGCAGCTTCTGGGGGTCTACCAGACCACGCCGCAGAACACGTCGGAGTTCCGCTACAACTACGGCTTCGTGGAGACGACCGGCAAATCCGTCACGGTGCAGGTGACGGCGCTCGACGAGACCGGGGCGCAGGTGGGGAGCCCGAAGAGCTACACGCTGGGAGGGTATCAGGCGAGCCAGTACAACATCACGGACCTGCTGCCGTCGGTCAACACGACGAACGTGCGGTTGGAGGTGGCGGTGACGTCGGGGCCGGGGCAGGTGGTGGTGTTCGGGTCGGGGACTTCCAACCGGGCCAACGATCCGTCGACGTTCGAGATGAGCTTCCGGGACGAGTTGCTGGCGGAGAATAGCCCCGCCAGTGGGCTGACCTCGGTTGCTCACGACGGGACGCTCACCGGAAACGGCACCACCGCGACCCCCTTGGGGATCGCCAGCGGGGGAGTGGGCACGACTCAGCTCGGTGGCGGGGCAGTGAGCAAGGGCAAGCTCTCCGCCGCGGGCGGCACGGACGGGCAGGTCCTCGGCACTGACGGCAGCGCGCTCACATGGCAAAACGACGGTCTGAAGCTGCCGTACACGGGCGCAGCGAGAACCCTCGGCACGGCGTTCACTGTGAACAACACCGCGAACGGGTACGGCATCTACGGCACCACCACCAGCACCGAGAACGCGGGAGTAGGCGGCGTCAACAACTCGGGTACCGGCGTCTACGGATACGGCGGCGTCGGGGTCGAGGGCCGGTCCGAGGTCAGCAACGGCTACGGGGTGTTCGGGTTCTGCCTTACCACCTCGCCCTATGCCGGCTACTTCGGCGGTAAGGTCCGCGTCGTTGGCAACTTCTCGGTCACCGGAACGAAATCATTCGTGATCGACCACCCCCTCGATCCGGAGAACAAGGAGCTTTGGCACGCGGCAGTGGAGTCGAGCGAGGTGCTCGACATGTACTCGGGCAACACCGTCACCGACGGGGAGGGCAAGGCCGTCGTGCAGCTCCCCGGCTGGTTCCAGGCGCTCAACACGGACTTCCGCTACCAGCTCACGTGCATCGGCGCCTTCGCCCAGGCAATCGTGGAGCGGGAGATCGAGGACAACCGCTTCTCCATCCGCACGAGTCGGCCGAACGTGAAGGTGTCCTGGCAGGTCACGGCGAGGCGGAACGACGCGATGATGCAGGCGCACCCGTTCGTGGCGGAGCGCGACAAGCCCGAGGCCGAGCGCGGCAGCTATCTCTCGCCGCTCGAGCACGGCCAGCCCAGGGAGAAGGGTGTCGAGTGGGCGCTCCACCCCGAGATGATGCGCGAGATCGAGGCCGAGCGGCAGGGAGGGACGACCCCATAGAGGCTTGCCTCACCTAGGCTGCTCCGCCGGCCCAGCGTGGGCGGCGCGCCTGACCTCGGGCCGGAACGAACTACGTGCGATGACCTGAGGCGTGCTCTCGGAGGCCTGTGCCGCAGCCAGCTATTGTGCCTCCGGCCGTTTGAGCAGCTCGTTGACGAGAGGGTGCGTCTCCTGCAAGGAACCCCCCCAGCGGACGAGAGGGTGGCCCGACGTCCACGTCTCGTAGAGGTTGCGCACCTTCCCGTTGCTGTTGTCGAGGCAGACGTGCGGGATGCCCATCAACAGGGCAAGAACGTGTCCGTGGAGCCGGTCCGTTACCAGGACCCTGCCCGTGGAAAGCAGGCGGAGACCGATAGCGAGGCGGATCTCCGCCAGGGTTGCGAACGAGCCCTGAACCCACGCCTCGCGGCGCCGGAGGAGCGCCTTGGGCAGTCTCAGGAGCATCCATGAGAGCCACTGGGCCCGGCCGTATCCTCTCCACATCACGCGGATGAGTTCAATGCCGGGCCGCGTCCAGTCCCGCACGGCGCCGGGACGGTCCTTCGCGGCCGCGCGTCGCGCCGTGCGGTCGGCGGCTTCGATGTCGCGGCGCAGGAGCCACAGCACGTCCGTGTCGGGGGGGTCCCGCCGGTCGCGGAGGTCGGGCAGGCCGAACGCCATGTCCGGCGCCAGGTGAACGGGGACGGCGAGTCGCGTGCGCGCAAGCTCGAGGCTGGGCCGGTCCCTCACCATGAGCACGAACCGGGGAGCCCGCTCGCACCTGCGGCGCATCTCGTCCAGCTTCGCCTCGGACCGGAACCACACGGTCTGGGGGAGCTGGATGATCTGCCGATCCGGGAAGTCGTCGAGGATGCGCTCCCGCAGCCCCTGCTCGTTCGGGTAGACGTCACCGAAGTTGCCTCCGCCGCTGAGCAGGATCGGCCCCTCCGGCAGGGCGCGCTGGAGCTCATCACGGCGGTACGTGCGAAAGTCGCAGGCGTACCGCACGCTGACCCGGAGCCGTTGGAGCACCGAGAGCTGGCCGACCCAGATCGCGGTGTCGCCGACGTTCGAGTGGTTCGGAAAGATCGCGAGCGCGACGTCGGGCTGGTCGGCGAGTATCACCGCGAGCTCGGTGTCCAGCATTCGCCGGAGGCGACCGGCCACCTCGTCGGGCTCGGGGGCGGACCCTGTGGCGCTGGGCATCATCCGCAGTCTACCGGATCGAGGGGGACGCGGGCCGCAGCCCTGAAGGAGCCTCACCGCCACGCCCCGGGGTCGAGCCGTCATCGGCTCGAAGGCCGGGATGGCGGCGCCTGTCACGCGCTCAAGAGCCGCCGGTCCCGTCGGGGCCGAACTCGGAGGTCCAGCCCGGGCGCCGGAGCCATGGGGCGACCCTGCGTGCCGAGAGCTTCAGGCGGGTCCACACGCGTTGGATGGCGACGCGAGGGCCCGGGTGAGCCAGCCGTGCGCGGCTGCGCCCGATCATCCGCCGAATGCTCCGCACGAGGGTGGCCTTCACCGGGTCGCGGCCGAGGGCCGCGGCAAGGTCCTCCCAGAGGAAGAGCCGATGCTCCGGCTCCAGCAGCCCTTCCAGGACACGGACCGGGATCTCACCGGCGAGTGTCGGGAAGCGCTCCAGCGCACTCAGGGCCTCCAGTTGGAGCATGGTACGGAGGCACTTCTCGCACCGCCGGCAGTTGTAGAGCCCGCCACGGTTCTCCCAGCACACCCGGAGGTACCTTTCCGCCACGGGGTCCCCGAGGAGGGTCGCCAGCTTGGCGCTGCGCGGGTAGGGCGTGCCGACGGGGGAGAACGTGAGGCTCCTGCGGGACCAGAGGACATCCAGGTCGGGGTGGGTCCCATAGGGCGTTCGGGCGATGTAGGCGTCGGAGGAGCTGATGCCGATTCGCCGCACGGCACCGCCGACGGCGAGACCGACCGATGCAAGGCCGCCGCCGTGGGCCATCTCCCATGGGAGGAGGGGGTCGGTCAGGGCCCGGTAGTTGGTGGCGACCGGCATGAAGGCCTTCCCCAGCTCACGCGCAGCGTCGCGGAGCCGCCCCTCGATCTGGGCTCGCAGCGAGACGTCCGCGAGAGGCACGTCGAATCCCTCGGCGAAGATCAGAACGGAGGAGGGCCCCAGGTCGCCATCGGGGTCGTGGGTAGAGAAGAAGGAGTCCACACCGCCGGTGAAGAAGAGGCCGCACGCTCGCCCGCCTTCCGCCTCTTTGAGCTCTGGGGCGCGGAGCGCGACGGGACCGAGGCGGCACCAGGGGTTGCGGGGGTTCCAGCCCAAGAGAAGCTCCTGGGCCGTCTCGAGGTTCCGGAGAAGCGAAGGAGACACCGGGCCTTCGACCGTGAGGTCCTCACCGACGGCCATCGCGGGGAGGAGCAGGGCCGCAAGGAAGGGGTCTCCGGTTGCCTGAAGCGATGTGGCGAACTCGGCAGGGACGCGGTATCTGAGGCGGAAGCCCTTCACGCCGGACCGCCGCGAACGGATTGTGCCGCAGACCTCGGCACCATCCCCGATGCAACGGACCCCGATCCCCGAAACCTCCATCAGGCACCTCGCGTGCCGGAGGCGAGAGCGGGGCTTTGTCGCCGCTGCCCCGATCCCATCCGTGAGGCACGGTCGTTCGCGTCCGACCTGTTCCTGACAGCTCTCCTCGCCCGGTCTGGTCGTCCGGCATGACATCTCACGTGGCACCCGACCGGGCGCGCGTCCATCGTCCTACACATCATATCGGTGATGCGAGGTGGGCAGTGCGGACGATGCGGCCTCGGATGCCCGCCACCCGCCGGCCGAGTCAAGCCAGGGCGGTCGCCTGCGCGGACAGGCCGCAGCCCGCGACGCCGGGGCGATCGAACTTGCGGCGTGCTAACGTTGTCCACGGTCCTCGTTTTCGTCGACGTAGCCGATGCTGGGAGGTAGGCGGATGATCGTCAGGGCGGGAGGCCTCACCCAGACCTCGGTCATGGCAAGAGTGGTCACGCGGGCGCGTCGTAATGGTCGTTCGGAGCGGGCCCACTTCCCAGGGATGTGACGCGTGATCGGCCTCAAGCCGCGGAGGAGGGGATGGCCAACTTCGCGCTGATCGTCGATCGCGATCCTGCGAGGCGGAATCGCTTCATCGCCGCGGTCGCTCCTCGCCTCCACCTGCTTCCCGGGCTGAGGGCCGGCAGCTGTGCCGCCGGCGACTTCCAGGCCGTCTGGGCCGCCTCGCCCCGTGCCCCGATCGGTTCGGTTTCGGACCCCCTGGGAGCGGCGGTCGTCTGGGGTGAGGCGATCTCCCCGGCCTCCGCCGATCGCATCACGCCGCTCGAGTTGCGGGAACGGTGGAACCCGGGGAGCGATCCGGCCACCTGGCCGACGTGGGACGGCTTCTTTGCCGCGGTCGTATTCGACCCGCGGTTCGGGTTGGTCGCGGGCGCCGACCTGCTCGGGCTCTTCCCCGTCTATGAGTGGTCGGACGGGGATGTCCTGCTTGTGGCCTCCAGCGCGGAGCCGTTCCAGCACCACCCTTCATTCCGACGCGCACTCGACCCGGCAGGTCTGGTCGGCGTCATGCTGACGAACGGCCTGTTCCGCGGTCGGACCCTCTGGCAGGGCGTTAACCGGCTACCTCCGGCGAACTTCCTCCGCTGGCGGCACGGGAGCGAGCCCGCGCACTCCCCGGATGGTCGCCTGGCGAACGATCTCACTTCTCGCGACTGGTCACGACTCCCACCCCCCGAGCAGCTCGAGGCGCTCGGAGGCGCCGTCGAGCGAGCGCTCCGGCGCCACACCCCTCCGGAGGAACCGTGCGGGCTCTTGCTCTCCGGTGGTTTGGACTCGCGCCTGGTGGCCGGGTACCTCGATCGCCAGGGCACGCCCACCACCGCGTTGACGCTGGGACTTCCCGGCGAGATCGACGTGAGGTGTGCACGGCGCGTCGCGCGGGCCCTCGGGATCGAGCACCGCACCGCCGAGCTCCGGTATGAACGCTATCCGGTGTTCGCCGAGACCCTGACCAGCCGATGGGAGCACCTCGCCGCCGGTTGGAGCGTGACCCATGGGTGGGGCCAGCGGGAGTTCCTGGGTCCGCTCCCGGCGCGGCTTGCGAACGGAATCATCCTCGAGTGGATTGTCGGCGGCGCCAGGACCTTGGGGCTCGAGCCCGACCAGCTTTCGTTCGACGCGGTCTTCCCACGGAAGATCAACGATTCGGGGTTTCCCCCCGCGCTGCTTGGCCGACTGCTCCGTCCCGGAGTGTTCGGAGACCTTCTCCGGAGCACCCTTCGGGATGTGCGTACCGACTATGAAGCCTCCGCGGACGAGCCGCTGCGGCGGCTCTGGAGGTTCCTCGTCAGCCATCGAGCCCGCTTCCACGGAGGTGTGGCCGGCTGGCGCCTCTGCTTTGGCTCGTGGCCGGCGCTGATTGCGCTCGACCGCGATCTGCTCGCCACGCTGACCCGGTTGCCGCAAACCACCCTGGTGGACCGGAAGGCCGAACAGGCCCTGCTGTGCCGGGAGTTCCCGTCTCTGGCCCGGCTCCCGCTCGATCGCAACGGTTTTCTCACCACTCCCCTTCTGGCGGGACGGCTCCGCCGGTGGGTGGACAGGTTCCCGTCATACGCACGGACGCGATGGCGGGGGCGTCACCCCGGCGCGTGGGGTGAGCGGCGCTACTACTACCGCATTCACAACCTGAACAACCCCGGTTGGATCGCAATCCGCCGGCTGGCCGAACCGCACCGCGACGCGCTCAGGACGCTGTTCGTCCCTGAGGTGCTCGACGAGATCCTGCCGCCTCCTGACCAGCCCGTGCGGTATGTCGGCGACCTCATCGACGAAGGTCACAAGCTCAGGCAACTCCTGATCCTGGCGTTGTGGGCAAAGGACCACCTCTAGCCTGGGAGCCTGTCCGTAGGTTGTGGCGACCGCACCCGTTTCTCCGGGGAGGCCTCTAGCCTGGCGGCATGGACGCGTTGCGGCGCAGAAAGATCTCGTCCCAGAGCTGCACGCCCAGGACCGCGATCAGCACCGCGCCCAGCTTGCGCCGTCCCTCCTGGTGCTCCCGGAGGAGTTGGTGGACGACCGCCGGCTTGAAGTACCCCTTGTCCCGCAGGCGGCGCTCGGAGAGCATGTCCCGGGCGAACTCGGGGAGAGGTCCGCGCATCCAAGTCTCGAACGGGACCCCCAGCCCGGCCTTGGGGCGGAGACGGATCTGGTCGGGGATCACGCCCCGAAGCGCCTTCCGTAAGATGAATTTCTCCATCGGACGGCGTACCTGGATCCGGGGAGGGATGCGCGCGGCCAGCTCCACCAGCTCGTGGTCGAGGAAAGGCACACGCGCCTCGAGGCCGTACGCCATCGACCCCCGATCCAACGAATGGTTGATGAAGTCCGGCAGCCTCGTCTCGAACTCGCACCGCCGCAGCAGCTCGAACCAGTGCTTCGTTCGCATCCAGCTCTGCGGGATGACCCATTCCTCGGCCAGGGGCTGGATGCCCAGCCGTTGCCGGAGATCGGCCGAGTAGAGCCGACTCCGTTCCTCGGAGTACAGAGGGCCGATCAGCCGCGCGTAGCGGTCGCGGCTCATCGAGCGTGGCGCGAGGAGGAGCCTGGAAACGATTGGACGGTCGCTAGGAACGAGCGGGGCGAGCAGTTTCTGTCGCACCGCCAGGGGGAGCCTCGCGACGAGCCGCGAGATCCTCTCCAGGCGGTAGTGGACGTATCCCCCGAACAGCTCGTCGGATCCCTCGCCGGTGACGACCACCTTCACCTGACGCGAGGAGGCCTTCGAGAGGATCATGCGGGGGATCTCGAGACACCTGGCGGTCGGCTCTTCCATGTGCCAGACGGCTTTCGGGAACAGCTCGAACGATTCCATCACGCACCAGTGCCGCTCGTTCGGCATGTCGAAGCCGGGGTAGGTGTTCAGCGTCGGAAACCGCCCCGTTTCGTCCACGTCCGGATCCTCGAAGCCGAGCGTGACCGTCGGCAGGGCCTGCCCGAGACACTTCATCGCGAGGCTGGTGACGCCGCTCGAGTCCACGCCCGGGCTGAGCCAGGCGCCAACGGGCACGTCGCTCCTGAGGTGGACGGCCACTGTCTCCCGGAGCTTGGTCCCCAGCGCCGCGGCCCACTCGCTCTCCCGCCGCGTCGGTTCTTGGAAGTCTGACGGCAGGGACCAGTAGCGTTGAACCCTCAGCGACCCCTTGTCATAGAGCGCGTACTGAGCAGGGGGCAGCTTCCGGATGTTCTGGAAGAGCGTCCGGACCCCCGCGACGAACCCGAACCGGAAGAGATCGTCGACCGCGACGGGATCGGGCTCGCCGCCGGGCACCCCGGCCGCGAGGATCGCCTTCGCCTCGGAGCCGAACCACAAGCCTTCTGGACGTTGGGAGTAGACGAGCGGCTTGATCCCGAAACGGTCCCGCGCCAGCATCAGCCGGGAGCGGCGCACGTCCCAGAGCGCGAAGCCGAACATCCCGCGCAGCTTCGCGACACACTCGGGCCCGAGGTCCTCGTAGAGGTGGACAATGACCTCGACGTCGGACCTCGAGCGGAACCGATGCCCTGAGCTCTGCAGCTCGAAGCGGAGCTCCGGGGCGTTGTAGATCTCCCCGTTGCACACCAGCACGACGGTTCCGTCCTCGCTGGCGATCGGCTGGTCGCCGGTCTCGAGATCGATGATGCTCAAGCGGCAACACCCGAGGGCCGCGCCTGAGGGCCGGGTACTGCCGCTCCCGTCGGGGCCCCGATGGGCGAGCGACGCCATCATCCGTTCAATCGTCGCCTGCTCCGCACACCGCTGCGGATCGGCGTAGGCGACGCCGCAGATTCCGCACATCCCTGTCCGGCCTCCCGAGCGCTCGGTGCTCGAGCGTTCACTCTAGCCTGGTTCGGTGCTTTTCGCTTGCCTGGAACGATGGCGAGCCGCGACCTCGGGAGGCGCCGGCAGGGCACCGGTTCGCCACTTCAGCTCGCACCCCCGAAAGGTCCCCGTCCCCTGAGAGCGGTGCGGTTCGATACCCCGTTGCTCCGCACGGGGCGCTTTCGTTAGTCTTTGGTCTCAAGGGCCTCCGTCTGCGCCCGCGGAACTGGTCCTGGGAGGCTTCCTGGCCAATTCGATTCACGTGGAGGTGTTGCGGCCCGAGGTCCTCGGCGATGCGTTGAGGATCGCAGGGCGAATCAGCGGGCACCCCCGCCTGCTGCGCCGGAACGGGCTTTTCTACTTTGATGTGCCCGAGAAGACGGTCGAGTGGCTCGCCGTCCGCGGCCGCAGCGACGACATCCACGATGCGTTTCTGCGGGCCACGATCTGGTCGGCGATGGAGGCCGGCGGGGAGCTTACGGTCCACGGGAGGGTATCCACCCGTTTGCTTGCGAACCTGGAGCGCTACCAGGAGATCGTGTGCCGGTGGTGGCCGACGTACCGTCCTGTGAGGCTGCGGGCGGACGAGGAGGTCGGAGACGAGGCCGCCGCGGCCGCGGTCGCGGGCGACCCGGGACGCACGGGTTCGGCGGTGCTGGCGTACTCGGGGGGGTTGGACAGCACGGAGTCGTTGGTGGCGCACACCGAGGGGTGGCGAGGGCGCAACACGCTGAAGATCGATGCGTGCGTGTTCGTGCACGGATTCGACATCCCGCTGCACGACGACGCGTTCCAGGGGGCGTACCGGCGGGCCAGGGCGATCACCGATCACTATTCGACCGGGCTTGTGGCGGTCCGTTCGAACCTGAAGTACGTCCTGCCGCTGTGGGAGACGACGTACTCCGCGGCTCTTGCCGCCGTGCTGTCCCTCTTCGAGCGTCGCTTCGGAGTCGGCGTGCTCACGGCAGCAAACGGGTACGACAACATGCTGTGGGTCGAATCGGACAACGGATCGACGCCGTGGTCGGACCCCCTCTTCTCGTCCGGCACCTTCGGCGTCGTACCCGACCTGGCGGTAAGCCGGGTGGAGAAGGTCGCGCGGCTGGCCGGGCATGCCGTTGTCTGGCAAAACGTGCGCGTGTGCTGGCAGGGGGATGACCTCTCGACGAACTGCGGCCGGTGCGAGAAGTGCGTCCGCCAGATGCTCTGCATGCGAGCCTGCGGCGTGGAGGACTTCTCGGCGTTTCGGGCGCCTCTCACGCCGTCCGCCGTGCTCGCGGTTAAGCCGTCGATGCCTGTCGTTTTGTGGGGGTGGCAGCGCTACTACGAACACGCTCTCCGGCGGGGTCTCGGCGACGACGGGGTCTTCGTCGCGATGCGACAGGTGCTCGACAACGCGGTGGACCACCGGCAAACCGGTGGCTCCGCACTCGGCTCGCTCCGGACACTGTGGCGCCGGCGGCTGCGTCGTCTCGTCGGGCTTCGGTCACGGCGCCCGCCTTTGCCGCAACCGACCAAGTAGGTCTGACCTCCGGCCCGGTTGTCCCCAACCCCGTGCGCACCCCGGCCGGTGAGGGCCGTGCGGGTGGACGCAGCATTGATCCGCACGGGGCGCTTTCGCTACTCTTCGCTGCGATCAGTCTTTGCAGAGGCCGGAGGGCTGGACTTCCGGGGGAGGCGGCTTGGCCGCGGAGATTCACGTCGAGATATTGCAGCCGGAGATCCTGGACGACTCGGTGAGAATCTGGGGCGAGGTTCGCGGCCATCCAGGGCGTCAGCGAGACGGAAAGATATTCTTCGAGGTGCCCGCGACCGTATGGGACTTCCTCGCCGTCCGCGGCCGGAGCGACGACATTCACGACGCGTTCCTGCGCGCCACGATCTGGTCGGCGATGGAAGCCGGCGGGGAACTGACGGTTCACGGGCGGGTATCCACCCGTCTGCTTGCGAACATCGAGCGTTTCCAGGAGATCACGTGCCGGTGGTGGCCGAAGTACCGCCCGGTGAGGCTGCGGGCCGACGAGGAGATCGGCGACGTGGCCGCCACGGCGGCGGTCGGTAGGGACCCGGCGCGCCAGGGGTCGGCGGTGCTGGCGTACTCAGGGGGGCTGGACAGCACGGAGTCGCTGGTGGCGCACACGCACGGGTGGCGGGGTCGCAACACGCTGAAGATCGAGGCGTGCGTGTTCGTGCACGGGTTCGACATCCGCCTCAAGGACGAAGCCTTCCGGGGCGCGCTCCGGCGCGTGCGCGCCATCACGGACCACTACGGTGTCGCTCTCATCCCGATGCGGTCGAACCTGAAGGAGCTGCTGCCGTCCTGGGAGCTGACGTACCCGAGTGGTGTCCTGGCCGCCATCTCCCTGTTGGAGCGACGCTTTTCATTCGGGCTTTTTGCCTCATCGAGGCCGTACGAGAGCCTGGACTTTCTCGTCTCCGAGACCGGCTCGACGGCGGCGACGGATCCACTCCACTCGTCGGCGACTTTTTCTGCCGTCCATGACCTCGCGGCACTGCG
>JAIQFQ010000019.1 GCA_020073245.1 Terriglobia bacterium | reverse complement strand
CGATTGCCGTATCCGCTCCTACAGCGTGATCAAGAATTCTGAAATTGGTGACAACGTGACCATCAACCCGGGCACGATCATGGACGACAGCCGAGTTGCCGCGAGCGCCATCATCGGGCCGTACTCGCGCCTGCGCCCCGGCAGTGATATCGGCGAAGGCGCCCATGTTGGAAATTTTGTTGAGACCAAGAAGATCAAGTTGGGCAAGGGCTCGAAAGCCAACCACCTAACGTATCTGGGAGACGCGGAGATCGGCGAAGGAGTCAACGTCGGGGCGGGCACCATCACCTGTAATTACGACGGCGTACACAAGCACAAGACGGTCATTGAAGACGGCGCCTTCATCGGCAGTGACTCGACGCTGGTCGCTCCGGTCAAGATTGGCCGCGGTTCCTACGTTGCCGCCGCCTCCTGCATCACCGACGATGTCCCCGCCGACTCGCTTGCGCTCGGTCGGGCTCGCCAAACTGTGAAAGAAGGTTGGGCCCGCGAACGAGCCCAGAAGAAACCGACGGACACGTAACTGGTACCCACATCTCGCGTTCTTTGCGAGACATGGAACCTGCTGGCTTCAGTCCGACTGCACCGCCTCGGCCTGCATTTCTGCATGCCGGTCTCCACGTTGCACGAGCACGATTGCGCCCAGGATCACTGCCGTCGCAATCACGATGCGCGCACTCAGCGGTTCCGCCGCCCAAAGCCAACCCACCAGCACCGCCACCAGCGGATTCACAAAGGTGTGCGTCGCCACCAGCGTCGGCGAGCAATGCTGCAACAACCACGTGTACGCCGTGAAGGCCACCACCGAGCCGAACACGATCAAGTAGGCAAGGCCGAGGAGCGACTTGACGGACACAACACTCCAATGGACCGCCGAGAACTCTCCCGAAACTCCGGCGGCGAGGAGCAACATTGCACCTCCACTGACCACGGGCACCGCCGCCCGTCCCATGGCATCTGCGGGCAGGCGCAACCGCGGCGAGATGCAAACTCCGATGGCCCATGATGCCGCCCCCGCCAATACCGCCACCACCGCCCAAGTCAGAGAAGTCCACGAAGACGTCAGCTCAGGGAGCGTCAGAATGGCTACGCCGGAGAGTCCGAGCAGTAGCCCCAGTCCGTTGAGCCAGTTGATTTTCTGCTGGCGCATGGCGGCGCCGATGAGCAGAATCCATAGAGGTTCACTGGCGACCAGCAAGGCCGCCAGTCCCGACGAGACAAACTTCTCGGCCCAGTGCAAACTCCCGTGCCCGATCAGAAAGAACAGGGCCCCTAGCACGCTCCCGGCGATCCAGTGTTCCCGGCGCGGACGAAAACCTCGGGACCAGGCAATCCCCATCAAGATCGCCCCGGCCGTCGTGTGCCGCACGGCTGCCGTGACCAGCGGGGGGATCGTCTCCACCGCATAGCGAATCGCCAGGTAGGTCGTGCCCCACACGACATAGATCACGAAAAAGGCGACCGCCATCCATAGACGAGAAGGAGCGGCGCGCTCGCGCGAGGTGACCACGGTTGCTTCCAGAGTTGACATAACCTCTAACACGCCTTTCAGTGGTTATACATTACCTCTTGGCACCTAACCTGTAAACATATTTGTTACAGGTTATAATAGAATGTGGACCGACATCACGATGCAAGCGTTGGAAGCGGGCGCCGGAGGCGCGCGCTGGGGCCACGTCGCGCTGCTGGCCCTTGCGTTCCAGGTCAGGAGCGCATGGCTGCTGCTTGGGGTCTGAGTGGTAACGGGGGATACGGTCTCGGTTCCGCTGCTTGGGCGCATCCGGATGCTGCCGACGCACCCCGACTGGGTCCTCCCTTCGCTCGTCCAGAGTGCCCTGGCGGCCCTGGTGGTGGTCGGGCTGGCGGGACTCTGGCGGACGGGGCGGGCGTTGCTCACCTCCGCCGTGGCAAGCAGGGTGGCGAGGGCTGTTACGTTCGCCTGGGTGCCCAGCGGCCTCGCGGGGTACCCGCTGGTCGTCCAGCCGCTGCAGGAGATCCTGGCGATGGGCATCGTGCTCGCCTCGGTCGCCGTGGCCTGGCGCCGCCTCGGAAGGTGAGCCGCGGCGACGCATAGCCGCCACCGGGAAGCACGATCTCGCTTCCCGGATGATGGCTTGCCTGCCAGCCGGCGTCGCCCGGGAATAGCCAGACGGGCGCGGGCAGTTGCGTCCACCTAGAAAGCAGCCACACGATCGGTCGCGTCGAGCGGCCGGCGGCTGAAGACGAGGGCCCCCATGACAGACCTCGAAGACCGGACGCCACCGACGCAGGGCGGGCCGGAATCGGATGCGACGCTGTCGGAGTCCGACCTGCCGCCATCCCTCCGCGCGCGGCGCGGAGTGCCGGAGTCGATCGGCGACTACCGGGTCATCGGCCGTCTCGGCGAGGGCGGGATGGGCGTGGTGTGGGAGGCCGAGCAGGCCAGCCCGCGTCGGCGCGTTGCGGTCAAGGTGATGCGTCAGGGACACTTCGTCGACGACGTGCACGCCCGCATGTTCCGCCGTGAGGCTGAGTCACTCGGCCGGCTCAGGCACCCCAACATCGCCACGATCTACGAGTCGGGACACACAGCCGACGGGCACGACTACTTCGCAATGGAGCTTGTGCGCGGACCTACGCTCGACAAGTGGCTCGCCTCCCGCACCGGCCCGTTGACTCCGAAGGAAGTCGGGCAGCGGCTCGAGGTGTTTCGCACGATCGCCGATGCGGTGAACTATGCGCACCAGCGCGGCGTGATCCACCGCGACCTCAAGCCCCTCAACATCGTGATGGCGGCGCCCGACGAGGGCGGCCGCGCGCCCGCGACGCCGGTCGTGAAGATCCTCGACTTCGGCCTCGCGCGGCTCACCGCCGAGGACACCGAGGAGGGCACGCTCACCCACGAGGGGGTGATCCGCGGGACCGTCGCGTACATGAGCCCCGAGCAGGCGCGCGGCGACGTCGCGGCGATCGACGTGCGCAGCGACGTCTTCTCGCTGGGCGTGATCCTGTACGAGATGCTCGCGGGGCGGCGCCCGCATGACACCTCGAAGCTCAGCCTGATCGACGCGGCGCGCACGGTCGCAACGAAGCCCGCGCCGAGGCTCGCGGAGGCGTGGCGCGGCACGAAGGCGCTCGACCGCGACCTCGAGACGATCGTGACGAAGGCGCTCGAGCTCGAGGCCGACCGCCGCTACACCGGCGCCGGGGAGCTGGCCGGCGACGTCGCGCGCTACCTCGGCTCATTGCCGATCGTCGCGCGGCCGGCGTCGCGCGCGTACCGGGCGCGGATGTTCGTGCGGCGGCACCGCGCCGGCGTCGCCGCGGCGGCCGCTCTCGCCGTCGCCCTCCTCGCCGGCATCGCAGGGACCACCGCGGGGCTCGTCTCGGCGCTGCGCTCGAGTCGGCTGGCCGCGGCCCGGGCCACCGAGCTCGAGAAGGTGGTCGCGTTCCAGTCCGCGCAGCTCTCCGGCGTGGACGCGACCCAGATGGGGCTCGGGATCCGCGCGGACCTGACGGCCGACCTGCGCAGCGCGCTCGCCCAGGCACACGTGCCTGCCGCCGAGGCCGATGCCACGCTGGCGACGTTCGCGGCGGCGCTCGCCCGCACCAACGCCACGAGCGTCGCGCTCCGCTCGCTCGACCGCAGCATCTTCGACCGCACGCTCAAGGCGATCCATAGCCAGTTCAAGGACCAGCCGCTGGTCAAGGCGCGTCTTCTGCAGGTCGTCGCGGAGGTGCTGTGGGGCGTCGGCCTGCACGACGAGGCTGACGCCCCGCAGCAGGAGGCGCTCGCGGTCCGCCGCGCGAGGCTCGGCGAGGACGCGCGCGACACGCTCTACTCGGTCGCCAAGTCGGTCGTCCTACTCGAGGCGCACTCGAAGCACAAGGAGGCCGAGGCGCTCGCCCGCCCCGCCCTCGAGCGGGCCCGGCGGGTGCTCGGGCCGGACGACCGGATCACCCTCGACATCCTCGACCGCCTCGCCACCGCGATCCAGTTCCAGGGGCGTCTCGACGAGGCCGAGCCGCTATACCGGGAGCGCCTCGAGCGCGCGCGGCGCGCGCTGGGTCCGGACGACGAGGACACGCTCACGGCGACCGGCGACCTGGCCTACCAGCTGCAGCAGCAAGGCCGCGTCGCCGAGGCCGAGCCGCTGGCGCGCGAGAACATGGAGCGCTGCCGGCGCGTCCTTGGCCCCGACAACCCCCTCACCCTGATCTCGATCAACACGCTTGGGTTTCTGCTGCTGAGCCAGAAGAGGTTCGACCAGGCCGAGCCGCTGTTCCGCGAGTCGCTCGAGGGGCACCGCCGCGTGCGCGGGCGCGACCACCCCGACACGCTGATCTTGGTCGCGAACATCGCCGGGCTCTACGCCGAGCAGAAGCGCTGGGCGGAGGCGGAGCCGTACGACCGCGAGGCGTACGAGGGGTTCGTGCGCACGCTCGGACCCGACCACGAGTACTCGATCCACCTCTCCTCCAACCTGGCGGTCATCCTCCAGAACCTGGGCCGCCTCGACGAGGCGGAGCGGCTCGAGCGCGACTCCCGCGACCGCTCGCGGCGCGTGCTCGGCCTTACCTCCCCCGCCGGCGTCCGGTCGGTGCTCGAGTGGGCGTGGGTGCAGCGCCTGCGGCGCCGCGCCGCCGAGGCCGAGGCGCCGGTCGCGGAGCTCGACTCCGCGCTGCATGCCGACCCGAAGTCCGACCCCGCCGTCCGCGCGACCGTGCTCACCCGCCTCGGCGAGATCCGGCTCGATCTCGGCCGCCATGCAGCGGCGGAGGCCGCCATGCTCGAGTCGGAGCAGCTGCGCCCGGAGGCACAAAGAAAGTCGAAGTGGGCGACCGAAACCGCGTCGGCGCTCGCCAAGCTGTACGACGCCTGGGAGAAGGCCGAGCCCGGCCGCGGCCACGCCGCACAGGCCGCGCGCTGGCGAGCGCAGGCCGGAGGCTAGGAGCGTCTCATGGGTGTCGGATCGGTACCAGTTATCACCATCTCACCTTCTCGACCGGGTTCGCCTGAACGATGCCGGTTGGGAATGGGAAGACGACTGCAGCCGCATCCGTCCGCACGTGGATGCTACCGTCGACATCGGAAAGGTGCTCCCGAACGTCTCTCATGCTAGGGATCTCTCCCTCACCGAAGAGGTGTCGAAGGGAAATCGGGTCGTGGTCACACCCGAACCCACTGGTTGGCTATCACGGAGCGCGACGCGTCTCTGCGGGCACGAACTCCTCCAGCTTGCGAAGGCGCAGCGTGGGGTCCGCGGCAAAATCCTGCCGCAGCCAACCCAGGTGCCCGGCGCCGAAGATCACCAGGATGCGGTCCTCAGGAGTCGTTATGAGCTTGGCGACGTTGTTGTAGATGCGCACGTTCCGCCGGTACCACTCCGCCAGCAGGTCCGGCCCGGCGTAGTCACCGGGCTCGCCGTAGCGCGCCTCGAGAACGTAGAAGCCGACGTCCTGCGCCACCTTCGCGTCGGAGTTCATGGTGAGGAGCGTCTGGAGCACGCTATGGCTCTTCAGGTACTCGTCCTGAGCCTTCACCATCGCCCCGATCTCTCCCATCATCGCGTCCAGCTTGGCCGACTGCCCGGTCGCCCTGGCGTAGTCGAGGACGCGCTGGAAGGGGAAGTCGCCATCGGCGTCGACCGGGTAGATGGTCGTGTGGCCCATGTCCTTCGCCAGCCGAAAGCCGATCTGCTCCACCTCGTTGCGCGAGAGCGGCCGGGTGCCGGCGAGGTAATCGGCGAAACGCTTGGGGACCACGTCTTCGCCATACGTCGCTTCCACGGCGATCTTCGTCGGCTGGAACTTCTTGAGCACAGCCTCGAGCTCGGCGAGCTCCTGCTGGCGCTTGGGGGCAAGCACGTCGTCAGCCTGCATGTTGAAGATATCGCGCCCAGGGTTCGCCATGTGATAGACGCCCAGCACCAGCACTTCGGCGCGCTTTCCTCCCGCGTTGGGCGACGTGCCCTGCGCCTGAGCCAAAACCACCATCGCCGTCGCTGCCACAAGACACAGGATTGTCCTTCGCATCAGTTCACCCCCTGATGAGGATGAACGCACGACCAGGCATGACAGTTCCCTGCCCGGCTCGTCCGTGTGCCAGATCGGATCGCCACGGGCCCTTGCGATCTGACCATCCTGGACAGCATTGGTGTCAGGCGCGGTTCCAGCCGAGCGCGCTCATGCCCCTGACCTCGCGACCACTGAAACTCTCACTATCGGCCTCCCGTAAACAAACCCAACAGGACCGGGCTCGAGTGTGGAGTGTGAGCGCGCCGTGAACCGTCACCATCCGGGGGGAGAGATGAACCCAACCAAGCGAACCGCGCGAGTCGCAGGACTGCTGTACCTGCTCCTGACCGTTACCGGCTTCTTCAGCCTCATGTACGTCCCCGGCAAGCTGATCGTGCGGGGGAACGCCGCCGCGACCGCCGCCAACATCCTCGCGTCCGAGTCGCTCTTCCGGCTCGGCGTCGCGAGCGACCTCGTCGCCGGGACCGTCTTCATCTTCCTGGCCCTGGCCCTCTATCGGCTGCTCAAGGGGGTGAACCAGCAGCACGCATCGCTCATGGTGATACTGGTCTTTGTCCAGGTCCCGCTGGGGTTCCTGAACGAGCTGAACAACCTCGCGACCCTCCTGCTCGTGCGCGGCGCCGATTTCCTGTCTGTCTTCGACAAGCCTCAGCGGGACGCCCTGGCGATGCTGTTCCTCAGGCTCCACAGCCAGGGAGCCATCGTGTCCCAGATCTTCTGGGGCCTCTGGCTCCTGCCCTTCGGGGTCCTCGTGTTCAGGTCCGGGTTCCTCCCCCGCATCCTCGGAGCCTGGCTGATCGTCAACTGCTTCGCCTATCTGGCCATGAGCTTCACGGGCCTGCTGTTACCGCAGCACTACGATATGGTCTTTCGCATCGCGACCCCGTTCCTCCTCGGAGAGGCCGCGATCATGCTGTGGCTCCTGATCATGGGCGCGAAGCCTTAACCGCTGGAGGCGAGAGGCTGATCGTCGGCAGGCGGTGAGCCATCGGTACCGGTTATCACCATCCGGCGACCGTGCCTGAGCGAGGTGCGGCGCGCTCATCATCGGGAATCACTGGGCCGGCACCGGCCGTCACCATCTGCCTGACTCGCCTGCGAAAAGTGCCGCACGGCCTGCAAGGACGACACGTCCTGGGGTGCCGGGGTCGGCCCTCCCGGGGCCGGAAGCTAACCTGACGCCCTGCTCTCTCCGGCTACGGCACCGTGATAAGGTTGCAACCTAGAGGAGCGAGCGATGGCCGAGACAGGTGCGAGACACCAGGGTCGAAACGAGCCGTGCCATTGCGGCTCCGGCAAGAAATACAAGCACTGCTGTCTCGTCAAGGACGAGGAGGCCGATCGCGTGTCGCGGGAGCACGAGGCGAGCGCCGCGCAGCCGACCAAGCCACCGGCAGAGGAGCCTCCGCAGCGCACGCCGCCGCCTCCCCGAACCCAGGGGCAGCCGTGGAAGCGCACTTCCCGGGCCGGTCCGGGTGCCCGGAGGGTCACCACGCCACGCAAGACGGGCTGAGCCGCGGCCGCGATGGCCGGATCCAATGGGACCGCCCGCCTTCGTGACGAGCGGTGGCGCCGACAATTCCACCGAGAAAGGGAACGCGCAGAGGAGAGAAGCCATCGCGGGCGCCGCGGCGCCTGCGGAGAGAACCGCGCACCTGTCAGACGCGCCAGGCCGGAACCGCTGGGAATCCCCCCGGCCTTGCCCTCTCCTCGGACCGAGCCTAGGATACGGTGACTTCCTTCTGTCCGTTGCCGTTTGCGCCGAGCGCGAACGATGGCAGGTAGGCGTTCCAGGGCTGCTCCATCCTTCAACGCCCGGTGCCCACGGGTCGTGCCGGGGTCCGGCGGGGCGCGACCAAGGAGGATGCGATGCACCTCGTCGATCCAAGGCTCGTCGGCATCGCAATGTTGGTTGTGCTCGGGGCACTCGTGACCGTGAAGCGGGCGGCCACCGGTTCGATCATGAGGGACACGCCTACAGGCGGCGTCTGGCTCTGGGTCGTCCATGTGTTCAACCTCTTCTTCCTGCTGGTCGTGAACCCCCTCGCCGCCATCCTCCTGCTGACCCGTCGCTTCGAGGCGTTCGATCCCACCCACGTGACCGTCGCTCCGCGGTCGGTCCTCGTCGGCCTCGAGACAGCGGGCGCGCTGTTGTACCTGGCCGGCTTCGCTCTCATGGGGTGGGCTCTGATGGCGCTTCGCGCCAGCTACCAGGCCGGCGGGACCGCGCCTCGCGCAGCCGACGAGATGACGACGGGCGGGCCGTACAGGCTGGTGCGGCACCCGATGTACACGGCCGCCCTGTCCATCTCCCTCGGACTCGCGTGCGTTGTACAGTCGTTGGCCTGCCTCAGCGTCTTCTGCGTCTATGTTGGCATGATGATTTGCCTGATTCCCTTCGAGGAAGCGGGGCTTCGCCAGGCATACGGTGAGCGATACGCCGCGTACCGGCGAGAGGTCCACTGCCTCGTCCCCTTCCTCCTCTGACCGTGGACGGGAGACAGCCTCATGAACACGCTCACGAAGTGGCCGGACCACGTGATGATGGCACTCGCGGCCGTGCTCGGCATCGGGTCCGTGGTGCTGTTCGTGATGATGGGATCGGTGACGTTCGTGCGCCTGGGGTGGCCGGACTCCCGGGCCCTGGCCTGGGACGCGGCGCTCTCGCTCGCCTTCTTCCTTCAGCACAGCGGGACGGTTCGCAAGCGATTTCGAGCGCGCCTCTCCGCCTTCCTTCCGGAACGCTACCAGGGTGCCTTCTACGCGATCACGTCCGGGGTTGTACTGGCGCTGGTCGCGGTGCTCTGGCAACGCACCGAGACCCGTCTCCTCGCGCTCGAAGGAGTGCCGCTCTGGATCGTCCGAGCCCTCGCCTTGGTCGCCTTCGCGCTCTTCGTCCTCAGCGCACACGCCCTCGGATCGCTGTTCGACCCGCTCGGGCTCGGCCCGATACGGGCACACCTGCGTGGCGTCTCCGAGCGCCCGTCGACGTTCGTCGTAAAAGGTCCGTACCGGTGGGTACGGCATCCGCTGTACTCCTGCGTTCTCGTCCTGATCTGGAGCGACCCCGAAGTGACCGCCGATCGTCTCCTCTTCAGCGTGCTCTGGACCGGCTGGATCTGCGTTGCGACGGTCCTGGAGGAACGGGACCTCGTGGCCGACTTCGGAGACGCCTACCGCGATTACCAGCGGAAGGTCCCGATGCTCGTGCCCTGGCGTGGCCACGTCGCGGAATAGGCCCTCGCCGAACCGGCTGGCAGCGCGACCGTCGCCGGCTGGGCTGGTATCGTGTGCCGGAGGTCCAAACCCAGCGGCGCGGATCCATGGCACGTGATTGCGGTCGGCCGTGAAGGAAAGGAGCACCGGCCCGTGAAGTATCTCAATCTTCTCCTCGTTTTCGCGCCGGTCGCAATCGTCGGCGCGCTCGCGGGCGCGACCCCGACGCTGCTGTTCGTTGCTTCCGCACTGGCGGTGATCCCGGCGGCCGGCATCCTCGGTCACGCGACCGAGGAGTTGGCGGCACACACGGGGCCGCGCGTCGGCGGCCTGCTGAACGCCACGCTCGGGAACGCCGCCGAGCTGATCATCACCCTGTTCGCCATTCGAGCAGGCTTGCTCGACCTGGTGAAGGCCTCCATCACCGGATCCATTCTCGGCAACGTGCTGTTGGTGATGGGCGCCAGCGTGCTGGCCGGCGGCGTCAGGAACGGAACCCAGCGCTTCGACCGGACCCATGCGGGCGTCAACGCCACCCAGTTGCTGCTGGCCGTTCTCGCCTTGATGATCCCTTCGCTCTTCTTCTTCGCGCACACGGAGACGGCGGGTCCGGTCGAATCTCTGAGCCTGGGCACTGCGGTGGCGATGATCATCGTCTACGCACTGGGGCTGCTCTTTGCCTTCCGCTACGCCAGCCCGGAACCGGCGCTCGCCCAGGACGTTGAGGCGGAGCATCCAGGCGGTTGGAGCGTCGGCAAGTCCGTTGCGGTACTGCTGGCTACCACTGCCCTCATCGCGTGGTTGAGCGAAATCCTGGTCGGCAGCGTCGAGCACACCACCCAGGCGTTGGGGCTCTCCGAGTTCTTCATCGGCATCATTGTCGTGCCGTTGGTGGGCAACGTGGCGGAACACGTCGTGGCCGTGCAAGCGGCCTGGAGGAACAAGATGGAACTGAGCATGGCGGTCTCCGTCGGCTCCAGCCTGCAGATCGCCCTCTTCGTTGCTCCAGTGCTGGTCTTCGTCAGCTTGCTGATGGGGCACCCGTTGACACTGGTCTTCAACCCTTTTGAGATCGTCGCCCTGTTCGCGGGGGTCCTGATCGCCGCGTTCGTGTCGCAGGACGGCGAGACAAACTGGCTGGAAGGCGCACAACTGTTGGGGGTGTACGCGATCCTGGCCTTGGCGTTCCTCTTCCTGCCGGCATGAGCACCCGGTCGACTCGGCGAACAGCTGCAGGTTCGGCGCCGCCAGACCCTCGGCGACGCCGCGACGAGGCCTCTTCGGGGGACCTGTAGGGAGCCAACAAGGTAAACGCATTGAAATGGTGATACGTGGTACCGATGTGGTCCTGATCTACCGATCCGGTCACGAGGACGAGGTGCAACCTGGACCGAGACGCGGCCGTACTGGCTCTGAACCGCACGCCGTGGCACTCTGCCCGCGCCGCGGCGAGAGAGGGGACTTCCATGCCGCGAGTGGTGAATATCGAGAAATACTTCGCGAGGTTCGACGACACCTACTCGCCGAAGATCGTCGGCGAGCTCAACGGCCAGCACGTCAAGCTGGTGCGTCTCGAGGGCGACAAGGTACCGTGGCATGCGCACCGGGCCGAGGACGAGATGTTCTGGGTGCTGGACGGGACGCTCGAGGTCCACGAGAGGGCCGCCGTAACCACGCTGCGCCCGGGCGAGTTCTGCATCGTCAGGCGCGGAGTCGAGCACCGGGTGGTGCCGCTCGGGAAGGTCAAGCTCGTGTTGTTCGAGCCGGCCGGCATCGCCCACACCGGCGACGTGAAGGCGGAGATCACCAAAGAACGCTTCGACCGACTCATTCCGTGATGGTCAGCAGGTACGCATCTAGTGGAAACACTAGGAATGTGACGGCCGGAGCGAAACCGGAACAAATGCCAAGTATCACCATCTCACCATCTTGGGAAGGGCGTTAGAGCTACCGCCGACGTGACGTCTGAATTCCGACGCCCGCTCGGGGTGAGGCTCGGATTGTCCACGGTGGGCGTCGCGTGATCCCTGCGTAGTTCGCCAGGTCCGTCGCCGTCATCTCGCATGACCGCGAACGGTGCTGGGGATGCGTTGAGCCGAATAGTCGTCGAGTTGACGTCTACCTCTGCGAGATACCTACCCAGTACCGGCAGTGAGGCAACGATTCCCCTTCTCGCGTATGTCCTTGGTGAGGCGACTGGGCGGCTTGACAAGACCAAGACTAAGTAGCAGAATGCTAACCGCAGCTTCAAACAGGGCTTGGGGTGAGTAAAGGAGTAGCACCGTTAGGAAGGGAATCTCTATCCATAACCCATGACCGTCAACGTCAGTATGAAAGAGGAGGAAAGAATGTCCATCAAGCGTTTCTGGATCATCCTGGCTGTCTGTGGCGCGACCGCGAGCGTCGCCGTCGCACAGTCCGCGACCGACCGCGTCGACGTGCGCCGCGAGGTGAAGGCGCTGAGCACCGGGCTCACCGCGACCGCGATGTCGCCTTCGCCGGCTCCGGGCGGCGGCGACACCGACTCGTTCGGGCGCAACGTGGTGTTCGACGGCCTGGTGCAGAGCGGGTACGTGTATTTCCAGGCGGATTGCACCATCGTCGACCCCTCCAACCCGCTCGGCCCGAACGATCGCTGCATCACGCTGAATGCGGCTCCGGGACCCACCAACTTCGACGCGCCCGACATCGGCCAGCTCACGATCCCGGGCAAGAGCGCCCACTCGGTGTTCTGCCACTGGCTCACGCCCCTCGCGTCGTACAGCTTCCAGAACTCGACCGGGTCGTTCCAGCCCAACGCGAAGTTCCACCTCTCCCCCTACGTCGTGGTCGAGAACCCGGTGCTGAACGACCCGTCGCTGATCGACCCCACGACCAGCCTGCCGTTCAACGGCAAGCTCCTGTCCGGCTTCGCAGCCGCGTACCAGGACGCGCAGAGCCTCGACCCGGGCCAGACCGCGTCGCGCACATTCAGCGAGACCCGCGTCTGCATCGCGGGCTTCATCAGCAAGAGCGCCCTGATGGGGACCTACGGCCTGACCGACGCACAGGCGAAGGAGTTCTTCAAGAAGGACAGCATTCTGCACTTCGGCCTGCGCGGCAACCTCACGCTGGTCGACAACGGCTACGTTACCTACGGCCTGCGCGTCGTCGGCGACTGAACTGACGACCTGAAGGTGCCCCCGCGCGCTTCCTGGCGCAGGTCGCGACGCGGTCGGCGTTGGGGGCTATCAAGGCTGCTGTGAACCGGCCGGCCGACGGCCTCATCGCCTTCGGCCGGCCTTGCCCTCCCCCACTGGCCGGCGAGTCGCCGCCGATCGCGCTCGCTTCGTCGAGAGACCCCGTGGATGCTACGGCGAGCGGGACCACCGACCGAACCCGAGCGCGAGTTCATGCCATCACGGCCGCTGATGCGGCGAGGGCAAGATTCTGCCTTGACTGCGTCTCGGCCGTGGGTACGATGCGTGAAAGTGAGCGGGAGGAACCCTATCCCGTTGAGTCAACGTCCGGTGGCTCAACCCCGACTTCGTGCGGCAGATCGTCTCGCCGCGGCGTTGTGGGGGAGACATCGAACCAGAAATGGAGGGCCTATGACGCTTCGCATCGTCCGCCTCGGAACTCCCCGCGCCGCCGGCGAGGGCCTCCGCGTCGGCACCGTGCGCCGTCCGCCGCACGGCGTGCCGGCGACGCGCTTCGCCTCGGAGGACTGGTACGACGTTTGGTATCCGAACCTCGCGCCGAGCGTCGAAACGATGAAGCTCGGCAAGGGCGCGCAGACCGAGCGGGACCGGGCTACGTTCAAGAAGAGGTTTCGCGCCGAGATGTCCGAGCCCCTGCCGAGCCGCACCCTCGACCTGCTCGCCGCGCTCTCGCAAACGGCAGACCTCTCGGTCGGCTGCTACTGCGAGGACGAGGCGCGCTGCCACCGCTCGGTGCTGCGCGAGTTGCTCGCGGAGCGCGGGGCGAAGATCGGCTGAGCGGGCGGGCCAAAAGGCCGGCCGGAAGGCGCTCCGCCTACGGCTATCGCACGGCCGGTGGGTTCTGCGTCACTCCTCTCACCCACCCGAGGCGAAATTCGCAGCGGGGGACGGGGCGTTCTAAAGGCGGAGTCCGAGGAGGGGTACCCACGCGTGGCCGCGAAGGGAGCCGAGATGAGCCGAACCCCGTCGGCCGTTGCGTGTGGACCTCGATTCCGAGTGAGCCTTCCCCTTCTCGTCGTCGTTGCGACAACGGCCCTTCTCCGGCCGGTTCTGGCCGGTGAGCCCGCTCTGACCCTCGGGCTTGTCGGGCACGACGAGGAGGCTCGGCCCTTCGAGGCCGGGTGGCCGGCGCCGGCACCGGCGCGCTTCGGCCTTGGAGCGGACCCCGGCGTTTTGACGCCCGCCTCTCCGCCCCGCAACCCGTCCGGGATGACGACCGGTGACGCCCGAACGCGGGCGCAGACCTCGGCTCCCGCTGTGCCATCGCTCGCGGCGTTGCCCCATCGGGTCTGGCAGGACTTCGGGGTCCTCGTCAAGCGCCCGCTGTCCTTCGACTCACACGACTGGACCCGCCTGGCGATCGGCGCGGGGTTGGTGGGCGCGGTGACCGTGTTCGACGTCCGCCTGCGCGATTCCCTCCAGGCGCACTCCTCCGCCTCCTCGCGGAACCTCGCCAACCGGATCCGGCCGATCGGGACCTGGGGAGGCGTGGCCGCGATGGGGGTCCTTCTCGGCGTCGGGGAGTGGTCGGGCGACGCCGGCCTGGCCGCCACCGGGGCCGACGGCCTCGAGGCGAGTCTCTTCGCCGGCGCTTTCGTTGCGCCGGTCGTCAAGGAGCTCGCGGGCCGCCAGAGGCCGAACGCGGGAAGCGGCAGCGGAGCGTTCGAGCCGGTCTCGCGCGGGCAGTCGTTCCCCTCCGGCGAGGCCACCGAGGCGTTCACGCTCGCCGCCGTGGTGTCCAACCACACCGCGAGTCCCGTGCTGCGGGGCGTCGCGTGGGGCCTCGCCGGCCTTGTCGGGTGCGAGCGGATGGAACTCAATGCCCACTGGGCTTCCGACGTCGTCGCGGGCGCGCTCATCGGCAGCGCGGTCGGGAGTTGGGTCAGCCGACACCACGGCTCGGACGCCGACGGCGGCCACCGCCTGGCTTTGGGGCCGATGGTCGGTCCGGGCCTGGTCGGGGTGACGGGGGCGTTGTCGTGGTGAGTGGTGATCGGCTCCTTTCGCCACGGCGCCACCCGCGGGCCCGCCGCCGCCTCCGCCGGGTTTTGCCCGAGTCGACGCCCCACACCGCGGCAGCGAGCTAGAATCAGTCGAGTCGAGCAAGGGAAATCCAGGCCGGGCGGGGCGCGCACGCGAGCCGGCGGAGCGGTCCGTGGCCGGATCGAGCAGGGATGGCGACGAGAGCTGATCCAGGGGACTCCGCCGAGCCGCGGCCGTCGGGCGGCCGAGCGCATGGGTCCCGACGCGACTGGCGCCACGACCTCGTCGTGTTCGTTGGACTCTGCGCGGTCGTGACACTCCTGTTCGCCGTGACGCCGCTCGACATCACGAGCGCGAGGATCTTCTACCGCCCGAATGCAGCTGGCCATTGGCCGTTCACCACGAGACTGCCGTGGTCGGTGCTGTATCGCCTGGCCCCGTGGGTCACGGCGTCGCTCGTCCTTGGCGGGCTCGCGGGACTGGCCGCGGGCATCGCGCGCCGGAGGGACGACTGGCGCCGGAATGCGGCCTTCGTGCTGCTGAGCGTCGTGCTCGGACCCGGGATCATCATCAACGGCCTCTTCAAGGACCACTGGAACCGCCCTCGACCGCGAGACATCGTCGAGTTCGGAGGCACGATGCACTACGCGGTCGCGCCGCTGAGGGGCGAGGGCGGGGCGTCGTTTCCGTGCGGCCACTGCTCGGTCGGGTTCCTCTACGGCATGGGCTGGTGGACATGGCGACGGCGCCGACCGCCGTGGGCGGTCGCCTCGCTGAGCGCGGGGTTGATCGTCGGCACGGGCCTCGGCATCGGTCGCATGGCGGCAGGCGGGCATTTTCTGTCGGACGCGGTCTGGTCGGCGCTGATCGCGTTCGGAGTCGCGCACTCGCTCTACAACTACGTGCTGCGGATCCCCGCCCACGAGTCACGGGCGGTCGGTCTCCCCGCCGTAGAAGGGCCGGTCGCGGTCCGGCAGCGCGCGATCGTGGTGCTCTCGGCCCTCGGTGGCGTGGGCGTGCTCCTCGCGCTCTTCGTCACCCCTCACGGTGCGCCGATTGCCGCCGAAGTCCGGCTCTCCTCGCTTCCACGGCCGCCACAGGTCTTCGAGGTCACGGCCAGAACCGCGAACATCGGAATCGTGCTGGTCGATGCGCCTGCGGGCGAGGTGTCGGTCTCGGGCGAGTTGCACGGCTTCGGCCTTCCGACGAGCCGTCTGCGAGCCTCCACACGGTTCGTCGCAGGCCCGGTCCCGACGCTGCAGTATCGGATCGAGCAGGACGGTTGGTTCACGGACCTCGATGGCTCGGCCGCGATCCGTATCCCCGCCGGTGTGTTCAAGCGCATCGTCGTTCGACTCGAGAGCGGCAACATCGAGGTCACGAACGCCACCCGCGACGGGGTCGTCGCGCACGGCGAGTTGCGGCTCGACCTGCAGACTAAGTCAGGCCGCGTGCGCCAGACGAGACACCTCTGAATCGAACCGCCGGCTTCCGCTAGGAACAGATGTCCGGCGGACGGTCCTTTACGGCTGCCCGCTCGGTGGGTACGAGCCGGTCTCGAGGACGTGTCGTCGCTACGGCGGATGAGAAGGCTGAATTGTCGCCGGCCGGTTCCAGTCCAACCTCCCCGATTGCGACGTGTGGCACCGTCACTTGATGCGAGACGGCTTTCCGCCGGCTCTTCGTCTTGACGGGGTGCACCCCCCAACCTAGGTTGGTTGCAAGCCATATGGTTCACCACCAGCGCTCCACCTCGTGCGGCGACCTGCCGCGTGCGCGCTACCGTGCGGATTACGTGGCCGGTGCGCGGAGTCCTGTCGCCCGAATCGAGGAGGGTTTGGATCCGGTCCGCAGATTCGCTGCTCCAACGATCAAGGAGGATCACGTGAAGAAGACATTCGCGTTGCTGGAAGTCGCCGTTCTCGTGGCGAGCCTCGTCGCGCTCGCCGGGTGCTCCACCATGCCCAAGGCCAGCCCCGAAACCTTCGAGAAAGCCGTCAAGACAACCTGGGAGAGGTACAGCGCAGCCCTGCTCGTCGGCGACATCGACGGCTGGATCGCGCTGTGGGACGAAGGAGGCGTCCAGCTGCCGCCGAACGCGCCCATGAACGTGGGCATCCCCGCGATCAGAAAGTCGATGAGCACCATGTTGGCCGCGATGAAGTTCGAGAAGTTCGCGATCGCCGTCTCCGGCACGTTCGTCGACTACGAGTACGGATTCGTCTATGGGAACTACACCTTCACCCTCGCCCCCAGGGCCGGCGGAGCGAGGATTCTCGGAGACGGCAAGTATGAGACCATCTTCAAGCGGCAGGCCGACGGCTCGTGGAAGATCTTCCGGGACTGCTTCAACTCGAATCTCGCGCCATAGATCCAGTGAAGCGGAGCGGGAGCGTATGGGCCGATCTCCACGACGCAACGTCGGCAACGCCGTCCTGCGGCCGCATCGGATCACGGACCCCAAGCTGCCGGCGTAGCCTCCCAGGGTGAGATGGTGGTACCAGGGACCGGTGGGGCGTAGCTCAGCCTGCCGCTCCCATCAGCTCCCCCCGGGTTGACCTGATCGCCCGGTCGAGCGGCCTCCTGAACGCCCCATGTCGCCGCGCAGGCAACACTCTCAGCACCCCGACACCGAACCCTGAAGGAGAGGAACTTCTTGGTCCCTATGAACCGGGGGTTCACCGGAACGAATCGCGTGGGTTCGAATCAGCCTGCCTCAGGTCCCGGTACCGACGCCAGCGACTAGTTGTTCATCACGGTCCTGAGCCAGGTGTGATAGCGCGCGAGGGCCTCGGGGCCTGGTCGCTGATGACCGGCCCCGGCTTCCGTGACGAACTCGACACTGGCCCCGGCCCGCCCAAGCTTCCCGATGAGCTCCTGAGTGACGCTGAAGGGACAGTTCCGATCTTCGCGGCCGTGGAAAATGAAAACAGGCATGCCCCTGAACCTCTCGAGATTCTTGTCGTCGAGGAAACCCGGATGAACTTCACCGGGGGCAAACCCCTCTTCGACGGCCGGCATGCCGGAGAACACGGCCAGCGCCTTGTACCGCGCCGGATGCTCGTAGAACGTCCGGTAGACGCCGTAGCCCCCCATTGAGAAACCGGTCAAGATGATCCGGTCTTCGTCGATGGGGTAGCTGTGGACGACCGCCCCGATCGCTTCCTCGATGTCCTCCTGGGCGTGATCGCGCGTAAAGGCGTTGGAGGGGCCCCGACCGCGCGGGGCCAGCTCGATGCAATCCCCCTCGCTCAGGAAATCGAACCCGACAAGATCGGTTTCATCCGACGCGCTGCCGTGGAGGAAGACGATGAGAGGATACCTCCTGCCAGCCTTGGGGTCGAAGCCAGCCGGGACCCTGACGCCGTAGGGCTGAAGCGTGTTGTCGACCCGGGAGAGGAACGCCCGCCGCAGGAAACCGGTCCTCCTCGCGAACATGTCCCGGCCCGCCTCGGCTTGGCTGAGGTCCGCCTCGATTCGAAGCAGGGCCATCCGTACCTTCGCGGCGGTCTCGTACGGTTTCAGTGAGCGCAGAGAAGCGAAAGCCTCGTCGGAAAGGAACCGGAGAGTCGTTGCGCTTCCCGGAGAGAGACGCGCTCCCAGGTCCTCCAGCCGCTTGGCGTGGAGTTCGGGCGCGGTGGCCGGCAGGACGGTCACTGCCAAGGCTCTGGTCGAGTCATCTCCCCTCGAATAGTCGCGGCGCGATCTCCATGCAACGCGATAGCCTCCGGGCGGGAGATCCCCCAGGTTGACCCGAAACTCATGGAACGTGAGCCCCCGCTTGCAGGGATACTCGGTCGTACTGGATTCCAACCCCGTCCCTTCTCCGCTGAGGACGGCGATGCTCAGATTCTCCGACCCCGAGTCCTGACCTGAGCTCAGCGTCACCGCTCGCGCTGAAAGCGACTCGCCTTGACCCAGATGGTTGCGTCCAAACTCGACGAAGGTCTGCATTCCGTTGTTCAGGACGGGCTCAGCGAAGCGGAGCCTGATGTAGCGCCGGGGTACATTTTCACCACCGAGGTCCTCGGGCAGGACCCGGTAATAGAACGCGCCTTGGCCACTGGCCTTGACAAACCCCAGATTGAAGCCGATCCCGTCGGAAAGCCAGGGGTGGTATGGATGCAGATCCTGCCACGGCAGCAGGAGCTCGAACGAGATGACGCCGTCGTGCGCCGCGGACGCCAGCTTGGCCTGCGCGCTCATCGGGACGAAGAGCTTGTCGACGTTGTAGTACCAGAAGAGCCGTCGGCTCCAATCCAGTTGGGGCCGGTCGACCGCGGAGCACGCCGCGACGTAGAACTCGTCCGAGGGCGCGTCGCCTGCACGGGGCCGGGCAATGACGAAGTGGAAGCCGTCGCCGTTCTGGTAGGCCCGGTCGTTGTAGGTCACTCTGTCCCCCTGCGCTTCCACGTAGACGTAGAGGAAATTGGTCCCGTAGGCGAGACGGTAGTGCGCGTCGACGGGCTTCTCCGCGGTTCCGAAGAGATCCACCTGGGAGAATGCTCGGCGCGGCAGGTCCCGCAGGGCGGGGTCGAGAACGCCGTCGATGACCGGGACCTCGGCGAGAAAGTCGACCGGAGCGAGCTCGTGGGGAACCTCGTTCAATTTCACTGGTGGCGATTCGAGGGCGGATTCGGCGGCAACGAACGACGGGCTGACGAACAAGACAGGGACCAACGCCAGAATCCCGCCAAAGAAGCGAATGATGCGACGCCGCAAACCATCTCTTCCCGCTGAACCGTTGGGTTTCATCGCGAGAGGCCTCCCTGAGAAAGGGAATGTGTCATCACGAACATATACGCACGAGTCTGCGGATCGGTTCGCGGGCGATCGCCAGGACGAAGACTTTCTTTTTGGCGTGCAAGCCGGGACCTCCGGGCCTGACGCGTCGGCCCTTCACTAGCCGAACGCAGCGCCGCCCCGAGCCCCCACCCGCGCCGGAATCTACTTCCTGACCGGCTTGCCCTTGGCGTAGAGCTTTGCGAAGCCCTCGTCCTGCACCTCTTCGGCCATCTCCTCGGCCCAGTCGCTCCAGTCGTTCGAGACCGTGCGATGGTGGATCGCGACGACGGTTCCCCCGGTCGCCGCGTCGACCACCTTCATGTCGACGGTGAGCGAATAGATCTTCTTGAACGAGAAGCCCTTCCTCCACGCGCTTTCGGCGCAGTCCACAATCCGTCCTTCGACGCGGACATCCTCCCCCTCCTGGACGACGGCTAGGTGCTTGCCAAAGGCTGCGTGGAATTTGGCCGCGAGCTCTTCATGGAGCGTCGGATTCAGCCGCCGAGCCAGCGCGAGGTCCTTCTCGTCCCGCTTGCTCGGATCCGGCCCACGAACCTGCACCTCGCCAAAGGGCACGAACCGCACCTTGCGATCCACGATGGAGAAGCCCGGCTTGACCCACAGGTAGTCGAGTTCGTTCGTGCGGCGAAACTCGAGTCCGACCCCGAACCAGGCCGGGTCCAGGCGCCCCTCATCGAGGGCTGCGGAGGCGGTGGGCAGTGGAGTCGCGGGAGGCGCGACTTGGGCGAGTGCGCTCATGAACGCCACCCCGACCAGACCGACGGAGAACAACCAGATCTTTCTCATTTGCTCCGAGAATAGACCTTCTCGCGGGGGCGTCAACCGGGGCGGCTGGCTCCCGGCCCGAAGGGCGCGGGTCCACCCCCGGGGCCCATGCCGCGACCACGTGTTTGGTGCTCCGGGCGCGGACGGCCGCAGCCCTCCCGGCTCGTCGGAGCGCCGCCCGACCACCGCTCAATGCCTCGGCTCATCCCTTCGTTCGCCCCATTTGAACGCGGCCTCCCCTTGAGGATCTGCCGGTCTCGCCGCCGGCCAGAGCCTGACCATTGTTTTGGTTCGCCTCAATCACCTTGTTGCCATCGTCCCACTCGCAAGAAGGGTCCTAAAAGCACTCTTCTTGGCCTTGACCCCATCGTTGAGCGAGTGCATCCTCGAACCAAGAAGAGACAGATTCCGAACAAGCAGCGGAGATTTCGGGTCTTGGTGATTACCACAGCGGGAGGAGACACGATGCGCGGTTGCCCGGTACATCTTCAGGCCCTCACTGTCGCGGGTGCATGGCTCCTGCTGGTCAGTCCGAGCCCAGCTGAGAAAGCGAATGAGGTTCCTGTGAATCACGAGAAGAATATCCAGTCGAAGGAACAGGCAACCCGCACCGCCGTCGAGCGCTTCAACGAGGCGTTCAATCGGCACGACGCGGATGCGGTCGCTGCGCTTGTCACGGAAGACACGGTCTTCGAGGACACGTCCCCTGCCCCCGACGGCCGCAGTATCCAAGGCAGGAGCGCCGTGGTTGAGTACTGGCGCGGGTGGTTCGCGCGCAATTCCGACGCGCGGTTCGAGGCGGAGGAGATGATCGTGAGCGGCGATCGAGCCGTCGTGCTCTGGGTCTATCACAAGATGCGCAACGGGCAGCCCTGGCACCTCCGCGGCGTCGACGTGTTCACGGTGCGTGACGGCAAGGTCGCCGCAAAGCTCGCCTATGTGAAGGGATGAGCACGGGTTGGCCTTTGCCGGCACAGGGAGAGTCAGGTCTGCGCCTGGGCACTGAAGGGCGATGAGCGCGCCGGCTGCCTGGGAGCATCCAGCCGCACTGGTCTCCGATTCTCCGGGTAGGGGCTCTGCGTTCCTGGCACTCGTTCGCGAGGCTGCCATGAGCGGCCCTGCCGTGACTGTCCCTGCGGCCGTCTCCCGAGGCGGGGATCGCGACTACGACACCGGCCGTTCGGCGCTCGAGACACCCGGACATGGGGACTCGCGGCGCCGATCCGGCATCTGTCGGCTTTCCGCACGCGCATCCCGCGTACAATTCGCGCCATGATGCCAGCATCCAAGTTCCAACCGCTTCGGTCGGTGTCCGACACCGCGCTGCTGGTGGCGTACCACCGTGCGATGGAGTCGAAGCGCTCGGACGCGCTCTTCCATGACGAGTTCGCCGTCAAGGTGAGCGAAGGTCGCGGCGAGGAGATCGCGCGCAAGCTCACCTATGGGCGCCGCATGGCGTGGACGACGATCGTCCGGACCGTGCTGTTCGACGAGCTGGTGCTCCGCCTCCTGCCCCAGGGCATCGAGGTGGTGATCAACCTCGCGGCCGGTCTCGACGCGCGGCCCTACCGCCTCCCGTTGCCGCCATCGCTGCGCTGGATCGAGGTCGATCTGCCCGACATGATCCGCGACAAGAGCGAGGCACTGGCTGCCGGAACACCCCGTTGCCGCGTGGAGCGGATCGCCTTTGACCTGTCGCAGGCCGGGCCACGGCGCGAGCTGTTCACGAGGCTCGGCGCCGAATCGGGCAACGTCCTCGTCCTCAGCGAGGGCCTACTGGTGTACCTCGCGCCGCAGGTCGTCAGCGAGCTGGCGGACGATCTGCACGCCGTCGCGACCATCCGGCACTGGGTCATCGACCTCGCCACGCCGATGATCCGCAAACGGGTGAACCGCTGGTGGGGCAAGAAGCTCCAGCAGGCGAACACGAAATACCAGTTCGCGCCCGAAGAAGGCACGCGGTTCTTCGAGCCTCATGGCTGGCATGAGGCGGAGTTCCACGAGCTGTTCGAACATGGGATCCGTCTCGATCGCGTGATGCGCGGAGCGTGGATGTTCAAGGTGATGTCGCGACTGATGCCCCGCCGCGCGGCCCGTATGCGCGCGCAGTGGCGGTCGGGCGTCGTGCTGCTCGAGCGATAGGGGTGCCAGGTACGTACCTGGTCAACGCCACCGCGATTCTTGAACTCTGCCCGATGCGTGGCTGGCACTCATTGGCGCCACGCGGCCTGGGCGGGGCTCAGGCGAGATTCATCTTACGCATCAGCGCGACGAAGCGGGGGTGCTCCCTCAGGTCGGTGAAGAGGAACGAGCCCTTGACGCCATACAGGGAGCCGGCGCGCTGCTCGAAGGCGCGCTCGAGCCAATCGATGGCGGCTTCGTACTCGCCGAGTCCGGTGTACACGTACGCGAAGTGATACGGGGAGACGTACTGCTCGCCTGCCAGGCGTTGGAGATCGCCCAGCACGGCGCGGGCTTTCCCGGTCTCGCCCACCATCGCGTACGCCTGGCCGAGCTGGGCACGGAACAGAGTGACGTCGGGCGAGAGCGCGGCCGCACGCTCGAGCGCCGCCAGACCCTCGGCGACGTGTCCCAGTTTGAGGTGGGCCCAGCCAAGGAGGGAGTGCCCCCGGGTGATTCCGGGATCGAGCTCGACGACGCGCGTGGCCTCCAGGAGCGCATCCTCGTAGCGGCCCGCGCGCATCAGCTCGGAGGCGACGTCGGAGCGATGGGCGAGCGGGTCCAGCTCGCGGGCGCGCCGCACGGCGGCCAGCGCCTCGTCGCGGCGGCCGAGCGCCGAGCACAGCCAGCCGTAGTGGTCGTGAACGTCGGCGCTGCCCGGGCTGAGATCCAAGGCGAGCCGGAGTTCCTTCTCGGCGCCGGCCCAGTCGAACTCGCGGACGAAGCGAAGCAGTCCCGCGATGCCGTGCGCGTCACCGAGTCCGTCGTCGATCGCTAGGGCCCTGGCGACCGCTTCCTCGGCCCGGCGGTAGACCAGCTCGGGCTCCCACCCGACGACCCCCTCGATGCCAAAGTGAGCGTAGGTGTACGCCAACGCGGTATGCGCCAACGCGAACTTCGGATCCTTCGCGATCGCCTGCTCGTACAAAGCAATGCTCTGGCGGTACCCATCAGGGGTGAATCTCATGAAACACTGTCGCCCCTGGAGATAGAGCTGATACGCCTCGAGATCGGCCGTCGGGGGCCGCCCGATCCGCGCCCGCTCGCTGGTCGACAGCTCGGCCTGGAGCGCGTTGGCGATCTTCAGCGCCACGTCCGTCTGGATCGTGAAGATGTCCGTCAGATCGCGATCGTAGGTCTCGACCCAGAGGTGTTCGTCGGTCGCAGCGTCGATCAGCTTCGCGACGATGCGGACGCGATTCCCGGCCCGGCGCACGCTGCCGTCGACGATCGTGCCGACGCCGAGCGCGGCACCGATCTCTCGCAAGGCCTTCTCCCGCTTCTTGAACACCATCACCGAGTTGCGCGAAATGACCTTGAGCGAGCGGACCTTGGCAAGGTGTGCGATCACGTCCTCGGTGATGCCGTCGGCGAAGTAGTCATTTTCGGGATCGGCGCTCAGGCTGATGAACGGGAGCACCGCCACCGACGGCTGCGCCGGCTCGCTGCTCTTCAAGCGGCCTGCCGCCGCCTCGACGAGCTCGAGGCGAACGTCGCGGATGTCCCGCGGGCGCTCGGCGGCGTCCTTGCGCAGGCAGCGCTTGAGGATCTCGCGCACGCGGGGCGACGTACCCGCGGGTAGCGCCGTCCAGTCGGGCTCGCGATTGAGGATCCGCGCGATCAGGTCCGAGACTGTCTCGCCGTCAAACGCCGGACGTCCGGCCAGGCACTCGAACAGCACGCAGCCGAACGACCACACGTCGCTTCGCCGGTCCACCGGCCTGCCACGCGCCTGCTCGGGGCTCATGTAGGCCGCGGTGCCGAGGATGACGCCCGCTTCGGTCGCCTCGACTACGGTGCGCGCCCTGGCGGCCTCCACGCCGCTCCCCGGCGCAACCAGCTTCGCGAGCCCGAAGTCCAGCACCTTGGCGCTCCCCGTGGGGGTGATCATGACGTTGGCCGGCTTCAGGTCGCGGTGGATCACACCGCGGTCGTGCGCCGCCTCGACCGCCGCGGCAACCTGTCCGCCCAGCTCGAGCGCCTCGCGCTCCGACAGCGGGCCGCGCGCGAGCCTCGCCGCCAGCGTTTCACCCTCGACCAGTTCGAGCACGAGATACGGCGTGCCCGCGGACTCCTCGAGCCCGAAGATGCTGGCGACGTTCGGGTGGTTGAGCGACGCGAGCAATCGCGCCTCGCCCTCGAACCGCGCCAGCCGTTCAGGATGCTTCGCGAACGCTTCGGGCAGGGCTTTGATCGCCACCTCGCGTCCGAGCCGCGTGTCGCGCGCGCGGTACACCTCGCCCATTCCGCCCGCACCCAGGAGGGCGACAACCTCGTACGGGCCGAGACGGGTTCCGGGTTGCAGCGACATGATCGCATTCTACCGATTCCCGCCGCAGGACGCGACCCGGATTGCGTTTCCGAATACGGAATCCGGCAAAGAGGCCTCCGACCCGTCAGTCAACGCCGTTCATTCGGTAGGTCCATGAGGCCGATTCCCTGTCTGTCCGCGGGTTTGGTGCCAGGTACGCAGGTGGCTGCTTCGGGCGGGCGGATCGGTGTGGGATTGCCGCGGTCGCCCAGCTCGCGTCACGGCAGTTCCGGGCCGCTCACTCAGCGACTGGCCGCCGACTCCCACGACCGCTGTCTTATGGACAGGATCGAGACACATATCGACGCTTGCGAGGGCTGGAGCACGGTCACGTTCTTCGACGACATCCTCTGCGAGTGCGAGGGGTGGCGCCGCGAAACCCTCGGCGACGCCGCGAGGCCCCTCGTCGCCGGGGCGCTCCACGGCTACTGCCCGGCGCCGCCCTGGGGGGCCGGCCAGGCGCCACCGAGCGCCTTGTACAGCGCTGCGCAGGTCGTGGCGGCCTCGGTCCGCGCCAGGGCGAGCTGGTTCTCGGCCTCGAGCTGGGTGCGCTCGGCATCGAGCACGTCGAGGAGGTCGCCGAGGCCGTCTGAGAACCGCAGGAGCGCCAGGTCGGCGGCACGTTTGCTGGACGTGGCCGCATCCCCGATCCTCTCGACGCGGGTTCGGGCCGCGCTGTAACGGGCGAGGGCCGCCTCGACCTCCTCCCGCGCCCGCAACACGGTTTGCTCGTACCCTGCCCTGACTTCCGCCTCGCGGGCCCGGGCGGCCGCGACACCCGCCTTCACCCGGCCGAGCCCGATGACCGGCCAGGAGATCGTCGGCCCCACGAAATAGCGGAACGTTCCCCGCTCGCCGAGCGCGTCGAGCGCGGTCGCCGTGTACCCGGCGCTCGCCCCGACGCTGACGCGTGGGCGCAGCTCCGCCTTGGCCGCGCCGAGGAGTGCGGTCTGCGCTCTCAGCAGGTCCTCGGCCGCCGTGACGTCCGGTCGCCTCCCGATCAGCTCCTCGGTCGAGCCGGCGGCAGGGATGGCGGGCGTGGCCGGCATCGGGGCCGGCTCCTTCAGCTCCTCCACGACCGAGAGCGGCGGTCGACCGACCAGGACGCCGATCCGGTACTGGGCTGCGGCGACGCGAGCCTCGAGCGTCGGGATCGACGCCTGCGTGAAGCTGAGCTGCGCCACGGCGCGGTCGGTGTCGAACGCGGTCCCCCGACCCGCGTCGAGCCTCTGGCGCGTCAGGTCAAGCGTGCGTTGCTGATTCTCGGTGTTGTGCCGGGCCACGGCCAGCTGATCCTGTGCGCCTCGGAGCTCGAAGTACGCCCTGGCGAGCTCCGCGGCAAGCGACACCTGGACGTCCTCCAGACCGGCAACGTTCGCCGCCACGGTCGCCTCCTGGGCCTCGAGGCCGCGCCGCAGGCGGCCGAAAAGGTCAAACTCCCACGAGGCGTCGAACCCAACGTCCCAGATGTTCTGGTCGGGAAAGGACCCGCTGCCGTTCGGGAACGACGCGGGAGAGAGGCGTTGCCGCGTGTAGGAGCCGCTCACCTCGCCGGTCGGTGCGAGCTCGAGCGCCGCCTCACGCCGCGAGGCCCGGGCCTCCTCCAGGCGCGCCTCCGCGGCGCGCACGTCGAGGTTGGCGCGCAGCATCTCGTCCATGAGGCCGGCGAGCTTCGCGTCGCCGAGCCCGCGCCAGAAGTCGAGGCTCGCAGTCGCTCGCCCACGAGATGGAGCAGGTGCAGAGGTCAAGGCGGCCTCACGGTTGTCACCGGTCCGAGTTCCCCTCGCTTCGTTTCCCTGCCCCGGAGCCGGCACCGCGGCAAACCAGCAGCAAACCGTGATCACGAGGTATGTCGCGGTGTCACGCATGCGGTCCCCCTCCGGCAGCCGGCGCAGCGCCACGTTCGGGAGCCGACCCCGCCCGCCGTTCGATGAGAGTCTGCAGAACGACAAAGAACACCGGAGTCAGCACCAGGCCGAAGAACGTCACGCCGAGCATGCCAGCGAACACGGCAACGCCCATGGCGTGCCGCATCTCGGCGCCGGCGCCTCTCGACAGGACAAGCGGCACGACACCCATGATGAACGCCATCGAGGTCATGAGAATCGGCCGAAGCCGGATCCGGGAAGCCTCGAGGGCCGCCTCGACCGGCGGCCGGCCAGTGCGTTGCAGCTCTCGCGCGAACTCAACGATGAGGATCGCGTTCTTGCAGGCGAGGCCGACGAGCACGACCAGGCCGATCTGGGTGAAGACGTTGTTGTCGCCCCGCGTCAGCCAGACTCCTGTGATTGCGGAGAGCTGGCACATCGGCACGATCAGGATCACGGCGAGGGGGAGCGACCAGCTCTCGTACTGTGCAGCCAGCACGAGGAACGCCAGCAGCACGCAGAGCGGAAACACGAAGATCGCGGTGTTGCCGGCCTGGATCTGCTGATACGTGAGCTCCGTCCACTCGTAGCCGATCCCGTTCGGGAGCGTCTCCTTGGCCATCTTCTCGACCAGTGCGATCGCCTGGCCGGAGCTGACGCCTGGGGACGGGGCCCCGCTGATGTCGGCTGCGGGGTATGAGTTGTAGTGAAGCGCCCGGTCCGGCCCGAAGCTCTGCCTAACCGTCAGGAGCGACCCCAGCGGCACCATTTCGCCGGCGGCGTTGCGCACCTTGAGCTGCGCGATGTTGTCCGCGGTGGCGCGGAACGGCGCGTCCGCCTGGGCGACCACCCGGTACGTGCGGCCGAACCGGGAGAAGTCGTTGACATACGCCGAGCCGAGGTAGACCTGCATCGTCTCGAAGAGGTCGGTGAGGCTCACCCCCAGCCGCTTCGCCTTCTCGCGGTCGACGTCGGCCAGGAGCTGAGGAACGTTGATCTGGAACCCCGAGAACGCGCCGGCGAGCTGCGGCGTCCGGTAGATCTGGCCGAGCATCGCCTGGGTGGCGAGAGAGAGCTCGCGCTCGCCGAGTCCAGCCCGGTCCTCGAGCTCGAGCTTGAAGCCGCCGACCGTGCCGAGCCCCTGCACCGGCGGCGGGGGGAACACGGCGACGAAGGCGCCCTCGATGGCCGAAAACTTCCGGTTCAGCGTGCCGGCGATCGCGGGGCCGTAGAGCTCACGCGACCGCCGCTTGTCAAAGTCGTCGAGACCGAAGAAGATGATGGCGGCGTTCGGGCTGTTGACGAAACCGTTGATCGAGAGACCGGGAAACTGCACCGCGTTCCGCACGCCGGGCGTCTCGCGGCCGATCGTCGCCATCTCCCTCGTGATCGCCTCGGTCCGGTCGAGCGACGCCGCTTCCGGCAGCTGTGCGAAGGCGACCAGATACTGCTTGTCCTGGGTCGGCACGAAACCGATCGGTACCTGAAGGAACATCACGAACGACATCACGATCATGACGCCGTAGACCGCCAGCGTCACGCCCTTCCTGCGGATGAGGGTCCCGACGTCGTGGCCGTACCTCTGCGAGGCCCTCCGGAAGAACCGGTTGAACGGCCTGAAGACCCAGCCGAAGAGGGCGTTGATGATTCGCGTCAGCCGGTCGGGCTGTGCGTCGTGGGCGCGGAGGAGGATGGCACCGAGCGCCGGCGAAAGGGTGAGCGAGTTGAACGCCGAGATCAGCGTTGAGAAGGCGATGGTCAGCGCGAACTGGCGGTAGAACTGACCAGTGAGGCCGCTGATGAATGCGATCGGGACAAACACGGCGCAGAGCACCAGTGCGATCGCGATGATCGGCCCGCTCACCTCCTCCATGGCCTTCACCGCGGCCTCGCGCGGCGCGAGTCCGTCCTGGATGTGCCGCTCGATGTTCTCCACGACCACGATCGAGTCGTCCACAACGATCCCGATCGCCAGCACGAGGCCGAACAGCGAGAGCGTGTTGATCGAGAACCCGAAAGCCAGCATGATCGCGAACGTGCCCACGATCGACACCGGGACGGCGATCAGCGGGATGATCGAGGCGCGCCATGTCTGCAGGAACAGGACCACCACGACGACGACCAGCAGGATCGCCTCGAAGAGGGTCTTCACGACCTCCTGGATCGACTCCCTCACGAACTGCGTGGGGTCGTACACGATGGTGTAGTCGACGCCCTGGGGAAAGCGCGTCTTGAGCTCTGCCATCGTCTTCCGGACGTCGGTGGATAGACGCAGCGCGTTGGAGTCCGGCGCCTGGAAGATCGGGATGGCCACGGCGTCCTTGTTGTTGAGCAGCGAGCGCAGCGCGTAGTCTCCAGCCGCGAGCTCGATGCGGGCGACGTCCTTCAGACGCGCCAGCTCGCCGGCGGTGCCCGTCTTGACGACGATGTCGCCGAACTCCTGCTCGTTTACGAGCCGCCCGCGTGCGTTGATGGTCAGCTGGTAGTCGGTTTTCGACGTCATCGGCGGCGCTCCGACAACGCCGGCCGCCACCTGGACGTTCTGCTCGCGGATCGCGCGCACCACGTCCCCGGCCGAGAGCCCGCGCGCCGCGACCTTCTGCGGGTCGAGCCAGACGCGCATGGCGTAATCGCCCGCGCCAAAGATCAGCACTTGGCCGACGCCGCGGATGCGCGCGAGCTCGTCCTTGACCTGGAGCACCGCGTAGTTCCGCAGGTACGTCGCGTCATATCGGTTGTCGGGGGAGAAGAGGTGCACGACCATCGTCAGATCGGGCGAGCTCTTCACGGTGGTCACGCCGAGCTGGCGAACCTCGTCGGGCAGCCGCGGCAGGGCCTGGCTGACGCGGTTCTGCACCTGCACCTGCGCGAGGTCCACGTTGGTACCGATGCGGAACGTCACCGTCAGGGTGAGCACGCCGTCCGGCGTCCCCTGCGACGACATGTAGAGCATGTTCTCGACGCCGTTGATCTGCTCCTCGAGGGGCGCGGCCACCGTCTCGGCGAGCGCGCGGGGGTTCGCGCCCGGGTAGATCGCCCGGACGACGATGGAAGGTGGCACGACCTCCGGGTACTCGCTCACCGGAAGCACGAACATCGCGATCGTGCCGCCCAGGAGCACGACGATGGAGAGGACGCCCGCGAAGATCGGACGGTCGATGAAGAATCGCGAGAATTGCATGTTCAGGCTCCCACCGTGCGCCGCCTGTCAGCGGGCGGCGGCGGCTGCCGCCGGGCGGGCGTCAGGCGGCGCCTCCTTAGCGACGACCTTCATCCCCGGCCGCACGTGCTGCATCCCCTCGACCACGATCCGCTCGCCCGGCTGAAGGCCGGCCTTGACGACGCGCAGCCCGTCAACGAGGCGGCCGAGCTCGACAGGGCGGTAGTCCAACGTGCCGTCCTCCTTGAGGACGAGCACGAAACGCTTGTCCTGGTCTGTCCCGACGGCGCGATCGGGGATGAGCGTGGCGCGGTAGGGCGCGCTGCCGACGAGCTTGACCCGCGCGAACAGGCCCGGCGTGAACAAACGCGCGCTGTTGGAGACCACGGCGCGCACCCGTATCGTCCCGGTCCGCGGGTTCAGCTGGTTATCCACGAAGTTGACGAAGCCCTCGTGCGGATATCCGCTCTCGCTCGAGAGCCCGAGGAAGATCGGGTCCCTCCCGCCGCCGGATCCGGTGCCGCCGTGGGAGAGCGCGCCGTACTTGAGGTAGGTCTGCTCGTCGCTCTCGAAGGAGACGTAGATCGGGTCGAGCGAGACGACGGTCGTGAGCAGGGTGCCGACGGGAGGCCCGGCCTGGACGAGGTTCCCCAATGTGACCTCGGCGCGCCCTACGCGTCCGGCGATCGGCGAGCGAACCACACACCACTCCAGGTTGAGCCGCGCGGCCGCCACCGCCGCCTCCGCCGCGCGAACGGACGCCTCGCCCTGAGCCAGGGCGCTCGTCCGGCTGTCAAACTCCTCGCGAGAGATTGCCTGGACATCGACAAGCCGCTTCGCGCGCTCCAGCTCGCGCGCCGCCAGCTCCGCAACGGTTCGGGCCCGAGCCAGCTCGGCCTCGGCTCGCGCCAGGTCCGCCTCGTAGGGTCGCGAGTCGATCTCGAACAGGACCTCGCCCTTTGGGACTTCCTTCCCCTCCGCGAACGACACGCGGGTGATGGCCCCGGAAACGCGCGGGCGGACCTCCACGGAGTCCACCGCTTCGAGCCTGCCGGTGAGCTCGTCCCACTCCCTGATGTCGCGTTGCAGCACGGGAGCCACGGTGACCTCGATCGCGGGCGGAGGAGGCGGGGTCTTGGCCCCGCATCCGAGCACAAGAGCGCCCGCAAGCGCGCTGCCGACAACCGGTCGGATCCACATCTGCATCTCTACTCCTCCACGCCCTCCACGGCTGATCCCGCCAGGGGAAGCGTGGGAGCACCAGTGCGTGTCGCCCTGGTATCGTTCTCCAGAACACGCATCACAACCGGCGGTCGGCGGGGCGCATTCCAGGGCTGCAAGACCGCCGCCGCCTGCGATATTCCCCCTCCCCGGGCATGGGCGCTCGCTGCCAGCGCGGCGCTGGAACGAGGCCCGTCCCAGCCAGCCCTGGAGGGCTCTATCGGGGCCCGCGGGGGGGCGGCACGACGCGGGCCGCAAGCTTGGAGCCTCGGTGCGTGGCGTGGGGCCGGGCCGTACGCTGCTGTCGGCCCGTGCGAGCGCGCTGCTCCCATTCCCTCTCTGAGGATGACGATCGGCTAGCAACCTCTCCGGGAGCCAGCGACGACCCCCCGTATGTCGCCCTGTAACCTCTATGTGCGGCCTTGACATCACCTTCACCACCCCTACACTCAGACCCGGTGAGAACTGACTTCCTGGCCCTGAGCCCTACGTTCCGAAGCCCACTCCGTCGAGTGACGGGCAACGCAACCCACCGGGCGCACGAGGTCTACCGCCGGTCGTAGGCCCTCGAGGACGACATGACCTCAAGAACGACGCTCATTCTGCTGGCGCTTTCAGGCCTTCTCGCAGCATCGGGGAACGCGCAGATCGCAGCGCCCCTCGTCGGGGAACCTGCCCCGCCGCTGGTGATCGGAACATGGCTGAAGGGATCGCCGATCACGCACTGGAGTCGCGGAAAGGTCTACGTCATCGACATCTGGGCGCCCTGGTGCGGGCCGTGTCTCGGCGGGATGCAGCATTTGACGGATCTTCAGCGCACGAACGCCGCGCGGGGTCTGGTGGTGATAGGAATGACCGGTCCGGATCGTTACGGCAGCACTCTCGAGAAGGCGAAGAACGTCGTTGCAGAGAGGGGCCAGGCCATCGGTTATCGCATCGCGTGGGACGAGGCGCACCGGATGTACGACGTCTGGATGGCCCGAGAAAGGGACGAAGGCTGGCCGTGGTCGTTCATCATCGGCCGCGACGGCCGCGTTGCGTTCGTCGGTCACCCGGAGAAGCTCGACCACGCGCTGGAAGAGGTCCTGTCCGGAACGTACGACATCGATGCCGCCGCGCGCCGCTATGGTGTGCGCGCAGCGGCTCTCGAGGTGGTTCCGCAGTTCCTCGACGCCTATCACGGGAAGCGGTGGGCCGAGGCGGATGCGAGGTTTTCGACGATGCTCTCGATCGATCCCGCAGTCGGGGTCGAGTACGTGGCGCACGAATACAAGATCCTGGCGATCGGCCTGAACGATTCGGGGCGCGCGGCCGTGTTCGGTCGGGAGATCGTCCGGCGCTTCCAGGCCGATGCGCGGGCCATGGTGGAACTGGCGGTCACCGTCATCGATCCGAAGCTCGGCGTTGCGGTCCGGGATTATGACCTCGCGCGCCTCTGCGCGGAGAACGCCGTCGCTGCAACACATGAGGAAGACGGCGGGATGTTTGCCCTCCTCGCCAGCGTGCAATTCGCGGCGGGCGACGCGCGTCGTGCCGTCCAGGCGCAGGAGCGGGTCGTGGCCCTGACCTCCGGCCCCGAACGCGAAGAGGCGAAAAAGGTGCTGGCCTCGTACGCGAAGGGCGTGTCGGAACCTCGCCACTGAGCTACTGGTTGCCGGCTACTACCATCCCACCATCCGGGCAAACCGGGGCCGAAGCCGGGGCTGGATCGTCCCCTGCCCCGCCCGTGGGGCAACTCTCGGGGCGGATCGACCCGGGATATGCGCGCCGGGAGCGAAAGGGTTACATCCCCGGGCGCTTCGTGGTTGCCGCCTTCTCGGCTTCCTGCTGCTTAGCGGTCCACGGCGGCACGACCCCGTTCATGCGCGCGTAGGCGATCGACTGCCCCAGGTGTTCGTGCACGTGGGAGACCACGAGCAGGTAGCCGCCGCGCACGGTGGTCTTCATACCGAAGAACTCGGTGGGCTTGTCGAGGTCCTCGTCGGAGGTGGCCGCTAGAGCGGCCTTCAGGTGGACGAACGATGCCGCAAGTGCCTTCTGGATGTCGGCCTTCCGGGTGAGCGACTTCTCGTACGTGTTGAAGTCGAACCCATCCGGCGGCTTGACGCCCCAGAAGCTCGGGAGGCCGAAGTTCGCGGCCGCCACGTGCATGAACACCTCGGCGGGCGAGCGCACCCCTTTGGCAGGTCGCCACGTGTACTTGCCTTCGGGCATCGCTTCCGCGAGCTGGCTCAGCTTGTTTTCGGCATCGGTGATGAACATGAGCATCTCACCCTTGACGCCGGCGGGCAGCGCGCCCTGGGCCAAAACCGTGGTCGCGAGCGAGGCACTCGAGAGGAGAACGAACAAAAACGCTGACAGGGTCCTCTTAGGCATTCAACGGCTCCTTTCCGTTCGGCAGTTGGTCTTCCTTCTTCACCGCGGCTGCAAAACCGCGAACGTCCCCGGGTGCGGTCCCATTCCCGAGGGTGTCAGGAAGGCTGTTGGCACGGCGCTGCAACACGGTCATCGACAGGAGCGAGACGCCCGAACCGCGAGACGGCTCGGGTTGTAGCGTGCCAGGTACGTTCCAAGCCGAGGCAGCCAGTGCCTCATGGGCTCCGCTGGTTGCGCACCTGACACCCTTTTGCCGGCCACCCGATGGTGGTCCAGTGCGGGTTACTTCTTCGTCGAGGTCCCTTCCACGATCGTCTGCCACGCGCCGTTCTCGCCGAGCATTTCCCATTTGAACGCGTAGGCGGTCGGCGAGGTCTCGTTCATCACGTAACGCGACTTCACCAGCTTGCCGCCCATCTTCGACTCGTCCTCATAGACCCAGGAGCCGCCATTGACGTGGCCCCGAGGCACCGAGGTCATGGCCATGGGGCTGTTCTCCACTGCGAGGTAGGTGTAGACCTTCTCCTCGGTGCTGTACCCCAGGATGCCCAACTCCTTGGTCGGCCCCATCGGGCTCGTGCCGGATGAGTTGCAGACGACCGCGAACCCGCCCTCGAACCAAGCACACGTGTCGTCGCTGGTCATCTTGCCTGCGGGCATGAAGGCGTTCGGCTTTACCTCCGCTTCGCTGCGCCAGGTGCCGACGAAGTACCCCAGCCGCTTGTGTTCCGGGCCGGGTTTGGGCGGACCTCCGGGTGTCTGGGCGAACGCGAGTCCCACCGAGATGGATGCCAGGGCCACCACTGCACGGATTGCTTTGCTCATGTCTCACCTCCAGATTGCGACGCAGTCTAACCGTGGAAGGCCGCGCAGTCAAATGGGTCGGCAGCCGTGTCGCCGCAATCTGAATGCTCCCGTTGGCGACTACGCACCTTCCTTCTGAAACCGTGACGCCAGAGTCGTTGCGGCGCTGCGGACCGCGGCGGCGCTGGTACCGGCTATCGCCGGGGCGACCCAACGTCGCCGGCGCGTTCGATCGCCAGCAAGGCGTCGAAACGGTGGGTCGCGCCGGGGACCGCTGCAATCGTGAGGCGGCCGAGCCATGGCTCGCCGGCCCGGCCCGAGAACCTCCATCGGCTCGAGGCCCCGGGCGGGGTGCCGTTCGGTTCGGAGGCGACTATCGTCCAGCTCCCCTTCTCTGAGAGTCCTCGGCCGACGCGGGCCAGGAGCTCGGCGGCGCCGAGGTCGGAGGTCCCGCGGAGGGCCATCTCCCACCGATCCGTGCCGCCCTCCGTCCGGGTGATCTCCCACGTGCCAAGCCCGTTCATCTCGATGTCCGGGATGAGCATGTCGGCCATCGCCGCCCGCGCGAAGCCCGCATTCGGGCGCCAGTCGTACTCCTCGCTCAGCGCGACCTGCTGCGCCTGGCCGTTGCCGAGCACCTTCGAGACGACGTGCAGGGCGCCGTCGATGCCGGCAGAGAGACCGGCCGTTGTGATGATCCTGCCGTTGTCCACGAAGCGCTGGTCGTAGACGACCTTCGTCTTCGGAAACTCGGCCTTCAGCCGTTCGATGTTGGATGCCGTCGTCGTGACGGTGAGGCCTTCGAGAAGGCCCGCGCTCGCGAGGATGAACGCACCGTTGCAAACCGACATCGTCTGCTGTGCGCGCGCCGATGATTCAGCCACCCACTTCAGCGTCGCAGCGCTCTCGCGCGCCGTCTTCACGCCACCGCCCGGAACCACGAGGATGTCCGGTTGCGGAGCGTCGGCAAACGAGAACTTCGGGACGACGGTCATGCCCATGGTCGTGACGATCGGCGCCTTCGTCTCGGCGACGGTGTAGACGTCGAAACCCGCGGCACCGAACACCTCGAACGGCCCCGTGGAATCGATGATCTCCACTCCAGTGAACATCAGGATGGCGACCTTCTTCTGCGCGGGTCGCGAAATGTCCGCGGCCTGCTGCTCGACGAGCACCATGCCGCACTTCGGACACGTCCCCGGTTTGTCGAACACCGCGTCGTCACACGGCAGGCCACAGGGAGGACAGACGTAGTGTTTGGCTTGCGCCTCGGCCGGCGCCGTGAGCGCGAGCGCAAGGAAGACGGACACGAAACCACCCAAGAGCGGTGTGACGAGACAGACGAGATGCCTCATGTGGACCTCCCTGACCCGAACCAAGGTACGTCGTTTCGGGACGCCCGTCTTGAACGGATGAAACATTTGGGGCCGGCTCCCGTTAGAACGTTGGGGGGATCCGTCCGCATGGTCAGGCCTGAACGAGCGGCTGCTGCCGGCGCCGTGCTGCGTGGTGGGCAGTTCTACTCAAGGGTGGTCAAGCAGGACCGCCGCGAGGGCCTCGTGCTGAGCGAGCTTTGGCAGCCCGGGGGCAACAGGCTGCCGCACCACGAGCACGAGGTCGCTTACGTCACGTTAGTGCTCGAAGGCGACTATGCCGAAACCGGCCCGCGCGGCTGGATCGAGCTGCCGCCGTTCACGGCGATCTTCAACCCGTCGGGCGTGGCCCACGCTGGCCAGGTCGGGCATCAGGGCACCAGGCTCTTCACGATCGAGTGCTGGCCGCGGTTCGTCGAGCAGTTCGACCTCCGTCTCCCCGACCACCCGGTCGCAGACTCAGGGTCGGGGGCCATGCTCTGGAACGGGATGTCGGTGTTCTCGGCGTTCAGGACGGGAACGGCGGATTCATTGGTCCTCGAGAGCAACCTGGCGGAGATGTTGGGCACCCTCGCGGGGCCGATGGCGGTTGCTACCGCGGCTCCCCCGTGGTTTCGTCGCGTCAAGGACCGGCTGCACGCCCAGTTCCGCGAACCGCTCCGGGTCCGCGATCTCGCCGCAGAGGCCGGCGTTCATCCCGTTCACCTTGCGCGCGTCTTCCGAGCGCAGGAGCGACAGACCCTCGGCGCCTACGGGCAGCGGCTGAGGGTCCGGGCCGCCTGTCAACTGCTGCGGTCCTCGGACGCACCGCTGGCCCGGGTTGCGGTCGAGTGCGGGTTCTCCGACCAGAGCCACCTCACCCGCACGTTCCGGAGGATCGTCGGGGCTACGCCGGCCCGGTTCCGCGAGGCGTGGCGGGTCCCCGGGCCCCGTCAACGCTGAGGAAGCAACCCCCGGTCAGACGCCGGATCGCCCCCGAATCGGGGGTGGCCAGCGGCGGCGCCACGGCCGCGGAGTCTTCGGCGTGCGGCCCCGCTCTTTCCACGCCGGGGGAGCGCAAAGGCCGTGGTTGCCTCACCGAGATCTCCTTCTCGCCGCACGCTCCCCACGCACGTCGGAATTCGTCATCCATTTTCCGGTGGCGATGAAGCAGAGCATGTCTTACTCTTCTGGCCAGTCGGGGACCCACCTGGGCCCCGTGGCCGGCAGGGAGGAACCTGATGAAGACCGTCTACGCCCCGGGATGCGCGCTCATGCTCTACAAGCCCGAGTTGGCCAGCAGGGTGCTGCGGTGGCTCGGGACGGAGCTCGGGGAGGTCGACGAGCATCTAACCTGCTGCAGGCATGAGCCTGGCCTGCCGCGCCCTGCGCGCGTCGTCAACACCTGCCCCGGCTGCGACAGGCGGTATCGGCAGCTCTACGAGGGCGTCGCGACGGTCTCCCTATGGGAGGTTCTCGCGACCAGCACGACCTTCCCGTTTCCCGACCATGCCGGCGCGGTGATGACCGTTCTCGACGCCTGCCCGACGCGCGACCAGGACAGGGTCCACGAGGCGATTCGGACCCTCTTGTCCAGGATGAACATCGCGGTCGTGGAGCCCGAGAGGACGAGATCCAGGGGCACGTGCTGCGGCGACACGTTCTACGGCTCGCTGCCGGTCGACCAGGTTAGGGCGCTGATGCGCAAGAGCGCCGCCGAGATGCCGGTTGAGGATGTCGTGGTCTACTGTGTCTCTTGCTGCAAGGCGATGCACATCGGGGGCAAGCGTCCGCGCTACATGGTCGACCTTTTGTTCGCGGAGGAGACCACCGCGGGGACATTTGAGCCCGACGAGTGGCACGCCGAGATCGACGCCTTCATCGCCACCCACTGACTGAGCGACCGCGGCGCTCCAGACTTGAATCTGGCGGCACGCGACGGCGGTCGGTGCCCTTGACTCCGCCTCTCGCCGGGATATCCTCGAACGCGGTGAGAAACGTACGCCCTATCGATCTCGCCGTTCGCGAGCTGCAGCCGGTTCGGCGCTGCCACTCAGCGTGGTGCGTACACCTCGGCATGCGCTCCGCGACTCGTCCGTGCTCGTGAAGGGGATCCGATGATCCACGGCAGGTCAGTGCTCGTCGTCCTTCCCGCCTACAACGCCGAGAGGACTCTCGAGAGGACCAATTCGGAGATCCCCCGGGACGTGGTCGACGAGGTCATCCTGGTCGACGACGCCAGCCAGGACAGCACGGTGGAAGTGAGCCACAGCTTGGGGCTGCCGACGTTCGTACACGCGAGGAATCTCGGCTACGGTGGCAACCAGAAGACCTGCTACACGCAGGCTCTCATGCGCGATGCCGACATCGTCGTGATGATGCACCCCGACTACCAGTACGAGCCGCGACTGGTTCCCGCGATGGCCTCGCTCATCGCGCTCGGGGTGTACGACGTGGTGCTCGGCAGCCGCATCATCGGGAAGGGCGCGCGGCTTGGAGGGATGCCGCTGTACAAATACGTGGCCAACCGGGGCCTGACCCTGGCGCAGAACATCCTGCTGAGAGAGAAGCTCTCCGAGTACCACACCGGCTGCCGGGCGTTTTCGCGGCGGATCCTCGAGACGCTGCCGCTTGCAGCCAACTCGGACGACTTCGTCTTCGACAACCAGATGCTGGCACAGGCCCTCTTCTTCGGGTTCAGAGTCGGCGAGGTCTCGTGTCCCACCCGGTACCTTCCAGACTCCTCGTCGATCAACTTCTGGCGGTCGGTCCGGTATGGGGCCGGCGTGCTTCTGACCAGCGTGCGGTATCGGTTGGCGAGAATGGGAGTCGGAAAGCCACGAATCTTCGACGCCGCCGGACCCAGACTGGGCACCGAGTTCATGAAGGGGCGCGTAATCTAGGACCAGAGGCGCCCATACCTCTTCCCGCGGCCGGAACCCCCCGGACTGGCGGGCGGAGTCGGCCAGCTCTCCTGGCCAGCAGGCTCGTGTGCACCAAGCTTAGTGCCGACATCTGGCCCCACGACGCTCGTGACGCGACCGCCCCGCCCTGCTCGGAGGCGCTCCTAGACCACCAGCGACGCGCAGTGTACGCTGCCGAACAGGCATGAAACCCGGGAGGGGAATGGACGCGGCGCCCGAATTGCCACCGAAGACGAAATGGAAGGGCCGGCAGGCCCTCTACTACTGGCTGGCACCAGCGATGCTGGCCGTGCTGTACCTCACTGTTCACCTTGTGATTCTGATACCGCGCCTCGCTACGGAACCCGGCGACTTTGGCGCTTTCTACTATCCCGCCACCCGCGCCATCCTGGCTGGCCAGAGCCCGTTTTCCGTGATCGGCCTCATCTATCCTCCGCTGCTGCCGGTTCTGTTGTTGCCCTTGGGCCTGCTGCCCTATCTAGACGCGCGAGTCGCGTGGTTCGTCGCCAGTCACCTGCTGGTTGCGGCGGCCGGCCTCTGGACGTGGAGAGCCATCGGCGGGGACCGCATTGCGGCTCTCGCCGTGCTCGGAGCGTGGGCGACCAGCGGCGCGCTGCACGAAACCTTCAGCCTGGGTCAGATCAACGCCCTTCTCCTGCTCCTGGTGGTCGCTTTCATCTGGCCGCGGGCTACCGAACGGTGGTCGGGTCCGTCGGCGCTGGGCCTAGCGATCGCGCTGAAGCTCTGGCCGGGTGTGTTGCTCATCCCCGACGCCCTGCGACTCCGCTGGCGCAGGGTGGTACAGACGCTCGGCGTGGCGGCGCTCCTCCTGGGGGTGCCGTGGCTGGTGGTCGCCGGATTGCTCTCGGGGCCCGTGGCGCCGCCACGGGCGGGCTTCTGGACCGGGAGCCCCGCGGCACTCAACGTCTCCGTGCCGGGCGTCGCTCTCCGGCTTCTCGATCGCCCGCAGCGGGGAGTTCCGATGCCGACGCAGTGGATCACGGGTCACAACGTGACGAGGTTCCACGCGACACCGCAGCAGAATGCGGTCTCGCTCGGCGTGACCCTGGTTCTCTTTGGCATGGGGACTGGGGTGCTCGCAGCGGCGATGAGGCGAGGCGTCCGACGTGAGTCGGAGGCGCTGCTGAGCGCCGCGTTCATCGCTCTGGCGCTGGTCTCCGCGCCGGTCGTCTGGACGCACTATCACACGCTGCAACTCCCGGGAGTGGCGATCCTCGCGGAACGGTCCATGCGCCGTCGCGCCTGGTGGTACACGCTCATGCTCGGCGTTGTTTGCGTGGTAACGACGTGGGCCGCGCCGGTGCTCGCAGGCCCCTACCGCGCCCACTTCGGGTTCATGGTCGTCTACCCGCTGCTGCTCTGGTTGCTGACCACAGCGGGACCTGTGGGAGCCGTGATCATTGCGCTGCTTTTGTTCGCCGAGCTGCGGCGAGACGGCCCCGGCTCGGCGCAACCGGCGATGTCGTCGAGGCGGCGGGAGAGCTCTCCGGCCCAGCAGCGAGAACCGCCGCTAGCAGGACGAGTGCTGCACAGCCGGGACACGCCCGTTTCATCGCCGCATCTCCCCTCGCCCGTGCTTGCGAGCTCTTGACTGTCGCCACGCACCACCGGCCGGGAGGTGGTTCCCCCGGGAACCGGCATGGTCGAGGCCCTCTTCGTGTGCTACCCTCACCGCAAGTAGGCGGATGTCGATCTCGCGGTTGCCGTGAGGGTGACATGACCGAGCACGGTTCCCCGACGAGCATTGCTCAGAAACTCGACAGGGCGTATCGGCGCCTTTCTCTTCCCTTGCGGCGTGCCGTCTCGCTCATGGTCGTCGCCGTGTTGGCGGTGATGTTGACGGCCGTCGTCCTCATGATGCAGCGCTCCGCAAGCGAACGGCCGCGCGACGCGGCGCTCCGCCCCCTCCACCCGCCGGGCCAAGACCTCGTGGTGGTCCCCGAATCGGAACGCCCCTTTCGCCGCATGGTGATCGGCCTGCCCGCAAACCGGACCCGCTACTTCATGCTGCCCTCCACCGAACCGTTCGATCCTAGGAGCCAGGATCCGCACGTCCGCTTCATCCGCCGGCAGTCGTACTGGCTCAACTTCGAGCTCCTGCACGGGCGGATCATGAGTGCGATCCCGGCCTATACGCGCGTCTTCGTCGCCCTGCCGGACCCCAAGATCGTTCCGGGCTCCCTCGGCAACGAGGAGGAAGTCTTTCGCGACTACGTCCACCGCCGGGTCGGTTGGTCCGAGGACCTGATCGCCGAACGCGTGCGCTTCCTTACCGTTCCTGGCGAGATCCCGTTTCCCCAGGACCTCGCGGAGGTGCTCGGCACCGACGACCGGGGCAGGATCGTCCTCGGCATCGGGGGCGACATCCCGGACGCCTATCGCGAGCCCGTCCTGAGCCTGGCGAGGACGTTTCCCGAGGACTTCGTGATCCGCACGCTGGGCACTACCGACGGAGAGGGCGTCGTAGACATCGAGGGCGGGGATGTCTCTCTGGTCTGGCTTCCCGAAGGGACCGTCGGGCTAATCATCGGCCGCCACCGGGTACGGCGTTACGTCGAACGGCAGTACGGCGGGGTCGCACCCGGCACCTCGGTCCCGCGGGACGAGATCGAGGAGGCACGGGAGGCTTTCAGACGCGCGTTCTTCGGCGTCGAAACGATCATCGTGGGGGAGGACGGCCTGCTCCAGCCGAGCCTCGTCAGCGAGGAGCTCTTTCACACCGACATGATCGTCAACGTCTTGCGGGCCGGCGGGAAGACCCTGGCGTTCGTGCCATCGTACCGGGAGAGCCCAGTCGACGCGATCACCCACGTCATGCTCGCCGAGGAGGTGCGGCGCCGCGTTCAGTACGAGTACGACCTCATCGCCGGGCAGCTCGCGCGGCGCGGCTACGAGGTCGTTCGCCTGCCGTTCGCCGACCACCCCGTGCGGAACCCGGTCAACGTCGGGCGCTTCGTGGATCCCAACACTGGCCAGCAGTGCGTCCTGCTCGGGAAGTACCCGTACCACTTTCCTCTGGTGCCGGGCGGGCCGATCGCCCAGTTCGAGCTGCAAGGGACTTTCGACCGCCTGGACGACGCCGTCCGCTCCTGGCACACGTCACCCACCGACCCGAACTGGAGCGCGTTGGAGCAGGCGTTTCGCGACGCCTGGACCGCGATGGACAAGGCCGCGGAGAGCCTCAACCCAACCTTCGAGGAGCAGGCCGAGGTCTACTCCTCCCATGGCGTCAAGGTCATCCCGGTCGCGATCTACCCGACCGGCGAGGGCGGCCTGCACTGCCTGTCGATGAGCTGAGGAAGACCCTATCCCCAGCCATGCCCGCCAGCGCATGACCGTACCAGCGAAGCTGGGTGGCGGCGGACCGACTCGGAGAGCTGGCCGATCTACTGGGTGCCGCCGTCCCTGAGCACGAAAGGAATCACCCGCTCGACGCTTTCCGACGCCGGCTGGGCCTGATTGATGAGCCTGCCGGACCGGGCGTCGCGCGTCCAGCCCTGCATGCACTTGAACTGAAGCACGGGCTTGACGACGAACCGCTTCTGCGTCGCATACCACTCTGCCGGGCCCGCGACCTCGAACTCGATATCGTTGTCGCGGACCACGTTGTCCACCCGGTTCGAGATCAGCTTGATCTCGTTCTTGCCCTTCTTGAGGTAAGGCGTGACCACGATCCCGCGGGCAGCCAGTGTGAAGCTCGAGAGAGGGGTCCCATTGATGAAGACGGTCCCGGTGACCGGCGTGCCCTCGGTCAGGTACTTCGGCCTCGCCTGCAACACGTAGTCGCCGTTCCCGAGCTCGTGCTGCTCGGCCTGCACTCCGGCGTAGTAGAGTCGGAACGTGAGCGTGACTGCTTTGACGCCTGGGCCTAACGCGTGGCTGTACGTGCCGTTCGACAGCGCCCAGTCGGTGTTGTTCCGGAACTCCCAAAGTACCGGTTCCATCAAGGTTTTCTTCTGTCGAGCATCCCGGTGCGTCGGCCCGATGCGGAACACCAGCCCGTTCTGCCGGCTGGCCGGCTCCTGAGGTGTGGTCTTCACCGTGACCGTGTTCCAGCCTTCCTTGACGTACTGCCCGACGGGCTCCCACGTATCCGAGGTGTAGATGTTGACGGTCTTGCCGTTTATGGCGACCTCAGATTGCAGCGGGTTCTCCTGGCTGTGGTAGATGCGCTCCGCCCACAGCATGAGGCCGCCAGCCCCCTCATCGCCGGCGTGCGCCGACTGCACGGCTGTGCCTACGAGGCAAAGCGCGACACTTGCGGTGACGATGCCGATCCGACCGGGTCTGCTCATGCCGTACTCCTTTCTCGTGTACGACGACGAATGCTAAAGAGATTTAGTCGCGTTACAAAGTAAACCCCGTGCGAACCGGTGTCAAGCGGAGTCGTTCGTCCCCTGCCCCCGGACGGCTTTGACGCCGTTTCGGCCACGGCCATCATTGCCCACGGTCAGGAGGAGAGTACCTGTCGCTCGACGGGACGATCACAACAACCTTCATCCGCCCAACGGCCACCGTTGCGGTCCCGGTCCCGCCCGTCGCGGGCTGTGCGAGCGCTCCGCAAGGCGCATCCGGCGCCCGGCCCGCCTACCCTGCCGCCCACAAGGGTGACGTGGCCGGCGACTACGACGGAATCAAGATCCCCAACCCATACCGGTGGATGGAGGATCTCGACTCAGCCGAGACCGGTGCCCGGGTCCAAGCCGAGGGGGCCCCCACCTCGTTCCTGCTGGAGCTCGTCGTCTACCCGGCCGTCTATCAAGCCTGGAAGTGGAACTTCGAGGTCAAACCACGGCCCTCCACCGGCGGGCCGGCTGTGGAGATCGGGCGGGACGTCCCGAGCTCGGATCGATCCCGCCCAGTCACCACCTGAGCGCGCCGAGGAGACTGCTGAAGTCGTCCGTCCAGGGTGGGCCTCCCACGTCGATCCCAACCGGGCTGCCCACGACGTGCGGCCTGATGAGGGGGTCGTCGAGGAGGAGTCGGTTGCGACTGAGCAGGACCCATTCGCTCGGCGTCAGTGCGAGCTGCCTCTTGTCGGGCCTGTGTCGGAGCAGGACCTCCGGCACGTCGAAGGCCCTGGCAAGGCGGCCCACCTCCTCGGCCAGGGACAGATGCCTGTTGGAGACATGGACCGCGAGCACCCCCTCGCGCCGCAGGCAATTGAAGTACAGCGCGAACGCTTCCCGGGTCAGAAGGTGAACCGGAATGGCGTCTCCGGTGAAGGCATCGACGACCAGAATGTCGAGGCCATTGGCCGGTTCTCTCTGTAGCGACAGCCGCCCATCGCCCAGCACGACGTCGAGGTGGACCCCCCGCTGCCGGCAGTCGGACAGGAATGTGAAGTAGGAGTCGGCAACGGCGGCGACCTCCGGGTTGATTTCGTAGTAGCGGATCGTGTCCCCTGGCCTTCCGTACGCAGCCAGCGTTCCTGCGCCGAGACCTACGATGGCGATCCTCCTCGGTCGGTTTGTGCCGTCCGGGTGAAATCGCATCGCGACCCCGCCGCCCGAGTCTGGGCCGTAGTAGGTCGTCGGAGCGGCCCGCACGATCGTCGCAGAAGGAACCTTGAGCGGGCGGTCCGTCCCTCTGGGCGATCGGGCCAGCTCCTCGTGGACTCGCACATCGTAGATCTGACTGCCGTGGGTGATCGGGCCGTTCTGGAGCTCCCGCAACGTGAACTCGAGCTCCGGCCTGTCGGGCCGGAGCGGCAGGTCCTTCTCCATGACACGCAGGACGCCGTAGAAGTTCCGGGCGCGTTCCAGTGTCCGGCCTGAGGCGTCGACGCGACGGTCGACCACGACCAGCAAGGCGCCGGCGCAGACGATGGCGGCCTCGCCGAGCGTTCTTGCAAAACGCCAGCGTCGCGCTCGCCGCTCTCCCATCGGTTGCATCGCATCGATCGCCAGAGCGACGCACAGTGGCATAGCCAGGTAGAACTCCCAGTAACCCCGAAACAGGAGTGGAGCGACGATCGCGACCATGAACCCGCCGAGCGCTCCGCCGGAAGAGATCAGCAGATAGAACGCAGTCAGCCTCTCGGCCGGCGGCCGCAGGCGGTACGTCTCCCCGTGGCAGATCATGCAACAGGCGAACATTGCAGCCATGTAGACCACAACCTGAAATGCCATCGAGACGGTGTGGAGCCAGTTGTAGCGGAGGGCGACCACCCCAAGGCCGGCGACGACTGCCATCCCGAACATCACCCGGCGCGGATACCAGCGCTCCCCCGCGAAGCAGAGGATGAACGTGAGCAGGTAGAGCGTTAGTGGCAGCACCCAGAGGAACGGAAACGAAGCGACCTCGAGACAGAGCATGTTCGTGGAGGCCAGGAGCATCATCGACGCGGCCGCCGGGAGCAGCAACCAGTAGATGAGCGCCCGCCTGCCGCCGTCGGTCGGAGCGTCCGTCGCGGCATGCCCCTCGCGCTTGCCGGACCGCGGCGCGCGGCCCCGCGCGATGGTGGCGGGTTGCCCGTGATATCGCTTCGGCGAATCGGGTGGAGCCGGTTCTCCGGGTAGGCGGCCGATCGCCCACACCGGGAAAGCGCAGATGGCACACGTCACCGCGAACGCGATCAACCCAGCGGACCACGCCCAGCTCTGGGCTCGGCGAGCGAGGTAGGGTTCGACCAGAAAGGGGTACGTCATCAACGCGAGCAGCGAGCCGGCGTTGGAGAGCGCATAGAGGCGGTAGACGTTCCGTTTCGGTCGCAAGGTGCTGATCCAGCTCTGCAGGAGCGGGCTTGTTGCCGACAGTGCGAAGAAGGGCAGGCCGGTCGTCGCGAGTAGCAGCAGGAGGATCCGCAAGCTCGGGACATCGACGGTCGAGGGTCGCCAGCGGTCCGCCGGAATCACGGGCAGGAACGCCATCGCGGCGAGGAGCACCGCTCCGTGCAGGGCAGCCTGACCTCTTGGCGGCAGAAACCGGGTGCTCACATGCGCGTACAGGTACCCGAGCAGGAGCATCACCTGAAAGAACAGCATGCACGTTGTCCAGACTTCGATGCTGCCGCCGAACCACGGAAGGATGTACCTCGCGATCAGGGGCTGGACCTCGAAGAGCAGGAAGGCTCCGAGTGCGATCGCCGTCCCGTAGGACCAGGCCAACGCCGGTCGAGCCCCGTCCCGGTCGGTCCGTTCACCCGTCGTTGCGCTCACCGGCGTTCTGCCTCCGGACACTCTACCACCGCTCCCGGAAACCTCAGGGAACGCGGCGTTCGGACTTCGTCCATGCCTGCGGCGCTGTGGCCGCCTGACCGGGGAGCCTCAGGCCTCGCCGCCAACCTCGATCACCGCTTGCCTGGGAGAAGCTTCACGGGCGGTCCGCGTCCGCCGGCTTCTTGGCGCCCAGGAGGTCCTGGATCATCTCCTGGATGTAAGGCTTCTCCTTCAAGCTCGCGTACGAGCCCGGGAAGTCCACGAGCGAGATCCGCGCGCTCGTCTGCCCGAAGTTCTTCACGACCACCGCGCAGCGTTGGTCGTGCGACAGGCGGGTGTGGTCGATCATCGGGAAATCGAAGAACCCGATCCAGAACTCGGCCTCGTCGGTGTCGTAGTCCCCCGATTGGCCCTTCGGGGTTCGCACCTCGAGCCGGATCTGCATCTCCTTCTGCTCGACGTCGACGTTCTTGACGACGATCACAAACTCGCGGTTCACCCGGTCGAGTGCCAGCTTGGCCGGTTCGAGCGCCAGACCGCCTGGGGCCTTGGCGACGTCGTCGAAGTCCACCGTCCGCTCGAACGACTTGCCGACGCCCTCCAGCACGACCATCTCTTTGCGGGAAACCTCCCGCGCGACCTTCTCGAGTCGGCTCCTCTGGTCGCGCTTCGCGGGCGCCGTCGACCTGGCGATGTCGTTCTCGAGTTGGGTGAAGAGCGGCTTCAGGTTGAGAGACTCGTGGAAGTTGTAGGACAGCAGCTCCAGCTTGACGATCCGGTCCTCGATCGAGGTCGACTCCGGCCTAAGGAACGACTGAATGATGGACATGAACATGTCCTTGCGGAGAGCGGAGTCCGCCTCCTCCCTCTTGCTGATCAACTCCGAGTAGAAGCGGGCTCGCGTCTCCTCGGACTGCCGCTTCTCCAGGAACTGCGACCCGAAGAACCCGAGGCCCGCCACAGCGAGCGCCGCCAGAAGTCCGCCGACGGGGTGGAGGATGACTTCCGCCTTGTCCCACCAGTCCTTCTCCGGCGTGGCCATCGTCACTCGCTCCTCAGCACGTACTTGCCGTCCTTCTTCTCGAGGATCAGGTTGTACCGGGCAGAGTCCTCGAACGAGTGGATGGCGATCGAGGGCGCCTCGGCCCCGAGCTTGACCGTCAGGGTGCATTTGCCCTGTTCCTGCGCGAACAGGCGGTACGCCCCGTTCTTGTCCGTCTCGCCGGCGACCGCCTTCGCGCCGCACGCCACTTCGACCTTGATCCCTTCCTTGACCGGCTTCCCCGCTTCCTTGATGGATCCGTAGATCTCGCCCGCGGTGACGACGGAGGGAACCGCCACCAGGAGCAGCGCCGACAGCCTCAGTGCTTTCATGTCGTCCTCCCTTGCGCGTACCTTGTCATTGTAGGCCGACTCGGCGCAGGCGCGTGTTGGTCTCGCGTCTCATGCGAGCGACTGCTCCCCTTCAGGCGACGTTCCCGGCCGCCGTCGTGGCGGATGATTCCGGCGAAAGGCTGCAGTACCCGGTCAGCTGTATTAACCTCATTCCATGAACGGAACCGTCGACCGCACTCGAACGGACGACGGCCTGAGGCAGCAGGAATGGCATCGGCAGCGTGCCTGGACGCTGCGCCTGGTCCTGCTTCTCATCCAGGGTGTCCTGGCGGCCCGCAACCTCGGTGCGCAAAATCCGCCGATCGCGGTCAACCCCAACCGGCCCACCTTCGCCAGCCCTGCGCTGACCACTCAGGCAGGCGTCGCCGAGGTGGAGTGGGGCGTGCTGCGATCCGCCTTACGCTCCGAGACCTCGGCGTTCAGCACGCCGACGCTGCTGAAGCTCGGACTGGCGACTGATCTCGAGCTGCGCATTTCCACCAACGGCTTCCTCCGGTTCGGGCCTGCGGGTGCGTCTTCGGTGACGGGGTTCGCAGACGTGGCTCTGGGTGCCCAGTGGTGCTATCTCCACCAGGACTTCCTCGGGACCGACCAGACTCTCCAAGTCACCCACAAGTTCGCCACCGCCGATGCCGAAAAGGGTCTCGGGAGCGGAGCCGCGGACGACACAGTGGTACTCATCTTCAGCCGGGACGTCGGTGCCAGCCACGTCGACGTCAACGTCCTGTACACGTGGTTGGGGAGGACCTTAGCAAACGGCGGCGGCCGCATAGAGCAGCCGGCGGCGACAATCGCGGTGAGCCATGTCATCAACGAGGGATGGTCTTTCGGCGGGGAGGTCTACGGGATCGGCGGCACGCCATCCACGCCCCGCACCGTGTCCAACCTCTGGTACGCGGGATATAAGGTCTCTCCTCGTCTGGTCCTGGACGGCGGCATCGACATTGGCCTCAGCAAGGGCGCACAGAGGTACTCCGCCTTTGCGGGTCTCACATACGGCATCGGGCGTTTTCGGCGTCTATGAGTGCCGGGGGGCGTGTGCCGATCGCCGTCGGACCCGCCCGGCGTCCAAACCGCAATCTCGCGGTGAGCACCCAGCACCGAGTTTGGCGCATACCTCCTCTGCGTGCGCGTGTCTGCGATCGAACCACTAGGTCCGGGGTTCCTTTCGAGGATGGTCTCGATCTGACCCGCGACGAGCTCACGGGCCGGCGCGGCCGCCGGGAGTCACAGGTTCACGCTTCCTCTCGCCCAACGTTGCGGAGCCGTCGCGGGATGGTAGACTCGTTTGCGTAAGGACGAGCTCTGGCGGAGGGTTCGAGCATGGAGATCTCGGCATCCGAGCAGGCGGGTTGCCTGGTGGTTCTCGTCGCGGGACGGCTCGACACCGATACAGCCCCTGAGTTTGAGCGCTACTGCACCGCCGCCATCGAGAAGGGTCACCGCAAATTCGCTCTGGATCTCTCCCGGCTCGAGTTCATCTCGAGTGCCGGCTTCCGGGCGATCCTCGGCACCGCAAAGCGGCTGAAGCCTTCCGGGGGCGCTGTCGCCGCGTGTTCCCTCAGCGGGGTGGTGGCCGAGGTGTTCGCAATCTCGGGCTTCGCGAACCTCATGCCCATTACGCCCGATGTGCCCTCCGCCATCCAGGCCCTCTGACTGCACCCCCGGTTTCGCCCGGCACTCACCGACGGCGACTGGCGGAAGGCACGCGAGGAGAAGCGCCGAACCGTTCGGCGTGCATACGAGGCGGCGGGTCATGGACGTGAACGGCTCTGACGGTGACGTCAAGCTCACCGCTGAGACGCTCGTGATGAGGCGCTGAAGTGGGCCGGCGGCTCTCCATCACTGGGGTCCTCGTGGCGGTGGCAGCCACCGCCTCGGCGGAGGTCCCCGCCACGCACGTGCGCCTGGTCCTTCCCTGGCGACACCAGGCGCAGTTCGCCGGCTACTATGCGGCGCTCAAACACGGGCTCTATGCTCAAGACGGCCTGGACGTCACCATCGTCGGCGGCGGTCCTGGCCGCGACGCGGTCGAGCTCGTCCGCGGGGGCCAGGCCGACGTGGCTGTGCTTCCGCTGAGCGCCGCACTGCTCGCCCGCGAGCATGGGGGGCCAGTCGTCAACGTGGCCCAGGTCGTGAATCGCTCCAACCTCATGCTGGTGGCGTGGCGCAACCGCGGGATACGGCGCCTGAAGGACCTCGAAGGGCGCCGCGTAAGCATGTGGCAGGAGGAGCTGTCGGCTCCCTTTCTCGACTTTTTCGGTGAGGAAGGGATCAAGCCGATCTTCGTGCCACAGTACTTCTCCGTCGAGCTTTTCCTCCGTCGCGGCGTGGACGCTTGCGCCGCCATGGAGTACAACGAGTACCACGGAATCCTGCAGGCCGGAGTAGACCCGAGCCAGCTCACGGTTGCTCGCTTGCGGGATGCCGGGTTCGGCATTCCCGAGGACGGCCTGTACTGTCTGGAGTCGGTCGCACGCGGCAATCCTTACGTGGTGGCGCGGTTTGCGGCAGCGTCGCTTGCGGGTTGGCGATGGGTCGCCGATCACCAGGACGAGGCGCTCGATCTCACGATGGAGTACCTCCGGCACGATCACGTCCCCGGCAACCGGTCGCACATGAGGTGGATGCTCACAACGCTGCTCCCTTCGATCTTTCCGAGCGCGGGCGACCAGTGGACATTCGGCCGCCTGCGGCACGAAGACTACGACCGCACACTGGCACGTCTGACCGACCACGGGGTCGTTCACCTCAACCTCCCCTTCGAGGTCTTCTGCTGGAGCACGGAAACCCATGCTCCGTAGGCTCGGCATCGCGGGGCGGATGAGCCTCCTCGTCCTCGTGGGGGGCGCCGTGATACTCGGCGTCGTCGTCGGCGTGAGCGCACACGTCTCGCGCGGCATGCTCGAGCGGGAGCTCGAAGCGAAGGCCACGGCGCTGGCCACCTCCGTCGCGAACCGACTCGACGCAGTCGAGCGCTCGATCACGCGGAGCGCTGTCGGGATCGCCCACGCAGTGGAGAACCTCCCGGTTTCGCGCGAGCAGGTCGTAACGCTGCTGCAAGCTGTCGTGCGGGACAACCCTGACGTGTACGGCGCAGCTGCGGCGTTCCAGGGCGGAGTCCCGGGAACGTCGCGGGCCACCTGTCCCTACGTGTACCGCCACGAGGGGTCCCTCGCCGTCAAGGACCTCGCGGAAGGGGGCTACAGGTTCCAGATCAGGGACTGGTACACCCTCCCCATGGAGCTCGGCCAGCCCGTGTGGACTGAGCCGTACTACGACGAAGGAGGGGGCGGGATCGTGATGGCGACGTATTCGGTTCCGCTCTCCACCGGGACCGGTGAGACGCGGTTCAGGGGCGTCGTCACGTGCGACGTGTCGCTCGCCGGGATCTCTGGCCTGATCGCGTCTCTGCCCCTCGGCGAGGCGGGGTACGGCTTCGTTCTTTCCGCCGACGGCACGGTGGTCTCGCACCGTGTCAAGCAGTACATCATGAACGAGACGATCTTCAGCCTGGCGGAGGCGCGGGGCGATCCCACGCTCCACGCCCTTGGCCTGCGCATGGTGCACGGCGAGTCTGGATTCGTCCCGTTCACCACGTTCACGACCAAGACGCCATCGTTCCTCGCGTTCGCGCCGGTGGGCGCGGAAGGGTGGTCGCTCGGCCTCGTGTTCCCGAAGGAAGCCGTGACCTCCAGGGTGAGGGCGCTGGGGCAAACGCAGATCCTGTTCGGCATCGCCGGGTTCGCGGGCCTGCTGGTGGTCGTGCTGGCGATATCGCGTTCAATCACGCGGCCGCTGCGGCACCTCGACGCAGCAACGCGGGCGCTGGCCGGAGGCAACCTCGACGCGCCCGTCCCGGAGCCGGGTGGGAACGACGAGGTCGCGCACCTGGCGGCCTCGTTCGCGCAGATGCAGCGCGACCTCCGGATCCACATCGACCAGCTGCAGGCCACCACGGCGGCCAAGGAGCGCATCGAGCGCGAGCTGCAGATCGCGCGGGCGATCCAGCTCGCGCTGCTGCCGAAGACGTTCCCGCCGTTTCCAGAGCGCAACGACCTCGAGATCTATGCCGTCCTGGAGCCCGCGCGTGAGGTAGGAGGCGACTTCTACGACTTCTTCCTGCTCGGTGAGGATCGCTTGGTCCTCGTGATCGGTGACGTCGCGGGTAAGGGCGTGCCGGCGGCAATCTACATGGCCGTCACCCGGACCATGATCCGGGCGCTCTTCCGAGAGGACTCCGAACCCGCCGAAGTCCTGAACCGCCTCAACCAGGAACTGGCCGAGGACAACGATTCCGGGATGTTCGTGACGGTCTTCTGCGCCGTCGTGGACCTGCGCGGCGGCGAATGCCGCTATGCCAACGGCGGCCACAACCCGCCCCTCGTAATCCGGGCGTCGGGCGAGCTCGAGCCCGTTCCCTCCGTTTCCGGCTACGTCGTCGGGGCGATCGAAGGCCCGCCCTTCGCTTCGGGGGCGCTCATCCTCGCTCCGGGCGACACGCTTTTCCTCTACACCGACGGGGTGGTCGAGTGCATGGACCGCGCAGGCGGGCTCTACGGCGACGCACGGACGCGAGAGCGGCTGATGGACCTGCGGCAGACCAGCTGCAACGACCTGATCAAGGGCGTCCGCGAGGGCTTGCGCCGCCACGCTGACGGGGCAGAGCAATCCGACGACATCACGATGCTGGCCTTCCGCCTGGCCCGCGGCGCGTGAGCCGGCGTCACCGCAGGATGAAGTCCGCGAACTCCTGGACGGTGGCGAAGCACACGACGCACGTCTGCCTCATGAACTCTCGGATCGAGGAGATGTCATGAGCCCAACCGGCGGCCGCTGCGTCCACCCCTGCCGCCTGGGCCATGTCGATGCCCGGCTTGAGGTCATCCACCACCAGCACCTCGCTCGGGTCCAGGCGGAGCTCCCTGATCGTCTCGTGGACGGGGTATGGATTCGGCTTCCGTTGGTCCGGTTCGAGGTCCCAGCCGAAAACGAGGTCGGGCACAACCCCGAGCGCCCCGCCCGCACCTCGGTAGTGACCCATGATGATGTGGCTCTCGGAGTGTGAAACCACGGCGACTCGCCCGCCTCGGACCTTGTACGCCGCGAGGGCCTCCAGGAACCCCGGGTAGAAGTGGGGGGTCTCTCGGGCGGTAAACTCACGCCAGATCTCGTGCTCGACCGCCAGCTCCTCGGGCGTCAACCGGAGTTCGTCGACGAGGAACCGCATGATCCCGGGGTCGCAGTTCTTCTGGAACCAGGTGTCGAGATCGATCGGCTCCAAGCCGGGACGAAGAACCTCCATGGACCTCAGATGTGCGGGGTAGTGGACGCGCCGCGTGCTGTCGACGGCCGTGTCGTCGTGGTCAATGATCAAGCACCGATAGCGCGTAACCGGCTCCTTTCCCCCAGAACGGTGATCATACCGTGACTCATGGCCCTGCCCGGGTCAAGGGACCTGGCCGGACGCCGGAGGGAGGCGACGGTGCGGGATCGAGCGCTTGCGGACGGTGGTACCCTTCGAAAGGTGAGGAACGATCGATCAACCCACCGTCGGGAACCCTAGGGAGCCAACCATGAGCACGAAGTTCTTTTACGCACTGATCCTCACCATCTGTTCGACCGTATTCCAGCTTCTCCTCTTCTTCACCGGCTTCCAGACGGAGAAGCTCGCTACCGGGCAGTACCTGCAATGGCTGGGAATCGTCATCGCAGCGGTCGTCCTGTGGCTCGGGATCAGGGCCGTTTACAACGAGAGTCCGGCCCGCCCGCTCACCTACGGCAAGCGTGTCGGGGCCGGCGTGCTGATCTCTTTGTACTCGGGGCTGATGAGCGCCGTGTACTCGTTCTTTCACTTCAGGTTCATCAACGTCAACTTCGCCGACTACATGATCGACACCCTTCGGGTCAAATGGGCCGCCTCCGGCCTGGCCGAGTCACAGATGGCCCAGGCCGAGAAGTTCACCCGCGTCTTGCTGAGTCCGGGCGTGCAGGCGATCCTGGTGCCGTTCTTCACGGTGCTGACCGGGCTCATCCTGTCTCTGATCATCGCCGCCTTCCTCGGCGGCAAGTCGCAGCCTGCTGCGGAGAGTCCGCAGCCGCCGGCCTCATCGTAGGCGCTCCGGTCCGACCACGCGTCGCGGCCGTGGCACCTCGGTTCCGCTCGATGAGCTCGATATAGAGAAACCGGTCGTCATAGGTGAGGCGCGCGACCGTGCGAACCGGCGGCTCGACGTTGTCGCCCCGGGCAACCTCGTAGAAGCGCTCGAGCCGCACCGCATCCCTCCGCGCGGGGTCGCTCAAATCGCCGTCGACCGGGATCGCTCCAGCCGATCGTCGGATGGTAACTGAAGAGGGTGGCTCTTGTTGGGGGAGTGCGGACTGGGCGGCGAACGACGCTGCGGCAAACCCCAACCCGATGGGTCGTGGCCTCATCAACTCGCGTATGCAGCCGGACCCACCGGAGTTCTAAGAAAGACTCGCAACACGGGAAGGCGGACCGGTCTGGAGCCTGTCGACGGTCGATACCGCCATGGCCTGAAAGGCTACGTCTGAGGAGGCTCCTGAGGCCGCAACTCGCTGGCGATGAACTCGGCCAGGCGCGCCTGGTCGCTTGGCGCGAAATCGATGAACTCCATCTCGACCTCCGAGACGGTCCGCTTCTCCGCCAAGCGGCTCTCCTTGGCGTGGATCACACGGGCACGTGTCCGCAACGTGTAGCCTGGCAGCAAGACCTCGATCTCGAACATTGCCCCGAGCTGGGGCGAAAGCTCCGTTTCGAGCAACACGCCGCGCGAGCTCACGTTCTTGACGGAGAACTCGTACTCCGTCTGCAGCGAGATGAGTTTCTCGTCGGTGAGGCGAAAGCGTCCCGTCACGCGCTGACCGACCGTGATGATCGCCGCACGCTGGAGGAAACGTATGAGAGAGTTGGCGCCCTCGGTCAAGGTGTCATTGAAGGCCAGGCCAGCCGCATAGATCGGCAGGGACTCACCGAGGTGGTTCTTGCGGGTCTCCCGAAGGTGACACCAGACCACGGTGCCAGTGAGGCTAACGGTCTCCTCGTCGTCGTGGCGGAGGGTGACCGTGTAGGTGCGTCCGACCCTGACCGGGAGCGACGTCTCGAGCGCGACGCCGGACAAGCTCACGTTGAGGACGCGCGCCTCGGTGTTGAAGTGCAGGGTCCCCTGCACGTCTTCGACCGCGTACCGGGGGCCGCGGCGTTTGCCCGAGGCGAGGGGATCGTTCCTCCGGGTCATTGCGTTCATGTTACCAGGAAAACCGCTCGCCACCGCAGTCAATCGGTCCGGGAGATCGGGGCCCTACCTGGTTTCTCAATGCACGGATCTGTAGGGACTTCCGGTTCAGCTGTCGCTCCCGAGGGCGATTCCGGGGTCGATTTGGGAATGGTCTTGCCGGCTCAACGCGGGGACGGGCCGTCTTCCGCTCAGGGCAGCTGGACGGTCGTCGCCCCGCCCTCCCCGACGGCGAATGGCTGCGAAACCTCCACGGTCGGGAGCGAGAGCACGTAGCTTCCCGGAGGAACGTTGTGGAGCTGGAGGTCCGGCTCGGAGATGGCAAAGCGTCCCTGCAGATTGAACAGCGAGAGCAGCGCCGGCTGCCCGGCCGCGGAAGTGATCGTTCCGGTGGCCGTTCCCTGCGCAAGCGTCTTCGGACCCGCCTGAATGAGGATGGTGCCGCCAGGCGTGAGGAAGATCATGACGCTGGCGGACGGCACCGTGACGCCGTCCAGCCGCACCGGCGCGTAACCCGACGACCCCGCGATCACCGAATAGGTCCCCGGCGGCAACGACGGGATCTCTCCCTGCCCGCTGGTGTCGAGTGAAACCGACGTTGGACCGAACACCGGCGTGCCCTGGCCGTCGAACACACGAACCATGACGCTCGGTAGCGGCACCCCCGAGAGTCCGTCCTGGACCTTTACGCCGATTCCTGCCGCTCGTTTCAGCGCGGTCACCAGGCCGTCCGTTCCCTGAGCCGTCGCAGTCGTGTCCCGAGTGTCAACCTGGTAGTCAGCCCTGCTGGTGGAAAGCGTGTAGGTCGCTTCGTCAAGCCCGGTGAAGGAGAACTGCCCACTGGTGTCGGTTGTCGCCGGGCGCTGGCCGACACCGCCCGTCGCGTTCGGGTCCTGCGGCCGGATCGTGACCGAAGCGTTTGCGAGCGGCATCTTGCTGTCGGCGTCGACCACCTGACCAGCGATCTTCGCGCTCGGGAAGACGATGTCGAGGGTCTGGTCGGAATCCAGCGCGACTGTCTGGCGCCTCGAAGCACCCGCCTGGGCCGACATGGCGTTGACGGCGTAGGTGCCCTCCTGGAGGTCGTTGAGGCGGTACGAGCCGTCGTCGTCGGTCGTTGCGGACGCCTGGCGGCCGCCGCCGCCCTGCAAGCTCGCGAAGACCATCGCACCGCCGACCGGCTGTCCGGCCTGGGTGACCCGTCCGGAGAGCGAGAAGCCCGTGTCGAACGCCAACTCGACCGTGAGTACGGGCTGGTCCGCGGAGGTTGTGACCTGTTTGGTGGTGCTTCGTGTGGAACCCGTAGGGTCGGTCGCCGTCCCGCGGAGGGTGACGACGCCGAGTGGCACGTTGTCGAACTCGAAGGCGCCGTCGGCGCCGAGGCGCATCGACTGGACGTAGGAGTCGGGGCCATTGGCGCCGACGGTCATGCCGGTCACCATGGTGGTGGGTAGTCCGGAGACCGTGCCCTGGATCGTGACGCCGACCTGAAGCTGGAGCACGAGGTCTTGTTGCGACTGACCTGCCTGAAGGACGACTTCAACCGGAGAGGACGTGTGGGACCCGAGTGAGGCCGTGACGGTGTAGCGGCCGGCGCCGAGGTGGTCGAATCGGAACTGACCGGCCGTGTCGGTGACGTTCATCTGGGCACCTGCGCCGCCTCCGAATCCGAACCCGCCGCTGCCAGCCTGGTTCAGCGCGACGTTCGCGCCCGGAACCGGCTGACCGGTGTCCGACGCCACCGTTCCAGCGAGAACGCCGCCCTGAGTCATCCGGACCTCGACGACGGCGCCCTCGTCCGCCACTTGGACGATCTGGGTGGCATCAGCGTAGTCGGGATGCGTCACGTGCAGCGGCTGCTTTCCGGTGGCGACACCCTCGATCTCGAAACGTCCATCGGCGTCGGTCGTGATGTCCCCGCTCCTCATCTCGGCCGGTATCGGACCGCGGCCTCGCGCCGCCCCGGCCGAGTCGATCGAGACCGAGGCGTTGACCACCGGAGCGCCGGACGTCCCATCCACGACGTGACCCTTCACCGTCGTCCCCGCGGCGAGCCGGACCTCGACACCGTCGTCTGTTTCACCTTCGGCCACCTCGACACCCGCTGTGCGACCGGGCTGGTACCCCTTGGCGGTCACGACGACGCTCCACGTCCCGGCAGGCACATCATCGAGGGCAAAAGTGCCGTCGCCGCTCTCGACGTCAACGGGCTGCCCGGCTGCGCCTGCGGCGCCTCCGCCGGCGCCGAGGGCACCGCCGCGAGGCCCGCCGCGAAACGCGCCAACGCCGCGAGCGGCCTCGTAGGAGACCTGAAACTGGGCGATGGGGTGCCCGTCCGCGGCATCGAGCGCCCTGCCAGTGATGCGCCCCGGGCCAGCCGCGGTGAGCACCACGTTCGGAGCCGGCGCGACGACGCCATGCTTGCCCTCGCCCAGACCGACAGGCCCGAGGAGCTGGAGGTCGTAGCTCTGGCCGGGTTTGAGGCCGTCGAGCGAGAACATGCCGTCGGGGCCTGTGGCCTGATCCGTCGTCGCGGCGGCATCGAAGCGGGGCAGTCCCGGCGAGGTCGCACGCACGAGGAAGCCCTCGGCACCGCTTCCCGACCGGCGCACCACGCGTCCCGAGATCGTCGCCCCCGGTGCGAGCGTCACGACGAGTGGCGCCGGCGCCCCGGACTTCGGCACCTTCACAGGGTCCACGCGCTCGGTGGCGAACCCCGAGCGCTTGACCGTGAGTACGTATTCCCCTGGTGCAACCCCGCGGACCGCGAACTTCCCGTCGCCGCCCGTCGTGTCGCTCCCCCTCTCGGGGGCGCCGCCCCCGGCCATACCGAGCAACGCCGAACCGCGGCCGCCGGCACCGGCACCGCGGAGCATGAACGCCTGGGCCAGCACGACGGCGGCCCCCGCGATCGGCTGGTCGTTGCCGCCCTTGACGACGCCCGTCACCGTGGAGCCGCGCTTGAGGACGATCGTGACCCCTGCCTTGGTCGCACCGGCCGCGAGTGAGATCCCGCCGAGCGTCGCTTGCTGGAAGTCGGGGTGCGAGACGGTGAGGAGCCCACTCTGTCCCGGGGCGAGGCGCGTGGCCTTGAAGGTGTAGGCGTTTCGGGCAGCTCGTAGTCCACCGGAACTGCATAGGTGATCTTGGAGATATGGATAAATGCATCTCCGAGCGTCCGTGGCATATTCGGATTGACTTCGGCAATCACGATTCTTGCCGACGGGGCTGCTGTTTTCGTGACGCCAACCTCGACGCCGAAGGAACAGAATCCGTGCTCATCCGGTGGAGACACATGAATCAACGCTACATCAAGTGGGAGAAAGCCGTTTTTGAAGAGTCCGGGGATTTCGGACAGGAAGCATGGCGTGAAATCAGCTCGCCCTTCATTGACGGCCCGCCGCACATTGTCGCTTATAAATAGCGTGTTGACCCGCAGGTGACCTTCCATCTCGGGAGACACGTAGTCAGCATTCCCGATGGTCAAGACCTGGGCGATT
>JAIQFQ010000062.1 GCA_020073245.1 Terriglobia bacterium | reverse complement strand
GTGCTGGACTTGCCGGTCGAGCGGCAGAACGCGCTGAAAGTCGTCCGCGCCACGCACCTGCTGGTGGTGCACGAGTTCCGGCGCTACGTGCGCGTCCCCATCGTTTCCGAGGTCCGCGTCAAGTTCGATGGAAGCGAGATTCGCGGTACCTCACTGGAGATCAGCCGTTTCCGCGGCGCACAGCGGCGGAAGACCCGAGGCCCCGGTCAACGGATCGACATTCAAGGAAGAGGTCGAAGGCCCACCCGAGAACTGGGGTGTCAGACGGCCGCTGTCGCGCTCGCTGTCGGATCTCGCGGAGAACCTCGCCGCGCGCCAGGGCGCGTCCGTGCTGAGCGTCACCTACTTCCGCCAGGTTCTGGGGCTGGTCCTCGTCGTGCTCCTCGCGTTCGTCGTGCCGGCGGCATGGCCGGCGGTGCGGAAGCGTCTCGGCCGCGCAGTGTCGGGCCTGTCGGAGCCCCTCCTGAACAGCGTTGCCGCCAGTCGTCTGCCCGGCAGGCTGCGCGGCCTCGCGCACCGTGACGTTGCGATCGGCGTCCTCGCGGCCGTGGTCGTGGCGGTCACGCTGTGGACGCCGCTCGGCGCGACGCTCGGCCGCGAGAAGAAGCTTTTCCTCCTGGTGCCCGGCGTCGGGAGCGTGCAGAGCATCGAGCTCGTCAAGGCGCTCTTCGTGCTGTTCATCGCCGGGTACTTCGCGCGGCAGGGCGGCTTGCTCGAGGTCGTCCCGCGCGCCCGCTACCTCGTCCCGTTCGTGGCCACCTGCGCCCTCACCCTGGCCGTGACCGCCGCCCAGGCGGACATTGGCGGTCTGATGATGCTCGGCCTGCTCGTCGGCGCCATGTTCGCCATCGGGACGGGCGCGGTCAGGCTGCTGCTCGTCGTGCCGGTGCTTCTTGGCGGCGGGCTGGGCCTGGCGGCCCTGCTCGGCAAGGCATCCATCGTTGCCACGCGGCTCGGGATCTGGCTCCACCCCCGGACCCACCCGCTCGGCGAGCAGCTCGTCAGCGCGCGGCAGCTCCTACTGTCGTCGGGGTGGACCGGCTACGGACCTTCGCGCGCGCTCGTGTGGCATGTCCCGGACGTGCATGGCGACCTCGTCATCGCGGCCGTCGTCGAGCGATACGGCTTCCTCGGGCTGGTCGGCCTCGTCGGCTGTTGGCTCACGCTCATCGCCTGCCTCGTCGCCCTCGCGAGACGGACGGCCAGCCGGCAGGGCGCGCTGCTGCTGGGGGGACTCGCAATTCTGCTGCTCGTACAGGTGCTGACGCAGGTCGGCGGCGCCGTGGGCCTGATCCCGTTCACCGGCGTCCCCCTGCCCTGGCTCAGCCAGGGGCTGACGGCGTCCGCGGTGTTCACGTTCCTCCTCGGCCTCGGGCTGGCGATCGCGGACGGTCAGGGCGCTGCCGACGAAGGCGCGTTCGGTTCTCGGTTGCGCGCGCTCGCCACCGTCTCCGTCGTCGCCTGCGCGGCGGTCGTCGGCCTCGGGCTGGTCTGGACCGTCGTTCTCCCCGAGTCGGGCGTGTGGGGTCCGCTCGGGTCCGGCTACCGGTGGACCGACCTCAAGCGCCAGAGGGAGGTCGACACGCTCGTCGCGGCCGGCGTCTTCGCGAGCGAGCCCGGCGGCCGGCGGCTCGATGTGGACAACCGTGCCTACCAGGTGTGGCGCGCCGGCTCGGCCAGCGACCCGGGCAGGGACGAGATCCGGCGCATCGTCGCCGGCCTGCGGCTTGTCGAAGGCCAAGTCGTGCCTGCCGCGCATCTCGTGACCGACCCCAATCGGTTCGCCGATCGCAGCCTGCCGCGCAGGTGGATCACCGCCCGCGACCACACCGTGCTCGCGATGAACGACGCGCGCGGCAAGCGGATCGATCCGCTGGGAAAGTCAGCTTTCCATCCCGTCGGCGTGCCGGGCGGCGCGGTTGCGCCGTCCGGCCTCGAGGGTGCTGCCACGGGGGTGCTCGAGGGACGGGACCTGCCGTTCTCGACGCGGTTGAGAGCGTTCTCCGAGGACATCCACCACGGCCTCGACGTCGAGCTCACGATCGACCCGGCGTTGCAGCGGCAGGCGTGGGCCGCGCTGGCCGGCCGCCGCGGCGCGGCGGTCGTGCTCGCTCTCGAGGATGGCGCCCTGCTGGTCGCCGCGTCTTCCCCGGCGCCGGACCCTTCCGCTTTCAAGGCGCGCGACTGGCTCGCACTGCTCGACGATCCGCACCGGCCGCTCCTCGATCGCTCAATCGCCACAACCGACTACTACAGCCCGCCGGGGTCGACCTTCAAAATCGTGATGGCCGCGGCCGCTCTCATGGCCGAGGGCGACTTCGACCCCTCCGAGGAGGTCACCTGCGAAGGGTACGACAAGGAGCTGAAAGTCCGGTGCGCCCACGGCGAGGCGCATGGCAAGGTCGATCTGGCCAAGGCGCTGACGGTCTCGTGCAACCTGTACTTCGCTCATCTCGCCACCAGGCTCGGGCCCGAGGCAATCCGCCGGGCGGCGGAGGCGTTCGGTTTCAACCGGGCGTCGGCCGTTGATCTTGCAGCGGGGAGCGGGTTTCCCTTTCCTGCGGCGGAATCCGCCGTGAACCTCGAACCCAAGAACATTCCCTCGATGACCGCGCTCGCGCGCGTCGGCTACGGCCAGGGGCCGGTGAGCGCGACGCCGCTGCAGATGGCGCGCGTGGCGTCGGTCATCGCGACAGGGGGGAAGCTGATCGACCCGTACCTCGTCCGCTCGATCAGCCTCGGCCACGATCAGCCGGGACGGGAGCGGGAGGTCGTGTGGCGCCGGAAGCTGTCGCCGCCCGGGCGCCACCGCGCGATCCCGTCCCTCGTTGCCGAGCAGATCGATCGCCAGCTCCGCACCGTGCTGGAGAGCCCGCACGGGACAGGGCACGCCCTGCCGGCGCTGTGGTCCTCGGGCGGGTCGCTGCGCCTCGCCCACGACCGGCCGGGCGACGGCTGGGAACGGGTTCCGGTGAGCGGCAAGACCGGTTCGGCGTGGAAGACCACGCACGACAAGACCGACGACTCGTGGATGGTGCTGTGGGGCCCGTCCGGGAAGGCGCGCATCGTCGTCTGCGTGCTTGTCGAGGAAGCCGGCACCGGCGCAACCGTCGCCGGCCCGATCGCGATGGAGCTGCTGCGGGCGGCTCTGAGCGCGGGCGGCGGGCAGAGCTGAAAGGGAACGCTCTACGTGCGGGTGCTTCGGAGGACCGGAGAGTCCACAGTATCTGTACAATTCGACTCGGAGTACCTTCAGGGCAGGGGGTTCGGATGCCGGGGTCTCAGGAGATCGCTGAGCTGCTTCGCAAGCTCAAGGGCCGGCTGATCGCCGGCGACATCGACGAAGCGACCTACCACCGCCAGCGCGAAATCCTGCTCTCCGATCTCGCACCTGACGACCTGGCGGAGCTGGGGCTGACGCCGAGCGGAGCGACACCGCTGCCCGGCACGCCCCGCCCGGCCATGACGAGCGTTTCGCCAACGCCGGGCGCTCACTCGTTTGGGCCGACTGGCAGGCCGCGTCCGCTTGGTCCCTCAGGCGGCCGTGGCGACGCAGTTGGGACGCGCCTCGAGCATCTCGCTGACCTTGACCTGTCCCCTGGAACCATCCTAGTGGACAAGTTCAAGATCGTGCGAGAGCTTGGACGGGGCGGGTTTGGTGCCGTTTTCGAGGCGAACCACGTCAAGCTCGGGCAGACCTACGCCCTGAAAGTCCTCGACCCCGCTATGGTGGGGCGGGAAGACCTGTTGGCGCGGTTCAAGCGGGAAGTCGTCGTCATGCAGAGGCTTGTCCACCCGCACATCGCGCGCGTTTTCGACTACGACGACCGGCCCGAGGAACGCCTGGCCCTGTTCGCTATGGAGTACCTGCCAGGCGGCTCCGTGGCTGACCTATACGGGCGCATCAAGCAGGCGGGACGACCTTTCCCTGTGGTCCTTGCCATGGCCATCCTGGAGCAGACCCTCGACGCGTTGGCGGAGGCCCACGCGCACGGCATCATCCACCGGGACGTCTCACCGGCGAACCTGCTCCTGGGCGCGGAGCCTTCTGATCTCGAGCGCACTCTGACCGAGCCACCCCAGATCAAGCTCATCGACTTCGGAATTGCGGGCCTGGCCGAGCGGAAGGGCGTAACCAGAGCCATGGGCACCGCCGCGTGGGCGGCGCCGGAGGTCGAGGCCGGATTGGGTGAGATCACCTCGGCGGCGGACGTCTTCGGAGCCGGGGCGGTCGCGTATTTCCTGCTGACAGGTGTGCCTCCGAAGGGACACTTCAAAGCGCCGAAAGAGGCCCGGAGCGACATCGGCGACGACCTTAGCGAGTTCATTCTCCGCCTGCTCGAGACAGATCCTGGCGACCGCCCAGAGGCGTCCAAGGCGCGAGAGAGGGCGAAAGAGCTCCTTGCCGACCACAAAGACGGCAGGAAGAAGCGGCGCGAAGCCGAACCACAGGCGCACCAGGCTCGGGGACGGGCACAGACTGCAGAAAGGGGAGGGGAGGCGGCTAACAAACGGGCCAGAGGCGAAGCCCAGCGCGCTGCGCGAACGGAGGTGGCGCGGCCAGCAGGGGCGGGCAAGCCGCCGGTGAGCCCGAGTCCGCTCGAGATCTGGGTGAGCTCAAAGGAGGGGCTCGAGTACCTCTTCATCCCGCCTGGGGAGTTCGAGATGGGGGCGAGCCCGGGGGACCACGAGTCTACCTACAAGGAGAGGCCTCGGCACCGCGTGCGGATCAGTCGTGGATTCTGGTTGGGGCGCACGCCTGTGACGGTGGGGGCCTACCGCCGGTTCTGCGAGGCGACAGGGCGGGAGATGCCAGAAGCCCCCGACTTCAACGGAAACTGGCAGAACGAGAATCATCCGATCGTCAACGTAAGTTGGGAGGAGGCTGCCGAGTACTGCGCATGGGCTGGTGGGCGGCTACCCACCGAGGCGAAGTGGGAGTACGCGGCGAGGGCCGGCACGACCGGGCGGTACTGGTGGGGAGAGGAGTTCGATGGGCGCCGGGCGTGGTGTAATGTCAACTCCGGGTTCAGCACGCGACCTGTCGGGAGCAAACCATCAAATCCCTGGAAGGTGCAGGACATGCTGGGGAACGTCTGGGAGTGGTGTGGGGACTGGTTCGATCCAAGCTACTACGCTTCCTCGCCTGAGGTCGACCCGGAAGGTCCGCCATTGGGTAGCGAGCGGACTTCGCGGGGTGGGTCCGCGTTTGACTCCCCCTTGAATTTGCGCATATCCGTCCGCGATGGAGTCCTCCCCGCCCGCAGGAGCGACAACAGCGGGTTTCGTTGTGCCCGGGACGTTTTCCCTGACGCTCAAAATCGCCAGAGCTTGGGGCAGGGACGGGAACGCGAGGATGCAGACGGCCGTGTGGACAAGGACCCTGTGGCAAGCGGGCGGGTGGCGCACGAGTGGCTGCACAAGTTCGACGTTGTCCTTGAGGACCCAGGTGAGAAGAAGCTCGACGTCATGAAAGGTATCCGCGACCTTGCTTCGCTCGGGCTGATGGAAGCCAAGGACCTCGTCCAGTCCGCTCCGGCCACAATCAAACAAGGCCTCTCGCGGGAGGAGGCTCGAGAGATCCAGAGGAAGCTCGAGGAGCTTGGCGCCAGAGCCACCATCAGGCAAGCAACGGGAGGATTGGCGCCCAGAGACCAGACACCGCAGCAGGTCTGGGCCGACCCGGGGAATGCCCCAGGATGGACCGTTGTCCTTGAGAGCGTCGGCGAGCGGAGGATCAACGTCATCAAGTTCGTTCGCGAGGTCACGCCGCTCGGACTGAAGGAAGCTAACGACCTCGTCCAGTCCGGACCGGCCACAATCAAACAAGGGCTCTCACGGGAGGAGGCTCGAGAGATCCAGAGGAAGCTTGAGGAGCTTGGCGCCAGAGCCAGCATCAGGCAGGCGACGTGAGCGTCGCCTGAGCTCTTGGATGACGCTGAGCGGCAGTGCCATGATCGCGTTGCGAAGGGTTAGGACTGGTCACTGATGCCTATCCGGTGGGTTCAAGGCGACATCTTCCTCTCCAACGCGCAAACGCTCGCGCACGGTGTCAACTGCAGGGGCAGGATGGGGGCCGGCATTGCCTTGGAGATTCGTAACAGGTTCCCCGAAATGCACCGGGAGTACCGACGGCGCTGTCATCATGGTGAACTGGCGCCGGGCAGCTACTTTCTCTGGAAGGAAAGTGCCCCTTGGATACTCAACCTGGCAACGCAAGACGAGATTGGCAAAGCACGGTTCGAGTACGTTCGCGAGGTTCTGGAGAACGTTGCCGGCCACTACCGGGATGAGGGCATCCTATCCCTCGCCATGCCCCGAATCGCGGCCGGCCTTGGTGGGCTTAACTGGAGTGAGGTTCGTAACCTCATCGAGGGAATTCTCGGCGTTTTGCCACTTCCTGTTGTTGTCTACGGGGAGTTCCTCGAGGGCATTGCGGCCGACGAACCGTGCCTCGAAGACCATGAAGAGGTCAGTGCTGGGGTCGGGCCTGTAATTTTCGGGCGCGGAGGGGACCCGCGGTGGCGAGTCTTCTCCAACTTCTCGCCTACGCCGATCGTCATTGAAGGGCGAGACTACCCAACCGTGGAGCACTACTACCAGGCCTCCAAGGCTTCCACGGATTGGGAGCATGAATTGATCCGCGCCGCTCGATCACCGAAGGAAGCGAAACTCCTGGGCTGCCGGGTTCAGCTCCGACCGGACTGGGAGAATGTGAAGGTGAATCTCATGCGCACCGGACTCCTGGCCAAATTCCGACAGCACCCGAGGTGCCGAGCGCTCCTCCTTGAGACGGGCGATGTGCCCATTCACGAGGTTTCGCCTGGTGACAACGAGTGGGGTCGGATCAACGGCAGCGGGCGCGATCTCCTTGGCCGGTTGCTTGTCGAGGTGCGAGCAATTCTGCGGCGAGAGGATTTGGGAGACGACCCGGAGAGTGCGCCGTGAAAACCCCCAAGCCATGTGAGGGCAGCGCTCACCAGTTGCGCCGCAGACGGGCCACCGGCCGCAGCTCGCTCAATCCGTCGGAAATGAGCGTCGACAGCTCCGTCGGCTTCCGCTGTGTCAGGGACGTTGTTCCTTGACTCACTCGTCCCTTATTCTTCAAGAGAAGGTGGCAAGATCGTTGATGGTTGGGTGGCTCCCGGGGGACCAAGGCCAAGCCATCCAGCTCCGTTGTTACATTTGCGAGGGGTCGCAGACCCGCGGCGTGTGTTGACTATTAGTAGGGCTTAGGGCAGGGAGTGAGCTGATGGCTGAGCTGGACGATGTGAGATCTCTACTTCGCAAGCTGCAGGGGCGTCTGGCAGCTGGCGAGATCAGTCGGGAGCAGTTTCGCGATCTCGTGGCGGACATCACGATTGGCCTCACGCCGGGCGAACTGGGTGGGCTCGGACTGACGCCGACGCCGATGCCGGGCGGGACTCCCCGTCCCCTGGGGCCGACCGGCAAGCCGCGTCCGCTTGGACCGTCGGGAGCCCGCGGCAGCGGGATGGAGACCCGGCTTGAGCGCGTGGCTGACCTCGACCTCAAGCCCGGTGACGTCTTGCTTGGCAAGTACAAGATCGTCCGGGAACTCGGACGGGGTGGATTTGGAGCGGTTTTCGAAGCTGAGGACCTGCGGCTTGGTGGGATTCAGGCCGTCAAAGTGCTTGATCCCTCAATGGTCGCAAGGGAAGACCTGCTCGAGCGCTTCCGCCGTGAAGTCAGGGTGATGCGTAACCTCGTCCACCCGCGGATCGCGCGGGTCTTCGACTACGACGAGGACGTGGCCCAGGGCGTCGCCCTGCTGGCGATGGAGTACGTCGCGGGAGGGTCGGTCCTTGGCCTCCAAGGGAGGTTCCGCAAGGGAGACACCCCATTTCCGGTGATGCTGGCGATGACGATCCTAGAGCAGGCGCTGGATGCCCTGGCCGAGGCGCACAAGCACGGCGTCATCCACCGGGACGTCACACCTGCGAACCTCCTTTTGGCGGGGAACGCCGAGGAACTCGTCAAGGACCCGACGGGCGATCCGTGCGTCAAATTGATCGATTTCGGGATTGCGGGGTTGGTGGAGAGGACGGAGCTGTCGCAGAAGTCGCGGGCGGTTGGGACGGCGGCGTACGTGGCGCCGGAGGTGCTGGACCCGCGGGTGGAGGTCACCGCCGCGGCCGACATCTACGGTGCGGGGGTCGTCGCATATCACATCCTCACGGACGCCCTGCCGTTGGGGAGGACCAAGGCGCCAGAGGAGTGCCGTCCCGACATTGATCGCAGGACGAGCGATCTGATCATGGGCTTTCTGGAGACAAGGCCGCAGGACCGGCCGACGGCGGCGGAGGCGAAGGGAGCGGTCGGCGAGATCCGGGCAGGGTTGCGCAAGCAGGCTGCGGGAGCCCGGGCCAGGGCGGAGAGAGTTGCGGGACTGCGAGCGAAGCTCGCTCAAGCGCTTGCTGTCGAGGATGAAGCGGGAGTCGACGCCGCAGTTCGAGATCTTGCGGGAGAGCTTGGCGGGGCCGGGGCCCAAAACGATGGAGACCTGCAGAAGGCCAGGGCCTGGGTTGAGCAGCGTGAACGGGCCCGCAGGGAGGCCCAGCGTGCTGAGCAGGAACGCGCCCGGCTTCACAAAGAGGCGGAGGCCCGGCGCGCGGAGGAAGAGCGCGCGCAGTTGCGGAGGGAGGCAGAGGCCCGGCGAGCGGAAGAGGAACGCGCGCAGCTGCAGAGGGAGGTTGAGGCTCGGCGAACTGAGGGGGAGCGCGCACGGTTTTGGGGGGAGTTCGAAACCCGGGTGGAGGAGGAGCGTCGCCGGGAGGAATTGGCCGCGGAGTCCGCTCGCGCGGCGATGGAAGCCAGGATCCGCGAAGCGCGCCGGAGGAAGGTGCGTGCCGTCTGGGGGGCGGTTGCGGTTGCGGTTGTGGTTGCGGTGTTTCTCGGGTGGGGTGTGGTGAGTATGCAGCGAGCGGCGGAGATCGGAAGAGC
>JAIQFQ010000018.1 GCA_020073245.1 Terriglobia bacterium | reverse complement strand
GGTCATCGACTTCGACGAGGTGCTCTCGGGGTACGACGTGTGGTCGATCAACTGGCGCGACCTGGTGACCGGCAACTTCCAGAACTTCGACACGGGTGACCCGTCGGATGGGTTCTGGGATGGGACGGTCGAGGACCCGGCGCCGACGCCGTGGGGCCCGGACGTGAACGTCGACCTGATCGACATCCCGCCGATTGACCCGGCGATGGATATCGATGCGCTGTATCCGGAGACCACCAAGGCGTGCGGATTCCCGTGGAAGGATCAGACGGTGTACGCATCGCTGATCCAGGCCGGTTTGGCGAAGCCGTTGGTTCCGTGGCCGGACCAGGACACGGACTGCAACGTGGACACGCAGGCGCCGGGATATCCTGACGGTGCCGAGATCCACAACTGGGGCGGGTGGTTGAGGTCGCTTTCGGCGCATCCCCTGTTCTTCTACGCCGTGATCGACAGCGTATACGGGTGCAACAGGTACTTCCCGGGCTCGCTCGAGTACTGGACGACGAACCCCGACCCGACCGCTCCCATCGGTCCCGGCGACAACGGGCACCAGTGGCCGACCGAGTGGAACACGCTGACGGGCGTGGACATCTACCTGAACGCGACGTCCAACTACTCGGAGTCGCTGCCGACCGTCAACATCGAGGCGGCGAACTTCTATCACAGCGTGGGTTTCTACTCGGCGGACATTTACTTGGCCACCAAGTCCAGTTACTACCAGCAGGACCGCGAGCCGCTGCCGACGGCGTGGGCGTTCAACTACTTCAACTTCGGGCCCGTCACGACGGACGTCGTGGTGTGGAAGAACTACGACGACTTCGACTACGACAACGACCTCGTGTGGGCGTGCTACGGCTACACCTACTACGCGTTCGACGAGAACGAGTTCTCCAAGTCCTCGACGGGTCAGAACTGCCCGTCGGGCACGTTCTGCTTGACGCCTGAGCCGAACGTGTTCCCGTTCCAGACGCAGAAGGTGGCCGTGAACACGACCAACTTCGACGGTCTGCCGACCGGCAACGGCTGGATGCTGCTGGTCTTCGAGCCGAGCGTCTTTCCTCAGATTCCGCCGATATGGATCCGTGACGGGTACATGCTCCAGACCTACGTGTTCGCGAAGTACAACTACGGCGGTTACTCGACCGCGGTCGAGGCCACCGAGATGGCGAACTACTGGTGGAATTTCAACCAGGTCCTCCCGTATCTCAACACGTACGACGGCCTCAACCTCTGCCCGATCTTCGTGGCGATCGGGGGGGTTCATACCGATATAGCTTGCGTGGACGGATTCAACCTTTCGGCCGTCCACTAGCGGTCGTCGAGAGTCAATACGCTTCGCACGTCGTCCCGCTCCGGCCTGCAGTGCCGGGGCGGGACGACGCTTTTCATGCCGAGGACTCTCTCAGCGGATGGCGCGTCGCGCCCTGAGCTCTGGTCACGGATCCGCTGCCGACCCGAGAGCTGCGGAGGAGGACGGATGGGCACGCCCTCCGGTCGAGGTGGTGCCGCAGACCCGTCGGTGGCGTCCCGACGCCAGCTGCTGCCGGGGATCTCCGGCCCCGCCGCCGGTATCCGGGGGACCTCTCTACCGTTCTTTGCAGTCCGGGCAGTCCGGGCGCCTAGCCCCGCGCATCGCCTGTCCGCTTTGGCCCGACCGGGGGTCGGGAGCCTGCGTCCGCCGAAAACCTCGCGTCGCTTGAGAGGCCTTTAGGGGCGAGGAGGCGCGCTGGGCACCCATTGATACCCGGTACGCTTCATCTCCTCGATCGCGGCGACGGCATCCTCCCGCGACGAATAGATGGTCGCCGGCATCTTGGCTTTGAGCGCGGTGGTTCGCACCGACATGCGGGCCCAGCTGTTGGTCGCCCAGCGCGCGAAGCCCAGGAGGTGCCTGCTCATCGCGCGGAGCGAGGCCTCGGCATAGTAGTCCGCGACCTCCCCACCCACGAAGAGGTCGTCGATGTTCGTCACCAACCAGCACTTCTTGCCGAGGCTCTCCCAGTACCCGCTGTACTCGCCGATGAACTCGTCCACCTGTTCGTTGGTCTCGAGCTTTGCGTGGTCCTCGCTGAAGACCGTGTTCTGTACGGGGTCGTACCTGAAGACCACATGGCCGGTCATTGGCATGTCCCCCTCTTCGTGGTTGCTGATGGCAGTCTAGTCGTTCTGAGCGCGACGTCAAACCGCTGCCTTGCCGCACGGCCCGCCCTCTGAAAACGACGGCACAGGCTCAAGAACAGTCGGGTCCCTTTTTGGCGCCCCTCGCCGGATCGGGGATAGGCGCTGACAATGGGATCTCGAACCAGAACGAAACCCATGACCCGCACCGCGTCCTCGACCCGAGCCTCCGCCTTGCGGCGTACCGTCAGCGTGATCTGGCGGTACCTCTCGACCCCGACCACGCCCCCCACCGCCCACGTCAGGACGATCCCCCAGACAACGAGCTGCTGCTTCAGCGTGCCTGCCGCCTCCATCGTCCGTCTGGGCGTCCCAAGGTCGCCCGCGACCGACTGCTTGATGGTAGACCGGATTTAGCCAGGTCGAGGCGTGGGGCGCCGAGCCTCCCTTCTGGAGACTGCTGACGTGCGGGGCGTCGTCGGAAGCGGGCAGGTGGATCTTGGGCGCCGCCAGGTCGGGCCTGAGTGGGAAGCCAGCACGGGCGATCCGCGGTGGGCCTGTCGGTCCGAAATAGTCGAGACAGCGCCGCGGTTCTGTTGCATACCGTGTTCTCGTATGCTGTCGCGCGGACGAAAGGGGTTTCCGATGATCAGACGCGTCATGCCGCTCATCCTCGGGGTGTTGCTTGTCGGTGCGACGGCGCTTGTCGCGGCAGAGCCGCCTAGCGCCGTGGAGAAGGAGGGCGGTAGCGAGCCCAAGAAGCAGGAGACGTCGGCCATACCGAAGCCGGAGCAGTCGATCACCGAACACTCGATCAAGGTCGGCGGCGCCGTGCTCAAGTACAAGGCAACGGCCGGGACGCTGGTGATCCGGAACGACGACGATGAGGCGGTCGCGGCGGTCGGATACGTCGCCTACACCAAGGACGGAGTCGAGGCGGCGCGGCGACCGCTGACGTTCGCGTACAACGGCGGCCCGGGCTCCTCCTCGATCTGGCTGCACATGGGCGCTCTCGGCCCGCGCCGGATCGTGACCACCGATGCGGCGCCGACGCCGCCGCCCCCGTACCAGGTCGTGGACAACGAGGAGACGCCTCTCGACGTGACCGACCTCGTCATGATCGACCCGGTGGGAACAGGCGTGAGCCACGCGGTTGGGAAGGCCAAGAACAAGGACTTCTGGGGAGTGGACCAGGACATCGACTCGGTGGGTCGGTTCGTCGTCCAGTACGTCAACGACAACGGCCGATGGAACTCACCGAAGTACCTGCTCGGCGAGAGCTACGGCACGATGCGCTCGGCCGGCCTGGTGGACTACCTGCAGGCGAGATGGAACATGGCGTTCAACGGTGTGGTCCTCGTCTCCGTATTCATCGACGCGAAGGCCGCCATGACGCTGTCAGGCAACGATCTCGGATTCGAGACGTACATGCCGACGTACGCCGCGATCGCCTGGTACCACAAGCTGGTGAAGGACGCGCCGCCGCTCGAGGCGTTTCTGGCGGAGGCGCGGCAGTTCGCCACGGGACCGTACGCCGTCGCGCTCGGCAAGGGGGACGCGCTTCCGGATGCGGAGCGCAAGCAGGTGATCGCGACGATGTCGCGCCTGACCGGGCTGTCTCCGTCGTTCCTCGACAAAGCCAACCTGCGCGTCAGTGAGGGCGAGTTCACCGCCGAGCTGTTGCGCGAGCACTCGGAGATCGTGGGCCGCCTCGACGCGCGGTTCACGGGCGTGGCACTCGACCGGCTGGCCAGGGAGGTCCACGAGGACCCGCAGTCCGCCGCGATCTCGCCGGCGTTCACCGCCGCGTTCCTCTCCTACTACCACGGCGAGCTGAGGTTCGGCGAGGGGAAGACATACAAGGTCGAGGCCGACGGGTTGTGGAGGGAGTGGGACTGGAAGCACAAGGCGCCCGGGTCGTACTTTGCCACACCGGGGTGGCCGAACACCGGGGTGGATCTCGCGCACGCCATGGCGTACAACCCGGACCTGCGCATCCTCGTGCTGAACGGGTACTACGATCTGGCCACGCCGTTCCTGGGGACGGAGTACACGATCGATCACCTCGGGCTCGAGAAGAAGCTGCGCGACCACATCGAGACGCGCTACTTCGAGGCGGGGCACATGATGTACCTTCACCCACCGTCGCTGAAGACGTTCAAGGAGGCGATCGCCCGCTTCGTCAACGCCACTGATCGGCTGTAGCCACGTCCGCAGAATCCCCGCCGGTCGCCGGGCAGACGGCGTTGACTCGACTCACCACCACGGTTAGCGTGGCGGCCGTGGGCATCACGAGGTATCGCCTGGGCGTATGTGCGCTGGCCGGTCTGTTTGTCGGCCTCATGGCCCTCCACATGACGAGCCCCTGGCAGTACCGCCACGAGGACAACGGCGCGTGGTTCAGCGCTGTAGCACGAACGCACCTGCGTGCAGGGCTCGCCGCTACGCGAGGACAGGACTTCTTCCAGTACCGCGCCTCCGGCGAGCTGAAACCCTATCTCCATCACCCGCCACTGTTGGGGCTATTCCTGGCCGCGGCCTTCGGGCTCACCGAGTCGGACACCCCGGCCGTTGCGCGAGCCGCCATGATGGTGGTGCAACTCTCCTCGTTCGTCGTCTTTGCCTTGATGCTGAAGCAGATCTTCCCGGCATCCTCCGGACCGCGCCTGTGGGCGCTCATGGTGTTCGCCGTCTCGCCGATGAGCGTCTTCTTCGGGAGGACTCCGTCGCACGAACCGTTGGGGCTGTTCTTCGTCTTGCTCGGCGCGTATGTGTGCTTGAAGGTCGCCGGCGGGCAGTGGCAGGGAGCTTGGTGGACCTGGCTTGCGGGCGCCGCGTGGGTGCTGGCGGCGTTCTCCGCGTGGCATGCGGCGTTCTGCGTTCTTGGCTTCGTGCCTTACCTGGCGCGCCATCGCAAGGATACGGCGCCGGGCTTTGCTCGCATGACGACGCTGGCGGTTCTGGTGGCCACGGCGCTGGTGGGCCTCCACCTGGTGTGGGCGAATCACGGGCGCCTCGAGCCCAGTGCGATTCCGGCCGCGGCTCACTGGATCGGCATGGACTGGGCGACGCCCGGGGCGGCGGCGTACCTGAACTCGCTGGCACGCGGCGCCGGACACGCTGTTGCGTACTGCGGGTACCTGCCGACCGTTCTGGCCATGGCGTGGGTGGCCGCCATCGGTCTGCGTCGGTTGCTTGGTCAACGGCTTCTGGACCGGGACCTCTTCGTCCTGTCTCTCAGCCTGGGATCATGGGTCTTCAGTCTGATCTTCAGCGAGGCGGTGAGCGTGCACGTTTACTATCAGTTCTACCTGCTGCCGTGGATCGCGCTTTCCTCGGCGATCCTCATCGAGAGGTTGTTCGCCAGTGGGTTCAGCCGTCGGCACCGGGGGACGGCCGCGGCTGGCATCGCCCTCGCCGTGCTTCTTACGATGGCAGGTTGCGCGGTGACTCTCGCGGGCGTCTACCACCGTCCGTACGACTATGCAGTCCGCACGGCCCGAAACCTCCAGCTGCAGTTCTACTGATACCGAACTGTCGTCCGCTGTACGGAAGTCTTTGTCATTGCGAGAAGTCCCGCCTCCGGTGGGAGAAGCCTGCCCCGACGAGAGAGGAAGCGACGACGTGGGGGAAACGATCACGTCGATTTCGGCGGAATCGCCACGGCGCCTTCAGCCCGCTCGCGGGTCCCGCGATGACAACCATTTCTGTACGACGGACGGCGTGACCCTACGCGACGGGCGGCGGTCGATCCGATGTGCGCCGGGAGGCCGGTCACGCGACCCGGCGCTGGCCGTCGTTTCTAGGACACCGTCGCCACGGGCGCGGCGGCCTCGAGGATCGTTGCCTCGCGAACAACGGGCACGAGCGGGATCTGTGGTTCCGGCACGCCGAGTGCGGCGAGCAGGGCCTTGGCGCCGGGGGTTGGTCCGTCGGTCTGGCGGGCGTTCAGAGTGACGATGAGTTGGTCGCCGTCCACCCGCCAGTCGAGGACGCCGGTGGACACCGCGCCGAAGCCACTGCGCACGGACGGCCAGTCGGGCATGCCGCCGACCCGGCGCAGACGGTAGCGGCACGCCGCGACGGCCTTGCCGAGCGACGGCGAGCCGTCCGGGAGCCGCTCGCACGCCGTCAGCTGAAGCCCCTCCGGGAGCACCCGGTTGGCCCGCGAGAGCATGCCGGGCTCGACGTCGGCGTGGCACTCGACGTCGAAGTGTTCGGCGAGCGCTTCGATCCCGAGCGGGAGCGCGGGACCCATCGAGAGGCGGATGTGCGGGTTGTACCCCTCCGTGTAGCGCACCGGCACCGCGGCAGCCCGCAGCGCCCGCTCGAGCAGGTCCATGACGTTGCGGTGCGACAGCCAGCGCGCGCCGTCGAGCTTGGCGAAGGTGAATCGGACGCGCGCGGCACGGTCCGGCTGGGTCAGCGGAGGTGGCGACGGGAGCACGCGCGGGAGGGGTCGGAGGCGGTAGGCGGCGTTCTTCGCCCGTGCGAGCTCGGGCGCCTCGTCGCCCACGACGGGCAGCGTCGGCTCCGCGAGCACAGTGTCGGCCCCGTCGCCTGGGACCCCGCAGCGCACGCAGTCGCCCCAGCGGCAGTCCGGCGTCTCGCGCTCGTCAAAGCCGCGCCGCCGCTCGGCCTTGAGGTACCCCTTACGGACACGGGCGTCGATCACGTCCCACGGCAGCTTCGCCGCGAGGTCGCGAGGGCCGAGCTCGCCCTCGAGGTCCACGCCGCCCTCGGCGATCGCCTGGCGCCAGGCGTCGAGCCGCAGCCACTCGCCCCACCCGTCGAACACCGCACCCAGGTCGTGGGCGCGGGCGATCACCGCGCCGAGGCGCCGGTCGCCGCGCGAGAGCAGCGCTTCGAGCGCCGACTCGTCGGGCTCGTTCCAGGTCAGCTTCGACCATCGAATCCGCTTGAAGCGGGAGCGCAGCAGCTCGATCCGGCGCTTCATCTCCGGGACCGGGACGAACGGCTCCCACTGGAACGGAGTCCACGCCTTTGGAACGAACGGTCCGACCGAGACCTTCACCTCGGCCCTCCGGTTCCCCACTCGCCGTGCGGCCTCCAGAATCCCCTCGGCGAGACGAGCCAGCTCCTCGAGGTCCTCGTCCGTCTCGGTCGGGAGCCCGATCATCGCGTACACCTTGATGAGGTTCCACCCACGGGAATAGGCGACCTCGGCGGCCTTGATCATGTCGGCGTTGGTGAACGTCTTGTTGATCACGCGGCGCAGCCGGTCGGAGCCGGTCTCCGGCGCGAACGTGAACCCCGACTTGCGCACCCGGCTCACCGAGTCCGCCACCGCCACCGAGAACGACTCGGCGCGCAGCGAAGGGAGGGAGACACCCACCCGCCTGGGCGCCAGGCGCTCGGCGAGATGGAACGCGAGGGGCTCGATCTGCGAGTAGTCGGCGGTGGACAGCGACAGCAGTCCCACCTCCTCGTACCCGGTCGAGTCCACGTGCGCCTCCATCGTGGAAAGGACAGTCGCCGGATCGTGCTCGCGCACCGGCCGGTACCAGTACCCCGCCTGGCAGAACCGGCACCCCTGCGTGCAGCCCCGAACGACTTCCATCCCGAGGCGGTCCTGCACTACCTCGACGGCGGGCACGATCGGGTGCGTTGGAACGTCCGCGGCGTCGAGCTTTTCGGCGAACACGCGGAGGACCGGGAACGGCGCTCCGTCGTCCAGCGTCTCGAACGAACCGCCCGCGGCCGGCGTCGCCGCCGGGGTCCAGCGATAGAGCTGCGGCACGTACATCCCGGGGATGCGCGCGATCGCCCGCAGAGTCTCGCGGCGCGACGTTCCGGCGGCCTTCGCCGCCTTGACCGCGTCGAGCAGATCCCGCAGCAAGATCTCACCGTCGCCGATCGCGAACGCGTCGAAGAAATCGGCGACCGGCTCGGGGTTCGCCATGCACGGTCCGCCGCCGACGATCAGGGGATCGCTCTCGCCGCGGTCACGCGCGAAGCGCGGGATCCCCGCGAGGTCGAGCAGGTAGGGGACGTTGACGTAGTTGAGCTCGGTCTGCAGCGTGATCCCGACGACGTCGAACTCGCGCGCCGCGTGGTACGACTCGAGGCCGTAGAGCGGGACCCCGACCGCGCGCATTGCGGCGGCCATGTCGGGCCACGGCGCGAACGCCCGCTCGGCGAGCGTATCCGGGCGCGAGTTGGCGATGTGGTAGAGGATGCGCGTCCCCTGGTGTGACATCCCGATCCCGTACTCGTCCGGGAACGCCAGCAGCACGCGCACGTCGGCTGACACCCAGTCGTTGACGATCCGGTTGCGCTCGAGCCCGAGGTACCGGCCCGGCTTCTGCACGCCGGGTAGGATGCGGTCGAGCGCGGCGCGGATTTCCTGTGGAGTCAATCGAAGCCCCCGCGGATTCTAACCGACCCTCTTCGGGCGGTGTTCCCAGCGCTCGCCAGGGGCGCCGCCGGCGTCGGACCTCTGGCTGCGTTGCACTCGGCGGATCGGATGCTCGCCTAGCCTCCGGCTACGCTCCGGTGCGGCGGGCTCGCGCGCCTGGCGGCTGGCCCGAACTCGGCCGCGCGGGTCACGCGCCGTAGGCCCGGGTCCTGCACCGGCGGCGCGGCTAGACGGCACCAGCCTCGGCCTTGCCAGGGCGGCGGCTCCCATCTCTGGAGGACCCGTGGTTCCGGTGCCCTACTCCGCACGCCCTTTCTCTGTCGCCAGTCGTGCGATCGTCTCGATGGCAATCGCGGAGACGCCGGCGCCGTAGTCGAGGTCGATGTTCTCCATGGTGTCGTGGGTGTCGTGGTACCCCTGCCGGCTGATGTCGTAGTCCTCCATGAAGAGCACGGCAGGCACGCCGACATCGGAGAAGACCTGCCCGTCGGTGTTGTACAGCGAGCTGCGCGCCTCGAAGTGGAGGCGCACCTCGCCCCACAGGTGCGGGTGCTCGGCCACCGGCGGGACGACCGCGGGATCGGCGCTGCGCTCGGAGGCGCCGCGCTCGCGCCGCTCGGGCGCCGCGTTCAGCTCGTCGGTCAGCCGGTTCCACGCCTCGTTGGCGAGGTGCGCCTGCAGCGCGACGCGCATTGCGCCGGGTCCCTCCCCGGGCGAGATCTGGAACACGTAAGGATGGTCGGCTCGATTGTGGGCGATCATGTCCATCACGACTAGGCCGGTCACGCGGGTCGCCGAGAGGTCGATGGCGGCGCTGTTGTCCACTGTAACCGCGAGCGTACCTTCGATAAGCGCCCGGCAGAACGCGCGTGCGCCCATGCAGTCGGCCGGGAACTCCTCGCCGGTGAGGTGGAGGAGCCAGACGTCGCGCTCGAGCCGCCCCTGCTTGGCGAGCTCGAGGTAGATCGGCGCCGCCTGGAGCAGCGTCGCGGTGGCGGAGTGGTTGTCGTCGGCGCCGCGCGCGGCCAGGCGGGCGCCTGACCCGCCCTTGCTGGTGTCGTAGACATCCTCCATGTAGGCAGTGTCGTAGTGGTCGGCCAGCACGACCGCCTGCCGCCGGTCACGGCCCGGGATCACCACCAGGATGTCGCGCTCGTGGTCGCACCCCTCCTGGTTGGCGACCCACCCGCCGAACTTCTCGAAAGGGAAATCGGTGCGCCATTCGAACGGCAGCTCGCCGCACCACGCCTTTCCCGCCATCCCGCCCTCAAAGATCGCGGCGCGGTGGCGACCGATGAGGTAGTCGCCAAGAGCGCCGAGGTCGCGGCTCTGATGCGGCGCATGGGCCTCGGTAACCGGGTCGAGGACACAGTCGGCGTTGTCCTTGGTGAGGTAGTGCCCGTGGGCGAGTGCCGCGATGTCGTGCCAGTACGCCTCCTCGAAGGCCCGCATCGCGGTGCGGGCGTAGGTCAGGGACACCTCGGCGCCGCCCCTCTCGGGTTCCGAAGCTGGCCCGAGCAGACCCTCCAGCTCCTCGCACAGCTGCCGCCCCAGTTCGGCGCTCCGGGCACGGCCGGGAAGCTGATCCAGCCACTCCTCGACCGTGTCGCCCTTCGCCAGCCTGAGGAGGCGCCGGGCGAAGGTGCGTGGGAGCGGGCGCTCCCCGAGGGCGCGCCATGCGGAGCGCAGCGCCAGCACGTTGGCGGCATCGTGAACTCCGGTGTGGGGGCTGGCGTGTCGGATGACGGTCACCGCCGCGCACTCCGGGAGGCGGCGCAGCGGGCGCGGCCACAGCTCCACCATTGATCGCTCGGTCCCGCGGTCCCGGAAGCTCGCAACGAGGATGCCGAGCGGGTCGTCGTGCAGCACCGTTGGACTTTCATCGCCGGGCCGGACGAACGCGGCGAGCGGCCGGTGCCAGACGACCTCGTGCCCCCCCACGCGCATCGGCGGGTAGAGGAAGCGGTAGCCGAACGTCCCACCCGCGACCACCGTCCTCTTCGCGCGCTCGATCTCCTCGGGCGTCGCGTTCGGCCCGTCGAGAACGAGGCGGAAGTCCCGGGTCCAAACCTGCGCGTTGCGCGCCATCGGCTTGTCGTACAGGCCCATCGCGTCGAGGGCCGTAGAGAAGAGCACGCGGACGACGGGGTCCGCGCGCGCGAAGACTGCCAGCTCGTCCTCGTGCCGGTGCACGCGATCCCAGCGGTGTGTGCGCGTAAACGTTTCGCGCATCAGGGCCTCGGGAAAGTCGTGCGTGAGGTTCTCAGGTCCGGCTTCGTGGACCCACCCCGACTGAGGGATCCTGATCCCCGGCCCGTTGTGGCGGCGCGTGACGCGGAGCAGGGGGATCTGCAGGGCGTTGCGCACCTCCCCGGCGAGGCGCAGGTACGTCGGCATCCCCCAGAACACGAGGCTCCCCGGAAAAGGAAGCAGGTGCAGGCGGCCGTCGAGGTACCGGGCTCGGACGCCCTCTGGCAGTGTCTCGAACGGCCGGAACGTGAGCAGGTAGCGGACCTGATCGAACCGCCCGGCGTTCTCGGTCGCGAACGGCCTCGCCCACGCTGGGAGCTCCACGTCCCACTCAGCCCACGGGTGGGTTCCATCGCTGGGCATGACGCGGAATCCGAGCGCCTGCAACCCGGCGACGTCCGAGGCGTTCTCCCCAAACGCTTCTTGCAGGAGACCGCACAGGAATCCGATGGCGTCGTCTCCCCGCTCCCTGCCGGGTGCGTCGGCGAAGCCGCGCCAGAACGCGCGTTCCGGGCCCAGCTCACTCGACCCGAGCAGCGTCCAGCGCACGCGGCCTTTGTCGTCCTGGGTGCGCGAGAGCGCGAGCGGCAGGAGGCCGACGAAGCGCTCGTGGGCGAGCGCGCCGGCGCGTGCGGCGAGCTCGGGCGGCCAGTACTGGTTCCCGTCGAGGTTGCGACCGAGGTGGCCGCGGATCAGATGCTCCTCGCGCCCCTGACCGAGATTGAGGAGCGAGGCATACACCTCGCGGGCGATGTTGTCGAGGCCGGGAGCCAGTTCCCACTCCTGCTCGGCCTCGCTCACGCGCCAACCCCACGGGTCGTCCTGCGTGAACAAGTCCGGGTCGGGCTCGCCGTACGGCTTGCGGCCGAGCCGCGGTGGCGGCATGAACTCGGAATACGCGGGAAGCGGGAAGGTCTTGGGACGATCCTCACCGTACCCGGCAAGCAGCACCTTCCAGCCGACCGTCTCGCTCACGGCTTTCTCCGGCTTTGGCCCTTGAGATCGCCACGGCCCTCGGCCGCGCATGCAGAACCGCGAACTGCCCGCGGTCCGAGGCTGACGATCTTGCAACGGGATCTCACATCGGCGATTGTAGCCGATGAGGCATGTCGGTCCGGCGGCGTGCGGCTTGGAGGATGCGTCCATCGTCTCCTTCCGGACCCCCATTCGCGGGCAGGCACAATCCCCTTCCGCCCAAGGACAGTGTCCGAGGCCTTCGGGAGACGCCCTCGCGCGCCTTGACATGACCGTGCCGACCTTCCGACCGTTCCGCTGGTGCACGGTCAGGTGCCCGTCCGGCGCCGGCTGCCTTTGTGCCTTGACGGTGCTCTTCCTCAGGGTTGGGCTCGAGTCACAACCCTTCGCACGTGGCGCTTCGTTGGAGTGGGCGTCGGCGTTGCTGTGGGTGCAGGCGTGCGTGTCGGCCTCACCGCACGCGTGGGCGTTGGTGTCGGCCCGTGCGAGGGCGTCCGCGACGCAGTGGGGGTCGATGTGGGCGTGGGTGTCCACGTCGGAGTCCGACTGGGGGCCGATGTCGCGGTCGGGGTAGGCGTGCGGGTGCGGGTCGCGGCGGGTGTGGGCGACGGTGTTACCGTCCACGGGCGTGTCGGTGTCGGCGTCGGTCCCGTGCCAGTCAGCGGGGGCACGACCAGCAGCGTGATCGAGGACGCGGGGAAAGTTGCAGTGAAGGTGTTCGCCCCCAGGGACTGGTCGGGCGTGCGGACGATGGCGGTCAGGTCTGCGCCACTGTAGCGGTAGACGGCCGCTGCCGGCGCGGGCGCGAAGGAGCGGATCGTAACCGTGGTGCTGAGGTCCGCGGCGGTCTTGTTGATCACCATGACCGTCAGGGCGCCATCGAGATCGCGGACCGCCGCGTAGGCGGCCAGACTTCTTTCGTCTGCGCTGGCCGCCTGGACGCCGCCTTCTCCAAAGCCGTGGCCCGCCCCGTCGGCATTTCGGTACATGCGGAAGGCGAACGCGCCGGGGTCGGTGCTCGCCGGCGGGCCCCACAACGTCGCGAGGTCGAGTCCTTCGCGGCCGAAGATCCCGAGGACGTCGGCCTGGGCTAGGGCCCCGTTCATGGAATCGAGCGCCCCCCAGTTGTACTCGCTGATCGCCAGTTTCGTCCCGGGGTAGTCGGCGGCCACCCACTCGTGCATGCGAGGGATCATGTACACGGGCTGCGCGATCCAGCTCTCCTCGGTGTAGCTGCGGTCCCAAAGGAGCCTGGTCGAGCGCAGCCGCAGCGCCCGGATGGCGGCATCGCCGGTGGGCGCCAGCGCAACGGAGTCCGGGTAGAAGTGCTCGTCGCAGTAGTCGAGGATCCGCGTCCCGTGCTGTTGCTCGTACGTCCGCATCTGCTGCAGGTACCACTCCACGAACGGCACGTTGCCGTGGGCCAGACGGTCGGCGGGGTGGTTCCACCAGTCGGAGGTTCCCGCCGCATCGAGAGCGGACCAGAAGTACCCCGTCCAACCCCACTCGGCCGGGCCGAGCGTTTGTGCGGTCGGGTCGGCGCTCTTGACGGCGGCCCCGTACGCGACCGTGCGGTCGCGCAGCTCGTCGTAGGTAGTTGGCTGGGAGTGCACGTCACGGTGCGTGCTGTTCCAGAGCATCGGCTCGTTGTCGAGGTCGTAGTAGGGAACCCCTCCCGCGGCGGCGCTGCCATACCGGCCGACGAGATGCTGCACCCAGGCACGTACGAAGTCGGGCGTGATCGCGGTGCTGGTGTCCAGCGGATCGTTGCCCGTGATCGCGCCGCCGTCCGTGCGGAGTCCGTTGCCGCAGTTCGTGTCCCACGGGTCAACCGACTGTTGCGTGCCGTACTTCGACACCGCGAAGCCGCAGTCGTAGGGGTGGCTCGCCACCCGGCGTCGTGAGGTCCAGCCGATCAGCGGCACCGTCATGAGGGTGCGGGTGCCCGTGCGCCTGTCCTGCTCCACAAAGAGGTCGGCCGTCGAGCCGTTCGGCAGCGCCGAAGGGTTCGGATTGTCCTGGGGGATGTTCTCGAAGTACCAGTCCGACCCCGTGTTCGTGGTGTCGTTCTGCCAGCTGTAGCGCGACGTCGAGTTCCCGCCCCAGCGCCTGACGGGCAGGCGCAGGTCGGTGGCGAGACCCTCGTTGGCGTAGTTCATGCCGTAAATGTCCGGGCTGATCCTGTGCAGGCCAGCGCCCGTGTCGATCGTCAGGGCGGGGCCCACGCCTGGAGCTGACGTGGGCGTAGGGGTCGCTGTTCCCCCGACGAGTGCGACGTCGTCGAGGTAGAACACCGGCTGCGCGCCGCCCGTCGTGTCCTGCCACACCAGGCCGCTGATGGTCGCGGCGCCTCCGAGGTTCGCGAGGGGGACCTCGACCTGCTGCCAGATTCCCGCCGTCGCCGTGACGCTGAACCCGCTGGTGACATCGCTGGGCGTTCGGTAGACCACGAACTGCAACCGTTGGCCGCCTGCCGTGCCGCCATGGATCCAGAACCGCACGGCGATGAAGTTGGAACCGTCGAACGACGGATCCACGTGGAGGTAGAGCCCCGCCCATCCGGATTGGAACGCGACGGACATGGACGAGATCCCGCTGTGAACGGGTGCCGCGTTGGCGAAGCCGGCCGAGGTGGTCCACGACCAGTTGCTCCAGCCTGAGGCGAGCGAGTCGGAGTAGACGGTGACGTTGGCGGCGGCCGGCGCGCTGACCGCGGCGATGGCGGAGAAGGCAAAACCGAGAAACATCGTCATGACACGACCATGCGCTGGCTCTCGCATCTCGATTTCTCCGTCTGTCTCCTCACTTTACGAGGTGCCATCGGAGGCGACCGTGAGCCTCGTCACACGGAAAATGGCGCACTCGGCACGAGGGGCACAGGGGCTGCCCCGTGGTGTCAGCGGTCGTGACGCCTCGGGTTCCGTCTTCCGCCGCAGTGAGGAGATTGGAACGTCGGGCTACAATCCCGCCGTGCCACAGCGCATCCGCATCGCGGGAGGGGGCATCTCGGGCCTCGCCGCAGCCGTCCTCCTGGCGCGACGGGGAGTCTCGGTGGAGGTCTATGACCGGCACCGCGGCGGGGGAGGCCGGTTTGCGGGCGGCTGGCAGGTCCTCGAGAACGGCAGCAGTGATCTCGATGCCTTCGAGGAGCTGCGCGCGATGGGGCTGGAGCCTGAGTTCCCCGCGATCCGGGCGACGCGGGCGCTCTTCCTCGACGGTCTCGGACGCACCTTCGAAGTCGGCAGCGCGACACCGTACGCGTACTTCGTGCGCCGCGGCGGAGGCGAGGGAAGCCTCGACGCCTGGCTCCGGACTCTGGCGCTCGATGCGGGTGTCATCCTCCGGGAGGGGGAGGCGGCGCCGCCGGATGCCGAGGTCATCGCCTCAGGACCGCGGCAGGCGGACGGCGTCGCCCGGGAGCTGGTGTTCACGTCGGACCTCCCGGACACGATCGCCGTGATGTTCGACCCCGCGGTGACCCCGACCGGCTACGCCTACCTGTTCTGCCTGGGCGGCCATGGAACGTTCGGCGTGGCGCAGGTTCGGCGCGTGAATCGCCTCGGAGGCGCGCGCGACGCGGCGTGGCGCCGCTTTCGGGAAGTGCTGGGCGAGTTCGCGGTGCGCGGCGAGCGCGAGCACGGCCAGTTCATGAACTTCTGCGCGCCGCGCCACCTTCGCGCGGCGGATGGACGTTGGTACGTGGGGGAGGCCGCCGCCGTGCAGGATTTCCTGTTCGGCCTCGGGAACCGTCTGGCCCTGCGAAGCGCAGCTCTGGCGGCTGAGGGCATCGCCGGGCGTTGGGACGACGTGGCGTTCCGCACCGGCCTGTTGCGACCGATGCGGACGACGATCGCGCTGCGCTTTGCCTACGAGCGTATGGGGCGGCGGGCGTTCACGGTGTTCTGTCGCCGGGCGAGCCGCGGCGACTTCCGCCGCTTCCTGATCCGGCTTCAGAGGCCGGGAGCCGCGAAGGACGCCCTCGCGCGCCTCGTCATGGCCGCATGGCGAGAGCGCAGGGGGTGCAGGCACGCGCCGGTGTGCTCGTGGTGTCGGGAGCGGGAGTCGTGAGCGGTCACCGCGCGCACGTGCGGCGCCTGGCGCACCAGCGGGGGGCCAACTTCTCGCTCGGTTTCAGGCTCCTGCCGCCGGGGAAGCGCCGCGCGGTGTACGCCGCCTACGCTGCGTGCCGCATCCCGGACGACATCGTGGACGAGGCTGGTGCCGGAGTTTCGAGCGACGAGCTGCACAGGCGCCTGGACGACTGGGTGGGCGAGCTGGAGCGAACCTACGCCGGCCGCCCGGGCAGGACGGCGACGCGAGCCCTCGCGGAGGTCCTTCGGAAGTACCCGATCCCGAAGCGGGCGCTGCTGGGGCTCGTGGACGGGTGCCGCATGGACCTCGAGAGGCGGCGCTACACGACGTTTGCCGAGCTCGAGCGCTACTGCGAGCTGGTCGCCGTGACGATCTCCGACATCTCCCTTGCGATCTTCGGAACGCTGCGCCCCGAAGCCGCCGACGCGGGTCGGGACCTCGCGATGGCTCTCCAGCTCACCAACATCTGCCGGGACGTCGGCGAGGACCTCGGCCGCGACCGCATCTACTTACCGCTGGAGGAGCTCGGCCGGTTCGGAGTCGGCGAGGCGGACCTGCGCGCCGGCCGGGTAGCAGGGGCGGAGTACGCCGCGCTGATGGAGTTCGAGTGCGGAAGGGCCAGGGCCCACTTCAGCGCCGCCAACCCGCTCCCCGGCATGATCAGGACGGACGCCCGCCCCGCCGTGCGGGTGATGGGCGGAGTCTACCGGCGTGTGCTGGACCGCGTGGCCGCGAACCCGGTCCGGGCGTTCCACGGACGGGTCGAGCTTCCGCGCTGGCAGCGCCTCACCGCAATCGCCTCCGGCCTCCTGGGCCGCCCGTTCGTGGCCTTCTAGGCCACAGAGGCGTGGCCGGCGACCGGAAGAGGAGAGGCGGCTTCGGGGTCAGCGGTCAGGAGATGGTTGCCGCGGCTCGGGGCCTTTGCGGCAATAGCTTCAGTTCACGCTGGCTGTTCTTGAGCGGCCACCTGCAACCGACGACCGGCCACACTTCTCTAGGGTTGTGCTCCCTGGATGATCCAGTCCCGGACGGTATCGAGCTGCGCCTGGGGGAGCTTCTTGGCGCCGAAGAGGGTGCGCGGCATCCCTCTCCCCTCGGTGGCCGTGTGGGAGACCTTGAGCCACAGGTACGAGGTGGCCGGGTCGCCAGCCTTGACGAGCTGCATCAGAGGCTCCTCCTGGCTCTTGTGCTGTAGCAGGTTTGCGTACCCCTTGTTCAGGGACAGGTCGAGCCCCTTCTTCGGGCTGTCCCCTCCGTGACACTCGGCGCACTGCTTGACGAAGACGGGCTCTACGTCCGTCGCGTAGGACAGCGGGGTTGATGCACGGACCGCCAGCGCCAACAGCGGTATCAACCCGAGTGCAATCGCGGTCATCTCCTTGCGCGGCATGTTTCCTCCCAGAACTGCGTCAGTTTACCAGGCGGCCGTGCCCCGGACGAAATCCCGTCCCTCGAACGCCCTTGGTGGCAGCCGCGGGCAGTAAACTGAGAGGGTGAAGATCATCACCACCCATCTCGGTGCCGACTTCGACGCCCTCGGAGCGGCGGCGGGTGCGCTGCTTCTGGCGCCAGGAGCGCGGATCGTCTTTCCGGGGTCGCAAGAGGCCGCCGTACGGCGCTTCCTGGACGCGGAGCACATCGAGCTGCCCGAAGTGAGGGTTCGCGAGCTGCGGCGAGCGAAGATCACCGAGGCAACCGTGGTCGACTGCTCCTCATGGCGGCGACTCGGCGAGGTGGGCGAGTTGATCGCGGCGGCCGGCTGTCCGGTGCGTGTGGTGGACCACCACCCCGAGAGCGCGGACGGAATCGCGGCCGCGGAAATCCTGACCGCTCCGGTCGCGGCCACCTGCACCGTGGTGACGGGGGAGCTCCGGCGCCGTGGCGTCGCACCCGACCCCGTGACCGCGGCGCTGCTCCTCCTCGGGATCTACGAGGACACCGGCGGGCTCACCTACCTCGACACGACGCCTGCGGATGTCGCCGCTGCCGCGTGGCTCCTCGAGGCGGGCGCTCACCTGGAGTGGGTGCGGCGCTACGTCTTGCGGCCCCTGGAGCCCGCGCAGCTCGAGCTCCTGAACCAGTTTGTCGAGGGGGCCGTCGAGCACCAGGTCGGGGGCATGCGGGTGGTGATTACGGTGGCCCGCCCCAGCGAGCAGGTGGAGGAGGCGGCGTACGTGATCCACCGCTACGCCGAGATCTTTGATCTCCCCGTCGTAGTTGCACTCCTGGAGGTGCCGCCTCAGCTCATCGTGATCGCCCGCTCCGCCGTTCACGGCATCGACGCCGGGAAGCTGCTCGCCCCTCTTGGCGGCGGAGGTCACGCCACGGCGGCGGCGGCGCGGCTGCGAGGGCGGAGCGCCGTCGAGGTCGCGGAGCTGTTACTCGGTGAGATCACGGTCGCAGTGGGCGGGCGCTGGACGGCGTCGACGCTCGCCACCCCCTACCTTCACACGTGCCCGGCCTCGAGTACGGCGGCCGAGGCCAAGGAGCGTCTGGTCCGCCTCCGCATCAACGCCATGCCTGTCGAGGACGACGGAAAGCTCATCGGCGCGGTGACGAGACAGATCCTCGACAACGCGATGGCCGGCGGGCTCGCCGACCGTCCGGTAACCACGGTCATGCGGCCCGGGGTGCCGGAGGTCCGTCCGGACGCGTCGGTGGAGGAGGTCCAGCGGATCTTCATGGAGGGGCAAGCCCGCTTCGTTGTTGTGCAGCTCCCCTCGGGCTGGGGGATCATCACGCGGATGGACCTGCTCCGGCGACTCTACGAGCGTCAACTGGCCGAGGGCGCCAGGGTGGACCGCCGGCTGGCCGGCGCGCGCCTCGTGGTACACGACGTAGGCCGGCGGCTGCGGCGCGCGCTGCCGCCCACCCTTCTGGAGGTCCTTGCCACGGCCGGCGAGCTCGCGCTCGAGGCCAAGGGACGGGCTTTCCTGGTCGGCGGCGCCGTGCGTGACGCGCTTCTGGGCCGGCCGCTCGAAGACGTGGACGTCGTCGTGGAGGGAGACGGCGTGGCGCTCGCGTCTCGACTCGCGGACCGGTTCGGCGGGCACGCGCACCCACACGAGCCGTTCATGACCGCCGCAGTCCGCCTGCCGGGCGACATCCGCCTCGATGTCGCCTCCGCGCGCACGGAGTTCTACCGCTCGCCTGCCGCGCTGCCGGAGGTGGAGACGTCGGCGATGCGTCAGGACCTGTACAGGCGGGACTTCACGATCAACGCGATGGCGATCGACCTCACCCCCGGGAGGTTCGGGGAGCTCTTCGACTTCTTTGGCGGTCAGCGCGACCTCGAGCGCCGCCAGATCCGAGTCCTGCACTCGCTCTCGTTCCTGGACGACCCGACCCGGGCGATCCGGGCCGTCCGCTTCGCGACGCGCCTGGGATTCGAGATCGCCTCGGAGACGCGCCAGCTCGTCAAGGTCGCCGTTCGGGAAGGTGTGTTCGCCCGACTGTCGGGGGAGCGTTTGCGCGACGAGGTCGCGGAGCTCATGGACGAGGACCACCCGGTGGAGGCGGTGGCCGAGCTCGCCAGCCTCGGTGTTTTTCCGACGGTCTTCCCGGGCGTCGCGTGGAGCGTGGCGCTCCGGCGCTTCCTCAACGAGGTGGAGTCGGTGCTCTCGTGGTCGTTGCTCGAGGAGGTCTACAAGGGGCCGCGCTGGCTCGTCTTCCTGGTCGCCCTCGCGACGCGCGCCGGCGAGGCCGGCTCCAGGGGACTCGCTCACCGGCTCGCGCTCTCCGGAAAGGCCGCGGCCGTGGTCGCCGAGGCGCGCGGCCGAATGGAGAAGCTCCTCTCACTGACGTGCCAGAAGGGCGTGCCGCCGAGTGAGGTGGTCGCGGCCGTCGAGCGCAACGAGGCGGCTCTCGCCGTCGTGACGATGGCGGCCGCCGGAGCGCAGGAACGGCGGCTGCTCCGCCAGGCGCTCACCGTGTGGATGCGGACACCGCCGCCCATCACAGGGGCGCAGCTCCGGGCGGCCGGCGTCATGCCGGGGCCGGAGATCGGGGCGGCGGTCCGACAAACGCGCGCCGCCGTTCTCGACGGGAAGGTGGATCGGGCGCGTGCTCTCGACTACGCGGTGGCTCTGGCGCGGGAGTTGGGAAGCGGCCTGTGACCGCCGCGCTGCTCCTCGTGCTCATGGGGGCGACCGCCGCCCCGCCGACCTACCTCGTCGAGCGGGTGGTTACGTTGGGCAGCACTTCGACGCGTCTCTCGGTCTTCCGCAACGGCGTTGCCGTCCTGGTACGGAGCGCCACGGGCGAGAACGGCAGCCTGGTGCGGCAGCCGCTGTCCGAGGTGGAACTCCTGGTGCTCACCCAGGTCGTGGAGGAGTGCTACCCGGAGCTCGTGCGATTCGGAGAGCTCGGCAAGGGGCCGGGCGAGGGGAGGGTCGAGCTGCGCCTCGCGCCTCCGGGCCGGGACCCGCTCCTGATCCGATTTGCCCTCACGGCAGCGCCGACCTTGGCCACGTCCCGGATCACCCAAGCGCTGGACGGGGTGGAGGCCCGGATGGAGCGCACCAACGTCAGCCGCGAGGATCTGCACGACTGGCAACCCAGCGTGGGCGACCGCGTCGAGCTCGAGGACGGGCGGGTCGTCGAGGTGAAGGACGTTCTGCTGGGTCCCGAGGGGATGGTGGTCCACGCGCAGGTCGGAGAAGGCCCCGTTTCGATCTTCTTGAGCGCCGACGACCTCCGGCGCCTGGCGCTGCGGCGGGTCGCCAAGTGAGAGTCACCGGCGGCGCCTGGGCCTCACGGCGACTCGCGGGGCCGCCCAGAGGCGGCCCGGTGCGCCCCACTCCGGACGCTCTCCGTGAGCAAGCCTTCGCGATCCTCGCGCCGCGCCTGGCCGGCTCGAGGTTCCTGGACCTGTTCGCCGGCACGGGCGTGAACTCGTTGGAGGCGCTTTCGCGCGGCGCCGCGAGGGCCGTGCTCGTGGAGCGTGCGTCGGCCGTCGCATCGCTGATTCGACGCAATTTCGCCGCGCTCGCCGTGCCCGAGGAGGACTGGGAGCTCCTTGCCTGCGACGCCCATAGGGCGCTCGCCGCGCTGTCAGCGCGCGGGCAGCGGTTCGACCTGGCGTGGTGCGACCCGCCTTTCGCCGAATGGGGGGAAGGACCCGCCGCCCTGGCCGTGGCTCGCGACGCCGGGGTGTTGGCTCCCGGTGCCGAGGTCGTTCTCGAGGCACCTCCGAAGGTCGACAGAGCGATACCGGGCTTCGTCGTCGTCCGCGAGCTGCGCGGCGCCTTGCTGCTGCGGGTCGGTCACTCAACGGCGCAGGGACTCGGAACCTCGTGAAGATCACGTTTGTCTCGCACTCCGCCAAGCTGGGCGGTGCGGAGATTTCACTCTGCGAACTCGTGGCGGGGCTCAAGAGGCTGGGTGCGGCCGAGGCCACGGTGATCCTCCCCCACGGCGGGCCCCTGGCTGAAAGGCTCGAAGGCGCCGGCGCAACGGTCGTGCGGCTCTCCAACTACGGCTGGGCAACCATCCGGCCGACACGGCTGCCGGTGCTGGTGATGGCGGCCCTCGATGTCGCGTCGGTTCTGAGACTTTCTGTGCGGTTTGCCCGGCACCGACCGGACCTTGTGGTGACCAATTCGCTGATCAACCCGTCCGGAGCGCTCGCCGCGCGCATGGTGGGGGTCCGGCATCTCTGGCTCGTGAACGAGTTCGGGGACCTCGACCATGACTACCGCTTCCTGCTCGGATTGCCCCGCACGCTAGCGGCCGTGGGCCGTCTCTCGTTTGCGATCCTGGCCTGCTCGCGCGCCGTCGGCGACCGCATGAAGGTCTACGTGCCTCCCGAGAAGGTGGCCTTTGCCTACTACGCAATCGCGATGGAGCCCGGGCGCTCGCCGGCTCAGGCATCGAGCGGCGGACGATCACTGCGGCTCCTCCTGTTGGGCAAGAAGCATGAAGGGAAGGGCCAGCTCGAGGCGGTCCGTGCCCTCGCACTCGTCCGCCGCGCCGGCGTCGACGCCCGGCTCCGGCTAGTCGGAGACGTTGAGCCGGGCTTCGAGGGCCGGTTGGACGACCTCTGCCGGGAGCTCGGGGTGGCGGACGCCGTCGAGTCCGTGGGCTACTCGAACGATCCTGCAGGCGAGATCGATGCCGCCGACATCGTCCTGATGTGCTCCCGCGCGGAAGGGTTCGGGCGTGTCACTGTCGAAGCGATGAGGCGGGTGCGGCCCGTCGTCGGCGCACGAGCCGGGGCCACAACGGAATTGCTCGAGGCCTCGGGAGGGGGCGTTCTCTATCCGCCGGGAGACCCCAGTGCACTGGCGGACCGGATCGTCGAGCTCCGTGACGATCCCCGCAAAGCCCTCGGGCTGGCGGTCGCTGGCTCGCGCTGGGCCGCCGATCACTGCACTCCGGACGGCTACGTCAACGCCTTTCTGGCCCTCGCTCGGGGTCGCCAGGCCGCGAGCGGGCCCTGCTTCCCGCCTACCACGAGAAGCTCACAGCGACGAAGCCGCCGCCCCTGACTGGAACGCACGCAATTCGCGGGCTGCCGGGGCGCTCGACCAGGTCGTGGGCGACCGAAAGGCGATGGCCGATCCACCAGCCGAGCAGCCCTCCCGCCACGACGTCGGTCGGGAAATGAACGCCTTCCTGGATTCGCGCCAGGGCCACGCCCGAGGCGAGGGGATAGAACACCCACCGCCACGCGGGTCTGTCGACGGTGGCGTCGAGCACGGCCGCGATCATGAAGGCGTGGGCGGCGTGACTGGACGGGAACGAATCGCCGCCGGCGAACCAGCGTCCGGCATCTGGCCGGTTGGGCCGCACGCGGCCAAAGGAGCTCTTTGAGACCTTGAGCGTCAGGTCGAGGAGGATGTTGCCTTCGACGAGCGTCAATCCGCCGATCGTGCCGCGGCGGTCGCCGAACAACAACCCCTCCGCGACAAGCGCGCCGGCGAAGAGGTTCGGGGTGCCCGTGCTCCCGCCCGACGTGAACCGCCCCAGCCGTTCGGGGAGGTGCTCCGGTCCCTCCTCGGAGAGATGCACGTCGGACGCGGCGAGCGCCGCGAACAACACCACGCCGAGCGCTGCCTGGGCACCCGATGGAGGGTTGTCGATCGTGACGAGGGCCGTCGCGTCGCGCTTGACCTGCCCGAATATTGAGGGGACGACCTCCCCAGCGGACGGCAAGGCCGCGAGCAGGATGAGCAGGGTGATCGGTACGCGTCTGCGCATGGCCTCTCCTCAGGGGCCAACACGCCGAGGCCCGTCGGGATTCTGGCGGCGCGAGCCTAAGACTCTGGCTGCACCTGGTCTAGACTCGGGGGCGCGGGACGACCGGCTTTCGGACCCCCGCACCGGAGGTGATCGATGAGACGACTCAACGGGTTCCGCGCCACCCTCCTCGGCGCGCTGGCGTTTGCCGCCGCCGCCTCGGCCGTACAACTGCCGCCGCCGATCGAGCTGCCCAAGCCCAAACTGGACAACACGACGACGTTGATCCAGGCGCTCAAGGCACGGAAGACTGGGCGGGAGTTCGCCCCCGACGCGCTGCCGCTTCAGACGCTCTCGGATCTGCTCTGGGCGGCGTTTGGCGTGAACCGCGACGACGGCAGACGCACGGCCCCTTCGGCAAAGAACTGGCAGGAGATCGACATCTACGTCGCGCTTCCGCAAGGCGTCTACCTGTTCGATGGGAAGGCGCACGCACTCGTCGGCGTGGTCGCGGGAAACCTCCGGGCGGCCACTGGGATGCAGGCGTTCGTGAAGGACGCGCCGGCGAGTTTGGTGTTCGTGGCGGACCTCGCGCGCATGAAAGACGCGTCCGCCGCGGACCGCGACCTGTATTCCGCGACCGACGCCGCGTTCATCAGCCAGAACGTCTACCTGTATTGCGCCGCGGCCGGCCTCACGACCGGCGTCCGGGGGTACGTGGACCGCCCAGCGCTCGCGAAGGCCTTCGGGCTGCGCGGCGACCAGCGGATCATCCTGGCCCAGTCGGTGGGCTACCCGAAGAAGTGACCCCGCGCCTGCGCTGGGCGTGTCGCCAGCCGGGCGCCGAGAGCTGAAGCTATACTCAGAAAGTGCTCAACTTCGATCTGCCGGGGTTCCTGGGGGCGATCGTCTCCGCGGCGCCCGGGGCGGGTGACGTGTTGCTCGCCGTCGGCCTGCCGCCGCAGGTCCGGATCGAGGGCGAGTTCAAACGGCTCGAGATCGCCGGGTTGCAGCGTCTGACGCCGTTCCAGACCGAGGCGGTGGTGGTGCACCTGCTCGCCCAGGCGCCTGCATCTGCAGCTGCGCGCGTGCGCCAGGAAGGCGCTGCCCACTTCGCCTACTCGAGTCCCGGCATCAGCCGCTTCCGGGTGGCGGTGTTCACGCAGCGAGGCACGTTTGCGGTTTCGCTTCGCACGATTCCTGAAGGCATCCCGTTGCTTGGCGACCTGGGACTGCCGGCGGCGATGCGCGAGGCGTGCCAGGAGCGCCACGGAATCGTGCTGGTGAACGGCCCCGCGGGCTCCGGCCGCTCGACGTCGCTCGCGGCGATGCTCGGTGAGGTCAACTCCACTCGATCGTGCCACGTCGTCACCGTGGAAGATCCGATCGAGTTTCTGCACCGTCATGCGACCGCGACGATCAACCAGCGGGAGGTGGGAACCGATACGCCCACGCTCGCTGCCGGACTTGCAAGCGCGCTGAGGCAGGGCGCGCAGGTGCTGCTGGTGACCGAGCCGACGGACGGCGAGGGAGCGCGGTTGCTGCTGGAAGCCGCCGAGACCGGCCACCTTGTCCTCACGACGCTGCGTGGCTTGGACACGGCTTCCTCGCTGATGCGCATGCTCTCGCTGTTTCCGCCCGAGGAGCGAGGCGAGGTGCGATCGCGGCTGGCGCGGGTCCTTCGATGGTCGTTTACTCAGCAGCTCGTGCCGCAACGCGATGGGCGTCGCCCCGTGGTCGAGATCTGGAGGGCCACGCGGGCGACCACGGCGCACCTCGCCGACGGTCCCCTGAGCTCCTCCGCTCTTGCGGATCTTCTGCGCGACGGGGAGCGGGACGGGCTGCTCGGGTTCGACCGTGCGCTGGAGCGCGCCGTACGGGCGGGGGAGGTCGAGATCGACACCGCGATGGCACACGCGGTCCTGCCGAGGCAGCTCGAGCTGCGCCTCGTCGACCTGCGGGAGGCACACTCGTGAAACGCGCGGTGGTCGTGGCGAACGGGCCGCTGCAAGTGGAGGCGGCGCTCGGTGCGCTGGCTGCCGCTGGGTTCGAGGCCGTGGCGGTGGCGTGTGCCGCCGAGGTCCGTCCGCATGTCGAGCTTGGCGCCGCCGTCGCGGTCGTGAGCTACTCCGGGTCGGCCTCGGACCTGGCGCCGTTGGCGGCGATGCCCGCCGGCCTCCGGCGCTCGTTCGTTGCGATCCTTGTCGGCGCAGGGCTCGCCACCGGCGATGGGCTGAGGGCGTTCCTGCTCGGCGCTGACATGGTCGTCGCCGTGGGCGACACCGTGAGGCTGGGTGAGCTTGCCGGCAGCGCGGTCGCGGCGAAACGAGCGCTGGTCGCGCCGCTCGACCCGACCGCGGCCGCTCGTCTCGGCGGCTAGCACGGAGGACGGAAAGGCGGGCACAAACGGAATGTGCGCCCGCCCGTAGACATTGCTGGGGTGAGGTGCGGCGTGCAGATCGTGGATGCGGTCAACAAGCTCAACGGCCTCAAGCAGTCGGTCGCGAGGGTGATCCGCGGCAAGGATGAGGCCATCGACTGGACCATCGCGGCTCTCCTGGCTCGCGGCCATGTGCTCATCGAGGACATCCCGGGGGTGGGCAAGACCACCCTGGCGCAAGCTCTGGCGCGGTCGCTGGACCTGGTCTTCTCGCGCATCCAGTTCACCTCGGACACATTGCCCTCCGACGTGATCGGCGTGTCCCTCTGGCGGGCCGAGCGCGGCGAGTTCGAGTTTCTGCCAGGCCCCGTGTTCACCAACGTCCTGCTCGCCGACGAGATCAACCGGGCGACCCCGAAGACGCAGGCGGCACTGCTGGAGGCCATGAATGAGCGCACGGTGACCGTGGACAAAACCCGCTACCGTCTGCGGGAGCCGTTCCTCGTCCTGGCCACACAGAACCCTGTGGAGTACCTCGGAACGTACCCATTGCCGGAATCGCAGCTCGACCGGTTTTTGCTGCGCATCTCGCTCGGCTATCCGTCGCCGGAGGAGGAACTGGAGCTGCTGCGCCGCGGCGGGGTGGAGGCAGAGCTGGAGGCCGTACAGCCGGTCCTGGAGGCCGCCGAGCTCGTCCAGCTCCAGGTCCAGGTACGCCATGTGCGTGTGGCTCCGCCGTTGCTTTCGTACCTCCTCGAGCTCGTGAACCGCACACGCCGGAACCCCTCCCTGGCGCTCGGCGTGTCCACCCGCGGGGCCCTCGCCCTGCACCGCGCCTGCCAGGCACTGGCGATGGTCGAGAGCCGCGACTACGTGATTCCGGACGATGTGCAGCGCCTCGCGGTCCCCGTCATGGCACACCGGGTCGTACTGGCCGGGGGTGAGGTGACCGAAGGGTGGAGCCGCAGCGAGGCCGAGCGCGCGATCATCCGGGAGATCGTGGACGAGACGCCGGTTCCGCTATGAGAAGGGCGCCGGGCACCGGGCGCCGGGCACCGGAAGACGCAGAAGGACGTCCACCACTGTCGCGGTTCGGGGCCAAGTTTCCCGGGTTCAGCCTCAAGCCGACCGCCGCCTTCTGGATCTTCATGGTCGTCGTGCCTCTCCTTGGCGTCGCGGCGCTGAACACCGGGAACAACGCTCTCTACCTCCTCCTCGCATTCACGCTGGGCTCGTTCGTTGCCTCCGGCGCGTTTTCGCGCCACACGTTGAGTCGACTTCGGGTCTCGCTCGCGGCCCCGAGCGAGGTGTTCGCGGGAGCCGCGGTCCCGCTTCGGCTGACGGTTTCCAACGGCTCCTCGTGGGTCCCGGCCGCATACACCGTCTGCCGCCTGGTCGGCATGCCGGGACACGTGGTCGTGCCGCGCGTCCCGCCCCGCGGGGAAGCGTCCGTGACGCTGCCGACCATCTTCGCCCGCCGCGGGAGGCGCCGCCTTCCTGAGGTCCAGGTCGAGGTGAGGTTGCCGCTCGGGTTCTTCGTCAAGTCCGTCCGATGGCCGCAGGACGGCGACATTCTGGTCTACCCGACGCGAGTGCGCGTCGGGATGGTCCGGTGGAGCGGCCTCGTCCGGCGCGAGGAGGCCTCCGCTCCCGGCCGCGGTCGGCGCGGCGGTGAGGTGGATCAGCTGCGCGAGTTCCGGTCCGGCGACGACCGCAGGGACATCCACTGGAAGCAGACCGCAAAGCAGCAGCGTCTGATCGTGATGGAACGGCGTGAACGGTGGCTCCCGTCGTGTTTCCTGGCGCTGGACCGGCAGCTCCCACGCCGCGACGATGCCGAGATGCTGGAGCGCTTCGAGAACCTGGTGAGCGAGGTGGCGTCCTCGGCGCTGGAACAGCTCCACCACGGCGAGCCCGTGGGTTTGATCGTGGGAGGCGCCGTGACCCCGCCCGGCACGGGGAGCCGCCACGCGCGGAGGCTCCTTGAACAGCTCGCACTGGTACAGGCGGTCGGACCGGGGGAGGACCCGCTGCCGCCGCTGCTCGTGGGTGAGCCGGTATACCGGCTAGCCGAGGCAGGGTGAACGCGAATCTGGAGCGCCAGCGATGGCTCGGGGCCTTCGCGCTCGCGGTGGCGGTTCCGCTGCCCCTCACCGGTGTCGTGAGCCTGCCGTTCCTGGCGCCGTACCTGGCAGTCGCTCTCTGGGCTGTCACGAGCCCGCGGCCCCTCTCGGCGCTTCCTCCCTGGCTGGAGAACATCCTCGCCCCCGTGATCCTGGTGGCGGTGATCGCGAGCGGCGGCATCCGCTTCGGTCTGCTGCGCCCGGTGGCGCAGCTCGCGGTCCTCGTGGCGGCGGTGCGGCTGCCCGGTTGCGGTCATCGCGCGCGGGCTCGGCTCACGGGCGGGATGATCGGACTCGTGGGGATCGCGGGGATCGCGTCCTCGACCCATCCGACGCTGGCGCTTTACCTGGTGGGGCTGCTCGCCTTCGTGCTCGTTTCGGTGGGTCGGCTCACGGGGGTGGAGCTGACGCAGGGCGCGACGAAGCGCGAGAAGAAGCTCGCCTGGCCGCCGGTGCGGCTGGTCGCCGGTTCGATCGTTGTGGCCATGCTCGTCGCGGCGCCGATCTTCGCCCTTCTGCCGCGCCTGCGGTCGCCCTTCGCGGTCGGGCCGTTCGGGGGCCGCGCCGCGAGCGGTTTCCGCGAGGCAGTGGCGTTGCACGGAATCGGGGACGTCAAGCTCTCGCGGCGACTGGTCATGAGGGTGAGCTTCCCCGGCGTCGGGCAGGGGCACGTGAGCCCCGACTGGTTGCGCCTCGCGGGAGCCACCATGAGGCACTACCGGGCCGGCAGCTGGGTCGAGGGCAGGATGAAGGGCGAGCGCCTGACGAGCCATGGTGGGAGGCCGATCGAGCTCGCGACCGGGGGCCCGCCGGGAGTTCGCAGACACGCCGAGATCGTGCTCGAGCGCGAGGGCGGCAACCTGTTCGCGCCCCTGGGCGCGACGGCGATCGAGACGCGAAGCCCGGTCGCGCTCTCGCGCGACCCTTCGGGCTCGCTCCGCTTCCCGCGTGGGACGGATCTCCCGATCTCGTACGCCGTGACCTTCGACCCCGCGCGTGTCGAGCAGCCTCCTCCGGACGAGAGCGACCTCGAGCTACCGCCGGACGCCGATCGCCTTCGGGAGCTGGCCCAGCGTGCGTCGGGGGGCACCGCCAACCGGCTCGCCGCCGCCCTCGCCATCGAGGAGTACCTGCAGCACAACTTCCAGTACGCGCTGCGCAGCAACGCGCCGGTGCGCGAGGATCCGGTGGAGTGGTTCCTGTTCAGGTCCCATGAGGGGCACTGCGAGTTCTTCGCCTCGAGCATGGTCCTGTTGCTGCGCACGGTGGGGATCCCGGCGCGTCTGCAGGCGGGGTACGCCGGCGGCGAACCGGACGGCGAGGGCGGTTACAACGTGCGTGACAGTCACGCCCATGCCTGGGTAGTTGCCTTCGTGCAGGGACACTGGCGGGTCTTCGACCCGACGCCGCCGGAGGGCCGCCCGGGCATCCTCGAAGCTGGGGAAGCGCTGTCGTTGCGCGCGGCGTGGGACCGATTTGAGAGCCAGTGGGACCGCTGGGTGCTGACGTTCTCTCTGTCCGACCAGGTCAGCATCGTGCAGGGCGTGGCCCAGGCTTCGGCGCGGTCCCTTCCTGTCCTGATGCGGGCAACCCCGGCGGCGGTCCTGCTGGTCGCCCTGCTCCTGCTGGTCCGTGTGCGCCGCCGGAGGCTGCCAAGGACGGTTGAGGTCGCGAAGGGCGCGCCGCGGGTCACCAGGGCGCTGATAAGAGTGGTGGCGCGGGCGTCGAAGCGCGGCGTGCCGATCGGCCCGGGCACAACGGCTCGCGAGTTCGCGCGGCTCGCGTCCGTCGCGTTTCCGGCGGCGGCCCAGCCACTCGCGCGGCTCGTCGGCGAGCACGAGCGCTACCGCTATGCGGGCGCCGAGCAACCCTCCTGGCGGCAGTTGCGCCGCACCGTCCGCGCCGCCGGGAACGCGATGGCCGCGCGCTGACCGGAATCCGCTAGAACCCCACAATCAACGACGCCAGGATGCGGTCCTGGGTGAACGTGATCTTGCGCGTCAGGTTGTAGTGGATCGTGCGGGTCCCTCCGGTGCTAGTGGTGTCCCAGGTGCCGCTCCCCTCTTGGGTTCCGTCGGTGCGCACCCACGCAACGTCGAACTGCACCTTGCCGTACGTGAGCCCCGCCCCGAGGGTGAAGCCTGTGTACGTCGGCGGCGGCGACGGAATCCGCCCTCCCTCGGCGAAGCCCGAGAGCGGGGCGAGCTGGCGCTCGCGGAAGTACCCCGCCCGCAGCGGCACCGCGGTGTGCTTCCCGAACAGGAGGATGTACTCGGCGCCGACGCGCACGCTGCTGCTGTCGTTCTGCTTCGCGCCGTACGACGGGAACGGGAGGTCGTTGTAAGTGACGATGGTGGGCTGGAGGTTCTCGTCCCACTCGGGGAACTGATACTCGTCGAGCTTCGCCTTCGACCACGCCATCGCGCCGTAGTCGGCGGCGAGGATGAGCCTCTCGACCGGCTGCCAGGCGACCCCGATCTGGTAGGCGTCCGGCCAATGGACGTTCGTTTCAAAAGCCGACGACGTAAGCGGCCAGGGCGGCTCACCATAGTAGTCCGCGTTCCAGTTGTACAGCTGCGAGGCCGTCTGTTTGGTCTTCGCCGTGAACCCCGTGTGGTACACCGCGCCGAACGTGAGCTGGCTGATCGGCGCCCATTGCACACCGAGGTCGGCCTGTCCCCCCGAGAACGAGTATTCGGCATTCAACCAGTAGTCCTGTTCGGAAAGCACCGGGTCGGAGAGATCGTGAAAGTACTGCGCGTACCGGTCGGTGACGTCCACGGTGACGTAGTTGAGCGACACCCCGACCCGGACCTTGCTCCCGAGTTGGGTGGCCAGGCTCAGCGAGTACGAGTCGAACCCGCCGGTGAAGGCGTCCTTGTCGTCCACATAGCTCCCCCCGGTTGTATCCGGGCGGCCGTCGGCCCACTGCCCCACGGAGGTCGATTTGGAGTGGCCGGCGAGCGTCGGAAAGCTCGCCATGCGGCGGTAGCTCGCCTGCGCCACGAAGAGTCGGCTCTTGACCACGAACGGGTAGGTAACGCCCGCGAACCCAACGAAGCTGCCTTCGAGGGTCCCGTGGTATGCAGTGTCGGTGGTGATGGTGTGCCCCACCGGGTAGTTAATGTAGTCCGCCACGCGGTGGGCTTTGGTGTCGTACGGCCCGCGCGACCAGTCGTAGACCAGTGAGACCCCCGGCCGGGTGAGCTGCGCCAGCCCGGCGGGGTTCCACGAGGCGGCAGTGGCGTCGTCGGCGAGCGCCACAAACGCGCCGCCCATCCCCAGAGCGCGCGCCCCGGTGCCGGTGATGTTGCTGATCCCCTGGTTGACAGCAGAGTTCTGCCCGAGGGCGAGCGTGGCGCAGAGCCAGCACACGCCTGCAAACACCACGACCTTGACCCGCATACCTCCTCCTTCGCGTTTTCTTGAGGGCGCCGGCGCAACAGCCGCTCCGACCGCTACGGCTCTCTCGTCCGCGCTACCCACCTGCGCTCCTCCTCCGTCCGCCGTCATTTCGGCGCGGTCTGTTCTCGCTGCGTGCGAGCCTGCCGGAGCAGCTCGCGGAACCTGGCATAGTCGTCATCGGCGCTGGTGACCTCGCCCATCTTCTCGGAGAGCTCGAGCGCGTCGAGGGCGCACTCCCAGTTGCCGAGCTCGCTGTGGCTGCGGCCGATCTCGAAGTAGGGCCGATATTCGATGAACCAGAGCCCGTAGGTGCGGGCGAGATGGGCCGACCTGGGGCGACGGTCCGCGGCGGTGATGAGGTAGTCGAGCGCGGCCTGCGGATCGCCCCTCGCGTCGAGCTCGAGCCCGACTTCATAGAAGAAGTACCACGGCGCCTGCGTCACCTCGGTGTGCGGAGGCAGCCCGCAGCGGGCCAGCACCTGCGCCGCCAGGGCGCGGATCTCCTCTGCGGGCAGCGTCGGCGGTCGGCGCGGGAACAACGTGTAGCGGGGCGCCAGCGCGCGGGCCTCGGGTTCCCCGGCCGGTGCCGGCGGCTGCGTTTCAGATGGGGAGCGCAGCAGGACCCGGTACGCCTCGAGAAGCACAGAGCCGGTCTCGCTGCGGGCCGCCACGCCGGACCGCTCCGCGGTCTCGAGGTGCGTACGGGCCAGCGCCGGGTCGCCGCGCATGAAGGCCGATATCGCGAGGTAGAGGTGAGGCAGGTAGTCGACGTAGCGGATGCCCTCCGTGTGGACCCTCAGCCCTTCCTCACCGCGCGCGGCCAGGGCATCGTGCAGCTCCGAGTACGCTCCGCGTGCGTCTCCCTGGGCGAGGAGCGCCACGCCGTTCTCGTAGTGGGTGTACCAGGGGACTCCAGGTGTCGCGCCGGACACCAGGAGCGCAGCGACGATGAGGCTGGGGGTCCCCATGTCTTTGTGAGATCCCTGTTTGATTTCAATCTACGTGCGCGCACAATCACTTGTCAAGGGCTGGATCCCCGTTCCGACGACTGGACATCTACTCCAAGAGATGGGCATCCGCCCGACTCCTGGTGACGTAGCCTGGGCTCATTGTCACCTGGCCCGGCGGAAGAACTCCGAGTAGGCCGGCGAGAAGAAGGCGGCGTCCGGGGTGAGGGCGGGCACGACGCGTCGGCATGCCCGTACGTCCGCATCGGCTGCGCGCAAGAGGGTGTCGTCGGACTTTCCGCTCTCGAGATAGAGAGCATACCGGGCGGCCCCGCGGAGCAGCAGCGCGACGGCGCTGGCGCGCGCTTCGGCGAACTCCTGCTTGGCGAGGATGTCTACTGTGCGCAAATAGTTAGACCCGAGGAAGGCCTCCACTGCAGCGCGCAGCTCGGCTGGTGGCGCCGGATGTCCCGGCGCCCCGGACGACCTGGCAATAATCTGGCGGAGCCGTGGCATCGAGCGGGCGATACGGTCCCGGACGCGTTCCAGGTCGGCGGGAGGACTCATGGGGTTTGTGCGGTCCGCCTCGACGAGCGCCTGCTCGAGGTCTCGCCTGACACCATCGAGTTCGGCCGAGGCTGGCCGGGCGCGCGCCTCGCCGAGTGCACTGCGGGCTTCGGCCGTGAGCGTCCCGACCTCGCGGCGCAGGGCTGTCCGTCGGGCGTCCTCGGCGGCCGGCATGCCCGCCCCGGGGGCGGGGACCGCTGGACCGAGGGGCGGCGCCAACGGCGCCTGTGGGCGCGTCGTCGGGATGGGTCTGGCCTGCACCCTTTGGAGCTCGTCACGCCGCGCCTCGACCTCTTGGCGGACGGCTTCCAGCTCGCCGATCGCCTCGGTGGTCAGTGCGGTGGCGCGGGTCAACTGTGCGGCGTCGCCCTGGCCGCTCGCCGCCTTGACCCAGCCGCTCGCCGTCGCGATCTTCCCGATGGCCGCATCCGCGCGGCTGCCTAGGGCCGGCCGGTCGAGCCAGACGGCGGCGACATCCGGGTCTCGGCGCAGGTTGGTCACGGCCGCTTCCGCCTCGGCAGCGCGGGCCAGTCCCGCCTGGGCGCGCCTGAGCTCCTCGGTGGGGAACGGGGGCGACGGCGCTGGCGGCTTTCCAGGGGTCACTGGCTCCGCCGCCGATGTCCTTCGCCGGCACTCGTCGCGCAGGCCCTTCAGAATGGCGTACTCGTCCGGCGCGGACATTATCCGCCCCTGCTCCTCCGAGGTTTCCCAGGCGCGCAGCGCGCCGGCGCAGTCGCCCGTGTGGTAGAGCGCGAGGCCGAGGTAGTAGTGGGGAAGGTAGATCTCGAACCGGACCGCCACGATCCTGACGCGCTCGCCCTCACGGGGTTGCTCGGCGGCCGCCTCCCGCATGTGACGCGCGGCGCCCGCCCAGTCCTGGAGGTCGATGGCCTCGATGCCTTTGCGGAAGCTCTGCTTGTAATCAGCCGTTGCATTCGCGGCCGCGAGCAGCATCGCGACGAGCGCGAGGGGGCGGAGGCGGGGCCGACCACTCACCATCACCTCACCACCCGTAGTGCGCCAGGAAGTCGTCGGCGGTGGCGCGGCGGAACTCGGCCAGGCACCGGCCGCTCAGGTCCGCGCCCACCTCGGCGCGGACCTCCACCGCCTTGGCGAAGCCGGGGTTACTCAAGGTGACAAGGTAGCGCCCCGGCCGCAGCGACACTGCGAGCGGCGTGAACCGGTCGGCTGGAAGCTCCTGTTTGTCACCGCCGTCGTTCACGATCGACACCACCTCGCCCCAGGGAAGGGCATCGATAACAAGCCTCGCTTGCGCGCCCGCGACCGGGTGTGCGGTGGTTCCTGCCACGCCGGGCACGGCTCGCGGCGCGGGCGCTGTGCGTGTGAACACGGCCGTCAGCGCGACCAGGGTGACGAGAAGCACCCCTCCGGCCGCCCATGCCCACGGCGGGAGGTGGGGACGCGGCGTCGGAACGGGTTCGGGTCGTTTCCGAACCTCTGGAGGAGGAACCGCACCGGTGGGCTTTGGTGGCTCGGGTCGCGGCTGAATCGGTGGTTGAGTCGTGAGCCGGATCGTGACGTCGGCGGCGGAGGTCGGCCGCTCGACGCGCGGCGCCGGCCTGGGGGGCAATGGCGCTGCCGGAACGGCGGCCGCTTGCGCGTCTCGCTCGGCTTGCTGACGGACGGCAAGCTGCCGCCGGAGGGCGAGGAAGGCCTCGTGGTCGCCGAGCCTCTTCGCCTCGGAGTCGAGCTTCGCGACCGCCTGTGCGAGCAGGCCCTTTCCCGCCAGTTCCTCCACGGCGGCAACGGCCGTGGCGACCTCACGCGAGCGCGCCTCGGCTGCCAGAGAGCGGCGGCGCGACTCGCGAGTCTCGGCCAGCGTGGCCTGGATCCGCGCGTCCCCCGGCACAAGGGCGAGCGCTTTCTCGAGGCACTCGATCGCGCCGTCGAAGTCCGACGTCTTGATTCGCGCCTTCGCCTCGACAACGAGCGCATCCACAGCTTTCCCTCGCTCGCGTGCCCTGGCTTCGGCGAGCCGAGCCCGCAGGGCGTCCAGTTCGGGCGCAGCCCCGAGTGCTCCTAGCGCGGCATCGATCCCGCGAGTGGCGGCGTCGAGGTCACCTTTCTTCAGGAGGCCCTCGACTCGCCGCACCTCCTTGGCGACCGCCTCCTGTCGCCGTTTCGCCTCCTCCTGTGCGTGCTGGGCTCCGAGTATCCGTGCCTCGAGCTCCGCGATCGCGACGTTCCCGGCCTCGATCGCCGCCGCCTTGCGGACCGCGGCGAGGGCCTGCGCGAACCTGGCCCTTTCGAGGTGTTCCTTCGCCTCGGCGGCGAGAGCCTCCAGAGACTCCCTGCGCTCGCGTGCCCTCGCGTCAGCCAAGCGAACCCGGAACGTCTCGAGCTCAGGCACGCTCCCGAGCGCTGCGGCTGCGGCGTCAAGTGAACGAGACGCCGCTTCGAGATCGCCCTTCTTCAGGAACCCGTCGAGCCGGCGCGCCTCCTTGGCGATCGCTTCCTGTCGCCGCTTTTCCTCCTCGAATGCGCGTTGCGAATCACGGACCTGCGTCTCCAGGGTTGCGACATCCGCGCTCTTCGGGTCGATCTCCCCGGCCTTGCGGAGCGCAGCCAGCGCCTGCAGGAACTCGGCGTTTGCCAGGTGCGCCTTCGCGTCGGCGAGAAGAGCCTTTATGGCGGCATTCCGCTCGCGTGCCGTCGCCTCGTCCAACCGGGCGCGCAACGCGTCGAATTCGGGCAGGGGCCCGAGGGTCGCGACTGCCGCGCCGAGCGCACGGGACGCCGCGTCGAGTTCTTTCCTGTTCAGGAGCCGTTCAATGCGGAGCACCTCGCCGGCGATGGATTCCTGTCGGTGTTTCTCCTCGTCGTCGGCCCTCTTGGCCTCGCGGGCCTCCTTTTCGAGCTTCGCGATCGCGGCGTTGCCGGGCTCCATCTCTCCGGCCTTCTCGAGAGTCGCAAGGGCCTGCTTGAACAGGGCTTTCGCACGCTGCTCCTGCGATTGCCTGATGAGGGCCTCGACGGCGGCTCGGCGCTCGCGGGCCCTCGCCTCGGCCAGCCGTGCCCGGAGTACCTCGAACTCTTCGGCGGCGCCAAGACTGGCGATGGCGGACTCCAGGCCGCCAGCAGCGGCGTCGAGGTCACCCTTGTTCAGGAACCCGTCGAGGCGACGGACCTCCTTGGCGAGGGCGGCTTGGCGCCGCTTCTCTTCCTCGTACGCCCTCTGGGAGGCGCGGATCTGCGCCTCGAGGTCGGCGGCCACGGCGTTCTCGGGTTCGATCGCGCCGGCCTTTCGGAGGGCGTCGAGCGCCGCTGGGAACTTGCCCCTGGCGATGTGTTCCCTCGCCTCGACAAGGAGCGTCTCGAGCGCGGATCGCCGCTGGCGCGCCCTGGCGTCCGCGAGCTTTGCCCTCAGGGCGTCGAGCTCCGGTGCGGCTCCGATCCTGGCGTACGCGGAGTCGAGCGCCCGCGCTGCAGTGTCAAAGTCGCCGGCCCCGAGCGCCGCCTCGATCGAGGCCAGTTGCGCGGGGAGTGCAGTCGAGGGGCGTGCGGCCCGGGGTTCCGCGCCCTGCGAGACGCCGTGGTCGGACGTGGTGGGTTCGCTTTGGCCTGCGGTGCCCTGGTCAGGAAAGGGAATGATCGGGACGGTCCGGGGAGCCTGTGCTGGCGGCGGCGTTTCGAGCGGTCCCCCACGGGACGGTGTCTCGGAGAGGCCGAACTCCCGGTTCAACCTCTCCTGCGTCGTGGAGAGACGGCCGCCGACAGGTCTCGCCGTGTGAACGTGACAGGCCGAGAGAATGGAGGCGACCTCGTCCGGCGGGGCAGGAAGACGCGCGCGGGCCCGGGCGAGCTCCTGGGCGAAGGCAGTGGCCGACTCGAAGCGCCGCTCGGGTAACTTCTCCAGTGCTCTCAGGACCGAGTCCCGGATCTCGGACGGCACTCTCCCCTGCGGGTCGCTGGTCGCGAAGTCGAGGGGCGGGTTGAAGAGGTGGCCGGCGATGAACGAGGAGAGGTTGCTGCCGCGGATGGGGTGCATCCCCGTGAGCAACTCGTAGAGCACGATTCCGAAGGAGTAGACGTCGCTGCGAAAGTCGACACCGACCCCCTCCTGGCCTCGAAACTGCTCAGGCGAAGCGTAGCGGACCTTGCCGAGAAAGGTGCCGGCCTGCGTGAGGCCGCTCTCTCCGGTCAGTACCTTGGCGATCCCGAGGTCGATGAGCCGTATCAGCGGGTTGCCGTCCTCGTCGAGGCCCACCATGAGGTTGTCCGGCGAGATGTCGCGGTGCACGATGCCGCGCTTGTGCAGGTAGCCGAGCGCCTGGAGAGACTGGTCCGCCATTTCGAGGGTGAGGCCGATCGACGCCGGGCCGACCTTGCGAAGCATGTCCTCGAGGGTGATTCCCTCCACGAACTCCATGACTATGAAGGCGTTGCCTGCCTCGTCGATCGAGAAGTCGTAGAACTGGGCGATGTGGCGGTGACGCAGGCGCACGCCCTTGCGTGCCTCTCCCAGGAAGCGGGCGCGGATGTTCTCGTCGCTTTCGAGCTGTGGCCTGATCAGCTTGACGACACGGATCTCGTCAAGGAGGCGGTGACGGACCTTGTAAACGGCGCCCATTCCGCCTTCTTTGATCTTCTCGAGGATCTCGTACTTGCCCTCGAGCTGGCTGATGGGGGCGGCCACTTTCGATCCCCCCGTACCGCGCGCTGCGCTGCATCAAGCCTAGACAGTACGCCCGGGAGTGTCAATTTTCGGGCCCGTTACCCTGGTGTCACAGCTCCGCCCGCCCGTTCGCCGTCTCCGGCGCCATCTGGACCCGGGCCAAGCTGGCGGGCGGGACCCGGCCGGCCAGGATGGCTGCCAGCCCCAGGCTCGCCGCGGCCAGAGGCACCGCTGCGAGCACGTCGATGACGTAGTGGTAGGTGAGCAGCACCGTCGCAACGATCAGCAGGCTTCCGAACGGGAGCAGAACGTTGTAGAGAGTGCGGTTGCGTCTCCGCGCGCAGTAGAGGACGGCGAGCGTGATCATGGTGTGCCCGGACGGGAACGCGTCGGTCTTGGTCTTCTCCCACTGGTCGAGCTTCTCGCGCACGTGGTCGCCGACCAAGCCCGGGAGGGACTGATACCGCTGCTGCGCCACCGTGGTGCGGGGCCCGTACGCTGGCACCGCGAAGTACCCGGCGTAGGACACGACGAAGGTGATGGCGACGGCGGCGACGACCTGCGGGAGGTAGCGGTCATGCCGGGCCGCGAGCACGAGCAAGAGAGCGACTGGCAGGAAGTAGAACGTGGAGTAGGCAAGCGTGAGCGCGTCGGCGACCCAGGCCGGAAGCGGCAGGGAGTACAGGGCTGCCTGCGCATCGGAGCCGAGCAGAGCCCGGTCGATCGCGAGCAGGGCCTGGTCGCGGATTCGCGGGTTGACGAGCGGGATGAGCTGTCCGAGGTTCATGAACATGTACGGCAACACGGGAACGGGCAGCAGCTCGCGCGCCCAGTAGCGCCAGCCGCCCTCGTTGTCTCCGAGCGCGAGTGCCGACACGGCAAAGAGGCCGGCGACGGTCGCGAGCGAGAGGCGGACCATGCCGGGGACGCGAGCCGGGTAAGCACAGGCGATCGCGACCATCGCGACAAGGGCGAGAAGGAGAGCGAGCTCCGAGACCCGCAGCGCTCCCTTGCGGGCGGCTACCGGCGGCTCTAAGATGGGTTTCGTGTCCCGGCGCATTCTCTCTGCCTCGCTCCTCCTGCTGGCCTTCGGCCCCGCCGCGCGGGCGTCCCAGCGCGTGGTGATTCTAACCCTGTCGGACTCGATCCAGCCGGCTTCCCTGCGCTACCTCGAGCGCGGCCTCAGCACCGCCGATGCCGGGGGTGCCGCCGTCACGATCATCGAGTTGAACACACCGGGGGGCCTGCTGACGTCGCTCCGCCAGATGACCACCGCCATCACCGCGGCGCGCCGGCCGGTAGTCGTGTACGTCACCCCGACCGGAGGCCAGGCGGCATCGGCCGGGTTCTTCCTGCTGGTGGCGGCCGACGTCGCGGCGATGGCGCCGGGGACCAACACGGGCGCCGCGCACCCCGTGGCCGGCGAGGGGGCCGAGCTCACCAAGACGATGGCCGAGAAGGTCACGAACGACGCGGCCGCGCTCATCCGCTCGCTCGCGACGCAACGGGGGCGCTCAAGCGAGTGGGCCGAGAAGGCCGTGAGGAAATCGCTCTCGTACACCGAGCGCGAGGCGCTCGAGAACAAGCTCATCGACGTGGTCGCCAACGACCGCGGAGAGCTGCTCAAGTGGCTGAACGGCCGAGTGATCAAGCGTTTCGATGGACGCAGCGAAACGCTCGACACCTCGGCGCCCGAGATCGTCGTCGTCGGGCCGAGCGCCGGGGACAAGCTCCTGTCCGTCATCGCGCACCCGAACATCGCCTACCTTCTCCTGCTGCTCGGTATGGTCGGGATCTACTTCGAGCTGTCGCACCCCGGGGCGGTGCTTCCCGGCGTTCTGGGAGGCGTGTCGATTCTGCTGGCGCTTTTCGCTCTCTCCGTGCTGCCGGTCAACTACGTGGGCGTCCTTCTCATCCTGCTGGGCATAGGGTTCTTCGTTGCGGAGGTCAAAGTGGCGAGCTACGGGCTTCTCACGGTTGCGGGGCTCACGAGCTTCGTGCTGGGCTCGCTGATGCTGATCCGGTCGCCGTTTCCGGCGCTGCGGGTCGGACTCGCGGTGGTGTTGCCGACGGCGCTCGCGGTCGCGTTCGTGGTGATATTCCTACTCACGCGGGTTCTCAAGAGCCACCGTGAGAAGCCAATCACCGGCGTCGAGGGTCTTGTCGGCGAGATCGGAGAGGCCGTCGTGGCCCTCGAGCCGGACGGTAAGGTCTTCGTGCACGGGGAGTTTTGGGACGCGAGGTCGCGCACGGCTGTCGCGGCCGGCGCACGCGTGCGTGTCCTAGAGGTCGATGGCAAGAGGCTAGAGGTGGAGCCGGCCGAGGGGTCCTTCCCCGGGCCGGGCAAAGGGGAGGCATAGATGGCTCCGCAGTTTCCAGTCGGGATCTTCCTGGCCGCATTCTTCGTCCTGGTGCTGATCTTCAAGTGGATCAACATCCTGAACGAGTACGAGCGGGCCGTGATTTTCACCCTTGGGCGGGTGGACAAGGAGGCAAAGGGACCGGGGATCATCTTCGTCCTCTGGCCGATCCAGCGCCTGATCAAGGTGAGCCTGCGAACGGTGGTGCTCGACATCCCGCCGCAGGACGTGATCACGCGCGACAACGTTTCGGTCAAGGTCAACGCCGTCGTGTACTTCCGCGTCATCGCTCCGGTGCGCGCGATCATCGACGTCGAGAACTACGTCTACGCCACCTCGCAGATCGCGCAGACGACGCTGCGCTCGATGCTCGGCGAGGTCGTGCTCGACGACCTCCTCGCGGAGAGGGAGAAGCTCAACCAGCGGCTGCAGGAGGTCATCGACCGTCACACCGACCCGTGGGGCGTCAAGGTCGCCAACGTCGAGGTCAAGCAGGTCGACCTCCCGGAATCGATGCAGCGCGCGATGGCCAAGCAGGCCGAGGCCGAGCGCGAGAAGCGCGCCAAGGTCATCCACGCCGAAGGCGAGGCTCTCGCCGCGCAACGTCTCTCGGATGCGGCGGCGATCATCCACTCTCAGCCCGCGACGTTGCAGCTCCGGTACCTGCAGACGCTGACCGAAATCGCGACCGAGAAGAACTCGACGATCATCTTCCCGCTCCCGATCGATCTCATCAGGCCGTTCTTCGAGAAGCCCGCCGGCGAGAGCAAGTAGCTTGCCCGTCGCATCGCGAGATGGGGTGAGGGAACGCGGGCCCAGATGAGCCGCTACTTCGAGATCATCATCACCGGCCGCCAGCTCGCAGCGCTGGTGGCCGGTGTCGCACTCCTGGTCGCAGTCGCGTTCGGGCTCGGCGTTTCCGTCCGCCTCCTGCAGCCTGCCCCGGCTCCGTCGCACGAGGTGATCGCGGCGGCGCCGATGCCGACCGTGGGACCCGAGACCGCCGCCGTTCCACCGGTCCCCAGCGCCGCGCCCACTCCCGAATCGCCACCGACCCCGACCCTAACGGCGACACCGGTACCGTCGCCGGCGCCGACCGAGAAGCCGAAGCCGCAGCCGACCGCGGCGGCGGGGATTCCCCTGGCGAAAGGCCCGGGCCGCTGGGTGCAGGTCGTTGCGTTCGGCAAGCGTGACCAGGCCGAGGGAGTCCGCAACCGGGTTGTGGCGCTCGGCTACACGCCGAAGCAGGTCATCGTCCAGCCGACCGGCGGCGGGAAATACCGCGTGCGGGTCGGACCTTTCCCCGATGGGGAGAGCGCCGGCCGCGTCATGGCCCGCCTGCGGGCCGAGGGTTTCAGCGGGGCGTACGTGGTCAAGCCGGGCGAGTGATCTCCCTTCCGGAAGGAGGTCTGGGTCGTGGTGATCGGTGCCGTGCGATCGAGGACGTGCGTGCAGACCGGCGCGGGATCCGAGGAGCGCGCGTGAGCAGCGTGTCGCTCCCGGTCTGGATCCGCGAGCGCAAACTCAACCTCGGCGCCCTCCACGAGGTGCGTGCCGTGATGAGCCGCGGCAGGCTGCACACCGTCTGCGACGAGGCGCGCTGCCCGAACCGGAGCGAGTGTTTCTCCCGAGGAACGGCGACGTTTCTGATCATGGGCGACGTCTGCACCCGTTCGTGCCGTTACTGCTCGATCGCCCACGGCAAGCCTCAGAGCCTCGACGCCAACGAGCCGGCCGAGCTCGCGAACGCGGTCCGCACGATGGGCCTCAAGCACGTGGTCGTGACGTCGGTGGACCGCGACGACATCTCGGACGGCGGGGCCGCCCACTTCGCGGCCGTGATCGCCGCCCTCAAGGCACTGGACCCGCGCCCGACGGTCGAGGTACTCACCCCTGACTTTCGCGGTGACATGGCCGCGGTCGACACCGTGCTGGCAGCCGCTCCCGACGTGTACAACCACAACGTCGAAACCGTGGAACGCCTCTACCCGCAGGTGCGTCGTCAGGGGCGCTACCGGTGGGCGCTGGATGTGATCGGCCACGTCGCCGGCCGCGCCGGCGGCATCGTGACAAAGTCGGGCCTCATGGTTGGGCTCGGCGAGTCGCGAGAAGAGCTCCAGGTCACCCTCGACGACCTCAAGGCCGTCAGCTGCCGAGTGGTCACGATCGGCCAGTACCTCCGCCCCACCGGGCGCGAAGTGCCGGTGGTCCGCTACTGGACGCCCGAGGAGTTCGCCGACCTCGAGTCCTACGGGCGGTCGATCGGGCTCGAGGTGATCGCCGGCCCGTTCGTGCGCTCCTCGTATCACGCCGAGGAGGCGTTCCTCAAGGTTCGATAGTGTCTGGAAGGCGGAACCGCTGCGCCCGCGCGGCTCGCCCTCGACCTGCGGCGCTCCACCGACCGATCAGCTGCTACGATCCCGTACATGAAGATCCTCGCGCTCGAGACCGGAGTCCCCGGAGTGACGGAGGAGCGATTCACACCGCACCTTGCGGCGGAGGCAACCCGCGCCTGGGAACTGCACCAGAGCGGGGTGATCCGGGAGCTGTACTTCCGCGCCGACCGGGACGAGGCGGTGCTCGTCCTTGAGTGCCTCTCCCTCGAAGAGGCGCGCGGCATGCTCGCCACGCTGCCACTGGTTCGCGAGGGCCTGATCGGGTTCGATCTTGTCCCGTTGCGGGCGTACGCCGGCTTCGCGCGACTGTTCGGGCGCGCGGGCTGACCCGGTCCGCTTGGTAGCCGGGAGCACACTCTGGTAGGGTGCCTCCGGAAACCAACCGCGAGGAGGGACGCCGGATGACATCGCAGATCAGGGGATCGGAGGCGGGGGGCGCGGCGGGGGCGAAGAACAGCCCCCTCGCCCGGGCGTTCATCGGAATCGGTGGCATCATCGGGGCGGGCAAGACCACGCTCGCAACGGCGCTCGGGGAGCACCTAGGCCTCGACGTGCACTACGAGCCGGTGGCCGACAACGAGTACCTCGCGGACTTCTACCGCGAGACGAAACGGTACAGCTTCCCGATGCAGATCTATCTCCTCAACCGGCGCTTCCAACAGCACCAGGAGATCATCTGGCGCGGGCGGGGCGGCGTGCAGGACCGCACCATCTATGAGGACGCGATCTTCGCCCGCACGTTGCGCGACATGGAGCTCATGGACCCTCGCGACTACGACACATACGTCAACCTCTTCCGGAACCTCTCGAACTTCATGTGCCGGCCGAACGTGATCATCTACCTCGACGTCACACCGGAGACCTCGATGCAGAGGATCAAGCAGAGAGACCGCGGTATCGAGTCCGGGATCACGGCCGACTACCTCACGCGCCTCCACGACAACTACGAGGAGTTCCTCCACGAGATCAGCAAGCTGATCCCGGTGCTGCGGGTGCACTGGGACGAGTTCGGCGAGGTGGAGCGTCTCGCGAAGGCCCTCACCCGCGAATACAAGCGCGGCTCGTTCCTCCGCGAAGTCGCGCACATGACATGAGCGGACGGCTCGCGTGCGTGGAACGGTCCGGCCGATGACCGGCGAGCGGTGGCGACCCTGGCTGCTGGCCGCGGGGTCCGGGGTCGCGATGGCGCTGGCGCTGCCCGGGCCCGGGCTCGTGCCGCTCATCCTCGTCGTTCCTGGGCTGTTGCGCCGCGCGCTCGCCGGGGCCCGGGGCTGGCGCGCGTTTCGGATCGGCTGGCTCGCCGGGTTCGCGCAGTGGGTCGTCGCCGTCCCGTGGGTGTACATCGTCCTGCACAGGTACGGCCACCTCCACGCGGCGCTCGCGGTGTTCGCAGTGGCGCTAATGGCGGGAATCCTCGGCCTCACGTGGGCGATCGCGGCCTGGGCGACGAGCCGTCTCTCCGAGTCGTGGCGCGTCGCGGCGCTCCCGCTCGCCCTCGCCGCGTTCGAGGAGCTGCAGCGTTTTCCGCCGTGGATCTTCCCGTGGAACCCGGCGGCGGCCGCGCTGACGCCGGTTCCCGCGCTGCTCGCACCGGCCCCGCTCACCGGCGCGATCGGCCTCTCGCTGCTCGTGTACCTGCTTGGGAGCTCGCTCGACGCGCTGCTCGAGCGGAGGCTGCGGCGCGCCGGTGTCGTGTTCCTGGCGGTCACGCTCGTTCCCTGGGCGGTTCTTTCGGTGTCGCAGGGCCTGGTTCAGGTTCGATGGGGTGGGAAGCAGGTCAAGGTCGCGGCGATCCAGCCGAACATACCGCTCGAGACGCGGTGGGACCCTGCCAACGAGGAGGCGATCGAGAGCCGAGTGTGGCGCCTGTCGCGCGCGGCCGCGGACGCGGGGGCGCGATGGATCGTGTGGCCGGAGAGTGCGGTACCGCGCACGCTCGACAGCGACGGAGAGTTCAGGCGCGAGGTCGAGACGTTCGCACGCGAGCGCGGCGTCTGGATGCTGATGGAGTCGATCGGCCTCGGCCCCGGCGACGACGCGTACTACAACTCCGTGTATGCGATCTCCCCGGCGGGGCTGCTGCCGTGGCGGTACGACAAGGTGCACCTCGTGCCATTCGGCGAGTACGTGCCGCTCGCCGGGCGGTTCGCCGCGCTCAAGGCGCTGGTCCGGGAGGTCGGATCGTTTACCCCCGGGACGAGCCTGTTGCCTCTGCCCGGCCCGGTCGGCCCGACCGGCATCGCCGTGTGCTACGAGGTCGCGTACCCGTCGCTCTACGCGGGCGAGATCGCGGGCGGCGCCACCGTGCTGACCACGGTCACCAACGACGGGTGGTACGGCGACTCGGCGGCGCCGCGCCAGCACCTCGCCCTCGCGATCCTTCGGGCGGCCGAGGCGCACATGTTCCTGGTACGGGCCGCCAACACCGGGATCTCGGCGATCATCGCGCCCGACGGGCGCGTGCTCGGGAGTCTCGCGTTCGGCCGCGCGGGGGTGATTACTGCCGATGTCCAGGCGATGGCCGGCGCCACCCCTGCCGTGGTGTTCGGCGGGGCGATCCGCGCCGGCGTTGTCCTTGTGGCTGCGGGTGTTATGATTCTCGGGGCCCGGCGGCGACAGATCTCCCGCTGATCTCATCCGGTCGCTCCGGTCTCACGAGGGAGGCACCGTGCTCGAAGACGTCATGAGCCGCGCGCAGCAGGTCCGCGACACGCTGGTGAGCGTGCGGGGGTACCTTTGACGCGTCCCACCTGCAGTCCGAGCTGAACAGGATCTCGGAAGAGACCCAGCGCAGCGACTTCTGGAACAACCAGGAGCACGCGAGAGAGGTGATGCGGGAGCAGCGCGGCCTCGAGGCCAAACTGGCCAACGACCGTTTCCTCGCGGAGGCCGTCGAAGAGATCGAGGTGCTGCTCGAACTCGTCCGAGATGACCCTGCTGGCGAGGAGGAGCTCAAGGCGACGCTGGCCCGGGTCGAGCCCAAGCTGGATCGGATCGAGCTCGAGACCAAGATGACCGGCGAGTACGACGCCAACAACGCGTATCTCGAGGTGCACCCGGGGGCAGGCGGCACCGAGTCGGCGGACTGGGCGCAGATGCTCCTCCGGATGTACCTCAAGTGGTGCGAGCGCAGAGGGCTCGGGGCCGAGGTGCTGGACACGCAGGACGCCGAAGAGGCGGGGATCAAGTCGGCCACGGTGCTGGTCAAGGGCGAGTACGCCTACGGGTACCTCAAGGCGGAGAGCGGCATCCACCGCCTCGTGCGCATCTCACCGTTCGACGCACAGGGCAGGCGCCACACCTCGTTCGCTTCGGTCCAGACCTACCCGGAGGTGGACGAGGAGGTCGAGGTCAACATCGACGACAAGGACATCCGTATCGATCGCTTCTGCTCGTCGGGACCGGGCGGCCAGGGCGTCAACACCACGTACTCCGCTGTGCGCCTCACGCACCTCCCGACGGGGATCGTGGTGTCATGCCAGAACGAGCGCTCCCAGATCAAGAACCTGGCGCAGGCCATGAAGGTGCTGCGAGCCCGCCTCTTCGAGATCGAGCGCCGCAAGAAGGAAGAGGAGCTCGACAAGATCAAAGGGACGAAGAAGGACATCTCCTGGGGAAACCAGATCCGGTCGTACGTCCTCCAGCCCTACCGCATGGTCAAAGACCTGCGCACCGGCTACGAGGTGGGGGACGCGGACCGCGTGCTCAACGGCGATCTCGACCCGTTCATCGAGGCGTTCCTGAAGCAGCAGGCGCAGGCGACCCGCGAGGGCTGACGGTGACCGTTCGAACGTCTTCACCTCAGGGGAGTCGGGGTCCGGGCTTCGGACCACGGACCACGGACCACGGACCACGCATCTTGTGGGGCTCGCCGCTGCCGCCGACCCGCTCCGGGGTGGCGGACTACGCGGCCGAGGTCCTGCCACACCTCGCCGGGGTGACCGACGTCGCGGTGCTCGAGCCGCCGGGGTGGGAACCTCCGGAACTGGAGCGCTGGCTCGCGGGCCTCCCGACGCTCCCGCACGCGGCGCCGACCCCCGCCGGCTTCGTGCCGCTGCTGCACCTCGGAAACAATCCATACCACCTGTGGGTCGCGCGGCGGCTCCGCGCCTTGGGTGGGATGGTGGTGCTCCACGACAGCGTGCTGCATCACCTGCTCGTGGAGGAGGCGGCGGACGACGGGGACTGGACCCGGTTCGCCTCGGAACTGGCTTGGGCGGAGGGTTCGGGCGGGGCGGCGTTGGCGCTGGGCCGTCGGTGGGGCTACGCCGGACGGCTCGACCCTTTCATGTTCCCTGCCCGCCGCGCATACCTTCGCCACGCGTCGGGGGTGATCGTCCACAACCGCAAAGCGGAGGCGGACGTGTTGCGGGCGTTCCCCGACGTTCCGGTGCGGTGTGTCCCGCTCGCGGTCGCCCAGCTGCCTCCCGGAGACCGCAACCTCTGGCGTTCCCGGCTTGGCGCGGCGTCGGGAGACCTGCTGATGGCCCACCTCGGCTTCCTCACGCGCGCCAAGGGTCTGGACGTCGTGCTTCGGAGCCTGGTCGCCCTGGATGAGATCGGTGTGTCGGCACGGCTCGTGATGGTCGGCGAGGGGAGCGAGCGGAGCACCCTCGAGGCGACGGTCGCCTCTGTCGGCCTCGCGGAGCGGGTCCGGATATGGGGTTACGCAACGTCCGAGGAACTCGGTGGGATCCTGGGCGCGGCCGACCTCGGCCTCGTGCCGCGGTACCCGACGGCAGGCGAGACCTCGGCAGCAGCGTTGCGTTTCCTTTCGGCGGGTACTCCGGCCGCCGTGGCGGGCTACCGCCAATTCCTGGAATTGCCGGCATCGGCGGCGCCGCGAGTCTCGCCCGGGTCGGCCGGGGTCTCCGATCTCGTCCACGTCGCCGCGCTGCTCGCTGGCGGCGAGGAGATTCGCAGGAAGGCACGGGCTGCCGCGAGGGACGCCTGGCAGCGCGGCGGTCACGAGCCCGGCCGCGCCGCCGCTGCGATGCTGGCGGCCGTCGGAGAGATGGTGCATGTGGCTTGACGAGGTCGAGCGTCTGCTGGCGGCGCGCCCGGTAAGACGAAGGCCTCCAGACGAAGAGCTGATCGCATCGGCCGTCCTGGTGCCGCTCTATGTGGCGGCGGGGAGCCTGTGGGCAGTGCTGACGCGCCGCTCTGACTCGCTGCCCAACCACGGTGGCCAGTTGGCTTTCCCCGGCGGTGCGGTCGAGGAAGGCGACGAGGACGAGGTCGCGACCGCCCTGCGTGAGGCACACGAGGAGTTGGGTGTCGACCCGTCGGTCGTTGTTGTGCTCGGCCAGCTCGACGACGTTCGTACGCCGAGCGGCTTCATGATCTCGCCGGTGGTGGGGGCTCTGCCGGCACCGCTCGCTCTTCGACCCTCGTCCGAGGAGGTCGCGGAGATTGTGCCCGTGGCCCTCGCGTACCTGGCGAATCCGGAGGCGGTCGAGACCGAAGAGCTCCTGGTCGGCCGCGAGCGCATCACGTCACCGGTATTTCATTACCGCGGCCACCGCGTCTGGGGCGCGACCGCGCGCATCATCTCGGACCTGGTCTCGCGCCTTACCGGTGCGCCGGTGGCGGCGGCGGGGTGACCGCGGAGTCGAGCACCTCCTGTGCCAGCCGCGTCGCCTCCGCGAGCTGCGCGCCACCCCTCATGAGCGGCGTCGAGTTGCGCATCGCAGCCGCACGGGCCAACTCTCGCGATGCTGCAGCCCACTGCCGCTGGGCGTGCAGTGCGTATCCGAGGAGATAGCGGGCCTCGACGCTCTCCGGGTCGGAGGTAACCAGGGCCTGAAGGACTTCCTGGGCCTCAACTGGTCTTCCAGCGTCCAGCAGGCAGCGCGCGCGCAGCACGCCGGCCGTGGTGGTGTCGCTCTTGGCGGCGGCAAGTGTGGAGAGCGCGTCCTCGACCTTGGCGGACCGCCTCTGCGCCTCGACCAGGGCCAGCGAGAACTGAGTCTGGCCGCCCTTGACGGCCAGCGCGAGCTTCTCGGCGGTGCCCGCGACGTTGCCGCTGGCTAGGTACGTTGCGCCAAGCCACCCGGATGCCCACGGATCGTCCGGTTTGGCCTGGAGCGCACGCTGGAGGTGAGCGAGCGCCTCGGACGGCCGGCCGTCCGCGAGCGCAAGCTGAGCGCGCACCACTCGCGCCTCGAAGAGCATGCCGTTGGCCGAGAGTGCCTTGTCGAGCGTCTCTCGAGCCGAGGCGAGGTCGCCCATGTGGGCGGCGAGCAGACCGAGAGAGGCCCAGGCCCTGTCGTTGCCGCTGTCGATCTCCACCGCACGGCGGAAGGCATCACGCGCGCCGGTCAGGTTCCCACGCCCGAGTTCCACCTCGCCCAGCAGGAGCAGGAGTTCCGGCTTCTGATTCCCGAGCAGGGCGGTCCTCAATGCGTTGTTCGCATCGTCGAGCTTTCCGGCCACCAGATACGCCTCGGCCAGTACCTCGAACGCGGGGAAGCACGAGGGAGCGGCGGACAGCACGCCGTGCAGCAGCGAGATCGCATCCAGCGGGCGACCGGCCGCAATGAGCCGGCGCGCCTCCAGCAGCGCCTCCAGTGGCATCGGGGAAGTGCCGGGTGACGTCTGCGCCGCCGCCCTCATCGACGCGGACCGGCCGCGAAGCTCCAGGGCGTCGCCCGTCCGGCCGAGGCGGTCGAGTGCGTCGCTCTTGACTTCAAGGACGTCAACGAGCTGTGTGGCCGGAACCGAGGCCTCGAGCGCCTCGAGGCTTGGTATCAACGCCTCGACGCCTGCGTTGTCCGTCGCCTGGGCGAGCCGCTGCCGGACCTGAGCCAGCGACCCGGCCGGTGCCGTGCGCACTGGCGGCGGGGCTGTCCCCGCCGTGAGCCTGGTCTTGACGCGGGAGATGAGTGCAAGGAAGTCAGTGGTGTAGAAATCCGGGACGAGTTCGAGCTGGGGATTGTCCTTGAGTGCCGCAACAGCGGCTTCCTCGGCCTTGGCGCGGTTCTTCATATTGAAATAGGTCACGGCGAGCCTGATCCTGATGTCGGCCCGCTTGCCCGAATCGGCCTCGTTCTCGGCCGCGGCTGCGTAGAGTTTCGCTGCCGCCTTGAAGTCGGCGCTCCGGAACGCCTTGTCCGCATCGGAGAGCGTGTCCTGCGAGCATGCGACTCCTGCTGCCAGCAGCATCACAAACACCGCGACGAGTGAGCGCATGGCCAAGTCTAACAAGAAAAGCAGCCGGCGGGGGACTTCTACTGTGGGCGCACGACCCGCGTCACCGAACTGGCGGCACCGACATCGGTGACTTCCCGGTACTCGGAACCGTCGGGCCACGTCACCTTGATCTCGTGCGAGCCGGCCGCCACCTTGCGGTCACGAACCGGCAACGCGCCCAGCATCTTGTCGTCGAGGTAGACCTTCGTCCCGTGCACCGGCACGTTGAAATCGTTGAGAACCGAGATGATGCCGAACGGCGGAAGGCGCAGGGCGACCTTCTGGCCCTCCTGCGTTACTTCAATCTCCTGCGTCTCCTCACGGTACCCTGGGATTCGCTGGGTGAAGGAGTGTTTCCCTAGGGTCAGGGAAACCTGCGAGGACTGCACCCTGCCGAGCGCCTGGGCGTCCACCGTGACATCCGCGGGTGGGTCGACGAACAGCTCGACCTCCACGCTGGCCGGCGTCGGGACTGCCGTGGGAACCGCCGACAGGACCGGAGTCGGGAACGCAGCAAGAGCGGTGGGCTTGAAGTCGCCGGTCGTGATCCCCCTCGAGGCCGCTGTGGCCCCGGGGCCGACGAGGAACCACCATGCGGAGGCAGCCGCCGCGAGAGCCACGACGGCGCCGGCGACAATGATGGCGCGGCGGCGCGGCCGACCTCCGTCGGGTGGTACGGAAGCCGTGGAGAGCACATCGAGAGGCCGTGCTGCGAGCTGGGTAGCCGCGGTGAGCTGTTCGCGGGGCAGAGTGGAGAGGCGCGCGAGCTCCTCGCGGACCATCGCGGTCGTAGTCTCGGCTCCGCGTTGTGGGCTCCGGCGCGGCAGCGCGGTGAGGACTTCCTTGAGATCGTGCGCGAACTCCCGCACGGTGGCGTAGCGATCGCCGGGGTTCTTTGCGAGGGCCTTGAGAATTGCGCGATCGAGGCGTTCCGGGCAGGCCGCGTTGCGTTGACGCGGTGGCAGTGGATCCTGGTTCAATATTTGGTAGATCACATTGGATAGGTTGGGTCCCGTGAAGGGCCTTACTCCCGTGACCATTTCATAGGCCATCACGCCGAGCGAGAAGAGGTCGGTGCGGGGGTCGAGCGCCTTGCCCGAGAGCTGTTCCGGCGCCAGGTAGCCCGCCGTGCCGAGCGCCACACCGGTCTGGGTGAGGCGCGACTCGCCCTCGAGCGACTTGGCGATGCCGAAGTCCATGATCTTGACGGTGCCATCCTCCAAGACGCGCACGTTGGCGGGCTTGATGTCGCGGTGGACGATGCCGCGGGAGTGAGCGAAGTCCAGCCCAGCGCACACCTGGAGGAGAATGGCGAGCACCCCCTCGAGGCTCGGCCTTCGGGCCTCCATCACCTCGTCGAGATCGGTGCCGCTGAGGAACTCCTGGACGAAGTACGGCGTCTGCCCTTCGATCCCGAAGTCGAAGATTAGCGTGATGTTTGGGTGCTGCAGCGCACCGGCGAGCTGGGCCTCGCGGAAGAAACGCTGGGTCGCCTCAGGTTCCGAGGCGTTGCAGGTCTTGAGGGCGACCCAGCGCTGAATGAATGGGTCCCACGCCTTGTAGACGATGCCAAACCCGCCAACTCCGATCTGCTCGGCGATCTCGTACTTCCCGATCCTCTTTCCCGTTGCCATCGTCCCGGTGTCATTCTACAGCCCTTTTCTTGCGTCCAAGACCGGAGATGCTAGTCTTGCGCCGTGCGGGCCGTCGATTTTCTTCTCGCGGGAGTTGCCACCGCATGCGTGCTCCTTCCGGCGTGTGGGAAAGAGCAATCGCCGGCGGCCGAACGTGCGCCGTCTCCCACGGCGGCGCGGACGGGCGAGCAGGGCCCACTCACCGCGGCCGACGTTCAGATGTTCCTGGCGGTGCGGTCCAAGGCGTTGCAACGCCTCGAGGACGCTCTCGCCGACGTCGAAGCAAAGGGCGGCGATGTGTTGGCTCATGTGCAGGAACTCACCGTGGCGGAGCGAGAGGCCGGACGCGCCCTCGGAGTCGAGTGGCGCCGCTTTACCCAGGTGCGGGAACAGATCGGCCACCTGCTCACGAGCCAGCGCCAACATGAGGATCAACGCCTTCTGGGCGCCGAGCTTACGAGGGCAAAGGAAGACCTCAAGGCGCAGCTCGACGCGGCGCGCGATCCCGCGAGTCGACAGTTCCTCGAGGCGCAGCTCAAGGTGATCGGCGATCAGCTCGACAAGCTGAACCGGGAACGACAGGTCCCGGCGCCGCAGGCGGAGGAACAGCGGGTCCTGGAGTCGGCGCGTGCCGAAATCGCGACACTTCAAGGGCGCCAGGACAGGGCGCAGCACCGGCTGCAGGAACTCCTGCAGCGGGCGGCGAGCGCCACTCCCGGCACGACACCCGCGGCGCGGTGAGCCCGATCCGGTCCACCGGTCCTGGGGTAAGGCCGCCAAGCGCGCCGGCGCCGGGGGTGAACCGTAGGTTTCAAACTGGAAATATCGTAGAATCTCCGTTCAATTATCGTGGTGCCGGCTCGCCGACGGCGCCAGCTCACACAGCTCGCCGGCGCCGGACCAGAAATGGGGAGGGCTCATGAAGAAGTTGGCAGCACTTGTCGTCGTGCTCCTGGCGTGGACTGTTTCGGCCAGCGCCAAGGAGTACCAGAGCTCGTTCGGGTTCACGTTGGCCGCGCCCGACAACTGGCTCGTCCTGACCAAACAGGAGATCGCCAATAACCCCGAGCTCGCTGGCCCTCCGGGGGTGAGCGCCGGGAGGATCGACCCACAGCTGAAGGCGGTCGAGAGCGGGTCCAATGAGTTCCTCTACGACCGAACGACGAGCGACGCGACGTTCTCGGACAACATCAACGTGAGGCTTGGCGGCAAAGGAGAGGTCCCGGGGACTCCCGAGGCCGTCAAGGCCCAGTGCACCGCGTACGGCCAGGCGCTCAACCGGGTGGCGGGCCGCACCCTCGCCATAGCCAAGTGCGAGGACCGGGACATGGGAGCGTCGAAGGCGTTTTACGTCGAGTACGAGGGCCGCGTCGCCGGGACGGTCGCGATGCAGTACCAGTTCGTGCGGCGGGATGGAAGGCTGGTCTTCGTGACGGCGACGTGCAAGACGACCAGCCTGGACAAGTTTCGGCCCGAGTTTGAGGCGATCGTCCGCTCGATCCGGCTGAACTGAGCGCGGGCGGCTCGGCGGCACGGTCGGCGGCACTGGAAGCCTCCCTCAGGGCCTGCAGGTCCGGGGTGTAGCCCTCTCGGGCCTTCGTCGAGGAGCCGGCTCCGGGCGGGGGTTTGCCCCCCTGCACTGCCAACAGCCCTGAACCCCCTGGGGTCTCGTGAGCGCCGTTGATGGGCGGCACCTTTCGGTGACGATCGAGCCGATGACTGGCGTCCTCTCTCCGGCAGCGTGAAGAACGACGTTCCTCCACCCTCAAATAGGCACCTGGCGCCAGCCAGAGCGGCGTTCAGGAAATAAACGCTGACGCGTAATCACTTATCACCAGAAAGAAGACGCCGTGGCGAACATCGCCCTCGGTTCGGCGAAACCGAAGGGGCCCTTGACGGGGAAGACAGCGGCGGACCTCGGTTCGCGGCGGCGGCGGGGAGGGTTTCATGAGAACGGCTGCCCTTGCGGTTGTCATGGGGCTGGCGGTGGTCTCGGCCGCCGTCGCGGAGGAGTATCGGAGCTCCTTCGGGTTCTCGGTCGACGTGCCGGAGAACTGGCTTGTCCTGACTAAGCAGGCGATCGCCGAGAACGCGGCGCTCGCGAGTGCGCCCGAGGTCAAGGTCGGGAACATCAACCCGGACCTCCTCAAGGACCTCAGGGCGAAGGTCGAGAGCGGTTCGATTGAGATGTTCTTCAACCGCACGACAAGCGATGCCACGTTCGCCGACAACATCAACGTCCTGCTCAAGCACGGCCACGCGCCAACAACCCCGGAAGGGGTCCGACAGGCCTGTGACGCCTACCCTGGGCTTCTCGCCAAATACGCCGGGCGCAGCTTGAAGGTCGAGAGCTGTGAGAGCCGCGACCTCGGATCGTTTAAGGCGTTTTACGTGGAGTACGAGGGCGTCGTCGCCGCCACAGTCACGATGCAGTACCAGATCTCCCGGCCCGACAACCAGCTCCTCTTGGTGACGGCGACCTGCAAGCGCAGCACCCAGGACCAGGTGCGTCAGGAGTTCGACGAAATAGTCCGGTCGATCGAGCTGAGCTGAGCGCCTGCGGCATCGCGGGCCTGCATCGAGGCTCGCGCGACGGGGCGCAGACCTACAGGTCCGGGGCGTAGCCCTCTCGGGACTCTGTCAGGGAGCCGGCGTCGTCGACAAACCTCTGGCGGATTGCCTCGACCGCGTCGGTCTGTGAAGTCAGCGCATTGACGCACGTGGGATCGAAACGGGTCCGAGCGCCCCTCACGAGGAACTCCAGGCTCTCCTCCATCGTCCAGGCGCGCTTGTACGGTCGTTGGCTCATCAGGGCGTCAAAGACGTCGGCGACGGCGATAATCCGCGCCTCGATCGGGATCTGGCCGTGCGAGAGGCCCTCCGGGTACCCACCGCCGTCAAAGGCCTCGTGGTGGAAAACGACCAGATTCCGGAGCATCCCAGCGTGCGGGAAATTCGGGAGCTGGAGGTCGCCTATGACCTGGTCGACGATCTCGCCTCCGCGCCGGGCGTGCGTCTTCATCACCTCGAACTCCGCGTCCGAGAGAGGCGCGCGCTTGAGGAGGATCGCGTCGGGGATCGCGACCTTCCCGATGTCGTGAAGGGGGGCAAAAAGGAACAGGAACTCGACCGTCTCATCGGACAGGCCGTTGTCGGCCGCCACGGCTCGGATGATGAGGCGCGCATAGCGGCTCATCCGATCAAGATGCGCCCCTGTTTCCGGGTCTCGAAAATGCGTGAGTCGGGTCGCGACCTGCACGGCGGAACGGACGATGCGGGCCGGCACCAGACTGTCGAGAACTGCAAGCGAGACCAGGCGGGTAAACGTGCGCAGGTCCTCGACTCGGGGCCCCGAAAAGTACGCCCTGGCCTTCGAGTCGAAGAACACGAACCCTATCAGCTGTACACCTTCGAAAAGGGGCGCCGTGAAGCTCGAGCGGTACCCGGCTTCGAGCACCTTGGCGGTGTGCAGATGATCCGAGCCCGCGAGCTCGGAGAGGTCGTCAATCACGCGGTCCGCACGCTCTGCCGCCAGGCTGGTGAGCGACGGGACCCCCTCGAGGGCCGTCTCGTAGCGCTCCAGCGGCGTGGGGCCGTCTGTGCTGTGAACGAATGTCTTCAGAAGGCCCGTCTTGTCGTCGTGGAGCGCGACCGCGATCCGATCGACGCCGGCGAACCGCTCCCGCATGCTCGAATGCAGGGTCGCCAGTTGGTCCGCTAGCGATTCGGCAACGACCGAGTACACGATCCGGCCGACCCCCCGTCCGGCGATCTTGGATGATCGACGTCCCTAACTCTACGATACACCCGACAGGAGGCCGTCGGCCTCCTGCCAGGGCAGACGCAGGGAGAGCGTCAGCCGATCGAAGCCATGCGCGAGGCATGGGTGAGGAAGAAGGACAGGAGCTCGAGGTTTATCTTCAGGTCCACGTTCTTCAGCTTGACCTCGGGGTGCCCCTTGAGCTGGGCTGGCGCGAAGTTGAGGACCGCCAGCACGCCGGCGTTGACGAGGTCGTCAAAGACCCTCTGCGCGGAGTTCGCCGGAACGGTGATGACGCCGATGTGAACTTTCCGATCTTTCACAATCCGGGCCAAATCAAAGACGCTCTCGACGACCAGACCGCCCGGAACCCGTTTGCCCACCTTGTGAGCGTCGGAGTCGAGGATGGCGACGATGCGGAAGCCGCCGGTGTTGAACCCCGAGAAGTGGGACAGTGCCGTGCCCAGGTTTCCCGCTCCCACGACGAGGACGCGGCGCTCCTCGTTGAGACCGAGGATGTTGACGAGGTGCTCGCGGAGCTGCGTCGCGTTGTAGCCGACGCCGCGGATGCCAAACTCCCCGAAGTACGCGAGGTCCTTGCGGATCTGCGCCGAGTTGAGGTGGAATCGGTCGGCAAGTTCCTGGGAAGAGACGGTCGTCGTGCCTTCCTGCTCGAGCTGCTGGAGGCAGCGCAAGTAGACCGAGAGGCGGTTGATGGTCAGCTCCGAGATGCTTTCGACGGGGATGTACCGCTTGAAGGCCATGCGTCACCTCACCAGGGTTCGTGCTGCGAGCTCACCGGCACCGAGCACCCAAGCCGGAAGCATACCGAGAAGCACGATGGCCAGCGCACACGCGCCAGCGACGAGTCTCACCGCCAGGGGCTCGGAGTAGCTTGGAGCACGTTGTGGTAGTGGTTTCATGTACAAGTAGTATATCACCCGCACGTAGAAGAACACCGACACAAGGCTGTTGATCACGCCGACGACGGCGAGCCACGCCATCCCTCCGTTGACCGCGGCGCGGAACACCAGGAACTTGGCGACGAACCCGACGGTCGGAGGGATCCCGGCGAGGGAAAGCATGGAGAGGGCGAGAGCGAACGAAAGGAACGGTCGTTGCCACCCCTGGCCCGCGAGGTCATTGATGAGGTGGGGCTCGTCTTCATTCTCCGAGAATGCAGAGACCACCGCAAACGCCGCGATGTTCATGAAGGTGTAGGCGGCCAGGTACACCAGCACGCCGGTGAGGCCGTCGAAGCCGAACGCCACGAGGCCGACCAGCGCATATCCCATGTGGGCGATCCCGGAGTAGGCGAGCATGCGCTTGAGGTCACGCTGCGCGATCGCCACGAGGTTTCCCAGGACCTGGGACCCAACCGCGACGGTCGCCAGCAGCGTCACCCACCGCGGGCTGATTGCAGTGGGGGTGAGCGAGGCCACGGCCCGCGCGAGAGCGATGAGCACCACCCCCTTGGGGACCACGGATAGGAATGCGGTCACCGGCGTTGGCGAGCCCTGATAAACGTCGGGGGCCCAGGCGTGGAAGGGAACCAGCGCGAGCTTGAAGCCGAACCCGGCGAGCAGCAACGCGAGAGCGCCAAGCAGAAGGGGGTCGCCCGCGAACGACCGCTCGCCGATCACCCGGGCCGTGGCGCGAAGGGAGAAGGTCCCGGTGGCGCCGTACAGGAGCGCGATGCCGAAGAGCAACAGCGCCGAGGCGAACGCGCCGACCACCAGGTACTTCCAGCCCGCCTCGAGCGAGAGTGCACTGTCGCAGTGGAATGCGTTGAGTACGTACAGGGAGATGGACAGCAGTTCGAGCCCCACGAAGACCACGAGGAGATGATCGGCCTTGGCGAGCGTCATGGCGCCGGTGGCGGACCAGAGCACGAGGCCGTAGAACTCCCCGAAGCGCGCTCGGGTGCGCGCGAGGTACGGGTCGGCCATGGCCACGACGAGCAGGAGGGCCGCGAGGACGTACGTGTCCACGAAGCGGGCCAGGGCGTCAACGCTCAGCGCCCCGGACCACACGGCGCCGGGGAGCGGCGTGGTCCAGCGCAGCGCCAGCGCGGCTACCGTGGAGAGGGCGGCAAAGACCCCGAAACGCGGCCGCAGTCCCGGCGCAAAGGCGTCGGCCAGAACCAGGATGCCGCCGGCAAGAACCAGGACGAGCTCCGGAAGGATCGCAATGAGATCGCTCGGGTTCACGCTCAACCTCCGATGAGCCGGCGCACTGCCGCCTCGGACAGCGACAGGAACGTACCAGGGTGGACGCCGATCCAGATCATCAGGACGCCCAGCGGCGCAAAGGCCAACGCCTCCTGCCAGGTGAGGTCGGCGAGACTGCGGTTCTCCGGCTGCGTGATCGCGTTCCAGAAGACCCGCTGGACGAGCGAGAGCATGTAGACGGCGCCCAGCACGATCCCCGTCGTCGCCAAGACCACCGCCGCAGGATAGCGAGCGAACGAACCGGTGAGGATCAAGAACTCGCCCACGAAGCCGTTGAGCCCGGGCAGACCGATCGATGCCAGGGTGGCGAGGAGGAAAGCACCCGTGTAGAGCGGCATCACGGCTGCAAGCCCCCCGAAGTCCTCGATGAGCCGCGTGTGCCGCCGGTCGTAGATCACCCCAACGAGCAGGAACAGTGCCCCGGTGGAGAGCCCGTGGTTGATCATCTGGAGGAGCGCACCCTGCGTCGAGGCGAGAGTCCCCGCGAACAGGCCCAGCACCACGAACCCCATGTGAGTCACCGACGAGTACGCCACAAGCTTCTTCATGTCACGCTGGGCCCACGCCACGAGAGCGCCGTAGATGATCGCGATCACCGCCAGAGTCAGGAACAACGGAGTGGCCGCCGCCCAGGCCTGCGGGAAGAGCGGCCGGTTGAAGCGCAGCAGGCCGTACGTTCCAAGTTTCAGCAGCACGCCCGCCAGGATGATGGAGCCGCCGGTAGGCGCCTCGGTATGGGCGTCGGGCAACCAGGTGTGGAGCGGAAAGACCGGGACCTTGATAGCGAAGGCCAGGGCAAAGGCGGCGAACAGAAGCATCTGCGGCGAATGCCAGAACCCTTGTCCCATCGGCACCGAGAGCGTGAGCATGTCCTCGTACGCGAACGACCACAAGCGGACCTGGGCGTGGTGCACGAAGCTGAGATAGATGATCGCGACGAGCATCAAGAGCGAGCCGGCGAGCGTGAACAACACGAACTTGACGGCGGCGTAGATCCTTCGTTCGCCGCCCCACACGCCGATGATGAAGTACATCGGCACGAGCATGAGCTCCCAGAACACGTAGAAGAGGAAGAGATCGGTGGCCAGGAACGCACCAAGGATGCCGGTCTCGAGCAACAGCATCGAAACCACATATCCCTTCACGTTCTCGCGAATCGACTTCCACGAAGATACGAAGACGATCGGCTGGAGCAGTGCGGTGAGCAGCACCAGGACGAGCGAGATGCCGTCCATCCCGAGGCGATAGCTGATTCCGACCGTCGGCAACCACTGGCGTTTCTCGACGAACTGGAATGCAGCGTTCGCGGGGTCGAACTGGGCCCACGCGGCCGCGGCGAAGGCGAGGGTCACGAGAGAGGCGGCCAGCCCCGCCCAGCGGTGCAGGCGCTGGGCCGCACGCGGCGTTGCGAGCAGGAGGAGCCCCACCACGGCGGGGGTGAGCACGATGGCGGAGAGCAGTGAGTCGGTCGGCACATTCACCCCCTAGAACAAAAGCCAGGCGGCCGCCGCGACCGCGCCGGCCAGCACCAGGAGACTGTAGTTACGAACGTTCCCGGTCTGCACGAAACGAAGCAGGTCGCCCGCGATCTCCGTGAAGAACGCGGAAGCGTTGAGCGTGCCGTCGATGACAACGGTATCGATCCCCTTCCATGAGAAACGCGCGACCGACGAAAGCGGCCGCACGATCGTCCGGTCGTACGCCTCGTCGACGTAGTACTTGTTGGCGACGGTGGCATACAGGGCGGGGAAGCGCTCGGCGAAGCGGGTCGGGCGCACGAACGCCTCCGGCCCGAAATACCATCGCGTCGCCAGCGCAATCCCCCCGAGCGCCACAGCCACCGAGAGCGCGATCAGCAGCCACTCCACCCCCACCGACGTCGCGTACCCCTCGATCTCCACCCCCGGCGCCACCGGATGCAGCAACCCCTCGAACCAGTTGTG
>JAIQFQ010000061.1 GCA_020073245.1 Terriglobia bacterium | reverse complement strand
GGGTTTTGCGCCGGAGCTGGATGGGAGGCTGGCAATGCTGAGGCCGCTTCTTCTGGGGTTGTGGACCTTTACCTTCGTCGCCGTGTGCGTGTCGGCCGGCCCGACCGTCCGGCTTACCGCCAAGGACAACGGCCGAACGATCACTGTGCGGAAGAATGCGGGCCTCGCGCTCACGCTCAGCGAGAACCCCTCGACCGGCTACTCGTGGCAGGTCGTGTCCTCAGGCAGACCGGTGATCCAGCAGACGGGCGAACCGACGTTCAAGCCGGACAGTAGGCTCCACGGGGCCGGGGGCACCGCCTTCTACCGCTTCAAGGCGGTGGTCGAGGGCACCTCCACGCTCAAGCTTGTGTATCGGCGGCCATGGGAGAAGGACGTGGACCCGGCGGCCAGTTTCGAGGTCAACATCGTCGTGAGGCAGTAGTTTCTCCCGTCCTCGAAGTGCCGCCGATCGCGTGCCACGGGCCACGGATCTCTGACCACGGACCACGGTCTTCCTGCCGGTGCCCACCGATAGTAGAATGCAGCACAAGGGCGAAGATGCTGTCGTTTTCCGGCCGCGGGAGGTGTCAGATGAGGCGGGTTTCGGTCAATCTGTTGGCGCTGGGTGCGTTGCTCACCATGGCCTGCGGGGGCGGGAAGTTGATCGTCGGTGTGGTACTGCCCGAGACGGGTGTGAACAAGGGTTACGGCGCCTCGCTCAAGGCCGGCATCAAGCTGGCGCTCGACGACGCGGTGGCGAAGCAATCGCCCCCCGGGATTGAGGCCCAGTACCGCGACTCTTTGTCGCACCCAGAGTATGCCCAGAAGGAGGCCAGCGACCTCTTCAAGGCGGGTGCCTGGATCGTCATCGGCGGGGCGACGACCCCCGAAGCCATGGCGATGATCCCCGAGGCCGAGAAGGCGCAGCGTGTCATCATCTCGCCCTCGGCCAGCAAGCCGGGCCTCGCCGAGTCCAGCAACCTCTTCTTCAGGACGGTTCCCTCGGACGACTTCGAGGCCATGGTGGCTGCGGACTTCCTCGTGACCCACAAGAAGGCAAAAACGGTCCTCATTTTGTTCCAGCAGGGGCTCTACTCCGAGGGGTTGCTGTCGGTCTTCGGTGCCGAGGTCGCGAGGCTCGGGGCCAAGGTCGCGGACAAGCTCCCGATCGGGCCCACCGACTGGGACAAGGCGATCGGCGATGCCCTCGCGGCAAGCAAACCAGACGCGATCTTCATCTGCGCGTACGGTGAAGAGACGCTCGCGGCTATCGGCGTGGTCCGCAACGCCAAGTTCGGCGGTTCGGTGTGCGCGACCTCCGCGATCGACGCCGGCAACGTCCTCAAGCGCGCCGGGGCGCTGGCCGAGGGCCTGTTCGTGCCGCTCGTGAGGCTGGACGTCGACTCGCAGCAGGAGCCGATGAGGTCGTTCGTGAAGCGGTTCAAGGCCGCGAACAAAGGCGCCACCCCGGACCTTTTCGCCGCCTACGGCTACGACGCCGCACTGACCGCGTTGTACGCGCTGGAGGGCGCCCCGCCGAAAGACAACAGCGAATTGCTGGTCCGCCTGATGAGCCTGGGCGGCAAGCAGGGAGTCACCGGGAAGCTCGAATTCGACAGGTTCGGCAACATTGCCCACCACCCCCGCATGCACGTCATCAAGAACGGCGTGCTCGAGGATTGCGACCCGTCGCCCGCGACGTAGGCGTGCGGCAGGCGAGGACAAGGAAGAGGGAAGAGGTAACAAGGTAGAGGGTAGAGGAAAGGCAGGATTTGCAGGCGTCGCCGTCTGTCCTCTTCCGTCTTCCTTCTTCCCTCTTCCCTGTTACTTACCGCCGTAGCCGATCATGCTGAAGTAGTTGCCGCGGATGGACAGGTCAGCGATGGAGAGGCCCTCGACGGCGGCCTTGGAGAACGTCGCATCCTTGTCCCTGCCAACCACGGTGCCGTCCTGAAGGACTGCGAAGTCTCTCCCCGTCCGCAGGAGGTTGCGCCCCATGGCCGTCTCGGCGGTAACCGCCTCGTCCACCCCGAGAAGGTAGAGGAGGGTCGGCATGATGTCGATGTGCCCGCCGGTTACATCGATGCGCTCTCCCGTGACCCCGGGTGCATAGACGATGAGCGGGATGAGGCAGCGCGGGTCGCGCATCCAGTCCTCGAGTCCTTCCATCGCCTGTACCTCGTCGTTGTAGAAGCGGTGGACCGAGGCATGGTCTCCGTAGAAGACGACGACCGAGCGTTCGAGCATGCCGCTCCGTCGGAGGCGTTCGAGGAAGACGCCGATCGAGCGGTCCGCGTAGTGGAACGCTTGGAACGCCCTGCCCAGGCAGGACGTGGCAAGTTCTTCATCGAGCTTCAGGTCGCGGTACTTCTCGGGCAGGTCGAACGGTGCGTGCGAAGTGAGCGTCACCAGGAACGCGTAGAAGGGTTCCGGCTGTCTCGTGATGCGCGTCCCGGCCTGGGTGAGGAAGTCCTCGTCCGACATCCCCAGACCCAGGGTCTCATGGTTCACGAAGGCGCTCTCGTCGAGGCACGTGTCGAACCCGATGGCTGTGAGGGCGTTCTTCCAGTTCCAGTAGACGGCTGCATCGGGGTGCATCGCGAGCGTCGTCCGGTACCCCGCGCCGCGCAGGATCCTGGGTAGCGCGTTGTACGCGTTGCGGGGGAACCTGAAGAACGTGGAGCCATGCCGCACCGGGTAGACCGAGGTGTTGGTCATCAGGTCGGAGTCCGAGCTGGATCCGCCGTTCACCTGTTCGTAGATGTTCGTGAAGTAAAGACTGTTCGGGAGCAGCCCGTTGAGAACCGGGGTGATCGCCTGTCCGCTGACGCTACGGCCGATGACGCAGTTCTCGAGGGATTCGATTTGCACGACTATCAGGTTGCGACCCTTGAGCATCCCCTTGTACCGATTGTCGGGGAGAGGCTCGCGCTTCTCGGCGAACCAGGCCCGGATCGCCTCGCCCTGAGCAGGCGAGAGCGACAGAGGCCGCTTCTGGAGGTAGACGTTCCAAACGTCCAGAATGTGAAAGCCAAGCGGCGACTGGAACGAGATCGTCTCGCGCGCCTCCCAGCGTGTCTCCACGAAACGATGGTTCTCCTCGGTGCCCCAGACGTCGATCGCAAGGTGCTCCCAGGCGAGGCAGACGAGAGCCGCCGCCAGCACGAGGACCGCCGCCGCGATGGACCGTCGAGCGCCCCGGTAGAGCGCTCGCCACAGCAGCACCACGGGCACGACCACGACGACATCCGCGACGAAGAGCAGGTCGACCGGGCGTGCCATCGAGATGATGCTGTCCCAGAGGCCCGAAAGGTTGGCCGTCTCCTGCCAGAGCATGAACGAGAGAAAAGTGCTGTATGCGCGGAAGTACCACAGGTCGGCGATCATCAGCACCGAGAATGCGGCGTCGAGCGCGAGGTAGTACGCCAGCCGGAGTCTGCCTTTCAGCAGCAGGCCGAACGAGAGCGGGACGGCGATGAACGACACGAAGATCGGGACCGAGAAGTCGTAGGAGCTCAGATAGCCGGCATCGAGCACGGAGTGGTCGGGGTTGTTGATGAGCAGAAGGGCCATGAAGGACTTGGCCAGCAGCAAGATGCCGGTGAGCCAGAAGAAGGGATCTCGCGCGAGGGCCGAGATCTGCGCCGTGGCGAAGCCGAGCCATCGCCGGCCGGGCGAGCTGCCGGTTTGGGAACCCTCCGGAGGCACGGGCGCATGCTAGCAGGCGGCGAGGCGCCTGGGTGCCGGGTCGCACACGGAGGGTGCGGCCGAGCGGCATGCGAGACGGCAACCGTCGTGAACCCCGGATCGCCCGCGGCAGACCACCTGGACCGGGCCGGGCGTTCGTCAGCTTCCCAGTGAGATCCGAGGGTTCTGCCGGGTGAGAACCTCGCGCCGCGCTCTCCCGCCGCAGAAACGCTGCACGAGGTCCATGACCTCGTCGCAGGCCGCCTCCACCTCGGCCTGGGGGACGGGCGGCAGACCGTCCACGTTGATCTCGATCGCCGTGGTCTCCGGCAGTGTGAGCGTGTGGTTCGCCTGTCGCCAACTCCACCGCCGTGTCAGCACCGTGTCCCCCTCGACGAAAACGATCTCGCCTGCTGCGGGGTGCTCCGCCTCGGTCGACCCGAACGGCACGAACGTCTCTTCTCCGGTGGCCCGGCGCAGGGCGATGTCCCGTGTGAGAACGTCGATCGCGTGCCCCCCGACGGGCAGAAGGTGACGCAGTGACACGACGTTCCCTATGTCCACGAGCGCGTTGATCGAGGGCAACTCTTGTTCGCGAAGCGCACGGCGGGACATCGCCTCGATGGACGAGCGGAACTCGTTGGGTTTGACGCCCAGGGCGCGGAACGCCTCCCGCCACGACGCGATCCGGGGATGTGATGCCAGCGTCTCCAGGTCCAGCCGTTCGCGCACGGACGCCTCGGCGGCGCGCAGCATCTCGACCAGCGGGGCGGGGGAGTCACCGTTCTTGACGTCGCGGGCGATGACGACACCGCGCACGTAGTCGGGAAACCTCGCGAACACCTGGTCCGCGATCGAGTACGAGAGGTCCGTCATTGCGCGCCTCCAGAACGATACGGTACCACCTCGAGTCCGGGAGGATCGCCCTGCTGCGATGTTGAGGCTTTGAGCTTTGCGGACGCGCCGCGCTGGCCCCGGGAAGGTCGTCGCTCGGAACGGTGAGCCAGCCTGCGGCTCGACCTCAGCCGGGGCTCCGCCAGTCTGGATGACGATTCGGCCGGAGCCACCCACGCCCCGACCTCCCGCTGTCTCCTTTGATGGGACGAGTACCGGGTGAACCCTTGCGGCCCGATCTCCGTACTACTCGACGTGCAGCCTCTCAAATGGGAGCATTGAACCACAGTCGGCATGCCTCCGGGAGACATGCCGGGAGTCGGAGCAGTCCAACCGGATCGGCTGGGCGGTGGCAGCGCGCCCGGGAACGGCCGTAGGTGGCAGGTCGAAACGAAGAGGAGGAGTGATCATGCACGCGACAGGGCAGCAGAAACCAATCTGGGTAAGGGCGTGGGTCGCCGCCTTCGTCCTCGGGGTGCTTGCCTCGGGTACGGTGTTGCAGGCCAAGGACATCGACGTCGCCAAACAACTTCAGGGGTTCGACGCCTATATGGAGAAGGTCCTCAAGGACTGGAACGCCCCGGCCGTCGGCGTGGGCGTCGTCGTGGACGACAAGCTCGTCTTCGCCAAGGGGTACGGCTACCGGGACGTCGGCAAGAAGTTGCCGTTCACGCCGACGACGGTATGCCCGATCGCCTCCAACAGCAAGCTGTTCACGGCGGTGGCAGCAGGGCTGCTGGTGGACGAGGGGAAGCTCACCTGGGACAGGCCGGTCCGTGAATCGGTCCGCTCGATCGAGTTCTACAACGACCAGCTCAACAACACGATCACGTTGCGGGACATGCTGTCCCACCGTACCGGAATCACCCGGCACGACAGCATCTGGTACAAGTCCGACTTCACCCGCAAGGAGCTGTTCGAGCGGCTCAAGTACCTCGAGCCAAGCGAACCGATGCGGCAGATCTTCCTCTACAACAACATGATGTTTGCCGGGGCCGGCTACATCATCGAGCTGCAGTCCGGCAAGCCCTGGGAGGAGTTCGTCCGGGAGAGAATCTTCCAGCCGCTGGACATGAGGAACACCGTCTACACCATCGAGGACCTGAAGAAGCAACCGGACCACGGCGTACCCTACACCGAGAAGCGCGACACCAACGAGATCTACGAGATCCCGTACTACGAGGAAACCGCGGGCATGGCGCCTGCCGGCGCGATCATCTCCAGCATTCAGGACATGTCGCACTGGCTCATCGCCTTGATGAACGACGGCAAGTACGGCGGCAAGCAGGCCCTCCCCGCGGACGTGATCAAGGCCACGCTCGCCCCGGCGATTGCGCTCCCCAACACCATGGGCGAGGCACGGGGCTACTGGGAGCTTCTGAACCCCGTCTACGGGATGGGCCGGTGGACCGCGTCGTACCGTGGGCACCAGATCGCGTTTCACGGCGGGGACATCAACGGCTTCCACTCCCAGGTCTCGCTCATGCCCCAGGACCGGATAGGCGTGGTCGTCCTCGTCATCGGAGACCACTGCGCCAGCCTGTACAACACCGTCAGCTACAACCTCTACGAGCGCCTCCTGGGCATGGACCAGACCCCGTGGAGCGAGCGGATGCTGGAGATCAGGCTCAAGGGCAAGAAGGCGGACACGGCGGCGCGGGCCAAGGCCGGCCAGGAGCAGGTCAAGAACACCAAGCCGTCGCACCCGCTCGCGGACTACGTCGGCGAGTACGAGCACCCCGCCTACGGACTCCTCAAGATCGCGATGAAGGATGGCCAGCTCCAGTTCGACTTCCACAAGCTCCTCTTCCCGCTCTCCCACTTCCACTACGACCGGTTCGACACGCCCGACGACGAGCAGTACGGCAAGTGGTCCGTCAACTTCGGAACCAACCCGCAGGGGGACGTGGAGAAGGCGGTGATGTCGCTCGACGAGGCCGAGGCCACCTTCACCCGCAAGCCCGTGACGCTCGATCGCGCGATGCTCGAGAAGCTCGCGGGGACGTACGAGACCCCGACAGGCGCCAAGTTCCAGGTTGTGCTGAAGGAGGACGGCAGCCTCTTGATGGTGTTTGTCGGACGGCCGGAGATCAAGCTGGTTCCGTACAAGGGGCTCCAGTTCCACGTCAAGGAGTTCTCCGATTTGACGATCGAGTTCGTCGTCGAGAACGGCAAGGTCACATCCCTCAAGCAGAGGGATCCGTCCGGAGAGCTCGTGTTCCCCAGGAAGTAGCCGTCCGTTCGTCTTCCTCTCCCGCTGTGTCGGGACGAGGCTTCTGCAGCTGATCGGTACACGGGCGGCCCCTGCGGCCGCCCGTTCTTTTCCTTCTACTTTTGGCGATTATGCTTCACTTGACAATCTACCTTTCAGGGCTTATATTGGGGTCATGATGACCCTCACCCAACTCATGGAACGGTTCCCCACCGAGGACAGCTGCCGCGAGTACCTGGTTGAGAAGCGGTGGTCCAAGGGCGTCCGGTGCCCCCGTTGCGGGAACGAGCGGGTCTGCCGCCTCACTCGCCCCTGGAACTGGGTCTGCACCAAGTGCTCCAAGGGCGTCTACCGGTTCTCCCCGTTGGTCGGAACGATCTTCGAGAACACCAACGTCGGGCTGCGCACGTGGTTCCAGGTGATCTACCTCATGTGCCAGTCCAAGAAGGGCATCAGCGCCCTCCAGGTACAGCGCATGATCGGCGCCGGTTCCTATCGGACTGCGTGGTACATGTGTCACCGCATCCGTGCCGCGATGCAGAGCCCCGAATTCAAGAAGCTGGCCGGGTTTGTGGAAGTCGATGAGACCTACGTCGGCGGCAAGGCTCACAACCGGCACGGCGGGGGCGTTGGCGGTGGCCTCAAGAAGCACCAGGGCGGGCGCGGCATGGCTGGCAAGGTGGCTGTCGTCGGTGCCATCGCTCGCAAGGGCAACGTGATCTGCAAGGTCATCGAGAACACCAGCAACGCGACCCTCGACGCATTCGTCCGGCAAGCCGTCTCCGAGAAGGTCAAGCTCGTGGCGACGGACGAACACGCGGGCTACCGGTTCCTGGACGGCAGGCTCCCGCACGAAGTCGTGAACCACTCGCACGGCGAGTACGTCCGGGGCAACGTCCACACCGCGAACATCGACTCGTTCTGGTCTGGCCTTAAGCGTGGTGTTATCGGGACATTTCACAAGGTTTCGAAGAAGTACCTGCCCCTGTACCTCAACGAGTTCTCGTTCCGGTACAACAACCGAAAGGACGGCGATATGTTCGCTCTCGTCGTGGCGGGATCGTGATGGGCAACGGCGCCCGGAAGAAGCCGACCAAGAAGCCCAAGCAGAAGCCAACGCAACCGAAGGAGAGGCTTCGGCCAATGAGCCTGTACCCGCTGGACTTTGACACTGCGATGAGCGGCATAATAGCCGCCGCAACCATCGTATCTCCGGTGCCCGGGAAAACGGGGGTTCGCAAACATCAGCGGGCCATCCGAGAATCAGAAGACCAGCAAACAGAAGAGGCGTAGAAAGGGCAAACACTTGGACGAGCCCCAAGCACCACCGGCCCCGCACTCTCCCATTGAAGAAACCGAGAAACGCGACCAGAGTCCCCAGGAGTGTGAGAAACAACCCCATCACTGTCCGCCAGCGCGGGCGCGTGGAATCGAGGTTTGGGGTGCCGTAGTAGGGACGCTGACTCTCGTTGGATTGGTTGTATATACCGTGATTCAGTGGCACCTGCTTGTTCAGGCGCGGGTTGCCACTGACGCGGCTACCAAGTCGGCCGATGCTGCTCAACGTCAGCTTGAGGCGATCGACCGCGCCTGGATATACGCGGAGTTGCCAGTCATCGAATCCTGCACTCTGCACCCGCAGGGTGTCCGATTCGACGTTCGATTCACATTCAAGAACGTTGGCCGCGCCGTTGCTAGACACATCTCGTACAGCGCCACTCTCATGGTTCTGACTGCCCATGGTGGCAATATTGTGCGCCAGATTGTCGATCAAATTGAAGGAGAAGGCCGAATCCAGTGTGAAAGAGCGCCACAATCCTTCAAAGAGATGGGGACACCAGGACCAACACTCTTCCCGGGCGAAACGGGCGGACCGAGAAAAGCCGACGACTTGAGAGTCGAAAACAGTCGAATTGAGGCGGGAGCTGAGCAACTCCCAGAAGACACTCGAAGGTCGTGGGAACCTACGATCGTCGGTTGCGTCGTCTACTTGTTGCCGAATTCTCAGACGATGCATCACACGCGCTTTTCCTATGTCATACGCAAAGAAACACTTGATAAGATCGGCAACCCCCTGCCACTTGGAGTTGGAGAAAACGTTACTGCAAAGGACCTTGTTCTGATGCCGTTGGGGATGGTTGGAACAGACGCCGACTAATAGCCATCCGACCAACAGGAGGCCCCCCAATGCTCTGCACAGTCCTATTGGCACTCTCGGCCGCTGTAACAACGCCCGCGCTGTCACAACAGGCCCC